>NZ_CP053827.1:0-1200000 GCF_013372145.1 Campylobacter hyointestinalis subsp. hyointestinalis | reverse complement strand
AGTTAAGATTTTAGAAGGGGATGGTAAATATACCGAAGTTAAAAATGGGCTTTTGTTTTAGTCCAGCTTGCATTTGCCACTTATAGCTAAGCATTTATAAAAGCCAGACCTCTGATGAAGTCTGGCAAAATCAGCTTTTAAGAGCTTATTTTTTATCTACAATACTATAGTTGTATGGTTTTAAATTCTTATCATCTTCTAAAAGATTAGAAGGTGGATTTCCGTTTATATAGTCATGCTCATAGTATCTATCACCTGCTTTATGTCCGTCTAGATCTACTTTATAGCGTATCTCGCCTGGATTTAATTTTTGCATATCTTCAAAACCAAGATTAGATATTTTGAAGTTCGCTATACCGTTTTTAGCAGCGATTTGCACAAGTTTGGTTTGAGCTTGTCTAGCCATATCTACTGATTGAAGAAGCATTCTTGAAGCCTCTCTTGGATTGTGGAATCCTGTAGAGTTCTCAGCGCCTACAAAATCAGCTCTCATTTGAGACTTTCTATGAAGTTCCAAGACGTCTTTTAATTCAGCAGATATTTTACCCTCATCAGTCTTACCGTCTTTTTGGAATGCTGGCATAGCGCTTAAAGTGTCTCTTAGATTTTTGATATCTGTTATAAGACTTACGATACTATACTCAGCCATTCTAAGATCAAATGCTACGGAATTTTGGATATCTTTTATCTGTGCTTTTAGATAATCTTCACTTTGAGTATGGCAAGTTTTGCAAGCTGCATTTATGTTTGCGAGTGGAGATGTAACATTGTGATTTGTCATCTTTTTAGAACCTTTTCTGATATAAGGCATATGACAATCAGCGCAGCTTACGCCATTTGCAGCATGTACGCCGCCACTATATAGCTCATACTCTGGATGTTGGATTTTAGCATAGGTGCTTTAGTTGCTTTATGAGACCAGTCTTTGTCAAATACACTACGTACTGCTTCATAGTGATCATCAAACATCTCAATTCTAAATGGAGTTCCTTTTTTCCAGTATGACCAAGGATATATAAGCTCTATGCCATCGACTTCGATCTGTGTAGGTTTGTTTCCATCTCTCCAAGAATCAAACTCATCATAAGTTTTTTGTTTTCCGTTCCACCATGTTTTAGTAGCGTCTTTTGCTATGCTTTCGCCCATTACTTTTACTTTTTGTCCTGTTGGTTTAAAGTAATATTCAACGTGGCATTGTGCGCAAACTAGAGTTCTCATCTCTTCTCTGGTAGCTTTTACACCTTGTTCCTTGTCTGCTTCATAACCTCTCATGATTAAAGAGTTGATAGCTGCTTGTCTAGTAAGTCTTAGGCTCATATCTTTTGGATTATGACAATCTGCACACGTTAAACCCATTCTTTTACCGCCGTGAGGACCGCTGTGTTCAGCAGAGTTTTCTTCTATACCATTTACTGCTGGAACGTTTTTTATCATAGTCCAGTATTTTGTAGAGTTAAATGCTACCCAATCGCCTTTTGCAGCGTTTTTGTATAGCCAAGGAGACCAGCCACTATGGCAGTTCATACATGCAGCAGGTTGTCCACCAAATGCCGCAAATCTGTGTGCATTTAAAAAGTCTTTATTGTTTCTTGCTGTATCCATTTGATCGACTTGAACCCAGAAGTGACCTCTTTCTTCATTTGCATCTATAGAAAATGGATATCCAGCCCATAACATAGTAAGTTGTGGATAACGTATAAGTTTAGAGTAGGCTAGGTTGCCTCCAAACTCCGTACTAACAGGCTTTTGTGTCTCTACAGTCAAGTACATATCAAGATAATCTGGGAAGTTTTTACCCCAGTGATCAAAAGTAGGATTATCATCGCTAAGTTCAACAAATTCTTTTGAGATGATGCCTCCTGTACCTTCATTTTGTTTTTTGCTGATATCTTTATTTAGCATAAATACTGCTACTATCGCTATGATAACAACAATAATCGCAAAATAGATAAAACCTTTTTTATTCATATCTTCTCCTTTATGTTAAAATCCTCTTTTATGTCCAACACCGGTATGACATGATACACAGCTTAGAGATCTGTCATTGTGTGGAGTTGTTGTTGAATTTATCACGTTAGATGCTATTTCACCGTGATACTCTATACAGTTGTTTTGTACCATAATTTTACTATTGCTATTTGCGCTTAAATTTGTTGGCAGCTCATCTAATTTAAATGTAAATGAGTAAGCGTGGTTCAAACCGCTTTTTCCTTTTGCGATCCATTTATCTATGAAATTATGTGGTAAATGGCAATCAACACAGCTAGCTCTTGGTTTACCTGCGACTTTTTTAGAGTGCGGCGCGTTTAGATAGTCGTTATATACGTCATTCATTATATGACAATTGTTACAAGACTTGCTATCATCGCTAAAGTATGAAGCACCTTTGGCGTTATAAAACGTATAAAAACCTACGCCAAATAGGATAAAAAGCAATACAATCAATACGCCAAAAAGATTTGTAAATGTTTTGCATTGTTTCAAATTTGACTCCCTCCTTTTTAGTATTAATTTTTTTATTTATTGATGATTATTCAATAATAATATTTTTTAAATTTTATTTAACATATGTGTTTAATATTAATTAAATATTTGCAAAAATAGTAAATATATATTTAAAAGATTATGAATATTAGGGCGCTTAATCATCAAGATCTAAATAGTAAATTTTATTTATAAATTTAAAAATATTTTTTTGAATTTATAAATTTATCTACGAAATAGTGCTATTTAAAATAAATTATCATAGATATATTTTAGTAATTTTTTAATATCTAGATAATACCATAACAAAATAAATATTATAAAAAATAATTTATCTAAAAAGATATAAATTAAATTATTATTTAACAATATAACAATGATTTATTTCAAAAATAAAATAAAAACATCAAAAATATAATAATAAGTAATAATAAATTAATTTTTTTAAATAATAATATAAATGTTTTAAAGCCCAAAAAAACATAGTTTTTATTAGTCGATATAACGGATTTCTACAAATTTTAAAAATATTTATGAGAAATTTAGAATTTTTATAGCTTTTTATCTATATTTTGGGTATCATATCTATAACCGATTAAACCGGAATAAAAATTAAGGAAATGTAGTTTGATTAACATTTATGTAGGCAACTTGTCTTATCGTATGAGTGAAGCAGAGCTTAGAGAAGCTTTTAGTGAGTTTGGTGAAGTTACACGTGCAAAAATCGTAAAAGATAAAGAAACAAATCGTTCAAAAGGTTTTGGTTTCGTTGAAATGAGTACTGATGCAGAAGCAAAAAAAGCTATAGAAGCAATGAATGGTAAAGATATCGGTGGTAGAGCTCTTAGAGTAAATGAGGCTAGACCAAGAGATTGATTTTTTGAGGTTTTTAAAAAAACCTCACCCATTAAATTTTTACATTCTTATATTGATCCATAACTAAATTTAAAGTTATAAATTTAAAAATCTTTCAGATAATAATAAGTTTGTTTTTAGTGCTTATATGATAGAATTTATCAATAAAGGAACTGAAAATGAGCGAATTTACACATCTACATTTACATACCGAATATTCACTACTTGATGGTGCAAATAAAATAAAAGTTTTGGCAAAAAGACTCAAAGAAATGGGTATAAAGTCATGTGCTATAACAGATCACGGCAATATGTATGGTGCTATCGAATTTTATAAAACTATGAAAAATGAAGGCATAAAGCCTATCATAGGTATTGAAGCATACATACACAATCACGAAGATATAAGCAACAAAGAAAGTAGGCAGAGGTTTCACCTTTGTTTGTTTGCAAAAAATGAAATAGGATACCAAAATTTGATGTATCTTAGCTCTATGTCTTACATAAAAGGCTACTATTATTATCCAAGGATAAATAAAAAGATTTTAAGAGAGCATAGCGAAGGTTTGGTGTGTAGCTCTGCTTGCTTAGCAGGAGAAGTAAATTTTCATCTAAATTTGAGTGAGAGAAATTTAAAAAGAGGTGCTGGGGGTTACGAAGCTGCTAAAAAAGTCGCTTTGGGCTACAAAGAGATATTTGGAGATGATTTTTATCTTGAGATAATGCGTCACGGTATAGGCGATCAACAGCGCATAGATGACGATATCATCAGGCTTTCAAAAGAAACCGGTATAAAGCTCATAGCTACAAATGATGCTCACTATACTACAAAAGAGAGTGCGATAGCACAAAAGATATTTGTATATATCTCAGCCAACAAAAACTTTGATGATAAAGTCAGAGGACAAGTTTTAAGTCAATTTTACACAAAATCCCCTGAAGAGATGAGCGAAATTTTTGCTGATATTCCAGAGATCATACAAAATACTCAAGATATAGTAGAAAAGTGCAATCTAGAGATAAAGCTCGGCGATGCGACTCCACCGAATTTTAAATTTACTCAAGAGTACGCGAGAAATAAAAACTTAACCCTGCCAAATCCAGACAAAGAGTATGATCTGCAAAATGATAGCTTTTTGTTTGAGTATGAGTGTAGACAAGGACTTGAAAAGAGGCTTGAGTTTATCGATCCTGCTAAACATCAGATATACAGAGATAGGCTCGAGCTTGAGATAAATACGATAAACAATATGAAATTTCCAGGCTATATGCTCATAGTCGCAGACTTCATAAACGAAGCCAAAAGACGTGGAATTCCAGTAGGCCCTGGACGTGGAAGTGCGGCTGGAAGTCTGGTCGCTTACGCTCTTCGCATCACTGATCTTGATCCGATACCTTATAACTTGCTTTTTGAGCGTTTTTTAAATCCAGAACGTATAAGTATGCCTGATATCGACGTGGATTTTTGTCAAAATAGACGCGGTGAGGTTATCGACTATGTTATAGAAAAGTACGGACAGTACAACGTCGCCCAAGTAGCAACCTTTGGTAAGCTTTTGGCAAAAGGAGTTATAAGAGATGTGGCTAGGGTGATGGGTATGCCTTACTCAGAAGCCGACGCTATGGCAAAACTCATACCAGATGAGCTAGGTATCACGCTAAAAGCGCATAAAAATAAAAAGGGCGAAATGGAAGACGGCGCCTTTGAAAAAGAGCCAAAGATCGCAGCTCTTATCAATCAAAACGAGCTTGCAAAGCAAGTCTGGGAGTACTCGTGTGAGCTTGAAGGCTTAAACAGAAACCCAGGAATGCACGCCGCTGGTATCGTTATAAGCAATGAAGAGTTATGGAAAAAAGCACCGCTTTGGAAACAAAGCAACGCAGAGGACGGACACTACGTTACACAATACACAAAAGACTATCTCGAAGATGTAGATCTGATCAAATTTGACTTTTTAGGGCTAAAAACTCTAACGGTTATCGATAATGCTAAGAAGCTTATAAAAGCTAGATTTGATGTAGATATACTTTGGGAAAAGGTAGATTTTAATGATCCAAAAACATATCAGACTATACAAAGTGGAAATACTTTGGGAATTTTCCAAATAGAGTCAAGCGGTATGCAAAGCTTAGCCGCAAAGCTCAAACCAGACTGCTTTGAGGACATCATCGCTATGATAGCGCTTTATCGTCCGGGACCTTTGAATTCTGGTATGGTTGATGATTTTATAGATATCAAACACGGAAAAAAGAAAATAGAGTTCGCCTTTGACGTACTAAAACCTATACTTGAGCCGACTTATGGCGTTATAGTTTATCAAGAACAAGTTATGCAAGTAGTGCAAGCTATAGGTGGATTTAGCCTTGGTGGAGCTGATCTTGTCAGAAGAGCAATGAGTAAGAAAAAAGAAGACGAAATGCTTCGTTTAAAAGCTCAGTACTTAGAGGGAGCCAAAAGTTCGGGCTTTGATGAGAAAAAAGCTGACGCACTTTTCGAGCTTATTATGAAATTCGCCGAATACGGATTCAACAAATCCCACTCCGCAGCTTACGCTCTCATCACGTTTCAAACTGCTTATCTAAAGACTTATTATCCAGCTGAGTTTATGGCTGCTCTTCTTACTAGCGAAGAAAATAACGTCGATAAGATCATAAAATACATTGATGAGATAAAACGTTTGGATATAGGATTTTTGCCACCAAATGTCAATCATTCTATGCGTGAGTTTAGCGTTATCCAAAAAGACGGAAAAGACGCCATTATCTATGGAATGTCGGCGGTAAAAGGTGTCGGTGTAGGTGCCGCAGAAGAGATCATAAAAGCCAGAGGAAATGGAACTTTTACTAGCTTAAACGACTTCATCTCTAAAACAGATAGTGCTTCGGTAAATAGAAGAGTTTATGAATCTTTTGCAAAATCAGGCGCGTTTGATGATTTTGGATTTACCAGAAAAATGATAGTAGGCAATCTCGACAATATAGTAGAAGCCACAAAACGGGTTTCTGATATAAGGAGAAATGTGTCAAATTCACTATTTGGCGATGATGAAAGCATGAAAGAAGTAAATCTGAGCTTAACTCATATAAAAGAGGAATTTGAAAAGAAAGAGATGCTTGCTTTTGAGCAAGACATTTTGGGAGTTTATGTTTCAGGGCATCCGCTTGATGACTATAAAGATGAGATAGAAAGCATCGACTATGTGACTTGCGATGAGTTTGAGAGCGTTGAAGACGGAAGCGAGATCTTGATAGTGGGTAAGATAGAAGATACAACTATAAAGATCACTAAAAGTGGCAGAAAGATGGCTATCGTGACTATACTAGATGTACACGGAAGTATCGAAGCTACGGCGTTTGACGAATACAAAAAGATAGATGCTATGAACAGCGACGATCTTAGCAAGCCATACGCGTTTAAAGTTACGCTAACAAGAGACGGACAGCAGTTTAAGATAAAGATAAATGATATCTTGAGTCTAGAAGACGCGATAAATCGTAGATATTCGCTAAAATCTAGCAAGCTAAGCACCGCAGATATAAAAGGCGTAGAGCAGTTCTTTGAGTCTATAAGTCATAAAAGCATAAGCGAACTTTCCGCTACTAAAGACGCCGAAGTGCTGATCTTAGGTAAGATGAGCAACATAAATACAAGAACTACAAAAAGCGGTATGGATATGACTATCTTAAATGTAGCCGATATGAGCGGAAATTCTGAGATGATAGCCTTTGATGCTACTAGTAAATTTATCTCAAATATGCAAAGCGAAGAGCTAAATCAAATTTACGCTTTTAGAGTCGCTCCTAACAAAGATGGTCAGTCAAAACCTATCATAAATCAGATCATCTCTTTAGAGGACGCAGCTAGTGGAAACTTTAGTCTAAAACGAAACAAAAGGATCTTTAAAGACGAGCCCGTGGTGGCTATACCATCTATAAAAGGGAGCTTGCAGATAGACTTAGAGCTTGGGAATTTAGATAAAAGCAAGATAAGCGAAATTTACAATCTAGCCCATAAAGAGCATCAAAAAAACGGCGATAAACGCCTAGTTTTGCGTATCACGAACGACTACAAAAGCGAAGTTATGCTATTTAACACTGAATTTGTGGTAAATGACGATTTTGAAGAAAAACTTGCAAATATCATAAGCGTTCCGCAGAGTCTTTGCTCGTAAAGCTTTTCGTTTCACTTCTCGCCGCTTATAGCCCAGAGCGGCGGAGTTTATAGACAAATTTAAATTTCATACATTAAAATACAGCAAATCATACACTAAATTTAAAAAATATATTCTATTTAATAAACATTTAAATTATAAAATCGTCTTAATCTGATTTATTTGCTTAGACTAACTCTCTAAATAAATTTATCCATATCTACATCAAGGATCTACTATGAATACTCCTAAATATATCTGGGGGGGGTACTACTATTTACGCTTAAAACCTTTTGCATTTCTTTTAAGTCTAACAGCTATAAATGCTATAGCAGGAGAAACTATCACGTATCCAGGAGCTACTCTTACCAATGTTCTTGGCAAGGCTAATTCACTAGCTCCTAGTGCTACTAGCTTCTCAGAAAACAGTGTAACTGTAAATAGTGGCGATATAAGCGGATATGTCTTAGGTGGCTACTCAGCTACAAGTGACAACGTAGAAAACAACAAGATATATATATATCACAGGCGGAACTATGAATGGTTTGATTTACGGCGGTATTAGTCAATCAGGTAACGCAAATTCAAACACCATAAACATCTCAGGAAATCCTACTTTTGGAGTAACTACTATACTTTATGGTGGAAGTTCAGATGTCGATAACTTTACAGGCAATACTCTAAACATTCGCACTAAAGATATAAAAGTAAAGAATATAAAAAACTTTGAGTTTATAAATTTATATCTACTAGACAGTACCAAAGCAAACGATACTTTACTAAGTTTAAGTACTGTTGGTACTGTTGATAATACAAACTTATCAAATTCAAAAATAGGCGTAGGAGTGATGGATGGTGATAGTCCAGCTTTAAAGGTAGGTGATAAAATAATTCTTATAGATGAACCAAATGCTACTATAACTCCACCCACTAATATGAGTAATAACATTTCAGCTTTGCAAGGTATATCAAACAGTTATGAATTTAGTCTAGCAGCAGTAAAAGATGATGGAATTATCAGCGATGATGGAAGTGGTAATGTAAAACAAATAGTAGCAACTAGTGTAGGAAAAAAGGTTAATGAAAACCAAAAAGCTATCTTAGAAGGTGGTATATCAAGCTCTATTATAGTATCAAGAGCAAATGATACATTAGAATCAAGTATAAAAGATATGTCAAGTGCATTAAATACTACTAGAGTTAATGAAACTAGTATAGGAAGTATAGGAGCAAGTAGTACTAGAAGTAATACAGGCTCTCATGTAGATATAAGAAGTATAAGTTTACTAACAGGAGTATCTAAAAAAGCAAACGATAGCTTTATGTATAGTGCATTTTTTGAAGCAGGATCTGGAAACTATAATAGCTATAATAGTTTTGTATCTGGAAATGTAAAAGGAAGTGGAGATAGCTCATACTTTGGATTTGGAGTTTTTAGTAAATTTGATATGGCTAGTAACTACTACTTTGAAAATAGCTTTAGAGTAGGACAAGTAAAGAGTGACTTTAAAAGTGATGACTTTGGTAATGGTAATATAAGCTCAAGCTTTGAATCTAAAAGAGCTTACTTTGGAACTCATATAGGACTAGGAAAGGTATTTGATATAGATGATATATCAAATTTAGATATCTATACTAAGGTATTTTATACTAGAGTTAATAGTGAAGATATAACTATGAGTACAAATGATAGATATAAATTTGATGCTACAAACTCAGTTTCTACTAAACTAGGCTTTTTATATAACTATAAACTAAAAGAGAATCTAAGCTTATATACTGGAGTAGGAATTCAAAGAGAGTTTAAAGGTGAAGCTAAAGGAAGAAATATCAGCTATAACTATGATATAGACTCTCCTAGCATAAAAGGTAATACTGGAAGTATAGAAGCTGGAATTAAACTAAAACCTATAAATGACAATGACAAGCTTACTTTAGATATAGGAGTAATGGGACTAGTAGGTAAGAATGAAGGAGTAAGTGGTAGACTTGGGGTTGAGTGGAGGTTGTGAAAAAAAAGGTGGGGGGGGGTTAAGGCAATGTTATAGTAAAGATCTTTGGTTTGTTTTTAAAGCAAATGCTACCTTTATGAGCGTGAACGATCTCTATGCTTAGGGCTAGTCCTAAGCCGTTGCCTTTGAGCTTTGTAGTTTTAAATGGTTCAAAAACCACGCTTTTATCTATCTCTACACCGCTATCGCTTATGTAAAATACGTGAGAATCATTTTTAAAGATATGCTCTAAGGTTACTTGACCGCTGTTATTTTCATCTTCTTCTATGGCATCTATAGCATTAAAGATAAGGTTGCTAAAAACCATATCTAAAAGATCGATATCGCCTAAAATTTCTCCCTCAAATCCACTAAATTTAAACTCTATCTCTTTTGAAAATGCGTATTGGTTTATCGCTGTGAGGCAGTTTTGCTCTAGCTTTTCTAGGCTAAAGCTTTGCTTGTTTATATGAACGCCTTTTGTAAATAAAAGCGTAGCTTTGATGATGCGCTCTACTCTAAATATCGCTTTTTGAATTTCGTCTATGATAGGGCGATTTTTCTCATCGGCTCTTTTTAAAAGTGTACTTGTAAGTAAAGAGATAGAACCTATAGGATTTCTGATCTCGTGTGAGAGATGAGCGGCTACGGCGCCCATAGAAACTAGCCTAGCACTTCTTTTTTCATCGCTTATATCTGTAGCAAGTATGATTTTATTTTGTTCTTTTGTAGTGATCTTGATAGCAAAGTGTCTATTTTCAAGCTCGATCTCTTGGTTTGCTCTTTTTAGATCTATTAAATTTAGTATAGCGTCAAATCCGCTTGTTTTAGCATTTTTAAGTAGTATGTTGCCACTCATATCTACGACCCAAAGTGCGGCACCTAGACTTTCAACGATATCTTGTATGAAGTTTTGCAAACTTATGTATGATTCATTTAGAGTTTTGTACTCTTTTTCTATCAAGTAAGTTTGTTCTATTAGATTTTTTAATCCGTCTTGGATATGTTTCGTTTCGTTTTGTTCTAAGAGTTCCATAATATTTCCTTAAAATGCTCGAGTCCAAAAAGTAGTATTTTATCATCTTTTAAGCTCAAAAGTTCATTGCTAAAGCCTGATTTTGAAAATAAAACTATCAAATTTGGCTTTATATCTGCGTTTTGACATTTTGCTTTTAGGATATTTAGCACGTTTTTGCAGATTTTTCTATCTTTGTATTTGACTTCGCCGACTATGATAAACCCCTCGTGATCTATAAATATATCTATTTCATCTTTTTTATTCCAGTAACTTGAGATGAGCTCACTAGGTATATTTAAATGGTGTGAAAGCAGTTTTATGCTAGCTAGCTCAAATGGCAAAGAGCAGTATAGTAAAAAATCGTTTTTGATGATGTCTAGAACTTGGTCTGTTTTTGCGTCTTTTAACAGCTCTAAATTTGGCTCACAATACCTAAACCAAAACCGTGCGAAGTTGCTTTTAAAGTGAATTTTATCTTGGACTTGATATCTTCTAAGCTCTTTTTTTATCTTTTGATGTTTTGAGCTTTTGGGTTTTATCTCTTTTGATTTTTCTATCTTTAAGATACCATTATTTTGTAGAGTTTTTATGATGATACTTGCTAGTTTTCTTGGGAGTGACTTTGAGATGTTAAAGCGTTTTCTATCACTTCTTGCTAGTTTTTTAAGCATTATTTTTATCTCTTTATCGTAACTGCTAAATTTAAAACGTTCGCTAAGCTCTTCATATCTATCTAAAATATGTTTTTGTATGGCTTCAAATATATCGCTAAAATCCTTACTCAAAGTGCAGTTATCAAACACAAAATAAAACTCGAGCAAACTTTGAATTTTGCTATCATCAAAACTGTTTTTCAAATTTAGTTTTTAGCTCCTTATTTTGTGATAATTTTAGCATAGATGTTGTATAATTTATATAAAAAACGGCGGAAATAAAGTTGATAAATTTAGAAAAAGTAAGAAAAAATATAATCTTAAAAGACGGAATTTATTATTTTGATTGGACTGCTTCAGGACTCGGATATAAAGAGATAGAAGACGAAATACTAAGAGTTTTGATGACATACTCAAACACTCATAGCGAGTGCGGAACTTGTGCTAGGGTTACTACGAATTACTATGAAAGCGCAAGAAGCGGGATAAAGAAACTTTTAGAGCTAGGCGATGATTTTTATCTTATGCCTTGTTCTTTTGGAAGTACTGCGGCGATAAAAAAATTTCAAGAGATAATGGGAATTTATATCCCGCCAGCTACTAGAGCAGTTTTAGGAAATTTAAATATAGACAAGCGTAAATTTCCTTTAGTCATCGTCTCTCCTTACGAACATCACAGCAATGAGATAAGCTTTAGGTATGGACTTTGCGAAGTTTTTAGAGTACCTTTGGCAAAAGACGGAGGTATCCATTTTGGTGAAATGGAACGCGTCCTTAAACTAAATAAAGGACGCAAGATAATCGCTAGTTTTAGTGCAGCTTCAAATGTGACTGGTATAAAAACCGATCTGTATAATCTAAATAAAATGATAAGGGATTATGGTGGCATTATCGCACTTGATCTATCAAGCCTTGCTGCTTACGAAAATGTAAATAGCGACTTTTTTGACGCGGCTTTCATCTCATCACATAAGTTGCTTGGTGGTGTTGGCGGATCTGGGCTTTTAGCCATAAGAAAAGAGCTTTGCACAGGCGACAAACCTACTTTTGCTGGTGGAGGAACAGTAACTTACGTAAGTAGAAAAAGTGCTAAATTTGTAGAAAATAAAGAAGCCTTAGAAGACGCTGGAACTCCTGGTATCACTCAGCTAGTACGCTCTTTTTTAGCATTTAAGCTTAGAAACGACATAGGTTTAGAAACCATAAGAGAGATAGAAAAGGCAAATTTAGAGTATTTTGAAGATAATCTTATGCGTATAAAAAATTTGATATGTTATGGCTCAAAAAACTGTGATAGACTTCCTATATTTTCTTTTAACATCAAAGGCATATCGCCTTATGAGCTTGCTAAAGTTTTAAGCGATAAATTTAGCGTCCAAACAAGAGCCGGATGCGCTTGCGCTGGTCCATATGGGCATGAGCTTTTAGGACTGGAAGATGACGCGGATTTTGCCCAAAAACCGGGCTTTGTTAGGGCGAGCCTACACTACACTCAAACAAAAGACGATCTAGACTATCTCTTGAATGCCATCAAAGAAGCTATCAAATTTTTTTGATAGCTTTGCTTATAAAACATAGATCAAAAATAACGAACCAAGGGCTATCCTGTAGATTCCAAAGCTGATATAGCTAAACTTAGATACGAATTTTAAAAATAGTTTGATAACTATCAAAGCTACTATAAACGCCATAAATCCACCGACTAAAAACATCCATAAAGCTTCTTTGTTTTGCACGAAAATATCTGCATTTTTGTAGCTATCATAAGCAGTCGCGGCAAACATAGTAGGAATAGCTAGTAAAAAGCTAAATCTAGCCGCAACTTCGCGACTAAGTCCGCAAAGCAGACCCGCGATGATGGTAGAGCCGCTTCTTGATGTGCCAGGTATCATAGCAAAGCATTGTGAAAGTCCTATTAGAAAAGCTTGTTTGAAGCTTACTTCGTGCAATGTTTTCGTGTCACCCTCATAGTTTATCTTTTTATGCCAAAGCTCAACTACGATAAAAACGATACCACCTATGATGAGCATATAAGCAACGGTACTTGGCTCAAAAAATGTTTTTATGTGCTTGTAAGCCAAAAAACCGATGATGGCTGTAGGTACAAATCCTATAGCAAGCTTTATCCAAAGATTAAAATCCTCTTTTAATCTATCAAAAAACATAAACACAACTGCTAAGATACTTCCTAGCTGGATAACTACTTCAAAGCATTTTAACACGCTTGTTTGCTCAAGCCCTAGTAACTTTGCGCTAAGTATCATATGTCCAGTCGAGCTAACAGGCAAAAACTCGGTCAAGCCCTCGACTATTCCTAGTATTATGGCGCTTAAAAAATCCATTTAATTCCTTATTATATTGTTTAAATTTGTTATGTTTTCACTGATACTTTTTGGTGAGTAAGCAGCACTTACTATGGCTATTAGATCAGGCATAAGAGTGCTAACTTCTTTTAAATTTAGAGCATTTATACCGCCTATGACACAGATAGGAATGCTCAAATTCTCTTTTGCTTTTTTTATGGTATCGTGGTCGCAAAGAGGGGCGTTTGGTTTGGTTTTACTCATATACATCGCTCCAAAAGCAACGTAAGAAGCGCCATCTCTTTGAGCTTTTAGCGCTAAATTTATATCGTTGTAGCAACTAACTCCTATAATGGAGTTTTTGCCTAGCAATTCTTTTGCTTTTTTTATATCTTCATCGTCTTTTCCGATATGAACACCGTGTGCACCGCAAGCTTTAGCCAAGAATGGATCATCGTTTATGATAAACTTTGCGTTAAAGTCATCACATAAGCCAGCTATTGATCTGAGTAATCTTATATCGTGATCTTGTATTTTATTTCTGTATTGAATGAACTTGATACCAGAATTTAAGAGCTCTAAAATTTGCCCAGAGATACTATTTTGCGGAGTAAATTCTTTGTCTGTTAAAACATATAATTGACACATTTCAAGCCCTTAAATTTAGCCCTAAAGTAGGGCTAAGCTATTTTAGATCGTATTTTTCAAGAAGTTTTTCGTATGTTCCGTCATTTTTGATATCTTCTAAGGCTTTGTTAAATTTAGCTAAAAACTCGCTATGTTTATCTTTGTCAAACGCCATTGCAAAACCGTCACTTCCATCGTTTTCTTCAAGCCATTTTACTATATCGGTGTTTTTCTTAAGATAGCCGTATCCTACTGAGCTATCTACTATCACGACATCGACTTTACCAGCTTTTAGATTCATAATGCTTCCTGCTATGCCCTCTGTGGCTATGACTTTTGCACCTTTTATCTCATGGGCAACGCTTTCTTGGACTGTGCCTAGCATTGCACCTATTCGTTTTGTCTTGAGGTCGTCTTTTGAAGTGATCTCTTTGTCGCTCGCCATTTTAAGATACAAATTTTTTGTATAAAAATACGCATTTGAGAAATCAACTGATTTTCTTCTTTCAGTTGTAGCGCTCATGCTAGCTGCGATAGCGTCTATCTTACCGGCTTTTAGAGCAGGTATCAAAGCGTCAAACCCGACTTTTATAAATTTATACTCAAATCCAGCTTTTTTAGATATAGCATCTACTAGATCTATATCAAATCCCGCTATTTTATTGTGTTCATCCACATAGCCAAACGGAGGATACTCAGCGTCTGAGCCAAATATCAACGTTTTAGCATTTGCTAGGTTTAGCATCAATAATAAAGCAAAGATAAATTTAAAAACCCTATTCATCAAACTCTCCTTTTTATTTGTTTGAGACTATTTTAGATTGTATTTTTCAAGCAGCTTATCATAAGTACCATCATTTTTTAGCTCTTGGGTTGCTTGGTTGATCTTTGCGATCAGATCGGTATGTTTGTTTTTATCAAAAGCTATAGAAAAGCCTTCGCTACCATCAGGTTCTTTTAAAAACTCGGCTAGGTCTTTGTTTTTGTTTAAGTAACCATAACCTATAGAACTATCTACTAAAACAGCATCTACTTTGCCGTTTTTAAGTGCCATTATAGCTGCAAATATATCTTCGTTTGCCATAACTTTAACGCCTTTTATAGAGCGAGCTGCTATTTCTTGGACGGTTCCTAATTGTACTGCGATTTTTTTACCCTCTAAGTTTTGCTTTGATGTTAGATCACCGTTTTTCGCTTGTTTAATAAATAAATTTTCCGTAGTATAGTAAGGCTTTGTAAAACTTACTGCTTTTATGCGATCAGGAGTTGCGCTCATAGCTGCTGCTACTGCGTCTATTTTACCTGCTTTTAGAGCAGGTATAAGCCCATCAAAGCTCATATTTACTATCTTATACTCAAATCCTACTTTTTTTGATAGAGCGTCTATAAGATCCATATCAAAACCAGCTATTTTATTTTGTTCATCTATGAATTCAAATGGAGGATAAGCGGCATTTGTGCCTACTCTTAACACGTCTGCGGCGTGGGAAAAACCGGCTGCTACACAAGCAGCAACGATAAATTTAAAAAAACTTTTCATTTTGTTTTCCTTTTCTAGTGATTTAGTATCTTGTTTAAAAATTCGTTTAAACGTGGATGGGTGCAGTTTTCAAAGACATTTTTTGGCGTATCATCGACTGCGATGATACCTTTATCCATAAAAAATATCCTATTTGCTACGTTTTTAGCAAATCCCATTTCGTGAGTTACTACAAGCATCGTAAGCCCGTCTTTGGCGACTTCTTTCATAATGCTTAAAACTTCGCCTATCATCTCTGGATCAAGTGCGCTTGTCGGCTCGTCAAAAAGTATGATATCAGGCTCCATAGCAAGGCTTCTAGCTATAGCTATGCGTTGTTTTTGTCCACCGCTTAGCTTATGAGGATAAGCGTTTGCTTTGTATGAAAGTCCGACTTTTTTTAGTAGTTCGTTTGCTCTATCGTTTGCTGTTTTTAGATCGCAAAGTCCTGTTTGGAGTGGGGCAAGCGTGAGATTTTGCATTACAGTTTTGTTTGCAAAAAGATTAAAATGCTGAAATACCATAGATACTTTTTGGCGAATTTTATTTATATTGATCTTAGGATCTAAAATATCTACACCCTTTATAAAAATATGACCGCTCGTAGGCTCTTCAAGGCGGTTGATACAGCGTAAAAAAGTACTTTTCCCGCCGCCGCTAGGTCCGATGATAGCTACGACTTCACCTTTTTTTATCTCGGTGCTTATGCTGTTTAAAACTTTTAAATTTCCGTAGTTTTTTACTAAATTTTCTATCTTAATCATTTTTGTTTAGCCTATTTTCTAAGAGTTTTGCAAGAAGTGAAAAGAGTTTGACGTTTGCGTAGTATATAACTCCTGCAAACAAGATAGGCTCGGGACTAAATAGAGTTGCTTGCAAACTTTTACTTTGCATAGTAAGATCAAATATACCTATAAGTCCGACGACCGAAGTCTCTTTAAATAGGCTTATAAACTCATTTGCAAGAGCCGGAAGTATATTTTTAACAGCTTGAGGAAAGATGATCTGACGCATAGAAACGCTATAGCTAAGTCCCATAGCGCGAGCCGCTTCCATTTGACCTTTATCTACGCTGTTTATACCGCTTCTTACGATCTCAGCAACGTATGCAGAACTGTTTAATCCAAGAGCTATTACCGCGGCGTAAAAGTTGTCGCTAAGAGTAGCAAGTATGACAAAGGCAAATATCATAAGTTGCAAAAGTACAGGAGTTCCTCTTACTATGTCTATGTATTCGTCTATGATAAATGATAGGATTTTGATATTTAAAAACTTTAAAAAAGCTAGTATAAAGCCAAGTACGATACCTATGAAAATACCACCAAAAGTAAGTCCTAGCGTAGTAAAATACGAATCTACATAAGCGCCTTTTTGGGCATCTGTTATGCTAACTGGATAAGTGTAGCAAATTCCTATAATTATAATGGCTATGGAAAATATAAATTTAAAAGTTTTTTCATTAAGTAAATTTGTCAATATAAAACCTTGCTTAAATTTAGAATAAATGTAAATTATACAAAAAAATATATATTTTTAAACTTAAATTAGGTAGAATGGTCGAATGTTATTATATCGGAGGTTTGGATGAGTTTTAGTGTTTATATAGCGATCACGCTGTACTTTGGTGTTTTGCTTATCATAGGTCGTATATCTTACAATAAGCGTTCAAGTTTAAATGAATATCTACTCGATAATAGAAGCTTAGGCCCTGTGATGACTGCGCTAAGTGCCGGAGCTAGCGATATGAGCGGCTGGATGCTTCTAGGACTGCCAGGAGCTTTGTATCTAAGTGGTATAGCAAATATGTGGATAGCTATCGGGCTTAGTATTGGAGCATGGGCAAACTATAAATACCTTGCAAAACGTATAAGAATTTATACCGAAGTCGCGAGCGACAGCATAACTATACCAGATTTCTTGGAAAATAGATTTAAAGATAGAACGAAAGTTTTGCGTATAATATCTGGTGTATTTATACTCATATTTTTTACGCTTTATGTAAGTAGCGGGATAATCGCCGGTGGTAAAACTTTTGAGAGCTTTTTTGGACTAAATTTTAGCTTAGGAGCTATTTTTACACTTTTTATAGTTGTGTTTTATACATTTTTTGGTGGATTTAAAGCAGTGTGCTTAACAGATGCGTTTCAAGGCACTCTTATGTTTTTAGTGCTTGTTTTGATACCAGTAGTTGCTTTTTTAAATTTAAATACTCCGAGCGATAGTTCATTTTTTACTGAATTATCGAAGTATTCTCAAATGGCTGGAAAAGATCACTTGAATTTATTTGCTGGACAGAATTTTCTTGGTATATTAGGGCTGCTTGCTTGGGGACTTGGGTATTTTGGACAACCTCATATAATAGTTAGATTTATGGCTATAAGAAGTTCTAAAGAGCTAGATAAAGCTAGATTTATCGGTATATCGTGGATGGTTTTAGGACTTATCGGAGCTATGGCTAGCGGACTTATAGGCTTTGTGTATTTCAATCAAATAGGAATGCCTTTAAAAGATCCTGAAACTGTGTTTTTAAAGCTGGGAGAAGTATTGTTTCATCCATTTATAGTCGGCGTGATCATATCTGCTGTTTTGGCTGCGATCATGAGTACTATATCTAGTCAGCTTTTAGTAAGTGCCAGTTCTATTACAAGGGATTTTATATTTGCCTTTTATAAAAAAGAAGTTAGCCAAACGACTCAAGTTTTAGTCGGTCGTTTCGCCGTTGTCATAGTGGCGATAACTGCTACTTTTATAGCGTTTAATTCTACTGATACTGTTCTTGGAGTAGTGGGAAATGCGTGGGCTGGATTTGGAGCTAGTTTTGGTCCGGTACTTTTGTTTAGTTTATACTCTCGTCATATGAGCGCACTTTCTGCACTTTGCGGTATGGTGGTTGGCGGCGTAACTGTATTATTGTGGATAGTTTTTGGTCTTAGCGATGTAGTTTATGAGCTTCTTCCTGGATTTGTATTTGCTTGTACGGCTATAGCTATTGTAAATAAATATAACGATATGATAAAAAAAATGTCACGTGAGCCGAATTTGTCTGTGATAGGTGAAGAATTCGATAAAATGAAGCAAAGAAGCGAAAATAAGCTTTAATGAAAAGAAGCTGGAATTAAGTATTTATTAAGTAAAAAAGGTATATAATTCCAACTTCAATTCAAGTGGGTTCATAGCTCAGTTGGTTAGAGCATCCGGCTCATAACCGGATGGTCCCAGGTTCGAGTCCTGGTGAACCCACCATCTGAATGTTTTTATACCTTTTTATTCATTCATTTTTATTCATCAAAACTACTAAAAAATTGATATTTTAAGTTACAGATAAATTGATCAAAAATCTAAAACCAAAAGATAAGCTATATTGTAAAAGCGATTGATCAAATTTGCAAATTAAAACAACACCGACAGTTAAAAAATATTTGAGCTATGATACAAAAGCCCGAGAATTACGTCGTTTAGAACATTATACCTTCCCTAAATTTGGTTTTATGCGACATAAGGGTGTAACTCCTACAGATATCTTAAGCCATTAGAAAAATGGATAAACTAGAAACTCTCAAACGCATATTTAATCTACTCAATCAAATCTTTAAAAAAGTACAAATTTAATAACACGTAATATAATAGTTGATATAAATTTTAAATATACTTTCAAACAAAGCAAAGAGAGGAACTTTTCAACTTTGAAAGAATACAACTGTAGATATAAAACTAAAATAGCTTTAAAGCTAAGATTATACATACTGCTTTAAGACCTTTTAATGTACGTGCTTTAGAGTGGAGGAGAAGTAGACTTTGACAATAAATTTTTGTGATAAATGCTGAAAAAATGAAGATGAAAAAGGAATTTTATATTGCCTATGTCAAGACAAGTAGAAGAGATATTAGGAGAGCATAAAGAATACTCTATAAATGGTAGTAATTTTTTATTTAATTTTTATAATTAGCGAAAAACGCCCTATGAGTAAAATACTATAAATATAGCCATTAGAAGACTCTGATTTGATAAAGATGAGCTAATATCTCACAGCTTAATTGTATTAAAATATATATCATTGTCCACACAGTACCTCAGATTTTTATCTTTGGTGATAGTCAGATGAGCTTTTAACACTTCTAGCTTAGCTTTTTGTTTGACAAATGTGCTTTTATATCCGTTTGTAACGCTTTGGTGGTGTTTGGCTTGTGATATTTGAATAGCTTGTAAATTTGCTATGCGGTTTGTTTGCTCTGCAAATTTAAGGCTGGTTAGCTCTTTCTCCATCATATTAAACGCTTTGATAAACTCGACTTTCCATCACGGGTGATGTTATATATCGGTTGCTGTTTGTTTTGCGAATTTAGATAAAATCCAGCTTTAAAATTTGCTAATTTAAACTCATAATCAAGTAAATTTTTAATTAGTCTTAAAATATTATGGTGGTTTTTTCCAAAAACTTCAGCTATTTTAAGACTGTCGGCGAATATATCATCGCCGACAATTTCAAATTTAACTTCTACATCGTTTATATTGATTAAGGCACTCATTTTTTAAGCTCCTTAATCTCTTTTTCAAGTCTATAAACCTTAACACTAAGCCCTAAAACTAAAGTCGATATAACAACTACTAAAATATCTAACATAACAGCTCCTTTATGATATAATTTTAAAGGGTAAAAGATGTCAGGGGCTTTCGCCCCTTTGCTTACCGCTTTATCGCTTGAATAATTGCCGTTATCAAGCAGATAATCGCAGTGATTAGCTCGAGTACTTCACTGTGAGACATCTTTTACTCCTTTCTATCAAAGTCCTTATTTGTCCTTTGATATGATAATTATATCCTTAATAGGACTAAAAATCAAGAGTAAAAGTATAGAATTAGTAATTTTTGTAGATTTTTAGTATAAAATAGGACTAATCATTTTTGATTAGTCCCTTAAAAAGTCTTTGAGATTATTTTTAAAGTCTTGACTAGCTTTTAACTCTTTTTTTAAAGCTAAAATTTCAAGATACATATTTATAGCTTTTTTCATCGGATCACTAGCTTCGCTTGTTGCTGCATTTTTTAACGCACTCTCGCTATATCCTATCATCTCACCAAGCTGTTTATAAGTCAAATTTAGTTCTTTGCAAGTTTGTTTTATTAGATTTTCATCTTGCATTTTTGCTCCTTTGTAATTTAACCTTAATAATTATAGCGAATTTTGCTGTTTGGTGTAAAAGTCTTTTGTATCTGTTGTAAACATAATACGCTCCATTTTAATTTTTACTTTAAAATAGAGCGTTAAAGTTTAAGTTAGTGTTGGTGTTTTTTATCTTTTTTATAAGCTTTTATATAGGCTATAATGCAACCTATGGTTAAAGCCGTAGAGAGAATTAAAAAAAGGCTACTCATTGTCTTTACTCCTTTTTTTTCAGTTTAGTGGCGATATACATTATAATAATGCCCTCAACCACTGCTAAAGCACCCTCTAAGGGAGCACCTGCAAACTGTCAAGCAAAGGCACCATTTACAAAGATACCTAAGCCTATGTTTTTTATTACTTCGTTCATTTTGGTATTCTACCACAACTTACTAAACTTAACAACTCTATTTTAAATAACTTATACAGCGTTTTACTGTATTTGTATCGTTATTATACAAAATATTTTTGTATTTGTCAATAGTATTTATATAAATATTTTGTAATTTATATCTGTTTTTACAAAATTTTTATGTATTTTATAGGTATGATTTAAAATCGCACCTATAAATTAGCTATTTTTTATCTCATCAATAAGTTTTAAAATGGTATTGATTTTATCGACTTTGTTTTTAAGGTGATGGTTTTCAAGAACTAAATTTAAGCTTTTTTGTGTTTGGAGTGGTAAGTCGTTGGCATTTGCTACCCACTTTTGGACTGATACTAAATGAACCCCTAAAATCTCGCTTAATTCTCTTTGCGTAATGCCCAGCTCACGGCATACTCTTTTGACTATGTTTTCATCTTCGCTCATTATCTATCCTTTGTAATTTAACCTTAATATTATAACAAATTTCATCTTTTATACTTTCTAAATTTGCAAACTCTTTTACGCTCATCTCTTTTGTGATGAGATGTTTATACTTTTTCAGTGTTTTATAGCTCATCTTTAAATCTCCTTTGATAATATAATCCAAATATACATAACGCCCAAATAGTGATAATAATGATGTAAAACATATAAATCCTTTAATTAGTTTTTAAATCTTTATATTTTTATATAATTTTTATATAATTTTTAAAAAAGAGGTAAAAATGAAAACAAAAATGTATCTTCAAAAAAAGCCAAAGATAGATGATGTAAAAAACTATGAAAACAATCTAAAAGTAAGCTATGAAGCTTTGCGTAAAGATTTGGATATAGTTTTGACTTCACTCATACCAAATCAGAAAAATCTAATAAAAACTTACTTATGGTTAAATACCTTTATGATAGGTATTTGTTTTTTGGCTATAAATAATATTAGTGATAAGAATGCAACATGGTATTTATATACAAGCATATATGTCTGCATAATTTTAAGTTTTTCATCTATTTTTATACTAATTAAGGCGCTTAGTCATCGTGCATCTAAATCACTTGGTTGTTTTGATATGTCTGAAATATCAAATATACAAGATGGAATTTATGCACACTGCGAATGCCTTACAAAACTTATAAGCTCAACACAAAATGCACTAAATCAAAATTTGGATATAATCAAATATAGATCAAATTGGATACATGATAGTTTTTACTGGCTTATTGGTGCGTTTATATTTTTTATGCTTACCTCGATATCTTTTACACTTAAGGATATAATTTCAAGAAAGGAGGTAGACAAAATGGCAAATGATAATAAACCAGTAATTAGCAAAGATGTAAAGCCAGTTACTACAAACATAATTACAAATAATAAACCAATTCAAACTAATGATAGTGGTATTATGGCAAATAAACAAGTTCCACCACAAAAACCACAATCAAAAGATACAAATAAGACTAAAAAGTGATTTCTATCCACGCTTAGCAGAGCGTGGACAACTCAATCAAATAAAAATAACCAACTAAACATCATTATCAAGATAAATATAATCCAGTCATCCATGTTGTGCTCCTAAATTAGGAATTTACTTTGATAGCCCTACACAAAATAATTTATGAATGTCACGAATAAGAAGAACGTGTATAGGGTTGTCAAAACAAATAATCCACTTAAAAAGTATGTTAAAGAACATATGTATTGATTTTTAAAGTATTATTTTGTATGTGTAAAGTATAAAGAGTTATTTATTTCAACAGCTCTTTATAACTTTCTTTTATGAATTTAGAAAAGTTTTTGCTATCTAAAAAGTAGTTTGGATATGCACTTTTAAGCTGTTTTACTTTGTCAAGAGATATTAAAACAACATCAAAATATGCATTTGTTTCTAGTGCTTGATAAAACATCTTAGCTTCTTGCTCTTGTTTTTTTGGCAAATCCACGTATAAAAAGGCTGTTGTTTTTGACATCAAGATACATAACGTATAAATCAAATGTTTTTTTGTTGGTGCTATCTTGTATTTCTTTGCTAGTTAGTGCAATGGCTGATAAGTGCTTTAAAATCTCGTATTGATTGTCTATTTCTTGTATTTTTCTATAATCTGAACTTTTGATAAGTGCTTGTATTCATCTGATAGAGTTGTTTTTTCCTTATAAGCTATAAGCACGAATCAGAGTTTAAAAAACTCTTTTTTATACTCTAGTCCTTCGCCAAGCTTTAAATTTAGTGATGATTTAAGTGATAAAATCTCAACTGCTGTCGCCCAGTAGTGCTGAAGTAGTGTACGTATCTGAAGCTCAACGCTAAGCCCAAAACTATCTTTATGTGGTCCTTTTTTGTAAATAAAGATTTGATGAATACCTCTATAACCGTCTTCTTTAGGTCTATTTATATAATCTTTTGAGCTTTTAAAGCTAAAGTTTCGATTTTTAGAATATGTTTTTTGCATATCATCAGCAAAATCATAAACTTCGCTTATGGTATTAAATACTGTTCTAACTCCTGCTATGTCTTGCATCTGAGATAGTCTCATAGTATGGAAGCGTTTAAGCTTCTTTTCGATAGAAGGAAATCTTTTTAATCTCCTAGCTGTGATAACAGGCTTAAGTCTTTTATTTCTTGCTACGGTAGCTAAACAACGCATTATAGGGATGTGTAATTCTCTGTATTTGTTTAGCTCGTTTATGGTAGCTTATGATACAGGAGTTTCATCTCTTATTGATTTGCCTATTTTATTTGGCTCGATATTACGTAAATTTTGTTCGCTCATTATCTATCATTGTCTTTATTTTGGGTCGTATTTTTAATAAAATCATTATATAAAAAACAGGGTGTAAATTTAATAACCCTTAACAACTATCCACAAACAAATGAAATATTTAGCCGATTTTATCGGCTTTTGATTTAACCATTTTGAGTGCAGGGCGTAGAGCGGTTAAAATGCTCTAAAAGTTTGCTCTCATCTGATAGTTTTATGTATAAGTATAATTTATATCTATACCCATTTTTATCAGTGCGCTTCCACTGCATAATTGTATTATACGGCAACCCAGTTATTTCAGATATTCTTTTATCTGAAAGTCCTTTTTTTGTTCTTATCTCAACCATTATTTTATTTCTACCTCGTCTATGTTTATTTTTTTCTTTTATTAATTATATTTTAAATTAGTTATTATTTGTTTGTTTTATATAAATCAAAGATTTTAAAGCACTATGAAAACCGATTAATTTAATTATAAAATTATGGTAAAACTATACGCAAAATATAGTAATGGTTTTAAATCCTAAAAGGATAATTATACATGATATTTACTTTATTTTTGACATAATTTTACATATTTAAGCTAGAAAAATGGTAAATTTATACTAAATTATTCATAATTAACAGTTAAAAATCACTTCATTCAATCATAAAAAAATAAATCCACACTAAAATATTTATCCACATAAAGTTATAAGGTGTAAGTTTTAAATCCTACAAGGATAAATTTATACCAAGGGCTTTTAAAATGATATACAATAAACAAACAGGCTCAAAATCCTAAAAAAAAGAAATTTTCAGTAGATGTATATTCCAGCAAATAAATGCAAACAAGGATAAAAAATCAAAAACAAAGAATTCAAGATAACAGAAACAGATCACAGTATGGAATGCTCAAGAGTGGATAACTTAGAGTTTGGATAATTTTATTCAAACACTAAATAAAGATTTTGGTAATAAAGGATATGCTGCAAAGTTTGTAGCTCCTTTTGAGTTAAAAATTGTGATTGTAGAAAAAATCACAATTTAATTGTAATTTTATGAAATTGAATGATAATGAATGAAAGCTTAATTTTTGCTAGATGATGATTTTAAAGTAATTTGTAAGTATTTTGAAAATGATTGAAATTGGATTTTGGTGGAGGTGTGCAATTGCCATTTTAAGCCTTTAAATGCTGATTATAACATTGTTCAAGCCTTTTTTTTATTAAATTTTACAATCATAAATAAAATTACTATAATGTTAATTTTTTATCTTTGTATTTTTGTAGGATTTTTTATTTCTTACTTTTGATTTATGTATGTCTAAATTTACTCTACTTTTTTGACTAACCTTAAAGTATAGAAAATATTACTTTTCATACACAAATCTTACTCTAAGTAAGATACTATAATCTTACGAAAAGCAATATATTTGTAAGGAGCAATGATGAAAAGTTTTGCAGAAAAACTAAAAGAGTGCATATCGGCAACAAAAGGAATAGATACCGTGATACTAGCTAAGGCTATGGATGTATCGCAATCTTCGGTAAGCCAGTGGTAATTAGGGCAAAAAATAACGATAAAAACTAGGAAATACGTAATTTACTTTTTAAATTTATCTACTAAAGCTAAAAGCTCATCTAGGGTTTTACCTTTTTCGTAGTTTTCTAGCCAACTATCAACCCAACCGGGCAAGGCGTTTGTTTGCTTCCAATTTGTTACGCCTGTATAACTCATTTTAACCATTTCGGAAAAATCTTTTTTACTTAAATCGATTGATTTTAGTTTATATTCAAATTCGTCATAATTCATTTGATACCTTTTATAAATAAAATATTTGTTATTTTACAAAAAAACAACTAAAATATTTATAAAACTATTGACAATATAACTAAAATATGTTATAATTCACTTATAAAACAAATAAATCATTTGTTTTAAATCTAAAGAAAGGAGTTAGCGAAATGGCAAAGTTAGATTTGATGATTAAAGTAGCCGCTTTAATCTATATAATCTCAAAGATTATTCAGATATGGATAGTCTAAGAGCGGAGGCGAAAGCCTCTGACTTATGCCATTTCGTTAAGCCTATTTTAACACAAGGAGCTTAAAGATGAGTGAAATTTTAGAAGTAGTAGAAGTTTTGTTGCTTGCATACATTGCGATTAACATCCACAAATTAAATTTAAATGATAGAAAATGACAAAAGTAACAAACATAGACGAGTTCGTAGAGCTAATAAACGAGACAGAAGATACAGAGTTTCAAATCAAAAACGTAAAATTTGAAATCTTAAGACACGATGATTGTGTCACAATAACAGATGAAATGGGCGGAGTTTATGGCGTTTTATAACAAGATGATTGCTATTTGCCATTATTTGAAGAAATAAGTAAGTTTTAAAAGAGCGGTCGCGCAACCGCTCTTAATATCAAACAACAATGAAATACTACATCAGAGCTGTAGAAGATGAGTATCTAAAGGTAGATAGAGATATCTTATCATCAGAATTCTTGGTATAATTATATCTTTAATTCACACCAAGGACTAAATTTGATACTTTGTGATACAAATTACCCTAGTATTTTAGATGATATATGCGATGAGCTTACTAAAGCAGAGATTGAGCTTGTATTTGTTAGTAGTGATGAAATGCAAGAGATAAATAAAAAAGAGAGAAATATAGATAAAACTACAGATGTGCTTAGCTTTCCACTTGAGTATGTACCTCATTTCCCTATTGGATCTATTGTTATAAACAGTAATTTAGCTAGTTCAAAATCAAAAGAGCTAGGGCATAAAGTAGAAGATGAGATAGCTTTATTATTTACTCACGGACTGCTTCACGTATTAGGATTTGATCACGAGAATGATGATGGAGAGATGAGAAGAAGAGAGATAGATATCATAGAGAAATTCTCTCTTCCAAAAAGTTTAATTGTTAGAAGTGGTTGTTAAAGCTGAAGTTAGTAAGTCATAAATTTGGTCTTGTATGTTAGCTAATGCTAAATTTAGCGCGTTTATAGCATTTTCTTCGCTAAATTTATCAATACTTTTTGTTTGGCTTAAGACGCTGTTTACTAGAACTTTTTTATCATTATTGACACTAACAAAAGCGGAAATTTTAGCTTCGTTTTGGCTGACGTAGATGTCTAGTATGGTTATTTTTAAATTTAAAAAACCTTCTTTGCTCGATAAAACAGGCTTAAATTTGCAGTGATTTTGTAGATAATCTATCAAAGATTTATAGATCATCACGTTTGGATATGAGGCGAATTTCGCATCTTTTAGATATGAAATTTGACTATTTTGCTTATAAATTATATTTCTGCTTTGATAAATATCTAACATTTTTATCTTATCTATAAATACATCTATATTTGCACTTCTATCGCATTTGAAATTTGGTTTAGCTACATTTTCAAGCTCGTAGTATCTGCTTTGTACGCCTTGTTTTGCTATACATCCGCTTAGCAAAATGGCAACTAGTGTTATAAATAAATATTTCATTTTTTATCTCCTGTATCTTTAAAGAAAAACTCGTATGGATTATCTTCTAATCTAAATAGTGTATTTTGTATCTCTGCTATTAGTCCGTTTAGTTCAGATAGCGTATCGTTCGTATTTTGCAATGTAGGTGAGATTATACTTTTGAAGTCATATTCGCCACTTTCTATCTTTTTTGTTAGCAACATTTGCGTTTGTTCTAAAAGTTTTGCTTGGCGCTTAGCATCAACTAAAAAGGCATTTAATTGATTTGCTAGCTCTTCAAATTTGATCTTGCTAAGTGCAGACGCGGTCTTGTTTGTGCTACTTAAGATAGTTTTTATATGTTCAATGTTTTCTTTGGAATTTAAAAAAGAGCTAAATTTATTTATCGAATCCAAAGTCTGGCTAAGGGCTTTTATATTTTCATCGCTTAGAAGTTCGCCAAATTTTGAGAGTGTTAAATTTAGTCTGTGAGATACATTTACCGCGCTATCTCCTATCTTTGCTAGTAGTCCTTGCTCCATAAAAATGACGGGTTTTTCATCAGCAGCAAATGTACGCGCTTCAGGGGAGCCTTTGGATATATTTATGCTAGCTATCCCGCTTATACCTTGAATTTCGACTACGGCGACGCTATCTTTTTTTATAGGTAGATCTTTTTTAATGCTGAGTTTTATCTCGATAGTAGCAGTTTTTGGATCGCTAAAATATATATCTTTTACGATACCTGCTGGAACTCCTATGAACCTTACTTGTGCATCTTTTTTTATGCCGTTTGGTAGCTCTTTTGTCTGTATATAGTAGCTTCTATACTCCTCTGCGTTTCCGTTTTTGTTCATAAACAGCAAAAAAACTACCGCAAATATCATAACTATACAAAAAAATGCTCCAGCTATGAAATACGAACTTTTACTTTCCATCTAAACTCCTCATCATAAAAAGCTCCCTTAAAGGATTTTCTTTAAATTCCAAAGCGCCTCTAAGATCACCTTCATAGGCTATCTTATGGTCGTATATTATCAAAAATCTATCTAAAATACTAAAAATACTATCTATATCGTGAGTTACCATAACGACAGTTACTCCAAGACTATCTCTAAGATCGCAAATGAGCCTATCGAGCGCTCTTGCGCTAAGTGGATCAAGCCCTGAGTTTGGCTCATCTAAAAACAAAATTTCAGGGCTAAGAGCCAAAGACCTAGCAAGCGCAACTCTTTTTTTCATACCGCCACTTAGCTCACTTGGATATAAATTTGCTGCTTCAGCGTTTAAACCCACTTTTAAAAGCCACATTTTAGCTATATCGTCTATATCTTTTTTATCGTATTTGCTATATTCTCTAAGCAAAATTCCTATGTTATCCAAAACACTCATACCACTAAAAAGAGCGCCGAACTGGAACATCACGCCCATTTTTAAGCGGATTTCTTGACGTTGTTTTAAATTTGCTTGCCATAAATTTACGCCATCCATAAATATATCGCCGCTTGTTGGCTCTTTTAGGTAGATAAGAGTTTTTAAAAGAGTAGTTTTCCCACTTCCACTTCCGCCCAAAAATCCGTAAATTTCACCACGTTTTATGCTAAAACTTACGTTATCGTGCATAATGCGTTTTCCAAAAGCGGTTGTTATATTTTTTGCTTCTATCAAATTTCAAGCTCCGTATAAATTATCGAAAAAATAGCATCTATTGCAATGATCCAAAATATCGCATTTACAACGCTTTTTGTAGTAAGCTCTCCAACGCTATTTGTACTTCCACTTACCTCAAATCCTCTCATGCAACCAATCAGCCCAATGACGGCTCCAAAAAATGGTGCTTTTAATATCCCGACCCAAAAATGCCTGAGTTCAATGCTACTTTTAAATCTCTCAAGATAATCATTAAAACTAAGATCTAAATAGAAATTACAAACTATCATTTGTCCAACTATGCTTATAGAATTTGCTAAAAATACGACAAGTGGCATAGCAATGATAAGTGCCATAATTCTTGGTAGAACGATAAATTTAAAAGGCTCAAATCCCATAGTTTTCATAGCGTCTATCTCTTCGGTGATCTTCATAACGCCGATTTGCGCCGTAAAGCTTGAAGCAGAGCGTCCAGCTACGACGATGGCAGCGATGAGTGGGCCTACTTCACGAAGCGTCATTATACCCATTATATCTACTACAAAGATACTAGCTCCAAAGCGCTCTAGCATACTAGCTCCTTGATACGCTAAAACTATACCTATCAAAAAGCTTGTTAAACACACGATAAAAACAGCCTTTATACCCACGTCTTTGAAGTGGTTTGAAAGCTCTTTAAATCTTATATTTTTAAAATTCCAAATGCTTGAAGCTACACCAAATAAAAACTCTCCTAAAAATATGCAAAAGTTGATGAAGTTGTTTTTTATAGATAAAAAACTTTTACCTAAATCCTCTATTAAATTTAAGCTAAAAGTCTTTGATAACTTTGTATTTAGAATCTTTTTATCACCGACTAATGCGAAAATCTTATCAAATTTATCATTTGAGTTGATGAGTTTAGGAGAGTCGTAAATTTTTGTCATAAAAACTGCAGCGCTGTAGTCGATTCGCTCTAAATTTAAAAGATCTAAAGTATGAACTTTCAGACTTTTAAGTTTTTTAATGTCGCTTTTGCTTAGATTATAGTCAAATTTGCCACTTAGCGTTAAAACGCCGTTTTCAAACTCAAATTTCAAGCTATCCTCCATCACATAATGCCTCGTTCTTTCAAAAGAACGTAAAGTCTAAGCGTAGCAGTAGTTAAAGTAACTATCGCAGGACCAAGTATCACTCCCCAAAATCCAAAGCTAGAAAGTCCGGCTATCATCGCAAAAAACAGAAGCAGCTCGTTCATCTTTGCTTTTGTTTTGACTAATTTTTGGTTTATAAATTTAATTATAAGTGGCTTTATAAAATTGTCCGCTAAAGTAGATATCACTATAACTGAGTACAAAAATATACTGATTGCTCCAAATGTATCGCCAATGCTTAGCTCATATATGCTAAAAGGCACATAGACAAGCGCGCCGCCCACTATAGGTATAAGAGATGCAAATCCAAAAAGTACGCCAAATAAAAGTCCATTTTGTCCGTAAAAAAGCACTATCAGTGAAAATAAAAATCCTTGTAAAATCGCATTTGCGATAGTTGTATAAAAGACGACGCTCATCGTATTTGTCACTTCTAAAAATATAAACTCAAGTTCGCTAGGTGCCATAGGGGTTACGCTTTTTATGTAGCTTGCAAGCTCGCTTCCATATAGATGAGACAAGAAGAAAAACAGAACTATAAGTCCCATATCAGTAAAAAATGACGCGCTTTTTTCTAAGCTACCTTTTATGTAGTTAAAAGCATTTGTTACTAAAGAGTTGAAGTCTACGCCTAAGAGCAATTCTTTAAATTTAGGCTCTAAAAACTGGACTTTGCTAGGCAGCGTAAAGTCATAGTTTTTAACATATGTAACAATAGAGTTTAAATACTCTATATCTACGCTAGTACCTTGCTGAAATATCGCAACTACGGCATATATAAAAGGTATTATAAATATCGCCGCAAAAAATATCGTAGTAAATATCGTAGATATTAATCTTTTACCTTTAGTGGCTCGCAAAAAGAAATTTTGTATGTTTGCTGTAGCGACTGCTAAGAGTATGCCTATGCTTATGGTGAGTAAGTATGACTTAAATAAAAATATCATCCAGCCAAGCACAAATACGGCAAATAGAGCGAAAAAAATTTGATTTGTTTTTTGCACCTTATCGTCCTTTACTGATTTTAGTGAGTTGTTACTCATCAAATAAGCCTTTGCTAGGTTTTATCCCTAAAGTATCAAAACTTTTGTAGCTTAGGGTTCTTCCTTTTGCAGTCCTTTGTATATATCCGTTTGCTAATAAATATGGCTCTATCACGTCTTCAATCGTACCTTCGTCTTCGCTTAAAGCAGCAGCTATAGTAGAAAGTCCTAAAGGGCGATCTTTAGCGTCTAAAAGTATATCAAGATACTTTAGATCCATCTCATCAAACCCAAGGTCATTTACCCCAAGACTATCGAGAGCTTCTTTTGCTCTATCTTTTGTTATATTGTTTTCATCATTTATCTCAGCAAAATCACGTATTCTTTTTAAAAGGCGTAAAGCTATACGAGGAGTTCCACGACTTCTTTTTGCGATCTCTAAGCTAGCTTCTTTTTGACAATTTTTCCCAAGCTTATTTGATGCTTTTGATACTATCAAAGCGAGTTCTTCTGGTGTGTAAAACTGTAATCTAAACTGCATTCCAAAGCGATCTCTAAGAGGAGCTGATATCATTCCAGCTCTTGTTGTAGCACCGATCAGCGTAAATTTAGGAATGTCTATTTTTATGGTTTGAGCAGCAGGTCCGCTTCCTATGATGATATCTAGTCTAAAATCCTCCATAGCGGAGTATAAAACCTCTTCTATAGCAGAGCTTAGTCTATGGATCTCATCTATAAAAAGTACGTCGCCGGCTTCTAAATTTGTCAAGATCGCGGCAAGATCTCCTGATTTTTCTATCATAGGAGCTGCGGTTATCTTTATATTTGTGTTCATTTCGGAGGCTATTATGTGAGCGATAGTAGTTTTTCCAAGTCCAGGAGGTCCATAAAATAGGGCGTGATCCAAGCATTCAGATCTTTTTTTTGCCGCTGCTATAAAAACTTTTAAATTTGACTTGATTTTTTCTTGTCCTATGTAGTCATCAAAGCTAGCCGGTCTTAAATTTACCTCATATTCACTCTCAAAACTTACTTTTTCTATCTCAACTATTCTATCCAAAATTATTCTCCACTATATGGCATGAACTTAGCGCCCATTTTTTCAAAATAATACGCTCCGCCTTTTATATCTTTGACATTACTATAGCCTTTTTCTTGCAAAAATTTCATAGCCGCCTTAGATCTGAGCGCCGTATGACACATCAAGACTATCTCATCGTCTTTTTTGAAATTTTGTTCTATGAGTGGCAAAAACATAGGATTTATCTTTCCGTTTAAATTTTCAAACGTTATTAGTTTTGAGCCTTCTAAAATGCCAAATTCTATCCACTCACTAGGACGTCTGATATCTACTATGTGATTATTTGGTATATTCATGCTCACTACTTGGAAACTTTTTAGTACGCACTTCGTCTGCGTAATCTTGCATGGCGTTTCTTATCAAATTTGCACCGTCTAAAAACCTTTTTACGAATTTAGGTTTAAACTCTTCGAAAAATCCAAACGCATCGCTCCAAACAAGCACTTGCCCATCCGTATCGCTTCCAGCGCCTATGCCTATGGTAGGGATTTTTACGCTATTAGTTATCTTTTTACCTAGTTCGCTAGGGATGCCTTCTAGTAAAAGTAGCCCAGCTCCTGCTAGCTCAAGCTCTAGCGCGTCATCTAATATTTTTTTTGCAGTCTCTTCGTCTCTTCCTGCTACTTTAAAACCGCCCTCTTTTCTTGAGAGTTGCGGTTTTAGCCCGATATGTCCCATAACGCCGACTCCGTTTTGGCTTAGAGCTTTTACGATACCCTTTATCTCGGATCCGCCTTCTATCTTTACTGCGTCGCAGCCTGTTTTTTTATAAATTTCTATGCAGTTTTTTAAGGCTACTTTTTTAGAGTAGATTGCTCCAAAAGGAACATCTACTACCAAAAATGCTCTTTTAGAGCCGGTTCTAACTGCTTTTGCGTGATATATCATTTCTTTTACGCTAAGTCCTATGGTCTCATTTTTCCCATTAAAGCTCATATTTAAGCTATCTCCGACCAAGATCATATCTGCGTAATCATCAAAAAGCTTAGCAAAAAGAGCGTCATAAGCAGTTATCATCACAATCTTTTGCTTGTTTTTCATAGCAAATAGATCGCTTATAGTGATCTTTTTCATTTTTTTCTACCTTAATTATTTTATTTTTTGCTAGATTTTACCTAAAATTTGCTACAATTTGTCTGAATATAAAAGGAAAACGCCAGTGGGAATACTCAAACAATTAGAAACCGATTATGATTTAGATATAGTTGAAGACTTTTTGACGCATTTCGATTTTATGTCCTCGAGCTTGGATCCTTTGATTATAAATTTGAGTAAAAAAGAAGTTTGCTCAGGAAATTTAGATGAAATTTTTCGTATATTTCACAATATAAAATCAGCAGCAGGATTTTTAAAGCTAGAGCCTCTTATCAAGCTCGCGACGCTTTGTGAAAATATACTTGATGAAGCTAAAAATCAAAAAGATGAAAACTCTGAGGCGAGTGATGAGTTTATAGACTGGCTTTTATTGGTTGCTGATCAAGTAGAAACTTATAGAGCAGATATAGAAAACGACGAGCTGTATTTTCACATATTAAATCCAAAGATCATCAATATGCCAAAACGATTTTTTTCTTGACAATAGTATTAAATTTATGTATAATCTTCCCACTTTACGGGGGTGACTTGGCTTCGACAGGAGTAGTGAAGTCACGGTGGCATGCAGCTTTGGGCAAAGCTTAAAAAGCCTAAAATTAAAATTAAACGCAAATAACGTTAAATTCGCTCCTGCTTACGCTAAAGCTGCGTAAGTTCAGTTGAGCCCTGCAAAACTTTGATACTATCTAGGAGTTTTTGCGGGTAATTTTCGATAGTGTAGGTTCTAAATTTGACGAGTTTAGAGCCCAAATTTAGTCTTAGCTTAGTCAAGTGTTTTGGGAAATGAGCATGACTAAGTGAAATTTTCATTTCTGCTAAGCATGTAGAGGCTGTGGGTTTGTTATTTTTGGACTGCGGTTCGATCCCGCACACCTCCACCAAGTATCAAATCTCATCCCTTTTGAAAATCTCAAAAAGTCTCTAGAAACTACTTGTATATCGTCATTTTAAAGCTTTTTAAAAATTTTTGTTAATCCATAAAAGTCTTATATAATTTCTAAAATTAATGTAGTATAATAATGTAGTTTTGTTTTATTAGTGTAGTTTTATAAAAAAAGGAAATAAAAATGGCGAACATATCAAGAGTAAATTTACAAGATAAAAATATAAGAGAGTTAGAAATAAGAGAGAAGCAATGCAGAAAAGCAGTTGGCAATCCAAAAGAGCTTTATATTTGGGTTAATCCAAGCGGGGGTAAAAACTTTTTTTATACTCCACAAAGGCAAAACTCAAAAATTAAAAGAATTTATACAAGGCGAATACATGGTTGAACATGCAAGAGCTGATGCACTAAAGATAGTAAAAAGAATAGAACACTCATCAGTTTTAAAGTCAAATAAATACAGCATAGGTGCACTGTTTGATAGCTATATCAAGCAAAAAAACAAGCCACATTAACGCTAAATTATACGCAAAAAATAATAAATCAGATGCAAACTTATATACTACCTAGATTTGAAAATACAGATATTGCAAACATAAAATTTAGCCACCTAAAAGAAGTCCTAGACCCACTTTTTAATCCCTATAATCCAAAGCAATCTCGCCTTGAAACAATACATCGTATAATTAATCATTTAAACGCATTATTTGAAATTGCTATCAATGACAGATACATTGACTATAATCCTTGCAAAGCTTTGCACAAACAATACCCCACATCAATGCCATTTTACACTTAAAAATGGCATTGACACAAGATACGCAGCAATTACTAGCAAAGAGCTTTTAAAAGAGTTTTTGAGTGATTTACGAGACGATAATAAGATGGATTTACAAACAAAAAAGAGTAGTAATACTTCAAATTTTATGTGTAAATAGACCTATCAATACAGCTAGTGCAATGTGGGAGCATATTGACTTAGAAAATGGCATATGGAGCATTCCTGCTACACAGATGAAAATGAGATTTACCCATAAAACAGCTTTATCAAAAGAAGTTATTAATATCTTTAAAGAACAAAAGCTATATAGCCCCATAAATAGCAAATTTGTATTTCCAGCTCTTACAATGGCAGGACATATAAACAAAGACAGCATAGGCAAAGCGATACGAAATTTAGGTGGTAAAAATAAATACTTAAACAAAGCAAGTGCTCACGGATTTAGAGCGACATTTAAAACAATTTGTACCTTAAACCTTGCAACCCTTACAAAACTAGGAATAAGCGAGAAAACAATAGAAAACGCACTAGCACATAAAGAGTTAAACAATGTAAAATACGCATATGAGAGAAAAACAGCTACAATAGAGCAAAATAGGGCTTTAATGCAGCGGTATGTTGATTATTTAAATAGTTTAGTTAAGTTTATTTAATTAATATTTATTTTAATATAGTATCATAAGCATTATTTTATACATTGTCAAAACCCTTATAAAAACTTATGAAAGTATAAAGAATGGGGAAATAGTGTCTTTTTTAGAAAAAAACCAAAAAAGTTAAAAAAAAAGGAAAGAAACAGATAAATACTGATTGATATTTTAAATGGGTTTGATATTACAAGCAAAAACAACAAGTCAAAAATTACTAAATTTTAAATTTAAAAGAGCCGTAAAAAAATCAGATAAACACTCCTCCCTCTTTTTTAACTATTTTTGATTTATACAAAATAAAAAAAATGAAAATATATGTTTTTTATATTGATTTTATACTTTTTAATATTGTTTTATTATACTATTTTTATATTATATTAATTCAAAAGCCCACTAAGATAAAAACATAGAAAATTATTCATTATTTTAAAGAGCCATAATTTAGAAAAATAACAAGGTTAAATTTAAGTGGTGGAGAATATTTTCTATACTTTAAGGTTAGTCAAAAAAGTAGAGTAAATTTAGACATACATAAATCAAAAGTAAGAAATAAAAAATCCTACAAAAATACAAAGATAAAAAATTAACATTATAGTAATTTTATTTATGATTGTAAAATTTAATAAAAAAAGGCTTGAACAATGTTATAATCAGCATTTAAAGGCTTAAAATGGCATTACTGAACTTCCACCATTAAATTCTTTCTGGCTTTTAAACAGGCTATTAATTCAATGCCAAATAACAACTACAAGTAGTTTATAATTAATCGCTTAAAAGCATTATTAATCTAAATTTGATTATTCTGGCAATATAAATTTAACAATCAATAAACAATTTACACTTATAATTTCGCATATTATTTAAGGAGAGATTATGAAAAAAATAGCGTTATTATTTTTGTGTGCATATGCACTAAATGCAGCTCAGTTCAATGCTGCTATGCAAGAGTATATAGCGGAGTTGAAGTCTGAAGCTTTAAAGTTGGATCCAAATTTTAAAGATTTTGATGCAGCAAAAGGCGAGCTTATCTTTGTTACAAAAAATATTGGTAAAAACTCACAAAATATATCCTGTCAAAGCTGTCACGGCGAAGATCTTACTAAAGAATCTATGAATATCTTTACAAACAAAACCATCGCACCGCTTTCGCCAAATGCAAATTCTTCTAGGCTAAGCTATGTTAAAGAGGTGAAAAAATGGCTAAAAAGAAATTTTAAAGATGTCTATTTAAGAGAAGGAACCGCTATAGAAAAAGGCGATGTTCTTTATTATCTTATAAAGCAATAAGGATAAAATATGAAATTTTTACTATTTATATGTATGGCGATTTTGAGTTTGTATGCAAAAGGAGATGGTGTAAGAGGCGGACTAGATGTAAAACCTGTGGATAATGAGCTTTATAAAAAAGAGTGCGCTAGCTGTCATTTTGGCTATCAGCCTGGACTTATGCCAACTCAGTCTTGGGAATTTATAATGAAAAATTTAGCCGATCACTATGGCACTGATGCGAGCATTGATGATGAGACAAATAAAAGCATACTTAGCTATCTTTTAGCAAATTCTAGCCAAAATGCGATGAACTATAAAAGAAGTGCAAAGATAACCAAATCCTTAGAAAACGGGGTTTTGTACCAGTCTATAACAGATATCCCTTATCATATCAAAAAGCATAAAAAGATAGAAAAGTGGATGATAACTCAAAAAGAGGTCAAAACTCTGTCAAATTGCACCGCCTGTCATAAAAAAGCTGAGCTTGGGATATATGGTAAAAAAAGCATAGATATACCAAATTACGGAGCTTGGCGTGATTAAAAGTTATATTTGGAGCTTCTGGGCGAGATTTTCTCATATCGCCTTGATATTTAGCTTTATAATTTCTTATATATTGAGTGAATTTGATAGTTTGCTTTATTTCCACGCCGCTTTTGGCGTGGTTTTTGGCGTTGCGGTTATATTTAGGATAGTATGGGGATTTATCGGGACAAAACATTCTAAATTTAGCGATTTTAAATTCCACGGATTGATGGCATATTTTCACCCTTTTTTTGGTAAGAAAGAGAAATTTATCGGACATAATCCAGCTTCAAGTATAGCGATCATTATTATGTTAAGCCTCGGATTTGTTTGTGCTGTTTCTGGACTTATGCTCTATGCAATAGATAAAAATAGCGGAATTTTTGCATTTTTATATGATAGTTATAGTGAGCTTAAATTTGTAAAATCCATACACGAAGTATCTGCAAATGTGCTTTTATATACAGTGCTTATCCATACTTGCGGAGCTTTAATAGATAAATTTATACATAAAAATGATGCTTTGGACTCTATGATCACTGGCTATAAACTAACGCAAAACGATCAAAGCGTTAAACCAAACTATATCCAAAAAGTATTTTGTTTTGTATGGATTTTAGCTATACTTTCGACTTTTTTTTATATTTTTAATACAAATAATTTTATTTTAAGATCTCACGCTATAAGCGTGGATTATCGGTCGCAAAATGCTCTGTTTGCTAAAGAGTGCGGAAGCTGCCATATGATCTATCCGCCATTTCTACTACCTAAAAAATCATGGGAGATCATGATGGGTGGACTAGAAAATCATTTCGGCACTGATGCAAGCATAGATGATGATACAAATAAAAATATACTGAACTTTTTAGTCGCAAATTCTGCTCAGACAAGGGGTGATAAAACTGCATTTAACATACTTAAATATGCAAAAAACGACCAAAATATAGCCATAACTCAAAATGAATACTGGATAAAAAAGCATAGAAAGATAGATGAAAAAGTATTTTTAAGAAAAGATGTAAAATCCAAAGCAAACTGCGTGGCTTGTCATAAAAAAATAGAAAACGGTATAATCGGCTTGATAGACTATGAAAAAATAAAATAATTTACAAGCGTTTAGCGAGTTTAAAATTTGCCTTATAGCTATTTTTATTTTGATTTAATATGGTTAAGTTAGATTTATTTATGGATCAACCTTTGCCTAAATACTTAAAAAAAATTGCTTTAAATAACTTGATAAAGCTATATTTAAGATTTATAAAATAGCTTAAATGCTTTATTTGATGATTTTATAAATACTATATTAAGCCATTTTTTAGTAAAATAAATATAGTAAAACTTGGTACAAAGTACTAAATTTAGCTGTTTTTGTTGCTGTATAAATTTATCCTTTTAGGATTTGAAACTTTCCTATTATGACTACTGGATAATCATCTATGGTATAAATTTATCCTTTTAGGATTTGAAACTACTCCTCACGCCATTAAAAACCGTAGAGCCATAGTATAAATTTATCCTTTTAGGATTTGAAACAAGATTTCCAACCATCAGATAGACAATTTCTCATGTATAAATTTATCCTTTTAGGATTTGAAACCTTTTACGCTAACGCCTCTTTCTGAAACGGTAGGAATGTATAAATTTATCCTTTTAGGATTTGAAACTTTTTCCTCCTTTTAGTTTCTACCAAATTCAACGACAGTATAAATTTATCCTTTTAGGATTTGAAACTTGTCTTGATAGTTAAGCTTAATCACAACTGCATTAGTATAAATTTATCCTTTTAGGATTTGAAACCCCATTTATTATTGAAAACTAGCTCGTTCGTGTTTTTGTATAAATTTATCCTTTTAGGATTTGAAACCTTTAACTGGAATTTATCCGGACAACAAAAAAATAGTATAAATTTATCCTTTTAGGATTTGAAACTTTATGAGCTTGAAGGACTTAAGGACGAAGTATCTGTATAAATTTATCCTTTTAGGATTTGAAACCCGGTAGCACTGGGGCGCTTCCATTTATGCAAAGGGTATAAATTTATCCTTTTAGGATTTGAAACGAATTTCTATTTTTTGGTCGGCTACAAAGGCTTTAGTATAAATTTATCCTTTTAGGATTTGAAACTTTTGAGTTTCAAAATAGAAATTTCCGCCGTTTGGTATAAATTTATCCTTTTAGGATTTGAAACTTGCTACTGCTTCGAGAGGTATTTAGAATATTGCTGTATAAATTTATCCTTTTAGGATTTGAAACATTTCTCAATTTCCTCATTCATCTTTAAATCCTTTCGTATAAATTTATCCTTTTAGGATTTGAAACGTTGAGAGCTTAAACTCTCGCCTATGCTTTGTGATGTATAAATTTATCCTTTTAGGATTTGAAACAATTTGATAAAGGATAAGAGATGAACAATAGGCTAAAGTATAAATTTATCCTTTTAGGATTTGAAACTCAACCGTCGCACTTGCTAGTAGTCCGCTTTGGTCGGTATAAATTTATCCTTTTAGGATTTGAAACAAGTAATTACGTCTTTGGCCACTCTCTTGTCTTTAGTATAAATTTATCCTTTTAGGATTTGAAACGTGCAGGTAGCGGAATGATAGGCATTCCTACCGTGTATAAATTTATCCTTTTAGGATTTGAAACAGGCATATCGCATTTTTAGAGTGCGTCTGTGCAGTATAAATTTATCCTTTTAGGATTTGAAACGCGTGTATGATATGAATAGAGTAATTTTAAAACCGTATAAATTTATCCTTTTAGGATTTGAAACGTTGTAGAGTTGTCAAAAAGCCTAAAATCCACGTTGTATAAATTTATCCTTTTAGGATTTGAAACCTCTTAGCCTCATCGCATAGATAGTCGTGAATTACCGTATAAATTTATCCTTTTAGGATTTGAAACGTCTTGCTGTTCTATTGTTCATCTTTGATTTGTTGTATAAATTTATCCTTTTAGGATTTGAAACTAGATTGATAAACACTCACATAATCATCGGTTGATAGTATAAATTTATCCTTTTAGGATTTGAAACATATTTCTGATAGCTCTGCTCTTGTGATACAAAGTGTATAAATTTATCCTTTTAGGATTTGAAACACTTCAAAACCAGCCTTAAATTTAGCAAAAGGAAGTATAAATTTATCCTTTTAGGATTTGAAACCTCCATTTGTAAAAACTGCTATCAATCTGCTTTAAGTATAAATTTATCCTTTTAGGATTTGAAACCAACCAAAGCAAAACATTTCATCGGCTATCTTTTGGGTATAAATTTATCCTTTTAGGATTTGAAACTTTTCCCTTTTTCCATTGCTATTTTTGTGTTACCATCAGTATAAATTTATCCTTTTAGGATTTGAAACTTCGCAGAACAATAAAACTGTGTGCCTAAAGTAACCACGTATAAATTTATCCTTTTAGGATTTGAAACTAAAATAACTAAAAAAGTTTTTTAAGGTATGTAAGTATAAATTTATCCTTTTAGGATTTGAAACTCAAGGAAGCCGATGCAACTATCAGCGATGCCAAGTATAAATTTATCCTTTTAGGATTTGAAACTCCTTTTGTTTTGAATTGATTTTTTTTAAAGAAGCCAGTATAAATTTATCCTTTTAGGATTTGAAACTTCACCGTGCCTAGTGATACTTTATATTTTCTCAGTATAAATTTATCCTTTTAGGATTTGAAACGCTATCTCTTCATCTGTTCCGCCATCTACGCAAACATGTATAAATTTATCCTTTTAGGATTTGAAACATAATGGTAATAATAAAACATATGGATTATTAAAGTATAAATTTATCCTTTTAGGATTTGAAACTTTTTCCTTTTTCCATTGCTATTTTTGTGCTTCCGTGTATAAATTTATCCTTTTAGGATTTGAAACTTTTCTTTGTGAAATTCTGAATGATGAGTATGAGTGTGTGTATAAATTTATCCTTTTAGGATTTGAAACTTCGCAGAACAATAGAACTGTGTGCCTAAAGTAACCGTATAAATTTATCCTTTTAGGATTTGAAACAAAACTCACCAAACGCACTATTCCCACCCTCTAAAGTATAAATTTATCCTTTTAGGATTTGAAACGTTTTTTTAGGCTTTGTGAGACTGATTGTTTTGAAGTATAAATTTATCCTTTTAGGATTTGAAACCTTTTTTCGCACCTGCTAAATATCCGCGAAGTGTAGCGTATAAATTTATCCTTTTAGGATTTGAAACCCGCTTAAAACGCCTTGCTTGATATCTTCGTCCCAGTATAAATTTATCCTTTTAGGATTTGAAACACTTTCTTTGGAGCTTTTGAGCTTAATAATGATTGGTATAAATTTATCCTTTTAGGATTTGAAACTTTTCGCAAGGGCTATTTATATCATTTTTGCTATCTGTATAAATTTATCCTTTTAGGATTTGAAACGCGTGTTAGGGTCGTTTGCAAAGCCCCAATCTGCGTATAAATTTATCCTTTTAGGATTTGAAACATCAATAGCTGATAATGCCTATCAAGTAAAGGGGTGTATAAATTTATCCTTTTAGGATTTGAAACAATATTCTGCTTCGGTAGGTAGCATCCATTGAGATTGTATAAATTTATCCTTTTAGGATTTGAAACGTTCTTATAGGCGAAAAAGGCACTATGCTAGAGAGTATAAATTTATCCTTTTAGGATTTGAAACTGCATTTTCGTAGGAAGTGGTGCTAATCCGCCAACGTATAAATTTATCCTTTTAGGATTTGAAACGCTTCTATTTTTTCACTTTCAGTCATTTCAGCTTCAGTATAAATTTATCCTTTTAGGATTTGAAACAGGACATCTCTTAAGTCGTTTAAGAGTTTTTCCATGTATAAATTTATCCTTTTAGGATTTGAAACAAAATATATATCTATATTTTAAAAAATACTCTTAGGTATAAATTTATCCTTTTAGGATTTGAAACAATGAAATGATAAACAATGAAGATAAATGAAACATTGTATAAATTTATCCTTTTAGGATTTGAAACTTAAGCACGTGAATGGAAGCGAGTTTTTATTCAGTATAAATTTATCCTTTTAGGATTTGAAACTTTTGAGGGGAGCTCGTATCTACTTTGTACCCTCTAGTATAAATTTATCCTTTTAGGATTTGAAACCAATATGAATAAGAAAAAAATAAAAGCAATATTGGGTATAAATTTATCCTTTTAGGATTTGAAACTTATCAAAGTCTATGCTATCTTGCTCTTTTTCTTGTATAAATTTATCCTTTTAGGATTTGAAACTGGTATAATCTACCCATAAAATGCCGTTTCTATCGGTATAAATTTATCCTTTTAGGATTTGAAACTTTTTCAAGCCCTACACAAAATCAAAACTAAGGAGTATAAATTTATCCTTTTAGGATTTGAAACTAATTTAGGGATAAATGCTTACGCTAGTAATTCGGTATAAATTTATCCTTTTAGGATTTGAAACTAAGATGAGATTTGTGAATTTTCCTCCCTGAAACAAGTATAAATTTATCCTTTTAGGATTTGAAACTGATAAATGAAATCAAAATATCAGAACTTTTTGAGTATAAATTTATCCTTTTAGGATTTGAAACGCTTTGAAGATAAGACTATAAACGCAGTGGTGGAAGTATAAATTTATCCTTTTAGGATTTGAAACAGTTTTGAATGTGTTAAGTTAAGATTTTACTGCGGTATAAATTTATCCTTTTAGGATTTGAAACTCAAAACCGCGGATAAACTCGATGCCGTCCTCAGTATAAATTTATCCTTTTAGGATTTGAAACCCAACTAAAGAAGTATATGAGAAAATGCAGGAGAGTATAAATTTATCCTTTTAGGATTTGAAACAATACTGCGAACAAAAAGGCTTCAAAATCGTAGGCGTATAAATTTATCCTTTTAGGATTTGAAACAATACAATAGTATCACAAGTGCTAGGCTGGGAAACTATCGTATAAATTTATCCTTTTAGGATTTGAAACATACGTATTGTTAATATAAAAAAATCTGATATAGTGTATAAATTTATCCTTTTAGGATTTGAAACTCCTTGACCCTACAATCAGAAAGCCAAATAGTGAAGTATAAATTTATCCTTTTAGGATTTGAAACAAGGATTTCAAAGCAAGATAGCAAGTGGCTTAAGAGTATAAATTTATCCTTTTAGGATTTGAAACATTAATAATTGATAATGCCTATCAAGCAAAGGGGTCATAGTATAAATTTATCCTTTTAGGATTTGAAACAATGATTTAAAAAACGGCTTGCAAGTTGAAAATATGTATAAATTTATCCTTTTAGGATTTGAAACTAGCTTTGGCGGAGGCTATGGAATAAGCCCTATTGTGTATAAATTTATCCTTTTAGGATTTGAAACATTCCGCTTTGGATATAAAGATGAGCGATATTAAGTATAAATTTATCCTTTTAGGATTTGAAACCTATTTACTTGCGCAATATCGGTCTTTCTGACATTGTATAAATTTATCCTTTTAGGATTTGAAACGCTTTTGAATAGCCTCGTCGTCTCTTTTTACTTCGTATAAATTTATCCTTTTAGGATTTGAAACTAACCTAAAAGCTTGATAAGAGTTTTTATATCATGTATAAATTTATCCTTTTAGGATTTGAAACAGCATCGTCATAGGCGTTTTTGGTTCAAACTTGCCGTATAAATTTATCCTTTTAGGATTTGAAACTTGCAAATATCCACCCAACCGCCAAGTGCTTCAACCAGTATAAATTTATCCTTTTAGGATTTGAAACTAACTAATGAACCTCAACTATCCAAAGAAAAACTTGTATAAATTTATCCTTTTAGGATTTGAAACTTTTTTGCACTGTTAAATCTCTTTTTGATGATACCGTATAAATTTATCCTTTTAGGATTTGAAACTCCTTAAAATGGTATTGTGTCGTTATCTGAATAAGTATAAATTTATCCTTTTAGGATTTGAAACACCACCTGCTTAAATAAAAGCGTAAATATATCGAGTATAAATTTATCCTTTTAGGATTTGAAACCTCTATCAAAACAAAGAGGACAACCTCAAATAAAGTATAAATTTATCCTTTTAGGATTTGAAACGCCTTTTCATAATCCACAAGTGCTATTTTATCTGTGTATAAATTTATCCTTTTAGGATTTGAAACTTTATCAACTTAACGCCACAAAGGGGGCATACCTCGTATAAATTTATCCTTTTAGGATTTGAAACGAAAGTTTTAAAAAAGCTGATGAGGTATCATCAAAAAGTATAAATTTATCCTTTTAGGATTTGAAACTAACTCCCTTGTGATATTTCTAAAATATCGTTTTGGTATAAATTTATCCTTTTAGGATTTGAAACTAAATACTTCTTGAAAGTCTTGTTTTGTCATTTTAGTATAAATTTATCCTTTTAGGATTTGAAACATTCTCTCTTGATTGTCATTGATATACTTCCGCGTATAAATTTATCCTTTTAGGATTTGAAACTCACAATTTCTGTATTTTGTGTTTGATAGAGAGCTAAGTATAAATTTATCCTTTTAGGATTTGAAACGAAAAAAATACAAAGATGACAAAAGTAAGTATAGGTATAAATTTATCCTTTTAGGATTTGAAACTCAAAAATAAAATCATTCGAGGGAGTGGATATCTGCTGTATAAATTTATCCTTTTAGGATTTGAAACCCTACCAAAGTTTCGATGCCCAGACTATTTTCACGTATAAATTTATCCTTTTAGGATTTGAAACAATGGAAAAATACGCAAGAATAATAAATGATAAAAGTATAAATTTATCCTTTTAGGATTTGAAACAAATTCTTAAAATACATTTTTCTAATTTCGCCGATAGTATAAATTTATCCTTTTAGGATTTGAAACGATTTTTTGATAGAAGAGTGTGAAAAAAGCTAAAGTATAAATTTATCCTTTTAGGATTTGAAACCTGCTACTATCGATTTTTTTATATCGCCTACCACCTGTATAAATTTATCCTTTTAGGATTTGAAACCGATATCTTGTTGAATTTCAAGAGCTGTTTTTGAGTATAAATTTATCCTTTTAGGATTTGAAACGGTTCATCTGCACCGATTGAACTTCCCATATATGTATAAATTTATCCTTTTAGGATTTGAAACGCATATGCGAACAATCCTATCAAAACGGAGGGCTTTACGTATAAATTTATCCTTTTAGGATTTGAAACTAGCTTTGGCGGAGGATATGGAATAAGCCCTATTGGTATAAATTTATCCTTTTAGGATTTGAAACGTTTAATGGAAGTTGAGCAAAGCAACCTGGATGGGTATAAATTTATCCTTTTAGGATTTGAAACTCGTTGCATCTTCTGCCACGCCGCCCACAAAATCGTATAAATTTATCCTTTTAGGATTTGAAACTGAGTGTTTAGCTGAACTTTGTTTAAAAGAGCTAAACGTATAAATTTATCCTTTTAGGATTTGAAACCGAACGCTATCATCCCAAAACTCGCCAATTGTATTACGTATAAATTTATCCTTTTAGGATTTGAAACTGTATCGGCTATTTTGCAAAGGGATAGCACGATACAGTATAAATTTATCCTTTTAGGATTTGAAACACTATTGAAACTCAATCACTATTAAGCTCAAAAGCGTATAAATTTATCCTTTTAGGATTTGAAACAAATTTCAGTGCTATAAGTGTTAATCCGCCCATAGATGTATAAATTTATCCTTTTAGGATTTGAAACTCAACTTTGATGTTTATGCTGCTTGCATCTGAAACGGTATAAATTTATCCTTTTAGGATTTGAAACGGCTTGATAACAAAATACGCGCCTGACTGGTAATGTATAAATTTATCCTTTTAGGATTTGAAACTCTAAGGAGTGAAATAAACCCCTCTATAAACGGAATGTATAAATTTATCCTTTTAGGATTTGAAACATTGTGAATAATTTCTCTCTAACGCTCTTTCGTGATGTATAAATTTATCCTTTTAGGATTTGAAACAAATAGCTAAGCTCGACTAAATTATTATTTATTTTAGTATAAATTTATCCTTTTAGGATTTGAAACTTAAATGATGAGCTAGTCATCATCGGCGATAGAGTATAAATTTATCCTTTTAGGATTTGAAACATTACGCTAAAATTCTAATAGCGGATAAATATTAGTATAAATTTATCCTTTTAGGATTTGAAACCCTTTGAAAAATAATTTAAAAACTGATACACAACGTATAAATTTATCCTTTTAGGATTTGAAACGGTTTTGGTGATTTTTTCATTTCTAGTCGCGCAAGGTATAAATTTATCCTTTTAGGATTTGAAACTAAATGGTAATATTTTGCATATGGTTGGAGCTGACGTATAAATTTATCCTTTTAGGATTTGAAACATTTTTTTGATAACAACGATATAAGAAACTCATCGTATAAATTTATCCTTTTAGGATTTGAAACATCATCGATAAAGGAATGATAGGCATACCTGCTAAGTATAAATTTATCCTTTTAGGATTTGAAACGCTCATCAAGGCTTGGCTCTTTTGGTCTATTTAGGTATAAATTTATCCTTTTAGGATTTGAAACTTGGCTCTTGTTTCTATCGCATTTCTATCGCCATTGGTATAAATTTATCCTTTTAGGATTTGAAACCTATAACGCTGAAGTTAAGCCTAGCGTGATTTTTGTATAAATTTATCCTTTTAGGATTTGAAACTGTCCTCGCAACTTCTGTATTGGTATCCGCCGAATGTATAAATTTATCCTTTTAGGATTTGAAACTTATCAAAAAAGGATTAAAAATGAGCATTGAAACGTATAAATTTATCCTTTTAGGATTTGAAACTCTTCCAAAATTGTATTAAGCCTTTCAAGCATTTGTATAAATTTATCCTTTTAGGATTTGAAACCTTTTCAAGCCCTACACAAAATCAAAACTAAGGAGTATAAATTTATCCTTTTAGGATTTGAAACAGGATACTTTGCACACGTGAAATTCAAGACAGTATCGTATAAATTTATCCTTTTAGGATTTGAAACCACTATCAAATAAAAATCGGCTAAATTTGAAATAAGTATAAATTTATCCTTTTAGGATTTGAAACCTTAAAATCTAAAATGAACGGCTTAGACAGTGCTATGTATAAATTTATCCTTTTAGGATTTGAAACATCTTGAACTCATCTTGCGTTGTTTTGATGATTTCGTATAAATTTATCCTTTTAGGATTTGAAACTCAAAGCTAGAAAATTGAAAATGCTCCCAACCGCTGTATAAATTTATCCTTTTAGGATTTGAAACTACGCTTTAAGCTCATCATTTAAGCTATCTATCTTGCGTATAAATTTATCCTTTTAGGATTTGAAACTATCAAAAATCACATATGACCTACAAAATAGAAATGTATAAATTTATCCTTTTAGGATTTGAAACTTTGTTGTGACGTTTTTATTATCTAACATTTCCATGTATAAATTTATCCTTTTAGGATTTGAAACAACCTCTTTTCCCTCTTTTTCTCCATAACCAAAAGGTATAAATTTATCCTTTTAGGATTTGAAACTCAAGTAACATCGGGCTTATAGAATTATCCCATAGGTATAAATTTATCCTTTTAGGATTTGAAACGAAGTTCAAGGGGAAGTCTAACAAATCAGCAAAAGTATAAATTTATCCTTTTAGGATTTGAAACAGATTTCACAAAGAAAATAAAAATCATCAATTAAGTATAAATTTATCCTTTTAGGATTTGAAACTTATCAAAAAAGGATTAAAAATGAGCATTGAAACTTTGTATAAATTTATCCTTTTAGGATTTGAAACTCTGAGAGTTCTATCGTTGTTTATTTGGCTGGGTCGTATAAATTTATCCTTTTAGGATTTGAAACTCATCTCTCCTACTAATAGCTCCTCGTTCTCGTAGTATAAATTTATCCTTTTAGGATTTGAAACTACCTGTATTCTTCTACTAGCTCAAATCTATCTTTGTATAAATTTATCCTTTTAGGATTTGAAACCTAGCTTGTGGATATAGGCTCTCTATTTTGGAATTAGTATAAATTTATCCTTTTAGGATTTGAAACAACTCATTCAGGTCATATCTACTAAGCACCCAGTGTATAAATTTATCCTTTTAGGATTTGAAACTCAAATATAAGTTTTGCTAATGATATAACAGGCAGTATAAATTTATCCTTTTAGGATTTGAAACAATTTAAAAATTCCGCTACGCTCATTCCTTTTTTGAGTATAAATTTATCCTTTTAGGATTTGAAACTTCTTTTTAAATTTAGATGAGTTGTTTTTTGTATGAGTATAAATTTATCCTTTTAGGATTTGAAACTAAGTATGGCGACCCTATGTTTTTTGTCGGCGTTGAGTATAAATTTATCCTTTTAGGATTTGAAACGGTGTTTTTGTTGGTAGTGGAGTGACCTTTGGTTTGGTATAAATTTATCCTTTTAGGATTTGAAACAACACTAAAACAGACGAGCTAACAAATACCCTAAGTATAAATTTATCCTTTTAGGATTTGAAACGCTCTATTGCTTCAAAACCAAAAGAACCGAATAATTCGTATAAATTTATCCTTTTAGGATTTGAAACTGTTTAAATAGCCTTAAAAACGTGGTTTGGCTTTGTATAAATTTATCCTTTTAGGATTTGAAACCAAAATTGGCTTCCGGGTATTGTTTCAAGCATAACGTATAAATTTATCCTTTTAGGATTTGAAACTCCGAAGAAAAATATGAAATATACAATAAAAGGCTTGGTATAAATTTATCCTTTTAGGATTTGAAACGCGTTATGCTATTCTCTGCACAGACGCATTCTAAAGTATAAATTTATCCTTTTAGGATTTGAAACTTTTTGATTGATATGCTAGAAAAGTAACGCTTTATTGTATAAATTTATCCTTTTAGGATTTGAAACCCAAAATGAGCGTCTTTGTAGAAAATAAGCTAGCGTATAAATTTATCCTTTTAGGATTTGAAACAAGTCCATTATAGGAAGCTCAGCAATAACAGGTGTAGTATAAATTTATCCTTTTAGGATTTGAAACTAGAGTTTTGCGAAAAAATATCTTAGGGTAAAAAATGGTATAAATTTATCCTTTTAGGATTTGAAACGCCCCGTTTGTTTGAAAGCCCTTTGGTATATTCAGTATAAATTTATCCTTTTAGGATTTGAAACGTAAAGAGTGGTGCAAATAAAAAGAGCATCATATAGTATAAATTTATCCTTTTAGGATTTGAAACTTAACCTTGCTGATGAGCTTGAAAGTGTAATAAGTATAAATTTATCCTTTTAGGATTTGAAACTAGAGTCGTAGGCTACTATGCATTTTTGTTTGCCGGTATAAATTTATCCTTTTAGGATTTGAAACCGATATTTTTCGATATAAAGCCAAAGTATATACTAGCCCGTATAAATTTATCCTTTTAGGATTTGAAACTCATCATAAGCGTAGATTTGGTTTTGTTTATCTTTGGTATAAATTTATCCTTTTAGGATTTGAAACGCTTTTGAATAGCCTCGTCGTCTCTTTTTACCTCTGTGTATAAATTTATCCTTTTAGGATTTGAAACTCATAGACCGACAGAGAGTTTTAACATTGGCAAACAGTATAAATTTATCCTTTTAGGATTTGAAACCAGTAGTAATCAAACGCATACTGCCACATTTCAAGGGTATAAATTTATCCTTTTAGGATTTGAAACCTTTTCAAGCCCTACACAAAATCAAAACTAAGGAGTATAAATTTATCCTTTTAGGATTTGAAACCTTTTCAAGCCCTACACAAAATCAAAACTAAGGAGTATAAATTTATCCTTTTAGGATTTGAAACTTAAGGTTTCATCAACACCGTGGCTGGATAATTATGGTATAAATTTATCCTTTTAGGATTTGAAACTGCACTGCTTTCATTCCTTTGGCTGAAATGCTACGGTATAAATTTATCCTTTTAGGATTTGAAACTTTTATTATGCTTACCCTATGGGCTTTATGTATTTTTGGTATAAATTTATCCTTTTAGGATTTGAAACCTAAGCCTCGCCCACGCTTCATCTATCTCTTGCTGTATAAATTTATCCTTTTAGGATTTGAAACGTTAAAATCCCCCTATGGTTTGCATAGATATCTGTATAAATTTATCCTTTTAGGATTTGAAACTCAAATAGGCGGAGAGAGCGCTATAAAGGTATATTGTATAAATTTATCCTTTTAGGATTTGAAACTTTTTGTGATTTGCATTTTTTATCGCTGTTAGTGCTGTTTTTATGTTTTTATCTAGGGCATCGCTTAGGGTGGTTGTTGTTTTGTTAATTTTATTAAAAGCAGTATTAAACTCACTTAAATCCACTCCAAAGGTTAAAGTAGCATTTGACATATTTAATCCTTTTATGGTATTTTTTTAAAAAAGGCTTATAAATGTTTAGTTTTATTATTATGGTTTTGGTTTTTGCTTTAATAAAATTTTATTGTCATTTTGATTTTAGCTGCTCAAAGCCTTACACTGGCAAAACTGATGCAAGATATAAAGATATCAAGCTTTAAGCCTCATTTATCCTTTTTTTGCTATCTCAAAATAATCTATAAATTCATTTAAATCCATTGATAAAATCTCATTAAACCCAAAATGGTATAAAATTCACCTTTTTTAGGATTTGGAGCTTACTTTTTTATATTATAATAACCATATGGAAAGCATTTATAAAACTATACTTGAGCCAATAGCTCACACTTTTATTACTATTTATTTTACTTGTTTTTTACCTTGTTTATGCTTTTCGTTGTTGGTCTTGCACTATATTCACTAAAATCATAAAATCTTTTGCATATATCCAAAGACAGTTATGATTTGGAACGGTATAATGCATAATTTAAGCACTATTGTTTCATAAGGTATAACTTTATATCTATTAAACAAAACTTTCCACTATTTTTAAGTTTAAATGCTAAGTTTATTGGACGTTGCTTTACATCCATTCAATCACTTGTGAAATTTCTTTTGCGACGAATATCTTTAAATTTGATTTTTCTATCGGTTTGCTCGGTGCTATTATATTTTTAAATTTTTGCATACTGGCTTCTTTTAGCCTTGCATCAAGGTTAAATATATCTCTGATTTCTCCGTTTAAGCTAAGCTCACCTATAAAGATGCTTTCTTTGCTGATAGGGCGATTTCTAAAGCTCGATATGATAGCTGCTACAACAGCTAGATCGCATGCGGTCTCATTTATCTTTACTCCGCCAGTAACATTTATAAAAACGTCATAATGCCCCAAGGGAATTTCAAGCTTTCGCTCCAATAAAGCAAGTATCATATCCAGACGATTTTTATCAAATCCAGTGGAACTTCTTTTTGGATAGCTACTCTCGCAAACTAGAGCTTGGATCTCTACTATAAGCGCGCGGCTTCCTTCCATCGTGACTGTTATGGCTGAGCCACTCACTGCGTCTCCTCTAGTAAAAAATTTGCTAGTAGCGTCTTTTGCGCTTATCAGACCGAATTTGCTCATTTCAAAAATCCCAACTTCACTAGTTGAGCCAAAGCGATTTTTAAATCCCCTAAGAAGCCTGAGCTCCATACTGCTATCGCCTTCAAAATACAGCACGACATCAACCATATGCTCTAAAATTCTAGGTCCGGCGATAGAGCCTTCTTTTGTGATATGTCCGATGATGAACACGCATATATTTTTACTTTTTGCAAGCCTCATCAGCTCAAAAGTTATCTCGCGTACTTGCGAAACTGAACCAGGAGCTGAGCTTATTTTATCGCTATATAATGTTTGTATAGAATCCACTACTAGCGTTTTATACTCTTTTTTCGAGATTTCTGCTAGGATATTGTCTAAGTTTATCTCTGTTAAAAGATATAGATTTTTGCTGTTCGCATTTAGTCTGTTTGCACGTAGCTTTATTTGAGACTCACTTTCTTCCCCGCTTACGTATAAAACATTTTCACCAAATTCGGCCAAATTTGAAGCAATTTTTAAAAGCAGTGTTGATTTTCCGATGCCTGGACTTCCGCCGATAAGCACAAGTGAGCCATCTACCAAGCCTCCGCCAAGAACGATATCAAGCTCAACGTCTCCTGTAGTGCGGCGTGAAATTTCTTCTATTTTTATATCAGTTATGGCTTTTGCTTTTGATGAAGGAGAGTTACTTATCTTTGAGATTTCATTGATGACTTTTATCTGTTCGCTACTAAGCTCCACAAAGCTTTCCCAAGCCCCGCATCCAGGACATTTGCCCATCCATTTGCTCTGTTGATTTCCGCAAGCTTCACACTCAAATATAGTTTTAGTTTTTGCCATCGTTATCCAAGTATATAGCATCACAGATAGTTTTAACAAAATCTTTTGGATCAAATTTGATTATATCGTCCATCTGTTCCCCTACGCCGATATATAGTATAGGAAGCTCAAGTTCTCTTGCTATGCCTAGCAGAGCGCCGCCTTTGCTTGTTCCATCAAGCTTCGTGATGATAACGCCGTCTAAATTTATAATTTCATTAAATGCTTTTGCCTGAGCTAACGCGGCATTTCCTTGGGTTCCATCAAGTACGATGATCTTTTGATGCGGTGCTGAAGCTAAAGCTTTGCTTGAAATACGAACTATTTTTTCTAACTCGTTTGCCAAATTTTTTTGGTTTTGCAGGCGACCTGCAGTGTCTATGATAACGTTGTCATAGTCTTTTGCTACAGCAGAGCTGATGGTATCAAATGCAACTGCTGCTGGATCGTGTCCTTGCGCAGTTGCTATTATAGGTACGTTTAAGCGGGTTGCCCACTGGCGTAACTGCTCGATCGCTCCCGCTCTAAAAGTATCGCTAGCACCTAAGATAACGCTTCTGCCGCTATTTTTATATAAATTTGCTAATTTTGCTATGGTCGTCGTTTTTCCAGCACCGTTTACGCCGATTATCATTTGTACAAAAGGCTTTGTTTCTAAATCGTTTGGATTATCGTATAAAAAGTATGTTTCCATAACTCTTGCGAGATCTGCTCTATCTACTAGATCTCTAGGCGGAAGATAATACACTATCTCTTCTACAATTTCAAAAGGTACATCCGCTTCTAAAAGCAACTCTTCTAATATATCTTTTGTTATCTTTTTATCTTTTGGTTTATTTGAGGTTATCGACGAAATAGTCTTTTCTAAGCCTTTTTTTAGAAAATCGAACATTATGAGATTACCTTTTTTATGTCAGATTCTAGCATTTCTTCTGGAACCAAACCGATATAGTGAGTCGCGTACTTGCCATTTGGATAGTACAACACTGAATACGGTATGCCTACTACTTCTCCAAGTGCTTTAGCGAAAAAGAAATTCGACTCGCCGTAAGCTACGCTGTAGTTGATATTATACATTTTTATAAATTCACTTATATCATCGGCTGTTCTTTCTTCCATAAGTACGCCTATTATCCTGAGTTCGTTTTTAAATTTATCTTGAAGACTTACTAGATGCGGAATTTCAGCTTTGCACGGTGGACACCAAGTCGTAAAAAATGTAAACAAAACCGCTTTATTGTTATCTTCTATATCAAAACCTTCACTATTTCTTTGCATATTTAAATTCTTACCATCATTTAACGTTAAAGTGAAACTTCTATCGTAATTTTCACTTATAGATGAGGATGTGGGCGTAGTATCTTCGCTTTTGTCATTTTTACTACAACCGTAAATAAAAATAAGCAAACATGCTATAATTAGACTTTTTAGTTTCATATTTTTTCCTATAAATAAAAATAGTTGATATTATACATAAAGTTTATAAAATGGGCGTTAAATTTAGTAAAACCGAATATAGAAAAATGGCAAAATCAAGCCTAAATAAGATAGTTAAATTTAGAGCAAAATCTTTTAGCTACAAGATACACAAAACACTTTTATATATATTTGATAAGTTTAAATCGAAAAATATACTTCTGTTTTTACCGCTTCTTTATGAGCCAAATTTAGTTATTTTGAGACGAAGATTGATAAAATCGCACAATATATTTTTGCCTTTTATGGTAGATAAAAGTTTAAAAATGGTAAAATTGAGATTGCCTTTCAATGAGTCCAAATTTGGAGTAAAAGAGGCAAATGATTCAAACGCCTTTTTTGGGCGTATAGACGTGGCTGTTATTCCTGTGATTGGGGTTGACGGAAATATGGCTAGAATCGGACATGGATTTGGTTATTACGATAGATTTTTTGATACTCTCGCATATAAACCGGTAGTTATTTTTGTCCAGATCGAAGATTTTTATACAAAAGAAAAAATTTGTGACTCACACGATATAAAGTGTGATTTTTATATAACCCCTAGAAAAAATTATATAAAAAAGGGAAATTATGATAGAGATTTTTATAGGGCTCACTGCCGCGGTAGCAGGCGCTGGAGCAGGGTATTTTGCAGCCAAAAAGATAAATGATGCAAACTATAATGTCTTTTTGGAGCAAGCAAAAGCAAAAGCAAAAGCTATAGAATTTGAAGCAGAAAGCATACTAAAAGATGCAAAAGTAAAGGTAAGCGAAGCTGAGTTTGAAGCAAAAAAAAGGTATGAAGAAAAAGGAAGCAAACTTCAAAAAGAATTCAATCAAAAATTTGATGAAATTGCAAAAAAAGAACAAGTTCTTTTAAGCGAACACGAAATTTTAAAAAATAGCAAAGAAGAGCTAGAAAAGTCAAGAAATGAAGCAAAGACTCTTTATGAAGAAGGTCTAAATTTAAAAGCGACTTATCAAGATAAACTTAGCGAAGCGCTTAGGGTTTTAGAGCATTCTGCTGGACTTACAGAAGAAGAAGCGCGTGAAGTTGTACTAAAGAAAGTGGAAGAAAAAAGTCGCGCGGATATAGCTCATATTGTTAGAAAATACGAAGAAGAGGCTAAAAGAGAGGCAAAAAAAAGAGTAAATTATATCCTTGCGCAAGCTACTAGTAGATACGCAGGAGAGTTTGCGGCTGAACGTCTTATAAATGTCGTAAATATCAAAAACGACGAGTTAAAAGGACGCATCATAGGCAAAGAAGGGCGCAATATAAAGACTCTTGAGATGGTGCTAGGAGTTGATGTCATCATAGACGATACGCCTCACGCTATAGTTTTATCTAGTTTTAATCTGTATCGCCGTGCTATCGCTACTAGGGTTATAGAGCTTTTGGTAGAAGACGGAAGAATCCAACCGGCTCGTATCGAAGAGCTACATAAAAAAGTTTGCGATGAGTTTGAAGAGAGTATTTTAGAAGAGGGTGAAAATATCTTGATAGATCTTGGTATTAGTAAGGTGCATCCTGAGATCGTTAAACTTATAGGTAAGCTTAAATTTAGAGCAAGTTACGGGCAAAACGCTTTGGCTCATAGTCTTGAAGTTGCTCATCTAGCAGGCATCATCGCTGCTGAGACAGGCGGAGACGAAAAACTAGCTAAACGTGCTGGAATATTACATGATATAGGTAAAGCATTAACTCATGAGTATGAGGGAAGCCATGTTGATTTGGGTGCTGAAATTTGTAAGCGTTACAAAGAACATCCAGTAGTTATAAATGCTATTTATGCTCACCATGGACATGAAGAAGCTTTAAGCGTAGAATGTGCTGCAGTTTGTGCTGCAGATGCACTTTCTGCGGCACGCCCTGGTGCTAGAAGAGAAGTGCTTGAGAGCTTCTTAAAAAGAGTTGAAGAGATAGAAAATATCGCAACTAGCAAAGAAGGGATCAAAGGAGCTTATGCTATAAATGCGGGACGTGAAATAAGAGTTATAGCAAATGCTAAGCTTGTAAATGACGATGAAGCCGTGCTACTTGCAAAAGAAATAGCTGATGAGATACAAGAAAAAGTGCAGTTTCCAGGTGAGATAAAAGTAAATGTTATAAGAGAACTTAGAGCGATTGAATTTGCTAAATAAGGAGTGAATTTGAAAAAAATATTTTTAATTTTAGCTTTGTTTTGCAGTTTTGTTTTTTGTGATGATGAGTTGCTTTTAGATAGCGCAAATGCTTATAAAGTCGTGTTAAAAGCGAATTCTGGCATACCTGCTTCTAGCCTTGTAGAAAAATCAAGCGCCGTAGTGATTTTACCTAAATTTGTAAAAGCCGGATTTATAATCGGTGGTAGCATCGGAAAAGGCGTTATGATGGTTAAAAATGCAGATTCTTGGATGCCTATAGGTGTTAAAATGGGTGGTGGTAGTCTAGGGTTTCAGATAGGTTATGAAGATAGCTATTTGGTTATTTTTGTACTTAAAAATAGTATAGTTCAAGACATCAAAGATGCTAAATTTACGATAAGCGCCGATGCTTCTGCTAGCTTTAATAACGTTGGTGCAAATGCTGGCAAATTAAGCGATTTTACATTTTCTGATGATATTTATGCTTATTCAAATAATAGTGGTTATTTTGCAGGAGCAAAGCTTGGCGGATCTGTTATAAGCGTCGATAAAAAGATGAAATTTGATACTAATTCATATGGATTTAATGCTTTGATAGAAGCTTTAAACGTTTCTTTTTAGGATCATTTATGCAAGATATGCTAAACTCTTTATCAACTTATGGTTATATTATTTTGTTTTTTTATTCGCTTGGTGGAGGTATGGTTGCCATCATAGCAGCTGGGCTTTTGAGCTACATTGGAAAGCTTGATTTGTGGGTTTGTATATCTATAGCCGCCATTGCAAATTTCATAGGCGATATGATTCTTTTTTATCTTGGTAGATACAATAAAAGTTCTATTTTGCCGTATTTTAAGTCGCATAAGAGAAAGCTTGCTTTGGCTCAAATTCTATTTAAAAGATACGGGGATAAGATTATATTTATTAAAAAATATATATATGGTTTAAAAACATTAGTGCCTATAGCTATCGGCATCACGAAATACAGTATGAATAAATTTATCGTTATAAATGCCATTTGTTCTGTGGTTTGGGCTGTTAGTCTTGGCATTCTTAGTTATAAAGCCGGTGACTTTTTACAAAAAATTATGAACTATTTTGGAGACAATACATTTATAATTCCAGTTATGATGGTTGCTTTGTTGGTTTTGATATGGTTTTATTTTAGCTTGGCGACAAAAAAAGTTAGATAAAGTTATGATGAAAAAAACAGTCATTTTTATCGTTTTACTAATTATATGTGCCTTAGCTACGCAGTTTAGCGTTTGGTGGTTTTTCCAAAAAAATAGTAAGTCTGTACTTTTAAATTTACAAAGCGATGAATATATAAATGTACTTGATAAAAACTTTTCTTCGGATTTTTTTAAATTTGATTCTTTTATAGATATTGAGCTTAAAAACAATAATCTAAAAGAGATTTTCAATGCTAATGAATTTATAAAAATAAGGCTAAATTTAAGTGGTAAGCAAGACGTTTTTTCTGCTTTTAGTACTGGTTATATCACTGTTTTAAATTCGCCATATATAGATTTTGTAAGATCTATTTTCGGTGATGAAAAGTTTATAAATTTAAATACATATTTTAAATTTAATGGCGACTCTGTGGCGGATACGTATATTTTGCCTGCTAAATTCAAATATAATGATCTTAGCATAGATATTTCTTCTGCAAAATTATCCGCAATCATTTCAAAAGATATGATAAAAGACGTAAATGCGACTTTGGATTATGCCAAATTTAGCATAGATGATATGCAAGCAAATATCACAAATTTATCGTACGCTATAAAGCCAAAAATTCCTATAAATATTATGAATATAGATAAAACTGCACTTACAGATGCAAATACGACGACTAAAATATCAAAAATAGATATAGTTTCAAATTTTGTAAATTTATATTTTGACGATATCAGCTCTTTTTGGCAGGTCTCATCGCAAGATGATACTGCTTGGTTTGTAAATGATCTAAATATCAAAAATATTGATATTTTAGGCGTAAAGTTTAAAAATTTCAATTTTTTATCAAATGCACAAAATATCGATAAAATTTCATATCAAAATATTATTTACGGTTTAAAAAAATCAAGCTATTATGATATTAATAATGAAATATTGCATATAATGAGAAAAAATCCGAGATTTAATATTGAAAAATTTAGTTTTGAAAATACAAATGGAGATAAATTTACGCTAGATTGTTCTTTTTGGATAGATTCTAGCTCAAATATCGCTAATTTTGATGAGATAGAAGAGCGTATAAAATTCGCCGGAAATTTGGAACTGACAAATAGTATTTCTAGTTTTCTTCCATTTCTTGCTATGTATGAAGACAAGATTGTAGAGGCAGGTATTCTCATCAAAACACCTAATTCTTACAAGGCAAAATTTAAAATAAGCGATGATAGTAAAGATATAATATTTAATGATGTAAATATTCTCTCAAATTTTCTTTAACTATTTCCGATCTCAGTTTTTTCTTAGCTATATCATACACAACACACCAACTATAATCTTCTAATCCCCCCCCCAATAAAAAACCTAAAAAACTTCTCATCAATTGTTCAGTATATTTAATCTGTATTTAAGCTTCACTCTTGTATAATTCCAGCTCACGAAATGAGAAACACCTTTTAACTCTTCTAGTTAGAAATCATTTTTTTATTTTCGATGTTTTTTAAAATTATAAATGTTAAACTATTTTTTAAAGTCAATCTTTGAAATCTAAACAAGTGATCGATTGAGCCAGAACTACTTTTAAAGTTAGTTCTATTAGTATAAAATAATTATATTATCTTTATACTTTTTAATATATAAAAACATTAAAAAGTTTTTTAGATTAAAAACTTCATAATACGAATAATTATTTATTCAACTTTTATGGAGAGTTTGATCCTGGCTCAGAGTGAACGCTGGCGGCGTGCCTAATACATGCAAGTCGAACGGAGTATTAAGAGAGCTTGCTCTTTTAATACTTAGTGGCGCACGGGTGAGTAATGTATAGTTAATCTGCCCTACACTGGAGGACAACAGTTAGAAATGACTGCTAATACTCCATACTCCTTCTTAACATAAGTTAAGTTGGGAAAGTTTTTTCGGTGTAGGATGAGACTATATTGTATCAGCTAGTTGGTAAGGTAATGGCTTACCAAGGCTATGACGCATAACTGGTCTGAGAGGATGATCAGTCACACTGGAACTGAGACACGGTCCAGACTCCTACGGGAGGCAGCAGTAGGGAATATTGCTCAATGGGGGAAACCCTGAAGCAGCAACGCCGCGTGGAGGATGACACTTTTCGGAGCGTAAACTCCTTTTGTTGGGGAAGAACCATGACGGTACCCAACGAATAAGCACCGGCTAACTCCGTGCCAGCAGCCGCGGTAATACGGAGGGTGCAAGCGTTACTCGGAATCACTGGGCGTAAAGGACGCGTAGGCGGATTATCAAGTCTTTTGTGAAATCTAACAGCTCAACTGTTAAACTGCTTGAGAAACTGATAATCTAGAGTGAGGGAGAGGCAGATGGAATTGGTGGTGTAGGGGTAAAATCCGTAGAGATCACCAGGAATACCCATTGCGAAGGCGATCTGCTGGAACTCAACTGACGCTAATGCGTGAAAGCGTGGGGAGCAAACAGGATTAGATACCCTGGTAGTCCACGCCCTAAACGATGTATACTAGTTGTTGCTGTGCTAGTCACGGCAGTAATGCACCTAACGGATTAAGTATACCGCCTGGGGAGTACGGTCGCAAGATTAAAACTCAAAGGAATAGACGGGGACCCGCACAAGCGGTGGAGCATGTGGTTTAATTCGAAGATACGCGAAGAACCTTACCTGGGCTTGATATCCTAATAACATCTTAGAGATAAGATAGTGCTTGTTTACAAGAAATTAGTGACAGGTGCTGCACGGCTGTCGTCAGCTCGTGTCGTGAGATGTTGGGTTAAGTCCCGCAACGAGCGCAACCCACGTATTTAGTTGCTAACAGTTCGGCTGAGCACTCTAAATAGACTGCCTTCGTAAGGAGGAGGAAGGTGTGGACGACGTCAAGTCATCATGGCCCTTATGCCCAGGGCGACACACGTGCTACAATGGCATATACAATGAGACGCAATATCGCGAGATGGAGCAAATCTATAAAATATGTCCCAGTTCGGATTGTTCTCTGCAACTCGAGAGCATGAAGCCGGAATCGCTAGTAATCGTAGATCAGCCATGCTACGGTGAATACGTTCCCGGGTCTTGTACTCACCGCCCGTCACACCATGGGAGTTGATTTCACTCGAAGTCGGAATGCTAAATTAGCTACCGCCCACAGTGGAATCAGCGACTGGGGTGAAGTCGTAACAAGGTAACCGTAGGAGAACCTGCGGTTGGATCACCTCCTTTCTAGAGTACAATACTAGTACGTCTCACAACTACTAGTAAAAGAAAGATACGATAGCTCAATCACGCTTGTTTAGGTTTGAGAGATTGACAAGGGGGGAATTAGCTCAGCTGGGAGAGCGCCTGCTTTGCACGCAGGAGGTCAGCGGTTCGATCCCGCTATTCTCCACCATAGTTTAAATTTATATTATATTCTAAACTCTAATTAGAGAGCTTGATTTAATATCTAAACTTTCTAATTAGACTTTAGTCTAAAAGTTATTTAAAATATCATTGTTAAAGTCACAATCAAGTTTTAATAAAATAAAACAATTTTACAGGACTTGTTAAAGCTTTAAATAGAGACTACTTTAGCAAATAGTTAATTAAACAATCTGTTATCCCAATAACTAAACATATTAACTATTAAGTTTAACATCATAATCTATTAAGTTCTAAAACTTACTTAATGATGGTTAATGCTTTCCGTCTTATAAGTCAATATTTAAACATTGTAAATTTAATACCTATATTTTTATAAAAGATTTTCTTTTAGAAAGATTAGTTATTTATTTTTATCTTTAACAAGGAAGTGATGCAAATTAGAATAATAATCTAAACAAAAATATAAAATTCGTAACGATAATTTTTAATTAGTTTGATAGCAATCATAGGGTAACCCTACTTGTAGGGACTTTAGTTTGTTCAAACTTTTTTAAAGTTTGTCGTAAATCTGAGCTTTGCTCAGATGCGAACTAAAAAAGGTAAGCTACTAAGAGCAAATGGTGGATGCCTTGGCTAGTAGAGGCGATGAAAGACGTGCCAGGCTGCGATAAGTCTCGGGGAGCCGTCAAGGGGCTTTGATCCGGGAATTTCTGAATGGGGCAACCCAGTATATAGTGATATATACTACCGCAATGCGGAGCTAACGTTGGGAATTGAAACATCTTAGTACCAACAGGAAAAGAAATCAAAAGAGATTACGCTAGTAGCGGCGAGCGAACGCGTAAGAGGGCAAACCGTTAGTTTACTAACGGGGTTGTAGGACTGCAACATAGACTTGAACTAACTAATAGAATAACCTGGAAAGGTTGACCATAGAGGGTGATAGTCCCGTATATGAAAGTGCGTTCATACTTAGCAGTATCCTGAGTAGGGCGGGACACGTGAAATCCTGTCTGAAGCTGGGGAGACCACTCTCCAACCCTAAATACTACTACTAGACCGATAGTGCACAAGTACCGTGAGGGAAAGGTGAAAAGAACTGAGGTGATCAGAGTGAAATAGAACCTGAAACCATTTGCTTACAATCATTCAGAGCACGATTCTTTATGACGTGTGATGGACTGCCTTTTGCATAATGAGCCTGCGAGTTGTGGTGTCTGGCGAGGTTAAGGAAACCCGGAGCCGTAGCGAAAGCGAGTCTTAATAGGGCGTATAGTCAGATGCTGCAGACCCGAAACGATGTGATCTATCCATGAGCAGGTTGAAACTGGTGTAAGAGCCAGTGGAGGACCGAACAGACGGCCGTTGAAAAGGCTCCTGATGACTTGTGGATAGGGGTGAAAGGCCAATCAAACATCGTGATAGCTGGTTCTCTCCGAAATATATTTAGGTATAGCGTTGTGTAGTAACTTTGTGAGGTAGAGCACTGAATGGGCTAGGGCATACACCAATGTACCAAACCCTATCAAACTCCGAATGCGCAAAGTGTAATCACAGCAGTCAGGCGGCGAGTGATAAAATCCGTCGTCAAGAGGGGAACAACCCAGACTAACAGCTAAGGTCCCTAAATCTCATTTAAGTGGAAAACGATGTGGAGTTACTTAAACAACCAGGAGGTTGGCTTAGAAGCAGCCATCCTTTAAAGAAAGCGTAATAGCTCACTGGTCTAGTGATTCTGCGCGGAAAATATAACGGGGCTAAAATGAGTACCGAAGCTTTAGACTTAGTTTTTAACTAAGTGGTAGGAGAGCGTTCTATTCAGCGTTGAAGGTATACCGGTAAGGAGTGCTGGAGCGGATAGAAGTGAGCATGCAGGCATGAGTAGCGATAATCTAGGTGAGAATCCTAGACGCCGAAAACCCAAGGTTTCCTACGCGATGCTCGTCATCGTAGGGTTAGTCGGGTCCTAAGCAAAGTCCGAAAGGGGTATGCGATGGAAAATTGGTTAATATTCCAATACCAATTATTATGTGCGATGGAAGGACGCTTAAAGTTAGTGGAGCTAGCGGATGGAAGTGCTAGTCTAAGGGTGTAGGTTGAGTTATAGGCAAATCCGTAACTCTTTATCCGAGACCTAAAAGGCTCATGACGCTCTTCGGAGTAGATTGAGAATCCATGATACTATCGAGCCAAGAAAAGTTTCTAAGTTTAGTAATAATTGCCCGTACCGTAAACCGACACAGGTGGGTGGGATGAGTATTCTAAGGCGCGTGGAAGAACTCTCTTTAAGGAACTCTGCAAAATAGCACCGTATCTTCGGTATAAGGTGTGCCTAACTTTGTATTAAGATTTACTCCCAAAGCAAAGAAGGTTACAACAAAGAGTCCCTCCCGACTGTTTACCATAAACACAGCACTCTGCTAACTCGTAAGAGGATGTATAGGGTGTGACGCCTGCCCGGTGCTCGAAGGTTAATTGATGATGTTAGCTATGCGAAGCATTTGATCGAAGCCCGAGTAAACGGCGGCCGTAACTATAACGGTCCTAAGGTAGCGAAATTCCTTGTCGGTTAAATACCGACCTGCATGAATGGCGTAACGAGATGGGAGCTGTCTCAAAGAGGGATCCAGTGAAATTGTAGTGGAGGTGAAAATTCCTCCTACCCGCGGCAAGACGGAAAGACCCCGTGGACCTTTACTACAGCTTGACACTGCTACTTGGATAAAGATGCGCAGGATAGGTGGGAGGCTTTGATCCATAGACCCTGGTTTATGGTGAGCCATTGTTGAGATACCACTCTTCTTTATTCGGGTAGCTAACTAGCCTAAGTTATCCTTAGGTAGGACAATGTCTGGTGGGTAGTTTGACTGGGGCGGTCGCCTCCCAAAATGTAACGGAGGCTTACAAAGGTTGGCTCAGAACGGTTGGAAATCGTTCGTAGAGTATAAAGGCATAAGCCAGCTTAACTGCGAGACATACACGTCAAGCAGAGACGAAAGTCGGTCTTAGTGATCCGGTGGTTCTGTGTGGAAGGGCCATCGCTCAAAGGATAAAAGGTACCCCGGGGATAACAGGCTGATCTCCCCCAAGAGCTCACATCGACGGGGAGGTTTGGCACCTCGATGTCGGCTCATCGCATCCTGGGGCTGGAGCAGGTCCCAAGGGTATGGCTGTTCGCCATTTAAAGCGGTACGCGAGCTGGGTTCAGAACGTCGTGAGACAGTTCGGTCCCTATCTGCCGTGGGCGTAAGAAGATTGAGGAGAGTTGACCCTAGTACGAGAGGACCGGGTCGAACTGGCCACTGGTGTACCAGTTGTTCTGCCAAGAGCATCGCTGGGTAGCTAAGCCGGGATGTGATAAGAGCTGAAAGCATCTAAGCTCGAAGCCAACTCCAAGATGAATCTTCTTTTAAGAGCTCTAGTAGACTACTAGTTTGATAGGCTGGGTGTGTAATGGATGAAAGTCCTTTAGCTGACCAGTACTAATAGCTCGTTTGCTTATCTTTATATAAGCATCACTTCCTTGTTAAGGATATAAATACCTTACAAAGAACATGTTTTACTGCAATTAAAACCAAAAAGACTTTAACGATAAATAACACAACAGTGTTAAATAAGAGAATAGTTAAACTATTTTTATTCTTTTATTTAACACTGCCCGTGGCTATACAGATGAGGAAACGCCTTGCTCCATCTCGAACCAAGAAGCTAAGCTCATCATGGCCGATGATACTCTCCCTTACTGGGATGTGGAAAAGTAGGTCGCTGCGGGCTTTGTGTTTATGTTTTAACTCTTATTTCATTTAAATCAATTCCCACATAGCTAATTAATATTAATTAAACTTATTATTAAAAGTTTTATTTACATATCTAAGCTACTAAATTTATATCACTTTTTTTAAAGTATCTTTACTTATTTTATCTTTTATAATATTGTGTGCAATAAATAACTATTATAGTCTTAGTAAAACAAATACTGTAGATAATTGAATAAACATAGCTTAGATAAACTGTTCTATAGATATCTGCTATAAAACAAACTAACTCCATAAATAATACGTAAAATATGCAAATTTATATACTTTTTTAGCTTATTATAAATCAAACAGCTAGATTATAATTTAGCTGTAAATGCAATGGTATTAATCATTAGATTGATTTATACCTATTAATACTGCTTTCAAGCGTTAAAGTAGATAAATATTATGTATACTTGTTTATGACTTTAAACTAAAAAACTCTCGTATCTATCATTTATAAATTTATGCTTATAAATGATTATTCTTAGCTTAGATCAAGGCTCTATATCGCAATATGAAAATAGATAAAAATACACCTGATAAATGTAAAACATTTACCCCACATCTAATAAAACCTATAAAGTAAGTACTAAGTATAAAAGCATCTTTAAATACTGTGTATAAATATCTTATGGTATTTATACATTACTATGTATCTAAATTTATAAATATATAAAACTCGTTACTATTAAATATTTCTAATAAAATAGTACCAATTTATAATTAATGTAATTCTTTTAAAAGTAGTTTCTTTGACTACTTTACTATAAAGATATCTTTATAATATTTAAGATTAAGTTAGTAAAACTTTTAATATTTTTATAAAGAGTTTTTAAATATTTGCGAATTCTTTTAAATTATTATAAATATTGCAAACCTTTTTAAATTATTATGGGTATTCTTTAAAACATAACAATTCTTCCAAATTATTATAAAGATTTAAAAATATTTATGGTTATTATAAATTATACTATTATAATTATTTTTAGGTTATTATGAGTATCTCAAAATCATAAATTTTTTATTCAAATAAATTTATTTTATAGTATGGTTTGAATTTAGGGGGGGGCAAAGGTATTAAATCATTGAACTGTGTTACCATTATACTCTCTTATATAATTTTTATCATGTTTGAATTATATTTAAGTTTTATTTTTAGATTGATATCATATAATCCACTATATTACATTAAAAAGGGGTTAAGATGAGATTATTTGGTTTAATAGCTTTACTTGCTAGTTTAACTTACGCTGCAGTAAATTTAAATACTGCTACTAAAGAAGAGCTTATGGAGCTTCCAGGAATAGGAGAAGCTAAAGCTAATGCTATCATAGAGTATAGATCTAAAAACAAGTTTAACAGCATAGAAGATATCAAAAACATAAAAGGTATAGGGGATAAAAGATATGAAGCTATAAAAGCTGATCTTACTACTTCGGGTAATACTGACCTATCAAATTTAAAAACAAAAGCAAATAATAAAACAAAAGATATAAAAAAGAACTCAGATAAAATAAAAGAGCTTAAGAACAATAAGAACAAAGAGATAAATAAAGAAAACAGTAAAAATAAAAAAGAGATCAAAGATAAAAAAGTTAAAATTAAGAAAGATATAAATGATAAAGTAGATAGCTTAAAGGAGTAGGGAAAGATGCTTGTTATAACTTCTCGTATACCATCTAAGAATTTTTATATAAAAAGAGGGTTGGGTAGGTTGATCCAAGGCTATATATATAATCAACTTCCACCTGCTGAACATACTGGATTTAAACATAGTAGCGGGAAAATATTTAAAAGAGTAAATTTTAGCTTTGATTTGACTGATAATTTTATAAAGATTTATTTTAGCGCATTTGAACATAGTCTAGAAGAGCGGATGGCTTGTGCTATTTTAAAAGATGGGCTTAAATTTGGCGATATACATTTAGTTGATACCAACTTAGAGTTTATATATAATTTGACAGATAAAGAACAAGTCATTCTAAAAGGATTTGTAGCATGCGCAGTATCCGGGCTTTTAGGATATAAGGTGTATCTTGAACCACAAGACTCTAGGCATCTTGAGATGATGAAAATCAATGCTTTACAAAGATATGAAACTTTGATGCAAAAACCATACGATGGTGAGTTTGCGTTGGAACTTAAATGGCAAAATTTAAATAGACCCAAAGAGTTTTATTATAAAGGTGATACGCCGCTAAAGGCATGGTATGCGAAATGGAATATAAAGGCTAAACCTGAACTTACGAATTTATTACTTAGTGCTGGTGTGGGAAGTGGATGTATGAATTATGGATGTGGATTTTTAGAAGTAGAGCAAGAGTAATGTATATATTTTAAAATAAATTTTAAATCCTATAAAGGAGACCCTTGCTCGTATATATTTTATCCAAAAAAATATAACAAATATTCTTTTAAATTTAAGTATTAAAATTATTTTATATTTTTTATAATAATAATAACTTGACAAATATTTTTTTATTTGTTATACTACGAAAATCAAAAAAGGAGTTAAATTTGGGCGATATAACTAAGGTTTTTTCCGAAATAGGCTCTATATATGTAAATGATGAAGCAAAAATAAAAAATAAAGCTTTCGAGTATAAATCTATTACAACTTATCTTTTCGATATAGATAGTAGAGATATTGAGGTAAATTTAAATTTATCCAAAGATGACTTAATAATATGTAGATTTGGAGTAGGGGCAAATTCGGGAAATTTGTTTCCAAATAATATATTTAAACCAAACGATATTAAAAAAGATAGTAAAAAGTTTATAAAATCCATCTTGACTGCGATAAAAAATTTATTATCTAAATTTAATAATGAAGAGATTAAAAAAGATGAGAGATTGCTTATACTTCAAAATATAGATGAAAATTATTTTAGTGATAAAATAGATGAGATATCAAATTTAGAAGAAAATAAATCAAAAGATAAATCAGCCACTTGTTTTTCACTCGCTTACCAAAATAGACCAATATCTGCTTATTATAAGCAAGTTTTTCTAGATCATATTTCTAGTGGTGGGGAAGTAAAAGAAAATGGATATGACATACTCACAAATAAATTTGGTATAGGGGCTGATGCGAATTTAGCATTTTGTTCGTCAAACGAACTTCCAGATAAGATGAAATGGATAAAATCTAGGCTTTTACCTTTAAACTCAGATAGTGCAAAACTTATTAAAATGGGTTATGAAGTTATGGATAAAAATTTGTCGTACAACTTTTATGGTCTAAAAATGGCTCTAATCCCAACAACATTATCTAAAGATGATGATTTTTTAAAAGATGCTTTAGAAATTTTAAAAAAAGTACAAATTGAATCCTCGAGCGAGATAAAAAAAGAAAAAAATATTTCGGAAATTGCAAATGCAGAGGTCTATATACATAGAGGTCTTGAACTATCAGCATTCTCACAAAAAAATTTACCCATCTTAAATACTATTTTATTTTATGAAAAATCAAATTCTGCTGTAAATTTGTATCTAATAATAGATGATGTTTTACCATCTTTCATAACTCATGTTAGTAGGCAAATGGATAAAGTAAGAGTAAAAGCTTTTAAAAATAAAGACGATGATAATAAAGATAATTTTATTTATCTTCAAAGATTATTTGAAGATAGATTAGAAATTATGAGCATATTATTATCTAGAGTAAAGCTAGACAATGATGTGATTTTTGACAAATTTGCGCAGCTTATTTACTATGGATCTACAAACAAATCTTACGCATATCTTGTTAGCTGGGATAAATATTTCAATGGATATTATGTCGAAAGAAGCATAGATGCTATCAAACGTTATATGGAGCTATTTAACACTATAAAAACGACGAAAGAAGAAATAATCTTACAAAAGGAGATAAAGTTGGAAGAAAAAATGGATAAAAAACAAAAAATCGACTATCTTTTTGAAAGCACCGAATTTTTGAAAGAAAACAATACGTTAAAAAGTGCATACTTACTCGGAATGCTTTCAGCAAATTTAATAAATTGGCAACTCGCAATAAACAACAACGGTAGTAGCTCTTACGCAAAATGGCTAAATAATTGCGGACAAATAAATAAAGATAGCCTTGATAGAATTTGGAAAAAATCCGAAGAGACAGTGCGAAAATTATGCTCTATTAGCGGTCAGACAAATCCAATTTCTACAATCACATATATCAATGATAAATTAATGCCTTTTTTGGCAGATTCTTTGGCTGATAAAAGTATAGTAAAAAGCTCTTATATTGCTTTAGCATTTGCTATGGGTGGAAGCGATTTTAATAAATATATTAAAACTAAAAAAGAAGGAGAAGAAAATGCTTAAAAAAGAGATACTATTTTTATGGGATGGCGAGAATTTTAACCCAAATGGCGATATGCTAAATAGCAATGCTCCAAGGATAGATGAAGAGACGAATATCGCAGAGACAACGGATGTGCGTATAAAAAGAACTATCAGAGATGAACTTATGAAAGAAAGTGAAGATCAGGTTTTTGTTAAAGAATATAGAAGAGATGAAAATATTTTAGATTGTAAAAATGCTATTCGTCAAAATATAGATATTAAAAAAAGTAAAAATGAAGTAATAGATCAAATTCTAACCAAATTTATAGACATTAGAGCATTTGGCGGAGTTTTGCCTATCTCTGATAAAGATGAGATGAAAAAAGATAAAAATATAAAAGTTGCTGGAGTTTCATTTACTGGACCAGTTCAATTTCGTATGTCAAAGTCGCTACATAAAGTGCAAACAAAACATATAAAAGGCACTGGAGCATTTGCTAGTGGGGCCGATAAAGATGCTAAAACATTTAGAGAAGAGGACTTTTTACCGTATGCATTTTTTGCGACTTATGGAATTATGGATAATTATAATGCAGCCAAGACCAAATTTAGCGAAAATGATGCTACTAAGATTATCAAAGCTCTTTGGAATGGCACAAAAAATTTAACAACTCGTACGAAAATGGGACAAATGCCTAGATTTATGTTGATTATAAGTTATAAAGACAATACTTACGCAGGAGATTTAAATAATAGTATTGAGCTGACTTCGACAAAAGAAGAAGAGGCATTTAGAAATATCAAAGATTTTAACGTAAATTTTGATAAATTAAATACAAAATTAAAAAAATATTCAGATAACATAGAAAAGATAGAGTATATCACAGAGGCCGAATTTGAGATAATAAATCAAGCTCAGATCGATAAAAAATGGGTTAAATTTGAGCTATGAGCGGCGATATAATTGCATTTAAGCTAACTGGCGATTATGCACATTTTTCTCATCCAGCTACGATTTATTCGAGTCTTACTTATCCTGTGCCTCCAAAAACCACTATAATGGGTCTTCTTGGAGCTGTGATAGGGCTTGACGAATACTGGGAACTTGAAAATTTGCTTTATAGCGTAAAAATAAATTCTCAGATAAGAAAAAAGATATTTGTTTTTAATGGTATAAAATTTGCGCTTTCTACGAATTTTAACCTTGAAGAAGGGTATCAAAACTCAAGCGAAAAAAAGCAGTTTTATAGAGAACTGCTTTGTACCCCGTCTTATACTATTTTTTTAAATTTAGAAAATGTAGAAGATAAATTTAAAAAGAAAATTATATCGAGTTTAAGAGAGCATAAAACTGCTTTTACGCCTTATTTGGGTATAAATTTTTGTATTGCTGATTTTGAATTTGTAGAGATAAAAAAATGTGAAAAAGTTACAAAAAGCTTAGTAGAAGTAGCGACTTTTGTCTTGCAAGAAGACTTTATATTTCAGCCAGATAATTATGACGTGAGATTGACATCATCAAGAATGGCTTGTAAGGTAGAAGAGGGTAGGATATTTAAAGATTTTAAAGATTTTGTGATTGAGATAAACGGCGGACAGAGTTTAAATGCAAAAAATAGTGGAAATATATATGAGATCGACGGCGATACAGTCTGTTTTGTCTGATGTGTTTTGGTCGCATCCAGACAAGCTATATATCGATCATATAAGGCGTATGCTCGATGTGAGCGATTCTGAGTTTGTTAAAAAAGTAAAAATATTTCATGATATAGCAAAGTTAAAAATCGCATTTCAAAAATATATACGAAATACTAATGCTTCTATCGCAGATAAAAATCATTCACTTCTTTCTGCTTATATATTTTTAGAAAATTATATCGGTGATGATCTAGATATTGTTTTTGGCTTTTTGGCGATTGTATCACATCATGGTGAAGTTCATAATTTATATGATGCTATCAGGGATAATTTTTGCTTAAACGTTAAAGAACTTGATTTTGCAAACGAAGTGATCCAAAATGCAAAAATGATAGATATATATGAAAATATTGCATTTTCTAAAAATGAGCTAGAAGATAAGACTAAAAAAATCGAATTATTTTTGATGCATAGAAAATTTAGGCAAAAGTTTGATTATCAAGATTTTATAAATTTCAAGAGTCTGTATTCGAATTTGATTTATAGTGATAAATACGAAGCGATCTTTAGTGACTCTAAAATAACGCCAAGAAATATAGATCTATCTCTACTAGAAAGTCATATAAAAAATTTAAAACCTCATCAAAAAAGAGACAAATTTAGAAAATTTGTTTTAAATAATTTCGATAAAGATCATAAGCTTTTTACGCTTACTGCGCCGACTGGGTATGGTAAAACGCTTACTGCGTTAAATTTCGCACTCAAATTTAAAAAAGATAGAGTTATTTTCACGCTTCCGTTTACGACTATTATTGATCAAGCATATGATATCATTAATGAAATTTATGGCTCAACAAATACTATTTTTAAAATTCATCATAAAACTACGATAAATGAAGATATCGACTCAGATAGATATTCTAAGATCAAATTTATCATGGATTCATTTAGCGGCGATATAAATGTAACGACTCTCTATCAGCTTATTTTTACTATTTTTGGCAACTCAAACAAAGATAATGTTAAGTTTAATCAGCTAAAAAACAGTGTCATCATCATTGATGAGGCTCAGGCTATACCTTATCAAATTCGTATGGATTTTTTAAGGCTTTGTGAGATTATTTCAGAACAGCTGAATACTGTTTTTATATTTATGTCTGCAACTATGCCTATCATAAATAGCAATAAATTTAGAGAAATATCAAATTTAGACTATTTTAGCAACCAAAAAAGATATGATATTTGCTGGTTGCAAATAGATAAAAATCAAGAAATTCTAGAACAAAAGATCTCTGAAGCAGCCAAAGAAAATCATACTTTAGTAGTTGTAAATACAGTAGAAAAAGCCCAAGAACTTTACTATAAATTTAAAGACGACTTCGAATGTTACTCTCTAACAAGTTATATGGTTGATGAGCATAAGCAAATGGTTATATCTAAAATTCAAAATAAATTATCTAAAAATAATACAAAGATTTTGCTTATCTCTACTCAGTCGATAGAAGCTGGAGTTGATGTGAGCTTTGAGATCGGTTTTAGAGAGATCGCACCGATCAGCTCTATCATACAAACGGCCGGACGCATCAATAGACATTTTGGAGGAAAAAAAGGAAAGCTTTACGTTTTTGATGATATCTGCAAATATTCTGACGTTATTTATGGCAATTTGCAAAAGATTAGCAACTCTATCATCTCAGATATCTTAAAACCAAACGACCTTTGCGAAAGTGAAATTCTTGGTTTTGCAAATTTGTATTTTAAAAAAATAAATACAAATTTAGAGTCATATTATGTCAAAGATGAGATAAAAAACCTAGAGTTTGCTTCTATAAACTCAAAAATTAGTGAAATCTTAGAAGTCGAAAAATGCAAAAGAATGCTTGTGATAGAACCTACAAGCGATTTCATCGATAGATTAGAGGCTGAGTATCGAGACTTACAAAATCAAAATTTAGATAAATTTAACAAACTAAATAAAATAGATAAAATCATCAAAAAACTTATGGCGTGCAGTATAAATATCTCAAATAACGATTTTGGTAAAATCCAAACAGGATTAAAAGATATTGAGTTTATCAAAGGAGTTAAAGCCTTGCCTTGTTTTGCTAGTGAGTATGATAAGAACGTAGGCTTTAAGAAATGTAATTTTATAAAAAACCCTTTTAGCTAGAAAATATGTTTGAAGAAGAGCAAATAAGCGGAACTTTGGTGAATTATTTTACTACTTGTAGACGTGAAGCTTGGCTTTATGCGCATCATATACACGCTAGACAAGATGATGAAAATATGCTGCTTGGAAAGGCTTTATCTCAGATCAAAGAGTCAAATTTACAAGATTTTCCATTTTCAAATCTTAAATTTGATAAATTATCAAAATCAAAAGGACATTACCAGATCACTGAGTATAAAAAAACGCTTAAAAATCCAGATGCTGCCGTAAATCAACTCCTATTTTATATGTATATTTTAAAAACAAACTTAAAGCTAAAGCTTATTAGCGGAAAAGTGATTTGTGGTAAAACCGTGCTTAATGTAGATGGAAATGATGAGAATTTTACAAAAATGAGATGTATTCTAAAAGAACTTGTAAATTTGGTGAATGATCCAAAATGCCCTATCGCAAGTTTTAAGAAAATTTGTAAAAATTGTGCATATAACGACTACTGTTTTTGATATTTTTATATAAATCTAAAGCTAAAGGAAAAATATGTACGCGATACTTTTTTATGATATTCAAAATGCTAAAGAAAAAGAGAAAAATAACGCTAGAAAAGTTCAAAAATTAGTAGAAAAGTATCTTTCTAGAGTGCAGTATTCCGTATTTGAGGGTGAGATTAGAGCAAGCGATCTGAAATCTCTTACAAACAAGCTTCAAAAAGCGTGCGTAGAGGAGTTTGACTCTATCGTGATATATACTTTTGATACGCAAAAGTATTCACATCGTACGGTTATAGGTTTGGATAAAAATGAACCACTTTTTAGCTAAAGGTTAAAAATGAAAAATGATAGAACACATTTTATTCTTAGCAATGGCTTGCTTCGCCGCAAAGACGACAACTTATATTTTGACAAATTTGATGAATTTGAGCAAATTTGTGATACTAAAATCATTCCTATAAATGCGGTTGATGAGATTTATTTACTTGCTAAAGTTTTTATAGATAGCTATACGTTATCATTTTTAGCAGATCAAAACATAATGCTTCATTTTTTCAGTCCATTTGGTAGTTTTCGTGGAAATTTCTATCCAAATACCCCAAATTCGGTAAATAAAAGTGGATTCGTACTTTTAGAACAGCTTAGATCATTTGATGATCTGGTTAAACGAAACTATATAGCAAGACAGATCACAAAAGCTAGAATGCAAAATGCGGCTAGAAATTGTCATAAACGAGATATAGAATTTGACGAAAAACCTTTTATAACAGCACTTGAAAAAACTACCGAAATATCTGGAATTATGGCTTGTGAAGGCGCTTTTGCAAAAGCATATTTTGAGCGTTGGAATGAGATCATAAAGGATAACAAAAGTTTCAAATTTACGGTGCGCTCAAAACGTCCGCCTTTGGATAAAATAAATAGTTTTATAAGCTATGTAAATACTAGAATTTACAATGTTTGCTTGAGTGAAATTTACAAAACAGAGCTCGATCCTAGGATTGGATTTTTGCATGAGCCAAATTATAGGGCGGTGAGCTTACATCTTGATCTAGCAGAGATTTTTAAGCCTATTATTGGTGACAATTTAATATTTACAATGCTTAATAAAAAAGAGATCACGGTTAAAGATTTTGCGAGTGATGCTGGTAGGATCCGTTTTACTAATGATGCTATAAAAAAGATCGAAATGCAGATGATAAGCAAGCTTTGTGAGACCTTTAAGATCGGTGAACAAACTCTTACGATGAGACAAATCATCAGAAAAGAGGCAAATAAAATCAAAAAATGTATTTGTGAGAATTCTCCTTACGAGGGATTTGTGTTTTAGTTTGAGAAATTTTAAATTTAAAAATATTGTCAAAAGTAGCTGAATTTATCTCTTATTTTTAAGATATTTTTTTATCATAGTTTTAGTATCAAGTTTTATAATGCACCAAAAATTAAACAAAAAAGGACTAAAATGACAAATTTAGAACTATCAAAGTTGGATTTAGAGCATATTTGGCATCCTTGCACTCAGATGAGCGATCACGAGAACTTTCCTATCATTCCTATAAAATCTGGCAAGGGAGCCGTGCTTAGTGATTTTGATGGCAATGAGTACATCGACTGCGTCTCTAGTTGGTGGGTAAATATCTTTGGGCATTCAAATGAATATATAAGTGCAAAACTTAGTGAGCAAGCTATGAATTTAGAGCACGTGATCATGGCTGGTTTTAGTCATGAGGGGATTATAAAGCTTTCAAATAGACTGATAAATTTGCTTCCTAGGCCACTAAATAAATGCTTTTATGGCGATAATGGAAGTAGTGCTATAGAGATAGCTTTAAAGATGAGTTATCATAAAAATTTGCTTCTTGGCAAAAACAAACCGCTGTTTTTAAATTTAAAAAACTCGTATCATGGCGAAACTATAGCAGCTCTTAGTGTTGGAGATGTGGAACTTTACAAAAAAATCTATAAAAATATATTGATAAAAACCGTTCAAACTAAAGTGCCGATGAACTTTAAAGGTATGGAAGTAAGCGACGAAGAGGCTTTGAATGATCTAAAAAATGTTTTAGAAAATCATCACGAGCAGCTATCTGCATTTATACTTGAGCCTTTGGTTCAGTGTGCTGGAGATATGAATATGTATAGCGCGGATTTCGTTAAAAAGGCATGTGTACTTGCTAAAAGCTATGATGTAGATATCATTTTTGATGAAGTCGCAGTCGGCTTTGGTAGAACTGGAAGCTTGTTTGCGCTAGAGCTTTGCGACGTAGTTCCTGATTTTTTATGTCTTAGTAAAGGGATAACTGGTGGCTATCTTCCACTTAGCGTTGTGGTGACTAGTGACCGAATTTATAATGAATTTTATGGAACTTATGAAAGCAACAAAGCGTTTTTACACTCTCACAGTTACACCGGAAATGCGCTTGCTTGCGCTTGTGCGAACGCTACTCTTGATATTTTTGAAAAAGAAAATGTTATAGAAAAAAACAAAGGATTATCTAAATTTATAAAATCTGAGTTTAGTAAGCTTTTGAAGTATGACTTCATAGACAACTTCAGACAAACAGGAATGATACTGGCTTTTGATCTTGTCAACTTTAAGCAAAAAAGAATGGGACACTTGATATACAAACAAGCTTTGCAAAAAGGACTTTTGCTAAGACCTCTTGCAAACACTATTTATTTTATGCCGCCTTATGTGATAACAAAAGAGCAAGTTTGTTATGTTGTTAGCGTGTTAGATGAGTTGCTAAGCAAACTTAGATAGTTTTATCTTTCCACTTGCAAAGACTTTGTAAAAAGCATTCATCGCATCTTGGACGCACGGCTTTGCAAGTATATCTACCAAATAAAACCATAGCTTGATGAAGCGTGTTAAGCTCTGTTTTAAACGCTTTGCTTAGATCGATCTCTGTTGCTTGCGGAGTTTTTGCGCTACTTAAATTTAGCCTATGAGATACTCTAAATACGTGAGTATCTACAGCCATCAAATTTGCTTCTTGATGTTCTATAAGCACGACGTGGGCGGTCTTTTGTCCGACTCCTGCAAGACTAGTTAGGTCTTTTTCGTTTAGCGGAATTTCGCCGCCGAAATTTTCCACTACGGATTTTGCCATTTTTATTAAATTCGAAGCTTTATTGTTAAAAAAGCTGCATGAGTTTATAAACATCTTAAGCGAGCTAAGATTTGCACCGGCTAAAGCTTTTATATCTGGATAAGCCTCAAAAAGTGCCGGTGTTATCAAATTTACTCTTTTATCCGTGCATTGAGCTGAGAGCATAACGCAAACTATTAGCTCGTATAGATTTTTAAATTTAAGCTCACTTTTTGCACCGCTGAAATTTTCTAAAAATAGATTCTTGATCTTTTGTATATCTTGTTTTGTTCGCATTGGCTAATTTTACCTAAAAAACGTAAATTTTAAAAAATATTAACTAGTATTTGGATATAATTAATTCGTTTATTAAATTTATTTTAAAGGGTTATGTATGAAAAAAGGTATGATTTTAGCTTTAAGTTTAGCTGCAGCCGTTAGTTTAAATGCTGCTGTTTTAGCTACAGTAAATGGAGAAGAGATAACTGACGCTGATCTAGCTCCAGCTTTGGGCGCTGCTCATAGTTCAGATCTTGATAAAATTCCTGCTGAGATGAAAAAAAATCTTGTTACTAGAGTTATCGAGAGAAAACTTATGCTAAAACAAGCAAAAAGCGAAGGTATAGAAAAAGATCCTGAGTTTAAAAAACTTTTAGATGAGCTTGCTGATAACGTTGCTATAAATTTATGGATGAAAAAACAATTCGACGGTCTTAAAGTAGATAGCGCTAAAGTTAAAGATTTTTATGATAAAAACAAAGATAAATTTGTAATGCCAGCTCAAAGCAGAGCAAAACATATTTTGGTTCAAACAGAAAAAGAAGCTAAAGACATTATAAAAAGCCTAAATGGTCTTAAAGGTGATGCGCTTCAAAGTAAATTCTCAGAACTTGCTAAAAGTAAATCTATAGATAAAGGTTCTGCTGCAAACGGTGGCGAGCTTGGTTGGTTTAAAGCTTCTCAAATGGTTCCTGAGTTTGCAGACGCTACATTTAAACTAAAAAAAGGTGAGATGACAAAAACTCCTGTACAAAGTCAATTTGGTTATCACATCATACTCAAAGAAGATGCTAAAGATCAAACAACTCTTAGCTTTGATGAAGTAAAAACAAACATAGAAAACCAACTAAAAAGCGAAGAGTTTAAAACTGCTATGCAAAAGAAAGTAGATGCTCTTAAAAAAGACGCTAAGATAGAGTATAAATAAGGATAAAAAATGGGGGTTTTGGATATTGTAAAAGCTGGAGTTCTAAGTGGTGATGATATCACAAAACTCTACGCTCACGCTAAAAAAGAAGGCTTTGCTATCCCTGCTGTAAATGTAGTAGGAAGCAACTCTATAAATGCGGTTTTAGAAGCGGCAAAAAAAGTAAACTCGCCAGTAATTATTCAATTTAGCAACGGTGGAGCTTCATTTATAGCTGGAAAAGCATGTCCTAAGGCGGATATTTTGGGGGCTGTGGCAGGAGCGAAGCATGTGCATTTGTTAGCTGAAGCATACGGAGTGCCAGTCGTGCTTCATACCGATCACGCTGCTAGAAAACTACTCCCGTGGATAGATGGACTTATAGAGGCAAACCGTGAGCATAAAAGAGTTTTTGGGAAGCCTCTTTTTAGTTCTCATATGCTTGATCTTAGCGAAGAAAGTTTGAAAGAAAACGTTTTTACTTGTAAAAAATATCTAAAAGATCTAAGTGAGCTAGGCATTAGCTTAGAAATAGAGCTTGGCGTGACTGGTGGTGAGGAAGATGGCGTAGATAATACAAGTGTTGATAACTCGCTTTTATATACCCAGCCTAGTGATGTTGCTTATGCTTATAAAGAACTAAAAGAAGTAAGTGATAAATTTAGCATAGCTGCAAGTTTTGGAAATGTTCATGGTGTTTATAAACCAGGAAATGTCGTACTTCGTCCTGAAATTCTTAAAAATTCACAAGTTTATGTTAAAAACGAATTTGGATTAAGCGATGAAAAACCGATCAATTTCGTTTTTCACGGTGGTAGCGGTAGTGACATAAAAGATATAAAAGACGCCGTTAGTTATGGTGTCGTAAAGATGAACATAGATACAGATACTCAATGGGCATTTTGGAACGGTGTAAGAGAATATGAAGCTGCTAACCATAGTTATTTGCAAGGACAAATCGGAAATCCAGAGGGGCAAGACAAGCCAAATAAAAAATATTATGATCCTAGAAAATGGCTAAGAAACGGTGAGGAAAGCGTTATAAAAAGACTTTTAGAAGCTTTTGAAAACCTGAATTGCGTGGGCAGAAACTGATATTTTGGTAGCTTTTTGCTACCAAAATTTATTTAAATTTAGATATTTTTTTGATTTTTAAATTTAGATAAATTTAAGGATATTTATGGATAAAAATGACGGTTTAAATGAGCTTGTTTTACCAGAGGGAAAAAGTAGGCAAGCATTTTTGGTCTATTTAAAGATAATTTTTCTTCCTATCTTGATATATGCTATCTTTCTTCTTGGTTTTTTCAATGTTATAAAATTCAATACCCAGCTTCACACAGTCATAATGATGGGAGCCATTTTATTTATAGCTATGATCTTTGCTAGACATAGTGCCGAGTTTGGTTGCTTTGTATTTGAGCAAAGAAAAGATGAGTTTAAAAAAGAGCTTAAAAATTATATAATGAAAAGTCTGCTAACAATAGGAAAAGAGAGCAAATCAAATGCTAGCTTTGATGAATTTGTTAAAAAATATTCGGCCGATGTAAGAGATGAAAATTACGCTGCAGTCGGTGCGGGGGTTTTTCCTATGCTCGGAATTTTGGGCACTTTTTTGAGTATCGCTATTTCTATGCCGAACTTTAGCTCTACAAATACAATTGCTCTTGAAAACGAAATTTCATATCTGCTTAGTGGCGTAGGAACAGCGTTTTACGTATCGATTTATGGTATTTTTTTAGCTCTTTGGTGGATATTTTTTGAAAAATTTGGAATGAATAGATTTGCAAGGCTTATAAATAGACAGAAAAATGCTACAAAGCTATTTTTTTGGAGTAAAGAAGAGATAGAGCAGCGCTATATGCAAGAGAGTCTTAAAAACTTTGAAAAAGTTAGTACGATATTTGAGCATGTTGGAAAGCGTGAATTTTTTGATGAACTTGATAAGACCGTAGAAAGAAAATTCCAAAGCTTCTCAAATATGCTAAGAGTGGAAGAAGATGCAGTAAAACTAAGTAGTGAGTATATAAAACACACTATGGATATGTTATTTAAAGCTCAAAGAGATCAAAAAGATATAGTTAAAGTCCATGCCGAAATCTTAAACGTCTTACATTCGTTTAATCTGAATTTAAAAGATTTACAAATTCGTTTAAGCGAGCATTATGCAAGGTTGCAAAGCGCTAGCGAAGATAAGATTGTTAAGTTAGAAAGAGCCATAAATTCATTTGATGAAGACATAAATAATTTTAAAAATAGCCTAGAGGATTTTAGTACTAAAATTCTAGACAAACAAACTCTTGCTTTAGACGGCTTTAAGGCCGGACTGATAGATGGTATGAAGGCGTTTAGAGATGTTTTTGATGAAGAATCATCATCTAAAGATGAGAGCTCATACATCATAGAAGATCTTAAGAAAAGCTTGCAAGAGATAGATAAAGATGCAAACGTCGTTTTAGAGAAATTGGAAGCAAAATCTAATGAAGATTCGTGATAACAAAGACGAAAGTAGCAATTTTTGGATAGCTTACGCCGATTTGATGGCAGGACTTTTGTTTGTTTTTATACTTTTGATAGGCGCTATAGTAGTTAAGTACGTCCTTACTCAAAGTGATTTAAATCGTCTAAAACTCGATTTAAACTCAAAAGAAGAGAGTTTAAAGATCAGCAATGATAAAATAAATCAAAAAGAACAAGCTATAAGAGATTTTATGCAAAAACTACAAGCTACGCAAAATCAAAATTTAGCTTTGAGTGAAATAAATGAACTTTTTAACAAAAGATTAGGGGAGCTAAATTTAGAACTTAGCGATACGAACAGCACTTTGAGCTTGGTAAATAAAGAAAACGAAGAATTAAACGTAATGCTTAGTCAAAAAGATCTCCAAATAAATAATTTAAAAGCAAATTTAGCTCAAATTCAAACTCAATACGATACGCTTTTAAGTGATCTAAATGCTACAAAAGAGCGCTTAAAAAGTCTTGGCGGTATCAAAGTAAAAGTGATATCAAATCTTAAAGATAAACTTGGAAGCGATATAAGGATAGATAGTGATTCTGGTTCTATTTCTCTTCCATCTTCTGTGCTTTTTGATACGAATTCGTTTGTATTGAAATACGAAGCCAGGTTCGATCTAAGGCGCACTTTGGGTGCTTATTTTGATGTTTTACTTAGTAGCGATATAAGACCAAATATCGATAGAATCACCATAGAAGGACATACCGATAGCGATGGAAGCTATCTGTATAATTTAGAGCTTTCTCAAAAAAGAGCTTATGAGGTTATGAAATTTATATACTCATTTTATAAAGATCCAGATCTCCAAAAATACCTGATAGCAAGCGGTAGAAGCTTTAGTGATTTGATATATAAAAACGGTGTTGAAGATAAAGAGGCTTCGCGTAGGATCGAGATAAAGTTTAGTATTTCGGATAAATCCGCTATGCAAGAGATAAAAAATATTTTGGAGACAAAAAATAGATAATTTTGAATGCATAAGATTTCACGATCGTGATTTTTGGGTGCTTAGAGATGATTTGATAGGTGGTGAGTTTAACGGAAATAAGGCTAGAAAACTTGAGTATTTTTTAAATTTAGATCTAAGTGGTGTAAAACGCATCATTAGTTACGGTTCTAACCAGTCAAATGCGATGTATAGTTTGAGCGTATTTGCTAGACTTAAAAATCTCGAGTTTATCTATGTTAGCGATCATATAAGCTCATACCTTTTACAAAATCCAGTTGGTAACTACGCTCATGCTTTGCGTAACAAAATGAAATTTATAACCCATGAAAAACGTCGTGAATTCGCTTTGAGTTTGAAAACACATGAAGATTTGTTTGTAGAAGAGGGTGTTTTTATGCGTGAGGCTGAGGTTGGATTTAAAACTCAAGCAAATTTGATCAGAGATTTTGCTATGAAAAAAGGGCTTAAATTTGATATTTTTTTACCGAGTGGAACCGGTACGAGCGCGACTTATCTATCAAAAAATTTACCGGAGTTTGATGTTTTTACTACTCCTTGTGTTGGTGATGCTCTTTATCTAAATTCGCAGATAAAAGATTTGGATACAGACTCAAAGCTAAAGGTGCTCAATCCGCCTAAAAAATATCATTTTGGCGATTTAAAAAAAGAACTTTTCGAGATTTATATTCAGCTAAAAAAACAGACAAATATAGAATTTGAACTGCTTTATGATAGTGTAGGTTGGCTAACTTTATTGTCAAATTTAGATAAATTTGGCGATGAAATTTTATACATCCATCAAGGCGGTGTCATAGGAAACGAAAGTTTGATTCCTAGATATGAGCGAAAATTTAAATTAGATTATGATATAATGAGCATTTAAAAGGAGAAATTATGAAGATATTGTATAGTAATGATAAAAATTTCGATATTGAATTTGATAAATTGGTAAATCGTTCAAATTTGGATATGCAAAATGTTATGGGCATAGTCACTAACATAATAGAAGATATAAAAAAACGTGGCGATGAAGCTCTAAATGAGCAAATAGCCAAATTCGATCACTGGGAAGTAAAATCGAATCTAGCCATAACTCGGTGTGAGATGAAAAATGCTTATGACTCTATAAACGACGAATTAAAAGAGTCTTTGCAAGTAGCATTTGAAAGGATCAAACGCTACCATGAAAAACAGCTGGAAAAAACTTGGCTTAGTTTTGAAGATGACGGTTCTATATTAGGACAAAAGATTACTGCAGTAGATAGGGCTGGGCTTTATATCCCAGGTGGAAAAGCAGCATATCCTAGCTCTTTGCTTATGAACGCGGTTCCAGCTATCGTAGCAGGTGTAAAAGATATTGTGGTTTGCACTCCTGCTGTTGGCGGTGAAGTAAATGAACTACTTTTAGCAGCTATGCATCTTCTTGGTATAAACGAAGCCTATAAAGTAGGCGGTGCTAGTGCCGTTGGAGCTATGGCTTATGGAACAAAAACCATAAAGAAAGTTGATGTTATAACCGGACCTGGAAATATTTTTGTCGCAACTGCTAAAAAACTTGTATTTGGTGATGTAAATATAGATATGATAGCAGGACCTAGCGAGATAGGAGTCATAGCAGATAATTCGGCAAATCCTCATTATATAGCCATAGATTTACTATCTCAAGCAGAACATGATGAGATAGCAAGCAGCTTTTTGGTGACTTTTGACGCTGATTTTGCAAATAAAGTCAAAGACGAAATATATAATTTACTTCCGACGCTTAGTCGTCAAAATATAGCTAGAGCTAGTATAGAAAACAAATCTGCCATAATAGTAGCCAAAGATATGGATGAGAGTATAGAACTAATGAACGCCTTAGCAGTAGAACACTTAGAGATTGCTACTGACAACGCGTTTGACTTTTTACCACGTATTAAACATGCTGGAGCTATATTTTTAGGTCATTTTACGCCAGAGGCGATAGGTGACTATCTAGCTGGACCAAACCATACATTGCCTACAGGTGGAAGTGCTAGATTTTTCTCACCTCTTGGAGTAGGCAATTTTATGAAAAAAAGTTCTATCATATCTATGAATAAAGCTTCCATAGATAGACTAGGTAGAGATTGTATGAATTTGGCAAAAGCCGAAGGTTTGGGCGCTCATGAACTTTCCGTAAAAGTTAGATATGAGAATTAAGTTTAAATTTAAATATAAAGATATAAAATATATAAATCGCCAATGGAGGTGAAATATGCAAGTAAATAATACAAATAGTATGCAAAATTATTATTTGAATAATGCTCAAAACAGTTCAAATAAAGCTCTTGAAAATATAGCGGCACAGCGTGCTTTAAATGGAACAGATGGTGCAAATTTGGTTATAGGTGACTCTTTGCTAAGTCAGTCAAATACTCTGTCTCAAGGTGTAAATAATGCGAATGATGCTATTGGTATGCTTCAAATAGCAGATGGAGTGTTACAAAATATAAGCTCTGGAGCAGATAGGCTAAATGAACTATCTGTTAGAAGCAATAACGCAGCATTTGGTGCAAACGAAAGACGGGCTATAAACAGTGAGGCAAATGCTATAAAGACATCTATCACTGACTCTATAAATTCGGCTTCATATAACGGAAATAGCATATTTGGTGGTACTTTAAATTTTAATACCGGAAATAGCGTAACTTCTATAAATTTAAGCGCTCCAAATATAAATTCAGTAGATGTAAATAACCAAAATTCCATAAAATCTTTTATGGACAGTATAAATTCTCTTCGTTCTGATATCGGAAGCGCACAAAATGGTTTGATGAGTGGTATAAACTCAAATTTAAGCACCATAACATCTGCGAAAGCTAGTGAAAGTCAGTTACAAAATAATGATTTGGCAAATAATGTAAATGATCTTACAAATGCAAATCTAAAGATAAATAGTTCGACTATGATGATGGCTCACAATGCGCAAATGCTACAATCTCAAATGGCAAATTTGCTAGGATAAGTATAACTTTAGTATAGTGTAAAAGGCGGTTAAACCGCCTTTTTATCTCTGTTTTAGAGAGTTAGCTTAGTTTCCCTCGATATAGTTTTTAAGTTTTCTACCGACTTTTGGGTGTTTTAGTTTTTTGATAGCTGAGCTTTCTATTTGGCGCACACGTTCTCTTGTGACGTTCAACTCTTTTCCTATCTCTTCAAGCGTTCTATCGCTCTCATCATCAAGCAAACCAAAACGCATTCTGATGACGGCTTTTTCTCTATCATTTAGTTGATCTAATACGTCGTCTATTTGCTCTTTTAAGTCGCCTTTTAAGATCTGTTCCATAGGGCTAAGAGTTGTTTTATCCTCTACAAAATCTCCATATTTTCCATCATCTTCACTACCTATAGGAGCTTCAAGACTGATAGGTTCTTTTGTGATCTTTATGACCTGTTTTACTTTATCTACGCTTAGACCGACTTCTTTAGCTATGACGCTAACATCTGGTTCTTTACCTTCTTCTTGAAGATATTTTTTGTTTATTTTATTTATTTTGTTTATTGTTTCTATCATATGGATAGGTATGCGGATAGTTCGTGCTTGATCAGCTATCGCGCGGCTTATGGCTTGACGGATCCACCATGTAGCGTATGTAGAAAATTTATAGCCTTTTTTGTACTCAAATTTATCTACGGCTTTCATAAGTCCTATATTTCCTTCTTGGATAAGATCCAAAAATGGCAAACCACGGTTAGTGTAGCGTTTGGCTATGCTTACGACTAGCCTTAAATTTGATTTTGCCATTCTAGCTTTTGCATCATCGCTGATGTTTTTGCCGCGTTTGATCTGATCTAATACGTTTTTTAGATCTTTTGGTTCAAGGTTAAATCCTGTTTTGCTAGCCTCTTTTGTCTGAAATAGCTTTTTGATCTCCACATAAGTAGAAACCATAGTGGCTTCTGGAACTCTTGCGGTGATATCTTCTTTGCTTAATTTAGTGATATCTTTAAGGATGCTTTGGTGATTTTTTTTAAGCTCAGGGCTAAACATAGGAAGACGGTATTCTAAACGTTTTAGCTCTTTATCAAAGTCATCATCGCTTTTTAGCGCTGTTTCCATGGATTTTACTATCTCATTGATCAGTTTGCTTGTAGGTCCAAGATCCATAAGTTTATCTTTTAGGACTTTCTTTTTGAATGTCAAATTTAGCTTAGCAGTTAGATCTGATTCTTCTTCTACTGAGATATTTTGTTTAGATACGATTTTCATCCATTCTTTTTTAGCTTTTTCAAGCGCTTTGAAGCTTTCTATGACTTTTTCGGATCTTTTGTCTAGTTTTTTAGGTGTAACTTTTTTAAGAGCAGAGTTTTTATTTTCAGAATCATCATTTTCATCGTATTCGTACTCTTCTTCTATACTCTCATCTTCGTCTTCACTCTCGTCATTTTCTTCATCAAAACTCTTAAATAGCTCTTTTACGCGACGTTCCCTATTTATAAGCGGTTCTTTATAGTCAAGAATAAAATCTATAAGATATGGAACTGAGCAAAACGCGTCTATGATGATGTCTTCTCCGAGTTCTATTTTTTTGCTGATCTCTACTTCTTCTTCTTTTGTAAGCAGTGAAATTTGCCCCATTTCCCTTAGGTACATTCTTACAGGGCTGTCTGAGCGAGACCATTCTAAAAGTTCGTTTTCGCTAGTAAGGTCGAATTCTTCTTCTTCGAGCGGATTATCTATGATCTTTAATCTATCTTCTTCTTTTGTTTTTGCGTCTTGTAATGTTTTTAATTTTGCTGCTTCTACGGCGCTGATTAGCTGTATTTTGTGTAGCTCTGCTAAAGCTTCTACTTTTTTTATAGCAGCAGCCGTTGGAGCTTTGTCAAATAGTCTTACAAGCTTTTCAAAAGTTACGTATCCTTTTGAATTTTCTTTAAATAACTCTTCAATTTGTGCAAAAATCTCTTTTGCTGCACTCATATAAAGCTCCTTTATTCGTATTGATTTTATCTGATTTGTATTAATAAGAATTGTGGATTATACCCAAATTTTTATTAATAATATATAAAAATATATAAAATGAACTTTTTGTAAGGGTATAAAATCTATCATTTTTAAATTTGGAATACAAGTTGCTTATACTGGATTTAGTTAAGAAAATCTACGCAGGAGAAGATATGCAAAACGGCTATTATCAAGCAACAGGAGCTATGGTTACACAGTTTAATAGGCTTGATGTCATCACAAATAATCTAGCAAATATCAATACTATCGGCTACAAAAGAGATGATGTCGTTATCGCTGACTTTGAGAGAATATTTAAAGAAACAAGAGATATTTTACCATTAGAAAATAATACAAAAGATGCTGCTAAATTTTTAAATCGTACTATTGATAGAGTGCCTCATATAGATGAACAATATACGGATTTTAGTTCAGGCGGACTTAAGGTTTCAAATAATCCCTTAGATGTAGCTATAGGAAAATCGGATATATTTTTTCTTGTAGATACACCAAATGGAGAGAGACTGACTAAAAACGGTGCTTTTAGCTTGGACAATGAAGGTTATATCGTGACAAAAGATGGATATAGAGTATTGCCAAACAACTATGAAAATCAACCAGCAATCGTTCGAGGCATCAGAGTTCCTGAGGGTGCTACTCTAAATATAGACAAAGACGGAAATGTATATAATCAAAATGAGGCTTTAGGTAGATTTTTTATGGCTCAGCCAAGAGAGATTAGAAATTTACAAAAAGAGGGCGATAATCTTTATACGATACCAAATTTAAATGAATTAAGAGATGTCGAGGATAGTGGTTCTGTAGCTCAAGGATATGTTCAAATTTCAAACGTAAATCCAGTCTTGGAAATGGTGGGACTTATAGAAACAAATAGGCTTGTTGATATGTATCAAAGGGTTATGAATACACATATGAATGATTTAAATCAAGAAGCAACAAATAAATTAGCTTTGGCTAAAGCATAATAAGGATAAATTATGATAAGATCACTTTATACCGCAGCTACTGGAATGGTAGCTCAACAAACGCAGATAGATACTACTTCACACAACATCGCAAACGTAAATACTATAGGATATAAGAAAAATCGTGCCGAATTTGCAGATCTTATGTATCAGACTATGCAATATGCAGGAACTCCTACTAGCACGACGACGATGAGCCCAACTGGTATGGAAGTGGGTCTTGGTGTTAGACCGACTGCTATAACAAAAGTTTTTACTCAAGGATATTTTAAAGAAACAGGAAATGCTCTTGATATGGTAATAGCGGGCAATGGATTTTTTCAAGTTCAACTTCCAGATGGAACCACTGCTTATACTAGAAATGGCGCTTTTAAGCTTGATGGCGATGGAAATATAGTAAATAGCGACGGCTACAGGCTACTTCCTGAGATGAATATCCCTGCTGACGCTACTGAGATTTCAGTAGGCGTTGATGGAACCGTTTCTGTACTTCAGCCGGGCAATCAACAGATGACACAAATAGGGCAGATAGAACTTGCAAATTTTATAAATCCGGCTGGACTGCATGCTATGGGAGATAACAACTTTTTAGAAACTGCGGCAAGCGGAGCTCCTGTAGTCGGAAATGGTGGAACTGACGGTTTTGGTCAGATAAAACAACATTTTGTTGAGATGAGTAACGTACAGCTTGTTGAAGAGATGACTGATCTTATCACTGGACAACGTGCTTATGAAGCAAACTCAAAAGCTATCACTACGAGTGATGATATGCTTTCTATAGTCAATCAGCTTAAAAGATAATTAAAATGATATATTCATTTATAATTTTTGCGTTTATTATACTTCTTTGTGCTGTAGATTATTTTTATATTAAAGATGACAATGTTATTTGATCTTGCTCCATAATGTCTATATTTGGGCAAGATCCTAATTATAAATTTAATATCTATTATCAATAAATTCTATAATATTTATCTTATTTTAAGCTTCATCATTGTATATTTTCATCTCAATTTATGAGAATAACTCTCATTAGTATTATACTTTTAAGGTTAAATTTATGAAAGTAATTATTAGTTTTATTTTGGTTATGCTTATGCAAGTTCATCTTTTTGGTATTGATTACGATAAAGAAGCAAAAAGTATAGAAGATATCTTTATAAATGTTATGCAACTATATAAAGATGGAAAATCCAAAGAAGCAAGAGAATTGACCCAAAGTGCCTACTTTAGCCATTTTGAAAATTTAGAAAGCGGAATTCGTATAAATTTAGGTCAAAAAAAAGCTTATGCGATGGAGAAGCAATTTGGAGATATAAGAAAAGCTATAAAAGCTTCACAAAACGAGCAAATTTTGCAAGCTATGATAGATAACTTAAACGCCGAGATAAAAGAAGTCTTGCCAACTATTAAAGGCGGAGTTAAGCTGGTGGCAGAAAAAAGCGAAGATAATGGCCTAAGCGCTGCTGGTATAGAAGTGAGCGACAATCCATGGAGTGATACTTTAAAGCAGATAAATGCTGATTTGCAAATAGTCATTAGCGCCTATGATGCTAAAGATGCACAAGCTATAAAGGCAGCTATGAATAAAATCAAATTTGATTTGTATAGAAATACTGGGTTAGAGATCGCTATTAGGAGATACGCGACTGGGCGAATGGATCAGATGATACAACAGATAATGGGCGTCGTAATAAGTGAAAATATAAATTTAAATAAAGAAACGTTTATTCAATCCATAAAAGATATAGATGAGCTTATACAAACTGCTGCAAATAAGCTTCCAAAAGAGTCTTACGCGTTAGCACCACAGATCGAAGCGGTAGAAGATAAAAAGGTTGATTACGCTCCTGTCGTGCAAAATATAAAGCAAAAAATGGCTGACGTGCTTAAGCTTTATGAGAGCGGAAACGTGAGTGATGCTATAAGTGACGCTGGGGATATATATTTTGACGAATACGAAGCTAGCGGTATGGAAAACAAAATAGGAGCGATAGATAATCCACTTAAAACTGCTACCGAAGCTAGCTTTAGCAAGATAGTCTCTTTGATGAAAAGTGGGGCTAGTAGCGATAAAATAGCTCTTGAGCAAGAAGTTCTCTACTCAAAACTTGAAGCTAGTTTGGAAAAAACTAGTGGCGAAATAGGCGGGATGGCTCTGTTTATCTACGCTCTTAGTATTATTTTAAGAGAAGGTTTTGAAGCTCTTATCATTATAGCAGCAGTCGTTGCATATTTGATAAAAACCGGAAATAAAGGACATTTAAATTTAGTATATAGTTCAGTTGGAGTAGCTATTATCCTTAGTTTTGTGACGGCTTATGCTATAAATTTGATATTTGGCGTTAGTTTGGCCGGACAAAGCAGAGAGATCTTAGAAGGCGTTGTTATGCTTGTGGCTACATTACTTCTGTTTTACGTAGGATTTTGGCTACTTAGCAACGCTGGAGCTAAAAAATGGAGTCACTATATACAAGGTCATATCAGCGATAGTCTAAGTAGCGGAGATAGCAAAGCTCTTTGGTGGACCGTATTTTTAGCAGTATATAGAGAAGGTGCAGAGACGGTGCTGTTTTATCAAGCTTTGATATTTGATGCGAGTTCTAGTTATGACTTTAGTATGATAGGAGCAGGTTTTGTAGTAGGTGTCGTAGCACTTTTCGTAGCATACTTTATCATAAAAGCATTTTCTTTGAAAATTCCTATAAAGCCGTTTTTTATAGCAACTTCTGCGATTATATTTTATATGTCTATAGTGTTTGTGGGAAAAGGAGTTATGGAGCTTGTAGAGGGTAAGCTTTTCGTGCCTAGTATAGCTGAAAATATACCTACTATATCATGGCTTGGAATTTATCCTTACTATGAGAGCTTAGTACCGCAATTTTTGATGATACTAGCTTTAATATCTGGAGTCTTTATAATAAAAAAACGAGAATCAAATTTTAATAAAGGAGAATAAGTATGAAAAAAATATTTTCAGGAATGTTGGCTTTAAGCCTTGCAGCAGTGTTATCTATGGCAGCAGAACAACCAATTGGTGAGCCTATAGAAAAAAATGGTATGGAAATAGCAGCGGTTTATCTTCAACCTATTGATATGGAGCCAAAAGGTATCGACCTAGCTCCTAGCCTAGCAGATATCCACCTTGAAGCAGATATCCACGCCGTGCAAGGCAATGCAAATGGTTTTGGCGAGGGTGAGTGGATACCGTATCTTAAGATAGCTTATACGCTTAAAAATTTAGATAATGGTAAAGTTATAAACGGAACTCTTATGCCTATGGTAGCAAGTGACGGTCCTCACTACGGTGCAAACTTAAAAATGACTTCTGGTGTTGGTAACTACGAGCTTACATTTCATATAGACAATCCAAGTACGCAAGGTTTTGGACGTCACGCAGACAAAGCGACAGGCGTTGCAAAATGGTGGGCTCCTTTTGATGCAAAATATACATTTAAATATACAGGCGCTCCAAAGGAATAATCTTTACGATTTTTAGATCCGGCTTCGGCTGGATTTAAATTTAAAAAGTATCTGCTTGAGGGTATTTTTTAAATTTAAATAAGGTAGTTTTATGACGATATTTTTTTATCAAGTGGTTTTGGCTCTGTTTGGACCAAGCTTTATCCTTGCGTTTATAGATCACGAAAAACATATAAAAAACATACTTTTACCATCCATTTTCGGGCTTTGCTTTGGACTTTTTGTATTTGGACTTTTTAAAATATCTATAAACACCGATAGTGGCAAGATCATTTTTGACACTCTTTGTATAATTATGCTTTTACTAACTCCGGTTTGTATCAAATTTAAAAGCTCATATTTTTCAAATGTATTTAGCTTTTTCTTAGCGTTTGGATACGGCTATGAGTATGGATTTATAAGCATGAACTTTATGGTGTTTGCAGGAGATCTGCTAGATAGTCTTAGCTTGAGCAATCTTTTTATGGTTAGTTTAGCTTTATTGTCGCTCATATCTGTTTATTTCGTATCAAGAGCTATTTTAAAAAATACGCCAAATTTATTTAGATATATATTTTTATATATATTGGTAATCTTGTGTTTAGCCGATAGAGTCTCGTTTTTAACTCTTAGCTTGATGCAAGATGGTTTAGTGGGGGCATATTCGAATTTACTTAGCGTCGTAGCAAAAACTATTTATTTTAATAGTTTTTTACCAGTCGTTTTGTCTATTTTGTTTATGCTTTTGGCTTTGGTTCATCTATTTTGGTTACCAAAAAAGATCGGCAAAAAAGATATCGTTTTATATAGGATAAATATCGCTAAAAGAACGGCGTATTTTAGAGTGGTAATATTTTGCTTTTTAACATGTTTTTTGATCTCATTTTTTAGCTTGTTTTATCTCTTAGTGTCTTCAAAACCACCTAAGATCAGCGAACCGACTTTAGTAGAACCAGTCCGCGGCGAGTTTAAATTTGATGCAAATTTGGTTATGGATTCTAAGCTTCATAGATTTGCTTACATAACAGATGACGGCCATGAAGTGAGATTTTTCTTGGTAAATCGTTTTAAAGATAAACTAGCTCCAGTAGCTGTTTTTGATGCGTGTGCGATATGCGGCGATATGGGTTATATCAAAAGCGGCGACAATCTCATCTGCATAAGTTGCAATGTCCGTATATTTCTACCAAGCGTAGGAAAACCAGGCGGTTGCAATCCTATACCGTTTGAGTATAAATTTGATGGAAAAGAGATTAGTATAAATTTAAAAACCATAGAAAAAGGCGCTACGTTTTTTTCTAAAATCGTTAAAAAAGAAGTCACTGATCCAGTGAGCAAAAATAAGATTTTGAACGATTCTAAATTTACTTATGTTTATTATGGCAGGACGTATTTTTTTGAAGATGAGAAAAATCAAGCCGAATTTGAGGCAAATCCCGAAAAATACGTAACTATAGATGGTTTGCTTAAGGAGAATAAATAAATGTTTATAAAGATCATTAGCTCGTCTATTTTACACTCGCAAGGTAGTAAAATGCTAGCATTTTTGACCATATTTTTATCCGTAACGCTTATAGCTTGTATGTTAAATATCACTTTAAATATAGGCGATCAAGTCGCTCGTGAGCTAAGGAGTTATGGCTCAAATATAGTAGTGCTTCCAAAATCTCAAAATCTCAGCATAGAGATAGGCGGCAAAGAGTTTTTACCGCTTAAAAACGAGGATTACCTTAAAGAGAGCGATCTTCATAAGATAAAAGAGATATTTTGGAGAAATAATATCACTGCATTTGCTCCGTTTTTAAATCTAAAAGTAGACGGTTTTGATGTCGTAGGGACGTATTTTGATAAAAATATAAACGTAAGTGATGAACCTGATTTTAAAAGCGGAGTAGAAAGTTTGTATCCTTTTTGGGTGGTTGATGGCAGATATCCAAAAGATGATAGTATGAGCGAGGTTTTAGCCGGTGATGGGCTTGGACTAAAAGTAGGAGATACTTTAAAACTAGGAGATATAAACGCTCAAGTCGTAGGAGTCTTGCACTCTAGCGAGAATGAAAGCAAGAAGGTAATCACTAGTTTAAAACTAGCTCAGAGCTTGGCAAATAAACCAAATTTAATAGACAAAGCGGAAGTTTCTGCGATGAGTATCCCTGAAAATGACCTTTCTGTAAAGGCAAGACGTGATCTTGATAGCTTAGATAGCGTGGCTTATGATAAGTGGTATTGCTCTGCTTATGTAAGCTCTATTGCTTATCAGATTAGCGAAGAGTATCCAAACGCCACGGCAAAAGCAGTGCTTAGCGTGAGCGAAACACAAAGCGGTATAACTAAAAAAATTCAGAGTTTAATGGCGATAGCAAGCGTGCTATCTTTGATAGTTTCAAGTATATGTATCACGAGTCTTATGGTCAGTGAGATAAATAGACGTAAAAAAGAAATAGGACTTTTAAAAGCTTTAGGAGCTACAAATTTTATCATTTATATGCAGTTTGTAGCCGAGATATTTGCAGTTTGTATATGCGCTTCATTATTAGGAAGCTTGGCTGGGTACGCTCTTAGCTTTGTCTTGTCTTATCAGATATTTGGAAGTTTCGCAGGTATCAGCATTATAGTTTTACCTCTTAGTATATTTTTTGGTTTTTTGATATCTGTTTTTGGCTCTATCTTACCGCTTAAGAGCGTTATAAATTTACTTCCGGCTGAGGTGTTATATGGTAGAAAATAAAATATTTTTTATAAAGATCATCTTTAAAAGTATACTAAGCAGTAGGCGCGGAAGCTTTGTGATGTTTATATCTATTTTATTTGGTGCAGCGATCGCGTCCGCTCTTATAAATTTATATACAGATATTGATAAAAAAGTAAGCAGTGAGTTAAATAATTACGGTGCAAATGTTGTCATAAGTCCTTTAAATTTGGAAAATAATTATATAAACGAAAACGAATTAAACGCCATTTTAAAAGATATGAAAAACCTAAAAGCATCAAACAAATATCTTTTTGGCGTAGCGAATATAGGAGTGAGTAACGCAGTCATTATGGGGCTGGACTTTGCGAATTTAAGAAAAATTATGCCTTATATAGATCTAAAAAGTGGTGAGTTTATAGCTAGTGATGACGGAGATAAATTTGCCCTTATCGGTGCTGATCTTGCTAAGATCATAGGCGCAAAACCAGGAGATATCTTAGAGATTACGCCATCAAGTAATGAAGTGTATAAAGTTCGCATAAAAGGTGTCGTATATGACGGACAAAAAGAAGATAACCTACTTATGGTATCTTTAGACTTAGCTCAGGATATGTTCGGTAAAGAAAATCTCATAAACTATGCAAATGCCATAATAAACGGAGATTTTGATAATATCAAAAAGAGCATTGAAAATGCAACTAACGAAAATATTAAATTTGAAATCATCGGTAAAATTTCAAAAGCACAGGGGCAAATCCTAGATAAGATCAAACTTTTGATGTTTCTCATCGGCGTGACTATACTTTTTATAACGACCGTTGGTATAAATACAACTTTGTCATCTATACTTTTTTCAAAAGTAAAGGAATTTGCGCTTATACGCTCACTAGGTTCAAGTAAAGCTTCGCTTTTAAAGCTCATACTTAGCGAAGTTTTTACTATTTGTATAGTCGGATCTATTTTAGGTGGATTTTTAGGATACGTTCTTGCTATATTTTTAGGGCATATAATATTTTCAAGTGGAGTTGATTTTAGACTTGTCAGTCTTGTTTTGGCTATTGTTATAAGTCTTGTTTTTGCGCTTTTAGCAAGCTTTTATCCGATAAAAAAAGCGTTAAATCAAAATATAGCAAATTTACTAAGGGAATAAATAATGGAAGTTTTAAGCTTAAATAAAATATCTAAACATTTTGGTGATGTAAAAGCGATCGACAATATAAGTTTTAGCGTACAAAAAGGTGAATGGATAAGCATAATGGGACCTAGCGGAAGCGGAAAAAGTACTTTGGTAAATATCCTAAGCCTTATGGATAGTCCAACAAGCGGAGAGTATAGACTTTGCAATAGCGATATAAACTCTTTGAGTCAAGAACAAATTCTAGAGTTTAGACGCAAAAAGATAGGATTAGTATTTCAGCAATTTCACTTAGTACCATACTTAAACGCGTTAGAAAACGTGATGATAAGCCAGTTTTATCATAGCTGTGTAGATAAAGCTAGTGCTAAAGACGCTCTTGATAAAGTAGGGCTTGCTCATAGGATAAGTCACAAGCCAAGCGAGCTTAGCGGTGGTGAGCAACAACGTGTTTGTATCGCAAGAGCTCTCATAAATAACCCAGATATTATAATAGCTGATGAGCCAACTGGAAATTTAGACGAAGCAAATGAAAAAATAATTTTACAAGCTTTTCAAAAACTAAAAAGCGAGGGTAAAACTCTACTTCTCATCACTCATAATGAGGAGCTTGGCAGATACGCGGATAAAGTAGTCTATCTAAGACATGGAAAACTTGAAAGAATAGAGAATTTACGATGAAGAATTTGATATTTTCGCTTATATTTGCATTTATTTTGATAGGTTGTGGTAATGGCTCAAGACATCATATGACTTTAAATGATAAAAACGGCTTTGATACTACATATGATACTGCTAAAAAAGAGCTAAAGATAGTAGGCTGGGATAAGCCATATATGTTATTTTTCTTTTCTACTATGTGCGGGGCTTGCGAGAGCCAAGTACCTATCATAAATGAGCTCATTAAAGAGTATGACGGAAAGATAAAAGTATATGGAGTGATGGGTGATACGACCGGATATGATGGCGATATATTTACGCTAAAAGAAAAAGGCATCTCTTTTATGAGTACTTCGGCTCCTAAATCAGTTAGTTATTTATCTAGCGTGGTAGGCGGAGTTATGGGGACTCCAGTCACTTATATATTTGATAAAAATGGAAAAAAGATAAAGCAGTTTTTGGGGCTTTATCCAAAATCGGCTTTTGAAAATGAGCTAAAGCTTCTTTTGGATTAATTTTATAAAATATTAAATCCTTATATGCTATCCTTGCAAACTTCTAAATTTATAGTTTCAAGGTAGCATTTATGATAAAAACTTACGCAGAATGGGATGATCAAGAGTTAATACTTCTTAGCATTCCACATGTTAATACAGACTGGAAGCCATATCTTGATGATATTTTAAGATCATATGAAGAGTTAGTAAGCCAGATCTGCAAGTATCAAAAAGTCCTTCTTATAGCTCCTCAAATTAACGACTTTGTTAGATTTTCTAAATTTAAAAATGTAGAGTTCTTGTGCATAGATACGAATGATACTTGGATAAGAGATTACGGTGCTATCGATGTTTTAGATGGTGCTAAAACTATAAGCTATGATTTTAAATTTAATGCGTGGGGCTCTAAATTTGATAGCATGTTAGATAACGCAGTAAATAAAAAGCTTTTTGAGACCCTAAAAGGCGAACTAAGAAGTGTTCAGCTCATCTTAGAGGGTGGAAGCATCGAGTTTAACGGTGATGGAGTAATGCTCACTACTAGCAAATGCCTGCTAAATGACAATAGAAACCAGCTTGAAAAAGAAGAATTGCAAAAAAAGCTAATTGATCTTTTTGGATTAAATAAAATAATCTGGCTAGATCACGGATTTATAAAAGGTGATGACACAGATAGCCATATCGATACTTTAGCGAGATTTATCTCAAAAGACACAATAGCTTACTCCGCCTGTGATGATGAGAGTGACGAGCATTTCAATGAGTTAAATTTGATGAAAAATGAGCTTGAAAAGACTGGTTTTAACCTTTTAGCACTTCCTATCCCAAAACCGTTATTTTATGAAGATCGCAGACTAGCAGCGACGTACTGCAATTTTATCTTTATAAATGGAGCTCTTATAGTGCCGACGTATGGAGATGAAAAAGCAGATAAATTTGCATTAAGAGCGTTGCAAAATGCTTTACCAAATTTAGACGTGATCGGCGTAGATAGTAGTGTTTTTGTGCGTCAAAATGGCTCACTTCACTGCTCTAGTCAAAACAGATTTAAAGGGATAAGATGAGTGCGCCTGTCGTTGCTGGCGCTGTTGCTATCATCTTAGCAATAGTTAAGTTTGTAGTAGGTATAACAAGTGGCTCTTTGGCTGTTCTTAGCTCTGCGATCGACTCTATGCTCGACTGCCTTGTTTCTGTGCTAAATTATTTTGCTTTAAAAAAATCAAATGCAAACCCAAATGATAAGTTTAACTTTGGCTATGGCAAAGTAGAAGCTTTGGTCGCTCTGTTTGAGGGTGCTTTTATCGTCGGTATAGCTGTTTTTATATGTTATTCTAGCGTACAAAAGTTGCTAAATGGTGCAAAAAGTGTAGAAACTACGAGCGCTATGCTAGTTATGGCTATATCTATGGTGTTGACAGGGCTTTTGGTTTTATATCTTAGAAGGGTTTATAAAAAAACAGGAAATCTTATCATAAAAGCTGATGCTTTACACTATAAAACTGACTTGCTTACGAACTTAGCTATCTTCATAGCTTTATTTGTGATATGGATCACAGGATATGACGTTGTGGATGCGATCTTTGGTATAGTAGTTAGTATTTATATCGCATTTAGTGCGTTTGGACTTGTAAAAGAGGGGGTTTATATACTTTTAGACGGAGCGTTGCCTAGTGATGTTGTACGTGCTATAATAGATATTTTAAACTCAAAAGAAGATGTTAAGAGCTATCACTATCTAAAAACTAGAAAAAGTGGTGAGAAGAGCTTTTTTAGCGTTCATTTGGTTTTTGATCCAAATATATCATTATCCAAAGCTCACAAAGTTGCCGATGATATAGAAAGTGATATAAAGAGTAAATTTAGTACACAAAAATGGGTGTTTGATACGCATTTTGACATTGAAGATGACAGAGATAAGGAGGAGATATGAAAGTAGCACTTATCGCACATAAATTTTATGGTAGCAAAGAAGAGACTATAAGACAGACTACAAAACGCATTGAAGAAGCAGCACAAAACGGTGCAAATTTGGTAGTTTTGCAAGAGCTTCATCAAGGAAGTTATTTTTGTCAAGATGAAAATGTCGCGGTTTTTGATGAAGCGTGCGACTTTGAAAGCGATGTTGCTTACTGGGCAGAAGTAGCGCGTGAGTTTAAAGTAGTTTTGGTAACTTCACTATTTGAAAGACGCTCAGCCGGGCTTTATCATAATACTGCGGTTGTTTTTGATAGCGATGGAAAAGAAGCTGGAAAGTACCGTAAAATGCATATTCCAGATGATCCAAACTTTTATGAAAAGTTTTATTTTACTCCAGGCGATCTAGGCTTTGAGCCTATAGATACTAGCGTTGGAAGACTTGGAGTTTTGGTATGCTGGGATCAGTGGTATCCAGAAGCTGCGCGTCTTATGGCTCTAAAGGGTGCTCAGATTCTTATCTATCCTACTGCAATCGGTTGGTTTGATGGCGATGAAGAAGACGAAAAATCACGCCAACTTGAGGCTTGGGTGGCAGTCCAAAGGGGACATGCAGTAGCAAACGGACTTCCTGTCGTAACGGTAAATAGAGTAGGTTTTGAAAATGCTCCAGACGCTAAGAGTGGTATAAGATTTTGGGGAAATAGTTTTGTTTTTGGATCTCAAGGTGAAGAGTTTTTCCGATCTAATGATTGTGATGAGATTACTTCTATAGTAGATATCGATCTTAAAAGATGCGAGCAAGTGCGCAGATGGTGGCCGTTTCTTAGAGATAGACGCATCGATGCTTATGAAGGGCTTTTAAAAAGGTTTATCGACTAAGCTAAAGATGTCAAGTCATTTTAAATTTGCTTTAAAGATGTTTCAACTCTAGCTAGTTGGTATTAGCCGTTGTTTATTATAAAACTTTAGAATGAGCGTTACAAAGATAAAATCCATATTTCTCATTCTAAAGTACCTACACTTTATATAAATTCAAACTCGATTTCTTCATTTTTATAGATGAAACTCAATAAAAAATTACTATTTGTATAGCAATTAAAATGAGATATATCCTACAAAAATATCTATTTAGTATATTATTTATATTAAAATATTATAAAAATATTTAAATTTATTTGTTTAAATTTCAAATTCTATTTTAACGTAAGGGATAAATATGAATAAAATCGCCATAGCAAATATAACAAAAAATAGCATCAAAATCAAAAAAAGAAAGGAGTAAGCAAGTTTTTACTTGATGGTATTTAACTTAAAGTATCTTAGCTAAAAATATAATTTATTTGAATTAAACATAATTTAACAATCACAAAATTAACGAAATTAACAAATTTTTTAATTGAATGAGGAATTTATTATGGTTGCAGATCGCCCTTTATATAAAAGTTTGGATATATTAAATAAATATAAAAATGAACTCACAAAAGAGCAATTTGATAGCATAAGTTCGATTATTTATGGTTTTGCGATAGATGAAAATATATATCTTAATGAACAAGATATTATAGATACGATCAAAGGCTACAAAACATCGCGAAATAGCTCATAAGATTATTGCGCAGTATAAAGACGAGCTAGGCGTGTTGTAAGGTAATATTTAAGAGTAATTTCTTATGTGTAAGTTCAAAATCAAATTTCTATTTTAATTTTACAACACTATATTTACTGCTATTTAAGAAGTATATAAATTTATATAGATTTGCGTGGAGCAACTGCTCCACTATAAGTATCAGCCTAAAAAGCCAAGAAATCCGTTTATCACTAAAGCATTTACTAGATCTATGAAAAACGCTCCACAAAGTGGAACTATGATGAATGCCATATGGCTCATACCATAGTTATTTGTGACTGTTTGCATATTTACCATTGCAGTAGGTGTCGCTCCTAGTCCAAATCCACAGTGTCCAGCAGCCAAAACAGCAGCGTCGTAATCGCGTCCGCATACTCTAAATGTAATAAATACCGCATAGGCTATCATCAAGGCTACTTGCGCTACAAGTATAGTTAGTATAGGAAGCGCCAAAGATACTAGCTGCCAGAGATTTATAGTCATTAGCGCGAAAGCAAGGAAAAGCGATAAGCTAACGTTTCCAATAACTGAAATTTCCCTATCAAAGACTTCGTGGATCTTTAGAGCTTGAAGCAAGTTTCTAAGGATGACGCCCGTAAATAGACAGTACACAAATGTAGGAAGCGTAAAACCTATATTTAGTGATTTTATATGTTCTGCGACGAAATTTCCTATGTAAAGACAAAGCGCAATGAGAGCTAAAGAGCGTATAAACGACTCTTGAGTGATGAGCTTTGTTTTTTGCGGAGATTCGAAGTTTAGCATAGGAGTAGCACTGCTTTCTTCATGGATATTTGGGGTTTGTAAGTTATTTTTTTGTATAAGATACTTTGCAACAGGTCCGCCGATGATACCGCCTGCAATGAGACCAAATGTCGCACTAGCCATAGCTACTTCGTAAGCAGCGCTAAAATTATACGGTGCTTTTATAAACTCATTTGCCCAGGCTCCCCCTGTACCATGACCTCCGCTCATAGTAACAGATCCGCTAAGAAGTCCGATGAGAGGGTTTTCTCCTAGTCCAAGAGCAACTCCGATACCAACTATGTTTTGCAAGATTAAAAGTCCGCTAATGACAAATAAAAATATGACTAACTTTTTGCCACCTTTTTTAAGGGACGCAAAGTCTGCTAAAAGCCCTATACTAGAAAAAAATGCTAGCATAAGAGGATCTTTGAGCGAGCTATCAAATTTAAGCGTTATACCGCTAAAACTATAAAGACATAAAAATAAAATTGCCGCGATGATACCGCCTACGACAGGCTCTGGGATATTATAAACTCGCAAAAATTTTACTCTTTTTATCACAAAAGCTCCGAGCAACAAAACAAGCACCATAACTACGAGAGTAGAGTATGAATCAACGTTTATCGTTTCCAAATTTGGATCTCCTTTGTTGGTGTATTTTTAAAAAGGGTTATAATTATGCCAAAATTTGGCTTAATAAAATATGCGTACTAAAAATTAATACTACATTTTTTCTCTTATTTTATAATCTGGCATTAAGCCTTGTATGAAATCATAAAAGCTCTTTTGGTGATGAGGATAAATTAGATGTGTCATCTCGTGAAGTACGACGTACTCGATAAAGCGTTCATCTTTTGCTATCAAATTTAAATTTAAGTTTATATATCCTTTTTTGGAGTTGCAACTACCCCAGCGAGAAGTCATTTTTTTAATGCTTACGTGGGTTACTTGTTTGGATATTTTTGGTTGATAAAACTCTATGTATTTTTGAAATATTTCTTTGGCTTTTAAGTGTAGAAATTTATCGAACTGTGCTTTAGAGGAAGCTATAATTTGAGTATCTAAAACCAAAATTTCTTTGATATTTTCATCAAATTTAAGTTCATAAGCGTTTCCTAAAAATTTAACCTTATCGTCTTTGGATTTTATTTTTGCGAGTGTATTTTCTAGCCAGCTTTCGTTTTTATTAAGTAAATTTAAGATATTTATTTTTGAGGTAAAGAATGGAGCAGATATACTTATATCGCCGTTTGGAGTGACTTTTAGACGTAGGTATTTTACAGGCTTATAGTTTATAGTTACGTTAAATTTACCAAATTTTAAACTAGACGATACGACTGCCATTTTTTACTTCTCCAACGTAATGTATTTGCTAGAGCTCTCGCCCATTCATCTACGCAAAATCCTATCCAAACACCTATTATTCCATATCCAAGGTATTTACCCAAAATATATCCTAAAGGTAGGCTCACGCCCCACATAAACACGGCTCCTACGATAAAAGGAAATCTAGCATCTCCACTAGCCCTGAGCGAATTTACCATTATTATATTGAAAGTGCGTCCGCTTTCAAGTATCAAAGAAAGCGTAAAAAGTGGTCTCATTATGGCTTTTAGTTCTTCGTTTAAATTTAGAGCGTTCATTATCTCTTCTTTGCTCAGATAAAAGATAAAAAGCACTACTAAAGTTATAATCCAGCCAATTTTTAGCGTGTAAAACGCTTTTTCGTACGCTTTGTCAAATTCGCAAGCACCGACTAAATGTCCGATGATTATCTCATTTGCCATACTTATAGCGCTACTTGCTAAAAATATAAACATAGAAATTTGAAAATATATGGTTTGTACGCTAAGGCTTGCTTCGCCCATACTTGCTACAAAGCTAAAAGCTACCATGTATTGACCTATCCAAAGTAGGTTTTCACCTGCACTAGGAAGTCCGACTTTTAGGATTTTTAGGATTATATCTTTAGAAAATTTGAAAAATAATCCGAAGTAGATATGTACTTTTGCTACTTTTACTAGTACAAAACCAAGCATTATCATACCTATTATCCTAGCAAATACTACTGATATGGCTACTCCGCTAAGCCCGTAATTTGGCAATCCGAAAAAACCAAATAACGCAATAGCGTTACCAAATATAGTAAGTAAATTCATAAATGCCGATATGAGCATAATGGCAAAAGCAAAGTTTTTTACCCTGATTATAGAAGCCATAACTATACTTATGGATTCTAAAAATAGCGCTATACAAAGCATATGTAAGTATTTGTAACTATCTTCTATGACGGCGTTTGGAATGTTTAATAGCTCTAAAGCTTTATGCGTATTTGCAAATATCAAACCGGCGCAAAATAGACCTAAAATAGCGTTAAAACTAAGGCTTATATGGATGGCTCTAGCAGCTAAATTCGTATTTTTTGCTCCTAAGCTTTGAGCTACAAGGGCGCTGCAACCTATGCTAAGAAAGCTAAAAACAGTTACGAAAAGGTTAAAAATTTGATTTCCGGCTCCCATAGCGCCGACTAAATTAACATCTACTTTTGCCACCATAATCGTATTTATGATAAGAGTAAGCGTGCGAAGCAACATATCAAAAAATATAGGAGTCGCGAGCGTGGTGAGATTTAGCTTTTTCAAATTTGACCTTTTTTAAATTCTACTTCGTTTGTGTTTTCTTGATATTTTAGCCTAAACCCGGGAGCAGGTTTGTCCTTAAAGCCAAATGTAGAGCCTACACCTTTAGTAGATCTGATGACAAACTCAAAACCGTGCAGTTTAAGGATAAACTTAACTATATAAAGCCCAAGTCCTAAAGAGTTATTCCAGTCGTATTCTTTTGATTTATAAAACTTTTTTTGTATGAGTCTTAGCTCGTTTTCGTCTATACCTTCCCCATTATCCGTGATAAAAACTCCGTTTTCATTTAGGAGAATTTGTACGTTTTGGTTTGAGTATTTTAGAGCATTTTCACATAAATTTAGAACTACTTGATATATCATATCGTAGTCGGCTTTTAGTATTTTTTCTCCGCTTATACTTATGATCTTGTTTTTGTATTTTTGATCTAGGTTAGCGACAACTTCTTTGCATAAAACTTTTGCGTCAAATGTAGTCAAATTTGGTGTGATATCTCCGCCAAAGCCTATCCTGAGACGATTTATGATATTGTTTAGTTTATTTGAGTTTGAGATGATTTTGTTTATAAATTTGAGCTTAAACTCTTCGCTCATATTTTTATCTTCAAGTATCGTTTGAGCCGACATTTGTATGACTGCAAGTGGATTTTTAAACTCATGGCTCATACCACTTAGCAAATTTTCTAGTTGTAAATTTCTAAGTCTTAGTTTGGCGGATTGTTTTTTGAGCTTTTTATCTTTTTTTATGAGTAATTCTTTGATCTTTTTAATCCTATATATGGAAAGTTCATAAGATATATATAAAAAACTCATAGATAAAAATAGACTAACGATAACGATAAGGTATATTTTTTCTATAAATTCATTGCCTAAAACTAGCCAAAAACAAAAGAAAAATATAGCTATAAAAACTATATAAAGTAGTGATAACCTTAGCAAAGTTTATAGCCTTCGCCGCGTACTGATTTGATAAAATCCCCTGCCGCTCCTAGCTTTTGTCTTAAGCGTTTGACGGCGATATTTACTGTTTTTTCGTTTGCTTCATCATTATGCCAAACTTCATTTATGAGCGTGTCTCTATTTAACAGTGTATTTTTGTTTTTGATAAACTCTAAAAGCAAGCAAAACTCAAGTCTCGTAAGCTCTTTTATCTTATCATTTACCATGACTTCATTCGTATCTAAATTTAGTGTTATATTTTTAAATTTATATACTTCGCTTTGACGTTTTGTACGTTTCAATAAAGCATTTATCCTAGCTATCAGCTCGCTTATTTCAAAAGGTTTTGTTATGTAGTCGTCTCCTCCACTTTCAAAGCCTTCTAGCTTGTCTTTGCTCGAGTTTTTTGCTGTTAAAAAGATGACTGGTTCGTTGTAGCCTTTATGTCTTAGGTTTTCTACAAATTTAGCTCCTTCGACTCCGCCTAGGTTTCTATCTACTATGAGCAGATCCACATCCTCTTCTTCTAAAAATTGCTCAACTCGTTTCGTGTCTAAAAACGTCGTGACATTAAAGCCAGATCTAGTAAGATTGTACTCTAAAAGTTCGCATAGATCTTCTTCGTCGTCTATGATGATTATATTTGCATTCATAGTTTGTATTTTATCAAAATGTATATAAATATTTGGTTTTATTTATTAAATTTTATTATTAAAGTACGTTTAAGCCATTTAAATTTAATAAAGAATTTATTATCAAAGGAATAAAATAAAATCTTCAAATTTAAATTTAAAGGTGCTATTTTGAATATAAGAGGAGATATCGCCGGTGGGCTAACTGCTGGAGTCATAGCTTTACCGCTTTGCCTGGCCTTTGGTATAGCAAGCGGACTTGGGGCTGCTGCAGGACTTTATGGAGCTATTTTGTTAAGTTTTTTTGCGGCTATATTTGGAGGAACAAAGACGCAAATTTCAGGACCTACGGGGCCTATGACAGTAGTTACTGCTAGCGTTGTTGTAGCTCTTGGGGGCGATATGAGCTTGCTTATAATGGTTTTTGTTTTGGCTGGATTTTTTCAAATTTTGCTTGGAGTTTTTAAGATAGGTAGATTTGTTAGATTTATACCATATCCGGTGATATCTGGATTTATGAACGGAGTCGGCGTCATCATCATCTTGCTTCAAATTTCGCCTTTACTAGGCGGTTCAAATCCAAACGGAACTATAGAAGCGTTGATGGCTTTGCCTAGTATAGATATAAACTCACAAAGCTTGATGTTGGGTGCTTTGGCATTAATAGTCATCTATCTTACTCCTAAGAAAATAAGTGCGATCGTCCCATCACCGCTTTTAGCACTCATACTTTTTAGCTTATTGTCTTATTTTTTAAATTTAGATGTAAAAACCATAGGGCTCATTCCTTCATCTCTTCCGACATTCATCATACCACAGATCAGCTATGCTCACATAACTATCATACTTACTTACGCTTTAGTTTTAGCTGCTCTTGGAAGTATAGATTCGCTTCTTACTTCGCTTGTCGCAGACTCTCTTACAAAGACGAAGCATAGCTCAAACCGTGAGCTCATCGGTCAAGGTATAGGAAATATGATGGCTGGATTCTTTGGTGGTTTAGTCGGCGCAGGAGCTACGATGAGAACAGTTACAAACATCAAACTAGGCGGAAACTCAAGACTCTCAGGCGTAACTAGCTCAGTGTTTTTAGCTCTTGTTTTGCTATCTTTTTCGGATTTAGTATCTTATGTGCCCATACCTGTTTTATCAGCGATACTTATAAAAGTTGGATTTGATATATTTGATTATCGACTTTTAAAAGAGTTGAAAACTGCTCCAAAATGTGATCTGAGCGTTATGATCTTAGTGTTTTTACTAACTGTTTTTGTAGATCTTATATTTGCTGTGGGAGTTGGAGTTTTAGTGGCTTCGCTGGTGCTTGTATATCAAGTAAATAAAGCAGTAAAGGTGGATTATCAAAAAGACGAAGATCTGACTATAGTATCGATTTATGGTGCATTTTTCTTTGGGTCTAGCTCAAAAATAGCAAACGCGTTAAATCATTTGGCTTCAAAAAAAACTATCATAAATATAAAGGAGATGCCATTTGTTGATCTTAGCGGTATATACGCTCTTGAAGACGAGATAGATATGCAGCTAAAAAATGGTTATGATATCTATATAGTGACAAATAAAGATCAAAATTTATATTCGCTTATAAATTTAGTAGGTAAAGATAGGATATTTGACTGCTTAAATGATGCTATAAAAACCGCAAAAAGCTAAATTTATCAATAAAATTTATCAAAAAGTTTTATAAGTGTCTGTTTTAATCAAACACTTATAAAACTTTTTGTATAATCTAACCTTTAAATTTTAATTAAAAGGTGCTTCAAATGAGCAAACGGGGCTTTAATAAGGATGAACTTAAGATTTTAAGCCTATCGTCTTTAGGCGGAATGCTTGAATTCTACGATTTTATTATTTTTGTATTTTTTGCTTCTTATATATCTCATCTATTTTTTCCCTCTACTCTTGACTCTTTTTGGGCACTTTTAAATACTTATGGAACATTTGCCGCAGGATATTTTGCTAGACCTCTTGGTGGTATTATTATGGCGCATTTTGGTGATAAAAACGGTCGCAAAAATATGTTTATGCTCTCAATACTTCTTATGGTCATACCGACGTTTGCTCTTGGTCTTATGCCGACTTATGAGACTATAGGATACGCCGCCCCTATATTTTTAGTGCTTATACGTCTTTTACAAGGTATTGCTATAGGTGGTGAGCTTCCTGGAGCTTGGGTCTTTGTGAGTGAGCACGCTACAAAGCCTAAATTATATTTTAGTGTCGGCGTTTTGACTTCAGCTGTTGTAGCAGGCATACTTTTAGGTAGCGTAGTTACTATGATAGTTAAAAATATCTGGAGCGACGAGCAGATACAAAACGGTATGTGGCGCTTACCTTTTATAATAGGTGGTATCTTTGGTATCATATCTATATATCTAAGGACTTATTTAAGCGAAACTCCTATCTTTAAAAAGATGCAAGCTATTAATGATATAGATAAAATGCCTATCAAAACAGTCGTAAAATACAATAAAGTAGACAATATAATGTCGATGCTAGTTAGCTGGGTGCTAACTGGCTGTATAGTCGTGATGATACTTCTGATGCCAAATTTTATGCCAGCAGCATTTAAAGAAGCAGGTATTGAAGTAGGTAGGATAACTACTATCTATATGCAAATGGCTTGTATAGTTTTTATGTGTGTTGGATGCTTTGTTTATGGAAAAATATCAGACAAAATAGGGGTTTCTAAAGCGACTATAGGTTTTTCTGCTGTATTTATCGTGGCTGTTTTTGCTTATTTTAAGATTTTATATACCGGTGGTAGCTTTGAAGCAGTGCTTGTAGCTTATTTGATAGCTGGATTCTTCGGTAGTATAGGACCTTGTGGCGCTCCGTTTTTTATGGTTGCTTTGTATCCAAACAAGATAAGATTTAGCGGAATTTCTTTTTCGTATAATATAGCTTATGCTATCGCAGGCGGTGTTACTCCACCATTTGCAGTAGCTATGGTGCATAAATTTGATCCTATGTATCTTGGGTATTATCTAGTTGGGTTGGGGTTTTTATCTATAGTTTGTGCCGTATGGTTCATGAATTTTAGAAAAGATGTGAATAAAGGCTAAAATATGGCGCTCATAGATCTGATCGGTGTAAGTAAAAAATTTGGTGACAAAGAGATACTAAAAGAGGTAGATTTTAGTGTAAATGAAAAAGAAAGAATCGCTATCATAGGAAAAAACGGTGGCGGAAAAAGCACTATGATGAAGATCTTGTGTGGTGCTTACGAAATAGATAGTGGTAGGGTCATAACGCAAAACGGAATTTCTATCCAAATGTTAGCTCAATCACCGAAATTTGACGAACATTTGAGCGTGCGAGAAGCATTAAATAATGAGCTAAAAGAGATATTTGACGCTAGAAGCGAGTATGAAATAACTTTAAATTTTATCTCAAATGATCCTCAAAATAAAGAATTGCTTCACAAGCAAGATGATCTTATTAAATTTATAGAAAGCAAAGACGGTTGGAATATCGAAAATAAAATAGAACGTGTGCTAGATAGTTTTGTTCTTAGAGAGTATGAAGATCGTCCGGTTAGCTCTCTTAGTGGAGGTGAAATTCGCCGTGTAGCTTTGGGTGCTTTGATACTCAAAAAACCAGATATTTTGCTACTTGATGAGCCTACGAACCACCTTGATGTTTATATGGTCAGATTTTTAGAAGAACTGCTTCTTAGTTCAAATCAAACTATAGTTTTTATAAGCCACGATAGATATTTTATAGATAGACTTGCTACTCGCTCTGTCGAGATAGAAGATGGGAATTTGATGAGTTTTGATGGAGGATATGCAAATTATCTGACTAAAAAAGAAGAGATTTTAAAGTCCTTATCTAAAAGCCACGAAACGCTTATAAAACAGCTAAAAAGCGAAGAAGAATGGCTAAGGCGTGGAGTAAAAGCTAGACTTAAAAGAAATGAAGGTAGAAAACAAAGAGTTTTTGCTATGCGAGAGGAAGCTAAGAAAAATCCTAGCCTTATTCGCAAAGTTAAACTTGAGCTTGAGCGTGCTTCAAAGAGCTTTAATCAAGGCGGACTTAACCAAAATCGTAAAAAAATGCTTTTTGAATGTAAAAATCTTTCAAAAACTCTCGCAGGAAAAGAACTTTTTAAAGATTTTAATGCACGTGTTTTGCAAGGCGAGCGTATAGGTATAGTCGGCCCAAATGGAAGTGGAAAATCTACTTTGCTAAAGATAATTTTAGGCGAACTTGAAGCTAGTAGTGGTACTATAAACCGTGGAGATATAAAGATAGGATATTTTGATCAGACAAGACGCGGTATAGATGATGATAAATCGCTCATAGAGCTATTTTGTCCAAATGGCGGTGATCACATCATCGTACGTGGGCGTAATTATCATGTGTATGGGTATCTAAAGAACTTTTTATTTCCAAAAGAGTTTTTAGACAAACCGGTTTCTGTTTTGAGTGGAGGAGAGAAAAATCGCCTAGCCCTAGCACTACTTTTTACAAAAGAATATGATTGTTTGATACTTGATGAGCCTACAAATGATCTTGATATCGCTACTATAAATATTTTAGAAGAGTATTTATTAAGCTTTGAGGGGGCTATACTTATAGTCAGCCACGATAGATATTTTATAGATAAGATAACAAACAAACTTTGGGCTTATGAACACGGCAAAATAGAACAAATTTATATGGAATATAGCGAATATTTAGATATCGAAGAAGAGCTTAAGCAGTTAAATGATATGGAAAAAGAATTTGAAGCAAATGATCAAGTCAAAGAAAAACAAAAAACGGCGCCTATAAAGCTTTCATATAAACAAAACCAAATTTTACAAAATCATCCAGCTCTCATTGAAGAGATCGAAAATCGCATAAAAGAATTAAATCACGCACTCTCTGTGCCTGAAATTTACCAAAAAGTAGGACTTCAAGTTTTATTTGAAGAACTTGAAGAGAAAAAAGGCGAGTTAAATTCGCTAGAAAACGAATATTTCGAAGTTCTAGAGCTTTCACAAAAATAATAAAATTAAGGATGGCATTTTGAGCGATAGACAAACTTGGAGTTCTCAACTCACATATATTTTGGCCGTAGCTGGTGCAACGGTAGGCTTTGGAGCAACTTGGAGATTTCCGTATCTTGTCGGACAAAACGGCGGCGGTGCTTATGTTTTGACATTTTGTATAGCTATGATAGTGATCGGTATACCTATGATACTAGTTGAAAATGCTATAGGAAGACGTCTTCATATAAACTCAGTAGATGCTTTTGGAAGCACTGCAAACGGTAAAAAGATAAATAAAGCTTGGAAAATAGTAGGTTGGATGGGACTTTGTGGAGCTTTTGGGATTATGGCGTATTATATGGTCATAGGTGGCTGGGTGCTTAACTATATCTATAATATCTTATTTGGAAATTTGAATTTATCTAGTGTGGTTACTGCACAAACCACTGCTACTTTCTATGATAAAAATATCATAAATGCACCTTTTGCTATAAGCATAGCTACTATAGTTTTTGTTATTATAAATTTCGTGATTTTGGTACGTGGTGCAGTTGCTGGTATAGAAAGAGCGGCTAAATTCTTAATGCCGATTTTGTTTTTGCTAATGATAGGTATGGTACTTAGAAACTTAACTCTTGATGGTGCTTTAGAAGGTATCAAATTCTATCTTACTCCTGATTTTAGCAAGATAAATGCCAAACTTTTTATAGATGTTTTAGGACAAGTGTTTTTTGCCTTATCTCTTGGTTTTGGAGTTATGATAACACTTTCGAGCTTTGTTAGAAAAGATGAAAATTTAGTAAAAACTTCTATCATAACAGGGCTTTTAAATACACTTATAGCCGTTGTTGCTGGCTTTATGATATTTCCATCTTTATTTACTTTTGGCGTTGCGCCAGATAGCGGACCAAGCCTAGTTTTTAAAAGCCTTCCTATTGTGTTTTCTCATATGTATTTTGGCTCATTTTTTGCTATAGCATTTTTTAGCTTACTTATGATAGCTGCTCTTACGACTTCACTTCCTATTTATGAGGTTTTGATAACTGTTTTAGAGGAAAAATTTAATATAAAACGTATAAATGCGATAGTTTTAGTACTCGGTGGTATATTTTTACTTGGAAATTTACCTTCTCTTATGTCTACAAATGTACTTAGCAACGTAAGCATTTTTGGTAAAAATATTTTTGATGCTTATGACGCTATAAGCGCTACGATATTTTTTGTACTCACATCTTTGCTCTGCGCAATTTTCGTTGGTTGGGTACTCAAGGACGAAGCCAAAAAAGAGATACTTTATGGTAGCCAAAAGTCAGTTAAAATAGTAAATATTTGGTTTTTTTACATAAGATATATAATACCATTTTTGATCTTAGTCGTTTTTATAAGTAGTTTTTACGATAATTTTATAAAATAAATTTACCCATTTATGATAATATCTATTAAAATTATAAAAATTTAAAGGGATTTAATGCTATTTTTTTTAATCGGTATTTATATAATTTATACCATATATAAAATTTATCTAAGTTTTTTACAAATAAATTTCGTAAAACAAGCCGCCAAAAAACCGGCAGTAGTACTAGAACAAGTTGATTATGAAAAAGCCGCAAATGTAGCTATAATAAATGAGAAATTTAGCATAATATCAAATTTATATTCTTGTGTCTTGCTTATTTTATGGTCGGTTTTTGGTGCATCTTTTTTGCAAAATTTAATAGTAAAAGATGATACGATTTTGCAAAATACACTTTTAGTAGTAGCTTTTTTGCTCATCTCTTCAGTTCTTGGGCTTCCTTTTGGTATATATGAGACTTTTGTAAAAGATAAAAAACTTGGTTTTTCAAATATCACTCCAAAGATTTTTTTGCTTGATACATTAAAAACGTTTGCTTTAACTTTTGTGTTTGGTGGACTTGTAGTATGGGCGATACTTCTTTGTTTTGAGTGGCTTGGAAAGGCTTGGTGGATATGGGCTTTTGGGCTTAGTTTTACTATAATTTTAATGATAAATTTGATATATCCTACCATTATAGCTCCACTTTTTAACAAAATGTCGCCTTTAAACAATGATGAATTAAACAGTGCTATAAACTCGCTTCTTAATAAATGTGGTTTCAAAAGTAGCGGTGTTTTTGTGATAGATGCTAGTAAAAGAGATAAAAGACTAAATGCTTATTTTGGCGGACTTGGGGCTACAAAAAGAGTTGTACTTTTTGACACTCTTGTGCAAAAGCTTAGTAAAAATGAGATTATAGCTGTTCTTGGGCATGAGCTTGGACATTTTAAGCATAAAGATTTACTAAAAAATATAGCTTTGATGTTTGTTTTATTATTTATTATTTTTGCTATTTTTGGCAATATACCAAGTTCTATTTACAACGCGCTTGGACTAAATGGTGATGGCGGAAGCTTTTTTATATTTTTGTTGCTTTACTCTCCGGTAGTTTCTGCATTTTTCGAGCCGATAATTTCGGCATATTCAAGATCCCATGAGTTTGGCGCTGATGAGTTTGGCTCAAACAACTCAACCAAAGAAGATATGATCTCAGCACTTAAAAAACTCGGCAATGAAAATAAAGCTTTTCCGTTATCTCATCCGTTTTATAGCTTTGTTTATCACTCACATCCTAGTCTTTATGAAAGGATAACTAAGCTTGAAAATAACTGACGCGCTAAAACATGCAAAAAATAGACTTGATAGCGCAAATCTTGCAAATAAATTGCTTTGTTATCATCTAAAAACTAGCAAAGAATGGATATTTTTAAACTCAGAGGCTCAGCTAGAAGACGAGCAAGGTTTTTTTGATATTGTTTACAGATATGAAAACGGTGAGCCTTTTGAGTATATAACTGGTGTTTGTGAGTTTTTAGATAGTGAGTTTTACGTAGGAGATGGTGTTTTAATACCCAGATTTGAGACTGAAATTTTAGTACAAAAATCGCTTGAGATCGCTAAAAAATTTGATAATCCTAAGATCTGCGAGATAGGCGTTGGAAGCGGTATCATAAGTATAAGTTTGGCTCTAAGACTAAAAAAAGCTAAATTTGTAGCTAGTGACATCAGTGATTTAGCGCTTTTTTGGGCTAAGAAAAATATATCTAAATTTGACGTGGATATTGAGCTTCATCACACTTCTTTACTTGATGGGATAAATGGTGATTTTGATATTTTAGTATCAAATCCTCCATATATAAAGCGAGACTATAAACTAGATAAGTGGGTTTTGAGTGAGCCAAGAGAGGCTTTGTTTGGCGGAAAAAACGGTGATGAAATACTAAAAGACATCATAAATCTTGCAAAGAATAGAGCTAAATTTTTACTTTGTGAGATAGGCTATGATCAAAAACAAAGTTTATCTTTAGAGCTAGAAAAAGCTGGGTTTAGCTATGTGTTTTATAAAGATCTTGCCGGATTTGATCGTGGTTTTGTAGCAAAAAATTTAAATAAAAGTTAGGAAATATAATGAGAAATTTAAAAAATAGTTATCTGTTTTTGTTGGCTTTGATAATCGGCGTTGAGATATCTATAGGCGCTTTTTTGGCTCCTGTGGTATTTTTTCCTGCAAAATACATAGGCGAGGGCGTTTTGAGTATATTTCAAAGCGGTTTGCTTATGACTCAGGTATTTTTGAAATATAACATGCTCTTGATCGTTGTTTCTTTAGTATCAATAATCTATGAACTTATAAATTTGATAAAAAATAAAGAAGATAGTTTCAACTTTAAATTTAGTGCATTTATGCTTAGCTTTATAGTTTTAGGGCTTGCTAGCTCATTTGCTTTTTATTTCACGCCATATATTGTCAATGCTCAAAGTTTAGGTGAGTTGGCAACTACTACAAACGACTTTGCGAGCGTACATAAAACTAGTGAAATAGTTATGAAAATTATGATTATAGCTCAAACTATATTATTTTTCGTGCGTGCTAGGCGCTAGCTCCTGAAGCCTCTAGCATTTGAGCAATTATAGCTTGAATCTGAACCATGATAGAAGAACGCTGTGAGTTTAGACTTGCAGCCATCTCTTTTGCGTATGGATTGTTGTCATTTTGGTATTTTGATATTTGAGCTTCTATTTTTGCTAGTTTTTCTTTGAGTTTATCAAGTTGTTTTTGTAGCTCTTTTGCCGTACTTGTGGTGCTGCTTTGGCTTATTCTAGTAGCTTGGCTTGTTTGAGTATTGTTTGTTTTACTGCTTTGCGTAGCTGCTTTTGTGCTGCTTTGCGCTGTGTATGAAGTATTTATAGATGAAATGTTTATTTCCATACCCATGATCTGCTCCTTAATATTTTTATATGATATCGGCATAGTTGTATTGCTTTTAAAATTAAAAAAACATAATCTTAAGTCAAATTTAGATAGTATTACAAAAATATTTTATAGGGTTTATAATGCAAAAAGTACATTTTATAGGTATCGGAGGTATCGGAATATCTGCGATTGCTAGATTTTTGAAAGAGAAAGATTTTATCATAAGCGGTTCTGATATTAAAGAAAGCAGCACGACTAAAAAGCTAAGGCAAAGCGGTATGAAGATCACTGTCCCGCACTGCACCAGCGCTATAGAAGATCCGGATTTTGTAGTTTATAGTGCGGCCATAAAGAGCGATAACGTAGAGCTTATAGAAGCTAGAAAAAAAGGTATAAAGTGTTTATCTAGAAAAGAGGCACTTCCTTTTATCCTTGAAGGTAAAAGAGTATTTGCAGTGGCTGGTGCTCATGGTAAAAGCACTACTTCAGCCATGCTTTGCACACTTTTAGATGGAAGCGTGATAATAGGCGCGATAAGCAAACAGTTTGGCTCAAATATGAAATACGAGCCGAGTGAAAATGTGATATTTGAAGCCGATGAGAGCGACAGCAGCTTTTTAAACTCAAATCCATATCTTGCAGTCGTGACTAACGCCGAGCCTGAACATATGGAGCATTACGACTTTGATCTTGATAAATTTCACTCTGCATATAAAGGTTTTTTAGAGCGTGCAAAGATAAGGGTTATAAACGCTGATGATGAGTTTTTAAATTCACTTAAAATGGATTGCATAAAACTATATAAAAGCGACATAACAGATCTTAAAATGGTTCTTAGAAACTATGAGCCATATACAAGTTTCAACCTAAAAGGGCTTGGTAAATTCGAAGCTTGGGGTATGGGTGAGCATATAGCGATCGATGCTAGTCTTGCTATTTTAGCAGCAAACTCAGAAGTTGGACTTGAAACGATTAGAACAAATTTGAAGAAATTTAAAGGGATAAAAAAGAGATTTGATATCTTAGTCGCAAATGAAAAATTCGCTCTCATAGATGACTATGGACATCACCCAACAGAGATAAAAGCTACGTTAAAAAGTGCAAAAGAGTATGCGAAACTCTTGGGGTTAGAAAAGATAACTGCTATATTTCAACCACATCGTTATACTCGTTTAAAAGCAAATTTAGATGGCTTTAAAGAATGTTTTAAAGATGTAGATGAGCTCGTCGTCTTGCCCGTTTATAGTGCTGGAGAAGAGCCAAATGATATAGTTTTAAAAGATGAATTTGAAAATGCGGTTTTTGCCGATTTTGTCAAAAGAGATGGTGAAACTATCGAATTTTTTGATAGTTTTGGTGTAAAACACAAGCTTAGTAGTGGTCTAGTCATCGGCTTTGGAGCTGGAGATATCACTTATCAATTAAGAGGAGTTTGATTTGCGTATAGTTTTATTTTTAATACTTCTATTATTTATTATTTTGTTATTTGCTATAGGCAATGAAAAGTTAAATTTAAGATCGAAAATTATTATTTTAGTCGGCGGTACGGCTCTGTTTTTGATAGCCTTTTTTTACAATGAAGGTATGCAAAATAAAGAAGAAGGTATAAATAGAATTTTAGAAGAATTTATGCAAGGAAGAGCCGTGACTTGTAGTGGATACGAGGTCGATAAAAAACATTTTAACTATGAGTATGGAACGCAAAGTTTTATAGCAAAGAGAGAATTTGACAACCTAAACGCAGTAATAATCCCTATAGAAAAATGTATGGATAGATAGAGTAGATTTTATAAAATACCAAATTTACTCTATTTGGCATTTATATCACGTATTCTATCTCATCGTTTTCACCGCTTATGAGTCTAAAGATCTCTGCTTTTATCTCGAAGTATTTCGCGGAGTTTGGCTGAAATTTTGGATTTTTAAGCTGTTTTATAATCTTTCCATTATGTAAAACTACTATTTTATCTCCTAAAAACAGTGCTTCATCTATATCGTGAGTTACAAATATCACGGCTTTGTTTTCGACTATATTTTTAAGTTCGGTTTGTAAATTTGCTCTAGTTATAGGATCGAGTGCAGAAAACGGCTCGTCTAAAAATAGCACTTTTGGATTTAGGCTAAGAGCTCTTGCTATGGCTACTCGCTGACTCTGACCGCCGCTTAATGAGTGGGGGTAAAAGCTCTATTTACTACCTAAATGTACTAAATTTAAGAATTTTTTAGCTGTTTTTTCAAGCTCGTTTTTGTCTTTTACACCTGAGTATTTCAGAGCAAATTTTATATTATCGATTGCTTTCATCCACGGCATTAAAGAGTAATTTTGAGTTATGATCTGACGCGATTTATGAGCTGTGATCTGTTTTTTAAATTTGACGCTGTCTATTTTTATTTCGCCGCTATCAAAAGAGCTATGACCGCTTAAAATCTTAAGCAAGGTAGTCTTTCCAGAGCCGCTAGCTCCAAGCAATACGCAGAATTCATTTTTTTCTATGTTTAAATTTGTATCATTTAGGATCTGTGTAGTTCCAAACGATTTTTTTAGATTAGAGATTTTTATCATATCCAAACTTCCTTGAAATTTGTTTTTCGATCAGACAAAATAGCTGATTTATCGCCCAACCTACTACGCCTATGACGCAGATCACGGCTAAAACTATGTCTATTCTAAGCTGATTTCTAGCATCTATGATTAAGTATCCAAGTCCTGTTTGTGCTCCTAACATTTCGCCGACGACTAAGTTTATCCACGCCAAAGATGCTGCTAATTTTAGTCCTGATATAAGCATAAGAAAACTAGATGGAAATATCACTCCGCTTAGTACTTGCCACTTTGAAGCGCCAAAGTTTTTTGATACGATTATCAGTTCTTTTGGGACATCTTGCACCGCTTTTGAAGCTAGCAAAAGTACAGGAAAAAACACGGCGTAAGATATGATAAATATAGTAGGTTTGTCTCCTATACCAAAAATGATAAGAACTAGTGGCACCCAAGCTATGGGCGATACTGGACGCAGTAAATTTATGATAGGATCAAAAGCTACGCTTACTTTTGGAAATAATCCAAAGATAAATCCTACTAAATCCCACCGCTTAGTCCAGCGACTAATCCCCAAAAATAGCGATAAAGTGAGTCTATAATGCCTATTTGAAGTACGCCTTTTTGCACTATCTCGCATAGGGCTATAAAACTCTCTTTTGGTGATGGTATAAGCTCGTCGCTTCCAAGCTGCCATAGTCCAAGCAGGACAAAAATAGTTAAAATTTGATAAAAGTATTTCATTTCATACCGCCAAATAGCTATCTATGTTTAAGTTTAAAAGAGCTTTACTAGCTAGATTATTTTTTATCAAAAACTCTTTAAGTCGCTCTAAATCCTCTTTTTTAATACTCAAATCATCATAAGAGGCTATATTTTGATCTAGTATATTTTTTATGATTTTATGATTTTGCCCTAGCAAATTTTCACCTAAAAGACCTGCTTCATCATGGTTTTTAGATATAAAATGAGCAGCTTTTTTAAAGTTTTCTAAGACTTTATCAAAGCCGTTTAAATTTAATATATCTTCGTGAAAGTTTAAAATACAGCATATATGAGATTTTTCTATATCTTTACTGAAAATCAAATTCTTAGCTCTTTTTTTGGATACGGCTAACTGACCAAAAGGCTCTGCGACTATGTATGCATCAAGCCTTCTGCTAAGCAGAGCAAAAGGCATTTCAGTAGGCGCCATATCTATGATATTTACCTTGTTTTTTAAATTTGAACTCTCCAAAAGTTTATCTAGTAAAAAATAATGTGTACTAAAACGAGATGGAATTCCTATATTTTTACCTTTTAAGTCTTGTAAATTTGATATATCGTTTCTTGCTACGAGCGCTGAGCCGTTTTTATGTGCTGCTAGGACGGCTTTTATCTTAACTCCGCTTGCTCTTAGCATAAGTCCAAGAGGGGCTAGTAAAAACGCTGCGTCTACCGCTTTGCTTCTTAATGCTTCGCTAAGATCGGCCCAGTTTGAAAACTTAACTGGGATTATCTCATAGTTTGGGTGCTTGTAAAGCTCTTTTGCTACGATGATGAGATGATCTGTTATGGGTAAAAATCCTACTTTTATAGGAATTTTAAGCTCGCTAGCTAGAGTTTTTGATGTGTGAAACGCCAAAAAACTTGCTAAAAATCCAAGTGCGTATCTCCTTGTCATGAGGCGACCTTATGCTTCCATTTTGTTACACAACCACTACCTTTTTTATATCATCTATCTCTTTTAATAGATGTTTTATACTAGGAGTTACTATAAGTACGAAGTTTCCCTCTCGTTGCACTCTAGCTGCTTTTGCATTTTTAAAATACCCTTTTGTTCCACTAAACAAAACTGCTGCATTTGTCGCTTTTTGTGTTAGAAGCGACGCGTCAAGTCTGAGCTGTAAAATCTCAAGTGAACTTACTAAATTTATATTAAAAGCCGTATTTTCGACTCTCTTTAGTAATTCATCAAGCTCAATCTTTAAACTATCATAACTAAAAGGTAGATACGCGTTTATATGAGAGTGAGTTTTGTTTGAGCGCTCTATCACTTCTAAACTAGCATTTATGATACCAGCGGCGATTCCTGCTTGAAGCAAGATAAATCCCGGAGTGATCTTGATCAAATAGCTATAGATATCGTTTGTTAAGATATCACTATCAGGCAAAAAGTACTCTTTTAGGGTTACTGATTTTGTCGCTGAGCCTTCAAGCGCGCTGTATTTTATGTGTTCTGCGAGTTTTACTCTCTCATCACACCTTATAACTCCCATTATCGGTTCGTTTTCATCTAAAGCTATAGCGCCAAATACGCTTCCTTGTTCGATATTTGACACCCAAGTAAGAGTTCCATTTATGATATATCCACCACTTACTCTTGTCGCTTTTAGCTGGTTTTTTTCTATACCAGCAAATGCTTTCATAGGATTTGACAGAGCGGTTCCACCTAAAATTTCAGCTTTTTTTAATTTTGGTAAAAGTTCATTTTTAAGGTTTTCGTTGTCGCTATTTAGTAGATACCAGATAAGTGCAAATTGGCACCACATGCAAAATCCGGTCGTCCCGCAAACTTCAGCTACTTTAGATATGTTTAGTATAGCTTTAAATAGATCATTTCTCTGATCTAAAACGCTAAAATATCCGCTAGTTCCGAGTTCATTTATGATATCTTTTGCATAAATTCCCTCTGCGTCGATACGAGGTGCAAGGTTTGCTAATTTTTGTAGTGCCATTTTCAATCCTTTTATTTAACTTTTAATTATTTAACTTCTAAATTTACGTTTCTAAGCAGAGTATTTGCAACAGGTGAATACTTAAGCGCGTGAGCGATAAGAGCGTCATTTGTAGCTTTGTCTGCATTACTTTGTAGATCAACTTTTACTCTAACGTCGGTAAATCCAAGAGGCTTTTGGCTTAGATCGCCTGTTCCCCAAACCGCAGTTATATTTAAATCGCCCTCAAGCTCAAGTTTTGTTATAACTACGTTCTGTGCGATCGCGTTTGCGTGAATTCCTACAGCTATACAGCTTCCAAGAGCAGCTAAAACAGCTTCGCTAGGATTTGGTGCAGTGTCTTCTCCAAGCAATGTAGGTGGCTCATCTACTATGTATGCAGGTAGATTTCTTATGTAGTTTGCATGGCGAAACTTACCTTCTGCAACTGTGCGACACTTAAGTGTCTTTATAACATCTGGATTTTCTTTTCCGGCTTTGATAAGAGCTTCAAGACCGGCCTTATCTATAGGGTCTAGTCTTGTACAAGAATTGATAGCGCAATTTGCCATTTTGTGTCCTTTATTAATATATTTAAAAGATATATTATCTTTTTTATGTTGAGATTATAACAATAAAATCATAATTTGTTAATATTTATTTATATAGTATATATTTAAAATAAAATTTGGAATAAGCCGTAAATAAAAGCTTCATAAGTATTTTTATGATAAAATCCACAAATTTAATTTTGAAAGTGTATTTATAATTTTTATGGAAGAACTATTTAGAAAACTTGATCTAAATGAATATTTGGATAAATTTAACTCATTTTTGGCTAGACCTAAACCGCTTTTTGTTAGTGGAGATAGCAAGGTCAATTATGAAAAACTATCTGAAATCTCAAATATGGAGCTAAGATATCCACCAAGCGTGATAAATTTAGACGATGCTCTAGTAAGACTAAGCAAACAAGCTATTTTACATATCAGCGAAATTTACGAATTTGCCAAGATTGTTCGTTATTTTTTGTACTTAAAAAAGCTTAAATTTGAAAATAAGATGAAAGCCTATCTTGATAAGATAGACATTCCTGTTTTGGTATCTGGAATTTGTGATTATTTTGATGAAAATGGCGAATTTAAAGATAGCGTAGATGATAGGCTGAGTGCTATAAACTTATCTTTTAAAAACAAAAAAGATGAGATAAACGCCGAGCTAAAAAGGCTTATTTATACAAAAAGTATCGCTCCATATCTCGTTGATACTCAAATTCACTTTATAAATGATAATGAAGCTCTTTTGGTACGCGGTGGATTTAACCACGTTTTAAAAGGTAGCGTGATAGCTAGAAGTAGTGGTGGATATTTTTACGTATTGCCTGCAAATATCTCAAAATTAAAAAGTGAGCAGCGCGATCTGCTTGATAAAAAAGATGAAATTCTATATGAATACTCTAAAAATATAAGCTCTGTATTTCATAAAAATCTTATGTTTTTAAAATTTATAAACTCTGCTTTTGATCATATCGATGCTCTTATGGCAAGAGCTTCGATGGCAAAATTAGGTGATTTGGATTTTGTTCTTAGTGATAGTAGTAAAGATATCATTTTAAAGGATTTTGCTCATCCTGCACTTAAAAATCCTAAACGAATTAGCGTGAGTTTTAAAGGCAAAGTTCTGCTTATAACAGGCGTGAATGCCGGCGGAAAAAGTATGTTACTAAAAAGCATACTAAGTGCAGCTCTGCTCTCAAAATACCTTCTTCCTATGAGTATAAACTCGCAGTGTAGTCGCATAGGCACATTTAAAGAGTTTGATGCTATCATAGAAGATCCACAAAATGCAAAGAACGATATATCTACGTTTGCAGGTAGAATGCTACATTTCTCTAAAATCTTTGGTAAAAAATCTTTGCTCATCGGAGTTGATGAGATAGAGCTAGGAACCGACTTTGAAGAAGCGGCCAGTCTTTATAGTGCGATCATAGACAAACTTTTAGAAAATGATATAAAAATGGTCATAACTACTCACCATAAGCGTCTTGCGATGTTGCTTGCTAAAAATAGCGATGTGGAGCTTTTAGCAGCACTTTATGATGAAGCAAACTCAAGACCAAAGTATGAGTTTTTAGCTGGAACTATAGGCAAATCTTACGCTTTTGAAACGGCTGTTCGTTACGCAATACCATCAAATTTAGTAGCTTTAGCTAAAAAAACTTACGGTGAAGATAAAGAAAATTTAAATGAAGCTATAAGCAAGGCTATAAACTTAGAAATGGAGTTAAAAGTCAAGCTAAATGATGCAAATTTAAAAGAAGAGAAACTAAACTCGCTTTTGCAAAGCTTAAAAGATCAAAAAGAAAAAGTAGATGATGACTTAAAAAGAACTGTTTCTAAGCTAGAGTTTGAGTACTATAAAGCTATAAATGAAGCAAAAAGAGGAGTAAGCTTAACAGATATAAAAGAGAAGCAAAGAAGTATAAATAAAGCAAATGAGCTAGTTTCAAAGATAGAAAAACCGCAAAATTTAAGAGAGCCTTTGGAGCTAAAAATAGGCGATAAAGTAAAATACGAAAAGATAAAAGGCGAAGTGCTTAGCCTAAATAAAAATGAAGCTACTATCTTAAGTGATGGAATGAAACTAAGAGTTCCTATAAGTCTTTTAAAAAGAAGTGGAAACGTTCCAAATTTAACAAAGAAAAATATAAGCGTAAAAGTATCTCGTCCGGTGAGCGCAAGTGTGGTTTTAGATCTTCACGGACTAAGGAGCGAGGAAGCTATGGATAAATTAGATAAATTTATCTCAGATGCTTTGATAGCTGGATTTGATGAGGTTTTGATAAAACACGGGATCGGTACTGGAAAACTCGCTTACGCCGTAAAAGAGTTTTTAAAAGCTCATCCAAGCATAAAGGCTTTCAAAGACGGAGCGCCAAGCGAGGGCGGCTTTGGCAGTAAAGTCGTGAAATTATAAAATTAAATTATTAAGTAGAATTATTTTTATGATAAAATATAAAAATTTAAAAAAGGTTAATGATGGTTAGGGTAGTTAAACATCCGGTTATTTACGCATTCTTGATATTTCTTATTATAAATATCGTTATTTTTACTGTGAAATTTGAAACCGCTTATAATTTTGATAACAATAGAAGCAATAAAATGGATTCTGAGATTATGATGAGTATGCTAAAATCATCATTGAAAGATCAAAATATCAGCAAAAGCAAAATCACCGAGCTGTTTAACCATCTTCAAGTAGATGGTTGGATAGTTAAATTTGATGAAAATAAGACCATATCTTATATATTTAGCAACAAAAATGTCAAATTACCACTAAATGAGATCGAAATAAATAAAATGTTTTTTGAAAACGGCTTTTATAAAGAAAAGTTTTTGTTAAATAACAGAGTTGATATCTTGCATTTTGATGAGATAAGCAACAATCTTTTTGTAGGATATAAATTTAATGCATCTGTAGAAGATAATGAATTTGTGGTAAAAGATTTTATGTCGTGGTTCTTTGCAAATATGATAATTACGTTTATATTTAGCTTTATCTTGATGCTTGCTTTGATATATAAATTTAAAAAAGATAAGAAAAAAAGGATTGAAAAGCAAAACTATATAGAATCTGTAAATAATGAAAATAAAAAATTATCTCGATTATTAAACATCGATCATATAACAAATTTACCAAATAGATCAGTTTTAGAAAACGAGATCAAAACTATGGAAAATCCCAAAGTTTTTGTGATCGAAATAGATGATTATATAAATACACTTAGTTATTATGGAAATGAGATTTTTAACAAAGTGTTGATTATATTTTCAGATCTATTAAGGGATTTTTCACGGCAAAGAAATATGGAAGCATATAAGATATCAGATAGTCAATTTGCTGTATGCGGGGATAGCGATTTATTTTTTGAAGATTATGAATGCATAGCAAAAGATATGATAGATAGTTTTAAAAGACGCAGCATAGAAGTAGATAAAGATGAGCGTATCTGTGTAGAAGTGCGCTGTACTATAGGATTTTGTATAGAAAAAAAAGATACATTAAACAAAGCTCTTGTAGCGTTAAACGAAGCATCAATCGCGCATAAGGATTTTCTATGCTATTTTGAAAATATAAACAATAAGTATAAATACAAATCAAAGATAGAAAATTCATCTCTTATACAAAACGCGATTTTAAATAATAAAGTAGTTCCGTACTATCAGCCTATCTTCGACAAGGATAAAAATATAGTTAAATACGAAACTTTAGTTAGGATAAAGAGCGGCAATGGAGGCATAATACTTCCGGGAATTTTCCTAAAAGATTCAAAAGATATCAAGCGTTATAACGAGATAGAAAAAATACTTATAGAAAAAAGTTTAATAGCCTTAAAAGAAAACCCCGATGTGACTATATCTATAAATTTAAGCATAGTAGATATGACTGATGGCGACGTGAGCATATTTTTGATGGATATGCTCCGTAAGCTACAGATATCAGATAGGCTTATTTTTGAGATATTAGAAGATGAAAATATAACAGACTCTCAAAGAGTTGATAACTTTTTGGATAAAGCTAGAAAAATGGGAGTAAGGATAGCTATAGATGACTTTGGTAGCGGATATAGTAATTTTTCATATATACTAAAACTAAAGCCAGATTATTTAAAAATAGATGGATCTATCATCAAAAATATAGATAAAGACGAAGATTCATACACCATAGCTGGTGCTATAGTCGCCTTTGCAAAGAAGCTCGGTATAAAAACTATCGCCGAGTTTGTACATTCTAAAGAGGTGTTTGATATATGCGTCGCTCTTGGAGTAGATGAGTTTCAAGGGTTTTATCTAAGTGATCCAAAAGATGGTTTTATAAAAAATATTTAAAGGTTAAATATGGAATCTTTTATCCAAGGCTTACTTCTTGGTTTTGGTGCGGCAGTTCCGGTCGGTCCTGTAAATATACTTATCATGTCATATTCTTTAAAGAGATACGCACTTGGCACGGGAGTCGGTTTAGGAGCGATGAGCGTGGATATATTTTATATGCTGCTTATGAGTTTTGGTGTGCTTAAATTTTTAAATCAACCGATATTTTTAAATTTACTCTCTATATTTGGTTTTTTATTTTTATTATACATTGCGTACTTGACTTATAAGAGCGCTGATTCACTTATAATTGAGGATTTAAATTTAAAAGAAAATTCGTTTTGGTCTTGCTATACTAAAGGTGTGCTTTTAAATTTAGTAAATCCATATATTATAGGATTTTGGATATCGGTTTCTAGTTTTGTGGCTAGTTCAAGTAACGCTCTTATGAGTCTTAGCGGACTTATCATCTCTATCGGGCTTTGGATCTTAGGATTGCCTTTGGTCGTTAGTAAGTCAAAGCGTTTTATATCTCAAACTACGGCAAAGATATTTGCTTATGCTTCTGCGCTACTTATGGTTGTTTTTGCTTTTATACTCATTTATAATACATTTTTTAAAGGCTAAATTATGGAAGTTATAGAGATATTTCAAGAACTTTTAAAGTTCAAAAGCATAACTCCTGATGATGATGGAGCTATGAATTATATAGATATGTTTATGGATGACTTTTCTGCAGAGTTTGTAGAAGTGAGTGGCGTAAAAAATCTCATTTTAACAAAAAAATTTGGAAGCGGTGCTCATTTATGTTTTGCAGGGCACATAGACGTTGTTCCAGCTGGAGAAGGTTGGGACAGCGATCCTTTTGAGCCTGAGCTAAAAGATGGTTTTATATACGCAAGGGGCGCCCAAGATATGAAAAGTGGAGTTGCAGCTTTTTTATGTGCATGCAAAGACGCTACTAAATTTGATGGAACTCTTAGCGTGATACTCACTAGTGATGAAGAAGGTGATGGGGTTTTTGGTACTTTTGAGGCTTTAAAATATTTAAAAGAAAAAGATAGGCTTCCTGATTTTGCGATAGTTGCAGAGCCTACTTGTGAAAAAATTATGGGCGACTCTCTTAAAGTAGGACGTAGAGGCTCTATAAATGGAGTTGTCGTAGTAAAAGGTGTGCAAGGTCACGCGGCATATCCGCAAAAATGTATAAACCCAGCTCATCAAGTAGCTTCAGTGTTAGCTGATTTTGCAGGTTTTAATCTAGATAGTGGAAGTAAGTATTTTGAAGAGAGTAAAATAGTCATAACAGACATCAGGGGCGGTATGGAAGTTACAAATGTTACTCCTGGTAGCATAAAAATAATGTTTAACGTAAGAAATTCAGATCAAACTAGCTACGAAGATGTCAAAAAATACACCGAACATATTTTTCACGGGTTTGATTTTGTTTTAAATTTGAAACAAAGTTCAAAACCGTTTTTAACGAGTGAAAATTCAAAAATAGTAACTTCTTTATCAGATAGTATCTATAAGGTTTGTGGCATAAAACCGGTTCTAAGCACGGCAGGAGGTACAAGCGATGCAAGATATTTTGCTGCGTTTGGTATCCCAGTAGTTGAGTTTGGTGTCGTAAATGATAGAATTCACGCAGCAAATGAACGCGTCAATGTAGATGAAGTGCAGCGTTTGTATGAAGTATTTTCAAATCTAATACAAACCTTTTAAGCTAGTTTTCGTTATTTTTTTCAAATTAATTTAATAAAGTTTTATATATACTAGCTAACAAAATTTTAGGAGTTGGAATCATGAAAGAAAAGCATTATGAAGTCGCCATAGTAGGTGGCGGTATCAGCGGTGCGGCATTATTATATGAGCTTGCAAGATATACTGATATAAATAGCATAGCATTGATAGAAAAATATGGTGGGCTTGCAACCCTAAATTCAAAAGGAACTGCGAATTCTCAAACCGTGCATTGCGGTGATATAGAAACCAACTATACTTTCGAGAAAGCTAGTAAAGTCAGAAGAACAGCTGCAATGGTTGTAAAATATGGTATTCAGCATGATCTTCAAGGCAAATATATGTTTGATGGTCAAAAAATGGCTATCGGCGTCGGCGATAGCGAAGTAGAATACATAAAAAAACGTTACGAAGAGTTTAAGCCATTATATCCATATATAGAATTCTACGACAAAGAAGAGTTAGCTAAGATAGAACCTAAAATTATTTATGACAAAAACGGAAATCAAAGAAGCGAAAATGTAGTAGGTATGGGCGTTAAGAGTGGGGTTTATACTACTGTTGATTTTGGAGCATTTACGTCTACGTTAGTAGATAATGCAAAAAAAGAGGGTAAAGAGTGCGACGTATATCTAAATAGTGAAGTTACGGATATAAATCAAGTCGGAGATAAATTCTACATAACCACAAAAAATGGGCTTTCCATAAGTGCTGATTTCGTTGTAGTAAATGCCGGTGTTCACTCACTATTTTTAGCTCACAGAATGGGGTATGGTTTGAATTTTGGTTGTTTGCCTATGGCAGGAAGCTTTTATCTAACAAAACAAAAACTTCTAAATGGCAAGGTTTATATGGTGCAAAATCCAAAATTGCCTTTTGCTGCTTTGCACGGAGATCCTGATATCTTAGCGGACGGCTGTACTCGTTTTGGACCAACTGCTCTTGCTATGCCAAAACTAGAAAGATATCATGGTACTTATAGAAGTTTTATGGATTTTTGTAAAACTTTAAATTTTGACGGCGACATAGTTAAGATATTTTATGATCTACTAAAAGATAGCGAGATTAGAAATTACGTTCTTAGAAATTTTATGTTTGAAGTTCCATATTTCAATAAAAAATTATTTGTAAAAGATGCTAGAAAGATAGTGCCTAGTCTAGAAGTCAGCGATATTTACTACGCAAGAGGATTTGGCGGTGTAAGACCTCAAGTCTTAAACAAAACAGAGAAAAAATTAATGCTCGGTGAGGCTAGTATAAATACTGGAAAAGGTATTATCTTTAATATGACTCCAAGCCCAGGAGCTACTAGCTGCTTAGGAAATGCAGAACGCGACGTAAAAGAAGTATGCAAATTCCTTAATAAAAACTTTAATGAAGAGAAATTTAACCAAGAGTTGGTTGATCAAGATTAAATTTGAAAAATAACGATAAACAAAATAAGAGTAGTATTTGCGCAAACCAAGATTTCTACAAAGACGAGAATGATGATGCGCAATACTCTCATGAAAGCCTTGATTTTTATGCAAAGATAGAGCCGTTATTTGGGTTTTATGATGCTTATGATAGGCTTTATGACATCTATATAAAACAGATATATTTACTTTTTAAATTTAAAAATAGAGTTGATGCACCAAAGCCTAATATGCTTGATTTTGGCTGTGGAAACGGTAGATTTGGCTCTCTTTTAACTCCTAAATTTAATGTCTTGGGGTGCGATAAAAGCCCTAAGATGCTTGAAATTTGCAAGTCCATACGTACTACAAACAGATCATTGCAAGACATAGATGCTAAATTTGATCTTATCACAGCAGTAAGTGATGTTTTAAACTATTTAGATAAAAATGAGCTAATGAGCTTTTTTGCAGATAGTTTTGAAAAACTAAATGAAGGCGGTTATCTTATATTTGATGTAAATACCAAATTTGGATTTGATGAGGTTGCAAGCGGAAGTCTTTATGTAAAAGATATGCAAAATGATCTCGTCATCGATGCTAAATTTGATAAAAATATGCTAGAGACCGATTTTATTTATTTTGCAAAAAATGGCGATTTATATAAAAGATCTGTATTTCATATAACCCAGTATTATCATACTTCAAAAGATATTTTAGAACTATCAAAAGCATCAAATTTAAAGCAAATAAAAAGACTAAACGTAAATCTTTTTAGCGACCATCTTGCCGATAAGGTACTTTATATATTTCAAAAACAGTTTCAGTAACCAAATTGTTATTTAAATTTGTTATAATTTATAATAAAAAACAAGGAGCAAATTCTATGACAAGCAAAAGAACAAAGATCGTAGCTACGGTCGGTCCTGCAAGCGATAGTTTGGAGACTATAGAGGCGTTAGCAAAAGAGGGTGTAAATGTATTTAGACTAAATTTCTCTCACGGAACACATGAATATCATAAATCAACTCTTGATAAAGTAAGACAAGCTGAAAAAAATTTAGGCATTAGACTTGGAATTTTGCAAGATATTTGTGGACCAAAGATAAGAGTAGGAAAGCTTGAAAATCCGTTTGAACTAAAAGCCGGAGATAAACTTATAGTTGTAAAAGATGATATTATTGGAGTTCAAGTCTCTCAAAATGAGTATAAACTTAGTATAAATCATCCTGAGATCTCAAACCTTATAAAAGAGGGCGAGTATATATATCTATATGATGGAATGATCAGAGCTAAAGTCATAAAAGTAGCAGATCAAATAGAGACGATTATAGAAAATGACGGAGTTTTAAATTCAAATAAAGGCGTAAATTTTCCAAATACAAAGCTAAATATCGAAGTCATCACAGACAAAGATAAAAAAGATCTAGAGTGGGGTGCGAAAAACGGTGTGGATTTTGTAGCAGTTAGCTTTGTACAAAATGCAAAAGATGTGCAAAAAGCCAAAGATCTTATAAAAGAATTTGGCGGACACGCTAAAGTTTTTGCCAAAATAGAAAAATTTGATGCAGTCGAAAATATAGACGAGATAGTGCGCGTGAGTGACGGTATAATGGTAGCTCGTGGAGATCTTGGTATAGAAGTTCCTTATTACAAAGTACCATCTATCCAAAAAAGTATCATAAGAAAGGCAAATGAAGCAAATAAGCCAGTCATCACAGCAACTCAGATGATGCTCTCAATGGCAAAAAATGAAAGCGCAACAAGAGCCGAGATCAGCGACGTGGCAAACGCCGTTTTAGACGGAACGGATGCGGTTATGCTAAGCGAAGAAAGCGCCGTAGGTATAAATCCAGTCGCAGTCGTAAAAGCAATGAGCGCAACCATAGCAGAGAGCGAAAAGATATATCCTTATGGTAAATTTGATGAGTTTTCATTTGTAGATGAAACCGATATGGTAGCAAGCTCGACTTCAAGACTAGCTACTAGGATAGGAGTTTGTGCTATAGTGTCTATAACAAGCTCTGGTCAAAGTGCTGTTAAAATGGCTAGAAATCGTCCAAATATGGATATTATAGCTGTGACTCACGATGAGGAAACCGCTAGAAGCTTGACTATAGTTTGGGGTGTTAAACCGTCACTTGTCATACAAAAAAGTAGGTTAAATATCTTACTTGCAAATACAATTCAAGGACTTTATAAAAAAGGTCTTATAAGCGACGAATGTACCTATATAATGACTGCTGGTTATCCAACAGGAGCCATAGGAAGTACAAACTTTATAAGAATACTGAAAAAAGATCAAATAGATTATTATTTAGACGCTGCTATATAACGGAGACGGTTTGGAAAAGTTAGAATTAAATATAAAAAATATTTGTGTCCCAGTTATTTACGAATACGACAATACTTTGCCATTAGTAAGCTTTAAGCTTGTTTTTAAAGTAGCTGGAAGTATACAAAACAAAAAGCCCGGTCTTGCTTCTATGTGCGCTGAGCTTTTAAGTGAGGGAACTAAAAAACTTGGAGTAAATGAGTTTAATAAACGCCTTGATGAGAGAGCTGTATATCTAAACATATCTGCTGGTTTTGAAACATTTGTTATAGAGATAGACTGCTTAAAAGAGTATTTTAAATTTGCTCTTGACAGCTTAAAAGAGCTCTTAGAAGATCCAAACTATACTGAAGAAACACTAGAAAAACTAAAAGCTCAAACTCTAGGTGATATAGCAGCAAATGCTACTGACTTTGACTATCAAGCAAAAATAGAGCTAAATAAAATTCTTTTTAAAGGCTCTAGCCTAGCAGATCCTAGCATCGGCACTAAAAGTAGCGTAGAGCTTATAAATTTAGAAGATATCAGAGATTTTATAAGCTCAAATTTGGATATATCAAATTTATTTTTAGTATTAGGTGGAGATGTTAGATTTGATCTTGCTCATTTTATAAATTTACTAGAGCCGCTAAATTTAGGTAAAAAAAGAGAACTTGAAAAGATCACTACAAGTAGTGCTAAGCAAAAAAAGATTATAAAAAAAGATAGTGAGCAAGCTTACGTGTATTTTGGAGCTCCGTTTAATGTGCCATCACAGCAAAAATTTATGGCTAACGTGGCTATGTTTATATTAGGAAGTAGTGGGTTTGGATCTAGATTTATGGAAGAAATTCGTGTAAAAAGAGGCTTGGCATACTCTGTTTATATAAGAAATTCTCTAAATTTATCAAATACTTCGGCGATGGGATATCTGCAAACAAAAAATGAAAGCAAAGATGAAGCGGTAAAAGTGGTGCTTAGCGAGCTTGAGAAATTTGTAAAATTCGGTGTAACAAGTAAAGAGCTTGACGCGGCTAAGAACTTTTTACTAGGTAGTGAGCCGCTTAGCAAAGAGACGCTTTTTAAGCGTTTGGATATAGCTCAAAATGACTATTATATGGGTTATGAACTCGGTGAATTTGATAAAAATTTAGAAAAAATCAAAAATCTTGAGTTAAAAACGCTCAACGATTTTATCCTCTCTCATAAAGAGATATTAGATCAATCATTTGCAATAATCACAAATGAAATTTGAAACTAGCGACACAAAAGAGCTTAGGGGTATAGGCATAAGCTCTTTGCTAGATCTCGCTCTTAGGTTCCCTAAAAGTTATGATGATCTAAGCATCAAAGACAGACCAAATGAAGGTATAAATACCGTCCAAATAGAGATCAAATTTAGCAAAAGAAGTGCTTCTATGCTAAGTGTGATCGCTTTTTGTACTACTTGGAACGTAGAAGTAAGAGTTGTTATTTTCAACGCTAAACCGTGGCACTACTCTACTTTTAGAAGTAAAAAGATCGTTTTTATAAATGCAAGATCGGTCTATGCTTATGGTAGTTGGCAGTTTATAAATCCAAAAGTCGTCACAAAAATAGGCTCTATATTGCCACACTATAAAACAAGTATGCAAGACTCAAAGCTTGCTAAACTGATACGAAAATACGTAACTCATCAAAATCTTAGTAATGAAGGCTTAAATGAAAATGAGATAAATTTGCTTTTAAAAATTCACGAAAACGGCTCTGAGAGCGTAAATATTATATCAAATTTGAAACAGGACAAAAATGCCGTAAATATACTTAAATTTATAGAAATTTATAATTATATGAAAAAGCTTAACGGTAAAAAAATAAATTTTAAAGCTGAAAAATTTGATGTTTTTGACATCGCAAGCTGGATAAGTTCACTTCCTTTTAAGCCTACGAACGACCAAATAAATGCTTTGCAAGACATAAAAAACGATTTTTTAAAGGGTGAGGCTTCAAAACGCGTTGTTATGGGAGATGTGGGTAGTGGAAAAACTCTGGTTATCTTAGGAGCTACTCTTATGGTATATCCAAAAACAGCGATTTTAATGGCGCCGACTAGCATTTTGGCTGAACAAATTTATAGTGAGGCAAAAAGGTTGTTACCTGAGTTTATGAACGTGATGCTAGTCAAAAAAGGTGCAAAAGATAGTGATTTTAGAGGAGTAAATTTGATCATAGGAACGCACGTTTTGCTTTATCAAAGCTTACCTAAAGTTCCGCTAGTAATGGTTGATGAACAGCATAGATTTGGCTCAAATCAGCGTCAAAAGATAGATGAGCTTACAAAAAGCACTCTTACTAAAGCTCATTTTTTACAGTTTAGCGCTACGCCGATCCCTAGAACACTTAGTCTTATCCGCTCAGAACTAGTCAGTTTTAGTTTTTTAAAAGAGATACCGTTTAAGAAAAATATTCATACGGTTTTGATTCAAAATGATGGATTTAACTCTTTAATGTCTCATATAAAAGCTCAAATTTTAGCTGGTAAGCAAGCTATCATCGTATATCCTTTGGTTGAGGTTAGCGAAGTTAGTAACTATCAAAGCTTAAGTGAAGCTAGTTCTTTTTGGACGTCTAAATTTAAAAATATTTTCATAACTCACGGGAAAGATAAACTAAAAGATGAAGTTCTAAAAGATTTTAAAGAACGTGGAGACATCTTGCTTACGACGACGGTTGTTGAAGTGGGCATATCACTTCCTAGACTTAGTACGATAGTCATTGTAGCAGCTGAGCTTTTGGGGCTTGCCTCGCTTCATCAGCTCAGAGGTAGAGTCGGGCGAAACGGCGGAGAAGGTTGGTGCTATCTTTATACTAAACTTAAAAATATACCGCCGAGATTAAAGGAATTTGCATCTACGCTTGATGGATTTTTAGTGTCTGAGATCGATCTTAGAAATAGACAAGCAGGGGATATTTTAGATGGCAGACTTCAGCACGGCGCTACTTTTGAGTATTATGATATGGAAGAGAGTATAACTATAGAGGCTAAACATAGACTCTCGCTTTTCAAAAAGTCGAATTTAAGCGAGCAAAAAAGCTAAATTTGAATATAAATTGTATTTGATTTATTGAGTAGTTATCAAATTTACAGTAAAATATATAAACAATAAAAAAAGGAAACTTATGGAAACATATCTTAAAAAAGCATTATTGATAATATCTTTATTGGTTTTTGTCGGTTGCGGAAATAAAAACGATATTGAGCTTTACAATCTCAGCCCCGAAGAGTGGTATTCGCAAGTTCTTAAAGATATACAAAATTCGGATTTAGAAGAAGCGGATAAACATTATATATCGTTTTCTAGTGAGCATATATCGTCTCCTCTTTTAGAGCAAATGTTGCTTATCTTAGCTCAAGCAAATGTAAATGACGAAAAGTACGAAACAGCAAATGCCTATCTCGATGAATATATAAGAAGATACGGCACAAAAGAGAAGATAGAGTTTGCAAACTATATGAAGATAAAGGCAAATTTCGATTCGTTTTCAAAACCAAATCGCAACCAAAAGCTTATGCAAGACAGTATAGCCGCGATAGAAAACTTTTTAAAAAACTATCCAACTACTCAGTATAGACCGCTCATTGAAACTATGCTTGTTAAGTTTAAACTTGCGCAGTATTACTTAGATACGCAAATTTATAGCTTGTATGAGAGGATAGACAGACAAGAATCAGCTGTTATTTACAAAGACAAGTTAGATGTTTCGCCACTAAATGGCATAGATATGATAGAGCCTACGCTCCCTTGGTATATGAGAGCCTTTGAATAGGAGAAATAATGCAGATAAAGAGTTCTAAAACATTTCCGGCAAATCTTCCTGTTATAGTAGAAGATGAGCTATTTTTATATCCTTTTATGATAACCCCATTGTTTTTAAACGATGAGCAAAATTTAAAAGCTCTTGATGTAGCTTTGCAAGAAGGTAGTCAAATTTTAGTCGTTTCATCAAAACCGCAAAATGAAACTATAAGGGATTTTGATGCTTGCTATAATGCTGGAGTCATAGGAAGCGTTATGAGAAAAGTACCGCTTCCAGATGGTAGAGTAAAAATTTTATTTCAAGGAAGTTTAAAAGGTAAGATAACTGAACGAGTAAGCGTAGATCCTATGATAGCTACTGTTGATGTTATTGATGTTCAAAGGCCATCATCTCAAAAAGTAGATGCGCTTTTGAGTGTTTTGAGAGAAAAGGTTAAAAGCTTAAGTCTTTTAAACCATTTTTTCCCGCCAGATCTTCTAAAAACTATAGATGAAAGTATGGAAGCAACTAGAGTTTGTGATCTTATACTAAGCAGTTTAAGGCTAAAAAAAAGTATGGCCTATACTCTTTTTATCGAGGAGAATTTAGAAAACAGAATTCTAAAGATAGTTGATTACATCATAGAAGAGATAGAGGCCTATAAACTCCAAAAAGAGATAAAAACAAAGGTTCATTCTAAAATCGATAAGGTAAATAAAGAATACTTTTTAAAAGAACAGCTAAAAGAGATACAAAAAGAATTAGGCGGCGATAGTAGTCGAGAAGAAGAGATAAGCGAGTATAGAGATAAGCTAGAAGCTAAAAAACCATATATGGGAGAAGACGCTTATAAGGAGATCAAAAAACAGATAGATCGGCTTTCTCGTATGCATCCTGATGGATCTGAGTCTAGTATGACTAGCGGATATCTTGACTGGGCGTTAGACGTGCCATTTGGAAGTTTGGTTAAAAAGAAGCTTGGCGTAAATGACGTAGAAACTCAGCTAGGTAGTGATCATTATGGACTTGAAAAACCAAAAAGACGTATAGTAGAGTATTTTGGGCTTAGAGAACTTTTAGAGCTCAGGGGACTTGCTAGTAAGACAAATAACGGTGTTATTTTATGTTTTGTAGGACCTCCTGGCGTGGGTAAGACAAGCCTTGCAAACTCTATTTCAAAAGCTTTAAAAAGAGAGCTCGTACGTATAGCTTTAGGTGGCCTTGAAGATGTAAATGAGCTAAGAGGTCATCGTCGCACATACATAGGAGCTATGCCAGGACGTATAGCACAAGGGCTTATAGAAGCTAAAAGTATGAACCCAGTAATTGTATTAGACGAGATAGATAAACTAGCAAGATCTTATAAAGGCGATCCTACTGCTGTTTTGCTAGAGATTCTAGATCCAGAGCAAAACTCTAAATTTAGAGATTATTATCTAAATTTTGATATAGATCTTAGCAAAGTTATATTTATAGCTACGGCAAATGACATATCTTTGATACCAGCACCACTTAGGGATAGGATGGAGTTTATACAACTAAATAGCTATACTCCGCAAGAAAAATTTGAGATAGCAAAAAAGTATCTTATTCCTCAAGAGCTAAAAAAACACGGTCTTAAACCAAGTGAAGTTAGTATCACAAAAGACGCTTTAAATTTGATCATCGAAGAGTATACAAGAGAAAGCGGAGTGAGAAATTTAAGACGAAGGATAGCAGATATCTTAAGAAAAGTCGCACTTAAAATTCTTTTAAAAGATAGTGAGAAAGTCAGCGTAACTCCTAAAAATTTAAAAGAGTTCTTAGAGAAAAAAATTTACGAGATAGACAGTGTAGATAAGAAAAATCAAATCGGTATAGTAAATGGACTTGCATGGACTAGTGTCGGCGGAGATGTTTTAAAGATAGAAGCCATAAAAATACGCGGAAAAGGCAGCTTACAAATAACAGGTCAGCTAGGCGACGTGATGAAAGAATCAGCACAAATAGCTTTTAGCCTTATAAAAACATTGATAGATAACAAAACCATAATCATACCAAAAACATTAAATTTCAAAGATGATAAAGGTAAAGAAATAGCAGTTTATAATGCTTATGATCTTCATATCCACGTCCCTGAGGGCGCTACGCCAAAAGACGGACCGAGTGCTGGTATCACGATGAGTACGGCTATAGCTTCAATCTTGAGTAATAAATTTGTAAAAAGCGATGTAGCGATGACTGGAGAGATAACATTAAGCGGAAAAGTTCTTCCTATAGGTGGGCTTAAAGAAAAACTTATAGCTGCATACAAAGCAAAGATCAAAACAGCTTTGATACCGCGTAAAAACTATGATAGAGATTTAGACGAGATCCCAGCTGAGGTCAAAGACAATATGTCGATAATCCCAGTCGATAATATAAATGACGTCTTAGAACACGCGTTAGTAAGATAGACAAAAGCACTTTTATATCCAAATTTAAACGCCTTTTTAAAGGCGTTTATTCTACTTATATTTAATCTGTATTTAAGTTTACTGTAAAATAAATCATTACTTAATTTTTCTTAAAAAATGAACCTACAAAAGTGGAAGTTGCAGGTAAAGAAACCATTTTAGAATCTCCTGATCTAGCAAAGTCTCTTTTAAACGTTAGTGGATTTTCGATGACTAGAAAAGGCGGTGGTGGAAGTGAAATTCTGTATCGCTCACAAGGCGCTGGAAGACTTCCTATATTTATAGATAACTCTTTATTACAAGGAGGATGTGGTGGTAGAATGGATACTACCATCACTTATATATCTCCTGAAAATTATAGATCTGTTAGAATCATCAAAAGGCAACAAGACGTGAGATTTGGTGCTCTTATAAGTGGTGCGGTGCTGTTTGATAGGGATATACTACGTCTTAGCCAAACTACATTTAGCTGAAATTTAAATGTTCTTTATAGTAGTTTTGATAGAAGAGAAACAAGCGTAAATTTACTAGGTGGAAATGAGCTAGGAAGCTTGCAAGCAACTGGTGGAATTTATAAAAGTGGTGATTATAAAGACGGTGATGGAAAAGATGTGCATTCTAGGTATTCAAAAAAGACGGGCGCTCTTATAGCCACATTTACGCCTTTAGATGATACTGCTTTGAGTTTTAGCGCTGATTTTGGAAGTGGAAAAGCAACGTACGCAGATAGGGCTATGGACGGAGTAAAGTTTGATCGTACTTCTTTTGGTATCGGACTAGAGCAAGGCTTTGGTGAGCATCAGCTAAATATGCAAGCTTTTTATCACGAAATAGACCACGTGATGGATAACTTTTCTTTACGACCAAATATCAACAGTGCAACTAGCTATATGTATAATAACCCAAAAAAGAGAGATAAAAGGCATCAGGGCCAAGGGAGTTTTAAATTTTGGAGATATCACCGGATATATAGGTGCATCATATAGCACAGATGAGCATAGTTCAAGAGTAAGCGGTGGCACGTCAAGTGCAGATAAAGCAATAAATTTAGCCTTATCTAAGCCATATACAAAAAATGCCATCATAGACTACACTTCAGGCTTTATGCAAGGCGAGTATATGCAAGATGATTATGGCGTATTTAGTGGTGTTAGGATAGATCATGTCAGTGTAGATAAATATACTTCTGGAAATTTATCTATGACAAGAGATCAAAATCCAGTATCTGCGTTCATCAGATATGAACGTTACCTAGATGCTTTGACTTTATACGCTGGTTTGGGACATGCTCAGAGAATTGCTGATTTTTGGGAGTTTTCAAAAGTAGGCGGTATGGATTTAAATAAAGAAAAAAATAGCCAAATCGACTTAGGAAGCGTACTTAAAGATGATATCTCTGAACTTAGTTTTAATCTTTTTGCTTATAAAATAGACGATTATATAATGCTTGATTATCGCAATACTTCATCAGTTAAAGCTTTTAATACCGATGTTATGATGCTTAGTGGAGAGTTGGACGCTAAAGTACTGCTACAAAATCTATTTAAAATAGGCGGTGGCGCCTCATATACGTACGGAAAAAATTTAAAAAATACAAACGGTTTGAGAGACGGCGATCCATTACCTCAAATTTCACCTCTTGCATTTAGATTTTTAGTTGGACTTGAGCAAAAATCATGGTTTGCTAATGCACAGTTTTATGCAAATGCAGCTCAACATCGCTATAAAGAAGGTTATGGAAATGCTATTGGAAAAGATTTAGGATATAGCAATGATTTTTGGACTATTGGACTATATGGAGGATATAAATATAAAAATTATCAATTCCTAGTCGCAGCTGAAAACTTAAATAATACGCTTTATAGCTATCACAATTCTAAAAATGGAGCAGCAATTTCTACTTTAGATATACCAGCTACTACTAGAGTTTATGAGCCAGGACGAAGCTTTTGGGTAAAATTTAAAGCACATTTCTAAATTTATAAGGATCTTGTATACTATATATCTGATTTTATTTGGTATGCGAGATCATTTACTTCTAAAATCATACTTCATAACTCCATATTTAAGTTATAATAACCTAAATTTAACAAATTTTGCGGGTAAAAATAGGAGATGAAGATACAAAAATACAATCAATAAAATTTATCTTCATTTAAAAATTATTATTATTTAGAGATTATAATTCCTAAATAATAAATTTTATTAGTGAAGGGAAAATATGGCAAACTTATTAAACACTGCTAGTGGTAATCCAGTAGCTGACAACCAAAACAGTTTAACTGCTGGCGCAAGAGGTCCGGTTTTATTACAAGATTATCAACTACTTGAAAAACTTGCATTTCAAAACAGAGAAAGAATTCCGGAAAGAACAGTACATGCAAATGGTAGTGGAGCTTATGGTGAGCTAGAGATCACAGAAGATATATCTAAATTTACAAAAGCTTCTGTTCTTCAAAAAGGTGAAAAAACAAAATTATTCTTAAGATTTTCAACAGTTGCAGGCGAAGCTGGAGCGGCTGATGCTGAAAGAGACGTACGCGGTTTTGCTATCAAATTTTATACAAAAGAGGGCAACTGGGATCTAGTAGGAAATAACACTCCAACATTTTTTATAAAAGATGGTATAAAATTCCCAGACTTCATTCATACTCAAAAAAGAGATCCTAGAACTCATCTAAGATCAAATAACGCAGCATGGGACTTCTGGACTTTAAACCCTGAAACATTACACCAAGTAACTATCCTTATGAGCGATCGTGGAATTCCTGCTAGTTATCGTCATATGCACGGATTTGGCTCTCATACTTATAGTCTTATAAATGCTAAAGGTGAGAGATTTTGGGTTAAATTCCACTTCAAAACTCGCCAAGGTATAAAAAATTTAACAAACGAAGAAGCGGCTAATATAATAGCAAAAGATAGAGAGAGCCACCAAAGAGATCTGTATAATAGCATAGATAAAGGCGATTTTCCAAAATGGGATTTTAAAATACAAATTATGACTGAAGAGCAAGCAAATAACTGTAAATTTAACCCATTTGACTTAACAAAAATTTGGCCTCACGCTGATTATCCGTTAATACCAGTTGGTGTTATGACTTTAAATAAAAACCCTGAAAACTACTTTAACGAAGTAGAGCAAGCAGCATTTAGCCCAAGCAATATAGTTCCTGGTATTAGTTACAGTCCAGATCGTATGCTTCAAGCTAGAATTTTTAGCTATCCAGATGCTCAAAGATATAGAATAGGTGTACATTACCAACAACTAGATGTAAATAAACCTATAGTAGATGTAAATAACTACTATGTTGGCGGATCTATGAATAATGGTAGCTATAAGCAAGAACCACACGCTTATTATGAGCCAAATAGTTTTGGCGGTCCTGCTGAGAGTAAAACTTATCTTGAGCCTAATCTTGCTATAGGTAGCGAGGCAGCAAGGTTTAATCATAGAGATGATATAGCAGATTATTATACTGACGCAAGATCTCTATATAACATTCTTCCAACTGATGAAAAAAATAGACTTTACTCAAATATTGCTGAGAGTATGGATGGAGTAGAGGATTTCATCATAAAAAGAGCTTTGGATCATTTTGAGAAGATCGATATGACTTACGCAGCAGGTGTTAAAGCCGCACTTGAAAAATGCAAATGCTGCTGCTCTAAATAACCATAAAAGCCGTATTTATGCGGCTTTTTAAATTTAAAAGTCTTTTTATAGAAGTTTTTTAAATTTAAAAAAGGAATTATTATGAAAAACACAAATATAACTCCAGAAGAAGAAAAAAGATACGAGGAGCTTTGTGGATATGCTTTTAATTTCGCTAGAAATAATGAAGCAAGTGAGCTCGAAAAGATGATAAACGCAGGGCTTAGTCCAAATTTAAAAAATCATAAAGGTGATAGTTTGCTTATGCTAGCAGCATATAACGGATCATTAGAAGCTACAAAAATGCTTATCCAAAAAGGTGCTAGAGTAGATGAGAGAAACGACAGAGGTCAAACTCCACTTGCTGGAGTATGTTTTAAAGGCAACTTTGAAATGGTAAAACTTTTAGTTGAAAATAGTGCCGATATCGATGCAAATAACGGTATGGGACTTACTCCGTATAGTTTTGCTATAATGTTTGGTAGAAGTGAGATCGCTTCTTATTTACTAAGCAAAAGCAAAAAAAGAAGCATTTTAAAAATAATTGGTGTAAAACTTATTAAACTTTTTAGTAAAAAATCTCACTCGAATTTGCAAGCAGCACTTTAATGCCTTATTTAAAGCCGTTTATGCGGCTTTAAATTCCCTACTTAATCTTACGTTTTTTTAACTTATTTTCTATTTTAAGGAATATTTTTTGCTTGTTATTTTTATCATATGGGAGTAAAAAATGCAAGTAAATAATGATGTTTTATTTGGTATGAACTCAAGTAGTAACGTTTCATCAAAACAAAGCAATGATGAAGATAGTTATTTTGAAAAACTTTTAGAGAGTTTAAAACAAAGCAATAGCTCAGACAGTGATCTTACAAGTATCACAAACACAGAAGAGTTTGCAAACAAACTAAGTGAGCTTGGATCTGCTGCGTTTCTTATAGCTTTTAATCTCGAAAAGATAGAAGCTAAACTAGAAGAAAAAAGAAAAGAGCTTATGTCGGTGCTTGATGTAGAAAATTTAAGCGATGAAGACAAAACAAAAGCACTTGCCAACATAGAAAAAGCTTTGGATAATTATGAAAAAGAGTTACTTGAAAAACTTCGTATCAAAGAACTAGCAGAACAAAAAGAGGATAAAAACCTAGAAAAAGGAAGCTTAAAATCTCTTTTGTCTAGTATATAAAGTGTTTTGGCATATCGATCGATATGCCAAATTTACTTTAGCAAGAGTAGCAAGTCTTAAACTCAAATGGAGTTGGTCTTTGCTCATAAGGCCATACTTGAGTTTCAAATTTATAATGTTGATATGTATCTATAAATAACTCGCTCATTACTCCACTTAGGTATTTGTTGTCACGGATAACTGCTTCAAGACTACCTCTTAGAGTGTGGGGAAGCTGCTCGATGCCGCGCTCTCTGATCTCATCAAGGGTTAGTTCAAACAGATCCTCATCCATAGGACCGACTGGTTCTATCTTGTTTTTTATACCATCAAGTCCAGCCATAAGCATAGCGCTAAAAGCTAGATATGGGCAAGCAGTACTATCAGGGAATCTAAATTCTGCTCTAACACTTTTTTCACCTGCACCATAAGGAATACGACAACTTGCGCTTCTATTTTGGCAAGAGTAAGTTAGAATGCTTGGGGCTTCAAAGCCTGGGATCAATCTCTTATAGCTATTTGTGCTAGGATTTGTAAACGCGGCTACACTTCTAGCGTGTTTTAAAACTCCTCCTATATACCAACGAGCTATATCGCTAAGGTTTGCGTATTCGCCTGCTTTATAAAATAAATTTTTACCGTCTTTCCATATACTTTGATGTACGTGCATACCGCTTCCATTATCGCCATAAAGTGGTTTTGGCATAAATGTAGCTGTTTTGCCATTTAAATGAGCTACCATTTTTACTACGTATTTATAAATTTGAACATTATCTGCAGCTTCTACAAGAGTACCGAATTTGACGCCTATCTCACCTTGTCCTTGAGCGACTTCATGATGAACTACGAAAGTCTCAAGTCCGACTTGCTCAAGTACATTTACCATTTCAGCTCTTAGATCAACCATACTATCTACTGGTTGAACAGGAAAATATCCACCTTTTGCACGTGGGCGGTGACCGGTATTGTAACCATCACTGTACTCTTTAGCGTCATTCCATTCACCTTCTTCAGTATCTACTTCGTACATTGCGCAGTTTTGTTTGTCGATGATACGAACATTATCAAATACGAAGAATTCATTTTCAGGGCCAAAGTAAGCAACGTCGCCTATACCGCTATCTCTTAGATATTGCATTGCTCTTTTAGCTATACTTCTAGGGCATTTTTCGTATAACTCACCTTTATAGATATCATAAACATCACATATTACTATGATAGTGGTATCGGCAGTAAATGGATCTAAAAATGCAGTCTCTACGTCTGGTTTTAGCATCATATCTGATTTATGGATCGGTTGCCAAGCATCTATTGAGCTACCATCAAATGGAAGTCCATTAAATGAGTCTTCGCTCACGGCTTTTATATTATAAGATACGTGATGCCAAGTTCCTTTTAGATCCGTAAAACGAAAATCTACAAATTTGACTTCATTTTCTTTACAAAATTCGAAAAATTCCTTTACATTATTTACAAATTTGCCCATATCGGCTCCTTTAAAATTTAGATTTCGGGAATTATACCATAAAATTTAAATTTTAAGCTTAGTTTTATATTAAAAATATAGTCTTTTTTAAATTTCAATCATTTGTCTATCTCTATTTACAAAAATTGCAGCCTCGCTAAATCCAAATTCTTTTGCTTTTTTCATACTTTTATCCATATTTTGTCCTACTTGAGCTACTTCGTGAGCGTCACTCGAAAAGGTTATAGGTATGTTAAACTCAGCTAACATTTCTAAGATATCATCGCTAGGATATAACTCATTTGCCGGTTTTCTATATCCTGCGCTGTTTAATTCGACTACTAAATTTGCTTTTTTTATCTCTTTTATGGCATTTTTTGCTATGCTTTTTATCTCTTTTGTCGGTTTAAAATTAAATACTTTTATAAGATCTATATGACCTACTATATCAAATTTTCCGCATTTTGCTAAATTCTCTATAGCATTAAAATACTGCTCCCAAATTTGGTTTATATCCTTGTTTTTGTACTCGCCTATAAACTCTGGATTATCAAACCCCCAACCGTTTAAAAAATGTACTGAGCCTATGAGATGATCGCACTTTACGCTAAGAACTCTTTTGTCCATAAATCCTTCTAAAAAATCAACCTCATAGCCAAATAATACTTCCATTTTTCCATCAAATTTAGCCTTGACTTCATCTATCATTTGTTTATAAAGCGACATTTGTTCAAATTTCATTCTGTATTTTTCATCAAATTTCATAGGATTGTGATCGCTAAATCCATAGTATTTACAGCCCATTTCATAGGCTTTTTTGGCATATTGTAGTGGCGTACCTGAAGCGTGATTACAAAGCTCGGTGTGATTGTGTAAGTCTATTAACATCTTTACTCCTTCTGTGGTATTTTAGCAAATTTAAGTTAAAATAATTTATTACCTATATATAGATAAATATCGATAAATTACTGTAAAAAATATTAATGTCGTAATTCAATTTTTAGATAATTTAAGCTAGAATATGCGAATTAAGTTTTAGGAGTTTCTTATGACGCAAGAAGAGTTAGACGCTTTGATGGCTGAAGGCCTAGAAGACGAGCAAAGCGCTGATGAACAAAGCCCATTAAATTTAGATGAGAGCTTAGATACACAAGGTGACACCCAAGAGATCATAGAAGAAGAGTCTAAAGATAGTGAGCCTTTGGAAGAAAAATCGCAAAAAAAAGAAGAATCTTTTGATGAAAATAAAAACTATAGAGTAACTTCAACTGCAGCGTGGCCACCTCCGCCTCCTACTGATGATCACAAAATGGTCAGACAACTAGATGATGTGACAAAAGATAGTGAAGAAAAAGCTACTCAGATGTTTGATAAGCTAGAATCCATAAACAACTTCTTTATGGACGCTGAAAATATCTGCAATGAAGCAAAAGAACTAAATGGTAAAAATATAGAAGTATTTGAAAAACTAACGGCTAAGTTTCCAAATGTTGCAACATTTTCAGATATGTTAGAGTCAAACAAAGAGCTAGGAAACAAATTTGATGACATCATAAGTAACTTACAAATGGGTCAAGATGAAGTCATGATGACTATGGATATGATGCAATATCAAGATATACACCGTCAAAAAATAGAACGTGTTATAAACGTTATGAGAGCTCTTAGCAAATACATGAATAGTCTGTTTGAGGGCAAAGTCGAAGATGAAAAACGTGTAAGTTCTGCTGTGCATATCGAGGGCGATACAACGACTGAAAACGTAGTTAGTAACGAAGATATAGAAGCCCTCATAGAAAGTTTGGGTAAAAAGTGAAAAGACCAGAGCTTCTAAGCCCAGCAGGAAATTTGACAAAACTTCAAATAGCCTTGGCTTATGGTGCAGACGCCGTCTATGCTAGCGTAGGTAGCTTTTCACTTCGTCAAAGAAGTGCTAAAGAGTTTAATCTAGAAAGTTTTGAAGAGGGCGTAAGACTAGCTCATAAACATAATGCTAAATTTTACGCTACTATAAATGGATTTCCATTTAATGGACAAATTGAGCCTTTAAAGCGTCATATCAAAACTATAGCTGAATTTGGTGTAGATGCCTTTATAATCGCAACTCCTGGAGTTATGAGTCTAGCTAAAGAGTTGGCTAGTAATATAGAAGTGCATCTTTCGACTCAAGCAAATGTTATGAACTATCTTGACGCTGAAATTTATCATAAAATGGGAGCTAGCCGCATAGTCGCTGCTCGTGAGATGAGCTTAAAAGACGCAGTTTTGATAAAAGAAAAAATTCCAAACCTTGAGATAGAAATTTTTTGTCATGGCTCTATGTGTTTTGCATATAGTGGCAGATGTCTGATCTCAGCTGTGCAAAGCGGACGACTGAGCAACCGTGGAAGTTGTGCAAATGATTGTAGATTTAAATATGAATTGTATGCTAAAAGCGAAGATAACGGAACACTTTTTAGGCTAGAAGAAGATGAAAATGGGACTCATATAATGAACTCTAAAGATCTAAATTTAGCTACTCATATAGAAAAGATAATGGCAACTGGCGCAATAGATAGCCTAAAGATAGAAGGGCGTACGAAAAGCGAGTATTACGTTGCTTGCACGACAAGAACATATAAAATGGCAATTGAAGACGCGCTTAGCGGTAAATTTAATCCTGATTTGTATGAAACTGAGCTAAATACACTTAAAAATCGTGGTTTTAGCGACGGATATCTGATACATAAACCTTACGAAAGAACAAATACTCAAAATCACGTTTCAAGCTTAGAAGAAGGAACTCATCAAGTCCATGCTATAAGCGAAGATGGAGAGTATTTTAAAACCAAATTTAAAATAACTCCTAATGTTGCCTATGAGGTATTTGCTCCGCTTGATTCAAAGATAAATTTAGGTCAAAATAAGCTTGGAATGGTTTATGAAAAAGACGGCAGATATTTTATGGAATTTACAAAGCTTATAAACAAAAAAGGTAAAGAATTTAGCGAGATCCATAGCGGAAACGAAAACGAGATAAAGCTTCCATTTAGGCTACCTGAGTTTAGTTTTTTGAGGAAAGAAATTTGATTTATAAAAGAGCGACTACTGGGTTTTTAAGGATCTTGAATTTTAAAAAGGCAGTGTTTGCAAAAAACGCAGCTTTTTATAAAAATATTTTAATTTGTAAATACGGATTATAAGGAGAACTATGAAATTTGTTAGTATTATTATGGGAAGCAAGAGTGATTATGAGATCGTAAATGAAGCTGCTAAGATATTAGAAAGTTTTGGCGTTAAATTTGAGATGATTATCAGTTCGGCTCATAGAAGCCCAAAAAGAACTCACGACTATGTTATAGATGCCGATAAAAGAGGTGCTGCAGTATTTATCTGTGCTGCTGGTATGGCAGCTCACCTTGCAGGAGCAGTAGCAGCAAATACAACTAAACCTGTTATCGGCGTACCTATGGGAGGATCTGCCGTAAATGGTGTGGACGCACTGTATTCGACTGTGCAAATGCCAGCAGGTATGCCTGTAGCAACTCTTGCTATAGGAAAAGCTGGAGCAAAAAATGCAGCTTATCTTGCTATGCAAATTTTAGCTTTAAATGATGAAAACTTAAATTCTAAATTATTAGAAGATAGAGAAAAACAAGCAAAAATACTAGAAGAAGACTCTAAAAAGATCGAAGTTTTACTTGGATAAAAAAGGATAAAAATGAAGACCTATCTTGAAATCGATGAATTTTGTAAGCTGGTTCATTTAAATCGTGATGTTGTAGATGATATGATACAAAGAGGCGCTCTTAAGACAAAAAATGAAAACGATAAAGTTTATATCGAGGCAAACGAAGGAACGATGAGTATAGTTCCTAGTTCAAATAATGATGTTACTCTTAGCTTAAATCCTACTTTACCAGGAGAGAGTTTCGTTGAAAAAACCATAGGAACGATTTTAAATTTACATGAAAAAGTTTTAGACGCCAAAGATGAAACGCTTGAGGCTTTGCGAAATGAAAATAAATTTTTAAAAGAAGCGCTTTATTCTATGCAAGATCTTTATGATGAGGATAGAAAAACGGTAGAAACTCTTACAAATCAGCTAAAAATCGCTCAAGATGAAGTTGAGTTTTTAAAAAGAAAATATAAGCTTATGTGGAATAAAGCAGTAGAAAATTTCAAATCCTAAGCTATTGTAAATTTAAATTGACAAAGGAACTTTATGACTTTTAGTGAGATAATACTTACATTACAAACTTATTGGCATGAACAAGGTTGCATCATAGTTCAACCATATGATATGCCTGCTGGTGCTGGAACTTACCATCAAGCAACATTTTTAAGAAGTCTTGGCGATAAACCGTGGAATGTAGCTTACGTAGCGCCGTCTCGTAGACCGACTGATGGAAGATACGGTGAAAATCCAAACCGTCTTGGGAGCTATTATCAGTTTCAAGTTATAATGAAACCAAGCCCTAAAAATATACAAGAGTTGTATTTAAAGAGTTTAGAGCGTTTAGGATTAGACGTAAATAAACACGATATTCGCTTTGTAGAAGACAACTGGGAAAGCCCTACGCTTGGCGCTTGGGGTCTTGGCTGGGAAGTTTGGCTTGATGGTATGGAAGTTACACAATTTACGTATTTTCAACAAGTAGGTGGCATACCTTGTGAGCTAGTTAGCGCAGAAGTTACTTATGGCATAGAGCGTTTGGCTATGTATTTGCAAGATAAACATAACGTGTATGATATAGTTTGGGATGAAAGAGATGGCAAAATCGTCACGTACGGCGACGTGCATAAACAAAGCGAATTTGAATTTAGCAAGTATAACTTCGAGATAGCAGATACTTCTATGCTTTTTAAACATTTTGATGATTATGCTAAAGAGTGTAAAATGATCTTAGAGCAAGGTTTAGCGCTTCCTGCTTATGACTATTGTATGCTAGCAGCTCACACGTTTAACGTGCTTGATGCAAGAGGCGCTATAAGTGTCACTCAAAGGCAAGATTTTATATTAAAGATCAGAGAGCTTGCAAAAGGCTGTGCTATAGCCTATAAAGAGAGTTTAAGCAAGTGAAAATATCTGAAATTTACTCACTTTTAGATAGTTTAGCACCATTTAGCGATCAAGAGAGCTGGGACAACTCCGGGCTTTTGATCGGCTCGTTTGGTGATAATTTTGATGAGATAGTTTTAAGCCTTGATCTAGATACGAATTTGATAAAAAATGCCAAACAAAATACTCTTTTTATAACTCATCATCCATTGATATTTAAGGGTTTAAAGTCTATAAATCCTGATAAATTTCCATCAAATTTGATATCTTTGATGATAAAAAAAGAGATAAAACTTATATCTATGCATACGAATTTTGATCTGCACTTACTAAATAGATATGTTTTAAGCGAAGTGTTGGGATATAAAGATTTTATAAAAGAGGGTTTTATACTTAAATTTGATGTAAATAAGAGCTTTGATGAGTTTGCAAGCGAGATAAGATCTAAGCTAAAACTACCAAATTTAAGAGTAGTCAAAGCAAATTCTTTTATCAAAAATGCTGCGTTTTGCACTGGAAGCGGAGCTGATCTAATAGGTAGTTTTGAAGCCGACTGTTTTATAAGTGGGGATTTTAAGTATCATACAGCCCTTGAAGCATTAGAAAATTCGTTAAGTTTAATAGATATGGGACACTTTGAGAGTGAGCGGTATTTTGGGGATTGTCTGGCGATCCACTTGCAAAAAAATGGACTTTTTGCTACAATCACAAATTCAATCAATCCATTTACATACTACGAAGGAAAATTATGAATCAATACCTTGAACAGCTAGTTACTCTATCGCAAATAGATAAAAAGATAGATGGCTATGCCCCACGCATCGACGATATAAACAGAAGCTTAAATTTAAAAAAAGAAGAGATAGAATCCATAGATAATCAAATAAGCAATACCCTAAATGAAATATCTGAGTTAAAATCTCAAATAGATAGTACAAACGCTCATATATCGGAGTTTAATTTAAAATTAAAAGAAGTCGGTAAAAAAAGCGGTTCTGTAAAAACAGAAAAAGAGATCAAGGCTTTAAATTTAGAAGAAGATCTAGCAAAAGATCAGCTTGAAGCGGCTAATGAAGAGATAGCTAGACTAGAAAGAATCATAGAAACGAAAAAACTCTTTACTACAGAACTAAATGAAAAAAAAGATGCGCTAAATGCGACCCTTGCGGAGTTAGAGAAAGAAACTCTATCTAAGTTAAATGAGCTACAAAATGATAGAAATATGGTTTATGAGCAAAAAGACAAGCTTTTATTAGAAATGAATCAAAAAGTTCTTACTTTTTATGAAAAAATTCGTAAATGGGCTAAGAATACTGCCGTAGTTCCTGTAAAAAAACAAGCTTGTTATGGTTGCTTTATGAAGATAAATGATAAAACTTATGCAAATGTTATTAAAAGTGAAGATATAGTTACTTGCCCTCATTGCGGACGTATTTTATACAAAGATAGCGAGTGATCTATACATTTTTTTGTTTTATAGTCTTATGTGTAGTAGCGCCTTTTTTGGCTCTACTTTGTTTAAGATCGAAATTTAAGCGAAGTATTCCGGCAAGATTTTTTTTAAAAAACAATCCAAAATTTAAAAGTTCAAAATATCATTTTCATGCTTGTAGTTTAGGCGAGGTTTCTAGCATAGAACCCATCGTAAAAGCTTTGGGAGACGCTAGAATTTCTGTTATCACGCAAACTGGTTTTAACAAAGCAACGAGTGTCACTAAAAACGTACGTTTTTTACCATTTGAATGTTTTTTACCGTTTTGGTTTAGTAAATGTGATACTCTGATAGTTTTTGAAGCTGAGCTTTGGCTAAATTTATTTAAATTTGCAAAAATAAGTGGAGCTAGAACCATTCTTCTAAATGCGAGGATAAGCGATAAATCGTATAAATCTTATCTTAGATTTGGATTTTATTATAGATATCTATTTTCTTATGTTGATCTAGTCTTGGCGCAGAGTGATGACGACAAGACTAGACTTGAAAGTCTAGGTGCGAAAAATGTAAAGGTAGTAGGAAATATAAAATCAACAAAACTTCCTAAGCCTACAAAAAACTATGCAAAGCATTTTGAGCGTTCTATCATTATAGCAAGCAGTCATGAAAATGAAGAAAAAAGAATACTTCAAAACTTAAATTTAAAAGATGGCGATCAACTATTTATAGCTCCAAGACATCCTGAGAGATTTGGTAAAGTAGATGTTTTAGCTAAAGATTTCGCTTCTAAATTTGGATTTGGCTATGAAAAGTTTAGCCAAAATTTAGAGTTTAAAAGTAAGATTGTATTGGTTGATACTTTGGGAGAATTGGTAAATTTATATAAAATTTGCGATATTGTTATTTTATGTGGTAGTTTTGAGCCGGGTATCGGTGGACATAATGTGATCGAAGCAGCACAGTTTGGCTGTAAAATCATAAGCGGTAAATTTATAGATAATCAAAAATCTCTTTATGCTAGTATTGATGGTATAAATTTGGCTGATTATAGTGATATTCCTATGCTTTTAGACTCAAATTTAAAGAGTTCTAGCATAAGAAATCCGGCAAATTTTGATGAGATTTTAAAAGAGTTAAAAGGTGAAAAATGAAAGAAGAAAAAGCGTATAAACTACTTGCAAAACAAGAGGGAATTTCAAATAACGAAGCAAAAGATCTCATAGATGCAGGACTTGTGAGTGCGAGAGGAATGAAAGTAGTTTTAGCTAGAGGCTTAGTGAGCGAGACTACGGAATTTAAGATTTCGAGATTTCCTAAACCGGTTAATATTTTTGAAGATGAAAATATAGTAGCGATCAATAAGCCGCCATTTATGACAAGTGAAAAAGTGGCTAGCGAGTTTAAATATCCTCTTTTAAATAGACTAGATAAAGAAACGAGCGGAGTTGTTTTGCTGTATAAAAATGAAGAATTTAGACAAGTCGCCATAAAAGAGTTTGCCACAAATAAAGTAGAAAAAGTGTATTTAGCTATTGTAAAAGGTATTGTTGTGGAGGATTTTAGCGTAGAACTTCCTATTACAACTATAAAAACAAAAAGTGGTGCATTTTCGAAGATAGATCTAAGTAGGGGTAAAACTGCGATAACTCACGTAAGTCCGCTCATGGTAGAAGGAAAGAAATCTCTCATAAAAATAGTCATAGAAACAGGGCGTACTCATCAGATCAGATGTCATTTATCTCACGCCGGTTATGGTGTTGTGGGAGATGAAAAGTATGCAAAAAGTAGCGCAAATAGAATGTATTTACATAGCTATGAAACCTCATTGCTTGGATATAAATTTAGAGCTCATTTAGATAGAAGCTTTTGTGCTTATAGCTTTGAGCCGCCAAAAGAGTTTATGCATAAATAATTCCATTTAATTATTAATTTTAAAAATTAAGTAATATTAAAGAGCAAAAATAGCATAATTGCACGTAATATTTTTTGAAAAAGGATAATAATGAATTTAAAATCATTACTTGTACTGTCATTACTTGCTTCTGTTGCTTCGGCTCATTTTGGTGTAGTTATTCCATCTAATTCTACTATAGATGACCCTAGTCAGGCGAAAGAAAAAATTACATATAAATTTACTCATCCGTTTGAAGGAATGATGATGAATTTAGATAAGCCAATTGAAGCTGGAGTTTTTGTAAATGGAAAAAAAGAAATTATTTCAAATTTAGTAGAAAAAAAAGATGGTAAAATGAGCTATTATGAAGCCGAATATAATGTTAAAAATCCTGGAATTTATCAATTTTATATGGATCCAAAACCTTATTTTGAACCTGCTGAAAATATATTTATAAGACATATAACAAAAACAGTGGTTGATGCTTATGGATACGGCGAAGGCTGGGATGAACAAATAGGGCTAAAAACAGAAATTATTCCACTTACTAGACCTTATGCGCTTTATAAAGGAAATATATTTTCAGGCAAGGTTTTATACAAAGGGAAACCTGCTAAAAACAGCATCGTTGAAGTAGAATATTTAAATTTAAAAGGACTAAAGGCTCCTGGCGAGGACTATATAACCCAAGAAGTCAAAACAAACGAATTCGGAGAGTTTAGTTTTGCTATGCCCCTTGCTGGATGGTGGGGATTTTCTGCTTTGAGCCAGGACGATGAAAAGATAAAAAAAGACGGTAAAGATTATCCTGTGGAGATCGGAGCTGTTATCTGGGTAGAAACTAAGGATTATAAATAATGCATATTAGCGAAGGTGTTTTAAAACCAGAAATCATTATTCCAGCAGCGGTTGTTGCTGGAATTTGGGTGGTATATCTTTTGTATAAATTGAATTTTAAAGATATTCCTAAAATCGCTTGTATGAGTGCTATATTTTTTGTAGCATCTTTTATACATGTTCCATTGGGGCCGACATCGATACATTTGATATTAGGTGGTTTAGTTGGTGCATTTTTGTGTGTAAATGCAATGCTTGCTATATTTGTAGGGCTTTTGCTTCAAGCACTGTTTTTTGGATATGGAGGTATAAGCGTTTTGGGTGTAAATTTACTTATGATAGGTACGCCCGCTATACTTGGTAGATATTTTGTAAAACTATCTCTTAAAGAGTGTAAACATCAAAGAGTGTATCAATCTATATGTTGGTTTCTTGTTGGATTCGTTTCACTTTTGGTTTCAGCGCTTGTTCTAAGTATAATTTTAGTTTTAAATGGTAAAGAATTCTTTGCGATAGCAGGGCTTGCTTTAGCTTCAAATTTAGTTTTAATGGTTATAGAAGGCATAATAAGCTTATTTGCTATAAGTTTTATTTATAAGGTAAATAGGGGGCTACTGAATTGATAAAATTATTTTTAGTATTTTTGTTAAGTGTAGTTGCAAATGCTCATTCTTTGAAAGTTTTTGCTGATGAAGATGGTGATTTTGTAGTTATCAAAAGCTATTTTTATGGAAATTCTCCTTGCAATGGCTGTAATGTTGATATTATTAAAGATGGTAAAATTATACAAAATACAAAAACAGATGAGAACGGTACTGCTAGAGTTAAGTTAATGATGAATGAATTTGATATTTTAGTTGATGGTTCTCTTGCCCATGAAAAAAGAATAACATTTTCTACAGATAAAAACATTACTATTGCCAATCAAGATGATAGCGATCTAACGTATACAATAAAAATAATCGGCTGTATACTTGGACTTATTATATTTTTTGGAATTTTGTATTTTATAAAAAGAAAATGATAAACTCATCAATATCTATACTGTGTTTTACTATTTTTAGTTTTTTTGTAGCACTTAGCAGTGAAATTTACTTAACGTATTTTTTACCGCTTATTTTTTTAAATTTAATAAAATTCAGATATTTTTTTGAGATCTTAAAGAGACTGTTTTTTCTAAATTTCTTTATAATCTTAGTTATTATAAGTGTACTTTTATCAGATAATTCTCATTTGGCATTGCTTATATTTATACGTTCAAATTTGATTATTTTATTTGGACTGTTGCTATTTCATAAAATGGACTCGTATGGTATAGCTTCTGGTATATCGAGTCTTGGGCTTGGGAGCAAGATCAGCTATCTGTTTTATTTTTGTATTAGATTTATACAGATAGGCAAAAGAGATTTTTATAAGTTAAAATGTACTTTAAAAATCAGAGCTTTTAAGCATAAAACTTCTATTTTTACATATCAAACGTATGCGAATTTGGTTGCTATGTTGTTTTTGAGTGCATTTAAAAAATCACAAATGTTAGAAAAAACAATGCAAGCAAGAGGATTTAACGGTAAATTCTATAAATTTGAAGACAAGATCAGGCTGGGGTTTTATGATATTTTACTTATGATTTTAGTCTTGATCTCGGTAATTTTTAAACAAGGAATAATAATTTGAGCTGTTCGGTAAATCTTAGATGTATAAAAGCTAAAATCGGCGATAGGATTTTGTTCGATAACCTAAATTTAAATCTTTTACATAAAGAAAAAATCGCCATCATAGGCTCAAATGGTTCTGGTAAATCAACGCTGCTTGAGATAATAGGCGGTCTTAAGATGCCTTGTGGCGGTAGTGTGGAGATATTTCACGAGTCTATGAAGAGTTTAGAAGATTTTCAAAAATATAGAAATTTGATCGGGTTTTTGTTTCAAAATAGCGATGATCAGTTTATCGCGCCGAGCGTCATAGAAGATGTAGCTTTTAGTCTTCTAACAAGAGGAACAAGTAAAGATGAGGCTAGAAAAAGAGCTGAGTTTGTACTAGCAGAACTTGGAATTTTGCACTTGAAAAATGAGATAGTTTTTTATCTCTCAGGAGGTGAAAAAAAGCTTGTAGCATTAGCTGGAGTTTTGATAGCTCAGCCTAAAATCCTTTTGCTTGATGAGCCAACGACTGCGCTTGATTATGAAATGCAGATAAAAGTAGCAAGCATACTTGGCAGCTTAGATATAGCTCAGATCATTGTTTCACACGATAAAGAATTTATAAATAAAGTAGTAGATAAGGTATATTTTTTGACTAAAGGCGGGTTGAGTTTGGAAGCTTAACCAAACTCTATTTGTGAATTATTTTTTCTTAAATGGACAACTTTGTTTTCCTATCATTCTATGGATCGGACAAAAACCAACTAGTCCAGTTATGAGTGGCACCAAACCTAGTAAAGCCCACCAACTAGCATAGAAATACCATATTCCAGCTATTATTAAAACGCCTACTACTACTCTTAAAACTCTTTCAAATTTACACATATTTTCTCCTTAATTTTTTATAATTATAGCTGAATTTCAAATTTTATCTATTATTATTGTATTCTATATTAAATTTGAAATTTATAGATCAAAGCCCATTAAAAATGAACTTGAGCATATATCAAGCTTCAGATATGATTTTAGTAATGTATCTTAATGCTATTGCTTCTTTTGCCATCTACTGTAGATTGGCATGATTTATATGCCAGGATGGACAAGCCTTACAACCTTGATAGAAATTTTTTCTATCTTATCTTGAGAAAATCCATTTGCAAAGGTAACTGCAGCCAAAAACCATATAAAAAAAATGATTTTTTCATATCAAATTCTTCATTATGGATTTTGGCAGATCAAACCCTTAAATCAACTATCAGTAATAATAAATAAATTTAAACTTTTTCAAATTTAAAAGATTATTTTACTCTTAGTTGCGTAAATTTGTAACATTAAAAAACGATTATTAGTCACAGAAGCACTGTTTAAATTTTCAAATTTATGCACTTTTTTTTCTCATAAATTTATATATCGGACAACCATAAACAGCCGTAAGCAAAGGCCATAGTCCTATTAGCCACCACCAGCTTTGACATACAAATCCAAATATAAAAAATATAACCGCTGCTATAAATAATCTAATTGTTTTATCTAAATTTTTCATCTTTTTTCCTTATACTAGTCCTCTAAGCATACCTTGCATTACCATTGGTTTAAATAAATTTAATTTTATAAACCAGTTAAGATAACTCTCCCTTGTAGCACTAAAGCAAGGCATAGAAGGCGTAGGCTTTTTGCTCCAGTTAAACTCTACCATGACGGCTTTTCCATACCTTGTCACAAGAGGACAAGCTGTGTATCCATCATATTTTTCGCTTGGTTCTAGACCTTTTATTACATTTATCAAATTTGTTGCTAGTTTAGGATACATTTTTCTGATACTAGCTCCAGTTTTTCCGTTAGGAAAGCCACATATATCGCCGATAGCAAAGATGTTTTTAAATTGCGTTGATTGGAGCGTTTCTTTATTTACACTTATCCAGTTTCCATCTGTATCGCCATTTGTCACGCTAAGACCAGCTTCTTTATACATAAGTGCCGCCCTTTGTCTTGGGACAACATGAAGCCAGTCAAATTTTGCTTCTATTTGCTCTGTTACTATTTTGTTTTGTCCGTTTTCTTTGTATTTCATAGTATGTTCGAATATGGCTGTATTTCTTGCCTTATCTACTGCTATTATTTGATGATTTAGTTTGTAGTTTATATCCCTTTGCTCAAACATTTGCTCCATTACCTTAGCATAGACAGAAGATGAAAATGTTTTTGCTCCTCCGCTATATAGGTTTATAGATACCTTATCTCTATTATTTGCTAACCTTGCTCTATCTTCGCTAAGCATCATTACTTTTTTATTTACGCCACTGCATTTCATAGGCGTTTTATTTTCACAAAATAGACCAACTCCGCCTTTATTTGCTAGTTTTTGCATAAGCTCATTTGTCTTTATGGAGCTATTTAGCAGATACACAGAGCTGATATTTGTATCATTTAGCACATCTTCATTTTTCAAGCCTTGTATCGTCTCAAAGTCATACTCAACCCCAGTAGCTAATACAAGATAATCATAGCTATGATTTGTTCCATCTTGAAATCTTACTATATTTGTGCTTGGGGATAGAGAAATCACATTTTGCTTTATCCACTCTACGCCATCTGGGATATAATCTGACTTTTGAAATACCACATCATCAGTGGTGTAAATCCCAGCTGCTATGAGAGTAAATCCAGGCTGATAGTAAAATATCTCATCCTTATCAACCAAGGTTATCTTAGCATTTGGCAGCTCACTTCTTAGCCTTGCAGCTAAGGATATGCCAGCAAGACCTGCTCCTATGATTAGAATTCTTGATTTTATGCTTTTGTTTTCGGCTATTTGCTGTGCGTTTAGAGATGTCGTAGCACTTAGAGCAACTGTAGTAGCTGCAAAGAGTTTTAGAGCATCTCTTCTATTTAAATCAGCCATTTTCAATCCTTTTTTTTGGTTTGGTTTGACAATAATAGTTGATTTAAATGATTTTTTCAGTAACATTATCACTAAAATAGTGCTATTTGATTATTATTTGATTTCGTAGAAGCTTTATGCTTCCAGTTTTTTCCATCTCTTTTAGAATTCTAGATACAGCCTCTCTAGCACTTCCTAGATGCCTAGCTATCTCTTCGTGGGTTAGATTTAGCTCTTTATTTACTGCATTTTCTTGCAAAAAATCTTGAATTCGCTTAGATAGTGGTAAAAAAAGTGCTTGTTGCATTACAAACACGCTATTTGCAAATCTTTTTGATAGAAGTTCTAGCACATAGTTTGATAGCTTTATATATTTTTGTTTGAGATTAGAAAAGACTTTAGCTGGAATGACTAGTAGGCATAGCCCATCTTTTGCCTCTAGGCTTATCTCAAGTTGCAACGAGTCTGATATACAGCTTGAGCAAAGTATGCACTCATCATCTTGTTTTAGGTTAAAAATCGTTATCTCTTTAGCATTTTGTGATAGTATAAAGGCTCTTAAGCTTCCGCTTTTTACGATGACAAAGCCATAACATTTTTTCTTATTTTGATATATTATTTCATTTTTGTCAAAACTACTATAATAAGCGTTTTCTTCTATGAGTTTTATGTCTTCTTGACTAATATCAAACGATTTAAATTTATCTCTAATCATCAATTTGTCAGTATTATCTATCAAAATTCACCTACTAAATTTGATATTTGTGTGATTTTATCACAGAAAAATTATGCAATTCTACTTATAATTGTCTAAAAAATATATTAAAGGTATATTATGGATAGACGAAGTTTTTTTAAATTTAGTGCTGTTGCTGCTAGCTCTTCTCTCTTTGCAACTTCAAATTTGGAAGACAAAAAGATAATGAGTATCATCGATCTTGACCTTTGCGATGGCTGTAAAAATGAGCCTATACCGCTTTGCGTAAAAGCTTGCAGAGATAAAAATGAGCCAAATTTTCCACGCCCACAAAATCCGATTATGCCATATTTTCCACAAACTAAATTTGAAGATTACCAAAATCAAAAGGACAATATCAATCGCCTAACACCATATAATTGGACCTTTGTCGAGAGTGTCAAAGTAGGGCAAAAAGAGGTTTTTATTCCGCGTCGTTGTATGCACTGCGATAATCCGCCTTGTCAAAAGCTCTGCCCTTTTGGTGTGATTAGTAAGAGTGATGAAGGTGCTGTAGATATAGATAAAAACTTCTGCTTTGGTGGGGCAAAGTGCCGTGATGCCTGCCCGTGGCAGATCCCACAAAGACAAGCTGGGGTTGGGATATATCTTAAGATCGCTCCAAAGCTAGCTGGTGGAGGCGTAATGTATAAATGCGATATGTGCGCTGACTTGCTTTGTAAAAATGAAAAGCCAAAATGCCAAATTTCTTGTCCGAAAAATGCCATTATTTTTGATAAAAAAGAGATAATTTTAGAGCGTTTAAAAGGTGAAAAAAGAGAAATTTATGGACTAAATGAAAATGGCGGAACAAGCACGGTTTATATCTCTAGTGTTAAATTTGAAGATATCGATATGGCAATTAGCCAAAAATACAAAGACAAGCAAAATAAGGTTGGCACACCACATATGAGCCGTGTTGATAGCCCTTTAAGGGATTCTACCACACTTGCAACGGCTACTTTACTAGCTCCAATAGCAGGTGTCATCGGTGCTGGAATCGCTGTATATAAAGCTAGAAATAAGGATTAAAAATGAAAATCAAAAGACAAAATTTACAAAATCGCATTATTCATTGGGGCGTGGCCTTTAGCATATTTGGTTTGATTATGAGCGGACTATTTCAAATGCCTATCGCAAAGCGTTATAATATCACTAAAATTCAGCTTTTTGAGTGGAGTGGAGATTATTATTTTACTTTAAATTTGCACTATATTTTTGCTTTTTTGCTTGTGTTTTTTGGACTTTATCATATTGTATTTCATACTATGAGAAGGGAATTTGATATATTTCCTAAAAAAGGAGATATAAAAAATAGCTATTTGGTTATAAAGTCTATGATTACAAAATCGCATGAGCCACCATCTAGTAAATACCTACCAGAGCAGCGTTTGGCATATATAGCTATAGCTTTTACGATCTTAATGTTGGTAGTGACTGGGCTTATAAAAACATATAAAAATTTATTAGGATTTGATATATCAAATGAGCTGTATTTTTGGGCTGCACAGCTTCATAACCTTGGTATGGTTATGATAATACTGCTAATAATAGCTCACTTGATGGCTTTCATGCCAAAGGTAAATCGTAAGCTTTTGCCATCTATGTTTAGTGGAAAGGTAGATGCAAAATACACTATCCAAAGACATAGCTTATGGAAAGACGGAGTAGATGAGGCTAAAAAATTAAATTTAAAAGAGGAAAAAGATGGGTAGATTAGCAAATTTTCATATAATGTTTTTTGCTGTTATTATGGGGCTTGGCGGATTTGGAATGGCTTATAAAAAGCTAAATGAGATTATGAAATTTGATGATGGTGGTTTTGTAGTATTTAGGGTTTTTGTGAGTGCGATTTTTATATTGATAGTATTTTTTTACATATTAAAAATATTTACAAATTTAGATAAAGTCAAAGAAGAGTTATCTCATCCTATAAAGATAAATTTCTTTGCCACTGTGCCTATTTCAACGCTTATTTTAGCAAATTTATGGCAAGACTTTAAGCTCGTTTATGAGATTTTATTTTATATCGGAGTTGTTTGCCAGACATATTTTACATTTTATGTAATTTCATTTTGGATAAATAAAAATTTAGAGATAAAACACTCAAATCCAGCGTGGTTTATCCCAATTGTTGGTAACTTAATAATCATCGTTGGTGCTAAAGAAATTTCTTCTTGGATGTGGTTTTATTTTAGTGTGGCAATGTTTTTTTGGATTGTGTTGTTTTCGTTGGTATTTTATAGGATTTTATTTCATGACCAGCTTCCAAGTAAATTTATGCCAACGCTTTTTATTATGATAGCTCCTCCTGCTGTTGGCTTTTTAGATTATATAAAGCTTACAAATAGCTTTGATTTAGTAGCTATTTTTCTTTTAAATTTGGCTATATTTTTTACTTTTCTTGTGATTTTTATGTATAAAAATTTCTTTCATCTTAAATTTTTCATTTCGTGGTGGGCATTTACATTTCCAACAGCTGCTGTAAGTATAGCTTGTTTTAAAGCGTATGAGATAACAAATAGTATGTTCTTTTTAAATTTAGCAAATTTGATTTTTATTTTGCTTGTGGCTATGATATTATTTATTAGCTATCACACTATCAAAAATATCGTAAATCAAAATATATTTATGCCAGAATAGTATTTAAACAATTTCAAAGTAAATAAAAGATATAATTAGCTCCTTTTAATAAAAATTAATAAAGGTAAATTGTGTTTGAATTTATTGGCGAGTCGCTAAAATCAGCTGTAAATAAACTTAAATTTGTCGATGATGAGAAGGCTTTAAAAAATGCGTTAGAGACGCTTAAAAAGTCGCTATTAAAAGCTGATGTTCATCACAAAGTTACTAAAGAGCTCGTAAATTTAGTAGAAACAGATCTAAAAAATGGTGCAATAGGTCAAAAACAATTTTTAGATAGTATAAAATCAAATTTAATAAATATCTTAACCGCCCCAAATGATGGAAATAAAGGTAGTGGCTTTGTCTTTGCTTCTAATCCACCAACTATTGTATTGATGGCTGGTTTGCAAGGTGGTGGAAAAACCACAACTACTATTAAACTAGCAAGTTATCTAAAAGCTCGTAAAAAACGCGTTCTTGTCGCTGCTGCTGATTTGCAGCGTTTAGCAGCGGTTGAGCAGCTTAGACAGCTATGTAGTGCTAATGAGATTGAGTTATTTAGCATTGATGGAGAGAATAATCCAGTAAATGTAGCCAAAGAGGCACTTAAAAAGGCTAAAGATGCTCTTTATGATGTGCTTTTAGTTGATACTGCTGGTCGCTTGGCAATTGATGAGGCTTTAATGAGTGAGCTAAAAGAGATTAAAACCGCATTAAATCCACACGAAATATTCTATGTAGCTGATGCTATGAGCGGACAAGATGGTGTAAAAACCGCTGCTAGTTTTAATGATGCTCTTGGTATAACAGGCGTGATCTTAAGTAAATTTGACGCTGATACTAAAGGCGGTGTTGCTATTGGTATAGCAAAACAGATAAACGTTCCGCTTAGATTTGTCGGTGTAGGTGAAAAACCAGCAGATTTAGAGAGTTTTATACCAGATAGGATCGTTGGTCGCATAATGGGCGAGGGCGATTTGGCAACGCTGGCTGAAAAAACAAGTACGATAATAGATGAAAAAGAAGCAAAAAGATTAAATAAAAAAATCAAAAAAGGCGAGTTTAATTTTAACGATTTTTTAACTCAGCTTGAGAGTGTTAAAAAACTTGGAAGCATGAAGAGTTTGATAGGTATGATACCAGGTCTTGGAAATATGGCAAATCAGATAAAAGATATAGATCTTGATAATAGTAAAGAGATAAAACATATAAAAGCTATGATCGACTCTATGACTCAAAAAGAGCGTGAAAATCCAGACCTTTTAAATAATGCTAGAAAACGTAGGATCGCAGCTGGAGCAGGACTTGGACAGATAGAAGTAAATAAATTCTTAAAACAATTTAGCAACGCTGCAAAACTTGCTAAAAGATTTTCAAATAAAGATAGTATGAAAGGGTTTGCTTCAATGATGGCAAACGCAAATCGCCCTAGATAAATTTAGGGCTTACTTATGGCTAAAATTTAGCTATAATTAAGCCTTAATCAAAAAAATAATTAGGAGAAAATAATGGCAACAGTAGTTAGACTAACAAGAATGGGACGTAAAAAAAGACCATTTTATCGTATAGTTGTTACAGATAGTAGAAAAAGACGTGATAGCGGCTGGATAGAGAGTATAGGATACTATAATCCTATGGTAGAACCAGAGATCGTAAAAGTTGATGCTGAAAGACTTGCGTATTGGAAAAGCGTAGGTGCTAAACTTAGCGATAGAGTTGCTCAAATAACAAAATAATCACAATGGTAGAAGAATTCTTAAAAGAGTATGCAAAACTCATAGCAGATTGCCCTGAACTTATCAAAGTAGAAAGAGTTAGTTTGGGTGAAAATTTTGATGAAATTATTGTGCATGCAAGCAAAGCTGATACCGGAAGGCTTATCGGTAAAGACGGCAAGATGATAAATGCTATCAAGACAGTGATCATTGGTTGCAAAGCGAAAGACCCAACCTCATATAGAATTACGGTAAAAGCTATTGAAGAGTGATTTTGTAGAGGTTTGCGTACTTGGAAAAACTGTTGGTTTAAAAGGAGCCATGAAGCTCCATAACCGCAGTGACTTTCCAGAGCAATTTAAAAAAGATGCTAAATTTTATGATAAAAAAGGTAAAGAATTTATCATAAAAAGCTTTGATAAGACAAATTCTCTCATAGTATTTCAAAATTATGAAGATATAGAACTAGCCAAAAGTCTGGTAAATACTGTTTTATATAGGACTATCGAAGATACAAAGCATTTTTGTAAATTAAAACAAGATGAGTTTTTTTATTTTGATATTATAGGTTGTTTTGTATATGAAGACGATACCTTACTCGGTGAAATTTTAGATATCATAGAAGTGGGTAGCGGATTTTTATTTAGTATCCAAACGGCTGCAAATCTTGTTTCTAAAGGTTTAAGTACTCAGTTTTATATACCGTATCTTGATAACTTTATAATAGATGTAAATATCGATTTAAAAAAGATACAAGTTAAAAATTCGATTCAGATTCTTTATAATTCATAAACTATGCGATTTAATTTTATAACTATTTTTCCAAATTTAGTAGAGCCTTATTTTAAGGATTCCATCCTTGGTAGAGCTGTAAATAATAGCATTGTAAAACTTAAATTTATAAATCCACGTGATTTTAGCAATGATAAACACTTAAAAGTCGATGACTATATGATAGGTGGTGGAGCTGGACTTCTTATGAAACCAGAGCCGTTATTTGAAGCTATAAACTCTTTAAAAGACACACATATCATTTATCTCACGCCATCAGGTAAAAAATTTACTCAAAATGATGCAAAAAGACTATCTAAACTTAGCGATGTTACTTTTATCTGTGGAAGATATGAGGGGATCGACGAGAGGATCATAGAAGAAAAGGTAAATGAGGTTTTTTGCATAGGGGATTTTATCCTTACTGGTGGAGAACTTGGCGCGCTTTGCATGTGCGATGCTATATCAAGAAATTTAAATGGCGTTTTAGGCAACCCTGATTCTTTAGAAGTTGAAAGTTTCGAAGAGGGAATTCTAGAAGCTCCAAGTTTTACGAAGCCGTTTGTTTATCAAGGCTTGAGTGCTACTTCAGCTTTTTTAAAGGGTAATCATGATAAAATCAGCGTTTTGAAAAACAATATGGCGTTGTGTAAAACTAGGTTCTTCCGCCCTGATTTATATCAAAAAATTAAATCGCCAAAAAAACAGAAGGAAAAAAGATGAGAAACAAATATATAGAAGCATTCGAAAGTGCTCAAATTTCAAATAAGTCTGTGCCTGATTTTCGTGCTGGCGATACTTTAAGAATTGCTATTCGCATTAAAGAAGGTGATAAATCTAGAATCCAAAATTTTGAGGGTATCTGTATAGCTAGACGCGGTAGCGGTGTCGGCGAGACATTTATCATTAGAAAAATAGGTGCAAATAGCGTAGGCGTAGAAAGAATCTTCCCTATTTTTAGTGAAAGTCTAGAAAGCATTACAGTTCTTAGAAAAGGACGCGTAAGAAGATCTAAGCTATTTTATCTTAGAGATAGACGTGGTAAAGCTGCTAGAATCAAAGAACTTAAAAAATAATTATCTAAGTCGCTTTGCACTTTGCAATTGCGACGACTTTCTCTCAATCTTTTCTTAATCAAAATCAATTTATTTCATATCATTTTTTAATATAATCTTTTTAAATAAAAAAGGATCTATATGGAAAAAATTATTTTTAAAACATCTTTGTTTGACGGTGTTAAAGCTATTAAGCTAGCAGAATCCGAGTTTTCAAAAGAGATCAGGATAAGTATGGCAAAAAATTCTTTTATGGATAAACATAAAGCGCCAGCTCCTATAATCGTACAAGTTTTAAAAGGCTCTATAATGTTTAAAAAGGATAATCAAGAAGTAAGACTAGACGAGTTTGATCTGATAACATTAAAAGCAGATGCAGAGCATTCTCTTCTAGCTTTGGAAGATTCTATCATCAGACTTAGTCTTTCAAAAATAGATAATGAGAGCCGCGTATTTAAGGTTGTGGGCTAAATCAAAAGATTAGTCCACCTTCTTGCATATCTATAGCGTTTATTTGTTGTTTTGGAAGTGGTGAAGTATCTGTATATATGGCGTCATTTCCTTCATAAATCTTATGATAAACCTCCTTTGGGGTATCAAATTTACGTTTGGTATCTGGAAATTCTTTTATATAGTTTTGTATAAATTCTCTAAATACTGGCGCTGCAGTTCTACCTCCGCCTTCTATCTTTCTCATAGGCATATTATTGTCGTTTCCATACCAGATTATAGCTTGTACTTCAGGCGTAAATCCACAAAACCATGCATCAATATTGTTATTTGTAGTGCCTGTTTTTCCGGCGATTTCTATACCTGCGACCTTTGCGCCTCGTCCAGTTCCTTCTTCTACTACTGTTTTTAGCATATCTATCATCAAATATGCTTGTTCTGGTTTTATCATCACGGTTTGTTCTGAGCTAAATTCAGTGATGACTTCATCTTTTTGTATTGATTTTATCAAGTTTGATTTGCTAGTAGTACCAAGTCCGGCAAACATAGAGTAATGTTCGCTAAACTCTATAAGACTTATGCCAAAGCTTCCAAGCGCGATAGATAGGTTTTGTGGGATATTTTTAAAACCAAAATTTGAAAGCTTTTGAGATACTATATCTAGCCCTATTGAGTTTAGCAAATTTATGGTTGCTAGGTTTCTAGATTGTCTGAGTGCGTCTTTTAGGGTTATGTATCCTTCAAAATTTCCGCCGTAATTTTTAGGTTTCCAGTCTTTGTCTTCTTCATTTCTTCCGGCATTTTCAAATACACGAGATATATCTGCGACCTTGCTCATAGGAGAATAGCCAAGATCAAGCGCGATTTGATATATAAACGGTTTAAAGCTAGAACCTGGTTGGCGCTCGCTTTGTGTTGCTCGGTTAAAGTTACTTTTAGCATAATCAACACCACCGACTAATGCTAAAATCTCTCCATTTGTCGGATTTGTTACTATAATGGCTCCATTTAGATAAGTTTCATCAGCATTTTTATCTCTTTTTAATATCTCTGTATATCCAAATTTAAGTGCATTTTGGGCGATACTTTGGATTTTTAAATCCGCCGTTAAAGTGACTTTATATCCTCCATACTTAATATCTGGATACTGTTTTATAGCTTCTTTTATAGCTTCATCTACCAAATACGGCGCTCTATTTTGAGTCAATGTTTCATCAAATACCATAGGAGTTTCTTTTAAAGACGCTTCATACTCATCTTGTGTTATCCATCCAAGGTTAAATAGCCTTGATATAACACCGTTCGCACGTGATATTGATAGATCCATATGTCTAGTAGGATCGTAGTTGCTAGGTGCTTTTGGAAGACCTACAAGCATAGCTATCTCTTTTAAGCTTAGTTCGTTTAGATTTTTTTTGAAGTATCCTAGCGCTGCTGTTTTAATTCCGTAATATCCATGTCCAAAATATACTTGATTTAGATATCTTTCGATGATTTGCTCTTTTGTCAGTTCATCTTCGATCTTTATAGCGAGTATTATTTCTCTAAGTTTTCTAGTAAATTTTTTATCTCTTGTTAAAACCATATTTTTTATGAGTTGTTGGGTGAGGGTAGAGGCTCCTTCTACAAGAGCCATAGCTTTGATATCTTTTATGGCCGCTCTAAAAATAGCTTCAACGTTTATACCGCCGTGTTCAAAAAAACTAGTATCTTCTATGGCTACGAGTGATTCTATGACTCTTTGTGGGATCTCGTCATACTGTGCGTACTGTCTATTTTCTTCGTCAAATATGTTTGCTACTAGATTGCCATTCCTATCAAAAATTTGCGTAGTTAGCTTTGGTTTATAATCAACTATAGTTGATATATCTACTCTGATTTGTGAATAAAAATACACAAATCCAACTAGTAAGCAGATCGCGATTATGGTAAAAAAGCTAAAAATATGCTTCATAAAAACGCCTTTAAAATTTGAGCATTAAGCCCCATGGCGGTGGATTTATTGCCATGAGTTTGCAAAATATATTTTTTATTAAATCCTTCGCACATCATCGCTCCTGCTTTATCTTTCCAAAGACCGCTTTTTATGTACTTTTCCAAATCATCTTTTTGAAAAATATCAAATTTAAAAGTAGTAACGCTAAGAGCGTCAATATCAAATTTAGTAGAGACGAATTTCATAGCCGTATATACGCTAACTAGAGATCCGCTTTGCAAATCGAGCATTTGCCACGCTTCATCTTCATCTTTTGCTTTACCTAAAATTCGACCTTTACAAATAACGCTGCTGTCGGCAAATAAAACATTATCGTATTGTTTTTTAAATTTGGAAAAGAACTGTTTTGATTTTTGGATAACGACATTCATAGAATATGAATTGGGCGATGTTTTTTGAGTGCTAGTTTCGTCATAATCCATGCTTATTTGAATAAATGGTATATTAAAATCACGTAAAATTTGAGCTCTACTCTCAGAGCTAGAAGCAAGAACTATCATTGAAATCCTCTAAATGTAACCCCAAGATATATACTGATAAATGATAATACGATATTTAGCGGTGTGAAATAATATATTATCAAAACGAAATTCTCATGAACACTTAAAAGATCGCCGCTAGAAAATGCTTTTTTAGCCTTGCCGAATTTATACCACATATAGACTATATTTAGCAAAATAAATGCAAGAAGCGCCCATTTTGTAAGCATAATGGCTTCAACCATAGGGTCTGATATCCTGATCTTGCCAGTAAATGCGGCAAATACTCCACTTATACAGAGTACGAAGATAGCGACTAGTTCTAATTTCACAAAATATCCAAATTCTTTTAGTATGGTTTTATATAAATTCGGATTTTGTTCAATATTTTTAAAAAAATATTTTGCAAAAATCACTATACTAAGCTGAACTGCTATAAATAGCGCCGAACTACTTATATGGATAAACGGCGCTATTTGGTCGAGTCTTGCAAATGCTGTGTTCAAAGGTTCTCACTTATAAATTTAGTAGCAGCATTTAGAGCTTCGTCTATTTTGCTCTCATCTTTACCTCCAGCAGTAGCAAAGTCATCTCTTCCGCCACCGCCACCGCCTACTAGCGGAGCTACTTTTTTTACTAATTCTCCTGCTTTTATGCTTGTGTTTTTACTTCCTGCTCCTAAGCTCACTTTACCGTCTTTTGCACTGGCTAGAAATACTACTACTTTATCAAATTTATTTTTTATTTCGTCTATTTTGCTTTTTATATCTCCATCAAATTTGGATACTACGACTTTTGTACCGTTTATATCTTTTATGTCTAGATCTTTTGTGTTTGAAGCGTTTTTTAGATCGTTTTGAAGCGTTTTTATCTCATCTTTTAGCTTTTTGATGGCAAGCAATGGATCTGCACCTTTTAAACTATCTTTTATATCGTTTATCTCTTTTCTAAACTCTTTTGATAGCTCAAGCGCTGCTTTAGAGCAAACCGCCTCTATACGTCTTACTCCAGCACTGACTCCGCTTTCACGGACGATGAAAAAGCTTCCTATCTCATTTAAATTTTCTACGTGAGTTCCTCCACAAAGCTCTTTTGATGGACCAAGTGTTAAGACTCTGACTTTGTCTGCGTATTTTTCACCAAACAGAGCTATCGCTCCGCTTTTTTTAGCTTCTTCTATGTCCATTATTTCTGTTTTTGCTTTAGCACCTTTTAAGATCGCTTCATTTACGAAATTCTCAATTTTTTCTAACTCTTCTTTTGTTACTGGTTTTGGATGAGAAAAGTCAAATCTAAGTTTGTTTGCTTCTACACTACTTCCAGCTTGAGCTATGTGAGCTCCAAGAATACTTCTAAGTGCTGCATGGAGCAAGTGGGTGGCTGAGTGGTGACGGCGAATCTCTAGCCTATCTAGGCTAACTTCACAAAGTACGGTATCTCCTATTTTTATGCTATTTTTTGCTTCTATAGTGCTTAAATTTAGACCGAAATATTTTTTAGTATCAAGAACTTGATCTTCTCCTAACAGACCTATATCTCCACACTGTCCGCCGCTTTGTGCGTAAAATGGAGTAGAGTCTAGCATCACGTATCCGATTTCTCCATTTTTTAGCTCATTTACTCTTTTAAATTCGCTATTTAAAAGGGCTAAAATTTTGCTAGTGCTTTTTAAATTTTCATATCCGATAAACTCATTTTCGCCAAATTCTTCAAGCAAAGCCTTAAAGTCTCCGCTCTCTTTTGCAGTATCTCCACTACCCTTCCAGCTAGCTTTAGCTCTTGCTTTTTGCTCATTCATTAGCTCATCAAATTTAGCCTCATCTACGCTAAGTCCCTTTTCTCTTAGCATATCAGCTGTTAAATCAAGTGGAAATCCGTAAGTATCATATAATTTAAATGCTACTTCACCACTAAAAGTTTTGCTTGAAGTTTTTGCTAATTCTTCGTTAAATAGATCAAGCCCAGCAGCTATAGTGGCTAAGAATCTTTCTTCTTCTAGTTTTATCAGCTCTTTTACATACTCTTTTTTCTCTTTTAAATAATCATAGTGCTCACCCATTAATTCTACTACTTTATCAACTAATCTATACATAAATGGCTCTTTTATCCCAAGTAAGTATCCATGGCGAAGAGCTCTTCTTAGTATGCGTCTTAGGACATATCCACGGCCCTCTTTATCGAAATTTACGCCTTGAGCTAGTAAAAATGTAGTTGAGCGAATATGATCGCTTATAACCCTAAAACTAGCGCCGCTCTCATACTCATATTTTAAATTTGCGATTTTTGCAACTTCGTTTATTATAGGCATAAATAAAGAGCTGTCATAGTTGCTAAATTTACCCTCTTTTATAGCAGTTACTCTCTCAAGTCCCATTCCAGTGTCAATTGAAGGCTTTGGAAGTGGAGTCATAGTGCCGTCTTTGCTTCTTTCAAACTGCATAAATACAAGGTTCCAAATTTCTAAAAATCTATCTCCATCGCCACCCATATAATCTTCGTCACTGTTAAAATGCTCGCTTCCTTGATCATAAAATATCTCACTACAAGGTCCGCAAGGTCCAGTATCTCCCATAGCCCAAAAGTTATCTTTATCGCCAAAGCGGTAAATTCTATCTTTTTGTATAAATTTTTGCCAAATTTCATAGGCTTCATCATCATTTTCATGAACTGTGACATAAAGCTTTTCTTTTGGCAACTTTAGCACTTCTGTGACAAATTCCCACGCGTAAGCTATGGCATCTTTTTTGAAGTATTCGCCAAAGCTGAAATTTCCTAGCATTTCAAAAAACGTATGGTGACGAGCCGTGTAGCCGACGTTATCTAAGTCGTTGTGCTTTCCACCAGCTCTTATACAAGTCTGACAGCTTGTACGAATAGGCGGAGTAGGGCGAGGCACATCTCCTGTAAAAATGCTTTTAAAAGGCACCATTCCGGCATTTGTAAAAAGTAAGCTCGCATCATCTGGGACTAGCGGAGCTGATGGGATAATCTCATGTCCTTTGCTTTTAAAAAAATCCAAATATTCTTTTCTAATATCCATAATTAATTTCCTAAATTCAAAAATAGTTTTAATTTTAGCACAAATAAGTTAAAAACAAAATTTAAGTAATTATTGCGATATATTGATATTTATATGATAAAATCAAAATAAAAAGGATTTATATGAAAAAAGCAATTATTTTGCTAAATATGGGTGGAGCAGACGATCTATCTCAAGTTGAGATGTTTTTAAAAAATATGTTTAACGATCCATATATTTTGACTATAAAAAATTCAAAAATAAGAAGTATTTTGGCGTGGCTCATCACAAAAATGAGATTAAAAAGCGCTACTAGCAACTATGTGGTGCTTGGTGGTAAATCCCCTATAGGAGATATAACTAGATCATTAGTGGCCAAACTAAATCAAAAAATTAAAGTTGGCGAGATCAAATTTGATTATGCTATGAATTATACCCCACCTTTTGCAAATGATACGCTCAAAAAATATATAAATTTTGATGAAATAGTACTATTTCCACTGTATCCTCAGCACTCTTCTACGACGATCACTTCAAGTCTTGACGGGGCTAAAAAAGCTATAAGCGATCTTGGTATAAAAGCTAATATCAAAATAGTTGATTATTTTTACAAAGATGAAAATTATAATGACATCATAGTAAATAATATTAAAAATAAGACTTTAAATTTAGATACTAAAGATATTGATTTGATATTTTCATCTCACTCTTTGCCTAAAAAGATCATAGATAGCGGAGATTTGTACGAAAAGCATACAAAAGAACATGTTCAAATTTTAGCTGGTATGTTAAATAAAGCTGGGATCAAATTTAAAAGCGTATCTTTAGCGTATCAATCAAGGCTTGGACCAGTAGAGTGGTTAGGTCCAAATTTAAATGAAGTTTTGCCTAAACTTGAGAGTAAAAAAGCACTTATTTATCCGATCAGTTTTTGTATAGATAACTCAGAAACCGATTTTGAGCTTAGTATTGAGTATAGACATGTGGCAAATGAAAATAGATTTGAGTATTACGAAGTGGTAAAAGCACCAAATGATAGCGATGAATTTGTAAATTTTATAGCCAAAAAAGTTAGTCTAATATAATCCCAACTTCTGGCTCATCTACTTTTTGGGATTTTTTGATAGTAGGCATAGGAAACAAATATCCATTTTCTATCATTAGCTCTACCGTGTTTTTAAATATAGGTAATGCACTCCATGAAGCAAAATAATACGGATAAGGCTTCATAGGCTCTCTTACTAAAACGCCTATAGTATAGCTGTTGCCTTTAGAGTCATTTACAAAACCAAAAAAGCTTGCGTTGTATCTTTTGTCGCTATACCCACCGACTGTGGCTATGTGAGCAGTTCCTGTTTTTCCGCCTATACTAAGTCCGTCTATCCTAGCTTTTCTAGCTGTTCCTTTGTCGCTTTCGACTACTTTGATAAGAATTCTTTTCATAGTTTTTGCGACTTCTATAGGAAGAACGGTTTTTATCTCTTGTTCTTCTATCTTATAGGCTTTACCGTATTTTTCTAAATGACTTGCGATCCTCGGAGTTATCATAACTCCGTTATTATTTATGGTGTTGTACGCATTTAAAAGCTGCATAAATGTCGCTTGCAGACCATATCCGTAACTTAAAGTAGCACGGTAAGTTTTGTTTCTTAGCTCATTTATAGATGGTAAAAGTCCGACTTGCTCATAGCTTAAGTCTATGCCTGTTTTTTTCGAAAATCCAAAGTCTAAAAGACCGTTGTAAAGATCCACTTCACTAAGACGCTCTACTATTTGTATCATTCCTATATTTGATGATTCTACGATGATATCTTCAGCGCTTAAAAATGCGTTTTTGTGGCTATCTGTTATTATCCTTTGACCTAGTTTATATTTACCACCATAAGTGTTTATGATCTCTAAAGGATTTACTTTATTTTCTTTTAGCAATAAAGAAAATATAAAAGGTTTCATGACGGATCCGACTTCATAAGCATACTCGCTAGATGATGAATTTAGCGCTTTATAATCATTTCTGGTTATATTTGAAGGGTTGTATCTTTCAGTTGATGCTAATGATAGAATTTTGCCGGTTTTACTATCCATAATACCTACGATAACTTCTTTTGCTAAGAGATCGTTGGCTCTTTCATTTGCCATTTTTTCGATGATTTTTTGGAGTTTAAGAGATATATTTAAAACTACGTTATAGCCATCAATCCTTTTAGACAGATCAGCGTCACCTGATAAAATGATCGTATTTGCAAGATCTCTTGGACCTTTTATAAGAGCGTCTTGAGTAGAAGATAACAAGTTTTCATATACTTTTTCTATCCCTTTTACGCCTTCTACTTTTGTTATCCCGTCTTTTTCTACTTTTTTTATATATCCAATGGAGGGCGTAAAGGTATCTTCTGCCATATAAATTCTTTTTTCGCCACTTTCTACTATGCTCATACCTTGAGTCGTTACAAGCCCTGTTTTTGGATCTTCATAAGGTACGAAAACTTTTTTTCTATATAATTTTCTAGATAGCTCTTTGAGATACGCTGCGCCTTTGGCATCTATCTCATAAGATAAAGTTACCGTACCTTTTTTGCTTAAAATTTTTCTTATTTTTTTTGGATCATCTCCACTATAAAGAGTGTAAAGTTTGATAAAAAGCTCTTTTTTGTTTGGATCTATGTTTCTAGTATCTAGCATAGCTTTATATAGTTTTTGGCTACTTGCTATGTTAAATCCGTCTTGCGTGATGATAGAACCTCTTAAAGCACTGTCGAAATCACTGCTTTGCAGTTTTGGTAGATGACGATCAAGCAAGGCTCTATAAAATATAACTATGAGAAATAGGGTTATTCCAAAAATAATAAAACCAAAAAGTACATATACTTTTCCTTGGCTGTGGTGTTCATTCATTATTATAGTTGGGTTCTTGAAATTTCTTTATATGCACTTATGGCTTTATTGCGAATTTCTAGCATAAGTTTCATGCTAGTTTCGGCTTTTCCTATGGCGATCGCTGCTTGGTGTAAGTCTTTGACTTCACCTGTTGCTAGTTCGGCTACTGCTTTATCGGCTTTTACTTGAGTATCGTTTAGATCATTTAGAGCTTTATTTAACATATCAGAAAATCCACTTCCAGAACCATTTTGTTCTGTTTTTTTGGTTTGACTCTGTTCTTTTAAATTTGATATTTCAGAGATATTCATGATCATCTACCTTTTTATTTTAACATATCTATAGCGCTATTTGCGATAGTCTTTGCACTTTGAAATGCAGACACGTTTGCTTGATAAGCTCTTGTTGCTTCTATTAAATCGGCCATTTCAATAACTGGATTAATATTTGGAAGCATTATATATCCTTTTGCGTCGGCGTCTGGATGATTTGGATCAAATTTGAGTTTGAAATCTTTATCATCGCGTACGACTTTATCTACTATAACGCTCATCAAAGCTGGCTTTGGAAAATCAGGAGCGTCCGGATCGTCCAAAGGATTTTCATTTTGCAAAAAGTCATTTTTAGAATTTATAGTGTTATTTAGTTGTTTATCAAAATCAATAGCTTTAAAAATAACTTCTCTGCGACGATACGGACCGCCTTCAGCAGTTCTAGTTGTGTTAGCGTTTGCGATGTTTGAGCTTATAACGTTCATACGAAAACGTTGAGCGCTAAGTCCGTAACCGCTTATGTCAAAATCACTTAAGTATGCCATCATTTATCCTTAAAGTTTGCTACTTGAATCTATAACGCTTTTAAATATCTCGCCTTGTTTTTTGCTGGCGTAGTCTATGGCTTGAACCATTATAGCGTTTTTACTAAGCTCTGTTGTTTCTACGTCTAAATCTACGGTGTTTGCATCATTTCTTGCTGTGTGACCATCTCTTAGATAGATAGTCGGTAGATTACTAGCAGGAAAGTCGATATTTCCAAAATGCTTTGGATCTGTAGTCGCCATCTTAAATACGCCATAATCTCCATTTTGTCCATAGATCTCATTTTTTTTGGCTATAAGAGCCGATTCAAAATCAACGTCTTTTGATTTATAGTACGGAGTATCGATATTTGCTATATTGCTTGAAATGATTTGTTGACGTAAAACTCTACCTTCAAGAGCGGCTGCTACTAAAGGTCTTGACTTACTTGTTTGAAAGCCTACAAACATCTTTTCTCCTTATAAATTTATAATCAAAATAAGCAAATTTTGTTCCTAAATTTAGGAAATCAACTCACTAAATTTATCAAATCCGCAAAATTCCTCTTTTTTAATATCTAAAATATTTAAAAATTCATCTCTATTTAAATTTAATGCACCCATAAATTTAAGATGAGGATTCATAACTTGAGCATCAATGATAAAATTAAATTTATCCAAAGCTTTACAAAGAGCTATCAGAGCCACTTTTGATGCGTTTGTTTTTATGCTTATCATACTTTCCCCGCAAAAGATCTTACCTAAAATGAGGCCATAAAGCCCACCGATAAGCTCGTCATTTTCATAAACTTCTACACTATGAGCAAAGCCTAAATTGTGTAAATTTGTATAAGCAGCGATGATTTTGTCGCTTATCCAAGTAGGCTCGCTTCTTGCATTTTTACAAAGCGTTATAAGTCCTGTAAAATCGCTGTCAAATTTAACTTTATATTTTTTTAAAAACGGTTTTATGCTTTTTTGAACTCTCACTTCTTTTGGGTATAAAACAGCTCTAGGATCAGGCGACCACCAAAGTATCTCTTCGCCTTCCATAAACCACGGAAAAATACCTTTTTTATAAGCCCCAAGCAGAGCTTGGCTACTAAGATCGCCACCATAGGCGATAGGAGAGTGTTTTGGTGCATTTTTTGGGTCTGGAAAGTTATACATCATTTTTTAAATTTAAAAAGTTCTTTGAAGTCAAAAAATACTGTTATACCGCCGTTTATGCAAGGCATAAGTTCGCATTCTGGATAATAAAACGTTATACCAAGCGGACTTATACTGAAATTTTCGTTAAATGTTATGTTGTTAAAATCAAAAAATTCATCTTTTGCTTCTGAGTCGTTTTTTACTGCGGCATCTGCTTTAAATTTGCTTAGAATTTTGCTTTTTAGTAAATTTATAGCTTCGCTTGAGTTTAGATCATAAACGCTTTTTATATCAAAATCACTCAGATCTTTGTTTGAAATAACTCTATTTTTAGTCTGAAAAGTAGGATGAACTCCGTTAAAATTTGATATAAAAGTTTGATAGTTTGTCACATTTTCGTCTATATAATTTATATAACTTATAGACGAATAGTTTGAGTAAGGCTCATAAACCATAGTTTGGTTTTCATCAAATTCGCTTTTTATGAAGCATGTATTTTCATCATAGTAACTCAATACTTTGATGTTTTGTTTTTTGATAATTGGTAGGATTATCTTTTTAACTAGCATTTTTATCGTTACGTTTTCATCATTATACGAAACTTTTGCTATAGGAGAAAATACGATTCCGCTCTCATCTTTTTTGCCCTCATATCTTTTATCTCCTACATAAAATATGAAACTATTTAGATCTATAGTTTCATCGCTATTTTCGTCGCCGCAATTTTTTATGATATTATTATCTTTAAAATCATGGATATAAACCTTATAGCTCTTGTTTGCCGCATATATAAACTCGCCGCTAAAGCTCTGCGCATGAATCAGACCAAAACAAACAAATAGTATGGCTAGGATCTTCATGATCTGTCCTTGAAATCAAATTTAAACTCTTTATCAAAGTCTATAGCGACTTTTTTGCTAGTCTTAAGCTTGCCAAAAAGTAGCTCTTTTGCTAAAGTATTTATTATCTTATCTTTGATAACTCTTTTTAAATTTCTAGCGCCAAACTCAGGGTTATAGCCGATTCTTATGAGCTCTGTTACGGCTTTGCTGCTAAGTTTTATGCTTATTTTTGCCTCTTCGCTGGTCTCGCTAATAATTTTTGTGATTATTTTTTCAAGTACATCTTTGTTTAGAGGATTAAAATATACGATTTTGTCTATACGGTTTCTAAACTCGGATGCGAAGAAGTTGTTTATAGCGCGTCCTGTTTTACTCTCTTCGTCTTTTTTAAAGCCCATAATAGGAGCCTCTTTTGTACCTAAATTTGACGTCATTATAATGATTGTATTTTTAAAGTCGCTTTTGTTTCCTGCCCCGTCAGTTAGACTAGCGTTGTCAAAAATTTGTAAAAATATATTTAAAAGCTCGTCGTTTGCTTTTTCTATCTCATCAAATAAAATAACGCTGTAAGGGTGCTTTTTTACCATATTTGTCAAAAGTCCACCGTTTTCAAATCCGACGTATCCAGGAGGTGAGCCGATCAGCCTTGACACTGCATGTTTTTCCATATATTCGCTCATATCGTAGCGTTCAAAATGCACGTTTAAAGCATTTGCTAGCTCGCGTGCTAGCTCACTTTTTCCTACGCCGCTACTTCCGGTAAATAAAAATACTCCAATAGGTCTATTTTTTTCATTTAGTCCAGCGTATGAGCAGAGCAGAGCGTCATTTATGCAATATATGGCTTCATCTTGACCGTAAATTTTTGAAGTTAGATTATTTCTTAAATTTTTTAATAATTTTGTGCTATCCTCAGTATTGTTTAAATTTGATATATTTGCTATTTTTGAAACTATTTCTAGTATTAGCTTTTTGCTTATCTGCTTTTTGTGATTTATAGAGGCTTTTGCTCCTGCTTCATCTATGATATCTATGGAGCTATCAGGTAGAAATTTATCGCTCAAATACCTTTTTGCAAGGCTGATGCTAAGTTTTAAAATTTCGTCGTTATAAGTAACGTTATGGAATTTTTCATAGGTTGATTTTAGTCCTTTTAGTATCAAAAAACACTCATCTTCACTAGGTTCGCTTACGTCTATTTTTGCAAATCTTCTAAGCAGGGCTTTATCTTTGTTAAAGTTTCTAAACTCGCTATATGTAGTCGCTCCTATGCATCTTATGGCGCCGTTTGCAAGGTATGGTTTTAGCACACTTGCTATATCTACTGCACTTTCGCCACCATTTTGATTTAGTATTGTGTGGATTTCATCGATAAAAAGTATGTTGTTTTGGTTGGATTTTAGTTTATCGATAAGGAATTTTAATCTCTCTTCAAGCTCGCCCCTGTATTTTGCTCCTGCTAAAAGAGAAACAAGATCAAGCGAGTATATGACGCTATTTTTTAGCTTATCAGGTACATTGCCGTTTAATATCTTTTTTACTATTCCTTGAACGATAGCTGTTTTTCCAACGCCGGCTTCTCCTACAAAGATAGGATTATTTTTTTTATGTCTGCAAAGTGTCTGTAAGGCTGTATTTATCTCGTCTTCTCTGCCTATGATGGGATCAAAACTACTTGCTATCTCGTTTAAATTTGTAGCAAAATACTCTATATCATCATCTAAGTTTTCTTGCAAACCATGAAATTTAAGGATCTCATAAGCCGTAGAATCTTTGTCTTCTAAAATAGAATCAAAAAAATCATCTAAATCAAATTTATCTTTATTTACTGCTTTTGAGAGAATTTCATTTAGCTTGTACGTAGGTATTGGGTTTTTGTTAGGAAGGGCTTTTGGAAATCCGCTAAGTAAATTTTCTAAGTCCGCTTTTAAGGCTTCATGATCTTTTATGTTTAAATTTGATAGTTTTTGCAAAAACTCTTCATCATCCATCAAAACATAGATTATATGTTCTATGCTGATATATTCGTGTGATTTAAGCGTGGCTATTTGATTTGCTACTTTTATGATATTTGATAATTTAGGATCTAGCATTACTCTTCTTTTAAAATACATTTTAACGGAAAACCGTTTGTTTTGGCTAAATTTAAAACCTGTAGTTGTTTTGTTTTAGCAATTTCTTTTGTATATACGCCACAAACCGCACTTCCTATCTCGTGGATCTTTAGCATTAAATTTATAGCCTCATTACTGCTTTTAGAAAATATCTCTACTAAGATAAATACCACAAAATCCATAGTCGTGACATTGTCATTTAGCAGTATCACTTTATATAAATTTGGTTTAAAATCTTTTGTTTTTAGTTTTAGTAAAGATGCTTTTTTAGTTTGCACTTTTAATCCTACTTATATCTTTGCTTATCACATCTGTGCTTATGCTTCCTAGGTAAAATTTATTTCCTTGTTTGCCTTCTAGCGTATCTGTGAGTATTTGATAAACTCCATTTTTAAATACGACTTTAAATGGAATTTGCAAAGCGTGTTTATAGTCTATATCTTTTAAAATTTGATCAACTATACGCGCGTTTTCATCGCTGTTTGCTATAAAATAATATGCATTATATTTTTTTGAAAAGTTCTCTACGACGTCTTTGTCGCTTATTTTTTCAAAGTGTATAAGTCCTATAAGCATAAAATTCTCACTATTTTTAAGCTGATAATCCATAAGATGAGGCGCTTCTTTTTGGCATGGAACGCAGTAGGTTCCAAATATATCTATCATAACTATTTTATCGCTTCCTTTTAGTTTAAATCCGTGCTCACTTCTAACTAAGGTAGCTTTAGCACCGACTACGCTAGTAAGCTCTATCTCATCGCCTACTTTATATGGTTTGAAACTAGGTTCGCTTGAAACATCACTTTGGCTACAACCTGTTAGGAGCATAACGCAAAAACTAAGCATAAACACTATTTTTTTCATATTTCTTCCTTTTTTATAAATATCTTTTTATGGCGGCGCGAGCTTCTAAATCTGCTTCTTTTTTCTTTATCGCCTCTCTTTTGTCATGTAAATTTTTACCTTTTGCAAGAGCGATGGTAACTTTTACTATATTTTTACTGCTAAGATACAGCGACAGAGCGACTATAGTAAGTCCTTCTGTGCTTACTTGACCAAATAGTTTATCTATCTGCCTTTTATGCATAAGAAGTTTTCTAGGAGCTCTTTCGTCAGGTTTAAAGTGCATATTTGTGGTATTAAGATGGCTTATGTGAGCATTTAGCAAAAATATCTCACCGCGAATTATACGCACGAAACTATCTTTTAAATTTGCTCTACCGGCTCTTAAGGCTTTGACTTCGCTACCTTTTAGCACAATTCCAGCTTCAAAAGTTTCAAGTATGGTGTAGTCGTGAAATGCTTTTTTATTTCTTGCTAAATCTTTTGCCATAAACTCTCTTTCTATAAGGTTGATGATTATATCAAAAAATGATAAAATATTTTATAAATTTACTACTTTTGTTCTTTTAATGTTACACTAAAATTAGAAGTTTAAAGGCTTAAAGTAGCGATTAAAATCAAACGCTAAAGCTTATAATAATCACTCAAATATCTAGCGCTAAATTCATTTTAAAATAAATTTAGTACTTCCACTTCCGCTTAAAAACTCGTTTTGCTTAATGATTAAATTTGGATAAAGCTTCAAGCAAGGTCTTAATAAGTCGTTTAATTCATAATTTTGATATGAATGTAAAATCTCATTTGAGCTAAGTTGTTCTAAATTTTTAGCTAAGTTTAGATCAAATTTGCAAAAGTTTTGTCTAAATTCTCTAAACACTTTTGGAGTAGAGCAGAAAATATCGCTTGTTATAATCCCTAAATTTGGTACGTCATCATAGAAGTTTTCTACTATTTCACCAATTCCGCTGACATTTGCACTTTTGAACTCACTAACAAAAAATGCAACGTCTGCGCCTATATTTTTGCTGATTTTCATAAGCTTTTCTTTTGGTATTTTTAAATTTAACTCTTCATTTGCTAAATTTAAAAAAGCCGCTGCGTTAGAGCTTCCACCACCAAGTCCGCCACCACAAGGGATCTTTTTTATGAGCTTTACTTGATGAGTTGTAAAAAATTCGTCTAGTTCGTTTTTAAAGCCTAAGTTTTCTAGGGAAATTCTTGCTTTTTTGATGATATTTTCTGGTATGTAGTCATCTTTGATGAACTCATCTGTTGTTTTTTTTATAAAATTTATCTCATCATATAATTCTTCAAATAGCACGAAACGCGAGATTATCTCATGGTAATCCCCACGAGTTCCTATTATTTTTAAAAATATATTTAGCTTTGCGTAACTTCTCATTTTTGAAACTTTTTACTTAGCTCATCAAGCGAATTTTTACCAGTTGCACTAGCTTTTTGGTTTGAGATTGCTACTTCACTCACTAGTTCGCTTCTTAAAATAAGAATGCTTTTAGGTGCTTCTATGCCTATTTTTACGCTATTTTTTGAAGATTCTATTATTTTGATCTCTATATCTGTGCCAATTTGCACGGCTTCACCATTTTTTCTAGTTAATATCAGCATTTTTTACCTTATTTAAACGATATGAAATCACGCCGTTTTTTATCTCGATTATGCTAAAAAACTCATCAAATTTAACCAAATAAACCCCATCTGTCTTTATGCTAAATTCAAAAACTTCTAGCTTTTTGCCATCTTTTATATTTTTTGGATCACCAAGATACGAGTTTGTTTTTAGACTAAGAAATTTAGTAGGATCTAGCTCTTTTTCATTTTCATAGACGAACTTCCCCTCACTTACTCTTTTTAATGCACTTAAAGTTGCATTTACGCCTAGTTTTTTAGCAAAAATCTGGGCATAAGATCTTATATAAGAGCCTTCGCTAACGCTTAGACGAAGTGTTAAAAACGGATGTGAATAGTTTAAAATTTCACAGCTAAAAATCTGCATTTCGCAAGGCTTTAGCTCAAATTCCTCATCTTTTCTTGCTAGTTCATAAGCCCTTTTTCCGTCAATTTTTTTTGCACTAAATTTAGGCGGGATATACTTTATATTTCCTAGTAAATCTGATCTGACTATCTCTAAACTCTGCATAGAAAATGGTTTTAAAATATCGACTTTTGTTATGTTTTCATTATCTAAACTTTCACAAAATGCCCCTAGCCAGATAGTTGTTTCATATACTTTTGGAGACTTTGCTAGGTAGTTAAAAAGCCTTGTATAATTTCCAAAAGCCACTATCAAAACTCCACTTGCAAAAGGATCTAAAGTGCCAGAATATCCTGCTTTTTTTACGCCGTATTTTCTTTTTAACCTGCTTAAAAAATAGTTACTAGAAACAGCGGTCGGTTTATTTGCTACAAATAGTCGCTCTATCACAGTACTTTTTCCACAAAACTAGACATTATATCTTTGACGTTTCCGCCAAAATTTATTCTAAGCTTAAACTCTGATTTGACCTTTGTTACTTCCATAACTCTGCCTATACCAAAAATCTTATGTTTGATAAGATCACCTTTTTTAAATTCATTGCTACTTTCTATGACAAGTGAGCCTTCGCATAGTCCAGCTTCACTTAAGAATCTTGATTTATTAAGTCTAGTTCTTTGTCCCTTATAAAAGCGTGAGTTTGAATATGATAGGTTAAGCCCACTTTTTGCTCTTGTGATGGCGACATACGCAAGGCGTCTTTCTTCTTCGATATCGCTTCCATCTCCGATAAGTGGAAAAAATCCCTCTTCAAGCCCGATGACAAAAAGATGCTCAAACTCAAGCCCTTTGCTGGCATGAACGCTCATTATAGAGATAGCATCATCACTTATCCTATCTTGTTCGCTTTGCAAAGAGAGTTCGTTTAAAAACTCTTCTAGCTCGAAATTTGGTGAGTTTAGAATTTGATCTTTTAAAAGTGCGTAAAATTCGTCTATATTTGCTACTCTATCGACGCCATCAGGCATATTTTTATAGTATTCTTTTATACCAAAACTCTTATCTAGATCGCTTAAAAGATCATAAGGTGTTTTATCTTTTAGATCTCTTAGTGAGTTTGCAAAATCTAGTAAATTTAAGCGTAGTTTTTTGCCTACTACGTCATCGTCTATCATATATAAAGCGTTGTAAATAGAAGTCTTGTTCTCATAAGCAAATTTTTCCAGCTTTGCAAGACTTACTTTTCCAAGTCCGCGTTTTGGTCTGTTTATGACTCTATTTAGTGAAAAATCATCATTTGGATTTAATACAAGTCTTAGATACGCGACTATATCTTTTATCTCCATTCTTTCATAAAACTTTACTCCGCCAACCATTTTATATGGGATTTTGGCTTTATTTAAGCCGTCTTCTAAGCTACGAGATAGAGCATTTACCCTATAAAGTATGGCGATCTCATTAGCTTTTATTCCGCTAGAAAGTAGCTTTGTGATATGCTCTGATATGACTTTGGCTTCTATATTTTCGTCTGCGTTTTCTATGATTAAGATAGGGTTGATATCTTTTTTGGTGCTTATAAGCTTTTTGCCTAAACGACTTCTGTTGTGGTCTATGAGATCATTTGCAGCTTTTAAGATAGATGGAGTTGAGCGATAGTTTTCTTCTAGTTTTACTAGTTTGACATCTTTAAATTGATCTTTGAAATTTAGTATATTTTCTATCCTTGCGCCACGCCAACCATAAATGCTTTGATCATCATCTCCGACTACAACTAAATTTTCGTGTGTTAAGCAGAGTTTTCTAAGGAGTTTGTATTGCAAATCGTTTGTGTCTTGATACTCATCTACCATTATATATTGATATCTATTTGATATTTGGGTTGCTAGCTCATTGTTTAAACTAAGGATTTTATAAGTTAGCACTAAAAGATCGTCAAAATCGACGAGATTATTTGATACTAGATACTCTTCATATAGCTTATAGGCATTTGCTATTTTTTCATAATTATCTTTTGTAAATTCATTTTCTGCGCTTAGTTTTGAACTATTTAAAATATCTTGTTCGCTCAAAAGCAAGTTCTTATATCTAGAAATTTCGTTTGAGATAATAGAAGCTGGAATATTTGTTTCTATATCTTTTATGATCTTTTTTTTATCATCAGAATCTATGATAACAAAGTTGTTTTTTCTACCTAGTTCGTTTATGTAAAACTTTAAAAACAAAAGCCCAAATTTATGAAACGTACAGAGTAGGGGCGCACATGGTAAATTTGTATTTAGTAAATTCATAGCTCTATTTTTCATAGTGCTAGCGGCTTTGTTTGTAAAAGTAAGGGTTAGAGTATTTAAAGGGTCTATGCCTACTTCACTTATGAGATAAGCTAAGCGTGAAGTGATTGTTTTTGTTTTGCCGCTCCCTGCACCTGCAAGGATAAGCATCGCACCATCTATATGCGTAGCAGCATCTCTTTGAGCTTTATTTAAAGAATCTAATAAATTATCCATACTATCATTTTCGCTTTTAAATTTAAGTATTTCATTATATCATAGCTAAACTTTTAAACGTTTTAATACATTAAGGATAAAAATTATCTTGTAATTTTATATCTAATTTGTTACATAACTAAACACAATATTTAATATAATAGAGATAAGTTGCCAAAATAGCGATTTTAAAACTAATTTTAAAGCTATGGTTATATAATTGTTCAAAAATATAAAAATAATTGATGACATAAGGGATAAATATGGTTAATGAATTCAACAAGATCTACACTTTTATGGCTATAGTAAAAGAAAGAAGCTTTTCTAAAGCATCAAAAATCTTGGGCGTTTCTCAGCCTGCTGTTACTTTGCAGATAAAAAAGTTAGAAGAGATGCTTCAAACTACTCTTATCATGAGAAAGAAAAACGGTATCATCTTAACAAAAGAAGGTGAAAAGTTTTATAAGCTTTGTTTGAAATTTGAAGGTGCTATGTTCAGATTTAAAGAAGAGGCTGGACATATCAAAGATGCGAAAACTCCGATCGTAGTCGCTACGAATGTTTTATTAGGAGAGACTGTTTTGCCTATGATGCTTGATAAAATTTGTGATATAGCAGATAGTAGTTTGGATATAAAGATCACTGATCATACGAATTTGCTTCCTTATTTGCTAGATAGAAGATGTGATTTTGTTTTGATGACTGATAAAATTTATAACGAACAGCTCGTGTTTAAAGAGCTATTTGAATACAACGTCGTCCTTGTATCAAATTTCAAACAAAACTCGGCTATAAAGATCAATGATCTAGAAAAACATCTTTTTATAAAAGATAGAACAAAAACTTTTATAAATGCATATTTTGATCAATTCGGCATAGACTATGAAAACATTCCTACTGCTTATGTTATCGACGGTTCTATCGCGGTAAAATCAGCTATTATGAATAATAAAACAAAAGAATATTTCGCTTTTTTACCTAAATTTATAATAGAAAAAGAGCTGGAAAACGAAGATGTGTTTTTAGTAGAGATAGAAGATATAAAGATAGTAAGAAAGATATATATAGCAGGACTTAAAGAGAACGAAGATATAGTTGAAAAATTAGGAAATATGGAAATTACTATTGTTTATTAAAAAAATCTCTATTTTTTGGATTAGACATAAAAATATGCTTTGATTTTTGTGTCTTTATCTCATTTGATTTTTCTTCATATACTGCAAAATTTATGAGTATAGGGCTTTCTTCTATAAGTATTTGAACTACAGCGCCAAGCGGTATGGTAACTAAACTAGCAAAGTTCTCGTTACCAAATCCAGCTTCAAAACTGATATGCTTTTGTGATAAATTTGCGCTATCTAAGGTATATCCACCAAGAGTAAATAAAATAACTGGAGCGCTTAGATTTTTATTTATATCATCTGGGAGCTTCGGTTCAAATTTAGTATAATTTATATTTGCCAAGATAGAAAATGTTACGTCTTTTCTTAAAAGATACTCTAAACACTCATACACATGCATTTTCATAAGTGTTGCAAACTCTTCGTTTTTTAAAATATTTTCTATCATGATATTTCCTTTTTTTAAATTACGATGAACTCATCTACTAATTTTTTTATCTCATTCATTCCTATATCCCAAAACTCTTCTTTGTTTATATCAAAACCAAACATTGCTACCATATCTTTTGGACTTTTACTTCCACCTAGGCTTAAAAACTCTGTATAAATTCGAACGAAATCCTCGCATTTTCCGCTTTTATATAGTCCAAATAGAGCTAAAACAAGCAATTGAGCGTAACCATAAGCGTAGCAATAAAACGGAGAATGGATGAAATGTGGTATATAACTCCACCAGATTTTATAATAATCATTTAAAACAAGACTATCTCCAAACATCTTCTTGCTTTCTTCTAACCAAATTCTATTTAGCTCATCGCTTGAAATTTCGCCCTCATAAGCATGGACTTTGCGTTCAAAAGTAGTAAAATTTATCTGACGATAAAGAGTTGAAAATATATCTTCTAATTTTCCTGCAAGCAGACCAATACGCTTATTTTGCGGTGTTTTGTTTTTGATGTATTCAAAAACAAGCATTTCGCAAAAAACAGAAGCTGTTTCTGCTGTTGTAAGAGGGGTATCTGAGTTCAAAAGTCCTACTTGATAGCTAAGATATTGATGAATTGCGTGTCCTAACTCATGAGCTAGCGTAAAAACGTCTCTTCTTTTATCAGTATAGTTTAAAAGTACAAATGGATGTGTGTCTGCACTAGAAGAGCAAGAAAATGCTCCGCTTTGTTTGTTTTGCACTGGATATACATCACACCAGTTTTCATCAAACGCTTTTTGGGCTAAATTTCCAAATGTAGGACTAAAATCAGTAAATGCTTTTAAAACTATATCTTTTGCCTCTTTAAAATCAAACTTTGCATCATCGTCAAGTGGCGCGTATCTGTCGTAGTCATAAAGCTTTTCATAACCTAAAATCTCGCGTTTTTTATTATAGAATTTAGAGACTAAATCGAAGTTTTCTTCAGTCACTTTTATGAGTGAATCTACGCTGAGTTTATCTATTTGGTTGCTTTGGTGACGGGGAGTTTCTGGGAATTCGTAATTTCGCAGCTCACATTCGTTTTTTAGATCAGTTTTTATCATATTGTAGATAAAGGTCAAAAGATGCTGATTTTTACCTAAAGTATCACTAAGAGACAAGGCGGCTTTTTTTCTTATCTCTCTATCTTTATCAAACATTTTTGAGAGAATTTCTTCTTCGCTTAACTCTTTATCTTCAAATTTGAATTTAAGTTTTGCCATACTTTCGTCAAATAGTCTTGAAAATGCGTCTGCGCCTGTATTTGAAGTGCGAAGCAGTATCCTTTCCTCAGCTAGGCTTAGTTGATGAGGTTTATTTTTCAAGCTTAGCTCTAAATAGTAGCTGTACGGCTTACAAAACTCTATGAAAATATCTTGTTTTTCTTTTGAAATTTGGTTGAATTCAAGCATAAAAAACAGCATTTTTTCTTCTATCTTCGTGCAAATTTCTTCATATTTTGCTAAAAGCGCACCTTTTGAAGTATCTTTTGCGAAGCTAAGCTGCGCATAACTCATAATCTTATTTAAATTGCAAGCGATATCTTCATACTCTTTTATCGCAAGTAAAAAATCATCCGGATTTAGATTATTTAAATTTGAGTTGTATGTTTGGTTAAATTTAAGTGCTTTTTCTTCCGTGATTTTAGAAAATTTATCAAGTTCATCTAAGTTTTTAAAAAATATAGTTAGATCCCAAGTCATAATATTCCTTTAATTTAAAGAAAATATTATATCAAAAAAGAGTAAAAAAAGGAATTGCAAATTATGCAAATCCTTTAAATTTAATTCTTAGAAGCTATAGCTGTAAAAAGTACGTCTGTTGAACTGTTTAACGCGGTCTCGACTGAGTCTTGAATGACTCCGATTATGAATCCTACTGCTACTACTTGCATAGCTATGTCGTTGCTTATACCAAATAACGAACAAGCAAGCGGAATAAGCATAAGTGATCCTCCAGCTACCCCGCTAGCTCCACACGCTCCTATTGCGGCGATCACGCTAAGTAAAATGGCGTCTAAAAAGCCTATTTGGATATTTGGCGTATTTACAGCACTTAGTGCTAAAACGGCTATGGTTACAGCAGCTCCAGCCATATTTATAGTTGCTCCTAGAGGAATAGATATAGAATAGAGTTTTTCATCTAAATTTAACTTTTTGCAAAGATTCATATTTACAGGGATATTTGCCGCACTGCTTCTAGTGAAAAATGCAGTGACCGCACTCTCTTTTACGCAAGTCATTATGAGTGGATATGGATTTTTCTTTGTTACAAAATAAACTATGAGAGCATTTATCACAAATACTACAAAAAGCATAGTGCCCACCAAAACAATAAGAAGTTTAGCGTACCCTCCAAGCGCTTCAAAACCTGTTTGTGCTACGCTAGTGCTAACAAGTCCAAATATACCAAATGGTGCTAAACGAATGATAAATTTAACTACCTTAGTGACGCCCTCACTGATATCTTTAAACATTTTTTTTGTTTCTATGGCGCAGTGGCGAAGAGCTATGCCCATACCTATAGCCCAAGTAAGAATTCCTATATAATTTCCTGTGCTTAGAGCGTGAACTGGGTTATCTACCATTTTAAAAACAAGATCTTTTAACACGACTATTATGCTTTGCGGTGCTAGAAGTTCGGCATTGTTTGTTTGGAGAACTAAAGTCGTTGGAAACAAAAAGCTAGCGATAACAGCAGAAAGAGATGCTAAAAACGTACCTATGAGATATAGCATAATGATCTTTTTAAGTCCATTCGCATTGCCAAACTCTTTTACTATTATAGAAGATGATATTAGTATAAAAACCAAGATAGGAGCTACTGATTTTAGTGCGCCTACAAACAAACTTCCTAGTATAGACATACTATTTGCGATAGAAAGAGCCATTTGATTGCCCGAGTTTGCTATAAATCCAAGCACAGCACCAAGCACTATGCCGATTATTATTTGAAGTATTAAGTTGCCATCCATATAACGTTTTGTTATCCCTCTAAGCATTCCCATTTTAACCCTTTTTTTTGTATTTATTAAATTAAGGTATTTATTATAGTTAGATTGTTATTAAATGAAAATTAAATTTAGTAGACATTGTCAAAATATAAGCTTTTTATAAAAAAACATTAATCTACATTTCAATTTTTGTATGCTACAATCCACCCCAAATTTATAACAATAAGGATTCTAAATAATGTATTTATTTACAAGCGAAGTAGTAAGCCCTGGCCATCCAGATAAATGTGCAGATATCATCGCAGATAGCATAGTCGATGCAATACTTAAAAAAGATCCAAATGGTCGCGTTGCAAGTGAGGTTTTTGTTGCTGGAAAACACATCGTAATAGGTGGCGAAGTAAATGCTAAGGTTGATTTTACTCATCAAGATTATAGAAATATCGTAAAAGAAACATTAAAGAAGATAGGATATAACGGAAATCCGTATTTCACAAGAGCTCAATGTTTGCACCCTGAGGACATTGAAGTAGATGTATTTTTAAATCAGCAAAGTCCAGATATAAATCAAGGAGTTGATCAAAGTAGCGGTGAAATAGGCGCTGGAGATCAAGGCATCATGTTTGGATTTGCTTCAAGTGAAACTGAAAATTTGATGCCAGCGGCGATAACTTACGCAAGAGTGCTTTGCGATAAAGTTTATGATTACGCTCTTAAAAATCCAGATAAACTAGGTGTAGATATAAAAACTCAAGTAACTATAGACTATGGTACAAAATCAAATTTCGAGAATTGTAAACCAGAGTCTATCCATACTATAGTAGTAAGCGCTCCAAGCGTTGAGAGCCTAAAAATAGAAGAAGTAAGAGCTTTAATCCAAAGTTTGATAGATGATGCTGGGCTTCCAAAAGAGCTTTATAACAAAGATAAAACTATCATCTACATAAATCCAACAGGACGTTATGTAAATCATAGCTCGCTCCATGATAGTGGACTAACAGGTAGAAAGCTTATCGTAGATAGTTTTGGCGGATACTCACCTATAGGTGGTGGTGCTCAAAGCAGTAAAGACTATACGAAAGTCGATCGTAGTGGACTTTATGCGGCGAGATGGATAGCAAAAAATATAGTTGCGGCAGGACTTGCTAAAAAATGTATTGTACAGCTAAGTTACGCTATAGGCGTCGCAAAACCAGTAAGTGTGAGTGTGGATTGTATGGGAACAAACAAGAGTGTAAATGATGATAAACTATCTAAATTTGTTCATGAGAACTTTGCATTAACTCCAAGATGGATTACAAATAAATTTGGACTAGACAAGCCTAATAAAGATACATTTTTATACGCTGAGGTTGCTGCTAAAGGACAAGTTGGAATTTCAGGCTATCCATGGGAAAAGCTAGATGCTATAGAACTTTTTGAAAAATTAAAATAACTCTAAATTTAGCACCTTTTTTGGTGCTAAACCATTAAAATTTTTAAATAATAAAATTTATTAATTACTTAGCTAAATTTAAACTAAATTATCATATAATGCGCCATATTATTTATCAAGGAAAGATATGGTTAAAATAGCAATCCTACTACTATTTTTATCTGTTTCATTTTTAAATGCTGAAAAGTTGCAAGTCATAGCAAGCTTTAACATCATAGCAGACATAGCAAAAAACGTAGCAAAAGATAGCGCTGATGTGCAAAGTCTTACGAAATTAGGTACAGAAATTCACTCATACGAGCCGACCCCAAAAGATATCCTAAGAGCTAGAAAAGCAGATATTATACTTTTTAATGGACTAAATTTAGAAACATGGCTTAGTAAATTTTTAGATAGAACAAAAAAACCAAGCTATGACGTAAGTAGTGGAGTTAGCGTGATATACGCAGACGAAAATTCACTCATACCAAATCCTCACGCTTGGATGAGTCTTAAAAATGGTGAAATTTACGTAAGAAACATACAAAAGATATTTTCTAGGCACGATCCTAAAAATAGTGAAATTTATGCTAAAAATGCAGATGAGTATATACAAAGATTACGGAATTTAGATATTTTATTTAAAACTATGTTTAGCGGAGTTCAAAATAGATATCTTGTTACTAGCGAGGGAGCTTTTAGTTATTTGGCTAGGGATTATGATTTAAAAGAGCTTTATATATGGGGTATAAATAGCGATGAAGAAGGAACTACAAGACAGATAAAAGATCTGATAGATAAAGTAAAGTTTTATCAAATTCCAGTTATTTTTAGCGAAAGTACCATCAGTCCAAAACCTGCTAAAACAGTCGCGAATGAAAGCGGTGCTAAGTATGGTGGTGTGCTTTACGTAGATAGTCTTAGCAAAGATATTGATACATATGAAAAAATGTTAGAAACTACGATTTTAACCATAGAAAGTGGATTTAAAGATGCAAAAAATTAGTCTAGAAGTATCAAATTTAAACGTCAAATATGCAGATCTTACGGCGCTAGAAGATGTAAATTTTAAACTAGAAGGTGGTAATATATGCGCACTTATCGGGACAAATGGAAGCGGAAAATCCACTCTTTTTAAATCCATAATGGGAGTCATAAGACCGAAAAACGCTTCTATAAAAATTTGCTCTTTAAGTCTTAAAGAAGCGATAAAAAAATGTTTGATAGCTTATGTTCCTCAAAACGAAGAGATAGATTTTGATTTTCCTATAAGTGTTTGGGAGCTTGTGATGATGGGTAGATACGCTCATATGGGTTTTTTCAAAAATCCTAGTCAAAAAGATGCCCATATCGTGAGTGAAGCTCTTAAAAAAGTGGATATGTACGACTTTAAAGATCGTCAAATTTCAAAGCTTAGTGGAGGTCAAAAAAAGCGTATATTTATAGCTAGGTCTTTAGCAAGCGGTGCAAAAATAATACTACTTGATGAGCCTTTTAACGGCGTTGATGCTAAGAGTGAAAGTATGATATTAGATCTTCTTATATCTCTTAGATCAAGCGGTCATCTCATACTCATCTCTACTCATAATCTAGGTATGGCGGCGCAGTATTGTAACAGAGCTATCTTGCTAAAAAGAAAAGTTTTGGCCTTTGGATTTACGAACGAAGTTTTAACTCCGCAAAACTTAGGTCAAATTTTTGGCGGAAGTCTTAGGTATTTTAAAGTTGAAGTTGATAATATGAGTTGCAATATAGCTCTCATTAGTGATGATGAAAAACCACTTATAATGGTGGATGAAAAGGTGCAAGATGGAATGGTTAATAGAGCCTTTTAGTTACGCTTATATTTTAAAAGCACACTTAGTCAGTCTATTTTTATGTGCATTTTGTGGGTTTTTATCGTCTTTTTTGATACTAAAATCATACTCATTGTTAGCTGACGCTCTTTCTCATAGTATAACTCCTGGTATAGTCATAGCTTACACGACTAGCTTTTCTTACACCGTTTCTAGCTTTTTGTGTGGACTTTTTGCACTTTTTAGTATGGCTATAGTCTCAAAAAGTTCAAAACTTAAAACAGATACGATAATAGGCATAGTTTTTTCATCATTTTTTGCTTTAAGCTTATTTTTAGTTTCGATATTCACTATCCCAGTTAAGCTTGAAAGTCTGTTTTTAGGAGATATCTTAAGTCTTGAAGATAGTGAAGTTTTTGAGCTTGCCATTTTGCTCGGATCACTTTTTTGTTTTATTTTATTAAGCTATAAAAAGATTAAATTTATATTTTTTGATGAATTAGGCGCATTTGTAGCAGGATTAAACGTGGGCTTTTATAAGATTATGTTTTTTATTTTGCTATGTTTTTGTACCGTAGCAAGTCTAAAAACCGTAGGAGCCGTGCTTGTCACTGCTATGTTAGTAGCACCTGGAGCTAGCGCTTTTATGATAAGTAAAAAATTTGATAAGATAGTCTTTTTAGCGACTATATTTGCTGGTTTTAGCGGATTTTTCGGTGTGTATTTAAGCTATTTTTTAGATACTTACGCTTCGGCTATGATAGTTCTAACTCAGCTTTTTATATTTGCCATATGTTTTATGTATAAAAGGGTCGTTTATGATAGAGTTTTTGCTTGAACCTTTAAGATATGATTTTATGAGGATCGCTTTGTATCTAGCATTTAGTACATGTGTAGTTTGTGCTGTTTTGTCTTGTTTTTTAGTGCTAAAATCATACTCTTTATTAGGAGACGCTTTGTCGCACTCTGTAATGCCAGGTATGATAGTGGCTTACGCTATAGGTTTGCCGCTTGGCTTTGGGGCGTTTTTGTCCAGTATAGTTTGTCTTTGGCTTATAGAGTTTTTAAAAGAGCGTAGTGGACTGAGAAATGACGCCACAACAGCCATTTGTTTTACGGGATTTTTCGCGCTTGGACTTCTGCTTTATAGTAAAGTAGAAAGCCCACTTCATATACATGAAGTTTTATTTGGAAATCTTTTAGGTGTTAGTAAGAGCGATATGCAGACTTCAGTTACTGTTTTTGGCGGGGTTTTGGTATTTACCTTGCTATTTTTTAAGAGATTTTTTGCGATATTTTTTGATGAAGTAAATGCTTTGTTAGTTGGTATAAATCCTAAATTTTATTATTATTTGATGCTTTTGTTGCTTAGTTTTGTAGTGGTTTTTGGTTTTAGTGCAGTGGGTATAATATTAGTCGTTGCGATGCTGATACTTCCTGGAGCCACAGCATTTTTGATAACTAGCAAATTTTGGCTTATGCAGATAATTTCAGTAAGTTTTGCTTTACTTAGCTCATTTTTTGGCGTCATAGTAAGCTTTCATAGCGACACTAGCACTCAAGCCTTGATAGTTTTATTTCAAGCTCTATTTTTTATTTTATCTTTGATATATTTTAAATTTAGGGCGTTATGATCTTGCTAGGGCTACCATTTACGCTATGATAAATGGTAGTATTATACTTATAAGCATAGTATTTAAGTAAAATTTCTTGTAAAGTTGGCTCGGTTGATGGGACAAACCAGCCGTTGTTTGTGATGGCTATTACGAATTTAGGATTGTTCGCATAAATTTCATCTCTAGTAGCTTCATAGCAGATCGCATTTCTGATCTTTACGCCACCTATCTCATAATCACTTACCTCTTTTGCGGCTCCAAAATCCTTATTTCCGTTAAAAAATATTTTGTTTATTAAATTTGTAGCAAATTTTGGAAGCGGAATTTCTTCTCCAAATGGTACTAATATGACTTTATCTAGTCTTTTTACGTCTCCGTTTAAAAACAGATAAGTCGAGTTATAAGAAGTGCCATTTTCATATCCTAAAGATCCAGTTACTATGCTTATTCTTTTAGATTTTTCTTTTAGATATTCAAGAAGCTCTTTTTGATGATCTAAAAATAGCGCGAACGCACTTTCTGGTAAGACAACTAAAGATGCGTTTTTACCTATGGCATTATCTATGATTTTTAAATTTTCAGATATAAGCTCATCTTTATAGCTTCTCTCCCATTTTATACTTTGAGGTATTTTTGTATTTGCTAATTCTACGCTAAAAGGCAGCAAATTTGGTGTTTTTTTATCTAAATTTATACTTATGAGTAAAGCACAGATCAAAACCGCTACTCCGTATCTAAATTTAATTGTACATACTAGGCCGGCTAAAACAGCTGCTAAAGTCCAAATTTGTGGTTTAAAGATCGTATCTACAAATATCAACTCGAGATTGAACCAATTAAAATTAAACGGATAAAAATATCCAAGCAATACAAGTAAAGATGCTCTGATAATTAAATTTGAAAAATATCCACATACTAAAAATATGAAAGCGTATATAAATCCTATGCCCAAAATTTCTACTGGTATCAAGTACCAAAAACCATAATAAATAAGGCTAAAGCTTATCCAGTAAAACCATAAAATTCCGCTAAAAAATCCACTCCAAAACCAAATTTGCTTATCTGATTTGAGTAGTAAATACAGACCAAATATCGCTAAAAAGCAGCCTACAAGGCTAAAATAGCTTATTTCAAATATGGATAAAAAAATAAAAATCGAAAGTAAAGTTGCAACTCCAAAGCCTTTTATTATAAAATTTAAGGTAAAATAGCTTCTTAAATTTTTTTTACCAAAGGAAACCCATGCAAGAAGGAAATATTTTAACTTCATTACTACCTCTAGTTGTGTTATTCGCAATTTTTTATTTTTTAGTTATCAGACCTCAACAAAAACAGCAAAAAGCTCACAAGGCTATGCTTGAAGCACTTGAAAAAGGCGATAAGATAGTTACTAACGGCGGTCTTGTTTGTGAGGTTGTAAAACCAGAAGATGATTTTATCAAAGTTAAGCTTAATGATGAAGTAATCGTTAGAATAGATAGAAGCTTTGTTGCAAAGAAACTAGACAAAATCGAGAAGAGCGATGCGTAGTGGAAAAATAACTTATAGACTTGTTATTTTTATTCTAGCTTTGATATTTGGACTTGGCTTTTCTATGCCAAGTTTCCTTCAAACACAGGGCGGACACAAAATAAGCTTAGGTCTTGACTTGCAAGGCGGCTTGCACATGCTCCTTGGTGTAGAGACCGATGAAGCTCTGGCTTCTAAGGTAAAATCAGTAGCTTCAAGTATAAAATATTTTACAAATAAAAATGATATTTTGGTTGATGAGCTAAAAGTTGATAAAGAAAAAGTAACTTTAAAGATACTAGATAGCGATGAAGCTAAAAAAATAGATGAGATGTTAAAAGATATAAAAGGTCTTTCTATAAAAAAAGATAATTTAGTTTATACTATATCTTTAACCGAACAAGAGAAAATAGATACCGCAAAGTATGCGATAGATCAAGCAGTAGAAACCATCAGAAATAGACTTGATCAGTTTGGTCTAGCCGAACCGACTGTCGCAAAACAAGGGGAAAATCAAATCCTAGTTGAGCTTCCTGGTATCAAAACTATGGAAGATGAGCAAAGAGCAAAAGATCTTATAGCAAAAGCGGCTCATTTGCAGCTTATGGCGCTTGATGAAAAACGTCAAGACCAAGCAAATAGCATAAGCGAAGCTGAAGCTGAAGCTTATGGCGATATTCTTTATCCGGATGTAAAAAATCCTAAATTTAAATACCTTATAAAAGATATACCAGTACTTGATGGCAGTATGCTAGTTGATGCTAGAGTGGCGTTTGATAATAAAACAAATTCTCCTATCATAAATTTCACTTTAAATGCTGAAGGCGCTAGGATCTTTGGAGACTTTACCGGTTCAAACGTAGGCAAACGTCTTGCCATAGTACTTGATGGTAAAGTTTATTCAGCTCCTGTTATAAATGAAAGAATAGGCGGCGGAAGCGGTCAGATAAGTGGCGGATTTAGTGTAGAAGAAGCTCATGACGTAGCTATCGCTCTTAGAAGTGGTGCACTTTTGGCTCCTGTAAAATTATTAGAAAAAAGAAGTATAGGTCCAAGTCTTGGTCAACAAAGCATAGATCAAAGTATGGTGGCTCTTAGCGGTGGTGCTATATTGGTCGTTTTATTTATGATGGTAGCATATGGTTTAGCAGGTATTCTTGCAAATATAGCTTTGGTTGTAAATATACTCATTTTGATAGGAGTTATGGCTTTATTTGGAGCTACTTTAACACTTCCTGGTATGGCAGGAATACTTCTTACTATAGGTATGGCAGTCGATGCAAATGTTATCATAAATGAACGCATACGAGAGCTTTTAAAAGCTGGGCAGAGCGTTCATGTGAGTATCGAAAAGGGCTATGAAAATGCTATGAGTGCTATAATTGACTCAAATTTGACCACTCTTATCACTTCTATCGCGCTTTATGCTTATGGAACAGGCCCGGTAAAAGGCTTTGCTGTTACTATGAGTATAGGTATAATAGCTTCTATGCTTACTGCTATTTTAGGAACTCATGGAATGTTTGAAGCTCTTGGTAAAAAGATAGAAAAAAGCAAAAGCACGGTCCTTTGGTTTGGTTATAAGATAAGAAAGGCAGACTAATGCAGATATTTGATAATGGAAAAATTTATGATTTTATGGGCAAAAGATGGATATTTTTTGCTCTATCTTTTATAATGTTTTTTGGTTCTATCGCGCTACTTACAACAAGAGGTTTAAACTACGGTATCGACTTCTCAGGCGGTACATTGATACAGATAAAATATGATAAAGTTGCACCTCTTGATGAGATAAGAGCTAAGCTTGCTACTAATGAAGCTTTAAAAAATGCAAACGTAACGGAGTTTGGATCAGCTGAGGAGATAACCATAAGATATGCTGGAAGTAGCGATAGCCTAGGAAATGATCCTGCGACTACGGTTTCACGTATTCTTGCTGATACTGGTAAATTTGAAGTAAGAAGAGTAGATATCGTAGGACCAAAAGTAGGTAGCGAACTCAGGCAAAAAGGCATTATGGCAGTAGCTGTATCGCTTGTATTGATTCTTATATATATAGGTTTTAGATTTGAGTGGAGATTTGCTTTGGCTGCTATTTTTAGTGAAATACACGATGTAGTTATCACACTTGGTGCCATTAGCTTGTTTATGATAGACGTAAATTTAGATACTTTAGCAGCTGTTTTAACTGTTCTTGGATATTCATTAAATGATACCATCATCATATTTGATAGGATTAGAGAAGGTATCAAAGAAGATCATTCTATAAAATTAACAGAGATCATAAATGAGTCTGTATCTCTAACGTTGCCAAGGACTATTATGACTTCTGTAACTACATTTTTAACTGTTTTAGTGCTATTTTTCTTCGGTGGAGATATGATACACGGATTTTCTATTATTATGATAGTTGGTATCATCATAGGAACTATAAGTTCTGTGTTTATAGCAGCTCCAATGCTTGTTTGGTTTAAATTTAACGTTGAGCGTTATAGAGCTCATCTTGCAGAAAAAGATCGTAGAAAAAAAGAAAAAGAAAAAATACGTGCTATGTATGAAAAAGGCACAGTTTGAGAGGTAGCAAATGAACTGGGGTAAGGTAATATATACGTTTTTTGCTCTTATGAGCTTAACTACTACGGCTGGATTTTTATATGATAAAAATGAGATCGCTCTTTTTATAGCGGCCAGCATAAACCTTATTTCTACGCTTCTTAAAATAGGCGTGAGAAATACGCTTTCAGCCGAGCTTTTTGCTAGCTCTTTGGTGGCTGATTTGCACTTGATACCTGCTTTTGTATTTTTAGTGGTTTCTGGCAATATGACCGTTGTCTATTCTTTAGTCATAGGTGGAATCATAGCAAATATATTTTCTATGTGCTTACTGCTTACTGAAGCAAATAAAACAAGAGATGAATTCTAAGGAATATTATGGAATATAATGCTAAAAATATAGAATACAAATGGCAAGAAATTTGGAAAAAAAATGGTTATGCAGAACCAAAAGACGACTATACTTTACCTAAAAAATATATACTTTCTATGTTTCCATATCCTAGTGGTAGGCTTCATATGGGTCATGTTAGAAACTATAGTATAGGTGATGCGCTTTCAAGGTACTATAGAAATCAAGGCTTCAATGTTCTTCAACCGATCGGTTTTGATAGTTTTGGTATGCCAGCAGAAAATGCAGCTATAAAACATAAAATTCATCCTAAAATTTGGACTTATGACAACATAGATTATATGACAAAAGAGCTTGACGCTTTGGGATTTAGCTTTTCTAAAAAACGCCTTTTGGCTACAAGTGATCCGCTTTATACAAAATGGGAACAAGAGTTTTTCATAAAAATGTATGAAAAAGGGTTGGTATATAGAAAATCAGCCGTTGTCAATTGGTGCGAGAGCGACCAAACTGTTTTAGCAAATGAACAAGTTGAAGATGGAAAATGCTGGAGATGTGGTAATGAAGTAGTGCAACGTGAAATGCAAGGATACTATCTAAAGATCACCGACTATGCAAAAGAGCTTTTAGACTGCTTAGAAATGCTAAAAGGTAAATGGCCAAATCAAGTTTTAACTATGCAAGAAAATTGGATAGGCGAGAGTTTTGGACTTGAGTTTGAGTTTAAATTTGATGATGAGAGTAGAACATTACTAGGTGGAATAGATGGTTTTAAGGTTTTCACGACTCGCCCAGATACTATTTATGGAGTAACTTACGCAGCACTCGCACCAGAGCACGCAGTCGTAAAAAAACTACTTGATAAAGATCTTTTAAGCGATGAAGCGTCTATAAAACTAAGATCTATTTTAAACCAAAGTCCAAAACAAAGACAAGCTAGTGATAAAGACGGCGTTTGTTTAAATTTAAATGTTATTCATCCTTTAACGGGTGAAAAAATTCCAGTATGGTGTGCGAATTTTGTCTTAAACGAATACGGCGGCGGCGCGGTGATGTCAGTACCTGCACACGATGAGAGAGATTTTGATTTTGCTAGTAAATTTGGTTTGCCTATCAAACAGGTTATAAAAGCAGACTCATTGCCTTATCCTGAAAAAAATAGTACGTATATAAACTCAGATCTTATAAATGGTATGCATTATGATGAAGCTTTAGAGTTTATCATTTCTAAATTTGAAGAGCAAAACTTAGGTAAAAGAGTTACGAATTATAAGCTTAGAGATTGGGGGATTTCTCGTCAAAGATACTGGGGCGCTCCTATTCCTATGATACATTGTGATAAATGCGGTGTTGTTCCTGAAAAAATCGAAAATTTACCTGTGAAATTACCTGAAGATGTAGTTATCACAGGAGAGGGTAATCCACTAGATACTCACCCAAATTTTAAAAATTGCAAATGCCCTAAATGCGGTTGCGCAGCCAGAAGAGAAACCGATACTATGGATACTTTCTTTGAAAGTTCGTGGTATTTTGCAAGATATGCAAGCGATGAAAAAACTTGGGAAAAAGTAGCTTTTGATAAAAAAAGCGTTGATTATTGGATGAATGTAGATCAGTACATCGGCGGGATAGAGCACGCTATACTTCACCTTTTATACGCTAGATTTTTTCAAAAAGTTTTAAGAGATCTTGGATATTTGCATGATGATGAGCCTTTTGCTAGTTTGCTTACTCAAGGTATGGTTTTAAAAGACGGTGCTAAAATGAGTAAAAGTAAAGGAAATACCGTAGATCCTGATGACATCATAAATAGATATGGCGCTGATACTGCAAGACTATTTATACTTTTTGCAGCTCCACCACAAAAAGAACTTGAGTGGAACGATAGTGCTGTCGAAGGTGCGTTTAAATTTATAAATAGGCTTTATGATAGAAGCTCAAATGCTTATAAAACAGAACAAATTCCTGTCATAGATCATTTAAATTTAAATAAAGACGAAAAATATGCAAGACTAAAAGTTTATGAAGCGCTCAAAAAATCAAGTGATGTTTTTGAAAATAGTTTTACTTTTAACACTTTAATCGCAGCTTGTATGGAAGCTCTAAATGCCTTAAACGCTCAAAATAATAAAGACGTATGGACTGAGGGATATTTTATAATCCTAAGCCTACTAGAGCCTATCATTCCACATGTTTGCTATGAGCTTAGTAGTGAGCTTTTTGGGCTTAAAAACTTTACAAAGATAGAGCTGAAAAATGAGGTTTTCGTTCAAGATAGTATAAATTTAGCCATAACAGTAAATGGAAAACGACGTGCTGAGATCGAAGTAGAAAAAAGCCTAAGCAAAGACGAAATTCTGCAAATAGCTAAAAAAGAAGTTGAAAAATGGATCTTAGGCAAAGAGATAATAAAAGAAATTTATGTGCCGAATAAGCTGATAAATTTGGTTATAAAGGACTAAAGTGAAGACGCTTTTAAATTTAATAGCAGTGTTTTTGCTAGTAGGTTGCGGATATAAACCGGTTTATAAGATCTCGCAAGAGATCTTAGGAGATAGAATTTGGGTAGATGTCGTGATGAGCAAAACAGATCCACAAAATACAGTTGCTATTAAAGACAGCATTAGAGCAGGTATGATAGAAAGATTAGGCAAAGATCTAGCAGACAAAGAAGATGCAGATACTACTATATTAGCAAGTATAAGATCTTTGAGTTTTAGTCCTATACTTTATGATCAATTTGGCTATGTTACGGCTTATAAAGCAAACTTAACTGTTTTATATAATGTTAAATTCTCAAACTCACAAACAAAAGATATATTGACATCTGGTGAATATGACTTTAAGATAACAAAACGTGTTAAAAATACAAGATACACCGATAGTGTTATAAGTGATAAAGATAGATATGAAGCTATAAAAAATGCGTCTTCTGAAGCGTTTAGTGAGTTTATATCAAAATTAGCTATAGAGGGTTTAAAAAATGGCAAGTATAATTAATGAAGTTATAAAAGATGCTATAAAAGAAGCAAATACAAGGCAGCTAGTACTAACTCCTGATAATTATATGAATGTATTTTGTGATATAGCAAAGAAAAAAGGCGTTATAGTAGAAGATTGCCAAAAATTATCTAAGTTTATATCAAAACTTGATCCCTCATACCAAACTCAGCTTAGCAAGATGAACGTAAATACTATAGATGAGCTTTTTGCTTTTATAACTTCAAGGTTAAATAGGCAAAGCTCGGTTGATATAACAAAGGTATTTATACTTCTTACGAAAAGAATCTTACAAAGCATTAGTTTATTGCATAACAAAGAAGCTAGAAATTTAGCAAACATTAGCCTAGAGACCATAGATAAAAGAGTAAGCGTAGAAAATTTGGAGATCATAAAAGATAAATGGTTTGATTTTTTAAACAACTATGACGATAGCTATTTAAAACATTTAGAGATGTATGGTGTGAAGCAAAGCGATGATCTACAAAAGATAATAAATACTATATTAAACTCAAAAATAAGCGAACAAGAAGACCCTGAGCTAGCGTCTTTAGCCGATCTGATGATAGCAGCCCTTGTTCCTTCCATAGCTTCAAGTATGAATGATGAGTTAGCTGCTATCTGCGAAGAGATAAAAGCCAAGCCGGAGCTTTTGCAAAGTAAAGCGATGCAAGGTGATATAAAAAAGATAATACTAAAGCGCGTAGAGTTAGACAAAGGTGAATTTGCCCAAAAAATCGCTATATTAGATGATATTTTAAACGGTATAAATGATAAAATTCTATACTTTATATCTATTTTTAACAAAAATCAAGCAGATGTTAGAAATATCAAAAACGATATAGCTCAGATGGGTGCAAATGCAGATTATACTTTGGTAAAAAATAAACTATTGAATATCGCAGATACGCTTGATTTAGAGATCACTGATTTTGTATCAAAGCTATTAAATAATGAAAAAACTATAAAAGAGCTAAATGAGCGTATACGAGATCTAGAAAACAGACTAAACCAAGCAAATCAAGAGATCCACAACGACTTTTTAACTAGCGTAGGAACAAAAAGAGCTTTTGAAAGTGAGCTGATCCGCATAGAAGAGGCTTATAAAAGATACGGCGTAGAGTATTGCATCTGTTTTTTTGATATAGATCATTTTAAAAACGTAAATGATAGTTATGGACACGAAGCAGGAGATAAAGTTTTATCTGTTGTCGGTAGAATATTAAAAAAATACTCTAGAGGTTTTGATTTTATAGCAAGATATGGAGGCGAAGAGTTTGTTGCTATCTTGCCAAAAACAAGTAAAGAAGGCGCAGTCTCTTTTGCAAATAAGATTTTAAGAAGTATATCTGGCTATAAATTTATGTATAAAGACCAAGAAATAAATTTAACGATTAGTTGCGGTATCTCTTCAAGACAAGATAATGCGAGCGATACCGAGACTCTAACCAAATCAGATGAGATGCTGTATCTAGCAAAAAATAGCGGTAGAAACTGTATAAAAGCCTGATGATGTACAGTTTTTTAAACTCAAAACCGCTTTATTATGATACGATTGACTATTTAAGATTTCCAAAAGCATTTAACGCCATAAAAAGCAATTTTTCCTTGCCAAAAGTCATTCATATAGTAGGAACTAACGGTAAAGGTAGCACCGGAAGATTTTTAGCTCAAATTTTACTAAAAAGTGGAAAAAAAGTAGGGCATTATACGAGTCCACATATTTTTAAATTTAATGAAAGATTTTGGATAAATGGAAAAAATGTAAGTGATGATGAGCTTGAGTTGGCTCATGAAAAATTGCTTTTATATTTTAAAGCCGTAAAAGACGGTGATAAGTTTATTGCCGAGTTAAGCTATTTTGAATGGGCGACGTTGCTTTTAGCAGTCTTATTTAGCGGACTTGATGAAGTTATATGCGAAGCAGGGATGGGAGGCGAGTTTGACGCGACAAATGTTTTTAGCAAAAAACTTAGCGTTTTTACGCCCGTTGGTCTTGACCATACGGCTATGCTTGGAGATAGCTTAGAAGCCATAGCTACTACAAAACTAAATTCTATGGATAAATTCGCCATTGTCTGCGAAGACTTTGTATGTTTAAATTTAGCCAAGAAGATTGCAAATTTAAAAAATACTAAACTTATCTTATCGCCAAAAGCCATAGAAAATAGTGTAAATTTATACTCTTCTAAATTCAATTTACCCAGTTTTTTAGCTTCAAATTTAAATCTTGCTTATCACAGCGCAAAGTTTTTAGGAGTTCAAGGTTTAGATGAGATTATTTTAAATTTAGATGCTTTAAGTTTAAGAGGAAGATGCGAAAAAATAGCTCCAAACATCACTATAGACGTAGGACATAATGCTCACGCAGCAAAAGCTTTGAAAGCTGAGTTTGGTACTAAAAAAGTGAGTTTGATCTATAATGCTTTTGATGATAAGGATATAAAAGCTGTTTTTGATGAGCTAAAAGATATTATTACCGAAGTTTTGATTTACGAGTATGAAAGTTTGGATCGAAAATTAGCCGGTGCAAAAATACAAGGTATTGCTAAAAACCTAGGCATAAGCGTATCTAAATTTTCTCGTATCGATAAAGATAAGGATTATCTTGTTTTTGGCTCTTTTGTATTAGTGGAACATTTTATAAAGGAAGTGATTGAAAAATAAATTTATAATAACTATAACCGACATAAACGGCTCTAAAAACTATTTGTTGCACCAACTTATAAAGAGGATCGTTGTTTATATCATGCTTATAGCTGTGGTTAGTTTTTTTATCGGCTTGGCCTATATAAGTTATTTGGAAAATAAAACGGATAGCTTAAAACAAAAGCGTGATGAGCTTACTAAAATAAAAAACGAACTATTTTTAGAAAATGAAAAAATGCAAGAAAAACTAGCTGCTAGCAGTGAAGAATTTGCAGCTATAGAAGATAAGATAGCTCTACTTGAAGATCGGTTAGGACTTAATACTGATAATAATATAACTATGGAAAGTAGGCTTGAAACTCTGATTTTAACTAGCTCTCAGAAGCAGCTTATGTTTTCTATGATACCAAATGGAGAAGTGATAAAATCAAATGGTATTAGCGCGGAATTTGGGTGGCGTTCTCATCCGATTTTGAACAAAAAAGAATTTCATCAAGGAGTTGATCTAAGAGCTGATATAGGAACCCCTATCTATGCTCCAGCAGATGGAGTTATAGAGTTTGCCGGGTATAATAACGGCGGTTTTGGATATCTAGTTATTATAGAGCACAATTTTGGTTTTAAAACACGCTTTGCACATATGAGCAGAAAAGACGTAGTAAAAGAAGGCGAGTTTGTCAAAAAGGGCGACTTAATAGGATATAGTGGAAATACAGGACTTAGCACAGGGCCACATTTGCATTATGAGATCAGATTTATTCAACGTCCTTTAGACCCTATAAATTTTATAAAATGGAATAGTAAAAATTATGAAGAAATATTTAACAAGGAGCAAAGAGTATCATGGCAGTCTTTAGTAAACACTCTAACAACTTTAATGCCCAAACAACAATAATCTCAAATGGAGCCTATATAAAAGGTGAGTTAAACCTAAACTCGATGCTTCACGTTGATGGTATAGTCGAAGGTATCTTGCATAGTGATGGCACTATAGTTATCGGAAAAGGTGGCAATATAATAGGTAGCGTATATGCACAAAAAATCGTCATAAATGGCTGCTTTGAGGGAAATATCGACGCTGAGTTCGTCGAGATACTAAGTGGTGCAATCGTAAAAGGAGAGATATCGTCTTTAAATTTAAGCATAGAAAACGGTGCTAAGTTTAGCGGACAAAGCATATTAAAAGATCATTCAAAAGCGACCTTAAATTTAGAAGTTATCGAGGATAATAGTGCAAGCAAGGATTTATGAGTTTTTCAAAGAGATAAAAAACGATTATGAAATTTTAGTAGTAAATGATGATAAAGAAGCACTAAAAGCTAGCAACGCCGCAAGTTTTGCAGGTAAAAAATGCTACGTTCTTCCTGATTTTAGAGCTGTCAAAGGAGATGATCTAAGAGCTTTTAATAGCGAACTTTTAGAGATCAGTAAGACTTTAAGCGAATTTTATAAAGACAAGAGCGGTGGCGCTCTTATGATCTCTCCTATAAGAACTCTTTTAAACAAACTTCCGGCAAAAACTCACCTTAAAACTAAAAAACTTAGTTTCGCTGATAAGATAAATTTAAACGAACTAAAAGATGAGTTGCTAGGCTTTGGATATAATTTTGTAGATATCGTTCAAAGCAAAGGCGAAGTTAGAGTCAGTGGCGATATCATCGATATATTTAGTGTAGATGCAAATCAGCCTTTTAGGATATTGCTCGATATTGATACTATAGAAAGCATAAGGACTTTTGATCTTAGTAGCCAAAAATCAGATAAAAACGAGCTTGAAAGTATAGAGATAACTCCGTTTTTAGCAAGTCTTAGCAAAGATGAATTTGATGAAGTGAGTCAAAAAACAGAGGCATTTCAGTCAAATGCTTTGATAAATGATATCAACTCATTTGGTTTTTGGGTTATAGATGGATTTATTGATTATTTTGAAAATTTCAAATGTATTTTAGCAGGGAATTTGGATACTGATGGCATTTTTGATAAAGATTTAAGTTTTTTAAATTCAGTTGCGAAATTGCCCGAACCAAAGCATTTCAAAGATTTAGAAGTCAGTATAAATAGTGATTTGATTCAGTTTCATAGTGACAAAAAAATAACCATACTTAGCAAAAACGAGAGTAGTTTCAATGCTCTAAATTTGACCCACTTTAGTAATGTTTCTCTTAAGATAAGCCCTTTAGTATTAAATGTGATCAGTAGCAATGAACTTATAGTTTCGCTAAATTCATATGAAAAAAGGCAGCGCGTAAAAAAGGCTAGTTTAGTAATAGATGAGCTAAAAAAAGATGATTTTGTTGTGCATAGTGAGTATGGTATAGGTAAGTTTTTAGGGCTTGAGCTCATCACCGTTTTAGGTAGCAAAAAAGAGTTTGTGGTTATCGCTTATCAAAATGATGATAGGCTTCTTTTACCAGTTGAACATCTAAATATGATAGATCGCTACATTGCAGGAAGCGGTTCGGTCGTTGCTATTGATAGACTAGGAAAAGCTAGTTTTGCTAAGATCAAAGAAAAGGTCAGGGAAAAACTATTTATCATAGCTAGCAAGATCATATCTTTAGCAGCAAAAAGAGAGCTCATAGAAGCGGTTAAATTTAACTCTAGCAAAGGATATTACGATTTTAAGCTAAGTGCTGGATTTACTTATACTAGTGATCAAGAAAAAGCCATAAATGATATAGAAAATGATTTAAAAAGTGGTCGTGTTATGGATAGGCTTCTTAGTGGAGATGTCGGTTTTGGTAAGACTGAAGTCGCGATGAATGCTATTTATCTATGTGTAAAAAGTGGTTATCAAGCTCTATTTTTCGTGCCTACTACACTGCTTAGTTCTCAGCATTTCAAAAGCTTAAAAGAGCGTTTAAGTAAATTTGATATAGATGTTAGAAGGCTTGATCGTTTTACTAATCCAAAGGAAAAATCGCTTATTATAAAAGATTTAGAGGGTTCAAAACCGATGGTGGTTATCGGAACTCACGCTTTATTATCTTTAAAAGCTAAAAATTTGGGGCTTATCATCATAGATGAGGAGCATAAATTTGGCGTTAAACAAAAAGAGAAGTTAAAAGAAGTCAGCGAGCATTCTCATATACTTTCTATGTCAGCAACTCCGATTCCAAGAAGTTTAAATATGGCTTTGAGCTCAGTCAAAAGCTACTCTACGCTTTTAACTCCACCACTTGATAGGCAAGATGTTAGAACATTTGTAAAGCAGTGGGATGAAAAACTCATAAAAGAGATAATCTTAAGAGAGATCAGACGTGGCGGACAAGTTTTTTATGTGCATAATTTGATAAAAGATATGAGTGGCGTGGAAGCAGAGCTAAAAGCTTTGATGCCAAATTTAAAGATTTTGACGCTTCATAGTAAAATAGATGCAAAAACCACAGAAGACGAGATGATAAAATTCGCTGATAAAAAGTATGATGTTTTGCTTTGTACGAGCATAGTTGAGAGCGGGATACATCTTCCAAATGCAAATACTATCATCATCGACGATGCAAATAAATTTGGTATGGCAGACCTTCATCAACTAAGAGGAAGAGTCGGTAGAAGCAGTGTTCAAGGATATTGTTATTTCTTAGTGCAAGACAAAGCTAGTCTTAGTAGCGATGCTATAAAAAGACTAGTGGCGCTTGAGAGTAATTCGTTTTTAGGATCTGGTTCATTGCTAGCTTATCATGATTTAGAGATCAGAGGCGGTGGAAATTTAGTAGGAGAAGCTCAAAGTGGGCACATAGAAGCTATAGGTTATTCTCTGTATTTAAAAATGCTTGAAGATGAGATAAACTCGCTTTTAAATAAAAAAACATTTGAGCTCAAAGATATAGATCTAAAACTTAGCGTAAATGCGTTTTTAAACAGTGATCTTATAAGCGAAGACAGACTAAGGCTAGAGCTTTATAGGCGTCTTAGTAAATGCGAAGAGATAAATGAAGTCTATGAGATAGGCGCTGAGATAGAAGATAGATTTGGTAAATTAGATATATATACAAAGCAGTTTTTAGATATAATTATTATAAAAATTTTGGCAAGCAAGCAAGGTTTTAAGGCTATAAGCAATTACGAACAAAATATTGCTCTTACAAAAAATGATGATACTAAAGTGATTTTAAAATCACGCAGCAAGGACGACGATGATTTGCTAGCTGAAATTTTAGCTTATCTAAGGAAAAATAAAACGTGATCATAGGAAATTCTTTTTCTACTACTAGCCCTTATTTGGATTATGGCACTAAAAATAGTAGTGATAAAGAAGATACTGTAAAAACTAGTCAAACTAGCGATGATTCTTCTAGTAAAAATGATAATAAAGATAAAAAAAATATCACTCAGCTAAGCGACGAAGAAAAGCTCCAAGTAGCAAAATTGCAGCAACGAGACTCTGAGGTCAGAACTCACGAAGCTTCACATATGGCAGCAGGCGCTGGGCTTACTAGCGGAGCAGATTTTACGTATCAAAAAGGACCTGATTCAAAAATGTATGCCGTGGGTGGCGAAGTTGGGATAGATACTAGCCCAGGTAAAACCCCAGAAGAAACTATCCAAAAAGCACAGCAGATAAAACGAGCCGCTTTGGCTCCATCTAGTCCTAGTCCAGCAGACCTTAAAATAGCAGCAAATGCGGCTAGTATGGAAGTTTCTGCTAAGGCTCAGATGCAACAAGTTCAGCAAGATAGCAACAATAATGAAAGTAATGGCTCTACTACTAACTCAAATAGTAAAAACAGTACTAAAAATCCATATGAGCAAAATACGTATATCCCAACTGTTATCGGATTATTTTAGGGTAAAGGAGATATTTTGAAGATAGACTGGAAAAAGACTAAAGCCGCCACTTTAAGAGATGGAAAACTAAAACCTATAAAAGATATATTAATCAGTGATCTAAATGAACTTGTAAGCATAGATAGACAAAAAGACGAGCTTATCAAAAATACTTTAAATTTTATAGATGATAAAGGTGCAAATCACGCGCTTTTATGGGGTGAAATGGGTTGTGGGAAATCAAGCCTTGTTAGGGCTGTATTTTGTAAATTTATGGATAGGAATTTAAGATTGATAGAGATCAGCAAATTTGAACTCGTAAATTTATATAAGGTTTTAGACAAGATAAGAGATAAAAAACGTTTTAAATTTATAATATTTTGCGACGATTTTAGCTTTGAAACTAGTGATAAAACTCTAGGAGAGCTTAAAAAGCTGCTTGAAGGAAGTATTCAAGCTCCACCAAAAAATGCAATTTTTTATGCTACAAGCAATAGAAAGCACATCATAAAAAGTGAAAAAAACCACGAAAATTATATAATAGAAAAAGAGCATAATAGAGAAAGTTTAAGCTTAGCAGATAGATTCGGTCTTCATATAAGCTTTTATGAGATGGAAGTATCTGAGTATCTTGACGTAGTTGATAGCTATTTTAAAGATATAGATGTAGATAAAGAGTGGTTAAGAAAAGAAGCTCTTATTTACGCTTCATCAAAAGGCGTAAGAAGCGCTAGAAGCGCAAAGCAGTTTTGGCTATCAGTTAGGAGTGAGTTTGAGAAGTGAGGATCTGTTTTTAGTTTTGGATAAAGATGTGATATTTGACTTTAATGCAAATCCGTTTTGGTGGCCAGAGTTTAGTACATTTTGGGTCGTCATCGGAGCTGTTTTAACTCAAAATACAAAATGGGAAAATGTAGAGAAGTCTTTTGTAAATTTAAAAAATGCAGGTGTTCAAAGCCTTGAAGACGTGGCAAATTTAAGCGAACCAAGTTTAGCGAATTTGATAAAGCCAAGTGGATTTTATAATACGAAAGCCAAAAGGCTAAGTATGCTTTGTAAAAATATTTTGGATAAATTTGGCTCATTTGAGGAATTTATGAAAAATGTCAGCAGAAAATGGCTGATCTCTCAAAAAGGTTTGGGTTTTGAGAGTGTTGATAGCATACTTTGTTATGCTTGTTCGCGTGATATAATGGTGGTGGATAAATACACGCTTAGGATATTTGAGTTTTTGGATTTTACTTTTGAGAGTTATGATGAAGCTAGGCAGTGGCTAGAAGATATCGATAGAAACGCTGTTTATAAAGTAGTAGGCTCTGTAAGTGACAATGAGCTTTTTGCTCGTTATCACGGGCTTATAGTTGAGTTTTGTAAAACTCATTTTAAAGCTGGAAATTTTGATGAAAAAGCAAAAAAAGCACTAAAAAATTTGCTTTAATATTTATCGCATAATAGCTCATTGTTGTTTTTAAATATATTTTAATTATGATTTATAAAAGAGCTAGATTAAAACTAAAAAGCATAATCTAAATTTAATAAAATATAGCAAAAAGCTCTATTTGAGCTCTTTTTAGCGACTTTGTCTATTTTTTGTTTGAGCTAATAGCAATAAATTTACTATAAAATACAAATACATAACAAATTCTATCCTAAATTTTAAAAAATTCATCAAATTGCCTTTTGAATTTTATATTTTTATCCTTATCTTTATTCTCATCAAGGAAAAATGGCAAAGCATAGACTTTAAGCTCTATTTGTCTATCAAAATCTTTCGTAGCTTTAAATACTTTGTTGTTTAAAATCTTCCCATCTAAGATAAAATCTTCTTTCCATTTATCTTTTGGATAATACACATCGCCTTTGCTTTCTATTATTATTTGCGCTGATAGATGGTCTGTGCTTGTATGCTCTTTTGGCTTACCAAAAAATATAAAATCAGGCTCAAAACCCTCGCCATAAGTAGGCAAATCCACTCTATTATCATAAATTTTAAACTCCTCAAAGCCCTCATTACGCATAATTATCCACTCGCTAAATTTGGCGTTGATTCTCTCTTTGTTCTCTTCTATAAAGTCTAAAAACTCTCTTTCTAAATCACTATCAGTAGAGAATTTATCATAGTAAAGCCACTCATATGGGCTATTATTTATATTTTTAAAAATTGGCTCATTATTTTCATTATACTCTACATTTTTGACTATTTTTCTACTGCCGATACTAGCTAATTTTTGAGCTTTAAATTCAGTTATTTCAAAGTTTTTGCTCTCTTTATTTAGCTCATCTTTGTAGCAATTAAGGATATATTTGGCAATTTCTAGCCGTATTTTTGGGTCTGTAAAATCTTGATTTTTATTAAATACCAAATTTAGCGGTGCGATGATATCGCTGTAAAATTCCACTTTGCTTTTTAAGCTCTCATCATAGATTTTTAGCTTATTTATGCCTATTTGCAAAATATTCATAGCTTTAGCAAAGATTTTGTATTCGATTTTATCACCTATTTTAAAGACTTTTTGGGAATTTGTATTTAGCTCTTCAACACCATCAAATTTCTCTTCGTTATTGCTAATTTTATGCCCTATATATGGTATTTTGATTGTCTCTAAGGCTATTTTGAAATTCTCTTTGTTAAAAAGAGAGATTTTATCTAAAAATATTTTTTCATTACTCACATAAAAAATTTCATTTTTATCTGTGATTGATTTGGCTTTTTGGCTAGGTTTTAGCTCTGTAATACCCTTGTCTTTGTCTATTAGGCCTTGTTCTTTGAGCTCATTTCTTATCTTTTGGATATACTCTACATCATTTAAAGCGTGATAGCTAAGGCGCTCTAGCATTGTAAGCTCGCTAAATTGCTTATCATCATATTTTCGTTTATATCTCTCTTCGCCTTTGCCAAAGGGATAGTATCTAGCTCCACGACCTATTAGTTGGGCTTCTTTGGTGGTTGTTTTTGAGCTATTTTTGATTACGGCTGAGCCTAAACGCACTATATCAAATAGATTTAGCACATCCCAGCCCTCATTTAGCTTATCTACAGCAAAAATTACTCTTATTACATTTTCTTTATCTTCAAGGGTGTTTAGCTTGATTTGATAGTCTTTTATCTCCTTTTCATCATTTGCGTTTATTTGATAAATCTCTTTAAAAGCATTTTTTATATGCTCTGCTAAAACATTTGTGTAGTTTTCTCCAAACTGCCTTATAAAAAACTCCAAGCTATATTTAAATAGCTCATCATCCTTATCTACATTATTATAAAATTCACTTATATCATCGCCATTTAACTCTTGAAGTGTCTCATTAAATAGCTTTTGATTCTCTTTTGAGAGATTTATACTTTCGCTTTTAAATAGCACTATTGGCTTTAGCTCTATATTATTATCCCTTGCCAAAAGCTCCCTATAAGCACTAAGCAAACAAGCCCCCAAAAGCCTTGCTTTCAGCTCGGTATTATCATATTTTACTAGAAAAATTCTCTTTGAGTATCCATCTAGGCAAAACTTTCTTAAAGCATACTCATAAACAATCTTATCTTCATATTTTGCTAAGACTTTTCTATCATTTGGTATCGTAGCGCTAAATTCTAGCATTAGATTATTTGCGTGGCTTTTAAATGCTTTATTTATCACACTTTCCCAGCCATCTTTGTTATCTTGTTCGCTTTGAGTTAAAGTCTTTTTAGTTTCACTATTTAAGTGGTGAGCCTCATCAGCTAAAAATACTATTTCATAGTTTTGCAAGTCTTCAAGTGTAAGTGAGTTTTCCTTCTCATCTTTAAAAAGGCTAAAAAGCCCTTGAATAGTGCTAAAATAGATATTTATAGCATTTTCATCACTCTCACCAAAGTTGCTAATCGCCCTTATATCTACTCTTTTGCCATCTATATTTATCTCGTTAGTAAAGAGATATTTGGATGAGAAAATATCGCAAAAATTCGCTTTTGTCTTTTCTAAAATAGAAGTAGAATTTACAAAAAATATAAAATTCCTATATCCCATTTTATAGCAATCAAGCATTAAAGCCGCCATTACAAGCGTTTTGCCGCTGCCTGTAGCCATGTTAAACATTAGATGATTTTTCTTTAATGTCTCTTTGTTTGCTAGATAGTATTTTATAGCTTCTATTTGATATGGGCGAAGCTCTTTACTGATATTATCTCTTATGTGGTTTGGGATTTCCATATCTCTTAAAGGCTTTTTGCCATATTCAGAGATTATCTCTTCATATAGCTTACTCATCATTGCCACCTTTGTAGAAAATGTCATTTAGAATTCTAGTTTGCTCATCTATCTTATACTCGCTATCATCCATATCAGCATAAGGGATATAATCCATATTTCTATCTAAGCATTTTTTGAGAATTCTCTTTTTATCTATAAAATCTAAATTTGAAAATTCCATATCTTTTAAATCATTTTTGATATCCACTCTATAATCTATAAAAGCTAATTTTTGTAAATTTTCATAAATTTGATTTAGCTCATTTTCATCGCTTGAATTTTCTATTTTTTCTATAAATTTGGCATTTAAACTAGCTAATTCGCAATAAATTAAATTTCCACCGCCACTCCAGCTTACAGCTTTGCTAATCCCGCCTTGCTCGCCTTCAATTACCTTTTTTAATCTCTCTTTTGTAATGCTTTTAATATAGTCCATTTGCTCGATACCTATATAGCGTCTTTTCATCTTATGCGCCACTGCTAGCGTAGTGCCAGAGCCAGCAAAAAAGTCTAAGACTAGGTCGTTTTCGTTTGTAGAGATTTCAATTATTCTTTGAAGTAAAAATTCGCTTTTTGGATAAGAAAAACCTTCTTTATTATTAAAAAGTTGCTCTAAATGTTCTTTGGCTTTATCGTTAATAATATTTTTATCAATAACAAAAGTTTTTGTTTTTTCACCTCTTGTTTGTCCGTCTTTAATAATATAGTCTTTTACATAAATATCATATTCATCTTTTGAATTTTTTTTACAAACTAATAAGTCTATGTTATTTTCTACATTTGATTTTTGCCATCTCCATCTGCCTTCATCTCCATTTGTTTTTATTGGATAAATAGCAATTTCAAATTCATCGTTTGTTTGCTTTGTATAAATTAAATTTGTTTTTGTGTTATAAAAAATTGGATAAAACATATTTGGTCTATCTTTTCTTAATGAAGCGTTGCCAGATTTTCTCAAAGATAAAAGCCTTATTTCATCGCTTATTTCTTCGTTTTTAGTTATGCCAAAGTTAAAAAATGTAGCTGCATCTTCTTTTTTAGAATAACACAAAATATATTCGTGTGATTTTGCTATTGGATATGCTGATTCTTGTCTGCCTCTTGGATTCATCAATGGTATAAGATTACAAACAAAATTCTCTCTCCCAAAAATCTCATCCATAAGCACTTTTAAATAGGCTTGTTCGTTATCATCGCATTGGACGAAAATCACCCCATCATCCCTTAAAAGCTCTCTTGCGATTTCTAGGCGATTTTTCATAAAGGTTAAATAAGTGCTGTGATTAAATCTATCGTTATAGTTAAAGCTATCACTACCGGTGTTATAAGGTGGATCTATGTAGATTAGTTTGACTTTGTTTTGTTCGCTTTGGTGGCGAAAATACTCTTTTAGAGTGTGTAGGGCGATTAGATTATTGCCTTTTATAAGTAAATTTGGCTTGTTTTTAAGCACATTTTCTAAAGTATCGTTCTGCCCCCCCCCTATAAGCTCAAAGTTATTTAGCACTTTTGGGGCAAAAAGCACATCAATTTCACTTTTAGCTAAGATATTATTAAAAAATAATTCCGTGTTTTTCTCATCATCTTTGCTTTGTGCGCCTTTTAAAATGCAATCTTTAAAAGGGAAATTTAGCACGATATCCTGGCTGTTTTTAAGAAATTTTTTCTCGCTAGCTCCAAGTCCTATTTTGTTTGAAAAGCTTGTGTAGCTATGACTAAGCAATCTCAAATCCAAAAAATTTAAAAACTCATCTTTTTTAAAGATTAAAGCTCCATATTGTGTCTGAAAAAATCTCTCTTTATACTCATTTTTAAATCTCGATTTTTCTAGTAGGAATTCTAAAATTCTCTTATCATTGCTAATTGCTAAGCTTCTAGCATTTAAAAGAGTGTTAAAATGCTCCTTAATATTGCTTATTAAGCTATCTTCTTTTATCATTTTTATCCTTTATGTGTTTTAAAAGCTTCTTTAGATTATAGTCAAAATTTATTCAAAAATATTTTAAATTTATTAAAGTGTTTGAGAAATTTGAAATTAATTTAACCCTTAACAATATTTTAACAAAATTTTTATACAATAATTTTATAAAATTTATATAAAAAGGGATTAACATGAAAAAAATATTAGTTTTATCTTTGGTCGCTGCATCTTTAGCTTTTGGTGCTGGTGGATATAACGGACAAAGTGCTATAACTCCTGGAAAATCGGGCGGCTACGTAGGCTCTGCTGCTTATCAAAATATCTCTGTAAAAGAGGCTCTTAGTGCTAGAGACGATACTATGGTAAGTTTAAAAGGAAAGATAGTAAAACAGATAAAGCACGATAAATACGAGTTTAGCGACGGTACTGGAAGTATCATAGTAGAGATAGACGATGATGTATGGAGAGGACTTTTTGTAGGTAGTGAGGACTTAGTTGAGATCAAAGGCGAGGTAGATAATGATATGTTAGAAAGAAACGAGATCGATGTAAAATATATCTCTAAGGTAAAATAGCCAAAATTTGGTGGAATATTTTAATAATCCACCAAAGCTTACATAAAACATTTTCTTTATAATTCTTTTAACTTTTTTTAGCTACAATTTTTCAATTTTACTTTTAAAAAGAGCGATTATGCGAGATATTCTAAATTCCATGAAAAACATAGCAATAGTAGGATTTAGCCCGGATGCTAGCAAATCTAGTAATATAGTTGGAAACTATCTTATCGATCAAGGCTTTAATGTTTATCCTGTATATCCAAAAAAGGGCGAGATAAGAGGACATAAGATATATCAAAGACTAACTGATATCAAAGATAAAATAGATACGGTTGTAATGTTTAGAAAAGGCGAGTTTGCACTCACGCTTTTAGAAGAGGTTAAAGCAGTAGGTGCAAAGAATTTTTGGCTCCAACTAGGTATAATAAACGATGAGGCGAAGCAAAAAGCCGAGGAATTTGGTATAAATTTCATCCAAGATGCTTGCATAATGATAGAGCACAAAAAGGAAAAATAGTGGTAAGCTTAAATAAAATAATCCAAGCAAAAAGAACTGTAGATGGATTTATCTCTAAAACTCCATTCTCGGTTGCTCCAAGACTTAGCAAGATAACTGGAGCCGAGATTTATCTTAAAAAAGAGAATCTTCAAACGACTGGAGCTTATAAGGTTAGGGGTGCGTTTAATAAAATAGCTCATTTAGATGAAGCAGCCAAAAAGTGCGGTGTGGTAGCTGCAAGCGCTGGAAATCACGCTCAAGGCGTAGCTATCAGCGCAAGACATTTTGGTGTTAGAGCTGTCATCATTATGCCTGAAGCTGCTCCGCTCTCAAAAGTAGCAGGGACAAAAGCTTTAGGGGCAGAAGTCATCTTAAAAGGAAATAATTTCGATGAAGCTTATGAGTTCGCTTTGCAGTATGCTAAAGAAAACTCTATGACGTTTGTACATCCATTTGATGATGAGTTTGTTCAAGCTGGTCAAGGAACTATCGCTTTAGAGATGCTTGATGAGGTTGCGGATCTTGACTATATAGTAGCTCCTGTGGGTGGTGGTGGACTGATAAGTGGTGTGGCGAGCTGTGCTAAACAGATAAATCCAAACATAAAAGTTATCGGTGTAAGCGCAAAAGGAGCTCCGGCGATGTTTGATAGTTTTAAAGCTAAAAAACAGCTAAACTCAAAATCCGTTAGAACTATAGCCGATGGTATCGCCGTGCGTGACGCTAGTCCTATAACTTTGGCAAATATCATTGAGAGCGTTGATGAGATGGTACAAGTAGGCGATGATGAGATAGCAAACGCCATACTTTATCTTTTAGAGCAACAAAAGATAGTAGTTGAAGGAGCTGGGGCAGTTTCAGTAGCTGCTCTTTTAGAGCGTAAGTTCAAATTTCCTGATGGCGCAAAGATAGGCGCTATACTAAGCGGCGGAAATATCGACGTTCAAATGCTAAACGTCATCATCGAAAAAGGTCTTATAAGAAGCTGTAGAAAGATGATCATAAATGTTACTTTGATAGACAAACCAGGCGCTCTTATGGGACTTACTGATGTTCTTAGAAGCTCTGGAGCAAATATCGTAAAGATAGACTATGATAGGTTTTCAACTAAGCTAAGTTACGGCGACGCGTCTATAACTATCACTCTTGAGACTAAGGGCAAGGAACATCAAGAAAAAGTGGCTTTGGCTCTAACTTCAGCAGGATATGAATTTACCCAAGAGTTTTAATACGTCGTATCTAGCTTAGTCTTACGTGTCTAGACTAGATACAAATTCTTGAATTGCTTTGATAAAACTATATAAATTTAAATAATAAAATAAAATCTACTACTAGCTAAATTTAATAAAATACACGTTTCAAATATAAGCCGTTTGGCGGTGAGGGCATTCTAGTAATCGGTTTTTGCTCTTTAAAATTCGAGATAAATTTAGCTAAGCTCTCATCACTTTTACAAGCTTGCAAAGCATTTGCTACCATCAGTCTTACTTGTGCTCTTAAAAATCCGTTTGCTTTGAAATTTATAATAGTAAAGGTCGGTTTTGTATTTAAGTTTTGTGTAGATATAGTGCTTTGATGTAGCGGAAAACTACTTTTTATACGTTTGATTTTACCGAATTTATCTTTATAAATTTGGTAAGCCTTTGCCAGGTATATCTCTCTTATGGTTGATTTTTCGCCGCTTCCTACTTTATAAAAAGGCTTAAAATCGTGTCGCCCTAAAAAGTATTCTAAAGCTTTGTTTAATCTATCTAAGTGCAGCTCATCATAAAAACATACATAATCACTTAAAAAAGGGTTAAATTTTCCGTGATGTAAAATATATCTATAGCTTCTAGCTTTTGCAAAAAAACGAGGATGAAAGTCACTACTTACCTCATATAGCTGTTTTATAAAAATATAAGGCGCAGAGTGTTTATTAAGCTCTTTTTTTAGCCATTTAAGTCTATCTTTCCAAAACTCACCGCACTCCACACTAGATACTTGTGCTAAAGAATGGACACCTTTATCGGTGCGTGAGCTTGATACTATGCGCTCAAATATACCCACGCGTTTTAGAGCCGAGTTTAGCTTATCTTCAACGCTTAGTAGATTTGGCTGAGACTGTGAACCGCTAAATTTAGAACCATCGTAAGAATAGATAAGAGTGATTTTCATTTAGTATTTTTTAAGTATTTTCTTGCTAAAGATCAGCATAGAAGATATAATGAAGCCAAGAGATATAAGCGGCACCGCGTAAAACACCTGTTTTGCAAAGATCATTATTAGAGCAAAATATACAAACAAAACACCGAAAATTCCAAAATATATAATGCCTTTTTCGTATCTATAAGTGACTATACCAAAGCTTAGAGCAAACAATACTGAAGCTAGTGGAAATATAGCCACAAGCGTGTAAATGCTTAGATCTTTGGCTCTTTTATCGTCGCTAAATGCTTTTTGCCAATACTCTTTTAAAGAGTAATCTTCTTTAGTGGTATCTTTCGTAAATGTTCTGATAGTCATATCATCAAATGTACTTATGTGCCATTTATCATCATATATGTCATACATTTTTCCATTTAGAAGTAAAAGTTCTAAATTTGAGTTGTTATTTTTTATATCTCCACTATGAGCCATTATAAATCGTTCTTTGTCATCTACTGTGTTGTACATGACTATATTTTCATACTCTGGTAGATCTTTTTGCTCGTTTCTTTTTTCTATAAACACCATCCAGTCGCCGAATTTTTGTCCAAATTCACTAGGCTTTATATTTAGACTAAGTTCTGTTTTTTTGTATTTTATAAAATTATCATTTAAATTTTGAGCCATAGGCATAAGTATAAGAGAGTTTATGAGCAGTAAGACTGAAAGCAAAAATGATATAAATATAAAAAAATTCGCTATATTTTTCGGATTGTACCCAAGTGTAAATAAAACTATACTTTCGTTTTCTTTTGATAGTCTAAAAAAGCTCATAGCAACGGATACAAAAAATGCTATTGGTACAGTAAAAAGTAGGATTTGAGGCATCATAAATAAATACAGTTTAAGAAGTTCTACAAAGCTTATCTCTATATAGCTTGTAATGCGAGCTATCTGCAAAAAAAATACAATCGACATAATAAGAAAAAGAGTAGCAAATAAAGATATAAAAGTACTCAAAAAGCTATTAAAAAGATATCTATTTACTCTGTTCATTTTAACCCCATAAATTTAGTATAAATGTCAAAAAGTTCTAAGAAAAAGTCTCTAAAAATCATAACTAAAAATAGTGCAAAACTTAATGACGGTATGAAAGGCGCTTCTGTTCGGTTTGATTTTATGCGTAAAATTATATGTAAAATTATCTGCAAAATACCTGCTAAAAGTATAGCTATAACACCAAGTTTTACTCCTAAAAGTAGTCCGATGATCGCTATAATGATGCTATCTGCGTCTCCCATGGTTTCTATTATCTCACCGTTATTTTTTCTATTTATCCAAGCGCTTGCAATGTTTTTGATGATAGTAATACCTCCGGCAAATATAAAAGAAACGATGATAGGAGATCTGTAAAAGTCGCCATCTAATATATTAAAGGTTAGATTTGAAACACTAAAAACAGCAAAAAAGTATGCAGATATAAGCAAGATCTCTGGTACGGCGTTGTGTTTAAAATCTATAATGCTTAACGTAAAAAGTAGTATGAAGCAGAGTCCTAAAAATGCCGAATTTACCAAGCCTTCGCCCAAATATAGTCCAGTCATAGCAAATATACCACAAGCAAGCTCGACTAGCGGATAAATAATAGAAATTTTTGTTTTACAAAATGCACAGCGTCCGCCCAAGAATATCCAAGAAAACAGCGGTATATTATGGATGTATTTGAGATTTTGTTTACATTTTGGGCAATGACTAGGTGGATATATAGTGCTTTCGCCAAGTGGCATTCTGCAAATTAAAACATTGCAAAATGAGCCGATACAAACTCCAAATATAAAAAATAACGTATAGTAAATTTCCACTACAGACCTCCAAATTTTCTATGCGTTTTTTGATATTTTTGGATGATATCTTTAAGCTCACTGCTTTTAAAATCTGGCCAAAGCGTCGGCGTAAAACAGAGCTCCGCATAGCTTGCTTGCCAAAGCAAAAAGTTGCTGAGTCTTTGCTCACCACCGGTGCGAATGAGTAGATCTACGTCGCCAAACTCGCTTGTATCTAGGTTCTGGCTTAAGCTTTTTTCGCTAAGTTTTCCATCTTTGCTATGCCCCAGGGCTTTATTTGCGGCACGAATTATCTCATCTCTACCGCCGTAATTTATAGCTAAAATAAAATTTAGTTTATCAAATTTAGAAGTGAGATTTTTTAAATTTAATATCTCGTCTTTTAAGTCTTTGCTAAAAGGCTCGATGTCTCCTATAGTGTGAAATTTAATGCTATTTTGTATAAATAGATCTCGTTTTGATACTAGAAAATCTTTTAGTAATTTCATTAGAAAATCTACCTCTTTTTTAGGTCTTTTCCAATTTTCTGTGCTAAATGCGTAAAGAGTTAAATTTTTAATAGAATTTTCTATGCAAAACTTAGCGATATCCGTGACGGCTTTAGCTCCTACTTCATGTCCTTTTGTGCGGATAAGTCCGTGGTTTTTAGCCCATCTGCCATTACCGTCCATTATGATAGCCAAGTGATCTAGTTTGTTCAAGTCTTAACCCCTAAAATCTAAAAAATTTTCTTTTTGTTGCCAAAACGGCTCTACATTTCCTACTTCGCAATTACAACCAAAAATATTATAAAATGCTGACGAAAAGCTCTTATATGGAGTAGTTATCTTTATAAATTTACCTTCGCTTATGAGTGCTTTAAATGGTGCAAAATTGTCAAAAAGTAGATACAGCTCAAGTGGATCTCCAAGTTTTATCTGTATTAGCGCGTATCTATTCTCATATAGAAATGGAACGCTGATTATCCCATTTTCTAAGGCTAGTATCATAGATGCGTATATGCTAAAATTCGTACTATTTTTTGCCGTAGCAAGGCGGTTTTTGATCTCTTTAGCAAATAGATCTGGATCGCCATTTGCAAGCAGGTATTCTACCAAACTCGCTCCGTCTTCTAAACAGTGATGAGATTGTCTTTTGATAAGTCCGTTTATATTTATCACGCCGCCGCTTTGAGAACCTATATTTGCGAAATATTCACCACCGACTTCAAGATCTCGCTGTGATTTTGTACTTAGAAATTTGCTTCCAAATTTGAGATTATATCTATTATATCCAGTTTTTTCTATGACTTTTATGATGACTGGAAGGCTTGCATTTATGATAGCAGTACTATTTGGCGTATTTTGAGTTTGGATCTTTGAAATTTTACTTATCATATAGATTTGCTAAACTCCACTATGTCTTTTGCGACTTCAAATTTACTTTTTAGTTCTGTGGATTTTGAATCCGTTTTAGTGATAAAGCAAATGCTTGTTTCGTCGCTTCCAAAGTGTATATCGCCTCCTAAAACATTTAAGCAAACAGCGTCTAGGTTTTTATCTTTTAGTAAATTTAAAGCATTTTGTACTGCTGTCTTTTTATCCATTTCCATTTTGAAGCCGATTTTCTTGCAGTTCAAATTTATATTTTTTAGTATGTCTTTATTTAAAATTAGCTCTAAATTTAGCCCATTTTCATCTTTTTTCATCTTACCATTGAATTTATTTTTTGGTATATAGTCGCTGACTGCTGCGCACATAACGAGCAAATCATTACCCTTTACTTTTTGTGAATTTATAGTCTCTAAAAGCTCATTTGAGCTTTGAAATTTAACTATTTTATATGGCACTTCAAACTGTGTTGAACTGATGAAAATAACTTCACTTCCAGCGTAGTAAAATGCGTCTGCTAGGGCTTTTGCCATTTTACCGCTAGAAAAGTTCGTGATACCTCTTACGTCGTCTATTTTCTCTGTTGTGGCTCCGCCTGTGATAATGACTTTTTTGTTTGCGTAAAACTCGTCTTTGTTTAGAATTCTTCTAGCCATAGCAACTATAGTTTTAGGTTCATTCAAAGCGCCTTTTCCAAAGTCTTTACAAGCTAGAGTTTTTGAGACTGGCTCACAGATCTCATAACCGTTTTGTGAGAGTATCTCTAAGCTTTTTTTGGTTGCAAAGTTTTCAAGCATATTGTTATTTGCTGAAGGCGCTATAAGCTTTGGACAAGTAGAAGCTAGTATGGTTTGTAAAAATACGCTATCTGCGATGCCATACGCTATTTTATTTATAGTGTTTGCAGAAGCCGGCGCTATGATGATAAGGTCATTTTTGCTATAGTTTATATGGTTTACTCCTTTTTGCCAGTCTTCGCTCACGCTAGAAAGTACTTTTTCATCACAAAGTGCTTCAAAACTTAAAATATTTGTAAATTTTAAAGCTCCATCACTTAGCATAACACGGACATTTGCCCCTTCTTTTTTTAGCATACTTAGAATTTCGTAAGCCTTATAAAAGCTTACGCTTCCACAAACTGCTAGTAAAACTCTTTTATTTTTCATCATTTTTACCAAAAAATTTGTAAAAATACATGGGTTTGTTGATTTGAGCATTTCTAGTGATGATTAGATCTCCTTTATTGCTATCTTTTGTGACAGTGCTTCCAGCTGCTACTAGAGTATCATCAGCTATGCTCACTGGAGCGACTAACTGAGTATCGCTTCCTATAAATACGTTTTTGCCTATGATAGTTTTATACTTTTTTTTACCGTCGTAATTGCAAGTTATAGTGCCACATCCTATATTTGTACCACTACTTATATCACAATCTCCAAGGTAGCTTAGATGCCCAGCTTTTACGGTATCTAAGTTAGCGTTTTTAAGCTCGACGAAGTTTCCGATATGTGTTTTTTTGATCTTTGAGTTTGGTCTTAAATGAGCCATAGGTCCTACGTCGCTGCTATCTACTTGGCTGTATTCTATGACCGAGCCGCTTTTGATAACCGAGTTTTTTATCACAGAGTTTCCTATTATCATAACATTTGGCTCGATTATGCATTCTCCTTCAAACTTTGCTCTACTATCTATAAAAATAGTTTTTGGAAGGTGCATTATGACACCATTTTTCATAAGTTTTTCTTTTATGGAGTTTTGCATGATCTCTTCGGCCAAGCTTAGAGCAAATTTATCGTTTATACCCATAAAATTTGCTTCGCTAACCAAGCTAAAACTTACGCTAAAACCTCTGTTTATAGCTAGTTCTATAGCATCGGTGAGATAAAATTCTTTACTAGCGTTGTTATTTTTGATAAGTGGGATAAGATCTTTAAGTAAATTCGTATCAAAACAGTATGCTCCTGCATTACAAAGATCTACTTTGATCTCATTTTCGTTTGCGTCTTTTTGCTCTACGATCTTTACTACTTTTTTATCTTTTGTTATGACTCTGCCATATCCGTTTGGATCTATAGCTTTAAATGTGCTAAGCGTGACGTCTGAGCTGTTTTCGCAAAGCGCTTTTAGCTCATTAACTTGCACTAAAGGCATATCTCCGCAGATGATGAGTGTTTTTTTTGAATTTAGATCATTTATAGCGGCTCTTAGTGCTCCCGCGGTTCCTGGGAAATTTACTGTATCTTGTTTGCAAATTTTAGTATTTTCAAATTCTGCTAAAACTACACTTTTTACCTCTTCAAACTGATATGACAAGACGACTCTAACGTCGCTAGTTATTTCATAGGATTTTTTTAGTATGTGAGTTATCATAGGCTCACCACAAAGCTCGTGCAAAACCTTTGATTTGCTTGATTTCATACGTGTACCGTTACCGGCTGCTAGGATTATTATACTTATATCATTCATCTTTTTTCTCTTTAAATTTGGTGAATATATTGTACCCTAGATAAGCATAAAATATATTGAAATTTTTAAAATAATAGTCGTATAAATATTTAAAAAATATTAGTTTTTTTGTCGTGTGTATTTTAAATTTAAATGATATCTTTTTCGTTATTTTTCGATTTTTTATTTACATTTATTTAAAAAAATAGAAATAATAAATTTAATTAATATTTAATTTATTATTAAATTTTTATATATTTTAGATATTGGAAAATAGATTATAAAACATTGATTAATATACAAAAATATAATATAATTATAACAGAAATATCTATAATTATTTGAAAGAAAAGGATACTTAAATAATATGAAAAAAGCGTTAATTTTCGCACTCGGCTTTATCTTTGCAAGTTCGCTATTTGCTAGGAACGATATCTTATATTTTCCACTTAAAGACGTCTTAGAAAGCGAAAAAGCAAAAGAGATCATAGATCCATCTATCGAGCTGATATTTGGTAGTGGAAATACCGGTGAAATAGTCACAAAACAAGTTCGAACAAACAAAAAAACGAACGCTTTTGGTAAAACCGATAAAAAAGCTTGCGAATGGGCTTTGCTCTCTGCTTTAAAATCGCTTCAAGAAAGAGCAAAAAAAGACGGTGGTACAAAGGTTATAAACATTACTGGTTATTACTATAAAAACGAATTTGATTCTAAAACAGAGTTCCAATGCGGCGCAGGAAGCATAATGGCAGGAGTTACTCTCATAGGAGACGTAGCCAAATAATGAAATTTGATATAGCCGAATTTGGTTTTTGCAAAGACAAAAATGAGATAAATTTATATAATGTTTTGCCTATAAATCGTAGAAAAATGAGCAATGCTGCGAAATTTATCTACACTAGTATAAGCGGTTTTGGGAATTTAGACTGTCCTATTGTTTTTGCTACAAATTTTGGAGAAATAGATAGATGTATAGGTCTTTTAAGCGAGCTTAGTTTATCTGGTTTAGTATCTCCGACATCTTTTTCTTTGTCTGTTTTAAATGCTAGTGTTGCTAGCGTGGCTATACAAAAGCAAATTCACGCTCCTATCTTTGCCATTAGCTCGTCTGCTCCAGTAGAGATGGCGGACGATATCTGCAGCTTCTAAATTAAATCAGTTTGATAAAATTTGCGTTATATCTTATGAAGAAAGCGTTCATGATAAAATGCAAATTTGCGCGGCGTTTATACTTAAAAATGGAGTTAGTAGTGAGCTTAGTATCGCTAAAATGCCTAGTTTAGGTAATAGCCTTAACAGCACAGAAAATTTTATCAAAAACATAGGAAAAGATTTCTATTTTTTCGACGATGAGATCTGCTATAAGTGGAAATTTAATGCCGATTTTTAAGATTTTTATCACCGGATTTTTGTTTTTTTGGTTCGGTGTTATCTGTATTTTAGGCAATATATTTTTTGTGCCGGTTCTGTTTTTTGGTCTACAAAAATATAAACTTATAAGAAATTTTTGTAGATTTTTAGTTAGAAATGCGTGGAAATTTTTTATTTTTTGTACAGATATCTTAGGGTATGCAAGATCCAATGCAGACATTTTAAAAACACTCGGGAAAAATTCAGAGATCATAGTCTGCAATCATACTAGCTTACTTGATATAGTATTTTTCTTATCATTTGTTAAAGATAGCAACTGCATAGTCAAAGGAGAGTTAGCAAAAAATATATTTTTATCTAGTGCCATAAAAGCTTGTGGATATATCCTAAATACGCAAAATGAAGAGTGCTTGGAGATCTCTTGCAAAGCTTTAAAAGAGCAAGAGAATTTGATAGTATTTCCAGAAGGCAGCAGGACAAAAGATAAGATAGTGTTTCACAAAGCAGCTGCATATATAGCTATAAAATCAGCTAAAACGTTAACACCTGTGTTTTTACATATGAATCCAAAGAGTCTAAAAAAAGGAGTGGCTTGGTATGATACACCAGATATCACTATAAATTATAAATTTAATATTTTAAAAAGTATTGATTTAGATACGTTTTATCCGCAAAAATCGGCGCCCATCAGAGCTAGGCTCTTAAATGCGTATTTACAAGAAATTTACAATGAGGAGTTTAAAAATGATCGATGAGATCAAAGAAATGATCATAAAAGATCTAAATTTAGAAGATGTAAAACCATCTGATATAGATGAAGATGCGCCGCTCTTTTCGGACGGTTTGGGACTTGATAGTGTCGATGCTTTGGAGCTTGGGCTCTCTATACAAAAGAGATATGGTATTGTTTTAGATCCAAAAACAGATAATGTCAAAGAAATTTATCGTAGTGTTAAGACGTTAGCTAATTTTATAGAAAATAGTAGGAGTAAATGATGGATAAAAATGAGATTTTTGGAATTCTCTCAAATGCATTAACTGAGCTTTTTGAGATGCCTAAAGAAAAGATCACTTTAGAAGCAAAAATTTACGAAGACCTAGATATCGACAGTATAGATGCTATCGATTTGATAGACTATATCAAAAGACAGACTGGTCATAGGCTAGAACCAAATGATTTTAAGAATGTAAAAACACTCGGTGATATAGTTGATGCGGTAGCTAAAAAATTTGATTAATACGGTACGAATTCTTACGTTTTTAACTACTTTGGCTTATCCTTTCTTAGTAGTGATGAAGTCTAATTTTACGCTTTATATCGCTACTATTTTGGCTATTTTGTGGTTTATAAGAGCTATTTTTGAAAATAGAGCTTTTTTTGTATTGGGTGTATTTTTTATATCACTTATGATGTTTGATGATGCTAAATTCCTGTATCCAGTTATGGTAAATTTACTATTTTGTTTTATCTTTTTATACAGCTTAAAAGGTGAAGCTATCATAACTAAATTTGCTAGACTTAAAGATAAAAATCTGCCAAATAAAGCAGTAATTTATACAAGAAATTTAACTAAAATTTGGATATGTTTTTTTATGATAAATGCGATAGTTACTCTTATCTTTGGATTTATAGATGAACGGTTATGGCTGATATATTGCGGATTTGTGAGTTATGTTTTGGTTTTTTTGTTGTTTGTGGTGGAAATTTTATATAGAAAGTTTTTTATAAAATGATAAATAAAGATATATATTTTATAGAAGAAAATGCAGGGTTTGAAGAGCTTACTAGCGAGAGTTTAAAATTTGCTTCATACTTGAAAAAGTGTGGCAAAAAAGAGATAAAAATATTTCTAAGCTCTACGTTTGATTTTTGCGCAGCTTTATTTGGTGCTATGATGGCAAACACCAAAGCCCACGTTGTTTCAGATGAGAGACTTTGCGATATAGGAGATTTGAATTTTGCTAAGTGTAAAGGGGATAAAGAGGGTGAGTTTTTTCTTAATACGAACTATAAATTTTATCTTTATACTTCAGGTAGTAGTGGTTCTTCAAAGATCATAGAAAAATCCATAAAAGATATGTTTGAAGAGGCGAATTTTTTGCGAAATTTTATAAAAATGGATGGTAAAAAAGTATATACGAGTGTAACTCATCAACATATGTTCGGACTCACTTTTAAGGTTTTTTTACCGCTTGTTGCTGGTATGAAAGTGCTATCTTCAAGGCTGGATTATCCAGAACTTATATTTGCTTATGATTTTACGGATTCTATTTTTATATCTTCTCCAGTCGTGCTTAGCGTAGTATCAAAATATGATAATGTTTGTCTAAATACCGCGAGTTTGATAGTGAGTGCAGGCTCAAAACTTAGTGATGATATAAGGGATAAGTTTACTTCTAAGATAATGGAAATTTATGGTAGTACCGAAACGGGCGTAGTGGCTAGCAATTTTGGCTCTGGATTTGTCATATTTGACGCTGTAAATGCCGATATTAAAGATGATAGATTATTTATAAACTCAAAATGGTGTGATAATTTTTTAAGCTTTGATATGGCTGAAATCCATGGTAAAGATCTAAAATTACTCGGCAGATCTGATAGGATAATCAAGCTAAACGAAACTAGGTTTAGCTTAGATGAAGCGGAGAGTTTTTTGAAAGATCACACTTTTATAAAAGATGCAAAGTGTGCTTTACTCAAAAATGATAAGCGAGTAAAAGCTCTTTTAGTTTTGAGCGATGATGGTAAAAATGAGTTTAGAAACAACGGGAAATTAGGCATTGTAGATACTATAAAGAAGTATCTTTATCCTAAATTTAAAACAAATATAAGATCTTTTAAGATCATAAGCGAAATTCCGAAAAACTCTTATGGTAAGTTTAGTATTAGCGAGTTTCAAAAATGCTACGATGAAAAGAAAATACCGTCATTTAGTCTTTTACAAAGTGATGAAAAAATAGCCAAATTTAGCTGTTTTATGAGTGAAGATTGCTTTTTTTTCGAAGGGCATTTTAGAGAATTTCCTCTTACTCCTGGATTTATACAGCTTGGATTTGTGTTTGAGTGTTTGGATATATATGGTATAAAGATAGATGGTGGTTATGTTTTAGAAAATCTTAAATTTATGGCATTTTTAAGACCTTTTGATAGATGTATTATTGAAATTTGTATAACCGATAAAAATATAAATTTTAAAATATTTGCAAATGAAACTCAGTGTTGCTCAGGAAGGATCAAAGTTGTATAAAATCTGCTTTTTGATACCGTATTATAATCATCCTAAAAAAATTAAAGAACTCACAAGTGTACTTAAAAAATATGATATTTTTACTGTTTTAGTAGATGATGGTAGCACAAAAGAGGCAAAAGAAGCACTAAAAAATTTGGACATCAAAATCATAACCCATAAGACAAACCAAGGAAAAGGCGCGGCTGTTAAAACAGGTATGAAATACGCACTTCAAAACGGCTTTACGCACGTTTTTCAAATAGATGCTGATATGCAGCACGATCTAAGCGTAGTACCAGCAATGCTTGAAATGTCTAAAAACAATGAGAGAGCCTTGATCTGCGGATATGGCAAATACGATAAAAGTGCACCAAAATCAAGGCTTTATGGCAGAAAGATCACTGATTTTTGGGTTTATATCAACACTTTTGGAGGCAAGCTTAAAGACGCAATGACAGGCATCAGGATTTATCCTTTAAATACTGATATCATAGATAAAACCTTATCAAATGCGATGGAATTTGATATAGAGATATTGATGAATTACTATAAATCAAATATTGAAATTTTATGGATAGAAGTTGGTGTTGTGTATGGTTCTATATCGCATTTTAGGGCGTTTAAGGATAATATTTTGATAAGTAAGATGCAAGTTAGAGCTTTCTTTTCTCTTCCATTTTTTATACATAAGAGACTTAAATATGGCAAATGATTGGTATAAACAAAAAGAAAAAGGCTCGTTTTTTTGGGTTAAGCTTACGTTTTATCTCGTCTGCTTTATGCCTAGATTTTTACTCACGCCTATAGTATTTTTCATATCTTTTTTGTACTTTTTAAGCTCTAAAAATGAACGTAAAAATTTAGAAAGGTTTTATTTAAATTTAAATAAAAAGTTTGGTACGAACCATAAAAATGTGTTTAGAAATTTTTTTGAATTTTCAAAAAGTATAGTAGATAAAATATCGGTTTGGCTAGGAAAGATCAAGTATGATGATCTGGTTTTGGAAAATGAAAAAGAGCTATATGAGCTTTTTTTAACGCAAAAAGAGGTAAGGTGATCATAGTAAGTCATTTTGGCAATGTCGAGATCGCAAAAGCACTTAGTAGGCATTATAAAGATTTGAAAATGGCAGTGCTTGTTTATGACCAAAATAGCTTAAATTTCGGTAAGATGTTGAACTCTTTAAATGACAACCATATAAAAATTTTCAGAGTAGATAGCCTTGATATCGGCGTTATGCTTGAACTATCAAAGTTCATAGACGAGGGTGGTTTTATCTGCACTATGGGCGATAGGATCCCTGTGAGCGGAAATAAAATTTGCAAAATTCCGTTTTTAGGACAAATGGCTAAATTTCCGCAAGGTGGTTTTGTCTTAGCAAGCTTACTAAAGTGTGAAGTTTGGACTCTTTGGTGCATTAAGAAATCTGGCAAATACAACATAAAAGTGGATTTTTTAGCTCAAAATGTAGAACGCAAGAATATAGCAAAATATATTCAAATTTATCTAAATTTACTAGAGCTAAATTGTAAAGAGTATCCGCAAATGTGGTTTAATTTTTTTGATATTTGGAGTGATGATGAAAACTTATAAAACAAAAGTCGAATTTTACGACGTAGATAGTATGAACGTCGTTTGGCACGGTAATTACGTCAAATTTATAGAAAAAGCAAGGTGCGAGTTTTTACAAGATCTGGGATATGATTATGAAATGATGAAAAAAGAGGGTTTTGCCTATCCTGTTGCTAAGATGGATTTTAAATTTATTAAGTAAATTTAAAATACCGTCAAAATTTGATATGTTCAAGAGATGGTTACTAAATACGGCTGGGTTTATGAAAAAATTTAGACAAAATTTGATAAAATCAGCCATTCAATTTTAAGGCTAGACTTTGAGGTTTTTACTACTATTTTTATTTGGCTTTGTTACTGTTTTTGCGGCCGATACGCTCACTGTTCCTACTATAAATTTAACTTTAAGCGCACCAGATACGCCTCAGCAGCTAGTTACTAGCTTAAATGTCTTAATAGTCCTAACGATACTAGCTTTAGCTCCGTCTTTGATCTTTGTTATGACTAGTTTCTTGAGACTTATTATAGTATTTTCATTTTTGCGTCAAGCTATGGCAACACAGCAGATGCCACCTACTAGCATACTTATCTCGCTTGCTTTGATACTTACGTTTTTCATTATGGAACCAGTAGCCAAAAAATCATACGATGAGGGTATAAAACCGTATTTAGCCGAGCAGATTAGCTATCAAGAAGCGTTTGAGCTTGGTAGTAAACCATTTAAAGAGTTTATGGTGAGAAATACTAGAGAAAAGGATTTAGCTCTGTTTTACAGGATAAGAGCTCTGCCAAATCCAAAGACTATAGACGACGTGCCATTTAGTGTAGCTGCTCCTGCGTTTGTCATAAGTGAGCTAAAAACAGCTTTTGAGATAGGATTTTTACTTTATCTTCCTTTTTTAGTCATAGATATGGTAGTAAGCTCCGTACTTATGGCTATGGGTATGATGATGCTACCGCCTACGATGATATCCTTGCCTTTTAAGCTACTGATATTTGTATTAGTAGATGGATGGAATTTATTAGTCGGAAATTTAGTAGAGAGCTTTAAATAGTACTAAAAAGACCTAGCTTGGTCATAGATCAAGCTAGAAATAAAAATATGCTAGGTATACTTATGAAAGTAAATACTATACCAAGAGCGACACTTGAAATAGCTAAGTTGGTATCTAAATTTGCTTTTAGTATCATAGCGCTAGCTAAAACCATAGGCGGCATCGCGCATTCTATAAGTCCTACCATCCATTTTTGATCGAAATTTACGCCAAATGAAGACGCTATTACCACAAATAATGCAGGCGCTATCACCATTTTTGCCACTAAAACCACGCTCGTACTTTTCCATGCACTTTTTACGCTGTTAAATCCAAGTCCTATTCCAACAGCAAAAAGAGCTACTGGCACAACGCTGCTAGCAAACATTTTAAGCGGTGGAAATATAATATCTGGAAGTTCAAAATTTCTACATATTAGTCCTAATATAAGTGCTACAAACGGTGGGAATTTTAGTATTTTTACCGTATTTTGTATCAAAGAAACCTTTGCAGGAGCACCAAGCGATAGTATAAGTGGACCTAGTATAGATATAGGAATTCCAGTTGCTAGTTGATCGTAAAATATAACTTCATTTATAGCTTCCTCGCCAAAAAATCCCTGAACGATAGGGATACCCACGAAAAGAGTATTTCCAAAAAGACTAAGTAGTGCCAAACTCACTATAGTCGTTTTTTTAAATTTAAATAAAAACCCAAGCCCTACTGCGATAAGAGCTGCTATGATAGACGAGCCAAAACCAGTAAGTATGACATTTATCAAATTTATATCGATATTGACGTGATAAATTCTATCAAAGATCATAGCAGGAAGTGCAAAACATAAGACAAAATCTATAAATATTATGGCTTGATTTTGTGCTAAAACTTTAGTTTTTTTTGCCAAATATCCAGACGCTAGAAGTATAAAGATAGAAAACATAGCTCCAAAAACCATATTTGATCCTTTTAGTATTTTTTAGTGGCGAATTATATAATTATTTCATAAAAGAAAAATTAATCAAAAAAACTTATGTAAAAATAAGGTAATTTTTAAATTTAACAAAAGAAACGTTTGGATATAATCAAAAAACTTCTAAAATAAGGTATGATAATGGAAAAATGGACAGCGGATAGCTGGAGAAAGTATAATATTTTACAACAACCTACTTATCCAGATATGAATGAATTAAACAACGTAGAAAAAAAGATAAAAGGTCTTCCACCACTTGTTTTTGCTGGTGAAGTAAGAAATCTCAAAGAAGAGTTAAAAAATGTGACATTAGGCAATAGCTTTTTACTTCAAGGTGGAGACTGTGCCGAGAGCTTTGCGAATTTTAATGCAAATAATATCAGAGATATGTTTAAAGTAATGCTTCAAATGGCGATAGTTCTTACGTTTGCCGGAGGCTGTCCTATCGTCAAGGTAGGTAGGGTGGCAGGGCAGTTTGCAAAACCTAGAAGTAGTGATTTTGAAGAAGTTGGCGGAGTGAAGCTCCCAAGTTACAGAGGCGACATCATAAACGGTTTTGAGTTTACAAATGAAGCTAGAGTGCCTGATCCTAAAAGAATGATCGAGGCTTATTACCAAAGCGCTTCTACGCTAAATTTACTTAGAGCATTTTCACGTGGAGGACTTGCGAATTTACACGAAGTTCATCGATGGAATCTTGGCTTTATAAAAAGAGCTGAGATCGGAGATAAATTTGAGCTTTTAGCAGCACAGCTAACACAAACGCTAAATTTTATGGAAGCATGCGGCGTTACTACTCAAAATACACCAGTGCTTAGCGAAACAAAGCTTTACACGTCTCATGAAGCACTATTGCTTCCTTATGAAGAGGCTTTAACTCGCATTGATAGTTTAAGTGGCGACTGGTATAACTGCTCTGCTCATATGCTTTGGATAGGTGAAAGAACAAGAGGAGTAAATGACGCTCACGTGCATTTCTTAAGCGGTGTTAAAAATCCTATCGGCTGCAAGATAGGACCAGATGCTAAACCTGAAGATATCGTGGCTTTAGCAAACAAACTAAATCCTAGTAATGAGCCAGGACGTCTTAATATCATCGTAAGAATGGGTGCTAAAAAGATAGAAGATAGACTTCCGAATTTGCTAAATAGCGTCAAAAAAGAAGGGTTAAATATCCTTTGGAGTATAGATCCGATGCACGGAAATACTCAAAAAGCTAGTAGCGGCTTTAAAACTCGTGAGTTTAACGACGTAATGAGTGAAGTAAGAAGCTTTTTTGATATACATAAGGCTTGTGGCACGATAGCTGGCGGCGTACACCTTGAGATGACCGGACAAGACGTAACTGAATGTACGGGTGGAGTGTTTAAAGTAACTGAAGACGGGCTTGCAAGTAGATATGAAACTCAGTGCGATCCGCGCCTGAATGCAGATCAAGCTTTAGAACTTGCATTTTTGATAGCAGATCTAGTCAAAGAAGCTAGGAAATAATCACTAATTATCTGCTTTTTATATCCGCAAACGACGTTTAGTCATTGCGGATACGAATTCTAGTATTTATAGCTTTTGTTTACCGCTTATATTAAATTCTAAATTTATCTTTTCATTTTCATTGTAGCCTACACCAAATAAAAGTCTAAAATACGTGTTTTTTTATCATTAGGATCTATGGTAAAAGGATTGCCGCCAAAATGATAGATCAGCTCTTCGCTATCATTTATAAACTCTTGTTGTAAAGCAGGAGTGAAGCTCAGCCACTTATCTTCAATCGCCAAACTCACACCGATATCGGCTAAAATGGTTTTTTGCGAGATATCAGAGAAGTATTGAGTAAATTTCGCATCCAGTTCATTTGTAGAAAGCTCATAGTAGTAAAGCGTAAGCAAGTGCAGATAAGCTTCGTGTGTCGCAAAAAATCTTTTTGTGTGTTATTTTAGATATTAAAACGCAAACATATATAGGTTTGTGTTAGCCGCACTTTACTTGTCTAAATTTATATGATTTGTATTGAGCTTAACATATAAACATTGTTTAATAGTAATCTATAAATTACTATTTTATAAAAAACTTTAGATCAGTGTTATTTTTGGTAGCAAATTTAGTCTTTAAAACAAAATATATTATTTTTGACACATTTGGTGCTACAAATACTTCATCATTTAAAACTTAGTTTTGCTCATCTTCATCACTTCACAGACACCAGCACCTTAGCAGGTCTATTTTCTGGCATTATAGCCCAAAGTCTTGCTAGGTTTGTATTAAAACCTTGCATTAGTTGACACTTATCTATACCTATTCGTTGCCATGGGAAAAGATTGGGATTTTCAAATGTGCTTATACATTCGCCTCCACCAAGCACCAATGATCTAATCTGGACTGAGTCTGTACTCATAGGGATTAGTTGAAATACACTCTCAAACTTAGCTTTTTCAAGATCATCAGCACAATTTTTTAGCCCAAAAAATCCACTTTCTTGTATGGCTAAGCACATATCAATGTCATTAGAACTTACAAACTGAATATACTCAAACTCAAGATACTTAAAATCATCTACTCTTTGAATATTTTTTATAAGATTTGGCTCAAATGACTTTACTTCACGAATATTCCAGTTAAATGTCTCATCTCTTTGAGCGAAATTTACTATTAAAGTCATACCGCTCTCAAGCGATCTTAGACTAAGTAGAGGAGTAAAAGGATCGCTTGGGGTATTTGATTGTTTAAGTAGTTTTTCTATGCTAGGAACCTTTGGAGTAGCATCTAGCCTATCTGGAGCTCTATTCTCATTAGGTGCTAGTGGGCCAGCAAATCCCAAACTCTCATTAGTAACTAAAAAGTTACTTTTAGTTGTTGATACTACTTTTTCTTTATCCACGCAACCGCTTAGGCTTAGCATTATAAACAAAGCAGATGATATAAATATTAGTATAGTTCTCATTAAAATCTCCCAAATGTTATAGGAAAGTGATCACTTGCTAAGTGTGATCTAAATCCGCTAAAGAATGTGCTAGCTGTAATAGGTGGCAGTGGAGCTGGAACTACAGATCTATTAGAGTTTCCTACTACCGCGTAATCTAACGTCCTTCTAGCACTAACTTGAGTAATGGCACTATTTGTAATTATTCTAGCACGAAGTCTTAGCTCTAGCTCAAATGAGCTAAGTAGCTCTCCTGGTTCTCTATTGAAATCACCCATTACTATCCAGTTTGAGTTCATTAGTGTTTGTGAGTTTCTAAAGAAGTTATCTACACTATGAACTATAGCCGATGCATCAATTCCACCATTTGCAAGAGCATGTATGCTAAAGAAAGCGTCATTTCTTAATCTAATACCTAGAATTGGTCTTGAAACAGTCGTAGGAGGTGGCAATAAGAATACTTCATCAGCTGGATTTCTACTAACTAAAGCTAAATTTACCCTATTGGCTCCAAGGTCGGTTCTAGCATAGTATATAAATACAAAGCTTGGGCGAAGGTTTGTTCCTAAATTCCATATATGCTCAGTTACATTTACATCTGTGCCATTAAAGTCAAATACCCTACCTGTAGCTCTTGCAGTTCTTGGCAAGCTTCCTGCTTCTTGAACTGCTAGTATGTCTAGACCATTATCGCCTGAGAACATCTGTCTTATGCTAACACTCCACTTAGCTTCACTACTTGCGCTTGATCCTTGCATATTCCAAGTAGCTGTTTTAAAATCATCAATAGCACTAAATAGTAAACTAGCACTAAGTAGCGCTACTAGGATAACTAATCTTTTCATCTATTTATCTCCTAAAAGCGGTGAGGCTTCAATTGGTGCTGGTATAAATATCCACTGCTGATCTAAATTTGGCTCTAGCGTGCATCGCTCCATCGTAATGCTAAATACACTATCAATCTGGACTATATCTCCATACTCTGTTCTTAAGCAATTGTTTGATGCAGTAGATCTAATCATAACTGCACCATTATCCATAGCAAAAAGTTCCCATTGTTGGTTTTTACTATTTTTATTGCAAGTTCTATGAGTTACACCACGCCCTTCATCATGCAAGCAGTTACCTGTGCGGACATTTTTAATAAGAGCTATATCTCCGCCTAAATTTATTACCTGCCATAGCCTAGCTCCACCAAAATCTATTGATCTATCTAGAGTATATCCCCATACCCAGTTACCCTCAGCTAATGCCCAAACAGTTAAAGATGAGCCTCTTGGATTTATAATAGCTAATGGCATTGAGCTATCCCCTAGGTTATCCCTAGTTGTTAATAATATCTGTTTAGATGGTAAAGTATTGCTTAGAGCTGAGCTATTGCTATTAGTAGATTGCACCCTAGGAGCTTTATAGTTATTTGATTTAGTGGTACTGCAAGATATTAAAAATATAGATAGCATAATCAAAATAGAAAGCCTTAACATAATATTACTCCTAAATATTAAATCAAAGTTTGTCATAAAAATTATATTTTAAACTTACTTAAATTTATATAAAAATATTTTTATATTCTAATTTTTTGTATATTTATAAATTTAGATAAAATAATTTTTTGAGATTGCTGTAAAGCGCTTTTTAAAATCAAACAGCTTCAAAAACATACTAAAAATAGTTTGATTATAAACGCAAATAAATCTCTAAACCCCTCTAAGTATCCCTGCAAATTTTCCAATAATTTTACACTCATCAATAAAAAATCTTATATATGTATAGATAGGATTGTACGATACAAATATCAGCTCATTTCCTTGTATATAGTACTATTTGATCATCACGCCATCAGGGGTGTATTGATAGCATACAAATCACTTTCCATAATATGATGTTTCATGCTATCTGTGGCGCAGCTTATCATATGAATTTAATATATTCCTTTTTTTCTATACCTTTTTATTGCAGCCAAGTCTCTTTTTAAATTTTTAACACTTCCTCCAACATTATTTATAGCTTTTTTTAGCCTATTAAATGATGTTTCGCACGTTTTTATTGATGCGATGCCTTGAAATGCTAACCCAATACTAAGACCGACTCCGATATCTTGCATTTTTTTATCCTTTTTTTGTATAATTTACCTATGAAAAGATTTACAATTTTTATTGCACTTTGCATCATTTCGTTTATTGTTTTGCTATTTACAAACAATGATGAGTATATAATTGCTTCATCTATTATTTATGCTACGCTTATCTATCTTTTTTTATACATTGTTGATTTATTGCCTGCTCGCACAAATAATGCGTTTTATCGCTTTTTATCATTTATCACACGCATTTAAAGATTTGATAATTTCCATAGCTTCCTTTAAATACTCATTATACTCGCCCACATCCATACTCATAATCTCACTATATGAAAAGTGTAGAACGTGACCTATGAGAGCCACGCCTTAAACTCTTCTTCGCTAGCAAAGTCTACGTATTTTTTGAGGTCCACCATAGCTTCTTCTTGGTCAATAGCTATTTTAACTGGAACAGCAAAGCTAGTAAGTTTTGCTAGGCTATAGCCTATATTTGATATTTGTGAGTTTATATCGTTTTTGTGATTTGCTATTTTGATGTTAATAGCCGATATTTTTTCTATTTTTTTACTTAGTTTATCAATATTTGCACCGGGTTTACTAGCTTGTTCTGCCATGCGGCTTAATGCTTTTACATTACCAGCTATAGCATTAAATCCTTTTGTACTTAATGCTATAGTAAGACCCAAAATAGTATTATCCATTTTTATTCCTTGACTTTTTAAAGACTATTAGTTAAAATGATGATATATTTCCGCTAAGTGCTCCAAACCCAGCAGTTTTTAAGCCTATAACTATGCCAAATTGTGTGCTATCCATATTTTTGTCCTTTTTTATGAACTTTTAAAGTCTAGTTTGTTATTATTTGCTTATGAGAACAGATAATACTAAATCAGACATCGTTGAAATGATTACGCCATTAAGCTTTATTTTTGGCGGTGTTTTATATGGGCTTTTTGATATAAACCCATTTACCTTTGCTCTTGTTTGCATTTTATTAGCTGGCTTTGTCCATGGTGTAAAAAGCTAGACCCCACCGGCTTTAGCTTTTAAAATCTCTTTTGCCAGTAGCAAATACTCATTATATTCACTCATGCTCATTTCCATAATTTCATTAAATGAAAAATGCAGAATATGTCATATTATTGCCATCTCTTCTAAGTATTCTTCTACTGCCACCTACACCGTACTTTTTCAAAAAGCCTTTTTTATGTCGCTTCCCGCTTTTTATCGTACTGCCTTTTTTGCCACCTCTAATTTCAGAAAAAACAGTAGATGAGCTAAGTGGTTTCCAGCGCTCACCAAAAGGGCTAGTCTCTTTCTCAAAGCTATCTTCTATACTGTTTCTTACCATCTCCCCTATGGTTCTAAGAGCCGGTTTTACATTTATTTCTAGTTTTGCAAGGTTTTCAAGCTTTTTTTCTATTTTCTCAAATCCGGTTACTTTTATGCTCATTTGATAAATTTATCTCCTTGTGGTATAATAATATCAAAGATAGATAGTAAGGCTCAGCGGTAGAGCAACTCCACTTAGTGGTTTAGTGTCGCAGGTTCGATTCCTGCCTATCTATCTTATCTTAATATATTTTTCTTTATCCTTGTTTATTCTATCAACCTTACCTGCAGTAATCATATAATTTGTAAGACCAAATTTCTTTAACTTATAATTTAAATCTACAACTACTTTATTTATCTTACTACTATCTTTTTCATCTTCAAACCAAAAAATAATATTTTTATTTTTCATATCTACACTAACTGGTGTATTTTTATCATTTAAAACGCTAACTACTTTTTTAATCTCTTCTATGCGTAAATCTTGCCCATACCCACCTTTTCTATCTTCTCTAATATGTAAGATACAATGCTTATCACACGTTATACCCTCTTCTTGTATATCAATTCCTAAACTTTTACTAGCCTTGCTTGCTATATCTTTATTTAATCTACCTATCATAAATGCGTTTATAGGCGATTTTAAATTCTTTTTTACAAGTAACTCATCTACAGCATTATTAAGCCCACGCTGCCAAACATATAGATCTCTTTGATGGTTAAAATCTTTAGTTTTAGCTAGGACATTATTAACAAATATCTTTGAAGTAGCACTATCTGCTTTGCTAAATTTACCTATCTTTTGCTCGTAAATTTGCTCTATTTTTATTAAATTTACCTGGATTATAAGCAAAGTCTTTCTCAGCTACATTTTTAAGCATAGAGCTATTTGCTAGTGGCGTAAGCCCTTTACGCTCTATTTCGCTTTTAGTAAGGACTTGCACCTTGCATCTACAATTCCAGCCATTTGGTGGATAGTTTGTATCCCAAAAAGGATCTGTTTTTGGTAAAGCAGTTCCATAATATTATTTTATATCATTCTTAAAATCTAAGTTCAATTTCTTGCTTTCAGCATTTAAGATTTGTATTAAAACTGCTTTTGCAAAGAAATTACGCATAGTCGTGTGATCATATAGTCTGTTTTTGATTTGGTGATAATAAATGAAATTTGTTAAACGAGCTTCCTTCAAAGCAACCGTATTTGAAAAATAGAAAAAGTTAAGTGGTTTTAAAGCCTAAAAACAAAGGCAAAACCAGCTCTTGCTGGCTTATATAAAAGATATGCTAAAATTACACTATCAATAATTTTGCAGCAAATAGACCTATATAACAAAACACCAAACAAAGAGCCACATTTAAGCCTATATTTGCAAAAGCCATAAAATAATTATTTGAGTTGATAAGCAGCATATTTTCGTATGTAAAAGTTGAGAAAGTCGTAAGCCCACCTAAGAATCCTGTTATCAAAAATGATTTTAAATTTTGATTTATGGAATAAGTGCTAGCAATGCTCAGTATAAAACCGATGAAAAATCCACCTATTAAATTTACGCTTAATGTCCCTAAGGGAAGAGTAGGGTTTTGAAAGATTTTTGATACTAAACCATTTATGCAATCCCTAAACACAGCTCCTAAAAATCCGCCATACCCTATGGAAAGTAGGGTAAAAAAAACTCATATATTTTCGTCCAGTATTTTTTGCATTTTAGCTCTTGTTATCTCTACCCAGTCTTCATTTGAGGTATCTACTAAGTCCATATAGATAACTTTTACTTCACCTTTGTTAAAAGAGAAATTTTTTGTATCTAGTATTTTTCTTGAATTTACTATAACTATCGGTTGAACTTTTAAATTTAGTTTGGAAACGATAATCTTAGCGCCGCTATGGAATTTTAAAAGTTTATCGCCTTTACCTCTAGTACCTTCTGGAAACATTGCTACCACGCGGCCGTTTTGGGTGCGATCTTTTACGTCTTTTATAAGTGTCGTGATAGATCTTGGATTATTTCTATCGATAGGGATCATTTTTGGTATGGTTAAAATCTTGCCCAGTATAGGTATATCGCCGATCTCTTTTTTGGCTATCCATGATAAATTTGCAGGATGTATATCTTCTAAAACAATGATATCTAACATACTTTGATGGTTTATGATGACTAAATTTGCATCTTTATTCGGGGTTCCTATGATCTGCATTTTATAATCCATAAAAAATCTTTGTGCTTTAGCCCATTTTCTCCTGATCTCTCTGTGATGTTTGTTGAACATCCACATTAAAATGACTACTATAGCTATGCTTATTACTAGCTCTATCGCGATTAAGACAGTTTTTATTTTATTCCATATCTTCATTTTTTACCCATCCGATATTTTTATTTTCTAATAATATTTTAGTATATTTATCATTTTTAGACATAACTTTTACAGATTGAGGTTTGTCTGATATGTAAAATACCGTAGAATTATTTGTAGGTAGTATCTTGACTTCTGAGTTTGCTTTTAGCGTTGCGTCACTAAAAGGCTTGTTATCATAAAATGAATAAATTCCAAAAACTATTGCTATGATTAAAGAATAATAGCTTTTTTTAAAGATAAAAAATAGTAAAAATATAGCTATAAGTGAATATATAGTTATATCTTTATAAAGCTCAAACTCGCTTTCTTTAGGGTTTAGATTTACTTGAGTACTCAGATCGTCATCTTGCACATTAACATCAAGATTAAAGTTTTTGAATTTAGCTTCTTTTAGATTGTAGTAGCTAAATTCTATAGATTTTATTTTGTTGTTTGCAATGATAAAGTAGTTTCCAGTTTGGTTATTGTAATCGCCTTTTATGGATTCTATGCCTTGTTTTTGAAAGTTTGAAGGTATGAAAAATGAGCTGAGATTGCCATTTTTTATCTCGAGTTCTAATGTTATTAGATTATTCTCATCATCAAATTTAGAACTTTTTACTTTTTTAATTTCTAGATTATCGGCTACAGTATTTGAGAAATTCTCTGCTTGTTTTAGATTTTTTATAAGTGGAAGATTAGGCTTTATACTTGCTTTTTGAAAAAAATCACCGTTTCTATTTAGTATTAGTGTAATATCTTCGATATTTGCAGACTCTTTATTTGCTTCAAACCAAAGAGTCGTATCATACACGCCTTTTTTACTCTGGATCCAGTTTGGTTTTGGATTTAGCCATGATATATCATTTGCATTTATGCTAAGATTTAGATCAAAAGCGAGATTGTGTCCTGTGTCGGCTTTTAGATCTAAGCTAAAAATTTGATGGACGTATACAGACTTTTTTATTTTAGAAACCGACATTTTAGTTTCGTTAGGCTCTATATTTTCATAAATTTGAGTCCCCACAGTATTGTAGTCTGGCTCATCTGTCGGCGCTATCTTTTTTATATCATCTATATTTATCGTTTTCTTTTGTGGTGTGTTTTGCTCACCCACCATATCAAACACACTTACTTCATCTCTAGCAAAAATAAAGCAGGCAAGCAAAACGATTAAAGAAATACTCTTTAGCAAACTAGACCTTTTAGCATTTTCATCCCGTCAGTTCCTCCTAGGATTTCTTCTATGGCACGTTCTGGATGAGGCATAAGTCCAAAGATATTTTTTTCTTTGTTACAAATTCCTGCTATATTGTCTATCGATCCATTTACGCTTAGTAAATTTCCGTTCTCATCGCAGTATTTTAAAATAATTTGTTCGTTGTCGTATAGTCTTTTTAAGGTATTTTCATCAGTATAATAATTTCCCTCTCCATGTGCTATTGGGATATTTATCACATCGTTATTAGCAAAATTCGATAGAAATTTATTGTTATTTGAGATAACTTTTAGGTGATGAAATTTGCTTATAAAGCTCATATTTTCATTTCTTCTCATCGCGCCTTCTAAAAGTCCAGTCTCCAAAAGCATTTGAAAACCGTTGCATATACCTAAAACTAGTCCGCCTTTTTTAGCGTGAGCTACGACAGCACTCATCGCAGGACTAAATTTAGATATAGCTGCGGTTCTTAGATAATCTCCATAACTAAAACCGCCCGGTAAAACGATAAGATCCGCATTAATAGTCGTATCTTTATGCCATATTATTTGTGTTTGGCAACCTAGTTTATCAAATGCGTATTTTGTATCTCTTTCGCAGTTCGTTCCTGGAAAATTTACGATAGCTACTTTCATTTTTAGCCTTTGATGATTTCGTAATCTTCTATGACCGTATTAGCTAATAGTTCTTCGCACATTGTTTTGATATCCGCATCGTTGATGTCGTCTTTTAAATTTAGGACGATTTGTTTTCCGATTCTTACTTCATTTATGCCATCAAAACCGAGCGAACCAAGAGCATGCTCTACAGCTTTTCCAGCAGGATCTAAAACTCCATTTTTTAAAAAGACGTTTACGGTAACTTTCATAAAATAAAACCTTTCTTAAAATTTACTCAAGCGAGTCACAAGTCATTGTTTAGGCAAGTATGCGGCGAAGAACTTCTTCATACGCGACTTTTACGCTTCCTAGATCTTGTCTAAATCTATCTTTATCCATTTTTTCATTTGTTACAGCGTCCCAAAAACGACAACTATCAGGGCTTATTTCATCTGCAAGTAAGATATTTCCGTCTTTATCCACACCAAATTCGATCTTGAAATCGACTAATTTTAAACCTTTTTCTTTGAAAAATGGAAGCAGTATAGAGTTTATCTCTCTTCCTAAATGTTTTAATCTGTCAAGATCATTTTCGCTTTTTACAAGATCCATGATAAGACAATGTTCGTCATTTACTAAAGGATCGCCTAAAGCATCATCTTTATAATAAAACTCTACTAAAGTAAATGGCAAAACAGTTCCTTCTTTTATCGCAAGTCTTTTACTAAGACTACCAGTCGCTATGTTTCTTACTACAACTTCAAGAGGTATGATTTTGCATTTTTTTACGACTTGTTCTGTGTCGCTGATAGTTTCAACAAGTGCGGTTTGTATGCCTTTGCTTGTTAATAGTTTAAAAAGTGCAGTTGATATTTTGTTGTTTAGTGCGCCTTTTCCGCTTTCGCTACCTTTTTTTTCTGCGTTAAATGCAGTTAGATCATCTTTAAATTCAGCTATCAACAAGTCATCATGTCCTACGACTGACCACATTTTTTTACCTTTACCCTCGTAAATCATCTCTGACTTTTGCATCGTTTTCTCCTTATTTGATATTTTTTACTTTGATTATATCGATTGCCGTTTTTAGTTGTATATCATCATAAATTTCTTTTTTTGTGATGATATTTTTATCACTCTCATCTTTTTTACCACCTTTTTGCGGCTCAATCTTATCAAGCTCGCTTTCTAAGTGTTGCTTTAAGTCGCTTTCTTTGATATTAAATCCATTATCATCTTCAGTCGGCACTTTCCCAGGATATACTAAAACATCTGGTTTTACGCCAACTGCTTGGATAGTTCTGCTACTTGGAAGATAGTATCTAGCCACAGTTAGTCTCAGGGCTTCTTCATTGTCTATAGGCATGACTACTTGCACACTTCCTTTTCCAAATGTATTTTCACCGACTACGACAGCGCGTTTTAGGTCTTGAAGAGCACCGCTTACTATCTCGCTAGCACTTGCGCTACCGCCATTTACCAGTACAGCAAGTGGAGCTTTTGTGATCATTTGGCTAGGATTTGCGTTGTAAGCTTCATCTTCGCTTTTACTTCTTCCTTTTTGCGTAACTATAGTACCTTTATCTACAAATAAATTTACAAGTCCTACTGCTTGATTTAGTAGTCCGCCTGGATTATTTCTAAGATCTAAAACTATACCTTTGACGTTTGGATATTTTTTAATAAATTCTTTTGCTTTATCTATAACGTGTTGATCAAACGTAGTAACCCTAAGATATAAGATATCTTCGTCTTTTATATGTTTTGCTACGACTGATTCTACTGTGATGATATCTCTTTGCATATTTATATCAAATGGTTTTTTCTCGCCTTTTCTTACTATGGTTATCGTGATAGGAGTTTTTGGCTTACCGCGCATTTTATTTACTGCTTCATCTATAGTTATGCCGATAGTTGAGTTTCCATCTATCCTTAGTATGACATCTCCTGCTTTTATACCCGCTTTATACGCTGGAGTATCGTCTATAGGCGATATGACTGTAAGCGCACCGTCTTTCATACCTACAGTGATACCAAGTCCACCAAATTCGCCGCTTGTTTGAATTTGCATATCTTTAAATGCTTTTTGATCTAAAAAGCTTGAGTGTGCGTCAAGATTTGTCATGAGACCGGCTATAGTTTTATCTACTATAGCTGTGAAATTTAGATCATCAACGTAATATTTTTCTACTATTGCTATTGTTTTGGTAAGTTTTGCTAAAGCTTCTAATTTATTTGACTGCCCGGTATCTGTCCCAGCGTTTAAATTTACCGCCGTAAAAAGTCCTATGGCAAGAGCCGTCCCAAATCCTAATGCTTGAAATAAATTTTTCTTTTCCAATTTTCTATCTCCATTTTTTAAAAAATCAATTTTATTTAAATTTGCCTAAATTTAAAGTAAAAACAAAGAAATAGCTAAACATTGCTGTTTTATAAGCACTGCTAGTATGTGTATATCGAAGTATAATTTGACACCAGAGCACCTAAGGGATTTTTATTGATTTCAAATGAGATATTTTGATCTGAAAGTATTTAAATATTAAGATACGGTACGGAGCAAGAAGCCAATAATAAGCTTGCTTTATATGGCTTAGTAAATAATTAAAGTCTAAATTTAAATAAGTATAAAAATAAAATGTATAAAATATCTATTTATTTACGACGCTCTAAGATTATAAATTAAGAATAATTATCATTTTAAGTTATAATTTATTTGCTATTTATTATAATTGAAAATTAAAACTGAATTTTACCGAGGTAATTATTTGAATATTCATATGACAAAAATCACGTACAAAAATCGTAAATTACTGTTTTTTAGAACACTTTTTATAAATTCGTTTAATCCAAATTCTTTATCGTTAGAAGCCTGTAAATTTTAAATTTAAGGATAACGATGAATAAAGCAACTTTAGCTTTTGTTTTTGCTTCGAGTTACGCTTTTTGCGATAGTGCTCAGCTTGGAGCTGTAAATATAATAGGCAGTAGTGAGCAATCTATAGCTAGTAACGGTGAGTTTTTAGGCTCTACAAGATACGATAAAGACGCGATCGATGCTTCTTTATCAAAAGATGGTACGATAAGTGATATCATAAAGAAAAATCCAAATGCAAGAGTGAGTCGTGGCGAGAGAACTAGTAAAAACGGTGGCGAGATCGCACCGCAAAATATATCTATAAACGGAGCTGAAGTTTATCAAAACAATTTCACGCTTGATGGTATAAATATCAACAATGACATAAATCCTTTGGGTGGAATTTTAAGCACTGGAAGTGCGGCAAATATAACTCCATTTTTAAGCAATCCTTCTTTAGGGCTTAGCGTAAATACAGATCTACTTGAAAATATAGAAGTTATAGATAGTTTTGTTTCTGCAAAATACGGCGGCTTTCAAGGCGGCGTGATAAACGCTAAGACAAGGGATCCAAAGCGTGAGTTTGGTGGAAAAATCTATTTTGGCTATACAAGCGATAATCTTACAAAAGTCCATATAGATGATACGGAACAAGAGTCTTATGACTACGCTACTAATAGCTCATATCAGCCTGAATTTAAAAAATACAAAAGCGGAGTTACTTTAGAGGGATATGTTAGTGAAAATTTTGGATTAATGTTTGATTATAATAGACTTTATTCTACTATTTTGCAAAGAAAATATAGTGCAGATTACGATATAGACGTAAGTAAAAAAGACGAAAAAAGAAATATGTATAGGATGAACGAAAATTATTTATTAAAAGGCGTTTATACAAATGATCGCTTACAACTCACGCCTAGCATACTTTATGCTCCATACAGTGCGACTTACTACAGCATAGGAGGCGAAAATGCTAAAGCTGAGGTTAAAGGCGGTGGAGTAAATTTAAACTTAGGCGTGGATTATGAGTTTAACAGTGCTTTATTTAAGCAAAATTTCGGACTAAACACTACTTCTATGGATAGACAAACAAATAGTGATAAAATGCTTGTTTGGTGGAAGTCTAAAACTATGCAAGGCTACACGTCAAGCAAGACTAATACGGTTATAGATGGAGTGGGTGGAGATATAGAACAAAACCAAAAAAAGTTTTTATATAACCCTTCTATAGATTTTGAAGATGTAGATATCTTTGGAATTTCAAATCGCTTTTCTTTAGGTGCTGAGCTAGAAAAAATAAATGCGAAATACGACATCACGAAGCCTTATGTAAGAGCAGTCAGTGCTGTGGAATTAAAAAATGGGAAAACTTGCGTAGCAGGCGATATCTTTTGTCTGGAAGGAGACGTTGTCGCAAAAGGTAAAGAAAACTGGAAAGCCCAGTATTTTAAAACACATTATAAATATGATGGAAAGATAGAGTTTGATTACAATCAAGCTTCATTTTGGCTCGAAGATAGGATAAAAATATCAAATTTAACTTTAAAACCCGGAGTTAGACTAGATAAGAATGATTATATGGGGGATCTAAATATCGCGCCTAGATTTGTGGCAAATTTAGATGTTTTTGATGACAATAATACAAATATATTTGGCGGATTTAATAGATATTATGGAAGGAACATTTTAGCTTATAAGCTAAGAGAAGGAATGGCTAGTCTAATGAAAACTTATACTAGAAAAGATGAAAAAAGCCAGTGGATACTAAAAAACACAGCGCCGAGCGCTTTTAAATTCAACTCTCTAAATGTACCTTATGATGATGAAATCGGTATAGGAGCTACACAAAAGATAGGAAATTTAGAGCTTGGAGCTAAGTATCTAAGGCGTGAGGGAAAGGATCTAATAAGAGCTTCAAGCGCAAAGAAAATGGGCTACAATCTTGGAAATAATACTACTTTGAAAGAGGATTATTCTGTCTATACAAACGAGGGAAAAAGTCTATCTCATATCTATACTTTGAGCTTAAATACTATCAGCGATATTGTTGTAGCAGGAATTTCAAATGCATTTGGTCTTAGCTTTAACTATATAGATTCTAAAAGAAATTTTAATACTTATGAAGATGTATTTGATGAGTATCAAACTACTGCGACAAAAGTTATCTTTAATGGAAATTTGATAAATCAAAGTGAGTTGCCAAACAATACAAATAAAACCCCTTGGAATATCAATGCAAATTTAGTTACAAAGCTTCCGTATAAACTATCTTTAAGTAACTTTTTAAACATTCAAGGTGGATTTGATGGGATCATAAAAGACGCTAAACAAACCATAGGCGGGACGACTTATAGCGCTTATAAAAGTAAAAAAATCAGTCCTGCTTTTAGCTGGGATATAAGGCTTTCGTATGAAAAGAATTTAGTAAAAAACAGTGCGTTTTTTGCGAATTTAGATATCTCAAATTTATTAAATAGAAAAAATATAGGAACTATCGATAGTACTGAAGTTATGAGCTATGATACAGGAAGACAAATTTGGTTGGAGGTAGGATATAAATGGTAAAAAATGTTATTGAATGTAAGAATTTGACGCAATTTTATGGCAAAAAGAAAATTTATGAAAATCTAAGTTTTAGCGTAGAAGAGGGTGAAGTCACCGCACTTTTAGGCAAAAACGGAGTTGGTAAAAGTACTACTATAAATATTTTAATGGGAAACTTAAGACCGCTAAGCGGTGAATGCTTGATCTTTGGTCACCATAGCCACGCACTGCCTGTGAGTGTTAGAAGCAAGATAGGTTTGCTTTATGAGGGATACGTGACTTATGACTATCTAATGATAAAAGATCTTTTAGAGTTGTACTCTTGTCAGTATAAATCTAGGTTTAAGCGTGAGATATTTTTCGAACTTTTTAACAAGCTTGGAGTAAGTATAAAGCAAAAAATATCCACGCTCTCACTAGGTCAAAAGTCACAAGTCGTGCTTGGACTAATTCTAGCAAGTAGTCCTAAACTGCTTATTTTAGATGATTATTCCTTAGGGCTTGATACTGGCTATAGGAGGCTATTTTGTGAGTTTTTGCACGATTTTGCAAGAAGTGGGCAAAGAAGTGTTTTGATGACAACGCATAACGTAAATGATTTGGAAAATTTGCTTGATAAAGTAGTGATCTTAAGAAAAGACAAGGAGCCTTTTGTAGGAAGTTTTGACAAATTTAGACAAGGTCTTAGAGGATTTTCTTTAGATAAAAGCAGAGATCTAAGCAATATAAAAGGTATAGAAAGCAAGACCGAACTTAACGGCGAAGTACAAATTTATGGCTTTTTAGATGAAGTTTTTAGTGATGCTAAAGAGCTAAGCTTGAGTTTTGAAGATGCATTTTTAGGATATGTAGGGAGATACTAATGATAAAAAAAGAGTTTTATAAATTTAAAGAAGCATTTTTTATTTTTGTTGTTTTGATAGCTGCGTTTTTGGGATATATCTTTTTTGAGTTAAGAAGTGCTGTTTTAGATGAGGGAAATTTGAAAGTAAATTTGATATTTTTACTTCAAAAAGGTTTTAGCTTTTATCATTTAGGCGATATAAATTTGCTTTTTAGCGTAGTAATTAGCTGCTTTGTTTTTGGACGCGAAAGACAAAATGAAAGGCTTAGACTTAGTCTATTTTTTCCAAACAAGATCTTTAAAAATATAGCTTATATCGTGCTTTATCCGCTTATTTTTATTTTTGGTGTTTATGCGAGCGAGATTTTGATCTTAAATGTTTTTTTAAGTCATATCTACGTAAGCGAGATCTTGAGCGTGATAAATTTCTGGCTGATATTAAATTTCTTATTTGGATTGATTTTTTACCTTTTAACAGGAGCTATTATCATCACCCCTTTAAAGAAAAATGCTACGCTAAATTTAGGCGTATTTTTTGGGATTCTTTATCTGTATTTTGAACTAAATCCTGATATCTACGAGCTACAAAGCTTTCATTCAAATGAGCTTGGAATGGTATATTTTTTGATATTTTTTATGTATGCATTAAGCGCTTTAGTTTTATCGTTTGACGCATATAGAAAGGGGCTTTAATGAGATTTTTAAGGATTTTTCAGGCTTTTATAGTTGTTGTTTTACTTGCTTTGTTTTTGCCTAAATTTATCGATAGCATTTTTGCTAAGAGTGATGTAAAAGTAAATTTATATTACTCTGAAATACTTGATAAATTTATAATTCAATCTGGTCAGAATTATCAAATTCTAGGAGATAAAAATATCACAAAAGATGAATTTATGGCGAATTTGCCATTTAAGTTTTATTCTTATTTGCTTGCAAAAGGTATTTTTCCTGAGCGTTTTAGTGAGTTTGCAAACGAAGATAAAATAAGGGCAAATTCGCTGAATTTTATGATAAAACCGAGTATTTATAATCAAAAACCGTTAGAAATTTGGACGATTTTCGAGTCAAATCCGCCTTATCTTAAGCTTAGTTTTAATGATTATGCAATTAGAGCTAAAAAAGATAGTTTGGAGTTTGTAAATCTCTTTAGCCTAAAAATAGAAAAAGAGCTTAGTAGGGTCTATACAAATGCTCTTAAAAACAGTGGTTTTAGCTTTCCCATAAAACATTTTTTTACAAATCCAACGACAAAAAAACCGTTTGATGAAGGAGCGTTTATAGTTGATAGTTTAAACCAAATTTATCATCTCAAAATGATTGATGGTAAACCGTCTGTTAAAAAGACAGACATTAAAGACGGTGATCTTGTAATAGTCAGTGAAAATACTAAAAAAGAGTTTTACGCAGCCATTGTTTCTAAAAATAGCGTAAAATTGATAAGTTATGATGACTATAAACTAATAGAGTTGCCAAGTGGCGACTATGATCCTAGTACCGATAAGTTTGCCTTATATATAACGCCTATTAGTAAAAGTGTAGTTATACATAAAAAAGATAAAATATTAGGATATAAGCTAGATAATGACTACGCCATAAACTCTGCATTCCAGTACGATATACTTAGAGAAACGACTGCTAAAGATATAAAAGAGATGATTTTACCGTTTGAGATAAGAAATTTAAGCTCATATCTTTATGGATTTAAATTTGAGGGTGTTTATGTAAAAGCATTAATTTTAAATTTGATTTTATGTTGTTTAAGTACGCTTTTATATGGAAGATCCGAGCTGATAAGGCATATTTTTGTTTTAATATTTGGTATTTACGGATTTATAGCCATGATATTTATGGCGCCGTAATTTTTTGCAACCTTGACAAAGATAGACTAAAGTTGTATAATACTCTTCATATAAAGTTTAAGGAGCAAAAATGGCAAATATATTTGAAGAATTAACCGATCAAACTAGAAGTTTAGTTGAAAATTCACTGAGCCTTGCTATAGGCAATAAAAACCCAGAAGCCTTGAGTTTGCACATGCTTTGGGCATTAGTCGCAGATAGTAGCTCTATACTAAATCAAATTTTTAATAAAACAAACGTAAGCAAAGATGCAGTTTTACTCGACATAAAAAGTCGTGCTTCTAAGCTTCTTACTAGTTCAAATGTTAGTAGGGAAAATATCAAAGTTTCAAGTGAGCTTGTAAATAGCTTAGAAAATGCAAAAGCCGTTATGATAAGCTTAGGCGATAGTTATATCGCTGTTGATACTTGGATTTTAGGTAATCTTGACAAAGAGCCTTTGAAAGAAATTTTAAGTAAATATATAAATTTAATAGAGCTTAAAAAAGAGCTAGAAGCCATTCGCGGCGGTCGCAACGTAGATAGTCAAACTAGCGATGAAACTCTTGATAGTCTTTCTAAATTTGGAGTAGATCTTACTAAAAAAGCAAGTGAGGGAGAGCTTGATCCTGTTATCGGAAGAGATGAAGAGATAACTAGAATGATGCAAATTCTCATACGTAAAACTAAAAATAATCCTATCTTACTAGGTGAGCCAGGAGTTGGAAAAACCGCTATAGTAGAGGGTTTAGCTCAACTTATAGTAAAAAAAGCGGTTCCTACTAGTCTTGCAAACAAACGCGTCATTGCTCTTGATATGAGTGCTCTTATCGCCGGAGCAAAATACCGTGGTGAGTTTGAAGACCGTCTTAAAGCAGTAATAGACGAGGTCAAAAAAGCGGGAAACATCATACTTTTTATAGACGAAATTCACACTATCGTAGGAGCTGGAGCTAGCGAGGGCAGTATGGACGCCGCAAATATACTAAAACCAGCTCTTGCTAGAGGTGAGCTTCACGCTGTTGGAGCTACTACTCTTAAAGAGTATCGCAAGTATTTTGAAAAAGACGCAGCCTTGCAGCGCCGTTTCCAGCCAGTAAATGTTGCTGAGCCTAGTGTAAATGAAGCTTTGCAAATTTTGCGCGGTATTAAAGACAAGCTAGAGGTTCATCATAACGTAAATATCACAGATAGCGCTCTTGTGGCTGCTGCAAAGCTAAGCGATAGATATATAAGTGGTAGATTTTTACCAGATAAAGCTATAGACTTGATCGATGAAGCCGCAGCTGAGCTTAAAATGCAGATCGAAAGCGAACCTTATGAGCTATCAAAGGCTAAAAGAGAGATCGAAACTCTAATAGTCGAAAAAGAAGCTTTAAAAATGGAAAATAGTGATAAAAATAGTGAACGTCTTAATGAGATAGAAAAAGAGGTTGCAAATTTAAATGAAAAAAAATCCGGACTAGAAGCTAAATTTAAAAATGAAAAAGCGGTATTTAACGGTATAAGCGAAGCCAAAAAACAGATAGAAAGTCTTAAAAATGAAGCCGAGCTTGCAAAAAGAAATAACGCTTATGAAAAAGCCGCAGAGATAGAGTACGGCAAGATCCCAGAAGCAAGCGCTAAGATAAAAGAGCTAGAAGCCAAATGGGAAGAGATGAAAAAAAGTGGGGTTTTACTTAAAAACGAAGTCGATGAGGATATGGTAGCTGGAATTCTTAGTAAATGGACTGGAATTTCGGTGAAGCGTATGCTAACTAGTGAAAAGGAGAAATTTTTACAAGTAGAAGAGTATCTAAAGCGTAACGTAGTAGGGCAGGACGCCGCGCTTCACGCTCTTTCACGCGCCATAAAACGAAACAAAGCAGGGCTTAGCAGTCAAAATAGACCTATTGGAAGTTTTTTATTTTTAGGACCTACTGGAGTTGGTAAAACAGAGAGTGCAAAGGCGTTAGCTAGGTTTTTATTTGACGATGAAAAAGCGCTCGTTCGTTTTGATATGAGTGAATATATGGAAAAACACAGCGTCTCAAGGCTGCTTGGTGCGCCTCCTGGATACGTTGGGTATGATGAGGGCGGACAATTAACCGAAGCAGTTCGTAGAAAACCTTATAGCGTGATACTTTTTGATGAGGTTGAAAAGGCTCATAAAGACGTATTTAATATACTACTTGGGATTTTAGATGATGGAAGGGCGACAGATAACAAAGGTGTTACTGTGGATTTTAAAAATACTATCATCATTTTAACTAGCAATATAGGCTCTTCTGCGATAGCAAATTTAAGTGGAGACGAGAGAGAAAATGCGGTAAAAGATGCGTTAAAAGAGTATTTTAAACCTGAGTTTTTAAATAGATTAGATGATTGTGTAATCTTTAATCCTCTTGGCGCAAACGAGCTTAGCGGCATAGTTTCTATAATGTTTAAAGAGCTAGAAGCTACTCTTCAAAACAGAGGTATCAAAGCTGTTCTTGATGACAATGCTAAAGAGTTTATAGCTAAAGCAGGATTTGATCCGGTGTATGGCGCGCGTCCTCTTAGAAGAGCTCTTTATGAGTTAGTCGAGGATAAACTTGCTGAGATGATACTACGCGATGAGCTAAAAAGTGGCGATAGTATAAAAATATCTGCGCTTAATGATGAAATAGTGGTAAATTTAGTCAACTAGATTAGCATCACTTTTTTATTTTTGTGGTTTTTGATATCAAATTAGCCCAGTATCAAAACCACAAATATCTACAAATAAAATCAAATTCTATTTTCCGTGATAAGTATGTTTATGAGTGGGTTTATGAGTGTTTCGCCACGCGCCGCGCATAGCAAAATTTCATCATAATAGTGGTCGCTTTTTCCATATAGATGAAACTCGTATGCACCAAAACCGTACCCCATAGGAGTTATCTCGTCTCTTGAATACCACGCCGATTTTGCCAAAATATATTTTTGCGTATCTTGGCTATAAACCCAAACTACGATATCATCTCTATTTTCTTGTCTCATCAGCCATATAAAAACGTTTGCTATATCGTTAAAAAAATACGTATCTCCGTTTGGCATTACTGCTTGAGCGGTGTTATAAAGGTCTGTTATCAAAGTATTGCTTTCTTTGCAAAGATATTTTCCTAGGACTATTTCAAGCGGCTCTTTTTTGATGTTGCCACTTTTAGAGATAATATTTCCTTCTTTTATATCTGCGCCTATTATTAGTAGAGTAAGAACGCCTACAAGTAGCACTGTTGCAAAAATTTGTTTTATCATAATAAAACTCCGCTTTTAAAATAGTACTTGATAACGTAAAAACTACAGATCAACGCATTTATGATAAGAAAAATAGACGAATATCTAAGTAAATGATCGTACTTTGTCTTTGTTATAAGCTCAACTAAAAATGGTACTATACCAAAGAAAATTCCTAAAAATAGCGATCCCCAGACGAAATAACCTATGTAATAATACTCTTTTTGTAGCATACAATACGGGCATTTGTGATTTGGCATCTCATATACGTAAAGACCAAAAAAGTACGTGATAGCGTAATATGCAATAAATAAAAACAGCAAATTACAAGTAAAGCTAGATATGGATTGTTTAAGTAAATTTAGAATTATAATAGTTGTAAAAACGGCGTAAAAAGACAAAGCTAAAAATGTTTGGGTGTAGCCAAAAGGAAGTTTTGGAGCTTGAAATGCTACAGAGCAGCAAAAGACAGGCACGGACAGAGGAATATTTGTAAAAAATAGAATTTCTAAGACAAATTCAATTAAAATTCCTATAAAAAGTATAGTAAATATGACGTATTTTCGTTTCAGATATGGAAAACTAACAGCGTTTAGGTCTAGTTTGTTGATTATGAGCCATAATCCAAAGCCAAAAATAAGCAGTATTTTTAAAAGTAGTAAAATGCCGCCATATTCGTTTGCTCCAACGACTCCTGCTGAACACATAGCGCCAGGGACGATATTTGCAAGTTTATTTAATGATAGTATAAAAAATATAAACAAAATAATCTTACAAATAACCGCAAAAAATAGTATCGTATTTATAAGATAGTTTTTCTTTTCTAAGTTGTATTGTAAGCTTGAAGTTGAGTTAAAATCCCAAAATTTCATAATAGAAACGATATGAAACTCAGATATCGCCATAAGAACTATAACGATAAGTTCTATCAATAAAAAGGCTATGATCTCATCTGATAAAAATATACTCACGATATCATTTCTCCGTTTTTGATGTGGATATATCTATCTACAAAATCAAGCTCGTCAAATAAAATATCGTGAGTTGCGACTAAGACTGTCTTTTTTAAGTCTTTAAATTTCTTTAGCATTTCTATAAAGATAAGAGAGTTTTCTTTATCTAAATTTGCCGTAGGTTCATCGGCTAAGATGATGCTTGGCTCCATAACAAGCGATCTTGCTATAGCTAGGCGTTGCTTTTCGCCACCGCTTAGAGATGAAACTATCTGATCTCTTTTATGGGCTATATTTGCTATTTGCATAGCGTTTAAGATCTTTGAGTTTAGCTCGTCTTTTTTTAAAGATGTTAAAGCAAGCGGAGCTAAAACGTTTTGATAAACGCTAAGAGAATCAAGTAAATTAAAAGATTGAAATATAAATCCGATATCTTTATGCCTATATGAAGAGCTCATTATATCTGGTAGTTTTGATATATTCGCTCCATTTACCAAGATCTCTCCTTTGGTCGGTTTGCTAAGAGCTGCGATCAAGCAAAGTAGGGTGCTTTTACCGCTTCCGCTTACTCCTTTGATGATAACTATCTCACCGTTTTGGATTTCTAAGTTTATGTTATTTAGGGCTAAGAATTCATTAGGTTTGTTTTCGTTGTAAATTTTATAAAGGTTTTTTATCTCTATTATATTCATCATTTTATAGCCTCACTCATATCGCTGATCGCAACTCTCCAAGCAGGAATGATAACAAATGCTAAAAACGGTATCACGCTAAATATAAAAATAAGAAACAATATACTAAAATCAACAACCGGCGTAAATGTGATGGTGCTTTCAAGCTCGCTTCCTAAAAAAATATTTCGTAAAAGTGGCGCACTAAATATAAATACGTAAATATAAGCCATCAATATACCAAGTAAATAAGCACAAAGGCAGACGACTGCATTTTGTATAAATTTAAGAGCTATGATATCTTTTATACAAAATCCGATGCTTCTTAGCAGGGCTATTTCTTTTTTCTTTTGTCCATATACTAATGAAATTTGATTTTTTAGCAGTATAAAAAACGAAACCATAGAAGTAATGTATAAAACCATAAAAATTCCACCTTTATAATAATACAAATGTCTTAGTTTAGCCACCATATCTTCGGTGCTTAGAACTTTTGTATTCGGGTAGAGATTTTCTATTTTAAGAGCTACTTCACTGACTTCGTTTGGATTTGGGACATATACGTGGAGTTTCGTGTATTCGTTTTGATCTATGCTCAGCACCTCTCTAGCATTTGAAGAATTCATATAAATAACGTCATTAGATATGATATTTGTCTCGTGCGGAGCGATTTTGTTGATCTTTATAGGTATTAGCTTTTGTTCTGTTAAGAAGTTAAAAACATCTTCGTAGTAAAGCTCTTTCATAGCTTTCTTTACTCCTTCTCCTATGATCATCTCGTAATCATCTAGCCTATCGTCTGCTACTATATGAAACCAAACTCTTTTTTGTCCGAAATAATAATACCCATCAACCACACCAAGAACATCGCTAACGCCAGTAATCTTTGAAATATCATATATATAACCATCGTGCATAGTATCTTTTTTACCGGCTCTTAGTGCTTCGACAACTATGTCTGGCTTTGATTTTATGCTCTGCATTATATCTGATTGCAATGAACCAGATATAAAAAATACAGCGCTAAAAATAAAAACTATAAACGTAAAGATCAAGAAACTAAAGATATGATCGGATTTGTCTTTAAATAGCAAAGTTACGCTGTAATCTATGAAATTTTTACTTATCATAAACAAATCCCTCATAATCTTTAGATATAAAACTCAAAGATAGCCATATATCGCTTGTGCTGTTGCTTATAGTGTCTATTAGCTTTAGTTTTTGATCTCTATCAAAACTCATATAATGAATGGCTATAAGCGCGTAAGACACTGCAAAAAACAGACTAAGTATACTTATAAATTTCATAGTTCTTCTAGTAGCTTTTCATCTATTTCTTTAAATGTGACTATCATTTTACCATTATGATCTTTTGCAAAAGTTATAGCTTCATTTTTAGTTTCAAATGGTATAAGCTCATTTCCCATAGGTCCGTACACATCAGAGCCTATAACGTAAAATGCGGCTTTTGCATCTATTTTTTTAAGCTTATAATAGTCACTCACAAAGACTTTTTCGAAAGCTTTTTTCTCTTTTAATATATATTTCATCATATCTTTTACGCCATCAAAATACAAATTCTCATCTTCTATCACAGCTGCCCAATTAGGATGTTTATCTACGTACATTCCGCAAACCGGACATTTCGCATTTTTTGGTACTACGATTTTAGAGCTTTGTTTTTGTTCATTTATTTTTGGATTATCCCAAAGATAAAGCGCTACAGCTTGAAGTTCGCCATCATTTTGTATGTCGCAGATCTTTTTTAAATTCTCTTTAAGTGCAGCTATATTTCTAAATTCTTTAGCATTTGTTTTTTGACATTTGGTTTCATATGCAGTTTTACCTTTTGCATACATTCCGCCTTCTTTTTTGACTTTTATCATTTTTTTGTCATTTATAAAATCTTTTTTAGCCTCGTCAAATGCTTTTTGGAAGTTCATTATAGTTCCGCCATTTTGTGTTTGAAACTCTTTTGCATCATCTTCATTTGCAAAAGCGTATTTGCTATTTACGCTCATTGTGCCTTTTACCTTGCTTCCTACTACGTAAAAAGCTGAGTAAGCATCGATGAAATTTAGATTTTTAGTATCGACTACTTGTGCTATCTGTGGTAAATTTCCTTTTGTCGATTCGTATAAGCAGTGCAAAGAGCAGTATTGCTTGTCTAAGTGTACGTGATTTGTTTTATAAAATTTGGTTAGACTCATACCGCAGTTTAGACAAAACTCCTTATTTTCGCCACTTCCCACGATAGTTGCCTTGCTAGGCTCTACGCTTTGAAACATTTGTGCTCCAAAAGCCAAAGTAGATAGTACTACTATAAAAAATAGTCTTGAGATCATCGTTTGCTCCTTTAGATTAGATCACTTTGATTTTGTGATCGTGTTTAGAAAATTTAAATTTTCACATCCTATTTTAAGGCCGTTATCGCAACTTTTTTGAAATAACTCTTTTGCTTTTTCATTATTTACTCTGACACCTTTTCCCTCAGCGTACATAATGGCTAGGTTATTGCAACCTTTATAATAGCCAAATGAACAAGACTTTTCATAGTACTTGGCAGCTTTCTTATAATCTTGTTTGGTGCCATTTCCAAAAGCGTATAAAAAGCCTAGATTATCACATCCTACGCCTATCTCGCCGGCACAAGATTTTTCGTAATACTCTTTTGCTTTTTTATAGTCTTTTTGAACTCCTAAACCTTCCATATATAAAAACCCTAGGTTATTGCAACCCATCATATCGCCGTAATTACAAGCTTTTGTGTATAGCTCAAGAGCTTTTTGTATATCTCTTTTTGTGCCTGCTCCATTTGCATAAAGAAGTCCTAAAGAAGTACATCCCTCATTGTCTTTACACGCTTTTTCATAAAATTCAATCGCTTTTGTAAAGTTTTGATCTACTCCAGAACCGCTTTCGTATGCATAGCCAAGATTATTACAAGCAAGAGCAAAGTTCTCTTTACACGCTTTTTCATATAAGTTTATAGCTTTTTTGTAGTCTTTTTCTACATTGCCAGTTCCTTCGAAATACAATACCCCAAGGTTATAACAGCCTGAAGCTTTTTTTTCTTTATAACAAGCGTTATCGTAAATTTCTATCAATTTTTGATGATCGCCGTTTTGCTTAGCTTCTATGCCGTCTTTGATAAAACCAGCATGAGCAAATGTCATACAAACTAATACCGTTATCAGAGTTTTTTTCATTTTTGTTCCTTTATATTGATTTGATACCACGCCCTCTAAAGCCAAGGATACTTATAAGTACTAAACTAATAAGTATAAAATATACGAAATTTGGTATTTGTGGAGCCTCTCCTGTAGCTGCGTAGCTATGCATTCCAGTTAGATAAAAATTTACTCCAAAATACGTCATTACGATAGATAGATACGCAAAAACTGATGCTACTAAAAACGTATAAACATTGTTAAATACATTGATAAATCTAAGATGTAAAACTATAGCATAAACTATGATAGATACAAAAGACCATGTCTCTTTAGAGTCCCAGCCCCAGTATCTTCCCCAGCTCTCATTCGCCCAAATTCCGCCAAAGAAATTTCCTACTGTAAGCATAGAAATTCCTATAATAAGACATATCTCATCGATAGCTGCGATACGACTTATCTGGAAATTTAACTCTTTTTTGTTTTTATCGTTTTTAAATATCATTAAAACTAACGCGATGATACCAAGTAAGCTTCCAAGTCCTAAAAATCCATAGCTTGCGGTTATAACAGAAACATGCACCGTAAGCCAGTATGATTTCAACACCGGAACTAAATTTGTTATCTGAGGATTTACAAAGCTCATATGAGCTACTAACATCACTATCGCCGCTAGCAAAGAAGAAGCTGCTAAAGTCAGCATAGATCTTCTAAAAACTACTACTCCAGCAAGCGCAGCCGACCAGCCGATATAGATCATAGACTCATAAGAATCACTCCATGGAGCGTGACCTGAGATGTACCATCTAAGTGCTAACCCCAAAGTGTGAAATAAAAATCCAAATACAAAAATAGCAAATATAAGTCTTTCTAAATTTGAAGAATGTTTTGATAAAAATATCGAAACAAGTCCGACAAATAAAGAAAATAAACCTAAAATAAGGTAAAAATAGACTAAATTCTTAAATATAGATAAATGGTTATAAATGACTTCTATGTGTATTTGCATATCGCTTGGAAGTATATTTTTAGAAGTTACTTTTTGATATTCTTGAAGCTTGCTTAGAGCTTCGTTCGCATTTTGCCACTCGTTATTAGCGATACCTTCTTGCAATCCTGTAAAATAATCATTTAGTATGCTTTTTGTTTCTATGCTTATCCTATCATCGCTAAATGCGTCGTTTGGAGAGATCCATTTGTTCTCTTCATCATCTGGAATAGGTATAAATTTAAAGAAAATTCCCTTAAACGTAAGATAAGCGATGTTTAGTCTCTCATCGAATTTGATGATCTCATTGTCAAAAGTAGTTCTTTTTGAGACTGCTTTTTCGTTTGCTCTATCTACTTCTTTTGATAGTTTATAATAACCGTTTTCATCAAACATAAATTTAAAGCTAACGAAATTCTTATCGTCTGGTAAATTTAATAATCTTTTTATCTCTTTGTTTTTTATTTTTATGATCTCTAGGTCTTGCCAAAGAGCCGGATTTGTGCTCATACCAAGGATAATCTGCTCAGGACTTAGCCCAAACAGTGAGTTTTGCATACTTATCTTATTTATGATTTCGTGTGCTTCTGTGCTGATAGGTTTTATCCTACCCATATAGTCTTGTACTAAAAGCATAGAAAAGTTGTTTGTAGCGTGGTTTGCCGTGTTTTGTTTAAATTGCTCTAAGTCTTTAGCATCTGCTTTTAGGTCTGTACTTAAAAAAGCAAATAAAATAAAAGGTGTTAAAATGGCAACTTGCGCTGTTTTTACGAATTTTATCAGTTTTAAAAATCTACTTTGTTTGGTGAAGAAATTTCCTATGAATCCTACGCAAAGAAGAAGATAGCCTAAATACGTCGGCCATTTTCCCGGATCTTTATTTACTTCTAATATAGTTCCCATCTCATCTGTGTCGTATGATGATTGAAAAAATTTGTATCCCTCGAAGCTCAAAGGATTGTTCATAAAGATCTTATAATCCAAGGTCTTTTCTTTGTTTTTATCTAAAATTTCGATATCGCTAGCATAAGAAGATGGGCTCATTGAACCAGGATATCTTTCTAGCTTAAAATCAACAAGTTTTATAGAAAAAGGAAGTTCGATGAGCTTAGAACCCCATGATAGCTCTATATTTTCGCCGTTTAAATCAACTATATGCGGTTCACCAAACCATCCAGGACCGCCTTTTATATCTATCGTTTTTGGTTCTTCTTTGTCGAAGTAAGCTTCAACTACCAAAGTAGAGCGTTCATTTTTACTTTCGGCAGGTTCGTATGCGCTAAAGTTTATAGTTAGCTTTTTTGAGTTTATCTCTTTGGTGAATGAAAAATAGTTATCTCCGAGTTTTGATAAATTTAAAGGATATATGAAAGTGTCGTTTGTGGATTTGATTTGAAAATATGGCTTTACGCTAAGCATTTCGTTTTCACTATTACCTTCTCTTATGTGCAAGATACCTTCAAATCCAAAATGCCTAGTCAAAAAAGCCCCGATTATAATAATTATAAAAGCTAAGTGTAACACAAATGCTCCAAAATGCTTCCACATTTTCGTATGGATAATGACAAGCGTCAGGCAGAGCGAAAGAACAAACATCAAGATCTCATACCACAAAGCGTTATAAACTAAAATTTGTGCCGTTTGCGTATCATAAATACTCTCTAAAAATGTCGCAACGCCTGCTCCTAAACCAAGTAGAAATAGCAAAAAAAGTATAAATTTATATGATATTAATATTTTCTTTAAATTTAAAATCACTTCCATGCTATCTCTCCTAAATCGTCAAATAAATATATCATATGTTTGTCCTGCGTAGATAATAAATATCCTTAGCAGTAAAACTCCTACAACGCTTGCAAAAGAGCTTATGTAAAACGCTATCGATGATGAGCCGATCTTTTTACCTAATGCAAAATTTAAAACTAAAGGTAGTAAAAATCCTATACCGATCACGCCTACCCAAAATAATGATGAATACGCTCCGCCCATAAATGCTGCGCTAGCTATTTTTTGTACTTCGCTTCCTACTATAAGTGATACAAAAAGCATCGCTATAAGCATTATTTCTATAGCCATTACAGGCCATTCTATAGTGTGAAGTGTTTTAAGATCGTCGCTGTGATGATGCTCTTTAAATCCTAACGCCGCTATCAAACTAGAACCACCGATTCCTGCGCTAAGCCCAGAAGCCACAAAAAGAGCAGGTAAGATAGCTGTATTTAGGATCGGAAAGCGAACCAAAACAGATATCAAAAATCCAGTATATGCACAAACTATGACCGCAAAAACTACGCAAAGAGCCTCTATAAAAGGGCGTATAGAGTTTAGTATATTCATCACGGTTATAAACAGATCTTTTAAAAACGTAAAACGTTTTGATAAAATTTCTAATAATTCTTTTTCAAAGGCGTAAAGACATATGATAAAACTAAGCGGTATATAAATACAAAGCGCTAAAACACCGATCGACATAACCGAAGTGAAATTGTAAGTTATGAGTATCTTCCAAAAATATAGCGGTTTTTCGAGATCGCCGACTAAGCATACCATACCAAGCATTATCGTTATGAATGCAAGCAACGAAGCTGCTTTATATAGCGACGTGATATTTTGTTGTTTTTTATAATATCTTACTAAGATAGCTACTATTAAGGCTCCTCCAGACATTCCGGCTAACAAAAGATAAACTGCTATCGGCCAGCCCCATTCAATGCCGTGAGAAAACGTATAGGTAAAATTTATAGCTCCATTCATATCACACCCCCAATTTTACTACAGGAATATAGCGCAAACTAGGATTTGTACCGCACTCAGGTCTCATTCTAACGCTATCTTTTACTTTTAGTAGTTTGCTTATATGCGCTTCTTCGTCATTTAGATCACCAAATACCAAAGCATCATATTTACAAGCTTCTACGCAAGCTGGTTCAAGCCCGTTTTTTAAATTTGTATCTAAACAAAAGTTGCAGCTTTCGGCTGATTTTGTTTCTTTATTTATAAAACGAACGTCATAAGGACAGGCGACTATGCAGTATTTACAGGCTATACAGTCATCCATATTTGTTGTGGTTATACCTGTTAGGGTATCTTTATGGCAAGCTTTAGTAGGACAGACTTTTACGCAAGGTGCATCAACGCATTGCTGACAAGATACTCTTACGTATCTTTTTTCTGCTTTGTTGTTAGGATCTGTTTTATCCTCTACATAAAGCCTCATTTGATCTTTTGGTACTAAATTTACCTTTTTACAGGCTTTTTCACAATCAGTACAGCCAACGCATTTGTTTTGATCAAAGATCATTCCAAAGTGCGTTTTTTTATATACCTTTTTATCTTGCTCGTTTGATTGTTTTGCAAATAAATTTGAGCAACTAAGCGTGCCAAAACCTACCCAGCCGGTGGCAAGATATTTTATAAAAGTTCTTCTATTTTTCATAGTTCCTCCATCTGCGCATAGCAAGGATTTATTTTGTTTTATTTGTGTCATGAAAGTTTTTCATATCACTTTGATCTAATGCTTTTGCACTATTTGCTAATTCGCCCGGTTTTAGGACTTTTAAAAGTTCAACTTCAAAGATCACGGTTGAGCCACCTGGGATCTCTTCCATACCATCATTACCATAAGCAAGTTCGCTAGGTATCACTATTTTATATTTTGAGCCGGTGTTCATGAGCAATAGGCCTTCTTTTAATCCATCTATGATGTTTATCATCGAAAGATGAGCCGGAGATTTTTTCGCGTAAGTATCATCAAATACGTTTCCGTTTGTTAAATATGCTTTATAATTTATCAAAACGATACTCTCGGGTTTTGGTTTATCACCTTTGCCTTGAGTTATGACTTCGTATTGAAGTCCTGATTTTGTAGTTTTAACTTTTGTATTTTTGGCATTTTTAGCCATATATTCTTTACCGTTTTTTAAATTTTTATCTAATTCTTCTTTTGCTTGTTTTTCTACTATTTTGTTTAATCTATCTGCTCTTGAATTTAAAAGAGAGATCACTTCTTCATCTGTTAGTTTTTGCTCTTTTTTAAGAGCATCTATAAAGCCTTGTACTACGGCATTTATATCTGATTTTACCCCAAGTTGTCCTTGTTGAAAAATTTGGTTTGATATGTAATTGCCAGTTGATGCTCCGATACTATAAGACTCTTTTTGCTCTTGCGTATTAAGCTCTGCACCAAATGCATAGCTCATTAGACAAAAAATCGCCGCCAAACTTTTTAATAGTTGTTTTTGCATAACTTAACCTTTCAAATTTAATGGGCTATGAAAACTCATAGCCCAATTAATGAATTAATTACCTATAATTCTTTGTGCTTCGCCTATGTATTCTTTAGCGGCATCAAGTCTTTGTTTGGTATATTTAAAACCGTGCATACCAAATGAACCATCTTTTTCAAGTAGATCAACAGTTTCTTGAGCTTTTTCTATTAGCTCATAAACTCTTGTTTTATCACTTGGTTTAAGCTTTTTAACTTCAAGGATAGAGTAAAGTCCTTGAATTCCAACTTTGACTTGAGTTAAGGTATCTTTGACAGGAGTTTGCCATCCCATAACTTCATCATAAACTTGTTGTTGGTTTTTGAAATGTAAAGTTGGTTTTAGTTCTGAAACTACAGGACTATGGCAACCTTTTGTTTCTACCATATCTTGATCAGCCCAAGATGTTCTAGCACAAGCCCACATCAAATCGACAAAGTTATGTCCTTCTTCATTTCTTTGGAAGTACCAGTCTTTACCGTCTCTAGGGTCTTTAGAAGCAGCACCTGCAACAAGTGTTTTTCTAGTAGGATTTACATCTATTTTCCATATATGTGATCTTCTTTGTGTATCAAATCCGGCTTGATCTTGGAATTGAACTGCATAGAAGTTTTCACAACTCATCATAAATGGCATGTGACAAGATGCACAACTATTTTTACTATGAGTATCTGCTTTAGAAGCTATGTAAGCTTGCTCTTTGTGACAATCTTTACAATCTTTTCTAATTTTTGGTTTAGTATATAATGAACTTAAATAGCCTTGCTCAGAGTTATAGTTAAGTCCTTTTATGGTTTTATCTCCTACAACTGGTCCTGTTACATCATGAGGATCATGGCAAGTAGCACAACGCATTCCTTTATCATAGTGAGCTGTAAAGTATGTTTGTGAGCCCTCACTACCGCATCCTGGTCCCATTGATTTAAATTTAGAACTAAGAGATAGATCTAATTTTCCTGCATTTATAGGATTTTTTGCAAGATCTGGACTGTAGTTAAATCTTTGGTGGCAGCGTTCGCAGTTTGATGTACGAAGTCCTACTCCTCCATCTAAGTGTCCGCCTGCGCCATGGCACTCTTCACAGCTTACAGCTTTAGAGATGGTATGTTTTTGAAGCTCTTTTGCATTACCAAGTGCATTATAGAAATCTTTTTTGCTCTTAAAGTCAAATTTTACAGGGTGACAAACTTCACAGTATGATGAATTTGCTTGAAAAGACATTTGTGTTTTATATTTTGCAGCGTATGACGCAAGACCTCTTACATATCCTGTGTTTGAGCCGTAGTCTTCTAGTTTTTCAGGGAACTCAGGTATCCAAGCTCTGATTTTTTTGACTACTTCTGGAGTCATATTTAAAGCCCATGTTCTTTGCCATTGATTGCTACCTGCTACGATTTGACCTGTTCCGTCTCTAAGCAAACCGCCTTCAACGTGATATGTTCCACGAAGTAGCCATGCATCAATGTAGCCAAGTTTAGTTCTTACGTGTCCTATAGTAGCATAAACTACATCTGGAGTTATACCTTTTGGTAAGATAGGAGCTGTATCTGCGCCAAATACTGGTTCAGTTAAGTTGTTATTGAACTCAGGATGTTCTCCTGGGAAGCGGATGGTAGTTGAGTGTCTAGATCTACTCCAAACTTCATATTGTGCAGGGTGACACTCGCCGCATTTTTCAGGGCCTATAAATTTGTTAGGAAACATTAGCGTAGATGTTGAAGCTATCCTATACATCATAGAGCTGAGTCCTTCACCGTTTTCACGTTTGCTAGCTTTTGACATATCATATCCATGTCCTTCTGCGAGCCATTCGTGTCCACGGTCTCCAACGACCAATTTTCCTACTGTTTTACCGCCGTATTTTGAAAAAATAGGATGGTTTTTAAATAGCCAATTATACATTTCTTGCTCTTCTACAATGTAGTCTTGCAATGAAACGACGCCTCTACTTTCCAAAGTTCCCTTTGGATTTGCAATGACAGCTTGTGCTTCTTTGGTCATCTGCATAACGTGTTCGGCGCCACAGGCTGATGAGCCAAACACACCAATGCCAACGGCTAAACAAAGCAATGCTTTATTCAACTTCTTCATTTGCTCTCCTTCATAAATTTGAATCCAAAATCAAAATTTTGTTCATCTTGAATACTAACAATAAAAAGTGGTAAAAAAGAGAGATATTTAATGAATTATGAATTAAAAAAAATAATTGTAAATATTACAGAATTATTTACGTTTTTAACAGAAATTTGTCCTTTATTTTTTTTCATTACCATTTTGCTCATATATAGACCAAGCCCGTTGCCGGTCTTTTTTGTAGTAAAATGTGGTTTAAATATCGTATCAAGCAGCTTTTCATCTATATTGCCAGCGTTGTTTTCTATGGAGATATTGCGCGTATCGTCTTGCAAGAATGAAGTTATTTTGATCATTTTATCTCTATTTTGCGACTCTAAAAACGCCTCTTTTGCATTGTTTATGATGCTTATGATGACTTGTATGATCTCATTTATATTACCAAAATGAGTAAAGTTATTTTTGATGTCGATCTCTAAATTTACCCCGTATTTTCTAAGAGATGAGCCTAAAATCTTACAAGCTTGATTTATAGCTTCTTGGCTTGTGAATTCCTTTTTTGGTGTATTTGGGTTGAAAAAGTTTTTAAAATCATCGATGGTATCGGACATATATTCTACTTGTTTTTGCGTTTCTTTGATATTTTCGTTTAACTTTTCTTTGGTAAGTGTATCTCTTTGAGAGTATAGCTCTACATTTATCAAGATAGAGCTGATCTGTGCTAATGGCTGTTTCCATTGATGAGATATATTTTCGATCATTTCGCCCATAAGCGCAAGTCTGTTTTGGTTTATCATTAAAAGTTCGGTTTGTTGTTTTAGCTTTTTATCATTTATATACATCTTATAAATAAAGAATATATATAATGAAAAGAAAATAAAAATTATCAATCCACTTATTATAAATTCTTTAATATGATATGTAAAAATGCTTTTAATAGGTATAGTATAAGAGATCATCGCTACAGTGTCGCCTATCTTGCCATCAAAATTCGTTAAATTTGTATATTGTTTTGGTAGGCTATTTGTACTATGACACTCAAAGCAAGATGATTGCAATCCAGCTACTGGAAGTCCGACAAAATACGATAGAGAATTGTTAGAGTCAAAAATGATCTTTGAGTATTCGCTGTATTTTTTATCTTTAAATCCTTCTAGGACTTTATTTTCAAATTCATTTCCCCTGCGCATCGGATTTAGGACGTTTGAAGTTATCAGTTTGTACTCGTAATCAACCTTTCTTTTGTTTTTTTGTATATTATAAATTTCTTTTGTTATATATGAAGCAGACATTAGTCGTGGATCAAAAAAATCATCATTTAAAAGCTTTTTTTCTTTTAGTTCGTTGATGACTGGTCTTTGAACGTTTGATATATAGTCGCGCACAGAGTTTGTAGTATCTAGTATATAAAGCGCTCCTTGTTTTGCGTCTTTCAAAGCTAGACCTATGTAAAAATTAAAAACTAAAACAGTCATTATGATATATAAAACTACAAATAAAGATATTAGGAATTTAAAATTATATCTCACACAGATACCCTATGCCGTATAAATTTTTTATCAGATCTTTACCGACTTTTTTCCTTAGATCTTTTATGATGGTTTTTATGGCATCTTTTCCGGGTGATTCAAAATCCCACATATATTCAGATATTTGATCATAGGTTATCGTTTGATTTTTATTTTTTAAAAAGTATTCTAAGAGCTTACTCTCGCTTTTTGAAAGATGTAGAGTTTCATTTTTATTATAAATGATTTTTTTGCTAAAGTCGTATTTTAGATCATCATTGATGTTATATATCACTACATATCCAGTCAATTCTAAGGCGATCTGTTCTAAAGCTTTTAAAAATGTTTCTTTACTGTAAGGTTTTGAGAGATATTTTGTTATTTTGAGTTCGATCGCTCTCCATAAATATTCTTGTTCATTGTGGCTTGAAAGTATGATTATAGGGATTTTCTGATCAGTTTGTCTTACTTTTTTAGCTATCTCTATCCCATCTATATTTGGAACTTCTATATCTAGTATCAAGGCATCATATGAATTTGTCATAACTTCATCGAGTGCTTCAAGTCCGTCTTTTACGCTTACTACTTCGCCAAAAAACAGTTCTAGGGATTCGGTTAAATTTCTTAGTATTACTGGTTCGTCTTCTAAGCATAACACCTTTTTATTTGACAAAACTTCTAATATAACCGAATTTTTCATATATGCTACTTACTTTTTTATTCTTTTAATATTAATTTTAGAATCTTAACACCCGAAAGCTTAAAAAGCAATTATCTTAAATAAATTTAAAATAATTAGTATAGTGCAACTATGAATTTAAAGCGTAAAATAGCGTTATTTATTAATGATAATGCAAATTTATACTTTAATATAAATATTTATTGAATGCAAAGCTTATTTTCTATAGAATTAGCGATTTTAAAAATTATTGGAAACTATATTGTCTAAATTTGAAATATTTAAATCAACTATCCCAGTTATGATGGGATACGTTCCTCTTGGTATAGCTTTCGGGCTTTATGGTATAAGCTCTGGGCTTCCACTTTGGGTTATGAGCCTCACACCTATATTTATTTACGCAGGAAGTGTAGAGTTTGTGCTAGTCGCGTTTATAGTCACAGGCGCATCTCTTGTTGATGTTTTTATAGTGTCGTTTTTACTGAATTTTAGGCATTTTTTCTATACTATGGCGTTACTTGGAGAGATAAATCAGCTAAAAAATCGTATTTATTTTATCTATGCTTTGACAGATGAAACTTTTGCTTTGCTAAAAGCTCGCAAATCAAACATAGACGAAAATAAAAATTTGCTTTTTAACCTAACTGCATTTTTAAATCAAATTTACTGGTTTTTCGGCGTAAATTTTGGTGCATTGCTTGGCTCAAATTTAAATATATCATATAAAGGTATAGATTTTAGTTTGGTTGCGCTTTTTGCAGTTTTGATATATCAAATTTTTAAAAATAATCCAAACACTAAAGTCTTGTTTTTAGGTTTTGGTTGCTCTATCGTCGGACTTTTTATATTTCCTGAGCGTTATTTTTTATTTGGTTCGCTTATAGCTGGAGCTGCTATTTTGTTGATGTTTAAGAAAAAATTTAATTAAAAGAAATTTATGATGGAATACTTGCCATATATTTTGATAGCTGGATTTGCTACTATTTTAACTAGGTTTTTGCCGTACTGGATGTTTAAAAAGCGTACCCAAAATCAAACTTTGCTATATTTGCAAAAAACTATAAGCTTGATAATAATGGTAGTTTTACTGATCTATGCTTTAATAAATATGGACTTTTCTACTTATAGTCTAGGATCTGCTGCGATATTTTGTTTGATTTTAGTTTTTATTTTACAAATTTGGAAGAAAAACTCGCTTCTTAGTATAGTACTTCCGACTATTATTTATATGTTGTTAGTTAGAATGCTAAGTTAATTTATATTTATAGCCATTTTTATATATTAAATATGAGTTAATATTTGCAAAAAATATAACAAATATGATATTTTATTATATTTTTACTAATTATTTTATTTAAATTTATTTTAAAATATTGATTTATAGATTTTAATTATACTAATCACAAAGCCTGTAAAATAGGGGATTTTATCATTTAGATATTACTAAACTTAATTTAATATTACAATTTTTAATAAATTTTTATATTAAATAATTAAAAAATATTTGTTAATTACTTTAAGATAAATAAGTGTAGAATAGCAAAGTTAAAAATTTATTGTAGATAAATTTAATCTTAATTCCAAGGAGAATTTATGGTTGAGCATAAACTCTTAAATACCATACAAGATAGGTTAGACGCTTTATCAAAGATGCCTAAAGTTAAAAAAAATAGTTCTATAATGGCTGTTTTGAAAGAAAACGGCTTCACTCGTAGAGATTTTATGAAATGGGCAGGAGCAATGACTGCCATGATGGCACTTCCTGCTAGTTTTGCGCCAAGTGTTGCAAAAGCAGCAGAGCTTGCTGATAGACTTCCAGTTATTTGGTTGCATATGGCTGAATGTACCGGCTGTAGCGAAAGTCTTTTAAGAAGCGATGCGCCTACAATTGATAGCTTGATATTTGATTATATTAGTTTAGAATACCACGAAACAGTTATGGCTGCTGCTGGTTGGCAAGCAGAAGAGAATTTAGAACATGCTATTGAAAAATACAAAGGCAAATACGTTCTAATGGTAGAAGGCGGAATTCATGATGGAGATAGCGCATTTTATCTAACAGTCGGACCAGAGGGAACTACTGGTAGAGAACATGCTATCCATGCTAGCGATAATGCTTTAGCGATATTTGCCATAGGAACTTGTTCTAGTTTTGGTGGTATCCAAGCTGCTCGTCCAAATCCGACAAACTCACAACCTCTTTATAAAATCACAAATAAGCCTGTTATAAATGTACCTGGTTGTCCTCCAAGTGAGAAAAATATAGTAGGAAACGTGTTAAATTTCTTGCTATTTGGAAGTCTTCCTGCGCTTGATGTTTATAATCGTCCAAAATGGGCTTATGGGCTTAGAATTCACGATCTTTGTGAAAGACGTGGTCGTTTTGATGCTGGTGAGTTCGTGCAAGAATTTGGTGATGAGGGTGCTAAACAAGGATATTGCTTATACAAAGTAGGCTGTAAAGGACCATATACTTTTAATAACTGCTCACGTGAGAGATTTAACCAACATACAAGTTGGCCGGTGCAAGCAGGACATGGTTGTATAGGCTGTAGTGAACCTGATTTTTGGGATACAATGGGACCGTTTGAAAAACCGCTTGGGGATAGACTTTTTGATACGGTATTTGACGGACTTGGAGCAGACGCTATAACAGATAAGATCGGTATAGGTGTTTTAGCGATAACTGGTGTAGCAGTAGCAGCACACGCTTTAATATCAACAGCTAAAAAAGATGAGGAGTAATGTATGAGCGAACAAAGAATAGTAGTAGATCCGATAACTAGAATCGAAGGACACCTTAGAATAGAAGTAGTAGTAGATGAAAATAATGTCGTAAAAGATGCTTATAGTGGCTCAACTCTTTGGAGAGGTATAGAAACTATCGTAAAAGGTAGAGATCCAAGGGATGCTGGATTTATGACTCAAAGAATTTGTGGTGTTTGTACATTTTCTCATTATAGAGCAGGAATCGAAGCTGTTGAAAATGCTCTGGGTATAGTTCCTCCACTTAATGCTAAACTAACTAGAACACTTATGAACGCAGCTTTATTTTTACACGATCACCCTGTGCATTTTTATCAACTTCACGGACTTGATTTTGTTGATGTTGTTAGTGCTCTTAGCGCAGATCCTAAAAAAGCTAGCGAAGAAGCGTTTAAATGGTGTGATACTCCTTATGCTTGTGGTGCGGATCAATTAAAATTAGTTCAAGATAAGGTTAAAAAATTTGTCGAAAAAGGAAATCTTGGACCATTTGCAAATGCGTATTGGGGACACTCTACTTATAAACTTACTCCAGAACAAAATCTTATAGCTCTTAGCCACTACTTAGAGTGTTTAAGACTTCAAAGAACTATAGCTCAAGCTATGGCTATCTTCGGTGCTAAACAGCCTCATCCACAAAGCTTAACAGTTGGCGGTGTGACTTGTATAATGGATCTACAAGATCCGGCAAGATTTGGTGAATATATGGTTAAATTTGGAGAAATGGCTGATTTTATCAACCGTGCTTATTATCCAGATCTTGTTATGGCTGGCAAAGCCTATGCTAGTGAGCCAAGCGTTCTAAATGACGTAGGAACTCCGAATTTGATGACTTATAAAGACTTCCAAGTAGGAGTAAATGATTATTTATTTGATGGTGGCTATATCTTAAACGGCGATGTTGGCAAAGTTTTTGAAGTAGATGAGAGCAAAATAACAGAAGAAGCAACTCGTTCTTGGTATAAAGAGAGCGCAGCACTTCATCCCTATGATGGACAAACAGAGCCGAATTACACAGGACTAAAAGATGCTCAAACTATGAATGCAAAAGGCGAAATGGTTAATAGTAAAGTATTTGATATAACAGGTAAATATAGCTGGATAAAAGCTCCTAGATATGATGGCTTACCTATGCAAGTTGGACCACTAGCAAATATAGTAGTAAACTATGCAAAAGGAAACAAACTTGTAGTTCCTGTAGTAGATAAATTCCTAAAAGATACGGGACTTCCTATAACTGCTGTGTTCTCAACTCTAGGAAGAACGGCTTGCCGTATGCTTGAGGCTAAGATAGTAGCAGATAACGCCTTAGTAGCATTTAAAAATTTGATTGAAAATTTAAAAGTAGATCAAACAACTTGTGCAAAATACGTTATAGATAATAATAAAGAATACAAAGGTAGATTTATAGGAAACGTACCTCGCGGTATGCTTAGTCACTGGTGCAGAATCAAAAATGGCGTCATAGAAAACTGGCAAGCAGTAGTTCCATCTACTTGGAATGCAAGTCCAAAAGACTCAAAAGGAGAGATGGCTAGTTATGAAGCATGCCTAGTCGGTATGAAGATAGCAGATCTAAAACAACCACTTGAAATCATTCGCAAAATTCACTCTTATGATCCTTGTATAGCTTGTGCTGTTCACGTTATGGATACAAAGGGTAATAAGCTAAGTGAATATAAAGTAAATCCGAATTTGATTTAAAGGAGCGAATATGAAAGATAATGGAAAACATATCGCCGAATATGAGTTTAGCATAGGACTTAGACTTACTCACTGGATAAGAGCTATTTCTATAGTTCTTCTTATAGTGAGTGGTTTTTATATAGCTTATGTATTTGTTAGTCCGGTTATCACAAGCGAACCTACAAATTTTATGAATGCAAAATGGCGTGCAGTGCATCAAATAGTCGGTTTTGTGCTTATAGGCTGCTTTATATTTAAGCTATATCTATTTTTCTTTGACAAAAAAAGTCACATAGAAAGAGTAAGCTTGAAAGACTTTTTAAGTCCGAAAGTTTGGATAGATCAAATAAAATACTATATGTTTATGGGCAAACATCCACATTTAGTAGGTACTTACAATCCTTTACAGTTTGTATCATATCTGTTCTTTTATATAATACTTTTCGTGATCTGCTTAACAGGTCTTATTTTATACGTACATGTATATCATGAGGGGCTTGGCGGATTGCTTTATGATCCTATGCGTGCTGTAGAAGCGTGGATGGGAGGACTTGCAAATGTTAGAGTCGTCCATCATATATCTATGTGGATCATAATGATATTTGTTTTAGTTCATGTTTATATGGCTATATATAATGCTATAAAAGGTAAAAACGGTGCTATGGACGCCATAGTTAGCGGTTATAAATTTCCTAAAGAAGATTAATGCGCGTTCTTGTGTTAGGAATTGGTAATGTAATGTTCGCCGATGAAGGTATCGGCGTTCATTTTACCAAAATGATAGAAAAAAATTTCAAATTTAAATCCCCAGAGCATACATTGTCTTTCATAGATGGTGGAACTTTAGCAAACTTGCTAAGTCCTATCATAGCAGATTTTGATCACGTCATAGTAGTAGATTGCATAGACGCTGATGAAGCAAATATCGCAGATGTGTATTTTTTTGATTTTGAAGATATGCCAAAAAGTATAAATTGGTCTGGTTCCGCACATGAAATCGAAATGCTACAAACGCTTGAAATGATGGATTTGGTTGGTGATAGACCACGAACAAAAATTCTAGGCATAATTCCAAAACGGATAGATCCTATGAGTTTTGAGCTAAGTAATGAGATAAAAAAAGGCGTTCTGGTCATGCAAAAAGTTATTTTAAAACACTTAGAAAGTCTCGGTTTTAAATATGAAAAAGTAGCTGATTTTAGCATTAGTGATATCGCAAATGATTGGAAAAAGGAGCAGTTTTGATACTTTGTTTTGAGTTTAAATTTAGTTGTAGTCTAAAGACATTGGCTTTTTTTCTTGATTTTTGGGCAAAACAAAGTACTTTGCAGTATGCTTTAAACTACGAAAAAGACATAATACGACTTTATGTTAGCGGAACAGATGAAGAGCTTGGTAAATTTAGCGATGAGTATCTTCCCTTAGTTCCTCACTCTATATTTTTACAATCTAGTAAAGTTGAAGTAGCTGAGTATTTGCCATCTCATCAAGAGCAAATTTTTGATTTTAAATTTAAAAATATCACTCCAAAATCTTTAAAAAATGGAAAAAATGAGTTTGGCTTTGGTTGTGATGATGAATTTATAAATGAAGCTATAAAACGTATAGAAAATGGAGAAAGTATCATATATGAAGGTGTTCAGATATCTAAATTCGATAGTTTTGATGCGGATTATCTTTTGCCTACAAACCTAAATACGCTTCCTAAAATCTTTGTTGTTGATGAAAAATCATTGATCGCATTAGCTAGTTTTGAAAAACCTGTTTTATCTCTAAAAACAAATGCTATTTTCAAAACAAATCATAAAAACACACCGACGTTTTTTGATGTAAGAGCGGCTTGGGATATAAATATTTATAAGATAGCTAGCATTTTAAACTCAAAAGGTATAAATTTCTTAAAAGTAAAATCAAGCCAAAACGAGTTTAAGATAAATGTTTTAGATGATAGCTTTTTGATAGTAAGAAATAGTGAGTTTTTACAAAGAGAGGATTTGGATTTTATCGGCTCTAAAAGTGATAAAAATTTAGCCACTTTTGGACTTATGCTAAAAGAATTTGGTCTACTGGATACTACCGTAGCAAGACTATTTTTTAGTCATAAATTTGATGATTTTATCAAGGTTTATAAGGGGAATGATGAGTTTGATATGTTTAAACTCAGTATTCCAAAAAGCTATGAAGAAATTTATGAGCAAATAGCTACGTTTAATGGTGGAGATAGACTGCTTGAAAACTATAAAAAAAGTTTTCTTTTACCTAGTGGTAAGTTTAGTTTGCCAAACAACTTTTATTCTATTTATACTATTTTAGATGAGATTTTGGGCTTTGATGGAAAGTTATTTGACTTTGCTAGAGATTTTGGAGGCTCAAAAGGCGTAAGGATAGACTATAAAATGAAAAGTAAGAATGAATTTGACGTCATTGCTTTGATACGTTCTGCTATGAGTTTTAGATTAGCCGGGGCAGAGCCTAAAAATCTTAGTTTTGGTTGTTTTGAAAGTTTGGCTTTTTTTGTCAGTGATTTTGGAGATATCATCAAAGATGAGTTTGAATGTCAAAATTTCTTACTTAGCGGCGAACTTTTTAGCCATAAAACCATAGCAAATTTAGTTTTAAAATATTCAAATTCAAACTATAAAACGAGATTTAGCGAGCAATACCCTCTTGAAATCTCTTAGAATAGAAGTTTTTGGTTTAGTTCAAGGCGTAGGTTTTCGTCCTTTTATATACAATCTTGCTCTTAGATTTGGGATTTTTGGTAGAGTTTTTAACGACTGTGAAGGTGTTAAAATAGATATTTACGCTAAAGATGAAATTTGCGATCAGTTTTGCAAGGCTATATTTGACGAACTTCCGCCACTTGCTAGGATTGATGATTTCAAAGTACTACATAGTGAGCTTAAATTTGATACTTTTAAGATAGTAAATTCACAATTTACCCAAAAACTAAACCCGATACTTCCTGATTTTGCTATTTGTGATGAGTGTAAAGCCGAGTTTTATGACCATACTAATCCGCGTTATCATCATCCATTTATAAACTGTACGAACTGTGGTCCTAGATTTTCTATCATCAAATCCTTGCCTTATGATCGCAAAAACACTACTATGAAAAACTTTAAAATGTGTGATAAGTGTGAGACTGAATATAAAGATCCCTTAAACCGTCGCTATCATGCTCAGCCCATAGCTTGTAATGCTTGCGGACCAAAAGTTTATTTAAAAGATATGAGTGAAGAGATTTTGGCTAAAAACGAAGAGGCGGTAAAACTATGTGCTACTTGGCTAAAAAAAGGTAAGATCATAGCCATAAAAGGAATAGGTGGTTTTCATCTTGTTTGTAGAGCCGATGATAGCGAAGTTTTAAGAACTCTTAGACAAAAAAAACAGCGCCCAAGCAAACCATTTGCGCTTATGTGTAAAGATGAAAAAATGGCATTAAAATATGCTAAATTTAGTAAAAAAGAGTTAGAACTTTTAAACTCAAACATTAAGCCTATAGTTTTAGCTTCAAATTTAAATGCTCTTCCAGAAGAGCTTGCGCCAGGACTTCAAAAAATAGGAATATTTTTAGCTCCTACCGCTCTTCATCTGTTGCTTTTTGAATATATAGATTTCCCTATCGTTGCAACTAGCGCAAATATCAGCGGCGAGCCTATCATTACAAATTCCATAGATATAGTTAAAAAGCTAGGAGGCGTAGTTCATCTCATCCTTGACAATGATAGAGAGATCATAAATCCAAGTGATGATAGTATCGCTTTTTTTGCAGATGATAGACTTCAATGGATACGTACTTCAAGGGGTATAAAACCAAAAATAATCCGCTCTAAATTTAGTCAAAAAGGCTGTTTTTTGGCTCTTGGTGGTGAGCTTAAAAATCAATTTGCTATTTATAAAGATGGATTGATATTTAGCTCTGTTTATATCGGGGATTTAAAAAATATAGCTACTTTTGAAAGATTTCTAAATTTAGTTGAGAAATTTAGCCAAACTTATGATTTTAAATTTGACTTTATAATCGGCGATCTACATCCACATTTTTTACACACAAAGTATTTTGAAAAGCAAGGATTTAAGCTATATAAAGCCCAACATCACTGGGCGCATTTACTTAGTGTAATGATAGAAAATGATATTAGTAGTGAAGTACTTGGAGTAGCGTTTGATGGCACTGGCTACGGTGATGATGGAGAGATTTGGGGTGGAGAGCTGTTTTTATGTGATCAAAAGGGTTATAAAAGGATCTTACATTTTGATGAGTTTGAGCTTATAGGCGGTGATAAGGCTATCAAAAATATATATTATTTGGCTTATGCAATTCTTAGAAAGTACGATATCGATGCGCCGGAATTTAAAAGTAGATTTGATGAGAAAACTCTTTTAAATTTAGACAAGGTACTAAGTCGCAATATAAATTTAGTAAAAACAAGCTCGCTTGGACGTATATTTGACGCATTTGCCTGCTTAGCTCTTAAGATAGATACTGTAAGTTACGATGCGCAGGCTGCTATGAGCTTAGAAGCTTTGTATGATGAGAATTTAGATATTTCATATAAATTTGAGATAGAAAATGACGTTATAACTTATAAAGACGTGTTTTTGAATGCTTTAAGTGGCAGTCCAAGAGTTTTGGCGACCGGATTTATAAACGGTTTAGCCGATCTTATATTAAACGTTGCGCTTATGTATAAAAAGCCGTTAGTTCTTAGTGGTGGAGTTTTTCAAAATAGAGCTTTACTAACTAAGACGATATCAAATTTAAAGCAAGCGGGCATTACGTTTTATCTACCTAAAGATGAGCCTGCAAATGACTCAGGGTTGGCTATGGGGCAAATTTACTATGGTTTAAACTTTTTGGGTTATAATTCAAATAAATAGTAAAAAGGTTGTATGATGGATAAAGAAGATAAGGTTATAAGATTTAGTGTCTCTTTGCCAGAAGAGCTTTTGGACGAATTAGACAAGATGATAAAGACAAAAAATTACGCTAGTAGAAGCGAATTTACTAGAGATCTTATTAGAGAAAAGATAGTACAAGATAGCTGGTCAAATGAAAAAGAAGATCTCATAGGTGTCCTTACTATAGTTTATGATCATCATCAAGGTGATCTAATGACTAAAAAAATGAGTATAGAACATGATGCTAGCGTAAATATTATATGTACGAATCATATTCATATAGATCATCATAATTGTCTGGAAAATATGGTTTTAAAAGGTAAAGCTAAAGAAATAGAGGCTTTTAGCGACAGTATTGCTGGTCTTAAAGGTGTTAAGTTTTCAAAACTTGCTAGAGCAGCAGTGCCAAAACATTAAATATAAATTTAAAGGATAAAATATGTGTAAAGATTGTGGTTGCAGTATGGGAAATAGTGCACTTGAACATACCCATGGCGGCATTACTCACTCGCACGAGCATACTGGTGGGCACTCTCACGAGCATTCTCATCCTGCTTTAAATGAGAAAAAGACAGTAGAAGTTATAACAAAAATATTGCAAGAAAATGATAATGAAGCAGAGCATAATAGAGCTCATTTAGATGAAAAAGGTATTTTTTGTATAAATTTAATGAGTAGCCCAGGAGCTGGAAAAACAACTCTTTTAGAAGCCACTATAAAAAATGGCTCTTTTAAAATCGGAGTCGTAGAGGGTGATCTTGAGACAAATAAAGACGCAGATAGGATAAGAAAAACAGGAGCTGCGGCACACCAGATCACTACTGGGCAGACTTGTCATTTAGATGCTTTTATGGTTCATGAAGGACTTCATCATCTACCTTTAAATGATCTTGATTTTGTATTTATAGAAAATGTAGGTAATCTTGTTTGCCCAGCAAGTTACGATGTCGGCGCTCATATAAATGCTGTTTTAATCAGCGTGCCAGAAGGGAGCGATAAAATAGCAAAATATCCTGTTATGTTTAGGGCTGCTGATATAGTTATTATCACTAAAACTTCGCTTTTAGAGCATTTTGACTTTAATATTGACGAGGTTAAAAAAGAAGCTAGAAAGCTAAATCCAAAGGTTGATATTATAGAGGTTGATAGCAAGAGCGGGGCTGGAATTGATAAATGGATAAATTATATTAAATTTAAAAAAGAGATTAGATAATGTGTCTTAGCATACCATCAAAAGTAATATCAATAGATGAGAATAATTTTGCCATAGTTGATACTCTTGGTGTTAAGCATGGATAGAGTTTATCGCTGAGCAAAAAGCCTTGCTAAAAAAGTAAATTTCTAGGGAATTCTAGAATTTATTAGTATCTTTTTCTTGGGGGTACGGGGGTTTTCTTTTTTATATTTTTAGAAATTTTAGAATTTGGAATTCCAAAAATTTTAGAAACTAGAATTCCATAACTAAATTTTATTTTTTACAAATAGCTTAAAAAATTTAGCTATAATCTTAGTTTTTAAAAAAAAATCAAGGCTACAAAATGTGCGAAGAAGATAAAGTAAGAGATAAAGCAAGAGAGCTTTTGAATTTTTATGATGAACAAAATGCAATTTCTGGCGTAGGTCAGCAAACTACTTTTAATAATTTAGACAAAAATTATTGGAAAGGCAATCCAAATAAACCTGATGGCTGGTATTTTCCAAAGGACACCACGCACCCAGCTATAGTGTTAGAATGCGCTAATAGCAAAACTGACCTTATCAAAAAAGATGAACAAATCAAAAAATACATTGAAATCGCTAGACAAAAATATAAAAATGTAGTTGGAATTTCGTATAATGGCTTTGATGTAGCTGTTTATAAAGATGAGAAGCTTTATAGCTTAACCACAGAACTTTTTGATAAAAATTATTATCTTAACTTATTTAATAACATTAGTATTGATAAAGTAGCAATTTATAATTTTACAAAGTCAATAAATGATAATTTACACGGCAATTTTGGCATAAATAATCTAAAACATAGAATGATTTTTACAGCTTGTGCTTTGGTGGCAGATAAAAATGGAGCAGATTTAAAAAGCCTAAAAAACAGAGATTTTGAAACTTTGCGAAGTGAGATTATAAAAACGCTAGAAAAATCATACAGCGCAGAAATAGCTAAAAATATAAAACTAAATATTATAAAAGAACAATTTAATATTATAAATTTCAACTACACAGAAAATCAAAAAGCTATAAATGATTTTATAGATGATGTGGCTAAAATTTCAGGTTTTATAAAATCTAGCGAGTGGAACGGCGAGGATGTAATGGGTATATTTTTTAACGAATTTACTCGTTACAAAGGTAAAAGTGAAGTAGGTCAAGTTTTTACGCCAGACCACATTACAAGCCTTATTTATCGCATAACAGCCACTAGCTATAAAGATAAAGTTTTAGACGCTACTTGCGGCTCTGGTGCGTTTTTGGTAAAAGCTATGAATAATATGATAAATGAAATCGGCGGCGAAAATGTAAAGGATAAATTGGCACAAATTCAAAACGAAAAGCTTTTTGGTGTGGAATTTGATAAAGAGCTTTTTGCTCTATCTTGTGCGAATATGATAATACACAAAGATGGCAAAACAAACATAACTCACGGCGATGCTAGAAGTGATGAAATAGCTAAATGGATAAAAGAAAAAGGCATTACAAGGGTGCTAATGAACCCGCCTTATGAAGAAAAATTTGGCTGTTGCTTAATAGTAGAAAATGTGCTAAACAATGTAAACGATGGCGCAATTTGTGCTTTTATTTTGCCTAGCAATAAATTAGTAGTAAAGAAAAATTTAGCCACAAAATGGCTAAAAAAGCACTCGCTTTTAAAAATAATAAAATTACCACCAGAGCTATTTAGAGCAAATAAAGGTCATAGCGATACTTCTATTTTTATTTTCAAAGCTCACGAGCCACAAAACAATAAGCCTATTTTTGCTTGTTATATAGAAAAAGACGGCTTAGAAACTATCAAAAATCAAGGTCGCCAAGACAGCAAAGGCATTTGGAAGCAAACCTTAGAGGACTACTGGGTGGATGTGATTTATAAACAAAGTGGCGATGATAGCTGTCAATGGATAAGCCCAAATGATAATCTATGCTACGCAGAGCCACAGCCAGAGTTTGAAATAAGCGAAAAAGACTTTAAAAAAGTAGTGTTAGACTACATGCTTTTTGAAAACGGAATAGATAAAAAAGACTTTGAAAACACTATGCTAGAAAGCCTGCTTTATGATAGCGATATAAAGCAAGATAACGAGAATTTTACTTTTACTTTTAAGGCTAAAAAAGATGATAAATAGTAGCGAGTGGAAAGAGTTTAGAATAAGTGATATTTTTGATATAGAATGTTCAAAATATCATAATCCAAAATTGTATAATGATGGACAAATTCCTTATGTAGCTAGAACTATTTTTAATAATGGAATAACCCAATATATTGATACAAAAGAAACATTATATAAAGCAAATTGTATTATAATAGGTGCTGAAAGCGCAAAAGCTTTTTATCAAGAAAAAGATTTTCTTACAGGCAATAAAATATATCGTCTATATCTAAAAGATGATTTTAAAATTAAATTTAATCGCAAAATTGCTCTTTTTATTTGTTCTATAATAAACTCTCTTTCTAGCAATTATAATTATATTGATGCTTTTGTTTCATCAAAAATAGCAGTAGCTCAAATTAAATTGCCTATAAAAAACAATAAACCTGATTTTGATTTTATGGAAAATTTTATTGATAAAATAGAACAAAAACAGCGTGGAATTTTAGAATTCTACAAGCATAAAAAGCAAAATGGGGGGGGGTATGAGCTAAATTCTAAAACCTGGAAAGAGTTTAAAATCGGGGATTTGTTTGATATTAAAACTACTTCACAAAAATTAAGCAAAAAAGATAGTGTAGAAAATGGGAAATTCCCTATTTATTCAGCAGAAAGTCAAAATGGTGGTATTTGTGGATATTGTAATGAAATTCCAGCTTTTACGATTAGTAATGAAAAACCTTTTTTTGTAATTTTTGGAGACCACACGAGAGCTTTTAACATAGCAAAAAATGATTTTTGTGTAGCTGATAATGTAAAAGTTTTAGAACCAAAAAATTTTAATATAAAATCTATTTTGTTTATAATTACTATTTGGCAAAAAGGAATTCCAAATTTAGGATATGCTAGACATTGGAGTATAGCGAAAAATATTCAAATCAAACTACCAACAACCCAAAACGGCGAAATAGATTTTGATTTTATGGAAAACTTCATAAAAGCTATTAGTAAAGAGTGTATAAAAGGTGTGGATAGCTATTTAGTCAAAAATATAGTCTTACAAAAGAAGTGATAAAGGACTAAAAACCAAAGGATAACGAACTCTAAGCACTAACTGATAAACAAATATAGCAGACTAAAGTCGCTAAAACAAAACACATCAAGTTAGCACAATCTAGCATTTATCCTTTGAAGCAGGAATTATAGCAAATTTTCTAGGAATTCTAGATTGGAATTTCAAATTTTACGATTATTGCGTAGCTTTTGGTAAATAAAGCGTATTGAAAATTAAAAAAATATTTGCTAGAATTAGTGCTTTTAATGCGTGAAAATAAGGATAAAAATGTGTCTTAGCATACCATCAAAAGTAATATCAATAGATGAGAATAATTTTGCCATAGTTGATACTATGGGAGTTAGGCGTGGAGTGAGCCTAGACTTGATAGCTGAGCCTGTATCGGTGGGGGATTATGTGCTTATACATGTGGGATTTGCGATGGAAAAGATCGATACTAAATATGCTTTAGAGAGCTTAGAGATTTATAAGCAAATAGCAGATGATATGAGTAGTGGTAAAATATCAGCCGATGAAGGCGATATGGGTCTAGCAGCGTTGAAAGATTAAATTTAATAATTAGGCAGATAATGGATTTAATAAATAGTTTTAGAGATAAAGATAAGATTTTAGCCTTAAGCAAGATAATTAAACAAAGAAGTAAAAGGTCATTAAATATTATGGAGATTTGTGGCGGTCATACTCATAGTATAATGAAATTTGGCCTACCGCAATTAGTAGGGGAGCATATCAATTTCATTCACGGCCCAGGATGTCCGGTGTGTATAATGCCTAGAAGTCGCATTGATGAGGCTATAGCAATTGCTAGTATAGAAGGGGTGATATTTTGCACTTTAGCTGATATGTTAAGAGTGCCTGGAAGTAAGGGCTCTTTAGCTGATATTAGGGCTGGTGGGGCTGATATTAGGGCTTTATACTCTCCACTTGATACAATCACAATAGCCAAAGAAAATCCAGATAAAAAAGTTGTATTTTTTGCTATTGGATTTGAGACTACTACTCCTATGAGTGCTGTGGTGGTAGAACAAGCCATAAATTTAAATTTACAAAATCTATTTATACATTTAAATCATGTAACAGTCCCAGCTCCAGTAAGGGCTATAATGAGCGATAAAGATGTGAAAATTGATGCATTTTTAGGGCCAAGCCATGTAAGTGTGATTACTGGTAGTAAGATATATGAAGAGCTTGCTAATGAGTTTAAGACCCCAATTGCCGTAAGTGGCTTTGAGCCTTTAGATTTGATGGATAGTATATTAAATTTAGTAAATCAACACCAAAATGGCACCTATAAAGTCTATAATGAGTATGCTAGAGTAGTTAGCAAAGATGGCAATAAAAAGGCTAAAGAGCTGATAAATAGGTATTTTGAGCCGTGTGATTTTGAGTGGAGAGGGCTAGGCGTTATCAAAGATAGCGGATTAAGGCTAAGAGATGAGTTTAATTATTTGGATGCTAAAAAATATTTTAATGTAGAAGTAGGCGAGTCTAAAGAATCCAAAGCCTGTATTTGCGGTGAAATTTTGCGTGGTAAAGCTAAGCCATATGATTGTAAGGTATTTGGTAAGGTTTGTAATCCACAAAATCCAATTGGTAGCTGTATGGTAAGCGGCGAGGGTGCTTGTGCGGCGTATTATAAATATAGTAAAAGAGGGTAGATGCAAAAGATAATGTTAGCTCATGGTGGTGGTGGGCAAGAGATGAATGATCTTATTAATGGGTTGATTTTTAAGATTTTTAATAATGAAATTTTATCTCAAAATAATGATAGTGCGATTTTAAATTTAAGCGGAAAACTAGCATTTAGCACTGATAGCTTTGTGGTAAGTCCTACTAAATTTCTAGGTGGAGATATTGGTAAAATCGCAGTTTGCGGGACGGCAAATGACCTAGCTATGGTAGGAGCAAAGCCTAGATATATTAGTTGTGCTTTAATCATAGAAGAAGGATTTGATATAAATGAGCTTAAAGATATTTTATCTAGTATGAAAAGCACGGCTGATGAGGCTGGAGTAGCTATAGTTTGCGGCGATACTAAGGTTGTTAGCAAGGGAAGTTGTGATAAAATTTTTATCAATACCTCAGGCGTGGGAGAGATAATCAAAGAAGTTAGAATAGAGAATTTAAAAAGTGGCGCTAAAATTCTATTAAGTGGCGATGTAGGTAGGCATGGTGCTGTGGTATTAGCAAGTAGAAATGAGCTAAGATTACAAAGCGATTTACAAAGCGATTGTAAGCCTTTATACAAAATTGTAGAAGCACTTTTAAATGCTGGTATTGCTCCCCTTGCTATGAGAGATGCTACGCGTGGTGGACTCTCAGCTGTATTAAATGAGTGGGCGAAGGCTTGTGGGAGAGATATTAAAATTATCCAAGATAGTATCGCTGTGAGTGATGAGGTGATGGGGATTTGCGAAATTCTTGGTTTTGAGCCTTATGAGCTAGCTAATGAGGGGACATTTCTTTTAGCTGTTGAGCCTAAAGATGAGATAAGAGCGGTTGAGATTTTAAAAGAATTTAACTCAAACGCAAATAGCATTGGCGAGATTTTAGATAGTAATAAATCAAATGTAATTATACAAAATAGCTATGGAGCCACTAGATTTATGGAGCTGCCAAAGGGCGAGTTGCTACCTAGAATTTGCTAAAGGAGATATTATGCACGAATTAGCTATAGTTCAAGATCTGTTTAAGCTTTGTGAGACAAATGCGATGAAGCATAATGCTACAAAGATAACTAAAGTAGAAGTTGAGATAGGTAGATTAAGTGGAGTGGAGGCTCACTACCTACAAAGTGCATTTGATGCTTTTAAGATAAACACTATCTGCAATGACGCAAAGCTCATCGTTAGTACGCAAGACGTTATTGTAAAATGCGGCGATTGCGGTTTTGAAGGAGTGCTCTTAGAAAATAGCTTTTTATGTCCAAAATGCGGTGCAAATAAGCTCGATGTTGTAGCTGGTGAAGATATGTATTTGATGCGCCTTGAGATGGAATAGTTTTTCATCTCTAATTTATCATTTTATTTCTGAATTAGTCAAATATAGTAAATGGAAGCTGTAAGGTATTTTTTATGATATTATACGGCGTTTTGATGATGTCTTTGATGATTTGTGTTTCAAATTTAGGTTCATCTAAAGTTCCTCTTACTTCTATAACAGTTGAGATAGTCTTATCATCTCCTAAAAATATATGACCTACTAATGGAATCTTGCTTATAATAGAACTCGCGTCTTTTAATAGCTTTAGCTCAAAATCTATATTTACATCTTTGCTATCTAAATCTATACTTCCACGTCCTGCGATATCTGCGCTACTTCCGGTTAAATTTAAAGCCTTTATATTTAGTTTGTTGTTATCGCGCTCTATGAACATCACGCCATCATTTACGGTAAATCCTTTATCATTAAAATCAGGAACTTTAAATATCAAAAGCGATGGGATGGAATTTATAAAGCTTAGAAATTTTTGATAGAATTTATAGCTACTTAAATATGTATTTTTTACTTTTATTTCGCTTTGAAAGGTATCAAAATCTTTGCCGTACAGTTTTATAGTAAAATTACCCTCGTTAAATGAGTTTAGTCCTAAAAAGTCATTTGCGAACCCAGAGCTGAGATTTTGCCCAAATATTTTTAAATCACCGTTTTTCTTTATCACTCTTATATTTGAATCAAAACTGTTATTTCCATCAAATACCAACTCGTTTTTAGTAATACTTCCGCTAAATTTATCAAACGATATTGTGCGGTTTGAGTCTTTTAAGTATAAAGCAGAATTCGTAGCAAAAAATTTGATATCTTTTTGCTCGTTTTGATTGCTCATATTTTTATCTACTACGAGAATCAGATCTTTAAAATACGCTTTTATCAAGTTACCTGAGATATCGAATTTCATAAGCTCACTTTTGCTAGTTATGTTTATATCTTTATTTAAATTTATGCTAAAATCATCCTCTTTATAAGGTGTACCATCACGTTTTTGAAGCGACATATCAAATTTAGTACCCGTAAGATTTATATTGAATTTAGAAAAATCATCTGTTTTGAGACTCAAATTTGCGTCTTCAATACCTAACTCTTGCATTATTTGAGAACTCTTTTTTAAATTTGCAAGGTTTGTTAAATTTATAGTTTTTTTGGTTATATTCATATTAAAGTTTAGCTCTGGCGATGAGAGTTTTACTTCATCATTGAAGTCCAAATTTACAGTGGCGTTTTGATCTTTGATATCAAGTACCTTGCATTCATTTATACAGATATTTTTAAAATACGTGCCAAATTTAGCGTTACTAGTATTTGTATCTATGGCTCCAGATACAGTTGCTTCAAAGATATCATTTTTGAGATCTGAGCTTTTTATATCTATGATATTATCTTTTAAATATACGAGCCCTTGTTTGCTATAAAACTTAGCTCCGTTTATATCAATGTTTGAATTCTCTACTTTAAATTCCCCATAACTATTTATAAAAAACGGATCAAAATTTATATCTAATGTTAAATTTGCGTCCATTTTTCCACTATCTTGGCTTACTGGAAAGTCTATCTCATAAGCTTTTAATATTTCGTGGATATCATAATCAAGCAAAGAATTTGTTTTTAAATTTAGTACTAAATGCGAGTTTTGAGTTAGGAGATTATATATATTTACGCTACTTCCATTTATAGATTTATCTTTAAATTTTGGGTTTGAAAGCGCAAAACTAAGAGTATCGTTTTTCAAAGTCACATCTACAAACTCAGCTACTGCTGGAGTTACGTTTTGATGAAATTTTACCACCGGATCTTTGGCTCTTGCTTTTGCATACATCTGTTTTGGATAATACTCTAAGTTGTTTAAATTTATCTTTCCACCAAATTCATACAATACATATTCTTTTGCTATAATATATCCGTATATCCAGTTTTTTATCTCTTCGTCAAGACCAGTTTTTATAGCTAAATTTTCTATAAAGTTTTTTAAACTATCTGCTTTTGTATCAAAAACGTAATAATCCAAAATATCGTTATTTAAATTTAAATACAGCTTTCCACTTAGTTCATAAGAGGTAAAATTTCCCAAAAAGCTATATTTATTTTCTATTATATCGGCTTTAAAATCTCCCCAAATAGTAACGTTGTAATCTTTAAATTTGATCTCTTTCGCACTTACTATCAAAATCTTGTTTTTATTTTCTATGGCTGTATTTATGGTAAGCCTTGGTGTATCGATATAAAATATATTGTCTTTATATAATAATTTAATACTAACTTCGCCGTAAGTTAAATTTTCTATATTTATCTCTTTAAATAGCCTATTTAGCCAAATTATATTATCGCTTATATCAAGTAGCTCTTTGTTGCTCTTTTTTTGATTTTTTTGTTTATGAATTTCTAAATTTTTTAAATTTACAATTAGTTTTTTATCTAATTTTATATATAATTTTTCGATATCAATTATATTTGAATGAAAATTGTCTATTTTTATTCCGTTGATCAAAGTTAGAAGCAAGGCAGATATTATAATGATAAATAGTGCAAAAAAGAAGCGTATTTTTTTGATAATTTTTGAAATCGTGCTCATAATTTTCCTAAGTTTATTTGCAACGCTTGCAAGACCTATATATACTAGCAAAGTTGTGTATCTTCCAAGTGGAAGTGTAGGAGAAATTATATCATATTTAACTCAGCGCAACTTTAATGTCAATAAATTTGACAAATATGTTTTAGTTTTTATGGGTTTTCCACAGTCTGGTTGGATAGAGATCGGCTCTGAAAAATTAAGCAAATTTGACTTTTTATACAAGCTTACGACTGCAAAAGCTGCTATGCAAAGCATTACACTGATACCAGGAGAAACGACTAAGTATTTTTTAAAGCAGATCGCAGGCGAACTAGATCTTAATTATACTGTTCTTATAAAAGAGTATGAAGCGCAGTCTCCTATAAAAGAGGGCTACCTTGTCCCTGAAACATATAAAGTGCCAAAAGGGATCAGTGAGAAACATTTGATATATTATATGGTAAATTTATCCACAAAATATCATCGCCAGATCAGTCAAAAAATATTTGGTGAGTGGGATGAAAAAAAATGGTTTAACTTCTTAATTATAGCTTCAGTTATCCAAAAAGAGGCTGCTGATGCGAGCGAAATGCCTATCGTTTCATCAGTCATCTATAATAGGTTAAAAAAAGGTATGAAGCTTCAAATGGACGGAACGTTAAACTATGATTTGTACTCCCACGATAAAGTTACTAGTGAGCGCATAAAGGAAGATAAAAGCAGATATAACACCTATCTTTACGAAGGACTTCCGCCTAGTCCAGTCTGTAACGTGAGTTTAGATGCTATAAAAGCGGCTATTTTTCCTAAAAAAACAGATTTCTTATACTTTGTGCGTAATCCAAAAACGCTCAAACATACATTTAGCAAAAGCTACGAAAGCCATATAAGAGAGATAAATAAAGCAAAATGATAGCAAAAACTCACGTTAGTTTCGCTCTTTGCGTAGCTTTAGCACCTATTAGTTTAGCTAGTTTTGCACTTGATTTTGAGATAGATAGGGAACTTCTTGGGATTTTTATGGCTAGCGTTTTTTTAGGTTCATTATTTCCTGATATAGATGAGCCAAGCTCAAAAATAGGCCGTAAATTTACTGGTGTATCGAATTTGATAAAAGCTGTGTTTGGACACAGAGGTGTTACGCATTTTTTTATAATTCCGACTATTTTTACTCTAGTTTTTCTACTATTTTTACCTAAAAATTTAAATTTAGCAGTCGCCGGAGCTGGATTTATAATAGGATATTTTTTACATATTTTAGGAGACGCACTTACAAAAAGCGGTATAAAAGATGCGTTTTATCCATTTTTTAAAGGCAAAGTTTTTGCTTTGTTGCCTGTGGAATTTAGATTTTATACAAATTCAGCTTTTGAAAGAACGGTGCTTTTGCCGACTTTAGTCTTTATAGTATCTATGGAAATTTATGCTATTTTCGGCGATAAAATTCCACTTGATAAGCTTATAAATGAATTTCAAATATTAAGTATTTTTTAAATTTTTTATTTCGCCTTTATAAATTTTTAGCTACAATTTTTAGAAATTTTACACAAAGGTCAGTAGATGCAAAAGAAGGATGTTAAAAAAGTTGTTTTGGCTTATAGCGGCGGACTTGATACAAGTATCATTTTAAAATGGCTACAAGACGAGTATAAATGTGAAGTTGTGACTTTCACAGCCGATATCGGTCAAGGAGAAGAGGTCGAGCCAGCTCGCAAAAAAGCTATAAGTTTAGGTATAAAACCTGAAAATATCTTTATAGAGGATTTACGTGAAGAGTTTGTAAGAGACTTCGTATTTCCTATGTTTAGAGCAAATGCTATATATGAGGGCGAGTATCTTTTAGGCACATCTATCGCTCGTCCTCTTATCGCAAAACGTCTTGTCGAGATAGCTGCTGCCACAAAAGCAGACTGTGTAAGTCATGGTGCTACTGGTAAGGGAAATGATCAAGTTCGTTTTGAGATAGGAGCTTACGCCCTAAATCCAAATATCAAAGTTATCGCTCCTTGGAGAGAGTGGGATCTAAATAGCCGTGAAAAACTTCTAGCGTATGCAGAGAAAAATGGCATTGATATAAGCAAGAAAAAAGGTAAATCTCCATACTCTATGGACGCAAATTTACTTCATATATCTTATGAAGGACTTGTTTTAGAAGATCCAAATCACGCTCCCGAAGAAGATATGTGGAGATGGAGTGTCAGTCCAAAAAATGCTCCTGAAACGAGCGAAATCATCGAAATAGAATATAAAAATGGAGATCCCATTGCGATAAATGGCAAAATCATGAAGCCATATGAAATTTTAACAGAGTTAAATCGACTAGGCGCAAAACACGGGATCGGACGCCTTGATATCGTAGAAAATCGCTATGTAGGTATGAAAAGTAGAGGTTGTTATGAAACCCCAGGAGGCACTATAATGCTAAAAGCTCATAGAGCCATAGAGAGCATTACTATGGATAGAGAAGCAGCACATCTAAAAGACGAACTTATGCCAAAATATGCTAGTTTAGTATATAATGGATACTGGTTTTCGCCTGAGCGTAAAATGCTTCAAGCTGCGATAGATGAGAGCCAAAAGAACGTAAATGGCAGTGTTAGGGTTGAGCTTTATAAAGGCAATGTTATGGTGATCGGTAGAGATAGTAAGACCGATAATCTATTTAATGAAGCCTACTGCACGTTTGAAGAAGATAGCGTTTATGACCAAAAAGACGCGAATGGATTTATAAAACTTAACGCTTTACGCTTTATAATCGCTGGAAAAAATGGACGTAAATTTTGGCAAAAAAGCAAATAATCTGAAATAATTATTTGCTTGTTAAAATTTGTATTAAAATTTAAAAACGTTTTATAAAGTTTAAATAAAAATAGTCTAAATATAGGCTATTTTTATCTTAAACTTGGCATAAACTTAAATGAGTTTTTAGCATAAATTTGGAGTAAATTTAGTACATATGAAATACAAATTAGACTGTAAAGAGAGTTTTGAAAGCTCATTTTTGTTTTGGCTGACTCGTTTTGTCAAATATAAGCTAAACTCACTCTCAAACAAAGAGCTTCAAGATGGCTCCGCTCTTGCTGCAGTAAATTTTGCACTTACAAAAGGTGTAAAAAACATAGATGAACTTGATGGTCTAGCAAAAAAGGCTAGAAACGCAGGACTTACTGGTATAAATACGTATTTTAATCCATTAAAAAAGATTTATGAAGTACTTAAATTTTATGAATTAACAAGCCTTGCCTCGATCGATGAAGAGCTAATAAGTGAAGTTTTAGCAAGTACTACTGGAAATCTCAGTGACGCCACAAAGAAAAACTACCGGATCGCCGTGATAAACTTTTTTGAGTTTATAGAAAAACAAAACGAAGAAGATGGTAAAGCCCATCTTTTTGATATTGAGCTTAAAAATTGGGGTGGGATCACCGGAAACAAAGGGCAAAAACTGCCTGAGTTTATGAGTGAAGATGAAGTAAAAGAGTTTTTAAAAGCCATAGATGAAGCTGATTTTAAGCAAAATGGGAACAGAAATAAACTTATCATAAAACTTATTATTTTTACGGGAATTCGTGTAAGCGAGGCTCTGAATTTAAAAAGAAAAGATCTTAGTGAAGATGGCGATCTATTTATCATAAGAATACGTGGTAAAGGAAATAAATACCGCGTAGTTATGATAAAAAAACATCTCATAGAAGAACATCTCCAAAATATAGCTATAAATTACATAAATCAAGACGGATATCTTTTTGTAAATAAAAAAGGCACTAAGCTCACGCAAGCTTATATAAGTCGTATAGTCGAGCAGATACTTTTTAAAGCAGGAATCCGCAAAGAAAAAAACGGCGCCCATATGCTTCGCCACACATTTGCTACTATGCTCTACAAAAAACAGAAAGATCTTGTTTTGGTTCAAGAAGCTCTTGGTCACGCTAGCTTAAATACTTCTAGGATATATACTCACTTTGATAGCGATAAACTCAAGCTTGCTGCTAAAGTAGCCGAGGATCTAAATGATCGCTGATTTATTCATTTTAAAGCCAAATCAGAGTATAATCTATCCCTAAATTTAAATAAGGACAAATTTGTTCGCCGATATAAAATTATTTTATGCTATCAGTGCTCTAATCGCAATCGGGATTGTATTTTCGCTTTCTTTGTCTGCATTTACGGTTTTATATTTAGATTATGCGAGTTACCACTTTTTTATAAGGCAACTAATAGTTGGAATGTTGGGAATTTTTATCATTTGGTTTATATCAAGATTAAATCCAAATAGAATCATACTTGGAAATTTAAGTACTTTTGAAGTCATAGGGTTTTTTATATTTTTTAGCTCATTTTTACTTATGATTATTATGCAGTTTTTGCCAGCTTCTATAGTGCCTGTAACTGGTGGAGCAAAGAGGTGGATAAGGCTTGGGGGCATATCTTTATCTCCGGTTGAGTTTTTCAAGATAGGCTTTGTATTTTTTCTAGCTTGGAGTTTTACTAGAAAAATAGATAACAATAAAAAACGTCTTAAAGATGAGTTTAAGATACTTTTTCCGTATTTTATACTTTTTGGTATGGCCGTATTTTTGATAGCTATATTACAAAAAGATCTAGGACAAGTCGTCGTTTTAACTCTAGTTTTGATGATACTAGCCACGTTTGCTGGGACTAGCAAAAAGTTTTTTGGAACTATAGGCGTAGTTGGTATCATACTTGTAGTTCTTGCTATCATATCTCAACCTCACAGAATCAGGCGTTTTCAGTCATGGTGGGTGACAAATCAAGACTTTATACTATCTATCTTGCCTAGCAATATTGCTGAGTTTATGCGGATAAGTGACGCTGAGGAGCCTTATCAGATAACCCACTCTTTAAATGCCATATATCACGGTGGTTTTTTTGGCGTTGGACTTGGAAATGGTACGTTTAAACTCGGTTTTTTGAGTGAAGTGCATACAGACTTTGTTTTAGCAGGTATCGCAGAAGAGATAGGCTTTGTGGGAATTTTAGCTATAACTTATCTTATGATTTATATCATTTATAGGATATTTAGAGTTTCATCCAGAAGTGAAAATAAAGTTTATCATCTGTTTGCTCTTGGTGTTGGCTCTATCATCACGCTAGCGTTTTTGATGAACGCTTATGGTATTACTTCTATCACACCTATAAAAGGTATTGCAGTACCGTTTTTGAGCTATGGAGGAAGTTCTGTTTTAGCGCTATGCGTCGGCATAGGAATGGTTTTAATGATCAGTAAAAAGGCGGATTTATCATGATAGCGATCACAGGCGGAGGCACGGGCGGTCATCTAGCTATAGCAAAGACTTTGGCTATAGAACTACATAATAGGGGTTTTCAAACAGTATTTATAGGCTCATCAAGAGGTCAAGATAAGATGTGGTTTGAAAATGACAATATTTTTAAATTTAAGTACTTTTTATCAAGTAGTGGCGTAGTAAATAAAAAAGGCATAAGCAAGTTAACTAGCTTGCTAAATATACTAAAATTATCAATAAAATGTGGTCAAATTTTTAAAAAACATAATATAAATTTGGTGATTAGTGTTGGTGGATACAGCTCTGCTCCTGCTTCATTTGCCGCTCTATTTTTTAGAAAAAAGTTTTTTATACATGAACAAAATGCTATTTGCGGAAGACTAAATCAAATTTTAAAGCCGTTTTGTACGAAATTTTTTAGTTCGTATGGAAATAACCCTTATGATTATCCGGTGGATAAGAAATTTTTCGCGGTTTCTAGGGTAAGAAATGATTTAAAAACGGTAATTTTTTTAGGCGGTTCGCAAGGAGCTAGTTTTATAAATTCACTAGCTTTAAGTTTGGCGCCGAGATTAGATCAAAAAAATATCAACATCATCCATCAATGTGGAGAAAAAGATTTTGATAGCCTGCAAAAATCTTATGAAAATTTAGGTATTAAAGTGGAGCTTTTTAAATTTAGTCCAAATATTGAGTGCTTTATGTCTAAAGCAGATATTTGCGTAAGTAGAGCAGGGGCAAGCACTCTTTGGGAATTAGCAGCCAACGCGCTTCCTAGCATTTTTATACCGTTTCCATACGCTGCTAAAAATCATCAGTTTTTTAACGCTAAGTTTTTACAAGATAAAAAGCTGGCTACTATTTGCGAACAAAAAGATGCAAATAGCGAACATATACTTAATATTATATTTCAAACTGATATAAACTTTATTTCTAATTCTCTTAAAAATACGATTTTAGAGGGTGGTGCTGAGAAAATTATAGCCGAAGTGTTACAATTTAATATAAAAAATTAGTTTTTAACTGATTTGTGCTCAAAAACTGCCTAAATACTTGAATTTGGTTGAAAAATAGTGTAGAATACTAGCTACAATTTTTAATCAAAGGAATTTAAAATGACAAAAGCAGAATTCGTTGGTTTGGTCGCTTCTAAAGCTGGTCTTACAAAAAAAGATACTGAACTTGCACTTGATGGCTTTTTAGAAAGCATTAGTGAAGTACTAACTAAAGGTGATAGTATAACTTTTGTTGGTTTTGGTACTTTTGGTATAACTGAACGCGCTGCTAGAACAGCAAAAGTTCCTAGTACAGGCAAAGAGATCAAAGTTCCAGCTAAAAAAGCTGTTAAATTCAAAGTAGGAAAAAACCTTAAAGATGCAGTAGCTAAAGTTAGCTGCGGTAGTTCAAAATGCGCATCTAAAAAGAAATAATCCGATTTTTAATCCCTTCTTTAAGAGGGGATCTTTTTGCTTAGACTTACTTTTTACCACTATAATTTGATCTTTAAAATTACTAAAATCCCCACACTATCAATAAAAAATTCAGCCAAATTTAGCTAAAATAAATCTTATGAGAATAGATAAATTTTTAAATACCGTAAATATCACAAAACGAAGAGCCATAAGCGAAGATATGTGCAAAAGTGGCGTCGTATCAGTAAATGGAGTCGTTGCCAAACCTAGCAAAGAGGTAAAAGTAGGGGATAAGATAACCATAACTTTTCTTACTAGAGTCGTAAATTACGAAGTCGTAGGGATACCGAATTTAAAAACCGTACCAAAAAGTGAGCAAGAAAAATATGCAAAGTGTATTTGAGCTTGGGCTTGATGAGTTAGATGCTATAGTACAAAAGCTTCCTAAAACTGGCGTTATCGTGCTTAGAGGAGACCTTGCAAGCGGTAAAACTACACTTACAAAAGCTATAGTCGCATCTTTTGGTATTAAAGCAAACGTGACTTCGCCTACATTTAGCATAATGCAAAATTATGAAAATATATATCATTACGACATATATCAAAACGGTTTTGAAGGTCTAAAAGCAAATGGTTTGTTTGAAAATTTATTTGAAGATGGGCTTCATATAGTTGAATGGGGTGATGAAAATTTGGTACGTTTGCTTAAAAAATACGGTATCGACGTGTGTATAGTAGATATCACGGCTAAAGAAAATAAAAGAATTTACGAGGTGAGCTTTGCATAAACTTGAAGTAAAAAATTTAGAAAAAACTATCAAAAAAACTAAAATTATAAATAATATCTCTCTAAATGTAAAAAGCGGAGAAGTAGTAGGGCTTTTAGGTCCAAACGGCGCTGGTAAAACAACTACGTTTTATATGATATGTGGGCTTATTTCACCAACTAGCGGGAGTATTTATCTTGATGATATGGATATTTCAAAAACGCCGTTGCATAAAAGAGCTAGACAAGGCATAGGATATCTTCCGCAAGAAAGTAGCATATTTAAGGATCTAAGTGTAGAAGAAAATTTGACTTTAGCAGCTGAAATTTTTTATAAAGATAAAGAAGAGATCCATCATAAAGTCGGCGAAATGCTAAATTTGTTAAATATAGAGCCCATTAGGGCTAGAAAAGGACTTAGTCTTAGTGGTGGAGAAAGAAGGCGTTGCGAGATAGCTAGAAGTCTTATGATTATGCCTAAGTTTTTGCTTCTTGATGAGCCGTTTGCAGGAGTTGATCCTATCGCAGTCGCTGATATCCAAAGCATTATAAAAGATCTAAAGAAGCTAGGAATTGGCATACTTATCACAGATCACAATGTTAGGGAGACTTTGGCTATTTGTGATAGAGCGTATGTCATAAAAAGTGGAAGCTTGCTTGCTAGTGGAACTTCTAGTGAGGTCGCAAATAATAAACTTGTCAGAACTCACTATCTTGGCGAAGAGTTTAAACTTTTAGACTAATGAAACTTACACAAAAGCTCACTCAAAAAGCAAAATTAAACCAAACTCTAAGAAGTTGGTTACCGATACTTCAAGCACCAGTTGATGAGCTAAAAGAGGCTTTGGAGCCGTTTATTAAAGATAATCCATTTGCTAGTATAGAACAAAACAAGAGTAGATTTCCTAAAAACTTTTATAATGAGCTTTATAAAAGTTCGCCAAATGAAAGCTTAGAAAGCCAAGCTTTACACCATGAAAGCTTATATGAAAAGCTTTATTCTCAGATCAATGCTCCACTTTTTCCAACTACGAAGTCTTGCAAAATAGCAAATTTAATCATCGAATGTATAAACAACGAAGGGTATTTTGAGTGGGACGATAAAATTTTAAAAGAATTTAGTATAGACGAAGTAGAGCGTATCAGAGCGAGATTTGCATATCTTGAGCCGACTGGAGTTGGTGCTAAAGATTACAAAGAGAGTTTTTTGTTTCAACTTGAAGAATTGTGTGATGATGAAAAAATTTATGCTTTAGCAAAAACAATCATTTGCGATATGGAAAATATCGGCTCTTATACAAAAGATAAAAATTATGAAGCGGCACTAAAGATCATAAAAAAATTTAAAAATCCGCCTGCCATAGGGTACCTTGAAGATGAAAGAGAGATCATCCCTGATATCTTTGTTTATAATATAAATGGATCTATAGAAGTTAAAATAAATGACGAGTATTATCCAGATATAATTATCGATGTAGATGGCGTAGATGAAAAATGTGATTTTGTATCTTCTAGAATCAAAGAAGCAAAAGACTTGATTGATGCTTTAGAGATGAGAAAATCCACTCTTTATAAGATAGGACTTATGATTATAGAGTATCAGTATGACTATTTTTTTGGTGGCGATATAAAACCTATGAAGCTAAAAGACATAGCAGATGACCTTGGGCGAAATCCTTCAACCATAAGTCGCGCCATACAAAATAAATTTATTAGTTCGCAAAGAGGAGTTGTACCGCTTAAGAGTTTTTTTGCTGCTGCTGCTAGCGAGGAGATATCAAACGCTGCCTTAAAAGAATTCTTAAAGAATCTTATAAAAAACGAGAATCGCCAAAAACCGCTAAGCGATGAGAGTATTTTAAACTCTATAGAAAAAGAGTTTGATATAAAGCTAGTTAGAAGAACCATAACAAAATATAGAAAAATGCTAGGCATAGCAAGCTCAAACGAGAGAAAAAAAATATATGCTATAAATGCTTAATTCTGATAGTGTTTATAAATTTTAGTTAAAATAGATATCTATGTTTTAATGTGATTTTGATACAATAATTATAAAAATTACAAAGAGGAAAATATGCAAATCAATATTGATTTAAAAGAAAATAGCTACCCAGTTTTTATAGATGAGCTAAAAGCCCTTAATATCGGCGGTAAAGTTGCGATCATAACAAACTCAAAAGTCGGCGGACTGTACGTTAAAGATATTTTAAATTTGATAAAAGCCGATGAAATTTTTGTAGTTACTCTGCCTGATGGCGAACAATACAAAAATCTTTCTAGTATCGAGCAAATTTTAGAGCAACTTTTCATATCTAAACTTGAGCGCAATAGTACGTTAATAGCTCTTGGTGGCGGAGTTATAAGTGATATGACTGGATTTGTAGCAAGCATTTATGAGCGCGGAATCAAATTTATAAATATACCCACTACGTTTTTAGCTCAAGTAGATGCTAGCGTGGGCGGTAAAACAGGAGTAAATAATAAATTCGGTAAAAATCTCATCGGTACGTTTTATCAACCGCGCGCTGTTTATTGCGAAACTAAATTCTTAAAATCACTGCCTTCTAGGGAGTTTAGCGCAGGAGTTGCAGAAGCTATAAAAATGGCTGTTATGTTCGATAAAGATCTTTTTTATTTTATGCAAAACAGTGATCTTAATGATGATGAAGCCCTAAAAAATGTCATAGCAAAATGTGTAAGTTTAAAAGCCGCAGTAGTAGCAAAAGATGAAAAAGAGGGTGGTATAAGAGCGGTGTTAAACTACGGTCATACATTTGCCCACGTTATAGAAATGCAGACGAATTATACAGGGTTTTTGCACGGAGAAGCTGTCGCGATCGGTATAAATATGGCAAATCATTTGGCTCTTAAACTTAGGCTTATCTCAAAAGATGAGTTAGAAACGGTAAAAAAATTACTTTGTAAATTTGGACTTCCTGTGACTTATGAGATAAAAGATGAGTTTGAGTTTTACAACGCTTTTTTCTTAGATAAAAAAAGTCAAAATAGCAAGATCAAATTTATACTACCAAAAGGTATTGGGGATTTTTGTATGAAAAACGACATCTCTAAAGAGATAGTTTTAGACACTTTGAGGGAATTTAAATGAAACGGCTGATCGTTCTTTTACTCTTTGTGGTTTTTAGTGTTTTTGCAGAAACAAATAGTAGCCAAACAGACAAAATAGAAGAGATAAATCTCAAGATCAAAGATTATGATACTAAACTAAAAAATAATATTTGGCTTATTAGGTATTCGAACTATAACACGTATCAAAATTTGCTAACAGAGATAAAAAGAGTAAGATCTGAGCTAGAGTCGGCAGATAAAAAAGATATGCAAAAAATAGATGAGCTAAAGACTAAAATCGCTAGTTTAAAAGAGCAGATCGAATTTCTAAAAGAGTATGAAAAATCTCCGTTTCAAAGTATGTTAGTAGTCCCAGATATCGAGGAGATAGGAAAAATAACAAACCCAGTGGCCTTGATAGGCGGTTTTTCATATATAAAAAAGCTAAAAAATGAAAAAGATGACTATCAAAACAGGCTATTTCAGCTAGAAAACGCTTTAGAATCTTTCAAACAAAAAGAGATTTTGTTTAAAGAGCTTTATGATCTAAATCAAACAAGTCTAAACTCATCAAAATTATATGAAGTACGCAGAGAAATAAATGAGTTTCAAATAGCAAAAGACATAGCTACTACGACATTTGGTGTGTACCAAAAAAAGCTTGATGAAGCCATAAATAGAGCCAGCTTGGAAGTAAAAGATCAGATAAAACAGGCTTTTAGTATAGTTTTATCTATCATTATAGTGAGTTTGCTTGGATTTTTATGTAAGATTATAACTAAAAAATACATTTCCGATAATCAAAAAATTTATACTATAAATAAATTTATAAATGTTTTAAATTTCACGATTATTATCTTTATTCTACTTTTTGCTTATATAGAAAACGTAAGCTATATGGTGACTATCTTAGGTTTTGCTTCGGCTGGTCTTGCTATTGCTATGAAAGATATGTTTATGAGTTTGCTCGGCTGGAGCGTTATCATTTTTGGCGGTACTTTTCACGTAGGAGATCGTATAAGAGTACGTTATCAAAATAGCGATTATGTAGGCGATATCATCGATATAAGTTTGCTTAGAATGACTATATATGAAGATATCACGCTTACTACCTACCGTACAAATAGACGTAGCGGACGTATAGTTTTTATACCAAATAACTATATATTTACCGAACTCATTGCAAATTATACTCATAGTGGTATGAAAACTGTATGGGATGGTATAGACATAATGCTTAGTTTTGATAGCAATCATAAAAAAGCTATGTATATCATCAAAAATATCACTAGAAAATACTCGAAAGGCTATACCGACATAGCCAAAAAGCAGATGAATAAGCTAAGAGATCAGTATAGCATCAAAAATCCAAACGTGGAGCCTAGAATTTATAGCTTTTTTGAGCCTTATGGTATAAATATAAGCGTTTGGTATATGACAAACTCATACGCCGCTTTGGCTCTTAGGAGTACTATAAGTAGTGAGATAGTAGAAGCCCTAAATTTAGAAGACGATATAAAGATCGCGTTCCCTACTCAGACACTTTATTTTGGTGCAAAACCTATTGATCAAGTGAGAACTTTACCAGATGTTAGTAAGGAAATATTATATTGAGAGTGTATTTTAAAACTTTTGGTTGCAGAACAAATATCTACGACACCGAGCTTATGAAAAGCTATATCAAAAATGCAACTATCACAAACGACGAAAATCTAGCCGATATCATCATAGTAAATTCATGTACGGTAACTAATGGTGCAGATAGCGGAGTAAGAAGCTATATAAATGGTATGAAAAATATCGGTAAAAAGGTTATTTTGACCGGTTGTGGTGCTGTTAGTAAAGGTGAAGAGCTATTTAAAAACAGTTCGGTTTTTGGCGTACTTGGAGCAAGTCATAAATCAAAAATCAATGATCTTTTAAACTCAGATAAACCATTTTTCGAGCTTGGGGATCTGAATTTTATAGATAAAAATATAATTAGCAACTATGAAAATCACACAAAAGCTTTCATAAAAATTCAAGAAGGTTGTGATTTTAAATGTAGTTATTGCATCATACCTTCAGTTAGAGGTTCTAGCAGAAGCATTGATGAGAAGATCATTTTAAAAGAAGCTATGATGCTAGCTAATAATGGCTACAACGAAATAGTCTTGACCGGTACAAATATAGGAAGTTACGGCTATACAAATAACTCTAGTTTAGGAAAACTCTTACAAAAACTAGGAATGATAAATGGCATAAAAAGAATTCGTCTTGGCAGTATAGAACCAAGTCAGATAGATGATAGTTTTAAAGAAATTTTAAGTGAAACTTGGCTAGAAAAACACTTACATATAGCACTTCAGCATACAAGCCAAAGAATGCTTAATATCATGAAAAGACGAAATAAAGCTTTTAAAGATATCGAACTTTTTAATGAGCTTTCAAATTTAGGTTTTGCTTTGGGGACTGATTTTATCGTAGGGCATCCAGGAGAGAGCCAGGAGTTATGGGATGAGGCTCTAATAAATTTTAAAAAATTTCCGCTCACTCATCTTCACGCTTTTATCTATAGCCCTAGAAGTGGCACTACTTCAGCACAGATGAAAATGGACGTAGATGGTATAACTGCGAAAAAAAGATTAAATATTTTAAAGGATATTGTTAGCGTAAATAATTTTGAATTTAGAAAAAAAGTCAAAACAGCTCTTGAAATTTTAGTTGAAAAGCAAGAAGCAAATGGGCTTTACGATGGATTTGATCAGTTTTATAACAAGATAAAGATCAAATCTAACAATGATATTTCAAAAGAGTGGATTAAAATCGAAAATTATGAGGTAAAAAGTGATGTCAATTATGCCGAAATTTGAATTAAATAAAAAAAATACAATTATAGTAGTTGGAATTATACTTTTTTTGTTGCTTACTTTTGTAGCAGTTCGCAATAGTCCTAAAAATATAAATTTGATGCAGTATGACAATCTTTTGCAGTCAAATTCTATCCAAAATGCGGTTGTAGATGGCGATGAAGTTATACTTAAAGTTGGGAGTAGGAGTTATTGCGTTCTTAAAGATTCTATAAATTTAAATGAACTTGGTCAAAAAGTGGCTATAAAATCATCTGGAGATTTTAATATTTTTATTTGGATCTTGTTTTTTGCATCTTTGATTTTTGCCTTTTTTGGTTTTAAATTTATAAAAAAAGACTTACCAAAAAAAACTAAAAATAGTTTGCCACAAGATGATTTAAGCTCTATGGTCACATCTGCCATAACGCCTTCTATTTCAAACGTTATGTTTAAAGATGTTGCTGGGATAGACGAAGTAAAAGTTGAGCTTATGGAGATAGTTGATTTCTTAAAAAATCCAAAAGCATATAAAGATTTGGGTATTAAAATGCCAAAAGGCGTGTTAATGGTAGGACCTCCTGGTGTCGGTAAAACGCTTGTGGCAAAAGCAGTCGCAGGAGAGGCAAATGTACCATTTTTTTACCAAAGTGGAGCAAGCTTTGTGCAGATCTATGTCGGAATGGGTGCAAAAAAAGTAAGAGAGCTATTTGCAAAAGCTAAAGCTTACGCTCCTAGTATCATATTTATCGACGAAATAGACGCTGCAGGAAAGACAAGGGGCGGCGGTAGAAGTGATGAGAGAGAAGCCACTTTAAATCAGCTTCTTACTGAAATGGACGGCTTTGAAGACAACAGCGGAGTCATAGTCATAGCAGCAACAAACAAGATAGATGTTATAGACGAAGCTCTGCTTAGAAGTGGTCGCTTTGATAGGCGTATATTTTTAGGACTTCCTGATCTTAAAGATAGAACGGCTATATTAGAATCATATCTTAAAGATAAAAAGCATCAAGTAGATATAGTAAATTTAGCTATGAATACTACAGGTTTTAGCGGAGCAGGGCTTGCGACTTTGACAAATGAAGCTGCTATCAATGCTTTTAGAAATAAAAGAGATTTTTTAAATGAAGATGATTTTAACGAAGTTAAAAATAGAGTGCTTTTTGGAAAGAAAAAACTGCATTCTTTAAGCAAAGATGAAAAAGAGATCCAATCTTTATATAAAGCTGCAAGAGCGGTTGCTGCTTATAAATTCGGTATTAAATTTGAACGAATTTCTATTTTAGAAGATCATATTTTACAAAGTGATGATTTTTTAGAGTCAAAAACTATTTTGTTATCAAAGATAAAAGTTTTACTAGCTGGTATGGCTGCGCTTAGAGTTTATAAAAATGAGCTTTACACAAACTCAAATTTGGATTTAATTGCTGCTAAAGAGATTGCTAAAAAGCTGATCCTTGACTACTCTATGAATGAAAAGTTTTCGTCAAATGATGCCGAAGTTAGCTCATTGCTATGTGCTAGCTATAAAGATATGCTTGAGTTTATGGCTCAAACGCAAGCAGAGTTATTTAAAGTGAGCAATTATCTTTTTAATAACGAGAGTATAGATATACAAACTATGAAAAATATAATAAAAGAGGGTTAATGAAAGCAAAAATCGGAATACTTACTTTAAGCGATAGAGCAAGCGCTGGAATTTACGAAGATAAAAGCGGTGTTGCTATAAAAGATATTTTAAGTCAGTGGATAACTAGCGAAGTAGAATTTAAATACCAAGTTATACCTGATGAATTTGATCAGATAGTTTTAAATTTAAAAAATATGTGTGATGATATAAAGTGCGATCTTGTACTAACAACAGGAGGAACAGGTCCTGCTAGACGTGATGTTACACCAGAGGCGACTGAAGCAGTTTGCGATAAAATGATGCCCGGATTTGGTGAGCTTATGAGATCTACTAGCCTTAGATACGTCCCTACAGCTATACTTTCTAGACAAACTGCTGGTATCAGAGGCAAAACTCTTATCATAAACCTACCTGGGCAGCCAAAAGCCATAAAAGAATGTTTAGAGCCTATATTTCCGGCTGTGCCTTACTGCCTAGATTTGATAGGTGCTGCATATTTGCAGACTGACGAAAGCAAAATAAAGGCTTTTAGACCAAAGAAAAAATAAGCTATCTATATCTGAGCTTGATTATTTTTGGGTATAATTTTGGAAAAAATCTATATAGATAGTAAAGAATCTTTAGCTTTAAACTAAGATATTTAAATCCTTTGCTTTTAAAAGCTGATCTTATATCTGCACAAGCAAACTCTAATGCTTTTTGATACTCTTTAAAGCTATATGGTTCTATAATTAAAGCAGCGTCATAGCGAAGATGTAAAAAGTAGCATTCCAAATACTCTTCTTGTTTTTTTGTTTTTTTAAATTTAGAAAAAAATTCTCTTAGGTCAAGTTCGCATTTTCTAACATCTTCAAAGTTTTTAAACTTCATACTTTTAGAGCTGTTATTAAGACCAACTCTGTAGCTATAAACGCTTTCGTTTATTTTTACGATTTTTTGCGAAAGCCAGAGTATTTTTGCACTTAAATTTGAGTCTTCGGCTATAAAGATATCTTCTAAAAATAGTAGATTGTTTTCTTTTATAAGGCTAGTTTTTATGAGTTTAGCGCACATTGTAGGAAATATGCTTTTAGCATTGTTGATAGTAAAATAATCAAATAAAAAGCTCTCTTTATCAAGTAATCCACCATCACAAATATAATTATTTACTTTAGTAGTATATCCATCTTTGTAGGTATTAAAATCTCCAAAAATAGTGTCGGCATCGTATTTTTTTGCTGCTTCATAAAATTTAGATAAGCTATCTTTTGCGGCAAAATCATCGCTATCTAAAAACGCTAAATACTCGCCTTTGGCTAATTTTATACCGGCATTTCTAGCTGCACTCGCGCCGCTGTTTTTCTGATCTATGATAACAAGGCGGCTATCAATAATAGCAAATTTATTTAAGATTTTTAGAGTATCGTCACTGCTTCCATCATTGATCGTTATGACTTCTATATCTTTAAAGCTTTGATTTAGCAGTGATTCTAAACACTCTTTTAAAAATCCCTCCGCGTTAAAGCAAGGGATTATCACGCTGATTTTCGGCACTATTTTTTATAGCTTTCTACAAATTTAGCTATTCTGTCGATTCCTTTTTTTATACTATCCATATCGCAAGCAAAACTTAGTCTAAAGTATCCATCCATACCAAATCCTATGCCTGGTACTGTGGCTACAAGGGCATTTTCTAGCATATCTTTGCAAAATTTCATAGAGTCTGGCTCTACTTCTTTACAATTTACAAATAAATAAAAAGCACCATCAGGTTTTACGACATTAAGTCCTTTTATGGCATTTATGGCATCTACTGCGTAGTCGCGACGTTCTATGAATTTAGAGCGCATGAACTCTATATCTTTATCTGCTTCGCCAAGCAAAGCAGGCACGGCTCCGTCTTGAACTATGCTTGAAATATTGCTAGTGCTTTGACTTTGTAGTTTTTTAACTGCTGCATTTATATCATCCATAACACTAGCCATATATCCAAATCTCCAGCCCGGCATAGCTCCGCATTTGCTAAGACCGTTTATAGTTATGGTGCGTTTGAACATATCCTCGCTTATGCTAGCTGTGGCTACGAACTCGCCATTATATGTAAGTTTTTCATAAATTTCATCACTTAGAACAACGATATTTGTACCTTCTAAAACTTTTGCTATAGCTTCGAGTTCAGTTTTTGTATAAACGCCGCCACATGGGTTGCTAGGGCTGTTTAGCACAATAGCTTTTGTTTTTGGAGTGATAGCTTTTTTTAAAGCTTCACTTGTGAGTTTAAATTTGCTACTTTCATCTGTTTGAACTATGACAGGAGTTCCGCCGCTAAATTTAACTATCTCAGGATAGCTTACCCAGTATGGAGACGCGATGATGGCTTCATCTCCCTCATCTATGATGCATTGAAAGATATTAAATAAAGAGTGTTTAGCTCCTACGTTTGTAATGATTTGGCTTGTTTTGTACTCTAAGCCATTATCTCTTTTTAGTTTTGTAGCTATGGCTTTTAATACTTCAGGGCGTCCTGGGATCGGAGTGTATTTTCCGCAACCTGAGTCTAATGCTCTTTTTACCGCATCTTTTATAACATTTGGTGTATCAAAATCAGGTTCGCCAGCACTAAAGCTTATGACGTCTTGCCCATTTGCTTTCATCTCTTTAGCTTTTGAGCTGATAGCTATAGTTAGGCTCTCTGAAAGCACTCCTATTTTTTTAGACAACATTATTTTACTCCTTTATCGAATTTATATACTGCTTATAACACTCATTTAAATCATTTTCGGATTTACAAATATTTTTACTATTTTTTGAAACCTCTTTTTCTAACAACTCTATCTTTTTTATAAGATATCCAAGCATCTCTTTTGTTATATCTGGAAGTTTGTTGTGTTCTAACGGCTTAGCGCAGCCGCCGACTGCTCTAGCAGGAACTCCCACGGCGGTACAATTAGGTGCTACATCTTTTACGACGACAGAATTTGCTCCTATCTTAGAGCCTTTTCCTATGGTTATATTTCCAAGTATTTTAGCTCCAGCTCCTACTACTACGCCATCTTCTAAAGTAGGGTGCCTTTTACCTTTATCAAGACTAACTCCGCCAAGAGTAACGCCTTGATATATTAAACAATCATTTCCTACAACAGCAGTTTCTCCTATCACGACTCCAGTTGCGTGGTCTATGAAAACTCTTCTGCCTATATTTGCGGCAGGATGTATATCTACTCTAGTTAAAAAATTACTAATTCCAGCAAGCATTCTGGCCATATTGTGCCATTTTTTCTCCCATAAAAGATGAGTAAAACGGTAATTTACTATAGCCCAAACACCTGGATAGTTAAATACAAGCTCCCAAAAGCATCTATATGCAGGGTCTTGCACTTTAGGCTGATTTAAATCCTCTTTTACAATATTCCAAAAACCCATATTTATCCTATCGTTTTTAAGTAGCCATTATCATTTAAAAATAGATACAATTCACCTAAAATATGTTTTTTTTGTTTTTCATCTACTAAAGTAGAGTTTTCTATCTTTTCGTTTAAAGTATCTCTGATAGCGTGTATATCGTAGTCTAAATCCTCTAAGATGTCCATGATGGATTGCGACTCTAATATATTTTTTATCTCATATCCTCCGCTTTGGTCTAAATACACTGTTGCTTCTGTAGGGTGAGTAAAGAGATTGTGCTTCATACCAAGTACTTCTTGATACGCCCCAACTAAGAAAAATCCTAAGAAATACTCTTCTTTTTCTACATCTACATCATGTAAAAATAGCGGATTTTTATTTGCATCAAAGCTTATCTCTCCATCGCTATCACAAGTTATATCCCAAATGGACGCCGATAAAGTAGGGCGCTCATCAAGTCTATCTAAAGGCATTACTGGAAAGTTTTGTCCAAGACCCCAAAAATCAGGTAAACTTTGAAACATTGAGAAATTTACTAGGTATTTTTCTTGAACTTCTTCTTGAATTTTAAGAAGCTCAGCGTAGTTTTGTTTATTACCTAGCATTGAGATCGATTTTTTCATAATGAGATGCACTAAGATCTCAGAGTTTGAGCGATCTTGTAGATCGACATAGCCAAGGTCAAATAACGTCAAAACGCTTTCCATATGGGCTATACTATCGTGAAGATACTCTATGGCGTTACTAGGTTTTATACTGGTATAAAGATCGTAAAGCTCACTGATCAAAGGAGGATTATTCTTTTTTAGCACAAGCTTTTCTTCTGTATATTCTTGACTAAATAGTTCAAGTACGGGAGCTACTAAAACAGCGTGATTTGCAGCTATATATCTACCGCTTTCTATGAAGATATCTGGTTCGATCTCGTTTTTTTGATTTGCTATAGTTTTTAGTAGATAAACGACGTCATTTGCATACTCTTTTAACGTATAGTTTCTGCTAGGATGCTCTTTAAACTGCGAATACTCTATAGCTAAACCGCCGCCCAAATTTATAGCTTTTAAATTTGAAGCTCCCATTTTTCTAAGCTCTGCGTATATATTTCCGGCTTCTGCTAGTGCTTTTTTGAGTGGATGGATTTCATTTATTTGGCTTCCGATATGAAAATGTATCATTGTGAATTGTTCGATAAGCCCATTTTCTTTTAACAAATTTACCGCTTCTATAAGCTCGGTAGAAGTCAGCCCAAACTTAGAGTTTATACCGCCACTTTTTGCCCAAACACCAGTTCCGCTGCTATGAAGTCTTATGCGAAGTCCTATATTTGGTTTTGGCTTAAATCTCTCTTTTGCAGTCGCGATGATGGCTTCAAGTTCATTTAATCCCTCTATGGTAAGAGTGATGTTGTGTCCCATTTCAGCAGCGATAAAGCCGATATCTATAAGCTCTTTATCTTTAAAGCCATTTACTGTGATCGGCGCGCTATGATTGTTATACGCCATAGCAAGCAGAAGTTCAGCTTTACTTCCTGCTTCCAAGCCATATCCGTAAGGCTCTCCTAGTTTAGTCAAATTTTCGACAAAACCAGGGTATTGATTTACTTTTAAAGGATAAACCGCGTTAAAACTTCCAGAATAATCAAATTCCTTTTTTGCACGATCAAAACTAGTATAGACTTGAACTATCTGCTTTTTAATCAAGTGTGGAAATCTTAGTAAAAGAGGACCTCTGTATCCGTCGTTTCTTATGTCTTTTACTATGTCGATGATAGCTGGTTTAAAGTCGGTATTTAGGCAAATTTTCCCGCTATCAATTATAAAATTAGAATCCCCCCAAAGGCTAAGCCCATAATCATTTATCATAACACTCCCTTAAGACCATCCAAACTTAGACGTTTTTCATCTCTGTTTTCTAAATTTTTATACCAAATTTCGCCGTTTTTGGCTTCATCTTCGCCTATACATAAAAATATTTTAGCAAGTTTTTTGTCTGCTAAATTTAGATGTTTATTTGGACTTTTTGCTTCATAAGAAATTTCAACTTTATGTTTTTTTCTAAGATTAAATCCAAGAGAATAAATTTGTTTTATATATTTTTCATCTAAAGCGCAGATATAAATTCCATCTCTTTTTGGAGCAAACTCTTTTTGCTTGAGTATCTCCATTATGCGCTCACAACCCATAGCAAAGCCTATGGCAGGAGTAGGTTTTCCGCCTAAGAACTCCGTGAGTTTATCGTATCTTCCGCCACCTGCGACTGCACTTTTAGAGCCTATCTCATCGCTCACAAACTCAAAAGCAGTTTTGCAGTAGTAGTCTAGCCCACGCACGAGCTTAGGATCTACTTCAAATTCGATTCCATTTTGTATTAAAATTTCTTTTAAATTTGAAAGGTCTTTTTCGCACTCTTCATTTAAATTTTCAGTGATAAGTGGAGCGTTTTTTAACAACATTTGACAATGCTCTTTTTTACAATCAAGTATGCGGATCGGATTTGTTTCAAGCCTTCTGTTACAGTCTTCGCATAGTTCATTTTTATTTGCTTCTATAAATTTAATAAGTTTTTGTCTATATTTTGGCATACAGTCGCTATCTCCTAGCGAATTTAGTTTTAGGGTAGCTTTTATATCGAGTTTGTTTAAGATCTCGCTTACCATTAGTATAACGCTAGCATCTTCATATACGCTAGATTCGCCAAAACACTCTACACCAAACTGATGAAATTCGCGCAAACGTCCTCGTTGCGGTCTTTCGTATCTAAACATACTTCCGTGATAGAAGTATTTTTTAACTCCACCGGCTTTATCAAATTTAGCTTCTAAAAATGCGCGAACTACTCCAGCAGTTCCTTCTGGTCTTAAGCATACGTCATTACCGCCTTTGTCGATAAACTGATACATCTCTTTGCCAACTATATCGCTACTTTCGCCTACGCTTCTTTTAAAAAGCCCGGTTTCTTCCATTTTGGGAGTTTCGCAAAATTCATAACCGTAATTTTTGGCAACACTTTCACAAATTTCTATTATAAATTTATAAAGTTTTCCATCATCATCAAGTAGATCTTTCATTCCGCGAAGCGCATTTATCATATAAATTTCCTTATTTCTTCTTGTATTTGGCTTACGCTAAGCCCTGCGTCTATCTCTAAAACATTAAATTTTAAGTCGGCGAATATTATACTCATAAATCCTTGAACTCTCATTAAATATTCAACGCCTCGTTTTTCGATATCATCACTATTTCCACGCGTAAAAAGTCTATCTTTGATAAGCTCTTCGCTTGCTTTTAAAAAGATAAATTTATCTCCTAGATCTCCGTTTAATGCAAATTTATTTAAATTTAAAAGTTCGCTTATATCAAGATTATCGTCATTTGCCATAGCATAAGCTATCCCAGATATAAATCCTCTGTCGCTTAAAACCAAATTTCCGTAATTTGGCTTAATAACTTTTTCGTAATGTTCGGCTCTATCAGCTAAAAATAGTAAAATTTCAGCTTTATTGCAGACTTTGCTGGCATTTTTAAGTAAAAATTCCCTTACCCAAGAACCAAACTCGGTTCCGCCGGGTTCTTTGGTGATAATGGCGCTAGGTTTAAATTCTTTTAAAAGAGAAATTTGTGTAGATTTTCCGACACCGTCGATACCTTCAAATGTTATTAACATTTTTCACCCTTTATATTGTCTAAAACAGTTTTTGGAACTAAATTTGTTATATCGCCACCGTGCGTGAGAACTGAGCGAACTATGGAGCTTGATATAAATGCGTTTTTAAGGCTCGGCATAAAATATATAGTTTCGAACTCACTCCATAAAGAAGCGTTTGCATAGCCTATTTGTAGCTCGTACTCAAAGTCACTTACTGCACGAAGACCCCTAACTACGGTATTTATACCATTTGATTTTGCAAAATCAACAAGCAAGTTATCAAAGCCCATGACTTCTACGTTTGATATGGAGCTAGTCGCTATTTTTGCTAAATGCAATCTTTTATCATAACAAAAATAGGGCGTTTTACTCTCATTTAGTGCAACTGCTACTATGACTTTGTCAAAAACTTTACAAGCTCGTTTGATGACGTCCATATGTCCGTTTGTGATAGGATCAAAAGTCCCTGGATATATACAAGATTTATTCATTATTTTTACCTTATGATTGCTCTATTTTTTGCTACTATGATTGCTTTAAAAATTTGATTATTATCGCTTTTTACCTGGATTATCTCACCGATATTTGCATCTTCAAGTGCTTTTACTTGAATTTCTACTTTTAGTCCGCCATCTACTATAATGGCATTTATCGTATCTCCTCTTTTTATATCGCTTAGAGTTTTAAACTGCCTATTTGTTAGGACTTTATCTCTTTTTATACGTGTTTTTGTGATAAGACTTACTTTTGGAATGCTTAAAATCGAGTCTTTATCGAAATTTTTTAAGCTGATTTGTGTTTTTTTATAATCGTTAAAATTTAAAATGTGTCCCTTATCCATATCTATAAGCGAGACAAAAACACTTACTGTAGCATCTATTTTAAATTTAAAAAATATACTTCTGTTTAGATTATTTGGCATTTTATATATCGCTTTGACATTTCCGTCTTCATTTCTCATAGATAGCAAAACTACATCCATAAGAATGTATTTGTCAAAATCTTCTGGAATAGAGTTTGGCTTTAGTATGGATAACGAATTTATAGTGATATTTGGAATTTCTTTTTGAATTTTATCTTTTATAATATCATGCAAAGTCGCGCCAAAAACTAAATTTGAAAAAATATATGAGATAAATATAAAAAGTAAAATGGAGCGGGAAACGAGATTCGAACTCGCGACCCCAACCTTGGCAAGGTTATGCTCTACCCCTGAGCTATTCCCGCTTATCTTTTTTAAAGAGAGTGATTGTATCATAAATTTATTCATATGTCAAGATAGCTTTAAGATTTTTATGATATTTTCGTTTGAAATCCATGACTCTCCTATCTTTGAGAGATAAATGGCATTTGACATAGCAAGAGGTTTTATCATAGCAGGGCTAAATTTATTGTCATTTATAGGAGTAAATTCTCCATTTTCATAGTGTCCGATGACTATATTTGCACGACTATTCTTCATAACGATATCGCCTTTAAATTTAGCAAAAAAAGTTTCGTGTGCGAAGTTTGCTTGTCCGCTTAATTTTTTAAGAGCAGGGATACCGGCTAAAAAGCAAGCCACAAAGCACGACATAGGATTTCCGGGTAATAACAAAACTATCTGAGAGCCTTTTTTATATAGTTTTGTTGGTTTTGCTGGTCTGATATCTAGGCTCCCAAACATTTCCTCAAAGCCAAGATCAAGTAAAACTTCTCGCATAAAATCGGCTTCGCCTTTACTAGCGCCGCCGCTTGTGATGATCGCATCATAATGAGCATGCAGGTTTATTTGAGCTTTTAAAATATCTTTATCATCTTTTAAGATGCCTTTATACTCGCTTTTAAAACCGTGAGTTCGTAAAAGCGCCATTATCCCAGAAGCGTTTGCGTTATATATGGATCTTTCATCGCAAAACTCCCAAGGCTCATTTATCTCATCTCCACTACTAAAAACGGCGATTTTAGGTCTAGCATATACTTTTACGTAGCTTATACCTTGAGACGCTAAAAGCATAATTTTAGCAGAGTCTAAGCGGTTATTTGCTTTAAGTAAGATATCGCCTACGCTCACTTCTTCGCCTTTTATGCGTCTTGCATTGTCTTGTTTTAAATTTGAAGGCACTAAAAGTCTTCCTTGCTCATCAAATTTTTCATCTTCTAACATAACTATGCTGTTTGCTCCTTTAGGAAAAATAGCTCCGGTCATTATCTTATAACATTCGTTTTTATTTATTTCGTATTTGGCTTTATCTCCTGCAAATATAGTTCCTTTTATGTTTAGAGGCGAATTTCTATCATCGTAATTTATAGCGTAACCATCAAGTGCTGCGTTATCAAAGCAGGGCAATGCTTTTTTAGCATAAATATCTTCAAACAAGATCTTGTCTATTGCTTTTTCTAAGCTGATGATTTCGCAATAATCTAGTGCTTTTATGGAATTTATCACATTTAACGCTTCATCTACTAACAAATTTTATCCTTTATTCACTTAGTCGTTTTATATCTGCGCCGAGATTTTGTAACTTCTTCTCAAGGTTTTCATATCCTCTATCTAAATGATAAATTCTATGAACTCTAGTGATTCCGTTTGCTCTAAGTGCGGCTAAAACCAGTGCTGAACTAGCCCTTAGATCAGTAGCCATAACATCCGCTCCATTTAAGCTTGATCCACTGATAGTCGCGATATGCCCGTTTAGTTTTATATCAGCTCCCATTCTACTAAGCTCACTAGCGTGCATAAATCTGTTTTCAAAAAGCCGCTCATCTATGGTACTTACGCCATCAGCGACCGCGGCTAAAGCCATAAACTGCGCTTGCATATCTGTAGGAAATCCTGGAAATTCAGTAGTAATTATATTTACCGGGGCTAATTTGGCATCAGATATGACCTTTATGCTATTTTTTTCTAATTCAAATCTAACGCCCATATCGCTAAGTTTATCAAGGACTGAAACCAAGTGGCTTGGCTCTACGCCATTTAGCGTTATCTCTCCGCCACTTATAGCACAAGCACAAAGATAAGTGCCAGCCTCAATACGGTCTGGTATTACGCAAATTTTAGCTAAATTTAAAAGCTCTCCGCCATTTCCGTGTATTATAAGCTCACTCGTGCCTATACCTTCTATCTTAATACCGCTATCATTTAAAATTTGACAGACTTGCACGACTTCAGGCTCTTTTGCTGCGTTTAATATAGTTGTTTTACCTTTAGCCAAGGCTGCAGCCATGACTATATTTTCAGTTCCAGTTACTGTTATTTTATCAAAAACTATATTTGCGCCTTTTAGTCCACCAGTAGCTTTTGCTACGACATATCCGTCTTTTATCTCGATATTTGCACCCATTTTTTCAAGTGCGCTAAGATGTAAATCTATAGGTCTTGCTCCGATAGCGCAACCTCCTGGAAGCGAAACTTCGCAGTGTCCAAACCGTGTTAAAAGCGGTCCCAAAACTAAGATCGAAGCTCTCATTTTTCGTACGATATCATAAGTCGCTTTTGTGGAATTTATAGTTGATGTATTTATAACTAAATTTGAGTCATCAAATTTAGCATTTGCGCCTAAATTTACAAGTAATTTTACTAAAGTCTGCGTATCTGCAACGCGCGGAATGTTTGAAAACTCTGTATTATTTTTACCTAAAATGCTCATAGCAATGAGTGGTAAAGCTGCATTTTTTGCGCCGCTAATATCCACTTTGCCACTAAGTCTATTTCCGCCTTTTATCTCTAAATAATCCATTATCAGCCTTTAAAAAATATGGTGATTATACAATACTTATTCTTATATTTTTATTTTAAGAAAATATTTGGTAAAATCATCAAAATGACTTAAAAATGGAGATAAACTATGTGGTTTAAAGGAGTTTTAACCATATCTGCTTTGTTACTTATCTTAAGTGGTTGTTCTACAAAAAGCATAGATCCATATGGGGAACAAAACAGCTACGATAATATAGGCTCAAAATATCAAAAAAACGACACTACAAGCGGATATAATTTTAATTATAGTCAAGCCGCTGATGAGTTTTACAATATAAATTTAAGCAAATATCTTAATAAAAAACTAGGAAATGATTGCTCTGGTTTTGTATCTTTAGTCAATGAAGATAGCAAATCTTTGTATTTTGATGAGAATATAGTAAATAATTTTTATGATAAAAATGGTAGAAAATCACAAGCCATTTTCAATCTTTATAAATCACAAAATAAAATTTCATACACAGATCCAAAACCGGGAGATTTAGTATTTTTCAACAATACTACTTCTAGGACTAATAAATCAAAAAATAAAGCCATAACACATCTTGGCATTATAGATAAAGTAGAATCAAACGGCACCATAACTTTTGTACATAATATAAATGGTAAAAATATAAAAAGCGTTATGAATTTAAAGCACAAAAATACACATAAGCTAAATGGTAAAAAAATCAATGCGTACATCATACTAAAATGTCAAACCCCAGCTTGCCTTATCTCGAATAAATTCGCCGGATTTGGTAAAGTGGATAAATTCGTTCAAATAGACTAAATTTGATAGTTTCAAGGATAAATTTGCTTACGACTCCAGTGCTCATAGCTATAAACTGTGTAGTGTATTTTTTAGAATATTACGTTTATAATAACGACGTATTTGGTATGTATTTTGGGCTAAATGAACTGTTTTTTTTGGGTGCTTACTGGCAGCTTTTGACTACTATGTTTTTGCACGGATCGCTTATGCATCTACTTATGAATATGGCTGTACTTTATCAGTTCGGTACGATTTTAGAAAGATATCTTGGTAGTTTTAAATTTATGCTACTTTATATAGGCGGCGGTATCGTTACTAGCTTGCTTAGCCTTAGTTATCTTGCTTTTGCAAACGTAAATTTAGTGGGTGCAAGCGGTGCGATATGCGTTCTTTTGGGTTTTATGGCAAACTTAGATAGATACAATAGAAAAGGACTCTTCATCGCAGTGATTTTGATGAGTTTCGCTCCGCTTTTACTAGGTGTAAATATAGCTTGGTATGCGCATATATTTGGATTTGGTATAGGCTATCTGTTTGGATTTTTAAAGGTTTTTAGATGAACTTTTTTGAAGATATTTGGAAAATTCAAAATGATGGAAATTTAGAAAGCAAATTTAGTGGATTTGAACGTATATTTGCAGATTTTAACTCTGGTTTTTACGATCTAAACTCAGTATCTAAGCCAAATCCTTTAGTAGCTCCAAGTTACGCACTAAACTGCGCCGTATATGAGATGAAAGAGTTAAAAAATCATAAAAACGAAAACAAAAATGCAGCTTTTTTACACTCTATAGCACATATCGAGTACAGCGCGATAGATATAGCTCTTGATGCTTGCTATAGATTTAGAGAGCTTCCAAAAGAGTATTATTTTGACTGGTTAGAAGTAGCAAATGACGAGATAAAACATTTTAAGATGATAAATGAGCTTCTAGAAAAGTCAGGATCTAAATATGGTGATTTTGGCGTACATAATGGGCTTTTTATAGCGATGCAAAAAACGCAAAACTCGCTCATAGATAGAATGGCGGTTTTACCAAGATATATGGAAGCAAACGGGCTGGACGCAAATTTATTTATGATGAGCAAGCTTGGAGCGGATTCTAAAAAAAGATATCTTTTGGAGGTTTTAAAAGTGATACATGCCGAAGAGATAGATCACGTCAAAAAAGGTGATAAGTGGTTTAAATTTGCATCTGCAAAGTGCGGTATAGATCCAAATTCATGGATAGATATAGTTTTAAAACATTATCCAAACGCATTTAGCACCAAAAGAGTTCTAGATAAAAAACATAGGCTTCTTGCCGGTTTTAGTGAGTCTGAAATCACAAAAATTTCGTATCTACAAAAGGATAAATAGTGAAAAATGAAACTACAAAAAACGGTATGTGCGTAAAAACAAGCCAAAAGTCTTTAAAGGCTGATGTTTGTATAAATACCAGCAAAGCAGTCACAACAGAACAGTCTATAAGCCCTTTTAAAGCAAGTGAAGCTGGTGTTAAAACTATATATTTTATAAGACATTCAAAGGCTAAAAAAGAAGGAAGCAGTGATTTTGATAGAGACCTATCTGAAAAAGGCAAACAAAATGCCGAATTTATGGGTAAAAGATTAAAAAAATATAAAGTACTTCCAGATATGATATTTGCCTCTCCTGCAAAACGTGCCATAAAAAGTGCAAATTTACTAGCGCGTGAGACTAAATTTAAAAAAGATATAATCCAAGTCAAAGATCTATATAATGCAAGTTTGGAAAATATGCTTGAGTTCATAAACTCTATTGATGATAAATATAATGCTATTTTTATTGTAGGTCACAATCCTAGTATAACACAAATCTCAGAGCTTTTAAGTGATTCTGATATCGGAAATATACCTACTGGCGGAATCTTTTGTATAAAATTTGATTGTTGTAGTTTTAAAGATCTAAAAGCACATCATGGACATGCTCTATTTTTTGACTATCCTAAAAAGCATCTTTGATTTATTGTGCAAATGATAGAAAATAGGGGATAGCTCAAAAACCGTTTTTATGGCATTTTACTATAAAAACAAAAAATAAATACACTTAAAATCAAGTTTGTATCTTGCATTTTTTGATCTTTGCTTAATAAAAATCCATATAAGGTCAAAAACTAAATATCACGAAATCATATTCTCAAATCTATAGTTGACATAAACTAGTTCTTTAGAAAAAATACCAAATCTATTTATATTTATATATAAAATTGAAGGGTTCAATTTTATGGTTTTTATAAATATGTAATCATTGATTAAAATATCAAAAAATTAGATGAAGAGTATACGTATAAAAATATGTAAAATAGTATGTATAGTATAAATCAAAAAACTATGATAAATTTAATGGATAAATTCTAAAAACTCAAAAAGTAAATCTCATCAAATACTCATAAAAACATAGCTTTGCTGATATGCAGATAGGGATAGAAGAGTATATTTATAAAACTTTGAAAATTATAGTTTTCAATACAAAATAATAAAAATAGCATGTATTTTACTTTTTTAAGCAAAATAAGCGTACTTTTTATACAAGCTTAGTTTTTTATATGGTTTACTTTTGTAGAAATTTAAAGACGTTTATCTTGTAAATTTAACTAAATGTTTATAGTATATCTTATAGATTTATATTTATACAATTTTTGCTAGAAATAAATCAAGAAATAAATTCGGAGCTAAAAAACTCCAAATTTATTATTCGTAAAATTTAGATGCGCTTTGTATGAGTTCTTCTAGATTGCACTCTTTTTCATTTTGTATGATATTTTTTATACCGCAAAGTAGATTTATAGAAGCTTCTATTTCTACTTTTCTTGTGGATATGCTCTCGACATTAGCCCCAACGCTTACACCTTTTGCACGTCCATATTTATATAAAAACTCAAACATATCAAGGCTTAGTCCAACAGAAGCACTAAGTGGATCGTCGCTTTCAAACAGTCTATCTTCAAACTGTTTAGACACTGAAATACCAAGCCATCTCATAAATTCAAGCGTTTTAGGGCTACCGCAAGGCGTAAATGTAAATATTATAGGTACTTTTTTTATTCCTAAATTTGCATAGTCGTCTAAAAACCGCTTTGCATTTTCTATGTTATAAACCGCTTGTGTGATAAAAAATTCACATCCTTTGATGATTTTTGAAGCCACTCTTAGATCTTCATCGCCTTTTTTTTCATGTCTTTCAGGTATACAGATCCCACCTACTGTTACGTTTCCACCCTGCTCTTTTTTGAGTTTATAGGCTTCATTTAGATTAAATTTAAGCAAGTCATTCTTTGAGCTTGCTCCTACAAAAACGGATAACATATCATTATTAGAAGTATTTAAAAAGTTAGCAAATTCTTCTTTGGTGTAGTTTCCTACAGCTTTATAGATGACTGCTGGATATGATAGTTTTAAAAACTCTTTATGGTAGATCTCGGGCTTGATAGTTCCGCAAAACTCAAATGTACGCTTCTCGTCATTTCGCGCACTTTCATCTTGCAAGTCATATATCACAAGTCCATCTATGCCGGTGTTTTCTAGTCTTTCTAGTTGTTTTTTGGCTATTTGATAAGCTTCATCTTTACTTAAATTTATTTTTGGCGGAGTGATACCGTAAAGCAAAATGCCCGGTTTGTTTTCTTTGATCTTATCTTTTAGCATTGATAAACCTTTAGGGCTTGTCCCAAAAAGGGACAAGTTGTTTAGCTTAGACGAACGATTTTAACGGCTGCGGTCATATTTTTAAGGCTAGGTTTAACCTCTTCCCATTTTCTTGTTTTTAGACCACAATCTGGATTTATCCAAAGTTGGCTTTTTGGAAGAACTTCTAGTAAAGCGTGAATTTGAGTAGCTATCTCTTCTACGCTAGGAACTCTTGGACTATGGATATCATAAACTCCAGGTCCTACTTCTTGTTTATAGCCAACTGATTTAAAGATTTTTAGTAGCTCATTTCCGCTTCTAGCAGTTTCTATACTGATAACATCGGCATCCATCGCTTCAATGGTCTTTATGATGTCATTAAACTCAGAATAACACATATGCGTGTGAATTTGAGTCTGCACTCCTGCTGAGCAAACGCTTAGTTTAAAGCAATCTACTGCAAATTTTTCATAAGCAGATACGTTTTCACGTCTAAGCGGATAACCCTCTTTAAACGCAGCTTCATCTACTTGTATGATTTTGATACCTGCATTTTGAAGATCGTCTATCTCATCGTAAATACAAAGCGCAAGCTCTTTTGCTATCTCGCTTCTTGGTTTATCATCTCTTACAAAGCTCCAGTTTAGGATAGTTACAGGTCCAGTTAGCATACCTTTCATGATCTTGCTTGTTTTGCTTTGAGCGTAGCTTATCCAGTTTACGGTCATAGCTTTTGGACGACTAACATCACCAAAAAGGAGTGGTGGTTTAACACATCTACTACCATAGCTTTGTACCCAGCCATTAGTACTAAATGCATATCCTTTTAGTTGCTCTCCAAAGTATTCAACCATATCATTACGCTCAGGTTCGCCATGGACTAACACGTCTAAGCCGCACTCTTCTTGAAAAGCTATGCACTCGTCGATGTATTTTTTGATATCTTTTTCATAAGCTTCTTGTGAGATTAGTGATTTCTTATAAGCATTTCTTACTTGACGAAGCTCTGGAGTCTGCGGGAAACTACCTATAGTTGTAGTTGGAAGCTCTGGAAGATTAAATTTAGCTTTTTGAACCTTTATACGCTCTTCATAAGGAGTATCTCTTTCAAATTTAGATAGGTTTTTTACTCTTTCTTGAACAGCTTTATCGTTTACTAATTCAGAAGTCTTTCTTGAAGCGATAGCCGATCTATTTTTAGCAAGCAAGCCCTCACCTACTTCACAAAAATGCTCACCGTTTGCTAATTTTTTTAGTAAATTTACTTCTGTTAGTTTTTCTAACGCAAAGCTAAGCCACTCTTTTATGCTTAGTTTTTCTTCGTATTTTAGAGTATATGGGACGTGTAAAAGTGAGCAAGAAGTACCTATATTTAGGCGTTCGCTTGGGATATACTCTTTGATCTTATTTATTAGCTCAAGTTTAGCATCAAGATCGCTTACCCAAACGTTTCTACCATCTATAAGTCCAGCAAATAGAACTTTATCGCTATTTTTTAGGATTTCTAAAGAAGCTTTTTGGCAGCTTGTATGTACAAAATCAAGTCCAACGCCCCAAACTTTAGTTTTTACGATCTCTTTTACGGCTTCGTTTGCATGCTCAAAATACGTCATAAATATAATTTTAACATTATCTTCGGCGCATAGCTTGTCATAAACAGGGGCTATTTTATCTTTTAGTTTTTCAGCTTTATCAGTGACAAAGATAGGCTCGTCTATCTGAACTACGATTTCATTATCAAGCTTAGAAATTTCAACTAAAAGCTTAGCATACTGCTCTACTAGGGCGTCTAAATGACAAAGTGCGCAGCTTCCATCAGTTGTTTTACTAAGCGCTAAAAACGTTATAGGTCCTATCAAATTTATCTTTGGAGTGATGCCTTCAGCTTTTGCTTCTTTATATTCATTTAATATTTTTGTAGGATTTAGACTAAATTTAGTCTCTTTGCTAAGTTCTGGAACAATATAATGGTAGTTTGTATTAAACCATTTTGTCATCTCCATAGCTACGCTTGTTTTGTTTCCTCTTGCCATTGAAAAGTATAGCTCTGTTCCACTAAGCCCGTCAAATCTCGGCGGGATCGCTCCAAAAGTTATAATATTATCAAGCATCAAATCATAATAAGAAAAGTCGTTTGCACTTATAAAATCTATATGTGCGTCTTTTTGATACTTCCAGTGTCTCGCTTTTAGTTCTTTTGCTACGCGTTCAACTTCACTAAAATCACTCTTACCAGCCCAAAAACTCTCAAGCGCAAATTTAAGCTCTCTTTGTTCACCTATCCTAGGAAATCCTGTTATAAAACTTTTTGACATATTTAATCCTTTATTAAAATACATAATTATAGTGTAAAAGGTCTTAGACCAACTAAATTTAAAAAATATAATGTTTATTTTAGTAGAATTTACGCATTTCAAAAAGAACTAACGGCGGTTTTAATCCGTGGAGTTTATAGAATAATTTATCATCATCTAAGTATAAGAAAAAATGCTTATGTAATAGTGTAAGGCGGGTTTTGCGTTTAAAAATACAGTTGCAATGGATAGGAAACGTAACGATAAAAGCTAGATATGAAAATACACTTATAAAAGTAAATTCTAAGTTAAATATAAATTTGAAATCTTTTTTATTTTTTAGTGCTTTGCTTATCGCTTTGTAGGCTAATACACATGGGACAACTCATACTTACGCCTTTTTATACTTTTAAAATAGTTTGATGATTGTAACTAAAAAAATATAAAATTTGACTGAAAATAAAATATTTGTAGAGCATTTTTCTAGTTATCAAAATCAGTACGAAATAAAAAGGAATTTAGCTAGTCGATTTGGCTAGCTAAATCGACTAGCTTTCTTTAAATAGTTTTGAAGCTAAAATTTGAGCTTTATCTTGATCGCTATCTTTTTTAAGCGTTTTAAAGACTCTATTTAGATGATTCTCAAAAAATTCGTGATTATTTAGCTCTTTTTCATTATCTTTTTTTATGACACTTGTGTATTCTCCATCGCTTCCAAGCTCGTAAGCAAGCTCGTTATCACTAAGTTGTAAACGTAAAATTTCATTTAGTTTATCTTGAAGCATAGGCTCGTATATAGGAGTCATAAGCTCAAGTCTGCGCTCTAGATTTCGTGGCATCCAGTCCGCGCTGGATATATAAAATTTAGGACTTGCATGCTTAAAATAAAATATTCTGGCATGCTCAAGGTATTTTCCTATGATAGAGCGAACGCGGATATTTTCACTTATGCCAGCTACACCAGGTCTAAGACAACAAATTCCTCTTATGATAAGATCTATCTGAACCCCTGCTTTACTTGCATTGTAAAGCTCTTTTATGACGTCGCTATCGACTAAAGCATTCATTTTGGCGATGATCTTGCCCTCGCCACCCATTTTTGCTTCATTCTTTATCATATCTATAACACGTTCTTTTATCTGCATAGGAGACATAGAAAGTGAGTTTAGACGTCTGTTTTTGCTAAATCCAGATAGTATGTGAAAAAAAGTAGTAGTATCTTTTGCAAAGTCTTCTCTACTAGTAAAGTAGCTCACGTCTGTGTAGATCTTTGCGCTACTTCCGTTGTAGTTTCCAGTACCAAGATGCATATAAAATTTGAGTTTGTCGCCTATTTGGCGTATGACTTGAGAAACTTTTGCGTGAACTTTAAATCCTGTAATACCATATATCACGTGTGCTCCTGCGTTTTCAAGCGCTTTTGCCCAGTGAAGATTGTTTTCTTCATCAAATCTAGCTTTTAGCTCTACCATCACGGTCACTTGTTTGCCATCACTTGCAGCGTCTATGAGAGCTTGAATGATGCTTGAGTTTTTCTCAACTCTATAAAGCGTCATACGTATAGATATTACTTTTGGATCTTTTGCTGCTTCTTTGATAAACTGAGTTACTGGATCAAAGCTTTCATACGGATGAAAAAGTAAAACGTCTTCTTTATCTATAGCATCAAACATCGAAACATTTTGTCCAAATGGAGGAAGTGTCTTTGGCGTATATTGAGGTAAGAGTAAATTTGAAAACTCTTTATCGCCGATGATCTGCCACAAAGCTCCAAGGGTTAGAGGAATGCTATATTCATATATATCTTTATAAAATATTTTCATATGCAAATTTAAAAACTCAAGTATCTCTGGATCTGGATCTTTTTCGATTTGTAAACGAACAAAAGCGCCTTTTCTGCGGAGTTTTAAGCCTTGTTCTAGTATCATCATAAAATCGTCCGCTTCTTCTTCTTCGATCACCATATCGGCGTTCCTAGTTACCCTAAATGCGCAACTTGCAAGTAGTTTGTATCCTGGAAATATCTCTTCTGCGTGACGATGAACTATGCTTTCTATAGGTACATATATGCCATCTCCGGCGTTGTAAAATCTAGGAAGCACACGGCTGATACGTATCATTCCAAATTTTATTATCTCAGGATGAGCGTCATCGCAAAGTTTCACTGCAAGTCCAAAACTAAGGTTGTTTAGATGTGGAAAAGGATGGGTCGCATCGACTGCGATAGGAACGATAACTGGCAAAATATTTGAGAAAAAGTACTCATCAGCCCTAAGCTTGATATCTGAGTCTAGATCTTCGTATTTTTTGATGTATAACCCTGCTTTTGCTAGTTTTGAAACAGTATCTTTATAGTAATCTTCTAAAATTTGTTGCTCATCTTTTAGGTATTTTCTTATCTCTCTTAGCTGATCAAGCGGAGTCATTTCATCATTTCCGCTTACTACGACCCCAGCGGCAAAAAGTTGCTTTAGTCCAGCTATTCTGATCATATAAAATTCGTCTAAATTTGTATAATAAATAGCTATAAACTTGAGCTTTTCAAGTAGCGGAAGATCTTTTTCGCATTGAGCTAGTACGCGCGAATTAAATCTTAGCCAAGATAGTTCGCGATTGATAAAAATATCTCTGTTTTCCATATTTCAACCCTTCTAAATTTGAGATGATTATACTAAAAATGAGTGAAAAATTCACTTAATATTTAAATTTAAAATAGAATTGTCATTAAATTGTGTAAATTCAGGTGGTAATTTTATAAATTTAAAGGTCTAATTTAGACCTTTAATCGTCTTTTTTAAAAAATATACAGCCAGCCAAACAGCGCAAAAATTAGCCGCAAAAGGAGTTAGCCATACTCCATTTACATTAAAAAAACTTGACAATGCAAACAAAAATGGTAAAGGCAGTAATAAATTTGCGCTTAAAGATATGGCAAGAGAACAAGCAGGTTTATTTAAAGCCGTGAAAAACGAGTTGGCAAATACGATAAACCACGAACATAGATAAATCGGTGAAAAAATGATCAAAGCTTCTTTGCTAGCTGTGATAAAATCGCTATCTCTACTGAAAAACGATATCATAAGATCTCCGCCAAAAAATACTATGCTCATAATGATCACCCCAATCATCATAGATCCTATAAATGTACGCCAAAACAGAGCCATTACGAATTTTAAATTTTTCGCGCCATAGTAGTAAGTAACAAGTGGGCTAATGCCGTCGCACATACTAAATATCAATGATGCCATAAGGCTATTTATAGCAAAAATTACCTCAAGTATCGCCACGCCCTGTACTCCTGCGATATCTAGCAGTAAAGCGTTTGCTACGATGACAAAGAGTGATGTTGAGATATTTGTCAAGAACTCGGAGCTTCCGTTGTATATTATGTTTTTTATAATTTTTAAATTTATAAACGCTTTGCTTAGTTTTAGCTCTAAGTTTCCAAATACAAACGGTGCAAATCCGAGCAAAGTTCCTAAACTAAGTCCAATACAAGTAGCCAAAGCAGCACTAAAAAGTCCCCAACCTAAAACTACTATAAAAATATAATCAAGTACAACATTTACAAATGCTACAAAGATATTTACACACATACTATACATAGGCTTTTTGCAAATTCTAAGGTAATTATCTAGCATAAAGCATAGCATTATGACAGGGCAAAACAGTGCAAAAACTTTGGTGTATTGCGAAGCAAGAACTGCTAATTCTTTATCGTATATCAAGTAATTAGTAATCGGTTCTATAAAGAAAATACCAAATAAAAACACAAAACACGAAAAGATAAAAACTGACATCAAACTAAAGCTAAATATCCCACAAGCTTGCTTAAATCTACCGCTTCCAAGGCGCAGCGCTATTTGTACGGATGAGCCTACTGCTATCATATCTATGAGTGCAAAGCTTATCATTATAAAAGGCATAGTAAGCCCCATAGCACCAAGTGCTTTTGTGCCTATCATCTGCCCGACAAATATAGTATCTACCGTAAAATAAAATGATATGAAAGCAGTACTTATCATATTTGGAAAAGCGTATTTTATAAATAATTTTGTAGGTTTAAAGTCCATATTAACTCATATTTTTTAAATTTTGTTGCTATTTAAAAAATAAAACGCTAATAAACTCCATTGATGGCTTGTATGTATAAATTTAGTTTTAGATACAATTTATTTTGACAAGTATAACGGTAAGTCATCATAAATCACACCTTTTTAAATTTAAGTAATTATACAAAATGTTATTTAATATAAATATCAGCATCATACTAAAACGATAATAATCCAAATTTACCGAGCATTATCAAGATGAAGTAGCCTACTATCATACCAAAAACACCGATTATTATACCTACTGTTGCCATATCTTTTTGTCTGATAAAGCCTTTTGCGTAAGCTAAAGCATTTGGCGGAGTGCTTATAGGAAGCGCCATAGCTAAAGAAGCTGAAAGAGCCAAACCGATAAGCAAAGCAGGAATTCCACCTAATGCGTCAAGGCTATCTTTCATACTAGTTCCTGCTGCTGCTAATATAGGTATCAAAAGTGCCGCCGTTGCAGTATTTGACATAAAAGTAGACATAAGACAGCATAAAAGCCCTGCTCCTATCATCATCAGCATCGCAGGCCATGAGTCAAACGGTATGTGCTGTACTAAATTTTGGGCAAGTCCAGTTTCATTCAGCCCTACTCCAAGAGCAAATCCGCCTGCTACTAGCCAAAGCACGTCCCAGTCTATGAGCTTTAAGTCTTGCTTTGTGATAACTCCAGTAACTGCAAAGATACCAAATGGTATGAGTGCTACGACGTTTGCATTTACGCCTGTTATTTTATCTGTTATCCAAAGAAGTATGGTTAGTGCAAAAGTCCCATAAACGATATAAGCTTTTGAAGACTTTTCAAATCCACTTTGTATCTGAATTTTTATCTCTTTTTGTTTAAAAGGAAATAACGTTTTTAAAATCCACCATGAAAATAGTAAGATTATAAGCATAATTGGCACCATAACCATCATCCAGCCTAAAAAGCTTACATCGGTACCTAATTTTTCTGTTATGTATTTGATAGCTATCGCATTTGGCGGTGTTCCGATAGGAGTACCGATACCGCCGACGTTTGCGGCTATAGGGATAGCAAGAGCTAGGCTTATCTTACCTTTACCATCAGATGGAAGCGAGATCAAAACAGGCGAGAGTATCGCAAGCATCATCGCTGCAGTTGCAGTGTTGCTCATAAACATAGAAAAAAATGCTGTCATAATGATAAAACCTAAAAGAACCATTTGTGAGTTGGTTCCAAACGGTTTTAAAAGTGCTTTTGCAAGCCCTACGTCAAGCTTGTATTTTGAAGCTGCGATCGCAAGGATAAAACCGCCCATAAAAAGCATAATGATAGGATCAGCAAACGTCGCCATAATGTCTTTGTAATAAATAAAAGTACCGTATTGATTTAAAATTTGGCTAGAAGCGTCTTTTGGGGGCATAAAAAATTTAAAACTACTAGTAGAAACGCTTAAATGCATAAGAACTATAACCATAACAGAAGTTGTCCAGATGGCAATAGCTTCTGTGATCCAAAGACAAGCCGCTAAAACAAATATCGCCGCAACTCTTTGTTCTACTATCGTTACTTCAAAAGGAAAAATCGACCTAGGTAAAAACCAAACTATCATCGCAAGAGCTATGCTCACATAAAGTTTGATGATCTTGCTTTTTCTATTGTGTTTTATACTTGGCAAAAGACTTTCGTTTTGATCCGTATCTTGCGAAATTTGCTTGCCTAGCGTATTTTGATTTATCATTATTAGTTCCAAATTTAAATGTGACATTGTATAAAAAGTAAATTTAAAGGCTGATAAAACAGCCAAATAGTCGTTTGAATTTGTAATGTCTTTTAAAATAAGCCTTAAAGTTCTCTGAGTTTTGCTATCTCATCTCTCAAGGCCGCAGCTTTTTCAAATTCCAAATTCTTGGCCGCTTCAAGCATCTGTTTTCTTAGCTCTTTTACGATCTTTGCTCGCTCGCTTACTGGCATTTTTTCTAGTTTTTTGGCTTTATTATATAAATTTGGTAGATCTTCTTCTTTTAGGCTATCTTCTAAATTTCTACTAGCTGAGCGTGGAGTTATGCCATGCTTTTTGTTGTATTCATCTTGATATTTTCGCCTAGCCTCGGTTATTTCAATCGCTTCTTTCATCGAATTTGTTATTTTATTTGCAAATAATATAACCGTTCCATTCACGTTTCTAGCTGCTCTTCCCATAGTTTGTATAAGGCTCGTGCGACTTCTTAAAAAACCCTCTTTATCGGCGTCTAAAACTGCTACTAAAGAGACTTCTGGTAGATCTAGCCCCTCACGAAGCAAATTTATACCGATAAGCATATCAAACTCACCTTTTCTAAGACCTCTTATAAGCTCATTTCTTTCTACTGCGTCGATGTCTGAGTGCATATATTTAACCTTGATACCAAGCTCAAGGTAATATCGAGTTAGCTCTTCACTCATCTTTTTAGTTAGAGTAGTTACTAGTACTCGCTCATTTCTTGCTATGACAACTTTAGCTCTATCAAACAAAACTTCTACTTGATTATCGCTGCTTATGACTTCTATACGTGGATCAAGAAGTCCAGTAGGCCTAAGTATTTGCTCATAAATATGACCTTTTGCGAGATCCATCTCATACTCGTTTGGGGTGGCTGAAACAAACAGATAGTTTGCCTTTTTTGCTATAAACTCATCAAATTTCAAAGGTCTATTATCAAGCGCTGATGGAAGTCTAAAACCATACTCAACCAAAACTTCTTTTCTGCTTCTATCGCCTGCGTACATTCCGCGAAATTGCGGCAAGCTCACGTGACTTTCATCTACTATAACAAGGTAGTCCTTGCCACTGACTTCAAAGTAATCAAACAAAGAGTATGGCGTCTCTCCAGGCTTTTGCCCAGTTAGGTAACGTGCGTAGTTTTCCACGCCTTTTGTGCTTCCGGTGCTTGAGAGCATCTCGAGGTCAAACTCCACTCTTTGCTTAAGTCTTTGATACTCGACTAATCTATTTTCTTTTTCATAAAATGCAAGTCTATCTTCAAGCTCAAGTTCGATATCTTTTATCGCCTGTTTTAGTCTATTTTCTCCGACTACAAACTGACTTGTCGCATATAGTATAAATTTACTAACGTCTTTTGTACGTCTGTTTTCTAACACATCAAAGTGATACATCGCGTCAAGCTCGTCTCCAAAAAACTCAAGCCTTATAGCCTCGTCATTAAAATACGCCGGATAGATATCTACCACGTCGCCATTTACTCGAAAATCCCCACGATCAAAGTACGAATCATTTCTTTTATATCCCATATCAACAAGCTTTAAAAGTAGCTCTTTTTGATTTAAGCTCATACCTATGTTTAGTAACAAAACCATACCTTTATACTCAGCAGGATTTCCTAAACCGTAGTTTGCAGATACAGAAGCCACTACTATCACATCATCAAACTCGAGCAAATTTGCAGTCGCACTAAGTCTTAAACGCTCAAGCTCATCATTTATAGAGCTATCTTTTTCTATAAAAAGATCTTGACGCGGTATATAGGCTTCAGGTTGGTAATAATCATAGTAGCTTATAAAATACTCAACGTGATTTTTAGGAAAAAAGCCCTTAAATTCGCTATAAAGTTGTGCTGCTAAGCTTTTGTTATGTGTCATAATGAGAGTTGGCATATTTAGGCGTTTTATCACGTTTGCCATCGTAAAAGTCTTGCCACTTCCAGTTACTCCTAAGAGGACGTTAAATTTATTTCCAGATTTTATGCTATCAACTATGTTTGTTACGGCTTTTTCTTGATCATCGCTTGGCTTAAATTTACTAGATATCTCAAATTTATCCATATATTCTCTTTTTTATTTTTTGTGAAATTATAGCTAAGTTATTATTTAAATTTAAATTGTAGAAATAAACGGTAAGTTATGTTAGTAAATTTAAAACTTACTAACATAATCTAAATTTGCTAATCCAAATGTGCGCTTTTGTAGTTTTTGCTTTTCTTTTCTATGATCTCATTAACTAAGTTGTCTAGTATCTCAAATAGACGATTAGAGTTTTCTTCTGCATAGTTAAACATATCTATAGCAGATCTTAGGTTGCCCTCTTCGTTTATTATATCTAGTCCGCCATTTACGTATTTGTGGACATTTGCGTGAGGTTCATCTATGAGTGCGTAGTTTGTCGCGTCTCCAAGAACCTCTTTTGCATCCGCCAAATACCATTTTCCAAGGCGACAGTTTTTATGATCTCCAAGGCTATTTGGATACGTTATAGCGTTGTTATAGCCGTTTATTTTGAAAACTACGTGGTCGCATTTTGCTAGTGATATAAATATCTCGTAGTAAGCGCACATAGACTCAAATCCTATCATATCTGATATATCATAAACTTGATCTACGTTTAGCTTAAAGCCACTTATACTTTCATTTGCCAAGCTCGCACTCGCATCTACGTTATTATTTACTTCTATCATTTCTACGGCATTTTGTTTTAGGATATTGATATTTGCTTCAACTTCCCCAGTCGCCTTTTGTGTTTTTTCGGCAAGCTTTCTTACTTCATCTGCCACTACGGCAAATCCTCTTCCAGCCTCTCCTGCACGCGCCGCTTCGATAGCTGCATTTAGAGCAAGTAAGTTTGTCTGATCTGATATATCTTTTATCAAATTTATAATGTTTGTTATCTCTTCTACACTTCTATTTAAATTTGAAGCTACATCTTTTGATCTATTTGTCGCTTCTGCTATAGATACTATCGATTTTATAAGATCGTTAGTAAGCTCGCTTAATTCTTTTGTCACGTCTAAGCATTGATCTGATTTTTGAGCTATCGATTTTACTCTTGAGAGTCTTTCTAAATTCTTTTGTATAGAAGAAAAATTTGATTTTTCACCTTTGATCATTAAATGAACTATGTCCATTTGAGCTTTCAAAAGTTCGTTTTGAGCTTTCAAAGTCTCGTTTTCCAGCCTTAAAGCTTCAAATTTAGCTTCGTCTATTTCAGGATTGGGCTTTTCTTCTTTAGGGATTATGACTTCTGGTTTTCTGCCAAACACGTTTTTCTCCTTTTGGATTTGTTGGTTATTTATAAAAATATAAATAAAAAATATATAATATATCTATTAAGAATATATTACAAACGAAATTATAATTACAAACACATTAATCTAATATAAAAAATTTGCATTATATGTGGCTTATAGTTTTATAAAAACATATCTATTTTCAGATAATTATGAACAAAAGTATGCTAAAATTAGATTATATTTTTAAAAAATAAAGGAATGATTATGTTTGAAAATGAAAAAGTTTTAAATACCCTAGCTTCAAAAGTAACAGAGTTGATGCTAAAGTACGAAGAAGCTTGCGAAACAGCTGAAGCCTTAAGAAACGAGCTAGTTAGCGTAAAAGCTCAAAACGAAGCTAAAACAAACCAAATCATGCGTCTTGAAGAAGAGCTAAAAACACAAAATTTAGCTAGTGATGATCTTCTTAAACAAGTAGAAGCAGTTCTTGGCAGATGAAACAAATCGTCCTAACAATCGCCTCTAAAGACTATACTATCCGCCTAGAAGATGATTTTGCAGATGCTTTTTCTAAAGATATAGAAAAGCTTTTGCAAAACAAATATCAATTTGGCGTAAAAGATCTACTAACGGCATTTATCCAAAAATGCCACGAAAGCTACACTCAAGGCTCTCAAATGGATCAAATTTTAGGTAGTTTAGACAAAACATTAAAATAAGGTCAAATTTTGAAAAAAGCATTTACTATGATAGAGTTAGTCTTCGTGATAATCATACTAGGAGTTTTAGCTAGTCTTGCAGTCCCAAAGCTCATTACTGGTAAAGATGATGCTCTAATTGCTAAAAGCATAGAGCAGATATCGGCTATAAGAACCGGCATAAAAAACTACAATGACAGTAATAAACTGAACGAAAAAGACTCATATCCAAGTAGTTTAGAAGATGGTGACACTCAGCTTTTTTCAAAAGTTTTGTCCGGCGCTGCTCTTAAAGAGTGGAGCAAAACTACAAACGATACTTACACTATAAATTTAAGCGGCAAAAATGCTACTTTTAAATATAACAGCTCAAACGGTAAATTTACATGTGAAAGCGGTTGCAAAGAGCTATTTGGTGGTAAATTTGAATAAGGAAAAGCAACTTTGAAAAAAGCATTTACGCTTCTTGAGCTTGTTTTTGTTATCGCGATGTTAGGTGTACTTGCAAGTATAGCTATACCTAAATTCGCTACAAATAAAAATGAAGTAGAAATAAAAAAAGCAAAAGCCAAAATAGCCCAGATACGAGCAGGCATAACCTCGTACGTAAATAAACAAATTTTAGCCGGAGAAAGCGACATATATCCGTTATATTTAGAAAAAGATAAAGATGAAAGCGATGAATTATTTAACAATATCTTATCGCAACCAATAATTGCCACCAAGGCTAAATTTAATGTAAAAGAAGATTTGACAAAATTAATAGGTTGGAGCAGAAGAAACAATTCTACGAGTGGAGCTACTCTCACTTTTGCCGGTAGGTATTTTCTAACACTTCCTGGAACAACAGATAAAAGCGAACGTATACGTTTTGATTGCTGCTCAAAATCTACAGAAAAAGGTAGCTCTAATCCGCAAGTTTGTTCTTTTAGCTATAATGATAAAGACGATAAAGGCAATAAAAATACTCTTTATGGTACTTTTTTATGTACTGATACAGTTGAAAAATGTTCTAAAATAGGCGAGATATCTTATAATAAATCTTAAATTTATAAATCAAAAAAAGGTAAAAATATGAAAAAAGCTTTTACACTTATAGAGTTAGTTTTTGTTATAGTGATACTAGGAGTTTTAGCTAGTCTTGCAGTACCAAAACTAGTTGGAAACAGCGATGATGCAGAGATAGTAAAAGCTAAAACGCAAGTCGCGACTATCAGAACTAAAATTCAGCTTTATGCAAATGAAAAAAAACTCAGCGGAAGCCAAGAATATCCGAATTTAGAAGAAGAAGGTAAAGAAGGTCTGTTTTCAGCAGTATTAGATAGTCCCATAAAAGCAAAAACAGATCAAAAATACGGCTGGAGCAAAAGTGGCGACAAATACACTTTTTCTACGCCAAGTAAAAGTGTTACTTTTACTTATGACAAAAATAATGGAAAATTTGAATGCGACATTAACGATGATTTGTGTAAATTTTTAGACAAATAACTCAAATGAACTATTATGAAATCGCTATAAGCGGTTTGGATTTAAAGCCGCTGACATATCAAAGTGATGAGTTCATCGCTCCTTTTACCGAAGTCAAAGTCCGAGTTAAAAATCGTATCCAAAACGGTTTTGTTTTGCAAAACGTTTGTAAACCTGAGTTTAAAACTCTAGATGTAATTCAAATTTTAAAAACAAAACTCACAGATATGCAAATAAGCTTAGCAAAGTTCATATCGCATTATTATCTCTGCGAGATAGGCGTGAGCTTGGCTCTGTTTGAGCCTATTAGCGAGTATAAAAACAAAGATATATCTTTCATAAAAGCTCCAAATTTAAGCAATGCTCAAAAAGATGCTTTGAATTTCATCAATGCAAACGATATATCATTGCTTTTTGGAGACACCGGAAGTGGAAAAAGTGAAGTCTATATAACAAGCATTAAAGAGGTTTTAAATAGTGGAAAACAAGCTTTACTTTTGATGCCTGAGATCTCGCTCACACCTCAAATGCAAAAACGTTTAGAGGATTACTTTGGAGGATCGGTTGGAGTTTGGCACTCTAAAATTTCGCCTAAAAACAAGCAAATTTTACTCGAGCGATTTTTTAATGGCGAGATAAAACTCATCGCAGGAGCAAGGTCGGCTCTGTTTTTACCATTTTGGAATTTAGGTCTTATCATCGTAGATGAAGAGCATGACGATAGCTATAAAAACGGCTCAAAACCATACTATAATGCTAGAGATCTTAGTGTTTATCTAGGAAAAGAAAACGGCATAAAAGTCATTTTAGGAAGCGCTACTCCAAGTATCACGAGCGTATATAAATTTCCATATTTTCGTCTCAAAGGCACATTTTTCTCATCGAAAAAGGAGTTTATTTACGACGCCAATCAAACTTGTATTTCTAATACTATCATAAATGAGTTAAGGCGTACTTTGGAGCTAAAAAAGCAAGCAGTCGTGTTTTTGCCTACTCGTGCAAACTTTAAATTTATAGTATGCAAAGAGTGTTTTTCTACTATAAAATGTCCATATTGCAGTGTTTCTATGAGTATGCATAAAAAAGCAAATGCTTTGAAATGTCACTACTGTGGCTTTGCATTGCCTTTACCAAAAACTTGCCCAAACTGCGGGAATGAAATGCTCGAAGCAAAAAAAATGGGTACTAGCGAGTTAGTAAGTGAGTTAGAAAAGATATTTCCTAGCGCTACTATCGCCAAATTTGACAAAGACGAGATAACTACGCATTCAAAATTAATAAACCTGCTTAAAAAATTTAACGATGGAAAAATAGATATATTAGTCGGTACACAAATGCTAAGCAAAGGACACGACTATCATAACGTAGAATTAGCCGTTATAATGGGACTTGATGAGCATTTAGAATACTGCGATTTTAGGGCTAGAGAAAAAACTCTGGCTCTAGCTATGCAAGTAGCTGGTAGAGCTGGTAGAGCTGGTCATGCTAGAGTCGTTTTGCAAAGCTTGCAAAGTGAATTTTTTAGTGAGTATATAGAGAATTACGATAAATTTATACAAGACGAGTTAGAGTACAGAAATCCGCTCTATCCGCCATTTAGTCGTTTGCTTAGGATAATAATACAAGACAAAAATGAAGTAAACGCAGTACACATTGAAGAAAATATACTAAATTCAATAAAAAACATAGAAAATTTGGAAATAATAGGACACGGAAAAGCTCTCATCGAGCAGATATCATCTAAGTACAGACGCGAGATAATGCTACGCTCTTGCTCGCATATACCGCTCTTAAAAGCCGGTGAGATAGCTAGGCAGTACTTTGCAAATGTGGATATAGATCCGGTAAATTTCAACTAAATTTACTGATTTATTATCATATTTGGTAGTTTTAGGCTTTTTGCAGTTTTACTAAAAACTATAAGATCCTCAACACTTTGAACACTCCAAGGCACTCTTTTTATACACTCTTTAAAGATCTCAGACGCAGCTATAGCGTCATTTAAAGCCCTATGATGAGCATTGTTTATGCCTAAAAGTTCTTTTAAAGTACCAAGTCCGTATTTTTGCGAAGGTATGGTTCTGCGAGCTAGATCTATAGTGCAAATTCGTCTATTTAAAAGCATACCAAAGCCCTGTTTTTCTAGGCTAACGCTTATAAAATCATAGTCAAATTTAACATTATGTGCTACAAATACACTATCTCCTAAAAACAGCTTGAACTTTTCAAGTACGCTCGCAAGACTGGGCGCGCCTATAAGATCTGTAGGATAAATCCCTGTAAGCTCACTGATATTTTCTGGAATATCAGGAGCATAAATAAAGCTCTCAAAACGGTCTATTTCTTTACCATCAAGTAGTTTTAGCGCCCCTATTTCGATGATCTGACCTGCTTTGATACCACCATTTGTTTCTATATCAACTACACAAAAAACTTGATCCTTAAAGTCTGTATATCTAGTTTTTAGGGTAACTTTTTTGGTTTCAGTTCTTATAAGATCTAATCCCAAAATATGCCAATCATCAAAGTTTTTTATATTAATGAGCTCTTTGATACTATCTATATCGTTGGCTTTTTGTAAAAAATCATAATGATTTAAGCTACTTTTGCCGAGTAAATTTATAAAGTTTTCTAGCTTTTGTTCCAAATTTATAACTTTTTATAATTTTAACGCTTTGATAGCTTCTGCGTAATCACTTGAGCTAAATACGAAATTTCCAGCTACTACTATATCTACGCCCGCTTCATCAAGTTCGCTAACGTTTAGTCCATTTACGCCTCCATCGACTTCTATAAGACAAGCTGCGTTTTTGGATTCTATGAGTTCTCTTAGTTGTTTTGCTTTATCTAAGACTGATGGGATAAACTTTTGTCCGCCAAAGCCGGGATTTACACTCATTAAAAGCACCATATCCACATCGTTTATTATGTATTCTAAGCTAGAAACAGGGGTGTGTGGATTTAACACTATAGCAGGATTTACGCCATTTTTTCTTATGTGATCACAGAGTCTTAAAGGATGTTTTTCTTCTTCTATATGGAAGCTTATAAATTTAGGTTTAAGCGGCAAAAATAGATCTACGAAAAACGGTACGTTTTCTACCATTAAATGAATATCCAAAGGCTTTGTGGACGATTTTGCGACTGCATTTACTACAAGTGGTCCTATGGTTAAATTCGGCACAAAATGCCCATCCATCACATCTACATGAACTAAGTCTGCTCCTGCCTCGCAGATAGCCTTTACTTCGTCATCTAGCCTTCCAAAATCTGCCGATAATATACTTGGTGCTACATACATTTTTTACCTTTCAAGCCGTAATTTTACAATTTAATTGCATAAATTCAGATAAAACAATATATCTCTTGAAAGCTTCTTTACAATTTTATGTTATACTAAAAATAAAAAAGGATGAATTTGAAGAGTATATTTTTAGTCTTGGCCCTATTGATAGCTAGTTTTTGGTATTGGGGTGTGCATTTTGGAGTGACTATTTTAGCCATATCTTTTCTTATATTTTTCCACGAACTCGGTCATTTTTTAGTTGCTAGATTTTTTGGCGTTAAAGTCAATACTTTTAGCATTGGATTTGGTGAGAAAATCTACACAAAAAGAGTCGGGGGTACTGATTATTGTTTAAGCGCTATTCCGCTTGGTGGCTATGTACAGCTTAAAGGACAGGACGATTTAGACCCAAAGCTAAAAAATTATGATAGCGATAGCTACAATGTTTTAAGCCCTATAAAACGTATAGCCATACTTTTTGCAGGTCCGTTTTTTAATCTTTTGTTAGCATTTTTCTTATATATCGCATTAGGATTTATCGGCGTAGATAAGTTAGCTCCTGTCGTAGGAGCTATCCAGCAAGACTCTGCTGCTAAGAGCGCAGGAATTTTAAAAGATGATAAGATAATAAGCATAAATGGCGTATCTATAAAGCAATGGGATGACATCAAAAAGCAAGTTAAACTTGAACCGATAAATATAGTCATCGATAGAAATGGTGAGCGTTTATCTATAAATTTAACGCCTAAAATCGGCGAAAGTATGAGTATGTTTAGAGAAAAAATTCAAACTCCACTCATAGGCATAAGCCCAAGCGGCGAGATAACAAAAGTGTATAACTCTGGTTTAAGCAGTATTTCTTACGCATTTAATGAAACTTTAGAAAGCTCAAAGCTCATTTATAAAGGGCTTGAAAAGCTGATAACTGGCGTAGTTCCTATCAAAGAGATGGGCGGCATAGTCGCTATGGCTGATATCACGACAAAAGCTTCAACTATAAGCATTTCGGTGTTATTTTTGATAGTGGCGTTGATATCTGTAAATTTAGGCGTTTTAAATCTGCTTCCGCTTCCAGTACTTGATGGCGGACATATAGTTTTTAACCTTTATGAGATGGTGTTTAAAAGACCGGTAAATGAAAAGGTTTTTACGGCGTTAAGCTACGGTTCTATGGCGTTTTTATTCGCGTTGATGGCGTTTACTATATTAAATGATATATTAAGACTTGCAGGAGTTTATGAATGAGATTAGATGAAATTTTAAACAAAATAGGAAGTACAAAACTTATCGCTGTTTCAAAAAACGTTACCGAAAACGAGGTTTTGGAGCTATACTCTCAAGGTCAAATGGACTTTGGGGAAAACAGAGTTCAAGAGCTAAAGCGTAAAAAAGATGTATTGCATAATCTAAATTTAAACTGGCATTTTATAGGTCGTTTACAAGCAAATAAAATCAATCATCTTCTAGCTCTACACCCTACTTTATGGCAAAGCTGCGAGAGTTTTTCTATGGCTCTAGCTGTGGATAAAAGGCTTGATTATACTTTGGATTGCTTGCTTCAGATAAACTCGGCTCACGAAGAGAGTAAACAAGGCGTAGATCCAAATGTAGCTATAGATGAATTTTTACGTATCAAACAGAGTTGCAAAAATCTAAATTTAGTAGGAGTGATGAGCATCGGTGCTCATAGTGATGACATAAAAGAGATACAAAAAAGCTTTGAGAGCACATATAAAATTTATGAGAATTTGCAAAAATATGGAGCAAAGATCTGCTCTATGGGAATGAGCAGTGACTACGAACTAGCTATAAAATGTGGCTCAAATATGATTCGTCTTGGAACGATTTTGTATAAATGAAATTTATAAATAAAAGAGATACTAAGTTAGCGGTAAGTTCGCTATTTTGGACAAAGATTTTGTCGCTTCATACAACTACCAACCAAACTCATAGGAAGAGTGAAAAAACTGGAAATAGATAACCCTCTAAACTCATTATTTATGCCCTATTTTGCAGCGCTTAGGGCATAAAGTTTTATAAAAATCGTCCATTCTTTCTTTATATATATCCTATTCTTCAATATAAGTATGACATTTTATAAAAATGTATCCATTTTGTTTCTTTGGTTTGTTAAATTTCTCTTACAAAACTTAAAGGAGACAAAATGCAAAGACGAAGTGTGTTAAAACTAGGTAGCTTAGGGCTAATGAGTGGATTTTTTACCAGTTCTTTACTTGGTGCAAATACTAAAAGTTTAATAGGATTTGAACAGATCGCCATTAGTACAGATGATGATTTTAAGGTAGCTAAAGGCTACAGCGCAAAGGTTCTTGTAAAATGGAGCGATCCGATCTTTAGTCACGCAAGAAAGTTTGATGAGAGTAAAAACATAGACGATGACTATGTAAAAAATGCGAATTTTGTATTTGGCGATAATGCCGATGGGCAAAAATACTTTGCAATAAATGGCTCAAAAGAAGGACTTTTAGTTACAAATAATGAATACGTCAATCCAGAACTTATGTTTAATCACAATGGTAAAAATATGAGTGCAAATGATATAAAATATCAACAAAATAGCCTTGGCGTAACCATACTAAACATCAAAAGAGACGGCTCAAACTTTTATAAATACGAGATAGATGGCAAATATAACCGCCTTATAAATATGAATACACCTATTTTGATAACAGGAGAAGCAAAAGGCGATGACGCTCTTAAAACTGCCACAGATCCAAAAGGAGAGCTTGTTTTTGGCACGTTAAATAATTGTGGATGCGGAAAAACTCCTTGGGGTACTTATCTGACTTGTGAAGAGAATTTCGATGATTTTTTTGGATCAAAAGATAGTAAATTTACGCCTAGCAAAAGTTTTGAAAGATATGGTATAAAAGCAAAAGGTGATGTATATGGGTGGCACCTTTTTGATGATAGATTTGACATAAAAGCCACTCCAAATGAAGCAAATCGTTTTGGTTGGATAGTGGAGATAGATCCGTTTGATCCAAAAAGTATGCCAAAAAAACGCACTGCGTTAGGACGTTTTAAACACGAAAATTGTGAAATAGTAGTAGATAAATTTGATAACGTAGTAGCTTACAGCGGCGATGACGAAAACAACGAATTCGTTTATAAATTTGTCGCAAAAAATAAATTTAATAGAACAAATTTAAAAGCAAATTTAGATATTCTTGAGTTTGGTACGCTTTATGTAGCTAAATTTGAAGGTGAGTTTGGAGAGTTTAAAGGTAAATTAAAATGGATAGAGCTAACATTTGGCAAAAACGGACTTACTAAAGAAAATGGCTTCATCTCACAAGCAGATATCTTGATAAGAGCTAGGCAAGCAGGCACTTTCGTAGGAGCTACTCCCATGGATAGGTGTGAGTGGATAAGCAAGGATCCAAACTCTGAGTTTTTATATGCCACTTTTACAAACAATAAAATAAGACAAGAAGTAGATGCTCCAAATCCTAGAGCAAAAAACAAATATGGTCAAATTCTAAAATGGGCACCAAAAAACGGCGATCATGCAAATGGCGACTTTACGTGGGAAACATTTATTTTGGCTGGAAACCCAAAGATCAAAAACGGACTTTATAAAGGTAGTAATAACATAAATTTAAATAATATGTTTAACTCTCCAGATGGTCTTGCTTTTGATAAAGACGGTCGTTTGTGGATAGCTACTGATGGGGATTACTCAAATACTGGGGATTACGAAGATATGGGAAATAACCAGCTACTTTGCGCTGATCCTTATAGTGGGGAGGTCAAGAGATTTGCCACTGGTCCAAGGGCTTGTGAGCTTACTGGGATCGCATTTAGCGATGATTATAAGACTATGTTTATCAGTGTCCAGCACCCAGGTGAAGAGTTAAAAGGCTCACACTGGCCAGAGGGCGGCTCTCATACTCCAAAATCAGCAGTCGTAATGATAACTAAAGATGATGGCGGCATTATAGGGGCGTAAGTTCAGATAAGTAAAACGCAGTGGCTTTGACTACTTGCGTTTTGCAAATTTAGCCTAAACTCGAAACATATATAAAACTACATTTATTTAGAAAATTATATAGATCATAGCAGTAAAAAATAGATAAATAACTAACAAGAATTAGGCTAAATTTGATATTCTGAGTTAAATCATATGAAGTTTTAAAATCATATTGTTTTGATTGTAGAATTTAGCTTAGCAAATAGCTAAGCCTTAGCGAGTTTAAAACTCACCTTTTACAGAAGCGACCCATTTGTCAGCTCTTGTTTTCCATTCTGGATCATTTTTGAAATCTATCGCAGCACCTACAAATTTACCATTTATAAATGCTAATGAGTGTGTAAATTTATATCCATCTACATCACTAGCACCCACAAGTTTTGCTCCACGAATCAGTGGTAAAAACTCTACTAAACCGTCTATGAATGTACTTGGATGTTTTACTTGACCACCTACTCCTACAAGTGCAACTGTTTTATTTATAAAACTTGCTTCAGCAACTACATTTAATTTAGCTTTGAAATCTTTTTGAAGCTCACCGTGTCCGTGAGTAGAAGCTGCAAATATAAATTTATCGAATTTATCGAAAAAATCAACGCTTAAATCTTTTACATCGATAACTTCGCTATCAAATTTACTGGCTATATACTCTGCAACTTCTTTTGTATCGCCACCATTTGAACCGTAAATAACGCCTATTTTTGACATATTTCATCCTTAAAAATAAAATTTCGTGGAATTATATCTAAATAAGACAAAAATTGTGCTTAAACAATATTAAAATATTACGGAAAAATATCATAGAAGTACAAAGCCCATATATAGGGCTTTGAGTAATTTTATAAGTATTTAGAAGCGTATGCAAGCCCAAGATCATAGGCTTTATTATTAGCCTCTTTTACTTTATCAGGAACTGAACTAAGCATTTTGGCACGAACTATCTCAGCGTCCATTACGCCTGTAAATTTGATAGCTACACCAAGAGCTACTACGCTTTGAGTGATGACATTTCCAACTTCATCTTTAGCTATAGAAATGATAGGAATCTCATATATTTTCCAGCGTTTTTTGTCTTCTTCGCTAGGTTTTACCAAATTCGGCTCTACTACGATGATACCACCGTCTTTTACGCCTTCTTTAAAAGTATCATAGCTTTTTTGCGCTGTAGCTAACATAAACTCTATCTCACCCTCATTTGCATAAGGATATCTTATCTCTTCATCACTTAATATGATATCAACTTTTGTTGGACCGCCACGTACTTGTGAAGTATAAGTTGAAGCCTTTACGCCGTATCCACCTGCTTCTATCTTGGCAGCTGAGAGAATCTCTCCAGCCAAGATAACGCCTTGTCCGCCTACTCCGACAAATCTTAACTCTGCTGAACTCATTTTATCTCCTCAAAGTTGATTTTTGTTTTGTTTTGAGCAGCCTCAATAACTTTTTGATAAGCTTTGCAATACTCTATATGACTCTCGTCTTTATGAAGCACACCAGTTGGGAATTTCCCATGTTTTTCTTCATCGCTAAGAGCGTCAAATTTAACTTTTGAAATCGTTCTTTGATCGATCCAGTCTATCATCTGTGTAGCTTCACCCATTTTATTTTTTCTACCTAAATTTATATGGCAGTTTGAGAAAATATCAAAAAAGCTATATCCTTCGTGTTTAAATCCTTCTACTAGAAGTTTTTCTATTCTAGTAGGATTTATCACAGTTTCACGCCCAACGAATGTAGCTCCAGCAGCAGTTGCGAGCTTTGCGGCGTCAAAATTTGGATCTATATTTCCCCATTGAGCCGTAACTGTCCAAAAGCCTTGTGGAGTCGTAGGGCTTGTTTGAGAGTTTGTAAGACCATAGATAAAGTTGTTTATTAAGATATGGTTTATATCTATATTTCTTCTACATCCGTGTATTGTATGATTTCCACCGATCGCAAGACCATCACCATCTCCAGTTACGACGATTACGTGTTTTTCTGGATTTGCTAGTTTGATACCTGTTGCATAGGCTATCGCACGACCGTGAGTTGTGTGAACTGTGTTGCAGTTTACATAACTTGAAAATCTACCTGAGCAGCCTATACCACTTACTACACACACATCATCCATATTCCAACCCATAGCGTCTATAGCTCTTATAACACTTTTTAAGATGACACCATCACCACAACCCCAACACCAAAGTGTAGGCATTTTACTTGTTCTTAGATAATTATCATAGTTAAAAGCCATCTTAAAACTCCTTAACTTTATTTATGATTTCGCTTGGACTAAGCGGACGACCGTTTGCTTTAAGTAATGTTTTAAAATCATTTCTTAAAGTACATCTTTGTATTTCTTCTAAATATTGACCCAAATTTAGCTCTGTCACCAAAATCTTTTTAAATTTAGAGCCGATCTCTTTTAGTTTGGCTTCTGGGCTTGGCCATAAAGTAATAGGTCTAAAAATACCTACTTTTATGCCTTCGTTTCTTAGTTTATCAACTGCTTCTTTTGCCGCTAAGCTTACGCTACCGTAGCAGATTATACAAATTTCAGCGTCGTCTAATTTATACTCTTCATAGTTTGATATTTCATCTATATGACCTTTTATTTTATTAAATAGTCTTTTTATGTTGTAGTCTACTAGTTTTCCATCTTCAGTCGGGAAGCCTGTTTCACCGTGATGAAGACCTGTTATGTGATAACGATAACCTTTAAAAAACGGATTTAAAGTAGCTGGTTCGTCTTCTTTTGCTTCATAAGGCTTATAATCTTTTGGATCTCCTTTAAACTCACGACGTGGCTCTATCTTTAGATCTGCAACCTCCGGAACTACGGCTTTTCCTTGCATGTGCCCGATAGTCTCATCAAGAAGCAAAAAAACCGGAGTACTAAAACGATTTGCAAGGTTAAATGCTCTTACTGTTTCAGTATAAATTTCATCCAAACTACCAGGGGCTACTGCAATAGAGCAATAATCACCGTGGCTAGGAGTTTTTGCTTGAAGAATATCTCCTTGAGCAACGCGAGTAGGAAGACCAGTAGATGGACCGCCACGCATAACATTTACTATAACCAAAGGAATTTCAGCTATAAATCCAAGACCTATCTGCTCTGATTTTAGTGAAATACCAGGTCCTGAGCTAGCGGTCATAGCCTTAGCACCGCTCATACTAGCGCCAAGAGCAACTGAAACACCAGCTATCTCATCTTCCATTTGTATAAATTTACCACCGTTTTTAGGCAATAAAACGCTTAATTCGTGTGCTACTTCACTTGATGGTGTTATAGGGTAACCGCCAAAAAAATTGCAACCACAATCCACAGCTGCACGTGATACAAGTGCATTTCCTGTTGTTATTATACTTCTCATTTGCTATACTTATTTAAGTTTCCTAAAATGATTTGCTTTTACAGCAGCAGCTCTCTCTTTTGCTTCTGGGGTAATTTTCGCAAATTTAAAGCCTTTGTCGGCAACATAGATAGCAAAATCAGGACAATGAAGCTCACAATCCCTACATCCTATACAGGATTCAGGATGACTTACTTCTATCATCATACCTTGAACAGCATGAATATCTTCTTTCATGCCCAAAACTCCTGCTGGGCAGTAGCTAACACAGATATCGCAAGCTTTGCATCTGTCCTCATCTACCCAAACAGCCATACCTACTGGTTGTTCTTTCATATCATTCTCCTATTAATTCTTTGATCTCATTACCAAGGACTTTATAACCATCTAAAAATATCAAGGCTAAAATCTCCCAAAATCCTTTAAGGAAATTTAGTCTAAAAACTATGGATATTCTATAGATTCCACCAAGCTTTGTGCTTATGTAAATTTAACTTAAAAAAGTTGATAAAAAAGCATTAGTTAAGAACTAGATTATCTATTTTATAAATTATTAATATTCAACGGTTATATATTTATATAGCTTATAATTTTAATAACTTTTTCGATACTATCTTTAAAGTTTTTCATCTCTTTTTGTGTTAAATTTAACTCCAAGATCTCTTTGATACCGTTATTGTCAAGTTTTACTAAGCGTCCAATAGATACTTCATCTTCGCCAAATTTACTAAATACAGAGCAACTAAGAGGCTTTTCATCGCCGTTTTTTATGCTTTCGCACATCTTTAGAACACCTGCACTAGGTGCGTAAAATGCTGAAGTTCCCATTAATTTTACTATATTTGCACCACCGTTTTTGGTTCTTTGTTTTATTTCTTCTATCTCATCTGGATCAAAGATATCTTTTATGCTTTTATCTTCAAATTTCATAGACGATTCTAAGCATATCATATCGTTATTGTGTGTTCCCACGCACTTTGCAAAGCATTTTGCGGACGACGTTCCTAGTTTTGAAGATATCTCATACTTAAGCCTTGCACTATCTAGTTCTCCTGCCATACCTATGACTTTTAAAGGACTAAATTTGCTAGCTTTTAAGGCTACATATACCATTATATCAAGTGGATTTGTCACTACTACTATAATAGAATTTGGCGCCCATTTAGCAATGTTAATCGCGCTAGAAGCTACTATTTTGGCGTTTGTGGCTATTAGATCTTCTCTTTTTTGATCTTCTCTTCTAGCAAAACCTGCTGTTATGACAACTATATCATAATCTTTGATCAAAGAGTAGTCATCACCGCCGACTACATCTATATCAAGATCTAAAGCAGCGACCATTTGAGCTAGATCGATAGCTTTAACAGTCGCAAGATTTTTATTTATATCTATAAGTGCTACTTTTTTACACACTTGTCTGGAAATAAGCAAACTTGCTGTGCAAGCCCCAACATTTCCAGCGCCTATAATTGCGATTTTCAAATCATTTTCCTAAAATTTCATTGAAAAGTTTGCTAGGTCTCATTATATTTGACACTAGTTTATCATCAAATTTATAGTATCCGCCTATTTCGACTCTTTTGCCTTGAGCTTTATTTAGCTCATTTACGATACTTTCTTTATTTTCGCTAAGCTCTTTTGCCATAGCACTAAATTTATCTTTTAGCTCACTATTTGCTAGTTCATTTGCCCAATAAAGAGTAAGATAAAAATGACTTCCGCGGTTATCATTTTCACCTATATTTTTACGTGGAGAATTGTCATTTTTTAAATAACTTTGGATTGCTTTATCAAGAGTATCTGCTAAGATTTTTGCCTCTTTTTTACCACTTATATTTGCAAGATGTTCTAAGCTTGCCCCAAGAGCTAAAAATTCACCCAAGCTATCCCATCTAAGGTGATTTTCTTCTATAAGTTGCCATGCGATTTTTGGTGCGCTTCCGCCAGCTCCAGTCTCAAAAAGTCCACCTCCATTTAGCAAAGGTACGATAGATAGCATTTTTGCACTAGTTCCTAGCTCAAGTATAGGGAAAAGATCAGTTAAATAATCTCTTAGCACATTTCCTGTCACACTTATAGCATCTTTTCCGCTTCTTATGATAGATATACTTCGTTTTATAGCTTTTGTCGGCTCAGCTATACTTATATCTAAATTTGAAAGATCATATTTTTTTAGTTCATCTGTTACGATTTGTATCATATTTGCATCATGGGCACGATTTTCATCTAACCAAAATATAGCAGGAGACTTCGTAGCTTTAGCTCTATTTATTGCTAGTTTTATCCAGTCTTTGATCGCTTCATCTTTAGCCTCTATAGCGCGAAATATATCTCCCTCTTCTACTTTAAACTCCATATTATCGCCATTATCGCTACTTACTATAAATTTACCATTGCTTTTTGCTATAAAAGTTTTATCGTGGCTTCCGTACTCTTCAGCTTTTTTTGCCATAAGCCCAACGTTTGAAACGCTTCCTATGGTTGCTGGATTTAAAGCTCCATTTGCTTTTAGATCTTCGATAGTTGCTTCATATATGGTAGCGTAAGTCTTATCTGGGATAACGGCCAAAGTATCTCTAGCATCACCTTTCTTATCCCACATTTTACCGCTATTTCTTATCATTGCAGGCATCGAAGCGTCGATTATAACGTCGCTTGGAACGTGCAAGTTTGTGATACCTTTGTCGCTATCTACCATAGCAAGATCTGCTCTAGTGGCGTAAATTTCATCAAATTTAGCTAGAATTTTTGCTTTGCAAGGTAGATTTTCTATTTTTGCAAATAGATCTTTTAGCCCGTTGTTTTGGTTTACTCCAGCCTCTTTAAGCTCACTTGCAAACTCTTCAAATATCTCTTTAAAAAATACCTTTACAAAATGTCCAAAAATCACAGGATCGCTGACTTTCATCATAGTAGCTTTTAGATGTACTGAATAAAGCAAACCACTGTCTTTAGCGTCTTTTATACTTTCTTCTATAAATTTATCAAGTTTATTAGCACTTAGAAATGTAGCGCTAATAATGTCCCCACGTCCGGCTTTTATGCCGTCTTTTAATAGCTCTTTTTTGCCATGAGCATCTTCAAATTCTATCTTAAATTTGGTATCTCCGCTAACTATGACTGATTTTTCATTTGAGTAAAAATCACCACCATTCATATATGATACGCGTGTTTTTATATCTTTGCTCCAAGCTCCGTTTTTATGTGGGAATTCTTTTGCATACGCTTTAACAGCCGCAGCACATCTTCTATCTGAGTTGCCTTCTCTAAGTACTGGATTTACAGCACTTCCAAGCACTTTTGCATATCTAGCTTTTATGCTTGCTTCTTTGTCATTACTAGGATTTTCAACATAATTTGGAACCGCGTAACCTTTGCTTTGAAGCTCTGCTATAGCAGCATTTAGTTGTGGAAGTGACGCTGAAATATTTGGGAGCTTGATTATATTTGCAGTTTTTTCTTTTGTCATTTCACCTAAAATTTCTAAGAAATTAGGTACTTTTTGCTCTTCTTTTAGGTATTCTGGAAAGTTTGCAAGTATTCTTGCTGCTAAAGAAATATCCATAGTTTCTATATCAATGCCGCCGCGTGACAAAAACTCTTTTATGATAGGGAACAAAGAGTAAGTCGCGAGTGCTGGCGCCTCGTCTGTGTAAGTGTAGATTATATCAGCCATTTTTTTCCTTTTTTATTAAATTTTTATAATTCTATCAAACATTTTGTTAATTTTTATATCCATTAGCCTATTTATTTTTTATTTTTATAAAAAATTAAGTTATTTTTTTTGGACTCATTACCGAATTTTAATGCAAAGCTTCTATGACGTCTTTTGCAGTTTTACAGTTTTGTATCTCGCTTATGATCTCATCTCTACCCCATATAACGTGGATATAGCGCATATCGGCATTTTTCGCAGCCAAGTAATCTTTCGCGCTGTCTCCGATAAATGCACATTCTACGCCAAATTTATCTCTTATGATGTTTAACATAGCAGGATCTGGTTTTGGTGCAATGCCTTTACTTGCTCCTACTATAGTCTCAAAATACCCCAAAATGCCACAATTTTTAAGGATATTTTCTATAGTTGCGTGTGGCGCGTTTGTAGCTACTCCAAGCAGATAATCTTTTTCTTTTAAAGCTTCTAAAAGCTCCATAGCTTCTTTATAAACTACAGCGTAAAGCTCATAGTTTTTATTAAATTCTTTTTCAAATTTTAACCTCATATCGGTAGTTATCTCATCAAAACCATAGAATTCTTTGATAGAGTTTTTTTGAGGATCATTTATAATAGACATTATGAAATCATCATCTAATTCAGGCATCTGCATACAAGCTCTCATATGATTTATCGTCTTGCAGATAGCTTTTTTACTATCTATAAGAGTACCGTCCATATCGAAAATAACACATTTAATACTCATCTAAGCCACCTTTTTTATGTTTTTCTTTTTTATAAGTTTTTGAATTTTTTAGCTTTTCTAGGTTATTTGCAGCCCTTAAAAGCTCCTCTTTGTCTGTAGATCTTGAAGTTAGATTTGCAAAGTCACAAAGTGATTTAGTATAAGGTTGATCTAAAAATGCCGGTTCTACCTTTAATAAAATTTCAAGATTTTTCTTAACAAGAGTGGTAAATTTATCCATATCAAAATCTTCTCGCTTTAAATTTCTAATAACAAGCTTGCTGTATTTCTCCAAAGCTCTTAGATAGCGCACTCTTTTAAATTTATCATCATTCATTATAACTTCCAAAAGTTCAAGTTTTATGAAAAATTATATCAAAATTAAACAAATATATTTCTTTAAAATAATATAAAATTATTGTTTTAAAGTAAAAAAATATGCTAATATTTACCATTTTATCGAGATTATTAAGCAATAATTAATTTGAATTTACATAAAATATTACCGTACTACAGTGTATTAATTAAATATTAATCAATAATTAACTATTCATCTAGGTACAAAAATTCAAAATATGGGGAGGGGGGACTTATGTTTGGTGGATCAAATAGCAATGAACTCAAAAAATATAAGAGCGAAGTAGAAGCTCTTAAAAGTGAACTCGAGCAAAAGAACAGAGAAAACGAGGCATTAATCTTAGAAAATGAGAAGCTTAAAGCAAAAGCTCTTCAAGATATTGATTGCGAAGCCATATCTGCACTTGCGAGTACTATGGTAGGCGGCGCAAAAGACGGTATCAAAAATATACAAGAAGGCATAGAAAGAAATTTAAAACTATCTCACGATACAATAGATAAAACAGAAGACACTATAAGCAGTATCAAGCTTTTATCTAGCTCAAGTAATGATCTGATATCTTCTTTAAACGAAATAACAAACTCATCAAATAAATCACGTGCAACAGCTGAAAATCTTCACAAAAGCGTAGATGAGATCACAAATGTAATAAATTTAATAAAAGATATTTCCGATCAAACAAATCTTTTAGCGTTAAACGCAGCTATAGAAGCGGCGCGTGCAGGCGAACACGGACGCGGATTTGCCGTCGTTGCCGATGAAGTAAGAAAACTAGCAGAGCGTACTCAAAAAGCAACCGCAGAAGTAGAAATGAACATAAATTTACTTAAACAAAATGCTAGTGATATGTTTACTCAAAGTGAAGAAGTAGAAAATATCTCTATAAAATCGAATGAACATATAGAAGAATTTATAGCTAAATTTGAAGATCTCGTCAAAAACTCAAAATACATCGAGTGCAGTTCTATCGTGATATACAACGAGATATTCGCGTCACTTGCAAAACTAGATCACGTTATATTTAAGATCTTTGGATACGGACACGTTCTTACTAAAAACTATGAAGCCATGAGCGACCACCTTAGTTGTCGTCTTGGAAAATGGTATGAAGGCGCTGGAAAAGAGGTATTTGGCTCAACCGCGCAATACGCTCAGCTTATCGAGCCGCATAAACAAGTCCACGCAGCCATAAACAAGGCTATAGAATTATCAGGCAAAAAAGCCAGAAGTGAGCTTGTGCTAGAGCAATTTAACAAAGCTGAAGAAGCGAGTATGAGACTATTTGGAATATTTAGCGAAATGGTAAAAACCAAAACTTGCTCTATGGATTAGTATGATTTACCGCTTTTTTGCGGTAAATTTCTCTTAGTTGCAAATTTTAGCTTCTTAAATTTTTCTTAGTAAAACTCCACATTCTATATGTTTTGTATGCACAAACTGATCAAAGATAGCAAATTTAGATATTCTATGAGTTCTACAAAGAGTCTTTAAATTTTCTTTTAAAGTTAGAGGATTGCAAGATATATAAATGATATTTTCATATTTTTTCATAAATGCTAGTACACTTTCATCACAGCCTGCACGTGGCGGATCTACTAAAATATGACTAAAATCAAACTCGTCTAAACAAACATCTTTAAGACGTACAAACTCTCTTTTCTTAGCAAATGCTTCCATAAGCTCTTCTGCACTCATTCTTAGGAATTTGATATTTTTTGCACTGTTTGATTCACAGTTTTTTTGAGCGCTTAAAATAGAGTTTTTACTTATCTCAGTAGCTAATACTTTTTTAAATTTAAAACTCATCGGGATAGTGAAATTTCCATGTCCACAGTAAAGTTCCAATAAATCTTTGGTGTTTGAAGAACAGTCTAATGCCCAAGAGATCATCTTTTCATTCATAATCGTATTAGGCTGGATAAAAGCTGCGTCGCCAAAAGTATAGCTATAATCCTTGCCTTTTATAGACAAAGTCTCATTTAGATAAGGGCTGCCAAAAACAAGCTTTTTACCCCTACTTCTAGCTATTAAATTTACACCGAGTTCAAAATGAAGATCTTCAAGCTCTTTTTTTATAGTACAAATGTCTTTATGGTAAAGCAAAATAGCCAAAATTTCATTTTTTGTAGAGATAAACTCCACTCCAAAAAGCTTTTGTTTTAAAGCCAAAACAGAGCTTATTTTTTTTAGCAAGACAGGCATTAAATTTGATATCTGAGCGCTTACTATCTCACACGCATTTATCTTTACGAATTTATTAGCTACTCCTCTCATAGAGTAGCTAATGCCATCATTATCGTGATAAATTCCAAACTCCGCCCTACTTCTAAATTTAGACACAGGCGAGCTGAAAAACTCAAATTCACCACTATAAAATTCATCAAACAACTCTCTTACAAAACCTTGCTTAAATCTGATCTGTTCATCATAGCTAGTTTCAAAAATACAGCTTCCGCAGTCCTTAAGATATACACAATCAAGCTTCAAATTTTACTCTTTTTCAAAGAAAAAACCTGCCCAGCTCTGAGTAGTAGGCATAACTTCAAGAGTATTTATATTTACGTGTTTAGGTAAATTTATGCAGTCTATGACTATTTGCGCGATATCATTAGCTTCTAGATATTTAGTAGAGTTATAAACATTGTCGCTTTTTTGCTCATCACCTTTAAATCTCACTAAGCTAAACTCAGTTTTAGCGATACCAGGCTTTATCGTCGTTACTCTAATATCTTTACCTTTTAAGTCATTTCTAAGATTTAGACTAAACTGCTCCACGAAGGCTTTCGTAGCACCATAAACATTTCCGCCAGGATATGGCCAACTCCCAGCAACTGAGCCGAGATTAAATATATATCCGCCATTTTTCATTAGTGGCAAAGTCGCTTTTGTAGCATAGATGAGTCCTTTGATATTTGTATCTATCATAGTTTCAAAATCTTCTATTTTTGCATCCATTACTGTTTCTTGTCCTAGAGCAAGACCTGCGTTATTTATAAGAATTTCTATATCTTTAAACTCTTTTGGAAGCTCATCAATTGCTTTAAAAACAGCGTTTTTATCTCTGATATCGGCGCATATTATGTGCGTATTTCCAAGCTTGGTGGCAAGACTTTCAAGTCTATCTTTACGCCTTGCTAAAAGTATGAGCTTAAAGCCCTCTTTGCTAAGTCTTCTAGCAAGAGCCTCTCCAAATCCAGAGCTTGCTCCTGTTATAAAAGCTGTATTTTTCACTTTATTTCTCCTAAATTTGATTTTAAACCAGTAGCACTTAAAAACTCTATGTTTGCACTATTTTTAGCTATCAAAGCATAATCAAGCGCGTTATATCCAAGATCGTCTTTAGCTTGTATATCTGCTCCATTTTTTATCAAAAAATTTAAAATTTCAGGAGTAGAATGAAAAGCCGCGTGCATAAAAACGGTTCTTGAAGTATGCTCTAATGCACATAAATTTTGAAAAAACGGTATGTTTTTTATCCCTGAAGCGATAGCGTCTTTTTGGGTATTGCTTATGTATTTTTTATTGACATTTGCGCCATTTTTGACTAAAAACTTTATCAGATCATTATCTTTAAAATCGATAGCATAAAATAACGGAGTTTTACCAAATGAATTTTCGTAATTCACATCGGCTCCATTTTTCAGTAAAAATTCCACATTCTTTCTATTTTTTAACGCAAAAAATATAGCAGACTCATCTCCGCTATTTATCATAGCGCCCATATTTATCAAAGTCGAAAACAAAACCTTATCTTGATTTTTCAAAAGTGCTATATACAAAAGGTTTGTTAGTTCGTGCTTATTTGGCTTTTGCAAGTATAGTTCATTTATAAATTCATTAATATCTAACTTCTCATTTAGCATCATATTTTCAAGCTTTGTAAGTTTATAAGCCTTGTAATAATCGCCCACGCTCAAAAATAAAAATTCATTTGCGATATGAGTAGCAAAAAAGATAGCGCTTGGCTCATCAAGAGCAAACTCACCTTGATAGTATTTATTAAGCTTTGGAACTACACTGATAAATTCTTTATTAAACTCATTAAAAAGTATAAAGTTGCTTATGCTTTTTACAGCCCAAAAACGAAAATACTCTTTACTCTCATCAACCAATCTTTCGTATTCGTCTTTTTGCGGAAGCATTTTTGCATACTCTTTAGGATCGCTTAGCCCAAGAGTTATGATCTCTTTTGTTTTCGTACTATAAAAACCCGCATTTGTAAAACAGTTTTTCTCATCGCCTCTTATTTGGTTGCTTAATTTATAAATTCTATCTGTAAAATCAACACCGTTTGCTAAACAAAAACAAAAAAACGTAATAAATAGCGCAATTCTCATTCCCCCCCCCCTTTTTTTTTCTCCTTATTTACTTTCCTATATTTTATCGCTTTGAGGTATAAAAAGCTGATAGTTTTTATCAAGTATATAGTGCAATCTATCGGTATCTTTTGAAAAAATACTAAAAAATCCACCATCTAAAACCCTTATACTAAAAGATATAAACTGTAGCATATCACTTCGTTTTCTCAGCTTTAAGATAGGATTTTGATTGTCTCTTATGATATTTACTTTTTTATTAAAAATCTTTGAAAGACTATCAAAATGCTCCATTAAATTGTCTGTTTTTTTATCAAATTTAGCATCAAAATGATAAAAATCTATGTCGAAATTTAACTGCGTACAGCAGTCCATAATAACGCTAGATTGATACTCGGCGTCCTCTTCATTTCCTACTACGACACCTCTTTTCACACAAGGAAATCCGCTTTTCCCTATCTTTAAAACTGGAGTTTTAAGTGACCAAAACATTTTTTTATTTTTCTTAAAAAATTTGGTATCTGTGATCACTAAGCCGATATCAAGCTCACTCATAACCCTTTTTGCGATATTGTAATTCGAAGTAAAATAGTCTATATTAACAAATATATTTTTAGATGGTAATTTTTTGATCTCATCAAATACAGGCGATAAAGTCGGATTTATAACGTTTATGAAAAGTTTTTTATTATTAAGTTTAGAATGAAGCAACAAAGAGTCGTTTATCAGAGCAAATATCGCACTTTCACTCATATTTTTCATATCCAAAGATAGATAAATGTTATTTCCAAACGGACTTGGAAACTGCCCCGGCTCTTTTTTTACGGCTCTAAAAACACTCTCCAAAACTCTTGGCTCTCCAACTATGAGCAAAACATCGTTTGGTAAAATGATCGTATCTGGCGTAGCTATGATGTAGTTTTGATGACGATATATCATAGCTATTTTCCATTTTTTCTTTCTTATATTTCCTATGTGGCGATAAGCGTAGCTGCTTCCATTTGGTACTTTTACTTCCATAATCTCACCGATGCCTAGCCCGATATTGTCGGCGATAACAGGAACATCTGGTAAAAAGTCCATAAATCTCGAGCTTAAGATCTTTCTTACATCTATAAGCCTTAAAAGATAATCATTATTTAGCTTATCTTCTAAACCCCAAAAATCCATTATGTCGATCTCTACTTTTTGATTTATCTTTTTTAAATTTTCATATACACTTCTTGCGTCAAGCTCCCTCTCCATAATTATCATTATTTTTTCAAATTCCGATTTTATATGAAGTCTAAGCTTAGAAAAACTCGTCGGATCAAAATTTAAAAAATTAAAATTTTCAAAATTTGCCCTATTTTGCGGAAGAGTTTCATCATTATAAGTTATTATCGTATAATTGTGAAGGCTATTATTTCTACTGTTAAAAAGCCTTTCTAAGAAATGATTTGCTAAAATACCGTCCGCAATTATCAAGATATTTTTCATAAAATCTCCAAAAATTAAAAAAGGAATTGTATCATAAATGAATTTTAAAATAGATAAAACAGACGGTAACGCCAGAGCTTGTACCCTAAAAACAGCGCACTCGACGATCCAAACTCCCATTTTTATGCCTGTTGGAACACTTGGAGCTGTAAAAAGCCTAGACGCCATAGATCTAAAAGAAATTCTAGACACAAAAATAATACTAGCAAATACTTATCATTTATATTTACGCCCGACAAGCAAGGTCGTAAGGGAGTTTGGCGGGTTACATGGTTTTAGTAAATTTGATAGAAGTTTTTTAACCGATAGTGGTGGATTTCAAGCATTTTCACTATCAAAGATCTCAAAACCAGATGAAAATGGGATCAAATTTAAAAGCCATATAGATGGAAGTACGCACTATTTTACACCTAAAAGCGTACTTGATACGCAATATGATTTAGGAAGCGATATTATGATGATACTTGATGATCTTGTAGCGCTTCCAGCTAGCTTTGAGCGAGTTGAACTAAGCATAAAAAGGACGATAAACTGGGCGAAAATAGCCAGTGAATATCACAAATCAAATAAGCAAAAAGGCGTTGGCGAGAGTCAAAATATCTTTGGAATCATTCAAGGCGGAACTGACTATAATGCACGAAAATTCTGCGCTGAGGCGCTTTGCGAGATGGAGTTTGACGGACTTGCTATAGGAGGACTAAGCGTTGGAGAGAGTAACGAAGAGATGTATGACACGGTTGAAGCAGTTATGCCTTTCATAGACAAAGATCGCCCACGCTACTTAATGGGCGTGGGAACTCCTGAGGATTTAGTAGAAAATGTAGAGCGTGGCGTGGATATGTTTGATTGCGTTATGCCTACAAGAAACGCACGTAACGGTACGCTTTTTACGAGTTTTGGCAAAGTCAATATAAAAGCTGCGGCGTTTATCAAAGATGATAATAAGATCGATCCGCAGTGCGACTGCTATACTTGTCGCAACTTTAGTCGCGGATACTTGAATCATCTTTATAAAGCTAGAGAGCTTACGTTTTTTAGACTTGCAAGTCTTCATAACCTGCATTATTATCTAAATTTAGTAAAACAGATGAGAGAAGCGATAATACAAGGTAAGTTCAAAGAATTTAAAAAAGAATTTTACGCAAAAAGAGGCGTGTTATGATAAATGACGAACATAGAAAAAAGCTAGAAAAAGTATCTAGTAGAAGTGGATATTTTAGCACTGAAAACTACAAACTACTCATCATAAGCACAGATTTTCATAGTCAAAATGCTGGATTTGTATTTTTAGGAGATGAGATATTTGAAAAGGTGCAAGATAAATTTATAAAAACCGATTTTGCTAAATTTAAAAAAGCAGTTGATGATGCTTTAGGGTATTTTAAAACTACACTAGATAAATACGAAGAAGAAGTCATAAACATAGAAAATGTTATATACAAAAACAAATTTGATAGTGGTTTTTTGAGCGTTTATTTTAAACTAAAAAGAAATTTTTCACTTCTAGCCATACTTCACGAGTATTTTATGGTAGCGTTAAATGACTTCGTAGATGAGTTTAACGGTTATAAAAAAGAGTTTAAAAATGATACGCAATCGCTAAAAAGAATAGACAAGATCATAGACGATACATCATCAAGGCTGTCTATTATATTTAGTTATTACAACTCTATAAAAGATCAAAAACATAGCAAAAACTTATATATACTTACTATGATATCTGCTTTTTTCTTGCCATTAAATTTGATAACCGGATTTTTTGGAATGAATACCGGAGATATGTTTTTAAGTGGAGCAAACGGCACCGTTATGGTATTTATAGCTATGATATTTTTTATAGCCATATCTATGTTTTGGCTGTTTAAATTTAAAAAATAATCAAATTTATATTTAAATTTAGCCGTTAAACTCACTGCTTTCGACTGGAGATGAATAGCTTTTATCCACAAAGCGAGTAAATTCTTTTTGAAATATCATCTCAGCAGTTCCAGTAGGTCCGTTACGATTTTTACCGACTATTATCTCGGCATTTTCTTCTATCTTGTTTGGAACAAATTTTTTCTCATACATTTTACCCTCAAGCTTTGCTTTTTGCTCTCTTTCTTTCTCTTCTTGTTCAAGATAAACTTCGTTTCGATATACAAAAAGTATCGTATCTGCGTCTTGTTCTATGGCCCCAGATTCCCTTAGATCACTAAGCATCGGACGCTTGTTGGCTCTAGCTTCCAAGCTACGATTCAGCTGAGACAAAGCGATAACTGGCAAACTTAGCTCCCTAGCTAAAAGTTTTAACCCACGCGAAATTTCAGCTATTTGTAGATGCCTGTCGCTGTAAGCAGAAGAGTTTGTCATCAAACCGATATAATCGATCACGCAAAGCTTGATCTCTGGATGGGACGCCTTTAGCTTTCTCATTTGTGTTCTTACTTGGTGGATAGTAGCATTTCCACTGTCATATACAAAAAGTTTTTTTCTAGATATCTCATCGCAAGCATCGCTAAGCCTTGAGAGCTCATCATTATCCATATCTGCTGTCATTAAGTTTTGAAGTGGGATCGAAGTCTTAGCGCTAAGCAGTCTTAGCATAAGCTGAGTGGCTGGCATCTCTAGTGAAAAAAATACTACACCTAGATCTTGATTTAAAACTTTTTGAACTAAATTTAACACAAAAGCCGTCTTTCCCATACCAGGACGAGCCGCGATGATGACAAGATCGCCGTCTTTAAAGCCTTTTGTCATCTCATTTAATCTTTTAAATCCGGTATCTACACCGACTACGTCTTTATCTATAAGTGTTTTTTGCTTTTCTATCTCTTTTATGACGCCCTCTATTATCTCTTTACTCTCTTTGATAACCCCACCATTTGAATTATCTACAAGAGAGTAAATTTCGCCACTTATTTCATCAACTATATCGCGACTTGCTTTATCTTCATTTACCTTATTTGGTATCTTATGAGCCATTTTTACTAATGAGCGCTTTATAGACTTTTCTTTTAGTTCTAGGGCGTATTTTTTGATATCTAAAATCGAATTTGTAGTAATGATTTCAGTAAAAACCTTGTCATCAAAGTTATTTGCAAGACGTTTTTTTATAAATGCAAGATCGATTGGCTCATCGTGATTTAAACACTCCACCATCGCACTATAAACATCGGCGTGTCCTTTTAGATAAAAGTCGCTTGGAGAAATGAGATCATATATCTCGCCGATATTGTCTTCACTAAATAAGATCGCGCTTAAGATCGATCTTTCCATATCTAAATCATATAAATTTTGCCCTACTTCATTGATCATTATTTGCCGGTCCTTTGCTTGATCTCATCATCTATCTCGCTTAAAAATCTATCCACTAGCTCATCTTCTTTTAGTTTTGCCACAACTTCGCCATGCCGCATAATAAGCCCATTTCCTTTACCAAAAGCGATCGCTACGTCTGCACCTTTTGCTTCTCCTATCGCATTTACCACACATCCCATTACACTTACGTTTAAAGGCTCACTTATATGAGCGGTTTTTTCTTCTACTATTTTCACGGCTTTCATAAGATCACTTTGCAATCTACCACAAGTAGGACATGAGATGATATTTAGCCCAGATCTTTGGCGACCACTATCTTGAAGTATGGCACGAGCTACTTTTATCTCTTCTTCAAGTTCTCCTGTTATGCTCACTCTCATCGTATCGCCGATACCCTCAAGCAACAAACCTCCAAGTGCTATCGCAGACTTTATAGTAGCGTGAAAAGCAGTTCCTGCTTCAGTCACTCCAAGATGAAACGGATACTCTACAAGCGGCCTTAAAGTCCTATAAGCCTCCATAGTTTTAGCAACGTCACTTGACTTTAGGCTGATAGCTATGTCAGTGAATTCAAACTCTTCAAGAAGTTTTATATTATATAGCGCACTTTCTATCATACCTTTAACGCTTCTACCATAAGCTTTTTCGAACTGCTCTTCAAGGCTACCTGAATTTACTCCTATACGAATAGGAATTTGGTTTTCTTTGCAGGCTTCAACAACAGCTTTTATGCGTTGTTTCCCGCCGATATTGCCAGGATTTATCCTGATAGCATCTACAAATTTAGCCACTTCCAAAGCATAAGTATAGTTAAAATGGATATCTGCTACGATAGGGATTGGGCTCTCTTTTTTTACCTGCTCAAGCCCCTTTATATCTTCTTTGTTGAACACTGCGCAACGAACTATATCGCACCCAGCAAAATACAGCCGATTTATCTGCTCTAAAGTCGCTTTTACGTCTCTTGTTTTTGAAAACGTCATCGACTGAACGCTGATAGGAGCGTCACCGCCTATCTTTACATTTCCTACTGAAATTTGTTTTGTAATGTATCTTTGCATATCTTTTTTTCCGTAAATTTAATACGTAAAGTGTAACTAAATTTGGATAAAAATATGATAAGTTTAAGCTCCTAAAAAATCGTCAATTATTATTTTATTTTCAAGTATCAACTCATCGTCTTTTTGTTTTAACAAAATTTCTAAAAATATATCGTTTATCTTATACTCTCCGCGCCCTATCTTTCTTATAAGTCCCATATCTTCTAAAGAGCTATGAATGCTATATAAGCTTTTAGGATTTAAATTTGGACTATAAGCGTTTGCTATCGCGTGCAAAACTTCATAATGAGATTTCTTTTGTTTAGTTTTAGAGATAAGCTCTTCTAGATAAGGCTTATTTGCGATTATGACAGAAGTTAAAACTTCAACGCACAAACTATAATCTATAAATTTAATACTTTCAACAGTAGTTTTATAGTACAAAGTTTGCAATACTTGGATAGAATAATCCGGATGTCCGTTTAGAAATTTCAGCATATCTGATAGTGAATGATCCAAACTAATATCTTTTTTATCAAACACTTCTTTAGCATAGTCAAACAACTCTTCTATATCTAGCCCATCTAGCTCCATAATCTTGGCAAAATGAAAAAAAGGTGAAATTTTAGAAGAAAATATCTTTGTCATTACACTTTCTATGCTTCCTAAAAAAATATAAGTAACGTTTTGATGATGCTGGACTACTGAGCGAATTTGCTCCAATATAAAATCATCGCTTATACGCAAAATATCTTGAAACTCGTCAAATACAAATTTAATATTTAAATTCTTTTTTTCAGATATTTTTTCCACCACTTCTAAAGAGTGTAAAAAATACTCTCTTTCATCTTTAACGCCATTTTCTAAATGCTTTAAAGTGATCTCGCCTATATCGTCTATTTTTACTTTTTGTATTGTTTTTAGAAGCTCAGTGATAGACTTTTTAAATTGCTCAAAAAAGCCGTCGATACCGGCAAATCCATAAGTTTTTTCTAAAATTTGATTAGATAATGAAGCTAAGCCCATCGCTCTTCTTAAATCTATATAAATATAATTAAAAGCTTTTTCATGCTCAAAAACTTGTTTTATCAAAGAAGTTTTACCAAATCTCCTAGGAGCTTTAATCATAATATGTTGATTATTTTCCAAATAAGCTTTAAATATCGGTAAATGCTTTTTTCTATCTATAAAATCATCGCCTTTTACAGGGCTTCCTGTTTTAAACATATCGGCTCCTTATCTATTTATTATTTAGATTATTGTAGCTTTTATTTTATTAGATATAGTTTAAGATGGATAATTATATCTAATTATTTTATAGATAATTAGATGTTTGTATTACTATTTATAAAAATTTTTAAAGTAAAAAAGCTTCCTGATATTAACAGTTTACATTAAATATCTGATTTTGATATATCCGAATAAAAAGTGTAGCAGTCTCTACCTTTTACTTTTGAAAAGTACAGGGCTTTATCGGCATATTCATAAAGATGATCAAAGCCATTTGCACCTAGCACAAGCGCTTCTAAAGCATACGCGCCAAGCAAAGCCTTATCTATACTATTTTGCATTTGCGATATTTGATTTTTCATCAATAAATTTAGTTCTTTATGATTATTTTTGTGAATAATGTAAGAAATGATCGCAGTAAAAAATATCGCCATAATAAGCAAAAAGGCGACTAAATATTTTGATACTTTTATTTTTTTCATTGCTTTATACTTTCTGCGCTAGTCTAAAATAAATTTAACTGCGATAAATTCGTTGCATTATATTATATTTTTTAACAAATAAAACATAAGTTTATATCAAAATAACTATCTTTTGCAAAGTTTTTAAAATATTTTGATTTAGGAATTTAGAAAACTTCACGCATCGCCAATACATAAAATTTGATTTATTCCGTCTTGATTTAGCTAGTGTATTTTCATTTTATATTGCATTTTTATCCTTGATTAAGAAGCTCAAAGTGTAGCAAATTTAAAATCAACGTTAAATAAAACAATAAAATTTACACAATTTTTATTATAATTCAAATAATTTTGACAATTTATCAAACTAAAACTAGAATTTATCTGATATTTTCTTCTATAAATTTAGCTTTAAGATTTCTAAGATTTTGAGATAAAGACACTTTATAAATATGAGGATTCAACAGTCTTTTATATGACTCATCTAAACTAGCAAGCCCTGTTTGCATAGTCGTGCGGCTCTGGATAAGTACACACTTATCACTAAGTCTTGGAGTGACACGCTTACCATTTGAAAAACACTGTTTTAACAATGGTTCTACTTTTGCAGGTTTGCAAGAAAACTGCCTATAATCCATCATTGGATGATAAAATCTATACTGGATATTTGGCTCTATGATCTCAGAGACTAAAGTCAAAATATCGGCTATAGCCATATCATTTTCATCATATAGTCTATACACATTTTTTACGCCTGGATTTGTCATTTTAAATGGATTATCACTAAATTTCATAGTAGGTTTTATGCAGTTTGTCTCATCGCTTTTTGCACATAATTTATATACTCCAGCAAATGAAGACTCGCTGCCACCAGTAACCATATGGGTACCAACGCCCCAACTATCAATAGGAACATTACTAGCTACGAGAGTACTGATGATCTCTTCTGTGAGTTCGTTTGATACAGATATCTTAGCACCGAAGAATCCAGCTTTGTCTAATTCTCTGCGTACTTCCTTTGCTAGATATGAGATATCCCCAGAATCCAGCCTTACGCCAAAATTATAACCTTTTTTAACAAGCTCTCCACCTACTATGATAGCGTTTTTGATGCCTGATCTTAGAGTGTCATAAGTATCTATCAAAAAAACAGAGTTTTGAGGATAAATCTTTGCATAAGCTCTAAAAGCTTCAAGTTCGCTAGAAAAAGACATAACCCAAGAATGCGCCATGGTTCCCATAGTAGGAATACCATAAATCTTACTAGCCAAAGTATTTGAAGTGCCTGCTGAGCCACCTATATAAGCGGCTCTTGAAGCGCTCATAGCCCCGTCAAATCCCTGAGCTCTTCTAAGCCCAAATTCCATTATAGGTGCACCTTTTGCCGCAAGCCAAATTCTAGCTGTTTTAGTAGCTATAAGGCTTTGGAAATTTAGCGTGTTTAAGACTATACCTTCTATGATCTGAGCTTCTATGAGATTTGCATGTATTCTAAGCAACGGCTCATCAGGGAAGACAACACTACCCTCATCTGCCATATAGATATCGCCGCCAAATTTAAAATCTCTCAAATAGTCTAAAAAATCATCATCAAATATCATCTGAGATCTTAAAAAATCTATATCTTCGCTTTTAAATTTAAACTCGCTGATGATGTCAAGTAAAGTGTGGGCTCCGGCAAAAATAGCAAAACCACCATTAAATGGACTTTTTCTAAAAAACATATCAAATACAACTTTGTGATTGATATTTTCTTTATAGTAACCTTGAGCCATTGTAAGTTCGTAAAAATCAGTAAATAAAGCATTAACGTTAAAGTGTTCAAATTTATCCAAAATACACCTTTTATGAATATTAGTACTTAAATTTGTTCAAGATTGTATATCAAATATTTTTAAAGTATATTTAAATAATGAAATATAGAAGTAAATCCGCCAAAAAGCGGATTTAAATTTAAGACTTAAATATTTTTAGAAACACTCTAGTTTGAAGTTTGGAACTAGATTGAAATTTAAATATTTATAAATTTCATCTTCTTTTCCAGCAAGTTTTGCAGGAACTATCTTCATATATTCTTCTACGCTAGGAAGTCTACCTAGCATCGCACAAACCGCCGCAAGCTCGGCAGAACCCAGATAAACTTGAGCTCCCATACCCATACGGTTATCAAAGTTTCTAGTAGAGGTTGAAAATACTATCGCATTATCGGCTACTCTAGCTTGGTTGCCCATACATAGTGAGCATCCAGGGACTTCTGTTCTAGCTCCTGCCGCGCCAAATAATGAGTATTTACCCTCTACTCTTAACTGTTTTTCATCCATTTTTGTAGGTGGTGCTATCCAAAGACGAGTTGGAACTTGTCCTTCGCCTTTTAGCACTTCTGCTAAGGCTCTGTAGTGACCGATATTTGTCATACAACTACCCACGAAAACTTCATCTATATTTTTAGGGCGTTTTGGATCAGCTAAAATCTCGCTTAGCGTAGCTACATCATCTGGGTCATTTGGGCAAGCAAGGATAGGCTCTTTTATATCATTCATATCTATCTCGATAACAGTATGATATTTTGCATCTTTATCAGCCTCTAAAAGAGTAGGATTTTCAAGCCATTTTTTCATCTTATCTCTTCTTCTAGCTAGCGTTTGCTCATCACCGTATCCGGCTTCTATCATTGCGTCTATCAAAGTCACGTTTGAGTTTAGGTATTCGATGACAGGCTCTTTATTTAGTGCCACGACGCAAGCTGCGGCACTTCTTTCAGCACTTGCATCGCTTAGCTCAAATGCTTGCTCTACTTTTAGATCAGGTAAACCTTCTATTTCTAAAATTTTACCGGCAAATACGTTTATTTTACCTTTTTTTTCGACTGTTAAAAGACCTTTTTTGATAGCGTAGTAAGGTATCGCATTTACAAGGTCTCTTAAAGTGATACCTGGTTGCATTTTACCTTTAAATCTTACCAAAACAGACTCAGGCATATTTAGAGGCATTGAGCCAAGAACAGCCGCAAACGCAACCAAACCACTACCAGCAGGGAAACTTATGCCGATAGGAAAACGAGTATGAGAGTCACCACCTGTTCCTACGGTGTCAGGTAAGACCATTCTGTTTAGCCATGAGTGGATAACGCCATCACCAGGTTTTAAGCTCACACCACCGCGACTCATCATAAAATCAGGTAAAGTTTTGTGCATCAAAGCATCTGTTGGTTTTGGGTAAGCTGCAGTATGGCAAAAACTTTGCAAAACGAAATCAGCAGAAAATCCAAGACTCGCAAGCTCTTTTATCTCATCTCTTGTCATCGGTCCAGTCGTGTCTTGAGAACCGACTGTTAAAGTCATAGGCTCTACATACATCCCTGCTCTTACACCCTCAACTCCGCAAGCGCGACCTACCATTTTTTGAGCCAAAGTATAACCTGAGTTATCTTTACTTGTTGGTTGAGACGGTTTTATAAATATATCCTCATCTCCCAAGCCAAGCTCCGCTCTAGCTTTAGAACAAAGACTTCTAGCGATGATAAGTGGAATTCTACCGCCCGCTTTTACTTCGTCTTTTAATGTGTTTGGCTCAAGTTTAAAAGTTTTTATAACTTTTCCATCTTTTACTATCTCACCTTTATATGGATAAATTTCTATCTTATCGCCCATTTCTAGGCCATCTACATTTACTACGATAGGTAAAGCACCGCTATCTTCAGCAGTGTTAAAGAAAATAGGAGCTATGATCGATCCAAGTATAACACCGCCTGTTTTTTTGTTTGGTATACCATCGATCTCATGACCTAAATGCCATTGGATTGAGTTTATACCGCTTTTTCTTGAACTTCCAGTTCCTACTACGTCGCCTACATATATGACTTCTAAGCCACTCTTTTTAAGCTCGGCGATTTTTTCTAAGCTTCCTGGTTGACGTTTAACTAGCATTGCGTTTGCATGTAAAGGTATGTCTGAGCGACTGAATGCTTCACTTGCAGGACTTAGATCATCGGTGTTTGTCTCTCCTGCTACTTTAAAAACAACTGCTTCGATCTTTTCTGGAATGTCTGCTCTGGCTTTGAACCATTCAGCATTTGCCCAGCTCTCAAGAACAGATTTAGCATATTTATTACCATCTTTTGCAAGTTTTGCTACATCGTTGAAATAATCATGTACAAAAATAGTGTTTTTTAGTACATCTGCTGCTGCTTTTTGAATGCTCTCGTCGCTATTATGAAGGCTTGCTACAAGTACGATCACGCTATATCCGCCAAGCATAGGTTCAAGCATTTTTATAGCCGTAAATTTATCGATCAAATCACATTTTAGATTATGATTTATAATCTCATTTAAAAACTCGGCTTTTACTTTCGCGGCGTCATCAACTCCAGGATTTACACGATTTGCTAGTAAATCAACAAGTTCTTTAGTTGCACAGGTTTTTAACAACTCGCACACTTGTACTGTTTGTTCTTTGCTAAGTGGAAGTGGCGGGATACCAAGTTTTAAACGCTCTTCTTTAGCCTTATTATAATCATCAAAAAAGCCCATAATTTTTCCTTTAATAAAATTTTTATTATAATTCTATCATAATTAACAAAACTAAAAAAGAAAAAATAAACTTAAATTTGATATTTTATAATTGCTTAAAGAAAAGTGTGAATAATCTTCACAAATAAAGGATAAATTTTGGAAACGGCTTACATAAAGTCCCCTATCGGAAACTTAAAAATAACAGATGATGACGGAAAAATAATTCGGTTGGATTTTTGTGATGAGTTTATAGATACAAGCATAACAAATGAGAACTTAAAACTATGTGTAGATGAACTAAATTTATATTTTCAAGGAAAGCTTAAGACATTTAAGACGAAAATCAAACTAAGTGGAACGGAATTTGAACAAAAAGTTTATAAAGCCTTACTTAAAATTCCATACGGTAAAACTGCAACTTATAAGGATATAGCTATAAATTTAGGTTTACCAAAAGCAGCCCGCGCCGTGGGAAATGCTAATGGAAAAAATAAAATTCCTATCATAGTACCTTGTCATAGAGTAGTCTCAGTGACAAATTTAGGAGGATATAGCGGTGGAAATGGACTTGAAACAAAAAAATCTCTACTAAATTTAGAAAAAGTGTATTTATAAAATCTAAATAAAAATAATTTTCAAGTTTTGCCCAAATTACAAGGGCAAAACTATTATAAACTTCAGTTTTTATATCCTAAAATATTTAACCCAAAGCCTTTGATAGCAACAAACTCTTTATATTCGCTAGAGCTAAGTATTTCTATATCTTTAGCACCAAAATGCTTTAGGATCTGAGCTCCTACACCGTAATTTTTAAATAAATTTGAATTGCAATCTTCGCCGTCTAAGAAGATCAGAATTCCACCCTCTTTACTAAGCAGTTCAAGATGAGAGATAAACTCGCAGTATTTTGCAGAGCTAAGAAGTTCGATATCTGTTCTAATCTTATGAAATTTGACGTTTGTTTTTTCTTTGATATCTCCAAAGACAAAGGCGACATGTTTGTTGTCTAAATGATCAATGATCTCGTATTTTTTAGCCTTAAAACCAGCCACACTTCCATCTGCAAACTCGCTTACATTTATAAGTTTTTCATGATGCAAACGGTACTCTATGATATCAGAAACGCTTACCATATTTAAACCAAATTTTTTACAAAAAACCTCTAAATCATCACGTCTTGCCATAGTCCCATCGTCATTTACGACTTCACATATAACTGAAACTGGAGCAAGTCCAGCTAATTTACATAGATCTATGCTTCCTTCGGTATGTCCTGTACGCTCCAAAACACCACCTTTTTTAGCAATAAGAGGAAAGATGTGACCCGGACGTACAAAATCTTCGCTTTTGGTATTATAATCAACGAGCATTTTTATCGTCATATCACGCTCATAGGCGCTTACTCCGGTGGCTGCTTGTTTGGCGTCTATACTGACTGTAAATGCAGTTTCATGGCAACTTGTATTTGAGCTTACCATAGGAACTAGCTCAAATTTATCCGCCAACTCTTTAGTCACAGGTGTACATAGTACTCCTTTTGCGTGACTTATCATAAAATTTACTTTTTCTATGTCGCTAAAACACGCAGCGTAAACTATATCGCCTTCGTTTTCTCTATCTTCATCATCAACCATTACAACCATTTTTCCGTTTTTTATATCATCTATCGCCTGTAAAACTTTTTCAAAAGCCATAAAATCACCTTTTTTCTTATTTTTGCCAAATTATAAGCCAACATTTAAAATACTAAATAAATAATTTAGATTTTTTATGTCTGAATTACGCATTTTACTAATGTGTTAAATTTTTTATGTTACAATCCATTTAAATTCAAAAAATTCGGGAGAAAAAACAATGAGAGTATTATTGATAAAAGACGTAAAAGGACTAGGAAAAGCCGGTGAGATAAAAGAAGTAAAAGACGGCTACGGAAATAACTTTTTGATAGGTAAAGGACTTGCCAAAGCAGCTACCGACGCTGTCTTAAAACAATTTGAAGCCGCAAAACGCAAAGAAGCAGAACTAAAAGAGTATGAAATCGCTCAATCAAATAAACTAAAAGATGAACTAAAAAACGTTAAAATCACTATAAAATCAAAACTTGGAGCAAACGGAGCACTGTTTGGAAGCGTGACAAAAGATGAGATAGCAAACGCACTCAAATCCCAAAAAGGTTATGATATAGATAAAAAAGCTATCGAATGCGACCATATAAAAGCTACCGGAATTTATGATATCTTGGTTAAATTAGGCAACTCTATCACAGCCAAATTTAGCCTAGAAGTGGTAGGCGAGTAATGTTCCACGCTACTACGATTTTAGCTTATAAGGGAAAAAACGGCTCTATTATCGGCGGTGATGGGCAAGTCAGTTTTGGAAATACTGTTTTAAAAGGCAATGCTGTAAAAATCAGAAAATTATACGGAGGAAAAGTTTTAGCAGGATTTGCAGGGAGTACAGCAGATGCTTTCAACTTATTTGATATGTTTGAGAGGATTTTAGAAGGCGCAAAAGGTGATGTTTTAAAAGCCGTTATAGAATTTAGCAAAGAGTGGAGAAAAGATAAAGTTTTACGAAAACTTGAAGCTATGATGCTTGTTTTAAATAGAGAGCATATATTTTTACTAAGTGGTACCGGGGATGTGGTAGAGCCAGAAGATGGTAAGATAGCAGCCATAGGAAGTGGTGGGAACTACGCCTTATCAGCAGCTAGAGCTTTAGATAAATTTGCAGATATGAATGAGGAAGAGCTAGTAAAAGAGAGTTTAAAAATAGCAGGAGAAATCTGTATATATACAAATACAAATATAAAAACTTACGCATTATGGGATGAAAAATAGATGAATTTAACACCAAAAGAGATAGTAAAATTTTTAGACGATTACGTCATCGGTCAAGATGATGCAAAAAAAGTCATAGCCATAGCCCTTAGAAATAGATATCGCCGTCTTAAACTAAACAAAGAAGAGCAAGAAGATATAATACCAAAAAATATACTTATGATAGGATCAACTGGAGTTGGAAAAACCGAGATTGCAAGAAGACTTTCTAAAATGTTCGGTTTGCCTTTTATAAAAGTCGAAGCTAGCAAATATACTGAAGTCGGCTTCGTCGGACGTGATGTTGAATCTATGGTGCGAGATCTTGCTATGGCAAGTTTAAATTTAGTTAAAAAAGAAGAACGAGAGAAAAATAGTTCTAAGATAGATGAATATATAGAAAAAAAGATCTTAGAAAAGCTTCTTCCACCACTTCCAAAAGGTGCTAGTGAAGATAAATTAAAAGATTATGAAGCTAGCTATGAAAAAATGAAAGACAAGCTTAAAAAAGGCGAACTAGATCATCTAAATATAGAACTAGACATAGATCAAGCTACTTTTGAGACAGGCTCAAATATGCCACCAGATATGGCAGCTATGCAAGAAAGTTTTATAAAAGTCATAGGTATAGCAAGTAAAAAAGTAAAAAAAGAATTTAAAGTAAAAGATGCTAAAGAAGCGCTAAAAACAGAAGCTAGCGAAAAAATCTTAGATATGGATAGTATAAAGATTGAAGCATTAAGAAGAGCCGAAAATGAAGGTATCATTTTTATCGATGAGATAGACAAAGTTGCAGTTTCTAGTAGCAATTCAAGCCGTCAAGATCCAAGCAAAGAAGGTGTGCAAAGAGATCTACTTCCTATCGTTGAGGGATCGAGCGTGACTACTAAATTTGGTAGTATAAAAACAGATCATATCTTATTTATCGCAGCAGGAGCATTTCATATAAGCAAACCAAGCGATCTCATACCAGAACTTCAAGGAAGATTTCCGCTTAGAGTAAATTTAGATAGCCTTGATGAAAATGCACTTGTGCAAATACTTACAAAACCTAAAAATTCGCTTCTTAAACAGTATAAAGCACTACTAAAAACTGAAGATGTGAAGCTTGAATTTGATGATGAGAGCATAAAAGAGATAGCAAAAATCACTCAAAATGCAAATCAAAACGTCGAAGACATCGGAGCTAGAAGACTTCATACAGTGATAGAACGCGTACTTGAAGATATAAGTTTTAAAGCAGACGAATACAAAGGTCAAAAAATAACCATAACAAAAGAGCTAGTGCGTGAAAAATTAGATTTTGTATGTAGTGATCAAGATCTAGCAAAGTATATATTATGAAAAGCGGTTTTATAAGCATCATAGGACGTACTAATGCTGGAAAAAGCAGTCTTTTAAACTATCTTTTAAATGAGAAAATTTCACTTGTATCACACAAGCAAAACGCGACTAGAAGGAAGATAAACGGAGTCGTAATGCACGGAGAAAATCAAGCCATTTTTGTTGATACTCCAGGACTTCATGAAAGTGCTAAAACCATGAACAAACTCATGGTTGAAGCTGCTATAAAATCCATAGGAGATTGTGATCTGCTACTTTTCGTGGCGACCATTTTTGATAATCTAAGCGATTACGAAAAGTTTTTAAGTCTAAAAAGAGACGTTCCTCATATCATAGCTCTTACAAAGATCGACGAAGCAAACGATAAGCAGATATTTACAAAGTTAAACGAATATCAAAAATACGCAGATCATTTTAAAGCAGTTATTCCAACAAGCATAAAAAAACAAGCATATAAAAAGATACTTTTAGATGAAATTTGCAAATACCTACCAGAACACGAATACTTTTATGATCCACAGTATATCACTACGACAAATCAAAAAGATATATTTAGAGATTTTATATTAGAAGCGATCTACGAATGTGTTAGCGACGAAATTCCGTATTCTAGTGACGTCAGTATAAAAAAAGTAGTCGAAAAACAGGATATTACCGAAATTTACGCTACTATCATCACAGATAATCGTCATCATAAAAGCATATTGATAGGGAAAAATGGTCAAACGATAAAAAGGATAGGAATAACTGCTAGAAAAACAATAAATACACTGTTGCAAAATAAAGTATTTTTAAGCTTAAACGTAGAGATAGATAAGAACTGGAATAGCGATGAGCAAAGGATTAGAGAACAATTTTTGTATTGACTTTTTATAAGCTTTTTGTTATAATACATAAAATTTTAAGAAATAGAGTTAATATTTGAAAGCAAAAAAACAATGCATTATATCTATCGATCAATCAAGGCAAAGCGCTTACAGCTTTAGCCAAAATATCGGACTAAGTCTAAAAAGCTTATCGAATATTCAGAAAAACGACGGATATTTTATATCGTACATAAAACATAAAGATCTCATCATAGCGCCTATCGACGTCTCTTTAGCAGGCTATACTCCAACATCGCCAGAAGAGATAGAAGGCGTTATAACACAAAAAGCATACGAAGAGCTTGCGCTAGATCAAAACTTTGAATATAAGATCAATTATATAAAGCAAGAAGACTCCACTACCATTTATGACACTTTTATAGCAAATACTCAAGCTATATATGAAAATTACAAAGAGATACTTCAAAATATAAAATACATAGATTGCATCACCGCAGCTCCTTTGCTTATGCAAGTTCTTTATAAAAATAATATTTTAAGAAAAGACGGAGTTGATTGTTTTATATACTTGCAAGAAGACGATGCATTTTTAGTAGTATATAAATACGGAGAATATTTACAATCAAAATCCCTTTCTAGGTATTCTCTTGGCGCTATAAACACAAGACTTTGCGAGTTAAGCGGAAATAAACTAAGCTATGAGGATTTTGCAAAGCAACTGAGAATAAACGGTTTAAATTTAGAAGACGCAGGATATCTAAGCCAAATTTTAGACGATGCGTTTTATTATGTCTCAGACATCATAAGCAGTATACAAAACTTCTCCAACTTATCTGTAAATAATATATACATCAGCAGCGACCTAGGAAATATAGACGGTTTAGATAAGTTCGTCCAAGACAGAATTCTCATAAAAACACAAGCTTTTGATTTTAATATAAATTTAAAAAATAAAGAACTTGATCATAGCTATCTTCATACGTTTATGACGCTGTATGCTATGAATTGTATAAAAGGTGATCTACAAAGTATAAACTTTTCAAATTTCTTAAGACCGCCTGCTTTTTATAAAAGAAATGGAGGAATATTTTTAAGCATAGTTTGCGCTAGTTTAGTAGCTAGTTTAGCGTATCCTTGTTATCAATTTTTATACGGGTATTGCGTAAATATACAAGCAAGCTACGAACAAGAGAAGATAAACGATAGAAAATCCGAAATACAAGTCTTACAAACAAAGCTAGATCAGATAAATTTAGACATACAAGCCACAAAAAAAAATATATACTTAAACGATAAAAATCTAAATTTAAAAAAGAATTTATTGAGCCAAATTTACAATAAAAAAGTTAATTATCCTATGAAAGGCGTTGCGATATATGATATAGCTGGATACACAAAAGATATGGATATCAAAATAAGAGAATTATCTATAAAAGATAGAAATATCTCACTATCTGTAAATAGCAGCAGTGACAAACAGATAACTCAGTTTATGCAAGATCTAGAACGCTCAAAAATATACAAGATAAGAACTAAAGAAATCTTTCTTTTAAGCAATCCAAATTTAGGCTATGAGAGCAATATTACCGTGGAGATAAAACAGTGAATATAGAAGAACTCATATTAAAACTCGACGGCTATTTTGCAAATAAAAAACCAAGCGAGATCAAGCTGATCTTTATAGCTACATTTTTTATCATATGCTATGTGGCTTATATGTCATTGTATGATATTTCTGATGAGTACCGCAGACAAAACATCATAAATAAAGAAAATTTAGAAAAATCATACATGGAACTACCTACCCCAAAATATCTTGACGAAGTGATATCTAAAAAACAAAAAGAGTTAGAAAATAGCCTGGTTCAACTAAAAGCTTTAAAAGCAAATAATAATTTTTTAAATACAGAATTAAAAAAGCTATCAACGTCTTTTTTTGATACAAATGATCAAAACTCATTTTTGAATTACATATCAAAACAAGCCGAACAAAATAGTATAAATATCACAAATATCACGAACAATACAAAACCGCTCTTGCAGTTATTTACTATGGATAAGATATATGATTTTAGGATTACTTTTAGCTCAGGCTTTACAAATCTCTTAAAATATGTAAATTCTTTAGAAGAGCTAAATTTGGTTATAGACATAGATAATATAGACTTAAATGCTTCTGGTTTAAGCATAACAGGAAGTATGGATATCTCTACTTGGGGGATAAAATATCAATGATAAAATATATATTTTTAGCATTAGCGACTGTGAGTTTAGGCTTTTGTGCAGATAACGGCGTAGAAAGATATCAAAATATACTAAAAAATCTAACAGAAGCTAGAACCGGTCTTACTCAAAAAGAGATTGAAAACATAACAAATCCATTTTTCAAATCCGAACAAGCAAGTAGCTCTTCACAAGCGAGTCCAGACAGCAATCAAACAGCACCTAAATATCGTCTTTACGCCATCTTCAACAATAAAGTAAAAATAAACAACGTATGGTACAAGCTAAATGATAAAATAGATCAATATGATATATATAAAATCAAAAAAAGTAGTGTTGTGCTAAAAAATCAAGCAGAGCTTTTGGAGCTCAATATCATAAAAGGTAATCAAAATGTTTCTATTATCTACAAATAAAAAAATCAAATTTATTTTATCATTTTTATCTATTTTTATACTTGAATCAGCGCTTGTAGCTCAAAACTGTCAAAATAGAGTTTTTAATATAAAGATAAGCGACTCCGTAACAACAAATGAAATTCTAAATCAACTATCTGATAGTTGCCATTTTAGCATTATTCAAAGTGATGAACACGCTAGATCGGTTCTAAATAGTCAGATATCTGGTATAAACATAAAAGATATGACATTAAATGAAATTTTTGACATCTTGCTTTCTGAGAAAAATCTAAATTATGAGTTTCAAAGAGATATTTTAAAGGTATCATCATTCCAAACAAAGATGTTTAAGATAGACTATATCACGTCTATCAGAGAAGGAACGGCTGTTACAAAAGCTTCTGTTGATTCTTCACCAGTGGAGATAGGTACAAACAATACCTCTTCAACCCAAAACGAATCGGACAATAAAGGTGATAATCTCATAAAAACAACTGAAAAATTCGATTTTTGGCAAAATTTGAACAATGAACTAAAAGCCGTATTAAACAATGGTAGCGAAAGTATCGTAGCGCCAGATCCAATCATCAACACAAATGCCGGCTTAGTTACAGTTACAGGGACAAGCTCACAGCTAAAACGTATTGAAAAATACATCGAACACTTAGAACAAAGACTAAAAAAACAAGTTATGATAGATGTTTCTATCATAGCAGTAGATTTGAAAAATCAATACACAAAAGGCATAGACTGGTCTAAATTTGAGCTTGGATTTAATAGCTACTTAAATAATGATACGACAAACAAAACACCTTCTAGCATACAATTTGGTACTGGTACAAAGGATAATCCCGCTCAAAGCCTTAGAAATATCACAGGTGGATTTGTTCTTGGCGGCGGAGTAAATTTAAGTATGGATGGCGTCTTAAATTTCTTAGAAACAAACGGTAGAACTAAAGTCGTTTCAAGCCCAAAGATTATGACTATGAACAACCAACAAGCTTTGATAACAGTAGGCGATAATATAAACTATAGAGTTCAAGAAGATACTACAAATAACAACACTACAAGTGCTGTTACTAGCACTACATTTACGCAGTATTCTATCTTTATAGGCATACTTCTAAATTTACTACCAGAAGTTAGCGATGATGGTAAGATAATGCTTAGGATAAATCCTAGTTTAAGTAGTTTTAAATACAGTGAAGACAACCAAAAACAAGCAACCATAAGAGAGATAGCTCCAGATACTCTTCAAAAGAAGCTCTCAACAGTAGTTCAAGTAAGTAGCGGAGATACTATCATACTTGGTGGTCTTATAGGCGAAACAAAAGGTAAAAATAACACCAGCGTCCCTGTCCTTGGCGATATACCAGTACTTGGAAATTTATTTAAAAGTACAAAAGACACAGTGGAAACTACTGAGCTTATATTTATCATCACACCAAAAGTCGTAGATATAGAAAATCCAAATACAATAAAAAGCTCTTTAAAAGATTTAGGATTTTCAGAGTCGATTTATGAATAACAGATATACAAAGATAAAAGATATTTTTTCAGAAGACAATGGCGTATTTGACTATATAAATTTAGACAAATCGACTTTGACTTATCATAAAATTTTAAGCGCACTCAAAAAACCGCTAAAACTAATACTATTTTATGGAAAGCCAGGCTCTGGAAAAACCTTTTTGTTAAACAAAATATATAATGATCTAAGATCAAAGCAAGACGTTATATTTTTTCCTCAGCCATTTTTTAATGAAAAAGATTTTATACACGCTCTTTGCACTCAAATTTTCAAACAAGAATTTGAAGATTTAAATACTTACGAAAAATTTATAGATACGTATAAAAAGAGCATCGATCAAGAAGAAAATATTTTAAAAAAGCAAATCATTCTTTTATTGGATGAGGCTCAATTGTATCCAGATTTTCTAATAGAAAAAATACGCCTTTTGGCAGACACAAGGCATTTTAAGATACTTTTTACAGTGCATAAAACTGGAAGCGAAGACGTACTTGCAAAAGACTACTTTAGAACAAGAATTTGGGAAAGCATAGAACTCTTGAATTTGGTTGATGATGAAGTAGGACTATACATAGAAAAAAAGCTACTATATCACAACGAACATAGCTTTTTTTCTATGTATAAGCCATCTCATATAAAACTCATACATAAATTAACAAATGGAAACCTTAGAACACTAAATAAACTTTTATACAAAATGTATGAGATATATGAACATTATGAAGAAAACAGACCTTCTTTCATCAACTCAAAATATCTAAAAGCACAGATCGTAGAGATGGCGGCGATCAGCTCGGAGTTATTAGATGCTTGACGCTTACGAAATTCTAGAATTAGAAAGAAAATGGCAAGATTTTAATGATAAAAGAAATAGAAAAAAACAAGTATTGTATTTTTTGATCTTAATATCTGTTTTATCTGCTATATTTGTAAGCTATGAAATATTCAAACATTCCGAACAAAAAGCTATCAAAAAACAAGAAATAGTAGATTTAAATTTGAAAAAACAAATTGATGAATTAAAACAAAAAGCTAAGCAAGCTAAGCTAAAACTTGAAGCCGATAAAAACAAAACAGAAGAGCAAGCGACTTTAGCTACAGATAAGCAGATAACTAAAGAAAATCTCACTCCGATGCTTATCGTCCAAAATAAACAAAATATCCAAAATACGGAACTAGAACCCATAAGCCAGATACTAAAACCGACAGTCATAGAAGAGTTTAATGTTAACCAAAGCGAAGTAAAAAAAGAAAATCAAAACAAGATTTTTATAGAATCAAAAGAAGTGAAGCTATCTATAGCGTCTTTAAAAAAGAAATTTGAATCTACGAATGACATTAAATTTGCTATTTCTATAGCACAGGAGTATTACGAAGAACAAGACTATAAAAATGCTATGAAATGGGCTTTTACGGTAAATAATATGGACAAAGACAGGGTTGAGGGCTGGATCATATTTGCCAAATCAAAATACAAAACAGGCAAAAAAGATGATGCTATAAATGTTTTAAATACTATAAACAAAAAGCAACCGTCAAAAAGTATCGACGCGCTGCTTACACAGATAAAAATGGGTACTTTGTAATGAGCGAAAAAGAAGAATTGATATCCGGACCGGAATTTTATCAAAAACCAAAAAAAGATATGATGAATTCCATAGATAAACAAGTTTTACTTTCATTAGTAAAAGATAAAAAACTAGATAGCTCTTTGGCTCTTGAGCTTGAAGGACAGATCATAGAAAACGGCATAAAAAATACGCTTGTAAATAACAACTATATAACAAATGAAGATTTTTTACTAGCTTTATTTGATCTGTACAAAAGAGATAGAATAAATCTTAAAGACGTATCCGAACATTTTATACTGGATTCAAATTTATTTTTAACAAACTTAGCCAAACATTTTAAATTTACATACTGCGATCTTGAAAATACAAATTTAGATTACAATCTCTCTTCAAAGTTTCCAGTAGCCCAACTCAAAAAAATGGGCGCCCTACCAATAAAAGAAGATGAAATAAACGTATATGTAGCGTTTAAAAACCCATTTGACATAGAAGCTCAAGATAGAGTCAGTTACCTTTTTAACAGAAAATTGCTAAAAATAGCAGTATGCGACCCGGCACAAATAGATAAATATATGAGCAAAATCGAGTTAAACGAAAGCGTAAATGGACTGATATCAGATATAAGAAAAGAGATCGGAAATAATACGGCCTCAGATAACGACAGCAGCGGCATCTTAAAGCTTATTGAAGCTATACTAAAATCATCTATAGAAGCAAGAGCAAGCGATATCCATATAGAACCATCAGAAACCCACTGTATCGTAAGAAGTAGGATAGATGGTATGCTAACTGAGAGTTTTATATTTGATAAAGATATATATCCGCCATTAGTAAGCCGTATAAAATTACTTTCAAATATGGACATAGCAGAGCGTAGAAAACCGCAAGACGGACGTTTTTCGGCTCAAATTTTAGGACGCGAGTATGACTTTCGTATCTCAACTCTACCTATCTTAAACGGTGAAAGTATAGTTTTAAGGATACTTGATAAATCAAAAGTTATCATCAGCTTAGAAAATTTAGGAATGCACCCGAAGAACTTTGCTAAATTTAAAAATGCTATGCACTCCCCTTATGGCATCATACTAGTCACTGGACCTACTGGAAGCGGTAAAACTACGACGCTTTATGGAGCTTTGAACGACGTAAAAAGTATCGAAAAAAAGATCATAACAGTAGAAGATCCAGTCGAATATCAACTAAATATGATACAGCAAGTTCACGTCAATGAAAAAGTCGGCTTGACATTTGCTATGGCTTTGCGTTCGATTTTAAGGCAGGATCCAGATATCATAATGATAGGCGAGATCAGAGATCAAGAAACACTTAGGATAGCTATCCAAGCAGCTCTTACTGGACACTTAGTCCTTTCTACCTTGCACACAAATGACGCTATTTCCGCTATAATCCGTATAATAGACATGGGTATAGAAAGTTATTTAGTAAGCGGTGCACTTATAGGCATAGAAGCCCAAAGACTAGTTAGAAGACTATGCCCAAACTGCAAACAAAAGATAACTCTTCCAAGCAATGTTCTTGAAGATATCAAAGAGTATCTGCCACAAAACTATGAATTTTATAAAAGCGTAGGTTGCGAACAGTGCTCTGGAACTGGATTTTTAGGTAGAGAAATGATCAGTGAGATACTACCTATAAGTGATAAAATTCAATCAATGATAGCATCTGGTTCGTCAAAAGAAGATATAAAAAAAGTAGCTTTAGAAGAAGGCTTTATAGATATGTTTCATGATGGTATCATAAGAGCTGCAAACGGTATAACAACGATAGAAGAAGTGTATAGAGTAGCTAAAACATGAAAATTTATGAAATAGAACAGATGATAAACTTTAAGCGGACTAAAGTCATCATAAAAGCAGATAGTCTAAATCAAGCTAGAAATTTGGCAAAAGAACAAAATAACGGTTTGATCTTAAAAGCTCACGAGATAAGCTCCATACCTCTTGACGTGCAAATAGAGCAGATCAAAGAACAACTAACCAAATTCTTTTTAAATTCAAAAATAAAAATACCAAATTTAGTTGCCCTAGTAAGACAAATAAGTGTTATGTCAAATGCAGGGATTTCCATACACGACTGTATAAAAGAAGCCGTTTCTAGTACATCTGATAAAAAACTTAGAGGCATATTTGAAAACGTAAGCATAGACTTAAACGCCGGTATGAGTCTAACTGAGTCGCTCAAAAAATACGAATACGAACTCGGACATATATTTATAGCCATGATCAGGCTTGGAGAAGAAGGCGGAAATCTCTCAGAAGCACTCAAAAAGCTAGCTGATATTTTACAAGAAGTATGGGATAATCAAAAGAAATTCAAAAAAGCTATAAGATATCCTATCACCGTCATCGTAGCCATAATCATAGCTTTTGTTTTACTTATGGTCGTAGTAGTGCCGAAATTTAGAGAAATTTTCGAGCAACTAAATGCTACGCTTCCGCTTCCTACCATAATCTTACTAAATATAGAATACGTCCTTAGCAATTTCGGGCTATATATACTTGGCGGAATCATTGTTTCGATTTTTCTTATCAAAAAATTTTACAAATCAAATAGCGATTTTAAATTTTTATCTGATAAATATCTACTAAAAGTTTATCTAATAGGAGATATAATATATCTTGCGACTATGCATAGATTTAATCTTGTATTTTCCGAGCTAGTTAAGGCTGGTATCCCTGTAGCAAATGCTTTAGATGACGCATGTTTAACTATACAAAACTCATATATAAAAGATAAGATGTCAAACGTAAAAATAAGCGTCCAGCAAGGAAATTCACTAAATTCGGCATTTAGAGACACAAAACTTTATGAAAGTATGCTTATACAAATGATAAGCGCAGGGGAGAAAAGTGGTAGTTTAGACTCTATGCTAGAAAAAGTTACGGATTATTATAAAGATAAATTTGACAATATCATAGACAATATATCAAGCTACGTAGAGCCGATACTACTTGTATTTATAGCGTGTGCGGTCATACTTTTAGGACTTGGTATTTTTATGCCTATGTGGGATATGACAAACGCCGTAAAATAAGTCGAATTTATCTTATTTATAAATTAGCTAATCAAATTTATACTATTTTTTTAAATGTCTTATTTTTCTCAAAGAAAAATAAGCAAAACTTAAAAACTTATCATAAATATTCTTTTTTCGCTCTACATATTCAAGAGGAAATTTGATGAAGTCTTTTTGATAAATTTTTAAAAATGATTCTAATTTTAAGAAATCATTTTCTTCCATAGTATTTGGATGATAACAAAAAGTTACAAGATCAAATGGCAACTTTCTTACACTTCCACTTTGTTGTGGAACAAAAGTAAATCCATATTCATTGTATGGTTTATTGCTAATCGTATCAGATATGATGCGAATTTGGCTCTCTTTCTTTAATGCTATTAGCGTATTTTTATCAAATGTATGCGATGGAGCAAAAAAAACAAGTGGTTCAATCCCGTATGTAGATAGTATTTTTATACCTTTTTTGATTTTTATCCTTTGCTCTTCTAACGGTACTCCAACAAATTCAGAATGCTCATTGACAGGATTTAATCCACCCCCCCCCATAGATATTTTATATACGTGATTAAATCCATGAAGTGCAAATACCCAGCCCAAATCTTTCCAGCGATCTAACGTTTTTTGATATAATTTATCTTCTTCAAACATCAATGCCGGATCTTCATTTTGCGGAATTAAGCCAACAAGCGGACAAATATGATAAGTTAAAAGTAGTTTTTCCATTCTATCCCATTTTTTTATATCCCTTCGGTGAGAGGCGTCATCTAACCTGATAATATATTTACTCATTTTTTACCTTATCAAATAAAATTAATAGCGCTTATATGCTCTTTATATAGAAGAACTTAGTGCCAAGATAGAATAATTTTAGCTGTTTAAAAGCTTTTTAGCAAATTCACTCATTCTTTTCCCATCGCAGCTTGCGCCAAATTCATCTTTAGCTACTTTCATTAAAGCTCCTAGATCTTTTATAGACACAAAACCATTTTTTGATATGATGGCTTTAAGCCCCTCTTCTACTTCGTTATCGCTCAACTGTTTTGGAAGATATACACTTATAATGGCTATTTCTTCGAGTTCTTTTTGAGCGAGATCGTCTCTATTTCCCGCTTTATACTGGGTTGCTGATTCGTTTCTACGCTTTATCTCAGTTTGAAGAATCGAAAAAATTCGCTCATCGCTAAGCTCTACTCTTTCATCGACTTCGATTTGTTTAAATGCTGAATTTACCATTCTTAAAGTATCACGACGAAAATTATCTTTATTTTTCATCGCCTCTTTAATGTCATTTAAAATTTGCTCTTTTACACTCATTTTTACTCCTTTAAATTTAATAGTTCAAGCTTAGCGCCGACTCCGACACCTTCTCTAAGCCCATCATCAATGACGATAAAAGGTACTTTAAATTTAGATATCATAGAGGACATTAGCCAAACTCCGGCTATAACAAGCTCTGTTCTATCATCTCCAACTAGCAAATCCGGATCTTTTGCGGCGTACAATATCCGCGCCGCATCATAAAAATCATTCATATCTAAAACCATACCATTTATCAGCCTTGCATCGTAATCATCATATTTTAATCCTAGTTTAAGTGCTGCTACACTTGTAGGAACTCCAGAAGTCAAGATGATATTTTCAAATTTAAAACCGTCTATAAACTTTAAAGCTTCACTAGTTTTTATTTTTGCGAATTTGGCAAATTTATCACTATCTTTTATATCAAAGTCACATTCTTGCCAAAATCTAACTATGCCAAACTTAAAACTAGCAAAATTATCCCCAAAACTTATCTCCGTACTAGCTCCCCCAAGATCTATAAGCAGAGATTTTTCTATATTTACTCCGAGCTTTTTTGCCCTATTTTCCACGCCTAGCCTAGTAAGTTTTGCCTCAAGAAATCCACTTATAATGTTGAAGTTTATACCCAAATCACTAGATATGAACTCAAAAAAGTCTTTAGCATTTTTAGCTAGTCTAAAAGCCTCCGTTGCGACTGCAATATGTAAATTTGAGTCAAAATCAAACCTACTTTTTAGCTGAACCAAAGCATCATAAATCCTTTTCTTGGCTTGATCGCTAAGTCCTTTATCGCTTAAATTTCTAGCAGATCCTACTATTTTTTCATAAGTCTGGACTACTTCAAGCTCATCATTCATCAAACAAGCTCTAAGAGTATTTGAGCCTAGATCGATACAGATCAATTTTTTATCCTTAAGTATTTTTTTATCGCTAGCTCTTTTTGTTGCTCTATAAATTTACCTAGCTCTTTTGATTTTAGCCCATTAGCCGCGCTTATATCTATAACTGGACTAAACTTTTTATCATAAAAACCAAGTTCTTTTGCTAAGCTTATCCTTTTTTTAGTATTTAGCCCCAGCCACTGCGATAAACTCATATTTAGAGATATTTTCATCATATCAAATTTAGTACATCTTTTTAAAAATGGCTCGTTAATTAGCCTACGATAAAACTTTCCTAGACTTAAACTTGATAAAATTTGTTTTGGATCAAGCCTATACTCGCCTATGAGATCATACAAAAAAACTCTACTATCTTGCAACAAAGCAAAATGTTTTTCCACTTTTTTACCAAATTCAGTGCTGAGTTTTACTCCAAAAAGTTTTTTGTCTAAGCCTAAATCCATAAGCAACCTAACTCCAAAAGTTTGATGTTCTGCTTTGAAAAATTTCTCAAGCTCCTGGCGTTTTCGCTCTAAACTCAAGTCGCTTATGTCGATACTTTGCATTATTTTCAAACTATTATTATCTGCTCTTAAGGCAAATCTAGCCGCAAACTGCACAGCTCTTAACACCCTAAGGCTATCATCTTTAAAGCTATTTTCATCTATAACTCTTAAAGTGTTGCTCTTTAAGTCTTGTTTGCCACCCCAAAAGTCAAGAATTTCACCGGTAAAAATATTTAGCATTATGGAATTTATCGTAAAGTCACGCCTTTTGCTAGCGATCATTTCATCATTGCAGTAAAAAACGTCAAAAGCTTTATGCCCTACACCATTTTTACTCTCGATTCTAGGAAGGCTTAGATCAAAGTTTTTAAATTTATATACAAAGTAGCTTTTACCTACACCACTAGCGCCGATATCTTTCATCAAATCATCAAATTTATCGCTAGAAATATCATATATTTCTATATCAAAGTCGCTATTTGGCAAGCCAAGCAACAGATCTCTGACACATCCGCCTACCAAATAAGCGCGTTTTGTATGTTTTTTTAGGAATTTTATAAGAGCGCCTAACTCGTTATTTTGAGATAAGTTTAAGGCGATTTTCAACATTTGCAAGCAAAAACTCTAAAAACTTGATAGTAAGATCAAGCCTAAGATCTAAATTTGTACTTTCTGTGCTGTTTAATCCATCAAAAAGTACGCTTATACGCTCTTTTAGATTTTGTAAAAATATAATCTCACTACTGATCTCACTATCAAAACCCTGCGTGTTTTGGATAGACTGTTTGCTTAAGACTGTTTGCTCTTTTGGCTCGTCTTCAGATATAGAAAAAGGTTCTTTTCGCACTTGCTCTTCAGCTTTAGCTTTTTGCATATCTTCAAGCTTTTGGATTTTTTCTAGTTCGGCAGCGACCTCGTCTATTGTGATCTTTGCGATATCTTCAAGTTTCATATTTTTACTAGCCACCTTTTAAATTCTCGTATTTCTTCTTCCGTTTTTAAATTTATAAAAAACTCAAGCATTTGTGAATTTGCCTGAGTATTTTTACGTCTTAAACCACTAAGTCTTCTTATAGCAGAACCTGCTTCTTTGTTGGTAGGATCAGCTTTTAAGATATTTTTATAAACCTCAAGAGCGTCATCTCTAAGACCTTGATTTTCATAAATAAGTGCTTCGGTTATCGTATTTTTCATATTTTCTTTACGTAATCACTGATTATAGAGCCGATCTCGCTTGTAGTGCATATCTCTTTGGCGTCGAATTTGGCTATATCTTTTGTTCTATATCCATCTTTTAACACTGCGCGAACTGCTTTTTCTATGACATTAGCAGCGTCATTTTCATTAAATGCGTATTTTAGCATCATAGCAGCTGAAAGTATCATAGCTATAGGATTTGCGATGCCTTGTCCTGCGATATCAGGAGCACTTCCGTGTATAGGCTCATAAATCCCGACTTTTCCGCCAAGAGACGCACTAGGAAGCAACCCGATAGAGCCACATATCATACTAGCTTCATCGCTAAGTATGTCGCCAAATAAATTCTCAGTTAAAATAACGTCAAATTGCGCCGGATTTCTTACTAGCTGCATAGCAGCGTTATCCACATACATAAACTCTAAGCTTACTTCAGGATAGTCTTTTGCGACTTTTGTAGTCACTTCTCTCCAAAGTTGAGATGTTTCTAGTACGTTTGCTTTATCTACCATACAAACTTTTTTATCTCTTTTAAGAGCTGCTTCAAAAGCGATCTTGGCTATCCTTTGTATTTCGCTTGTGCTATATACCATAGTATTATAAGCTCTATCTTCTTCTTTTTTTCTAGGCTCGCCAAAATAAAGTCCACCAGTAAGCTCACGAACCACTAGTAAATCGACATCTTGCAAAACTTCAGGCTTTAAAGTAGAAGCATTTACAAGCTCGTCAAATATAAGAGCTGGACGTAAATTTGCATAAGCTCCAAGTGATTTTCTTATCTTTAAAAGTCCACTTTCAGGGCGAAGATTTCTAGGGAGAGAGTCCCATTTTTCACCACCAATAGCCCCAAAAAGTACAGCATCACTTTTTAAAGCAGCGTCCAAAGTCTCATCAGGAAGCGGAACGCCAAAAACATCGATAGCAGCCCCACCCATTAAAAAATATTCGTAGTTTAACTCAAACCCAAATTTCGCACTCACGCTATCAAGGACTTTTATCGCTTCGTCTGCTATTTCTGGACCTATACCATCACCTTTTATAACACATATATTATATCTTTTCATAGTTCAACCTCTATTTAAATTTACATTATAAACTTTTTTTAGCATAGTTTATAAGTCCGCCAGATCTCACAAGCTCTTGCATAAACTCAGGAATCGGTTCAAATTTATACTCTGTTTTTTGAGTTAAATTTTTGATTATTCCTTCGCTAAAGCCTATTTCTAGCTCATCACCTTCATTTATCTCATCAGTTCTTTGACATTCTAGTATCAAAAGTCCTGTGTTAAAGCTATTTCTATAAAAAATTCTCGCAAAAGACTTTGCAATTATCACACTGATACCAGCTGCTTTTAGAGCTAAAGGAGCGTGCTCACGACTACTTCCACAACCAAAGTTCTCTCCGGCTACGATTATATCGCCTTTTGTAACTTTACTATAAAAATCCTTATCCGCATCTTCCATTATATGTTTTGCAAGGATATCTGGATCGCTTGTGTTTAAATATCTTGCGGCGATTATTATATCAGTATCAATATTATCTTTAAATTTCCATACTTTTGACATATTTTTCCTTTAAAAATTTGGTGCATTATATCTAATTAAGCTAAAAATTTTTATTAATCCAAATGATGCAAATATAAAAAATATAAGAAAATTTATAAAATCGTATGATTAAAGTAAGGCTTATATGGTTTTATACTTTCTCAAATTTTCTAATCTTTGGCTCAAGAAAATTAAAACCTCTCTATGATCATCATAACTGCTATGATAGCTATCAAGACCGCACTTACTCTTTCTATCAGATAAGCTTTTGTTTTAAGCAGTTTTTTAAACGCGACTCCGCCAAGAGCATAGATATTAAAGTCGATGATCTCTATAAACATCAAGACAAGTATCATCATATACAGCCTGATACCAAATGGCGAAACACTATCTACAAAGAGTGGAAACAAAGCGGTAAAAACGCCCAAGCCTTTGGATTTGAGCTCATAAATCCTTGCCAAAACAGAGCTTTAGAACTTATATCTTTTGCTTTTTCATTAAGGTTAAATTTGCTTCCAAGAAACATTTTATAGCTCAGATACAAAAGATAAATAGCACATATAACGGTAAAAATTTGAAAAAATATCGGGAATTTAGCCAACACCGCCCCTACTGAAACAGCGCATACAAAAGCGACTATGCCAAGACTTATCGTCGCTCCTGCTATCATAAAAAGCGTTTTTTTATAGCCGACGCTCATACCAAGGCTAAGAGCCAAAGTCATATTTAGCCCAGGAAGTAGTGAGATCACCCAAAAAGTAGTTATAAAAAGCAACCAGTCCATAATAACACCTAAAAAGATTTAAACGCGTCAAAAAGCATCCAAACTCCAAGTAATAAAAACATCGTTGCACTGATCTTGTTTATGATCTTAAAGTTTGAACTAAAAAACCTCTTTACGCTTGATCCAAAAGTAGCATAGATATTTGTAGCTACAAACTCTATGCAAGCTATCACTATGATAAATGCCGCAAAAGTAGAGTTAAAAGGATTATGAACGTCCATAAATTTAGGTAGCAAGCTTATCATAAATCCCCATATAATAGGATCGCCAAAAGAGCTTACAAATCCTTGAAAAACTATAGCTTTTGCACTTAAATTTCTAACATCTATCTTTATATCACCATCTACTTTAGTAGCCAAAAACATCTTATAAGCTATAAAAAATAGATAAAACGCGCCAAAAATCCTAAGAATAGTAAAGAAAAATGGAAATTTAGTTATCAAAAATCCTATCCCAACTCCGCTTAAAAATACTATAGCAGCCAAACAAAAAGTAGATGACAAGATAAATAAAAACGCTCTTTTATAACCTGCGCTAAGCCCGATAGTAAGCGACATAAGCATATTTAGCCCGGGGCTTAAAGCAGCCAAAAAGAAGCTTGTAATAAATAAAATCCAATCCATAAAATCACCTTAATTTTTGCGTGGTATTGTATCAAAAACTTATATAAATTCACAACTTTTTAACACTATTTTACAATAATTCCATCAAATTTATAAAAAAGGAAAAAGATGAAAATTTCAAAACCAGTTGGTACGACATCCACGATAGTCACATTTGTAGTAGTAGGGATCACGGGAATTCTTATGTTCTTTGACATAAAATCAAGTGGTATAAAGGTTTTACACGAGTATGTAGGTATGGCAATGGTGATAGCATGCGTATTGCATATAATGGCAAATTTAACACCGTTCAAAAAGTACTTTGTAGGAAAAAAATTAGCTATAATGAGCGTTTTATTTGCAGCGTCCGTAATTTTTATAGCCGTTACACCAAACAACCAAAAACCACCGTTTAAAGAGGTATATCAAAACTTTACAAATCTAAATTTAAGCACAGTAGAAACAATTTTTGGTACAAACGAAAATCTGTTTAACGAATACCTAAATAAAAATGGACTTAAATTTGAAGATATAAGCATAAAAGAATTTGCAACTAAAAATAATATAAAAGAAAACGACTTAGTAAAAGCACTGCTAAGCAAATAAAACAAAGCCCCTTGATAAGGGGCTTTGTCGCTTAGTGAGTTAAAAAATACTCTCTAATTTTTTTAGGATCATTTGTCTTTGTTAAAGACAGCATCAAAAGCACTCTAGCTTTTTGTGCATTTAGATTATCACTTGTTAAGAAGCCGTATTTTACGTCATCTACTTCGCCTGGGTTTGTAGTCTCTCCACTACCTACTCTGCTATCTCTGACAACAACTACACCGCTTTTTACCGCGTTACCTAAAGCTTCAAGCACACTTGGATATGGATTTCCATTTCCCATTCCAGCGTTGATTATACCTTTTACTCCATTTTTCACAGCGATATTTGCAAAATCAGGATTATCGTTTGAGTGGTTAAATAGTATATCTACTCTAGGTAAAGACTCGATTTTAGTGATATCAAAATCGCTATTTTTTGTATGTTTTCTAGTTGGTTGCATATAAAACTTAGCATTTCCATAAATCACAGTACCTATTTTACCAGTATTTGGAGAAGCGAAAGTATTTACAGCAGTAGTATTTGTCTTAGTGACTTCTCTAGCAGCGTGAATTTCGTCATTCATAACAACCAAAACGCCCTTACCTACTGCTTCTTTATCCATTGCGACATTTACGGCATTATATAGATTTAAAGGACCGTCCGCGCTTAAAGAGTCTGAGTTTCTCATAGCTCCTACCATAACTATAGGTTTGTCACTTTTAACGACTAAATTTAGAAAATAAGCAGTCTCTTCCATAGTATCTGTTCCATGAGTGATCACGATACCATCTACATTTTTGCTAGCTAAAAGCTCATTTACGCGTTTTGCTAGTTTTAGCCAAACTTCGTTATTCATCTCTTGAGAGCCGATATTGCTTACTTGTTCGCCTTTTATGGTAGCTATCTCATTGATTTGCGGAACTGCAGCTATAAGTTTATCTACAGTAACCGTTCCTGAAGTGTATCCGCTACTAAGAGCGCTTGAAGAACTTCCTGCGATCGTACCACCTGTGGCAAGTATATAAATAGTAGGCTTTGCGAAAGCAGCACTTAAAGCTAAAAGCATTAGTATAAAAACCTTTTTTAAAGACATAGCATTCTCCTTGCATTTTTTAATGTATTAACAATTCAAAATCCAAGGCCTTGATTTTACAAGCGTAATTATACAATTTAATTATAATTAAGTCAATATTAAATTATAAGATTAAATTATATAATTAAATTACACGGTCATCTTCAAATTCGTAGTAAGCTTTACCTATATTTTTAGTAGTTTTCGCACCGAGTTTTTTTAAATTTTCAAATCTTCCAAGCAGATTTCCTCTGCCTTCGCTAAGAGTAGTTTGACACTCTCCAAAAGTTTTATTTAACGTATTTAGCTGATTTTGAAGCTTCTCAAAACTATCTGTAAATATACCGAATTTATCATATATTTTTCCAGCTTCAGTGAGGATTCTCATAGCATTCTCATCACTTTTTAAATTTCTCCAGCATATATAAACGGTTTTTAGAGCCATAAGCAAAGTAAGCGGAGTCGTTATAAAAATACCTCTTTCATAAGCATACTCGTATATAGTGCTGTCTTGATTTAAAGCCGTGTAAAATATAGCGTCATTTGGAACAAACATAAATACATATTCATACGTTTTCGTATCATAGTCTTGATACTCTTTTGAGCTAAGTAACTCAATGTGTTTTTTAACGTCATTTGAAAGAGCCTTTGCAAACTGCGTTTTTTTGGCTTCATCGCTTTCGTTAAAATACGCATTATAATTTACCAAAGAGCATTTTGCGTCGATAATTGCTTTTTTATTATCACCAAAATCAACGACTACATCAAGATATTTTTGCGCTCCATTTTTATCTTTATAAGCGACTTGCTTAAAATAATTTTTATTTAGTTCTAGTCCGCTAGCACTAAGCACGCTATCAAGCTGTATCTCACCCCAGTTGCCAAGAACTTTTTTATTGCCATTTAGCGCCTCGGCTAGATTTTGAGCTTGAGTCATTATATTTTTGGTTTCGCTTTTGAGATTTTCAAAATTCGTTTTAAATACAGTACTTGTATTTATGCTCTCTTTTTGATATTTTTCTATCTCGTTTTTGAGTGGATTTATAAGATTTTCAAGGATCTTTTGTGAGTTTTCGCTAAGTGTTTTGGTGTTTAAATTTAAAAGATGTTGGCTCATCTCTTTGGTTTTTAGCTCAAAATACTCTCTCGTTTTTAAATCTAGCTCGTCTTGTCTTGCTTTTAATTCTAAATTTATATGAATTTGTTCATCAAATTTGGTTTTTAGTTTTGCTTTTTCTATCTCACTCTGTGTTTTTTGCTCATTTAGGTTTTGAATTTTGTTTTCTAAACTCAGCAGTTCAGCTCTATTTTCATCAAGTTTGATCTGTAAATTTAAAAATCTCTCATTTTGCAATTTAAGTTCAAATTTAAGCTTATTTGCATTAAAAAATTGATACAAAACCAAAACTAAAAGAGCAGAGATGACAGCAGATAAAAGTATATAAATTTCCATATTTTTCCTATATTTTATTTTTAAGAAAATTATATATTAGATTTTCTTAAAAACTTTAATTTGAGATATCAAAAGTGCTATAATCACAGTATTTACGATACCTTTTGTAAATATACTTTGCATATTGATTTTTGCCATATACGTCAAAAATGGTAAATTTTCTATACAAAACTACAAAAAATCAGCTGGTTGGATTTATGTAGGTTTTAATTAAATTTATTATTTTGTATATTTTGTGTATGTAGATGATCCCCAAAAAAAGGGGATCAAAGTGGCTTACATCATACCGCCCATGCCACCCATACCGCCCATATCAGGCATTGCTGGCATAGCAGGTTTGTCTTCTTTTATATCACTAACAGTAGCTTCTGTAGTAAGTAGCAAGCTTGCTACGCTAACTGCATTTTGAAGAGCAACTCTTTCAACTTTAACAGGATCGATGATACCTGCTTCAAACATATTTACGTATTCGCCATTAGCCGCGTTAAATCCATAGTTTGCATCACCGCTTGTTTGAACTGCATTTGCTACGACTCCTGCATCAAAGCCCGCATTTGCAGCTATTTGACGAAGTGGAGCAAAAAGCGCACGTTTAACGATCTCAGCACCGATCAGCTCATCGCCTTTTAGATTTAGACTTACTTTGTTTCCAGCTTTTATAAGTGCTGCACCACCACCTACTACAATGCCTTCTTCTACAGCTGCTTTTGTAGCGTTTAGAGCGTCATCTACTCTGTCTTTTTTCTCTTTCATTTCAGTTTCAGTAGCAGCACCGACTTTTATAACAGCAACTCCACCGCTTAGTTTAGCTAGTCTTTCTTGAAGTTTTTCTCTATCATAGTCGCTTGTTGTCTCAGCGATTTGAGCTTTTATTTGATTGATTCTAGCTTCTATAGAGCTCTTATCGCCTGAACCATTTACTATAGTCGTATTGTCTTTGTCTATCACTACTCTATCAGCACTTCCAAGATCTTGTAAACTAGCGCTCTCTAATGTTCTACCTAACTCTTCGCTTATAACTTCTCCACCAGTCAATATAGCAATATCTTCAAGCATAGCTTTTCTTCTATCGCCAAATCCAGGAGCTTTTACAGCTGAAATATTTAAAACACCTCTTAGTTTATTTACAACAAGTGTTGCAAGAGCCTCGCCCTCTATATCTTCAGCTACGATAAGAAGAGGTTTTCCTGTTTTTTGAATTTGCTCTAAAACCGGAAGTAGATCTTTTAAATTTGTAATCTTTTTATCAAATAAAAGTATATATGGACTGCTTAGCTCAACTTGCATTTTCTCTGCATTTGTGATGAAATATGGGCTTAGATAACCACGGTCAAATTGCATACCTTCAACAACAACAAGCTCATCATTTATGCTTTTTGCTTCTTCTACAGTTATAACACCGTCTTTACCTACTTTTTCCATAGCTTCAGCTATAAGATCACCTACTCTAGTATCGCTATTTGCAGAGATCGTAGCTACTTGAGCTATCTCTTTTTTACCATCTACTTTTTTAGCAGATACTTTTAGCTCATTTATAACAGCTTCTGCAAATTTATCCATACCGCGTTTTACCTCAATAGGATTTGCCCCAGCAGTTATATTTCTAAGTCCTTCTTTAAATATAGCGTGAGCTAAAACAGTAGCAGTAGTAGTGCCATCTCCTGCTTCATCATTTGTTTTACTAGCAACTTCACGAACTAGACTTGCGCCCATATTTTCTATAGTATCTTTAAGCTCGATCTCTTTTGCAACACTTACGCCATCTTTTGTAATAGAAGGAGCACCGAAACTCTTTTGGATAAGTACGTTGCGTCCGCGTGGTCCCATAGTTACTTTAACGGCGTCATTTAGTTTTTTAACACCTTCATAAAGTCTGTTTCTCGCATCATCTGAAAATATAATCTCTTTTGCCATTTTTATCTCCTTATTTTGTTTTACCTAAAACATCTTCTAAATTTAAAACTAAATATTTTTTATCTTCTAAGCTAACTTCGCTACCGGCATATTTCGCAAAATACACGATATCGCCAACACTCACGTTTTCAGCTTCTTTGCTGACTGCTACTACTTTACCTTTTGAAGGTTTCTCCTTTGAAGCATTGTCTGGTATGATAATACCGCTAGCAGTAGTTTTAACTTCCTCTTCACGCTCTACTAAAATGCGTTTTCCAAGTGGTTCGAAATTCATCTTTATTCCTTTCAGTATTTTTAGATTTTCTTTTTTAAAATTAGCACTCTAACCTTTTGAGTGATGAAAATATATCATAATTTAAGTTAAAAGTCAAGGATTATAGTGAAAATTATCATAAAATTTTAGTCGATTACGCTCAACTTTTGAAAAAAATCTTAAGTTACTATTTCTTAACTTAGATATAGTATAATTTAGTCTAATTTCTATAAAGATCAGGAGTTTTTATGAAGATAGTCGGCTGGATTTTTGGTATCACGATCTTATTGCTTTTATGTATATATGGTATACTTTTTACAAATTTCGGGAATTCTTTATTAAAGCCTTATGTCCAAAACTTATTACAACAAAAGACAAATACGCAGATAGTTTTAAATAAATTTAAAGTCGGTCTTACCACCGTAGAAATAGGTGCAGATATAAATCAAGAACTGAATTTAAGTATATCTGGAGATTATAATTTATTTAAAAAAGACTTTGATCTAAAATATGTCTTGAACGCAAATGGGTTGAAAAGTTTTGGGTTGAATGTAAAAGAAGAGATGGGACTAAAAGGCGATTTAAGCGGAAATTTAAATAATTTTATAGCAAATGGAGCTGGTAATACATTTGGCTCAAATATCAAATTTGCTACAAAAATCATAGATTTTAAACCATCTTTGATCAAACTAGATGCTAAAAATCTGAACGTAGAAGATATCTTAATAAGCGCAAACCAAAAACCATATCTAAACGGAAAACTAAATTTGATCGCTGATATTTCCGATACAAACGGTACTCGCTTGGGTTTTGCTAAAGTAACATCTTCTAAATTATATACGAACAATGCTTTAGTAAAAGAAGATTTTAATATAACATTGGACGATAATTTCTATCTAAATTTAAACTCGGATATAAAAGTACTAGACCAAATAGCAACGGCAAAAACGGTTTTAAGCTCACCTATTGCCATAGCTGCGGCGTTAAATTCTATTTACGATATAAATAAAAATGAGCTAAATAGCGACTTTAACCTAAACATTCCAAATTTAAACAAATTAGAAAAGATCATAAATCACAAGCTTAGTGGAGAGATAACACTCAAAGGCGATATAAAAATATCTGCTTCCAAACTTGAGTATTTTGATGCACTCATAAAAGGCTTTGGAGGAAATATAAATGCAAAATTAAAAGACGATCAAATAACTGCCGAGCTAAAAGATATAAAGCTTGATGAAGTCCTAAAAGTAGCTATGTTACCAAATGTTGCAAATGGATTAATGGAAGGCGCGATAAACATAAAAGATATCAGCTCACCTAGCCTAATTAGCGGTATAGCAAGCTTAAGAATTTCAAAAGCAAAAATCCAAAAAGACTCTGTAAATAAACTCTTAAATATAGGCATTAACAAAGATATACCTTTTAATAGCGACATCAAAATAAGCGTAGATAAAGGCTTATTAAATCTTGATTCTATTATAACTTCGCAAATTTTAAATTTAAATAAATTAAATGGAAAATACAATCTGGCTCAAAAAAGTGGAGATTTTGATTTTATACTTGACATAAATGATCTTAGCAGGCTTACAAATCAAAATTTAAAAGGAACAATCTTACTAAATGGTGTCGCAAATATAAGATCAAACGCCCTAAAAATACTAAATTTAAACGGAAATTTACTTGGTGGAAACATCGATATAGCACTAAATAATCAAAACTTAAAAGCAAATTTAAATAGTATTTCATTGAACGATTTGTTTGTTATAGCAGGACAAAAGCCACTAGCAAATGGTATTTTAAATATGGATCTAAATTTTGATAGCATAGATATCAAAAACTTAAACGCAAAAGGTATTTTAAATATAAAAAACGGAAGTTTAAACTCAAAAAATATTAGTCAAATTTTAAAGAAAAATATCCCTGAAGACGTCAAATTTGAATTAAATATAAAACCAACTATAACAAATTCTATTGTGTATTTTTCATCTAATCTAAACTCAAATTTGATAGATATAACTAAATTTAACGGCAGCTTTGACATAAACAAGATGCTCTTAGATGCAGTTTATAACGCAAAAATAGATGACTTATCTAAACTAGAGTTTTTAAGCGGCAAAAAATTAATAGGAGCCACAAATTTAGACGGCAAAATAAAATACGATAAAAATCTCTACGCCACACTAAAATCAAAACTGCTAAATAGCGAGCTAAATTCTGAGCTAGAAGATAATAAGCTAAGTTTAAATATGAATAATTTTGATATAAGCGAGCTTTTAGCAATGCTTGATTATGAAAAATTCTATAGCGGAAAAGGAAACTTAAACGCTAACTATAACCTAGAATCAGCAAAAGGAAATTTCAAAATAGACATACTAGAAGGAAGCCTTACAAAAAGCGGACTCACAGACGCTATAAGCGTAGCTTTAGATAGAGATATAACGAAAGAAGTATATAAAGATGGTTATATAAAAGGTGATATAAACAGAGATTTAGTAACCTTAAAAGCAGAGATTAGCTCACCAAAATCAGACATAAACATAACAAAAGGAACACTAAATTTGGCTAATTCAAAGATATTTATACCAGTTGATTTAAATATAGAAAAAACAGATCTTAGAGTAGAAGTCTCTGGAACAACGCAAAAACCAAGATATGCGTTTGATTCAAATTATATAAAACTAAAAATAGAAAAAGAGTTAAACAAGGTATTTAAAACAGATGAAAACGCAACCAAACAAAACAACGCAAAAGAGCTGATAAAAGGACTAAAAAATCTCTTTTAACTCTTCAAAATGCCCCAAAAACCAAAGCACCGCAAACTGTAAATTCGGTGCTTTAACCTTACTTTCGTCATATATGAACTTAGCGATATCTTCTCTTTTTATAAATTCTATTTCTATCCTCTCGTCATCGACTCCGCCACCTGCGGTTTTTTTCATACTTTCATCTATAAAAGTACAAAACAACGTTTGGCGATTTGCACCAAATCCAAGTGCTGTATAACTGCTAGTTATCTTTTTTACTTTACCAACTTCATATCCAGTCTCTTCAAGCATCTCTTCAAGTATGGTCTGTTCAGGACTCAAGCCTTTATCCATGATACCGGCGCAAAGCTCGTAAGTCACTCCTGGCTCATCTGAATTTATAGAATGCCTAGTTTGGTAGTACCAAAGTGATGGACGAAACTGCTTGACGAGTAAAAATGCGTCGAACTCCTTGTGATACATTATGCAAGAAACACTATCGTGAGCCTCTACACAGTCCCAGCGTTTGTTTTTCCCATCTTGAGTATATAAAATACTAAAGGGTTTTACAAATTTTGATTTTTCAAGAGGAACGATCTCTAAATTTTTTATAATAGTATCCATTTTGCAAGTCCTAAAAAGCTAAAAAATCCAACCGTGTCAGTTACTGTAGTAAGTAAAACAGAGCTTCCAACAGCAGGATCTATGCTAAATTTTTTAAGTACCAAAGGTATGAGTGTACCAAAAAATCCCGCACAAAATAAATTTATAACCATCGAAATAGCTATAACAACACCAAGTAAGCTAACGCCAAACCATATATAAGCTATGATCCCCATCAAAGTGGCAAAAATAAGTCCATTTATAAAAGCTATACTAACTTCTTTAAAGATTACGCGTTTTACGTCGCTAAAATCTATCTCATGAGTAGCAAGCTTACGAACGGTAACAGCAAGTGCTTGAGTTCCGGTATTTCCACCCATACTAGCAACGATAGGCATAAGTATAGCAAGGGCTACGTAAGCTTCTATAGTCTTATCAAAAAGCCCTATGATAGAAGCGCTGATAAGTGCGGTGATTAAATTTATAAAAAGCCACACTGCTCTAGCACGCCCTGCTTTAAAAAGCGTATCTTCTTCTTCTGCTTCATCATCAACACCAGCTAAGTTATATATCTGCTCAGTAGCGCTCTCTTCTAAGAAGTCGTGTATATCATCAGTAGTGATACGTCCTAGAAGAACTCCAGCTTTATTTACAACTGCTATGGCACTTAAATCAAAATCTTTTACCATAGTTGCAACTTCGCTGATATCATCTGTATCTGTCGCGGCGTGAGGTTTGTATTTTTCTACTCCACCATCTTTTACTATATTTTCTAAATTTAGATCAAAATCATATACTATTAAATCTTCAAGCGGTATAGCGTAGCAAAGAATTCCATTTTTATCTACCACAAAAAGCTGAAATATATTTTCGATTTCTCCGAGTTTTTTCATAACTCTAAAACGAGATATAACCGAGCTTAGTTTTTCATCTAATTTAGCTGAGAAAAGCTCGGTTTGCATATATGCACCGGCTTCATTTTCTGCGTAATTTATAAGTTTACTGATCTCTTTTTGACTATCTAGCTCAAGAGAACAAAAAAGCTCTTTTGCCTTATCTTCGTCTATATCTTCAATGTATTGAAGCAAGTCAGTCGCGTCATCACTCTCAAGCTCTTCGATAGCTTTTGCTATTTTATCATTCGGGACATTTTGTATCAAGTCTTTTAGCATGTGATCTGGCATCTCTATAGCCACTTCACCAAGACTTTGCGAATCTAGTTTTTCTAGATAGTTTGCATACTCATCCTCGTCATGTCTTTTTAAGACCTTAAGGTGTTCAGCAAGATCAGCAGGACTTAAATCATTTAGTCCGGTGCCCTCTTCAAAGTGCTTTTCTAGCTGTTCTTTTATCTCGTCTAATTCTTTAGTCATTTGATACCTTAAAATGCGATTACACTTTCAAAATCCTCTTCTTTTGGAGCATTTACGTGATCTGTCAAACTAGAAACAAATTCATTATTAAATTTTTCCACCAAAGTATTGAACTCAATCTTTTGTTTACCACTTAAAGCACTTTTTGTTATTTGGACTACAGACTCTGGATTTATGGCTTGATTATTTCTATATAAACCAAAATGTAAATGCGGTCCAGTACTCATTCCAGTATTTCCTACATAGGCTATGAGTTGTCCTTTTTTAACAGTTTTACCATTTCTCATACCTGCAGCAAAGCCGTTTAAATGAGCGTATAACGTCATATAGTTATCAGTATGACGTATTGTCAAAACCTTACCATATCCGCCTTTATTTCCGACAAAACTCACTACGCCATCGCCCGCAGCATATATCTTCGTCCCTTTTGGAGCAGCGTAATCCATACCTAAATGCGCTCTATATCTTTTCAAGATAGGATGCCACCTTTTTGGGTTAAATCTTGAACTTATCCTAGCATTTGGAACCGGCTTCACTAACAAGAAATTTTCTAGCTCTTTTCCGGTTTTATCGTAAAATCTATCATCGTATTGATAAACGTATTGTGCTTTTCCGCGAATTTCCACCATAGAAGCTTTGATATTTGGCATACCAAAAACACGCCCGAGTCTTCTTTTTTGAGAATAAATAATAACTAGCTTATCGCCTTTTCTAAGCCCTTTAAAATCAACACTTCCTTTAAACGCATTCATAAATGAACTTGCTAACGCGACATTTCCAGTGCTAGATATGATATCTTGATACGGAGATCTGTTTATATCTATACTTAAGACAAGATCTTCTGTGGAGTATATGATAGGCAAAAATTCCAAAACGAATTTTCCCAAATGATCTTTATATATATGTATTTGAAGCTCTTCACTAATAGGTATCAAAACTTGAGTTATGTTATCAAACTCATCTCTTAAGATCTGAAATCTAGTTCCGCTCATTATCTCACTGGCTAGCTCTTGATCCTCTTTTTCTAAGTTATAGTATAAAGCTAAAGGAATTTTATTATTTTCCAAAAACATCAAAAAACTCTCGCCGTTTGGCCATGTTAGTTCTTCGACGCTTGGTTTTATAGCATATAAATTTATCACGCAAAATAAAAATAAAATAATCTTTCTAAGCATAAAGTACCTCTGTAAAAAAATCTCGTTATTTTAACTTAAACTTACTTACATAATACTTTTTGCTATCTCTAAAAAATCTCATATTAAGGTAAATCACTTTGCGAAAATTAAAATAAATTTAGCTATAATGATGAAAATTTACACACAGGAGAAACGATTGAAAAGAGTTCTTTTTATGGTTTTTATCTTATGCAGCTTTACTTTTGGAGCTGAATTTAATATGAAAACAACCTATGCTTTAATACTAAATTTACAAGATAATATAGGCGAGATCACAGATAGTCCAGATATCATAGTCGGCAGTAGCGGTGTCGTTATGCATAAATTTAAAGACGGAAGTGAGTCTATCATCGCAAGAGCCGTAGTAACACAGAAGCAAAACGGTTTTGCCAAAGTTAGATTTGAAGTTTTTGGATCACTTAAGCAAACTGCACTTCCTATACCAAAAATACTACCTCGCGTCGGCGATGAGATCATACTAAACTATTTATATGACAGATCTCTTATCATAGTTCCAAATAAAGAAATTTATAAAGAAATAACAGAAAATTTCAAAAACATTACTTTTATCCATCCAGATATCGTAGGAGCTTATCTTCACTATGAATATAAACCAAATCCTAGCAGAGAAGACTTCCGCAAAATGTGTGCTAATAGCGCTGCTGGACTTATATTTATAGCACTTGATGGCGAAGCCGTTTTTGCTGATTGTGGTAGTTTTGAAGTGCTAAAAAGATTTAAAAGCGGATCAGTTGATTACTATCAACTTCCATTTTATACAAGAGTGCAAGGCATCGATACTGTATTTTGGAAACTAGATAGCGCTAAGATAAACAACTATGATGAATACTATAAAAGATTACTTAAGGAAAAATAATGGATAGTAAACATATTAAATTTTTTGAAAAACTTTTAGGCGAAGAAAATGCTAAATTTGATAAAGCACACAAAATAGCCTACTGCTACGATGCTACAAAAAAGCGTTTTGAGCCTGATGGAGTACTATTTCCAAGGTGCGAACAAGATGTTAGCAATATACTTAAATACTGTAATGAAAATAAAATAGTTATAGTCCCAAGAGGCGCTGGAAGCGGATTTACCGGTGGAGCTTTAGCAGCTAGCGGCGGAGTTGTCTTGTCATTTGAAAAACATATGAATAAAATACTAGAAATAGATATGCAAAATATGGTAGCAGTCGTAGAACCAGGACTCATAAATATGAAATTACAAAAAGCGGTAGAAGAAATGGGGCTTTTTTATCCGCCAGATCCTGCTAGCGAAAACTACAGTACTATAGGTGGAAATGTGAGTGAAAATGCAGGCGGTATGCGCGCCGCAAAATACGGTATAACTAAAGATTACGTTATGGCTTTAAGAGCTGTGTTACCAAATGGAGACATCATAAGAGCAGGAAAACGCACTATAAAAGACGTAGCAGGATATAATATAGCCGGTATTTTAATAGCTAGTGAGGGAAGCTTGGCTATTATCACGCAGATCACTTTAAAACTCATCGCAAAACCTAAATTTAAAAAAACCGCAATGGGTGTATTTCCTAGTGTAAATGCTGCTATGAACGCTGTTTATAAAACTATGGCAGCAGGAGTAACACCAGTAGCGATGGAGTTTTTAGATAATCTAAGTATAAATGCCGTTGAAAATAAATTTGCCAAAGGTCTACCAAGAGACGCTGGGGCCATACTTATAAGCGAAGTAGATGGATCAAATTTAGATGTTTTGGAAAGCGAGCTAGAGATCATCAAAAACGTATTTGAACAAAACGGTGCAATAGGATTTAAAGTAGCAAAAAACGAAGAAGAATCCACCGATATCTGGTTTGCAAGGCGTAACTGCTCTCAAGCTATAACTTGTTATGGAAGTTTAAAGCTAAATGAAGACATTACAGTTCCTCGCTCAAAACTACCAGAACTACTAGAAAGAATCAAAGAAATATCAGCAAAATTTAAAGTAACAACTCCTTGTTTTGGACACACGGGCGATGGAAATGTCCATACAAACGTTATGGTAGATCGAGATGATCCTGACGCAGTAAAAAGAGGACATGAAGCGATAACTGAAATTTTTAAAGCCACAGTTGAACTTGGCGGAACACTATCTGGAGAGCACGGCATAGGAATCAGCAAAGCGCCATTTATGAACCTTGCATTTAGCGATGAAGAGATGAATCTTTTTAGAACCATAAAAAAAGCATTTGATCCAAATGGCATCTTAAATCCAAATAAAATGGGACTTTGATGAGCATAAACAGGCAAAAAATTTGGATAAGCCTTAAAAATATATATAAAACTGCTGAGGATAAGCAGCTTATGCACTTTGCTGCTAGCCTTAGTTTTCATACCGTTTTATCCCTGATACCAGTTTTGCTTATATCTCTATCTATCTTTACGCAACTGCCTAGTTTTAAAGAGTATTATGCAAAGATAAAAGATTTTATATTTTCAAATTTACTTCCGGCAAATCAAGAAAATATAGTTAGTTATATAGATCAGTTTTTATCAAACTCAAACAATCTAGGTATTGTAGGTCTTATAGGAGTGATCATAACTAGCATTATGTTTTTTAGCGATTACGAGTTTGTAATATCTAAACTAACAAATACAAAATCACGTGGTTTTTGGCGCTCTCTTAGCACGTATTGGACGCTTATCACGCTTATGCCTCTTGGTCTTGGGCTATCGTTTTGGTTATCAAATTTAATCCAAAATATCCTTAGCCAAAGCAGTTACACTAGCGGTATAAATTTTCTAGGCGTATTTCCGTATCTGATTATCTGGGTGATCTTTAGCATAACATATCTTATATCCATAAATAAAGATTTAAATCTAAAAAACGTGATCTTTAGCGCATTTTGTTCATCTTTTATATGGTCGCTCTCAAAATGGATATTTATAGAATACACTTTTTACAACAAAACATATACAAGCATTTACGGCTCATTTTCAATCCTGCTGTTTTTCTTTGTATGGATCTACTTATCTTGGATAATATTTTTATATGGTATAAAATTATGCAATATTTTAGAACAAAATATAAACGACAAAACAACCTCTGTACTTTAAGCTAACTTAAGATAAAATTTTTGACAAAAAATTAGAATAATTACACATTTTTTAATAAATTTAAAGTTTAGGATAATCATGCTATTTAACAGTTATGAATTTATATTTATATTTCTACCTATCACTTTCTTCGTATATTTTTATCTAAATTCCAAACGCTTAGGGCATATTAGTAAAGCATTTTTGGTCGTTTCATCGCTATTTTTTTATAGTTGGTGGAATATAATCTACTTACCACTCATATTATTATCAATGATATTTAACTATACTATAGGCAATACTCTTGCAAATAACAAAAGCAAGATCAACACAAAAGCCCTACTCTGTTTAGCAATAACATCAAATTTAGCGTTGCTTGGATATTTTAAATATAGTGATTTTTTTATTTCTAATGTTAATTTTGCTTTTGGATCACATATAGAGCCACTTCATCTAGCCTTGCCACTTGCTATAAGCTTTTTTACATTCCAGCAGATTGCTTATTTGATAGACAGCTACAAAGGCGAAACGAGTGAATATGACTTTTTAAACTACGCTTTGTTTGTCACGTTTTTTCCTCAGCTCATTGCCGGTCCTATCGTACACCATAAAGAAATGATGCCGCAATTTGCAAACAGTAGAAATTTACTAAAAAACTATAAAAATATAGCACTTGGAATATTTATATTTTCTATAGGACTATTTAAAAAAGTAGCTATAGCCGATACTTTTAGCATATGGGCAACAAATGGATTTGATAATGCTGAGGTTTTAACATTTTTTGAAGCATGGGCTACTAGTCTAAGCTACACATTTCAGCTTTATTTTGACTTTAGCGGATATTGTGATATGGCTATCGGGAGTGCACTTTTGTTTAATATTAAACTACCCATAAATTTTAACTCTCCATACATTGCTCTTGATATCCAAGATTTTTGGAGACGTTGGCATATCACTCTAAGTAGATTTTTGCGTGACTATATCTATATACCTCTTGGCGGAAACAGGGGGGGGTACTGGCGTACTTATAGAAATTTATTAGCTACGTTTTTACTTGGAGGTCTTTGGCACGGAGCTGCTTGGACATTTGTATTTTGGGGATTTTTGCATGGAATTGCACTTATCATTCATAGAATTTGGAAAAATTTAGGCTTTTGTCTACCAAAAGTACTCGCATGGATAATTACATTTAACTTCATAAATTTTACTTGGATTTTCTTCCGTGCAAAAGAGTGGGATGATGCACTCAAAGTCATAAAAGGAATGTGTGGATTTAACGGGATTGTCTTACCTATTTCCTTAGAAAATAGATTCGGATTTTTGGACAAATTTAATATAAAATTTGGAGTTTGGCTCACAAATATACAAGGCAATATAGAAACTGTAGTTACTATATTTGCAGCCTTTATAATCATATTATTCTTTAAAAATTCTATGTCTTTGTTAAACACAAAACCAAACCATAAAATAATGCTTATATCAAGTCTTTTATTTGCATATTCTATTTTATCACTCAATAAAATCTCAGAATTTTTATATTTTAATTTTTAAAGGCACTTAAATGAAAAATAAAAGAATAGTTAAATTGTGGTTTTATATAACAATGATTTTGCTCTCTTTCGTATCAATATTAAATTATTATATTGATAGTTTAAATATATTTGGTAGAGATAATTATCTAAATATAGCTGCAAAAAAGCTAACAGAAGGAAATATTATAGCAGGATTAGTTGATTTTGATGAAAGAACTTTTAAGAAAAATACAATATTAAATTTAAAATATGAGCCAAATTTTGTAGCGATAGGAAGCTCAAGAGTAATGCAAATTAGAAAAAATACATTAAAACAACCTTTTTTTCATAATTATGGAGTTTCTGGGGCATCACTAGAAGACTATATTGGTTTAACTTGGATACATTATAAAAAATTCGAAGCATATCCTAAAAATATAATTTTTGGAATAGATCCGTGGATTTTTAACAAAAATAACGACCAAAATAGATATAAGTCAATTGAAGATGATTATTTAACACTAAAGAATATATTTACTGATAAAAAAAGAGTAGAAAAAACTCCGTATAATATATTAAAGTTATTATCCATTGAATATGCAATAAAAAATATTATATCATTAACAAAAGATAAATTTTATATAGTAAATAGTGCAGATGTGGATGCATATTTAAGAGAGCCCGATGGGTCTATATATTATCCGTTTAAATTTAGATATCCAAATCCGGATAATGTAAAGCAAGAAGCTATTAATTATGCGAAAGCAAAACCAGTTTATTCTCTTAGAGAATTTGAACATCTAGATAACACTAAACTATTTGAATCCTTTATTAAATTTTTAATATCACAAGGAATAAAAGTTTATTTTTTTCTTCCACCATATAATCCATATACCTATAATTTATTAATACAAAATCCAAAATACTATATTATCAATAAAGTAGAATTATATTTGAAAGACTTTGCCAAAGCAAATAATATTAAAGTTATAGGTTCATACAATCCAAATATAAATGAACTTAAAAATGAAGATTTTTTTGATGGAATGCATCTTTTAGAAAATGGATATATGAAAATATTTAAAGATTTAAATTAAGCTAGAAGATCTAGCTTAATTCTACCATTTCTTCGGCTCTTTTTAAAAGCTCTTTTGCACCACGTGCTATAAACTCATCTGCAAAGTTTTTTCCAGCTATGGTATAAGCAAGCTTTGGATAAGTCTTGCTATCTCTTAAAATTTCACTTCCATCTATAAGGCCGAGTATCGCTTCTACTTCTATCTTATCACCTTTTAATTTTGCATTTATTCCGATGGGAGCTTGACATCCTCCATTTAATGTATGCACAAAATCTCTTTCTATGGTAGTCTCGACCACGCTTCTTTCATCATTTAAAAACCCTATAGCTTCCAAAATCTCTTTTTTATTCACAGCTTCAATTCCCAAAGCACCTTGTCCCATAGCTGGGATAGTATTGATAGGGCTAGTAAATTTAACTTCATTACTCAGTTCCAAACGATTAATTCCAGCCATAGCAAGGATAATAGCATCAAACTCGCCATTTTTTAGTTTAGCGATGCGCGAATTTACATTTCCTCTAAGAGAAATAATCTCAAGATCGCTTCTGCTAGCTAAAATTTGCATCTTTCTACGAAGTGAAGTAGTACCTACTTTAGCATTTTTAGGAAGTTCTTCAAGGCTTCTATACTTCATACTAAGCATTGCATCTCTTACATCTTCTCTGCTACATACGCAAGCTAGTTTTAAACCATCTGGAAATGTCGTAGGTACATCTTTTAGGCTATGTACTGCTATATCTGCACTACCTTCAAGCATAGAGTTTTCAAGCTCTTTAGTAAAAAGTCCCTTACCGCCTATCTTTGCAAGCGGAGTATCAAGGATAACATCGCCTTTTGTCTTCATAGTGATTATCTCTACGCTATGACCTTTAGATATGAGCAAATCTCTTATGTGGTAAGTCTGCCAAAGCGCAAGAGCACTATTTCTACTAGCAATTCGTATATTCATTTTTAACCTCTTTTTGTTTCATCAATAATTTCGACATCGATCACGTCATCTTTATAGTCTTCTTTGGTGCAATACTCTTCATGAGTAGGTGTTTGCAAATAGCTAATGAGCTTTAATATCAAAGATACACTTATTATAAAAACCGCAAATATATCGCTTAAAATTCCCGGCACCATAAGCAAAAATCCACCGACGACAAGCCCCATAGAGCCAAATACATTTTTTAAGTTCAAATTTTCAAATTTACTATAAAAATTTGAAAATCCATAGCTAAGCACTAAGAAAAATCCAAAAATACCGCTTAAAAACACCTCGCCAAAAAAGTTCAGTATTCCGTATTTTGAGATATAAAGAACCACACAAACCAGCTCGATAACAAAATATGGAAATAGAGAAATTTTCATCATATTATCTCTTTTAATTTACCTAGTATCTCATTTGAGCTTACTTTTACTTTTTCTAGCCCATCTCTTATTATAAGCTCAACTTCTGAGTTTTGCAAACCCTTACCAACTACCACGCCAAAAGGTACACCGATAAGCTCAAAGTCCGCCATTTTTACGCCAAATCTTTCATTTCTATCATCAAGTAAAACTTCAACTCCGCTACTTTCTAGCTCGGATTCTAAATTTAAAGCAAATTCCATCTGCTTGGCGTCTTTGGTGTTTGAAACTATTATATGCACTATAAAAGGAGCACACTCTTTTTTCCAAATGCAGCCTTTTTCATCATGGCTAGCTTCTATCATAACAGCTACAAGTCTGCTTACGCCTATGCCATAGCAGCCCATGAAAAACGGTTTTGATTTGCCATTTTCATCTAAAAATGTAGCACCCATAGCCTCAGAGTACCTTACACCAAGTTGAAATATATGCCCTACTTCTATGCCTTTAGTGATAGACAAAACCCCACCATCAAGCGCTTTATCTCCAGCTCTCACTTCTGCTAGATCCTTAAACCTATCTTTATTGAAATTTATAATATTTACTCCAATAGCGTGATAATCCTTTTCATTTGCACCGCATATCATCTCTTTTTCATTTTCTAATTCATTATCTATATAAAAATCTATATGCTCGTGAAGTCCGACTGGACCACAGTATCCAGGAACTAACCCAGCAGCTATAACTTCTTCTTCGCTAGCGTCACTTAGCTCAAGAGCAGAGCAAGCATTACAAGCTTTTACTTCTTGAAGCTCGTCATCCCCACGCACGAAAAATACTACTATTTTTTCATTATCTTCATAGATAGCCTTTTTTATCACGGCTTTTATAGTATAAAACGGATCTACTTTGAAAAACTCGGCAACTTTAGCTATACTAGAGCAACCAGGAGTAAAAAATTTCTGCATAGAGTTGCTCTGCGGTCTCTCAGCCGTGCAAACTCTTTTTGCTCGTTTTGCAGCTTCTACATTTGCCGCATAGTTTGAAGTATCGCTTATTAAGATATCGTCTTCGCCATTTTTTGCAAGTACCATAAATTCTTTACTACCGCTTCCCCCGATAGCTCCACTATCAGCTTCAACAGCACGGAAATTTAGTCCTAAACGACTAAATATCTTAGTGTAAGTCTTCTCCATAAGATCAAACTCGCGCTTTAGATCAGCTTCGTTTGCATGAAAACTATAACCGTCTTTCATTATAAACTCACGACATCTCAAAAGTCCAAATCTAGGTCTTGCCTCATCTCTAAATTTGAGTCCTATTTGGTATAAATGAAGTGGCAATTGCTTATAGCTAGTGACTTTATCTCTTACTAAATCTACTATGGATTCTTCGTGAGTTGGCGCTAGTAAGAACTCATTATCTTTTCTATCTTTTAAACGCAAAAGCTCTTTTCCAAATTTAAAATATCTCCTACTTTGCTTCCAAAGTTCACCTGGAACCACAAAGCTTAAAGCTACTTCATTTGCTCCTGCTTTATCCATTTCATCTCTTACTATATTTTCAACTTTTCTTAAAACTCTCTTTCCAAGAGGCAAAAAGTTGTATAGTCCGCTTCCTATCTGAGCTACAAATCCAGCTCTTATAAGAAACTGATGGCTAGGCAAAGTGGCATCTTTTGGAGCTTCTTTTGTCGTAGGTATGTATAATTTCGTAAATTTCACTTCAAATCCCCTTCTAAATTCTCATCTTTTTGTATTTTTATGTCAAATAAATATTCTAAATTCGATAAAACATCCTCGCTATTCTTTTCTTTTAGCCTAACACTTGGAGTATGTAAAAACGCTTTAAAAACTTGATGGACAAGCTTTTTAGCCTCATTTTTATCACAATTTTTTATATAGCCTTTTTTTATCGCTTTATCTATTTCTATTATGGCTATATCTTTTGCTTTTTGCCTTAAAGCTTTGATAGCTGGAGTGCTGCTTTTAGAAAGCAGCCACTTAAAAAATGCAGTAGTAGATCTACCTACAATCGCATAAGCTACACTTGCTTGCTCTTCTCTAAGGGCTAAATTTGTCCTTACTATCTCTTCTAAGTCATCTACTGCATAAACGTGAATAAATTCGTTTTCACTGATATCGATGTCTCTAGGAACTGCTATATCAAAAAAGTATCTATGAAAATCTTTAGGCTCTAAAATTTCATCCGTTATGATAGCACTTAAAGCTCCAGTAGCGCTAAATATTAGACGGTATCGATTTACGTATTCGCTTAGTTTTTCTATACTATCAAAACTAGCAAGATCCCCTAAACTCTCAGCTAAGCTCTTGGCTTTTTGTAGATCTCTGTTTAAAACTATAACATTTACTTCCGCATTTATAAGATGCTGAGCGGCTATTCGGCTCATCTCTCCAGCACCTATCACTATAGCAGTCATACCGCCGATATTGCCATAAATTTCTTTGGCTTTAGCTACGGCTACACTTGAAACAGAAACTGGATTTTTACTTATCTGAGTTGAGGCTCTTACTTCGGCTGCGCACTTAAATGCAAAATGTACGGCGCTTGAGATATTATTACCGCAATCTCCGTTGTCATAAGCAAATTTAAATGCCTCTTTAAGTTGTCCTGCTATCTGAGTTTCACCTACTACCAAACTATCAAGTGAGCTTGCAACAGAAAACAGATGGTGGATAGCTCCCTCGTTTTCATATACGTCGGCTCTTAACTCTAGTGCGTCATAAGGAACTAAAGTAATGATAGATATAGAGTTTAGTATATGTTTTGTAGCGATACTAGGATTTATAGCATAAGCAAATATCTCGACTCTATTACAGGTACTAAGAACCATAGATTCGATTATACTTTCATTTGCTCCAATTAGCCTTAATATCTCTCTTTTTTTTTCTGGATCCGAAAAAGAGAGCTTCTCGCGCACCTCGATACTGGTATTTTTATGAGTAAAACTTACACTTACGTAGTTCATTAAAAGTCCCTATCTATCATGCTTGTAACTATGTTTTTAAGCTCACCATTATCGACGGCGCTAGTAGCTTTATTTCCAAGATCTTTTGCATAATTTATACTTAAATTTATTATATCAAACTCATTAAATTTATCTTTTATCCAAGCTATATCAGCACTGTTTAACTCTTTTTTAAAAAGGCTCGTTAGCTTTTCTTTATCATAAGGTAAAAGTTTATCATATAAAAATATATAAGGAAGCGTGGTTTTGCCTTCTTTATAGTCATTCATAGCCGGCTTACCTAGTTTTAGGCTATCTTGTGTGATATCTAGTATATCATCGACTATCTGGAACGCTAGACCTAAATTTTTACCATAAATAGCGTATTTTTGCTCATCAAGACCAGCTAGAACAGCAGCCGACCTAGCACTCGCTTCTATAAGAACGGCTGTTTTTAGATATATCATTTTTAGATATTTTTCTTTGTCTGTATTAAATTTGTCTCCGAGCAAAGTATCCATCATCTCTCCGATGCTTAGTTTGCAAACAGCTTCAGAGACGATATCTGCTATTTTTGTATCAAATTTAACTATCTCGTTAAAACCTTTTGAATATAAAATATCTCCAAGCATTATTGCATTTTTTGTTCCAAAAAGAGCATTTATGCTTGGGCTTCCTCGCCTAACATCACTGCTATCTATAACATCATCGTGGAGCAAGCTTGCAAGATGTATGATCTCTATCACAGCGCAAAGTTTTAAGCTAGCTTCGTTTAATCCTGCTATCTTTAGTATAAGCTTACTTCTAAGCTTTTTACCGGAGTTTATCTTGCTAAACATATTTAAGGCATGATCAAATCCGAGCGACGCGACAAATTCGTTCATTATACTATCTATTTTATCCATTATTCATCTCCGACATTAGGCTCAAAGCGTACATTTACGCGTTTTGCATTATCGTCAATATAAACCATAAAGGTCCCGACGCCCTTTTTAAAATCCTTAAATTCAAGATACAACATAACCTCGCCTTCTATCTCTTTTCTAAGATGCGGTAAAACAATCTGCTTATAAAGTTCAAGTCCGCGTCTCAAACTAAGCATTATCTGGCGTGGATATTTTCTAAATTTAGTATGTAAAACCATATTTGTATCATCAAACAAAGTCCATGAAAACTCAAAAATATCCTCTATACCATCTCTTCTATCGGTTATAAAAACATACGCCTTTTCATCCTTTTTTAGCTCGAATTTTTTGGCATACTCGAAATTAAGCCCAGCGGCATTTAAGCTAAAAAAAGAAAGTAGTAAAAGCCATAATACCCTACTCATTTTGGCTTAGAATATCTCCTGTGATACCGATATAAATGTCATTTAGCCCAAGCTCTACTTTATCTGCGTTTAAAGCTTGATAAGTATGAACATCATCTATATTTATGCCTTTTTGCTCACATAGATCTCTAAGACAAGTAAGCTCTATAAAAAGCTTTTCTATCTCGTTTTCTACTAAATTTCTATTTGCATTAAAAACTATATCAAAAAATTTATCTTTTGGCTCACCACCAAATATATCATCATTAAAATTCAAATTTAAATCCTTAAAATAAAATGAAACTTAATTCTATAATAATTTATTTAAAAAACCCATTAAATAAGGGATTATCTTATAATTTCTCTTTGTCCTTTTGCATTTATAGGACTTAGAATTCCTGCTTGTTCAAGCTGTTCTATTATACTTGCAGCTCTGTTGTAGCCTATCTTAAGACGGCGTTGCAAGTAGCTTATAGAAGTCTTTTCTTCACTTAAAATGATATTTTTAGCTTCTTCGTACAGTTCATCTGTCTCGCCAAGAGCGACTCCTTGTTCACTTGCTTCTACGCCAGAGTCTTTTAAAAAGCTTTCTTCATAAACCACTGGTTGTTGATCTTTTAAAAAATCAACTATATTTTCTATCTCTTTTTCGCTTGCGAATGGAGCGTGCAAACGAACTATTCCAGGACTTCCAGGAGGGGTAAAAAGCATATCTCCTCGTCCTAGCAAACTCTCAGCACCCATTTGATCAAGTATGACTTTGCTATCTATCTTTTGACCTACTCTATAGCTTATACGACTCGGTAAATTTGCTTTGATAAGTCCTGTTACTACATCTACGCTTGGACGCTGAGTAGCTACTATAAGGTGAATTCCGCTAGCTCTTGCCATCTGTGCAAGACGTCCGATATGAAACTCGACTTCTTTTCCGCTTGTCATCATAAGGTCTGCTAACTCATCTATGATAACAACGATAAACGGTAGTGTCTCACCGCCCTCTTTTTTTACTTTTTCGTTGTAAGTTTCGATATTTTTTGTTCTAGTTTGACTCATTATTTTATAACGACGCTCCATCTCAGCAACTAAATTTGCTAAAGCTGCAATCGCCTTTTTAGGCTCTGTTATAACTGGCGTAAGAAGATGAGGTATGTCATTGTAAATGCTAAACTCAAGCATCTTTGGATCTATCATAATAAGGCGTAAAGTCTTTGGAGAATTTCTATAAAGAAGACTTAAAAGCATAGCATTGATCCCCACGCTTTTTCCACTTCCAGTAGTTCCTGCGATGAGAAGATGCGGTAACTTTTTAAGATCTGTAATAAACGGATCGCCGACTATATCTTTACCTAGCGCTATAGTTAGCTCACTTTTTGCATTTTTATAAATTTCGCTCTGCAAAATTTCTTTTAAATAAATAGTTTCAATATTTTTATTTGGTATCTCTATGCCAACAACATCTTTTCCAGGGATCGGTGCTTGAATGCGTATGGTTTGAGCTTTTAAAGCCATAGCAAGGTCATCTTGTAAAGTAAGGATTTTGCTTACTTTTATATGGGCTGCTGGCTTAAACTCAAAAGTAGTAACAACAGGTCCAGAATACGTTCTAACAACATCACCGTCTATCTTAAAGCGGCGAAGTTTATCAAGTAGATCGGCGATCTTTTGATCAATCTCAGACTCATTTACACTTTTTGACCTTTTTGGTGGATCATTTAGAAAATCCAAACTTGGAAGTTTAAAATCCTTTGGCTTTTCTATCTTACCTTTTTCAAGCTGATTTAAAAGCTCTTTATTTTCGGCTACTTCGTTTAAAATTTCTACGCCATTTAGCATTAATGGCTCGTCTTTTATCACATTATTTTGTGAAATCTCATCTTCTATTTTATCTTTTTCTCCGTTTTGAATTTCTTCTAATGGCTCTTTAGTTTTTTGTTTTATTCGCCATTTTTGCTCTAAATTCGGTTCATCTTTTAAATTTGTATTTTCATTTAAATTTGACTTTAGATCGCTGTTTTTTGTACTAAATTTAGATAAATTTGATCCATTTTGTGTATTTGATGACTTTGTTTGTTCTATGAACGCTTTTTTTATAACGATATCAAGCCTATCATCAAAAGCAAGTCCAAATGCAATAAAAAATATCATAAGTATAAAAACTACACTTCCTACACTTCCTATAACAGATATAAGCGAATCTATGATGAACGCTCCTACTGCGCCTCCATAGCTTTTAGAAAACATAGATAAAAGAAGCAAAACAGAAAAGAAAAGTAGTACGGTGCCTACGATATTTCCTACAAATTTCAAATTTAGCTTTTTAAAATTTCTATAGTTTAAAACCGCTGGATATATGAGTAAAAACGGATATACGTAAGAGATAAAGCCAAAAAGTTTATAGTTCCAATTTCCTATAAGATTGCCAACGCTTCCCACAAAAGAAGCATTTGGCAATATAGTAGAAACTCCAAAAAATAGTAAAATACAAATGCTTATAATAAGCCAAATTTCACGTAAAATATCAAATCCTTGATTTAAAAGTTAGCTTATAATTATAACTAAATAATTTTTACATATAGTTTAATAAGCTAACTTGGTTTATCTTAGATGTCGCTTGCAGCATAGCTTGATATCCTATTAGTCTTTGTTGAAACATAATATAAGTCTCACCGTAATCAGCATCCATAATCTCTGATTTTACTGTAGAAACATTGACTTTGAGCGTACTTACTCTATCATTTGTACTAGTAAGTAAATTTGTATATGAACCGATTTGAGTGTGTTGTTTGTTGATATGGTCCTTAAGATGATCTATCTTTTTAAGAGCGCCTTGAACTCCAGTAGTTCTAGGATTTTCCGCGTTAGCATCGGCTCTATAGCTACCATTTCTAACAGCTTGTATCATCTCATCAAGATCTTTAAATATATCTATACTTGGCTCATCAATAGCTATAGCGTTATTTGACGTAAAACTAAATAGAGATCCTTGTTTTGTAGATGTATCTGCTACTACTCTATTTCCTGCTGCGTCTATTATAAAATTACCCGCGTTATCTCTTGCCCACATATCACCAAACTCAGCGCTATTTTCTTCAAACATAGAAATCTCTATATTTGTAGCAGAACCGCTTTTGTCTGTTATTTGCATCTCTCCACGATAATTTAGTCCGGCACTCACGCTAGAGCCAGCGTTATCTACTGCTTTATTGTAAGATGAATACATTGAATTTACAAAATCATTATTGCTAGAAAGAGCGTCTTTTACAGCGCTTTTAGCAGTATTTAGATCGGCTAATGGTAAAGTCAAAGTACCGACAGCCGCGTCTATCGCAGCTTGTACATTTGGATCTGCAACACCTGCTTTTAAGACATTTGCTATACCGGCAGTTGTTGTTATATCTGCATTTGTGAGATTATTTATATTATTTGTAGCAGTTACAGAGTCTCCAGTTGGTAAATTTCCAGCTGCTACCATTGATATAATATCTCCTAGTTGTTTATAGCTTATATCATTCGCTTCTGTTTTAACGCCGTCTGTTGTTTTTGTAACATCGTTATATTTTCCAGTATATATATTTCCGCTATAGACTGGATTTGTTCCTGGTATCTCTTCAAAGTTCGCATCGACTCTTGTTATGCTTAGAGTAGGATAATTTGTAGGAAGATTTGAGTTTGCATCCGTAAAGTTTATCTGAACTTTATAGTTATTTCCATCTTTAGAATGAATATTCATAGTTATATTGCTATTTGGATCCGCTTTTAGATCTCCACCGGCTACCTCACTAAGCTTTGTAGCATCTGTAGCAAATTCATTTGTATTTTTCACGATTTGAGATACATTTCCTGTTAGCACATTACTATTTTTTTCAAATCTTAGTTCATTATAATCAGCGCTTGTACTTTTTGCTCCAGTACTAGTGGTAAATCCGCTTTTTATAAACTCGGTCATATAAACTAAACCGTTTTTTACATTCTCTTCTATATTATCAAGATTTGTTAAATTTGCCGATGATACCCATTTTCCATTCTCATCTCTGCTACCTTTTGCAGATAGGGCTTGCGCATTTGCCTTGTCGTAAGCTTTAAAGTCGCCTGCATCTACTCCACCTGCAAAATCAGCAGGATTTAATACAAATTTATCCCCTGTCAAATTTATATTATTTGTAGTGTTTGTAACACCTGTAGCTTTATTTGTCGCATCTACTTTCATAGTACCATCGGCATTTTGAGTTATAGTGTACTTCATACCAGTAGTAGTTGTACTATCAAACACTAAAGAATTACCGTCTTTTTTTACATTGAAGTCAGCATGGCTTGCTGGATCTATCACTATATCTTTATCGCCTACTGTATATGTTTCAACATTCTCAGCGTCAGTAAGTCCAAATATGCTAAAATCCATAAGTTGATTACCACTTTTTAGATCTTTTACTTCTATTTGTCCACTGTTATTTATACTAACATCGACTATTTTATTTTTACCATTTTTATCATTGCCTAAAGCGTAACCTATATTATCAAGCAAGCTTTGCACACTAGAATCAGCGGACATTTTAAATTTAGTAGCAAACGTTTCACCGTTTGGTTTTCTTCCTTGCATAAAAAATGTCGTATCGGCTAATTTTGTAGTATCGGTAAAATCGGTATCTGGGTTCATATTGCCTATTTCATTTTTAAGCGCTTCAGAGCGATAGTTTCCACCTATGATATCTTTTAGTTGATTATCTGCCGTGACGTAATTAGTAGCGGCGTTATCTCGAATTTTATCTATATTATTTACAAGTCCTATGTTTGTCGTCAAGATATTTTTATAGTCATTGTCTTTTCCCAAAAATAGAGTATAGCCGTCTATATTGTACGCAGTAGTTTGGTTAGGACCTATATTTGCAGATATTTGCTTGTTATTTCCTAAATAATTTCCAAGTGAATCGATAGGCTTCGTATCAAGCGCCGTTCCTGAAAATAAAAATTGACCGTTTATAGAACTATTTGCTATATTTATCAGATGAGTTTTTATACTTTCTAAATCATTTGCTATAGCATTTCTTGATGTTTCATCGTGTATATCGTTTGCTGCTTGGATAAGTTTTGTCTTGAAATTTTCAAGTTGTTTTACGAAATCATTTAACGCTTGATCAGAGTTTTTTGAAAATTCGGTAGCTTTTGTAGTAGTTTCCTTGACTTGTTCAAGTAAATTTATCTCATACTCAAGTCTTGTTCCATCTACATAAATTCCACTATCATCGTAGGAGTTTTGAATTTTTAATCCACTGTCAAATCGCTGATTTAAATCATAAATATCTTTTAAGCTTGTTTGATAGTTTGAAAGCGTGTTGTAGCTTGTTAGTTGATTTGTAATTCTCATTTTATCTCCTAAATCTTTTTATAAATTTACTCAAGCAATTTAAGTTCCACTTGAGTAAATCGACAGTTTTAAATTTTAGATAAATATGATAAAAATATAATAAAAAGAAATAAAGGCTAAATTTAGCCCCAAATTTAGTTTGAGGCTTAAAGTCCCATAATATTTTTTATAACAAGATATCCGACGGCAGAACCTATCATAGAAACAGGTAAAGTGATGATCCAAGCAAGTCCGATAGGCTTTAGCATACCCCAATTTGCATTGCGATTGTAAACCCCAATACCCAAAACTGCACCGATAAGAACGTGAGTAGAACTGATAGGAAGTCCCATTTTGGTAGCGATAAGTATAACTATACTAGCGGCGAGTTCAGCGCTAAAACCAGTAGTAGGAAGTATCTCGGCAAGTTTTGAGCCAACTGTAGTGATAACTTCTTTACCTAAAAACCAAAGCCCAACTACAAGAGCTATACCAAATGTCGCCATAGCAACACCAGGAACAGGAGAGCTTTCATTTATAGAGTTGTTTTTCAAAACATCAAGAATCGCAGCAAACGGACCTACTGCGTTTGCTATATCGTTTGCTCCATGAGAAAATGCAAATGATGAAGCCGTAAATATCTGAAACCAGCCGAAAATTCTATTTATACTTTTTTGCGGGCTATCTTTTTTCATCAAATTTACTATAGCAAAGCTAGCTAGATATGCCGCGATACCTATAACAAAAATGATCCATAAAGTCTGGATAGAGCTCAGGTTGAAATTCAGATGTTTTAAACCTTTAAAAAGCATACTCCCAGATATGATCATAGCTGCCACGCCAGCTACCATAGGTATATGAGCGCGCATAAAAAATGTCGTATCAAAGCTCTTTTCGCGCTCTTTCATAGATTTTATCTTATTTCTAAATTCACACTCGCTACCCTCACACTCTTCTTCATCGGTAATGGCGATCCGTCTAAGCTCTCTTATCTGCTCAGCTTCACTTTTGTTTGATAGATCTTTTATGTATTGATCTTTGTATAGCTTACGCTCTCTTTTTATAGATTTTAATTTGCCTTGTAAAATAGTAGAAGGAATAATGATCTTTGACTTGATGTAGCCAAATATAAGATACGAAACAACTCCACCCATTATAGGAGACACGACCCAGCTAAGAGCGATACGTCCTATCTCGCTCCACTGTACCATTTCAAACGCCCTGCCATTACCATAATACACAAAACCCATAGTAAGTCCAGCTCCAACTATACCACCTACTATAGAGTGTGTCGTAGAGACGGGCAAACCTTTTTTTGTAGCTACAAAAAGCCACGCACCAGCACTAAACAAAGACGATATCATAACCACTACAAAACTCATAGGATTTATGATCTCATCTGGGAGGGTGACTATGCCGCTTCTAATAGTATTTGTAACTTCTGCTCCAGCAAAAACTGCACCGCTTAGTTCAAAAACTGCTGCAATGATAAGAGCTTGTTTGATAGTAAGAGTCTTAGCACCAACGCTAGTTCCAAATGAGTTTGCAACATCGTTTCCACCGATATTGAAAGCCATAAATAGACCAAAAACGCTTGCTAAAATGAATAATAATAGATGATTACTAGGAATATAACTATAACCCCACATAAAAAAAGCAACAACTGAAATTACGAAAAATGTAAGTGCAAAGAGATTATCTCTTGACAAAAAACACCTCCAAAATTATATTTTGTATTATAGCTTTTTGTTCTTAAAATTAGCTACAGTTTTGTAACTTTATAGCAAATTTGACAGCTTCTAAATAGCTTTTATTATCTGCTATACCTTTATAAGCTATATCAAACGCCGTTCCGTGATCTACACTAGTGCGAACTATAGGTAGCCCCAAACTCACATTTATAGATCTATCAAAAAATAGTGCTTTTAAAGGAGCCAGTCCGCCATCATGATACATGGCTACTAGTCTATTGCAGCTTTTAAGCGAATTTTTGTTAAATGCTGCGTCTGGAACAAGAGGTCCTTTAAAGATATCTTTTTTAAGTGTCAAATTTGCTTTTTGTATTGCTTTTTTTATAGCGACCTCTTCTTTTTTGCCGATAGTTCCATTATCGCTTGCGTGTGGGTTAAAACCTAAAACGCCGACATTGTCAAATTTAGTAGAAGAGTATAAATTTAGTAGAAATTTAGTCAGATCTTTCGTAACTATCTTTTTTGAAACATCACTAAGCGGGATATGATCTGTAAAAAGCGCGACAAATAGCTCATCGCAACCAAGCATCATAATTGCATTTTTCTTAAAATGCTTACTCAAAACATCTGTATGACCTACATAAGGAAGACTCGCTTTTTTCCAACTTTCTTTATTTATAGGAAGCGTTACAAGCGCTTTTGCATGGGCGTTTTTTACATAAAGCAGAGCATTTTCAAAGCTGATAAACGAAAACTTTCCACTTTTCTTACTAACTTTACCCGGTTTTATCTTAAAACTTTTACCGCATTCTACTATCTTAAGATCGCTTGGAATTTTAAGCTTTAAAAGATTTGCAGCATTTTCTAAAAGATATTTATTTATAAAATAAACAGGACTGCAAATTTTTGAAATCTCTTCATGAGATTTTAGCGCGATCTCGATACCTACTCCGTTTATGTCACCAACGCTTATGGCTATTTTTGGTAGTTCACTCATTTTAACAAAAACCAACCTTATATTTTACTTAAATTTATACTAATTTGCTTATATAAACAACTCTTTCATCTCTTTTATAGCTGTTTTTAGTCCTACAAAAATGCTTCTTGCTATTATGCTTTGACCTATATTTAACTCAAAGATTTCATCTATACTGGCGATAGCTTTTACGTTTTGATAGTTTAGTCCGTGTCCTGCGGCAACTTTCAATCCTAAGTTTTTACCTAATTTTGCCGCTTCTTTTATCCTATTTATCTCTTTGTTTAATATCTGTTTTAATTCATTTTTTGAAAAGTCTAAGCCATTTACGCTATATTTTGTATGTCTTAAATTTGAAAAAAGCATTAAAAATGTATTTGAATAAGCTCCAGTATGAAGCTCTACAAACTGAACTCCAAACTCTTTTGAAGCACGGATATCATCTAAATTTGGATCAACGAAAAGCGAAACTTCTATATCATTATCTTGCAATTTTTTGATAACATTAGCCAAATTTGGCGAGTTTAAATTCAGTCCGCCCTCAGTCGTGAGTTCAGCTCTTTTTTCAGGAACCAAAGTAGCTCTACTAGGCTTTAGCGCGCAAACTATATCTACGATCTCACTATTTATCGAACATTCTAAATTTACTGGGATTTTGCTTAAGTTTATGATGTTTTTAACATCAGCTTCATTTATATGACGTCTGTCTTCTCTAAGATGGATGGTTATTTGATCGGCTCCTGAGCTAACAGCGATAAAAAGAGCCTGCAAAACATCAGGATCATTTACCGCTCTAGCCTCTCTTAAAACTGCTACGTGATCTATATTTACGCCAAGTTTCATACAAATCCTTATTTTAAATTTGGCGTATTATACATAAATACTCTTTAAGCACTTATAAAGTTATCTTGCTCTCTAAAGTATGGTTTTAAGGCTTCATACGCTAGTCCGATCTTTTGAAATTTATCGGTGTAGTTCTTTTGAATTTCTATCGTTTTTTGTAAATGGCGATCAGGATGATACATCTTGGTTAAATTTAAGTATTTTGCACGAACTGTTTCAAAGTCATCATTAGCATTACAACCAAGTGTCTCAAAATGCTCTTCAAGCAAGCTTGCAAGCATAGAAAATCTTCTTACGTAATTTTTTGAGTTTTGAATTCTGATGCGCTTTTTAAAGCTCTCGTACTCGCCCTCATCAAAGTTAAAATTTACGGCGTATTTGATATGCTCTTTAAATGAAAATAAGCTATCAAAAATATCAAGCTTTTCAGCTTTATCCACGCTCACACTTAGCAAATTTTCGTTTTTAAAAAACTCGTATTTCATAGTCCCAACACATTTTATCAGGTATTTGTTGAAAATATCATCGCTTTTACTTAAATCAAAAATTATATGATTTTTATCAAATTTTATGTTTATATTGATCAAAATTTGGACTGAGTTCGCTTTTTTATAGACAAGTTTTATATTTTTATGATGGGTAAATAAAAAATCTATTTTATCGTTTGATGTTTTTTCGTATATTTTACCTATAAGCTTTAAAAAATATTTGCGCTGCACTAGTTCGTTTTCATTGTAAAATAAGATAACCTTATCTCTACTTTTTATCGAATTCGTAAAGTTTTCTTTGATCTTATCTGCTAAACTTAAAAAAAGACTATCGTCGTCTATTGTGATGGTTATTGATTCTAGAGTTTGAGTTATGTTCATTAAAAGCCTCACTTACAAATATTTGACTATTAATAAGCAAAGTTTATTCCAAATTCTCCCAAATAAGATCGCCGTTTGTATTATTTAAAATTTGATAAGGCTTATACTCATCTTTGTACTCTAAACTCGGGCAACCTTTTACGTAAAATCCAAGATATATCCATCTAAGATTATGCTCACAAGCTAGTTTTATCTGAGTAAGCAAAGAAAACTTACCTAGGCTAAGATGAGCAAAATTAGTATCATAATAACAGTAAATCGAGCTTATCCCATCATCTACTAGATCTATAAGATCTACGCAGACTAGCTTGTCTTCTACGAAATAATCAACTTCATAGCCAAAACTTCCAGCACCTTCGACATATACGTGATAATATCTGTTGAAATTTAACTCGTGAAATTCCCAACCACGTTTTTCGTGCATAAATTTATGATATTTTTCATATAATTTTATATGTTCATTTGATAAATTTGGCTTTGAAATGCGTATTTTTGTATCTGAATTTTTTCTTATGACACGTCTTAAACTTTTTGTAAATTTAAAGTTCAAAGCATCTATGCGTAAGCTTTTGCACTCATTGCAACCATCACAAATAGGTGTAGAAAAATAATTACCAAATCTCCTAAAGCCTTCTTTTACCAACTTTGAGTTGTAAGCAAAATCGCAACCATCCACGTATTTATACATAGTCCTAGAGTTCTTGCCACTAAGATAGGGGCAAGAAACATCTAAAGTACAAAAATCAATCTCGTTCAATCTTCTTTATATCCGAATGCTTTATAAATTCCATAAATTCATCTTTTAGCCTATGTTCTTTAATATCTGGCATTTCTATCTCATCAGGCTCCGTAAAGATATCTTTGAACTCGTCTCTATTTGGATTTGGTTTTGGTTTTTTAGGAGCTAGTTGTTTGTTATCTTTTTGCTCTTTAACAAGCTCGTCTTTAATACCTTTTAAACTGTCAAAAAAATCATTCACTTGATCTACTCCTTGTTTCTATCGGCTTTTACTTTTTGTATTGCCGCTGCTATGGCTGCGATGACTTCTTCTTTATTATCTTGATGAGCATCGTGAGTATTTTCTAAAATGTCTTGCAAACGCTCTTCAATATAGCTAGTATCAAAAAATCCACGTCTAAAGTGACGGCGTTTTGAGATAGCTAATAAAAATGGTAAAGTCGTAGTAACGCCTTCTATCTTAAACTCATCTAAGGCGCGCTCTAGCTTGCTGACTGCTAGATCATAGCTATTTGCTTTTACCATAAGTTTTGCGAGCATAGAGTCATAAAACGGCGGTATAGCGTAATCTTGATATATATGGCTATCTACTCTTACTCCTGGACCTAAAGCAGGAAAATATCCGGTTATCTTTCCAGGGCTTGGAGCAAAGTTTTTCCATACGTTTTCAGCCGTAATCCTAGCTTCTATCGATACTCCTCTTGGTTTTACTTCGCTTTGCTCTATATCTAAAATCTCACCAGAGGCGATGCGGATTTGACGACTTATGAGATCAACTCCCGTGATCTCTTCGGTAACACCGTGTTCTACTTGGATACGCGTATTCATCTCCATAAAATAAAAATTATTGTAATCATCTAGTAAAAACTCGATAGTTCCAGCGTTTGTATAGCCGACTGCTTTAGCTGCAGCAACAGCTGCGACGCCCATTCTCTTTCTTAGATCTTCACTGATGGTTGGGCATGGAGCTATCTCGATGACTTTTTGATGACGACGTTGGATAGAGCAGTCTCTTTCGCATAAATGTATCAAATTTCCATAATTATCGCCTAGAATTTGAAACTCTATATGGCGAGGTTTTTCGATGAATTTTTCCATAAAAACTTCATCGTTGTTAAAAAATGCTTTAGCCTCTCTTTTACAACTTTCATAGTTATTTTCAAGCTCGTCTTCGCTCCAAACCTCACGGATACCGCGACCGCCACCGCCACCACTTGCTTTAAGGATGACTGGATAGCCTATACGACTAGCGTAAGTTTTTATAGTTTCTATCGTTTCATTATTTAGCTTTTCGGTACCTGGGACGACTGGAATTCCGTTTTTCTTCATCAAAAATCTAGCGATATTTTTATTTCCCATTTTGCGGATAACTTCAGATTTTGGACCTATAAATATGAGGCCCGCATCTTCTACTTCTTTTGCAAAATCATAATTTTCGCTCAAAAATCCATATCCTGGATGGATAGCGTCCGCACCACAAGCTTTTGCTACTTCGACTATTCTTTTTGCATCAAGGTAACCTTTTATAGGATCCTTGCCGATCTGATAAGCTTCATCGGCGACTTTTACGTGCAAACACTCACGATCTGGCTCGGTATAAATGGCAACATTTTTTATATGCAGATCTTTACAAGCTCTGACTATACGAACTGCGATTTCGCCACGATTGGCTATAAGAATTTTATGTATCATTGCTAACCTTTTGTAAAATCTTTGCATAATGATAGCTAAATTTGATTATTTTTAGCTAAATTTTGTCTTATTTATTTGGTAAAAATATACCTGTGTTACTTGATGATACGTAAAAATTTAAAACATCACTGAAAATGCAAAATACATCGAAAATTAGGATAAGATCTTTGATAAATTGATTAAAATAATAGAATGGTGCGCCCTAGAGAATTCGAATCTCTGACCTTTTGAACCGCAATCAAATGCTCTATCCAGCTGAGCTAAGAGCGCACTAATAAAAAAGAATGCAAATTATATACAATACTTCCTTAAAAAAAGCAAAAATATAGCTATAAATTTGATTTTTGCATATAACATAGTTGATATATAATTATAAATGATTTTATTTATCAAAATATCAAATTGGCTTAAGCAAAAAGTGATAAAATCACGCTCAAACTTTGATCAGGATCATAAATAAAAGAGCAATCAAGCATATTTTCTAAATTTAAACTCATAATAATCTTAGCTTTTATGTCTTCTCTAGCTCCACTAGCTACTGATATGTATCTACCAGCTCTTAGCGAAGTCCAAAAAAGCTTTGCCACAAGCTCATTTCTAGCTCAACTCTCTTTAGCTTCATTTTTCATAGCATTTTCGCTTGGACAACTGATATATGGACCTGTAAGTGATGTCTATGGACGCAAAAAACCTCTTTATATAGGCGTTTTAGTATTTATACTTTCGAGCGTGGCATGTATTAGCTTTGATTCAATCTATGCTTTTATATTTTTCAGATTCACCCAAGCACTAGGCGGATGTGTTGGCGTAGTCATTGCTATTGCTATAGTTAATGATAAATTTAACGTCAAAGAAGCCGCTGGAGTATTTGCTTTGATGATGGTAATATCGTCTTTAGCACCTATGCTTGCTCCTACTTTTGGTGGTATATTTTTAGAATATTTTTCTTGGCAATTTATATTTGGCGTGCTGTTTGTACTAGGAGCAATACTGCTTTTAATGATAATATTTTGGCTAGATAAAAGTGCAAAAATAGATAAAACACTTAGCCTAAACCCAAAAGCACTATGGCAAAACTATAAATTTATACTAGAAGATAGAAGATTTAGAATATACATATTTTCAGCCGGATTTGCGATGGCTGCAATGTTTGCGTATATTACTGGATCTGCTTTCGTATTTACAGAGCACTTTGGACTAAGCGCAAGAGATTATGGAATTTTATTTGGAATAAATGCCTTAGGATTTACTATATTTGCAAACATAAATGCAAAAATAGTACAAAAGATCTCGCCGTATCAAATTTTACCTTATGGATTTTTAGCAATGCTTACTTTGGCCATTTTATTAACAATTTCCGGATTTATGGGGCTTGGATTTATATATGTAGAGATTTGTACATTTTTAGTTATCGGTTCGCTAGGTTTTATCGTACCAAATACAACGACTCTTGCAATGGCAAGATTTAAACAAAAATCAGGCTCTGCGTCAGCTGTTTTAGGAACAGTCGAGTTTGCGATAGCTGGAATCATATCTTTTGTAACAGGAGCACTAGGAGCAAATCACCCCTTACCACTTGCCATAGTGATGGCGTCTTGTGTTTTGATAGCTTGCATCATATATTTTTCTTTGAGAAAAAAGAAATTTAGCATAAAAAATAGGCAATAATAGCAAATTTATCATTATTGGTCGCTACTAAGTATTTACATTAAAATTATTTGATCAATGAAAAAGATTTATTTAGTAAATAAAGAAGACTTTAATTGCTTTCTTTATATAATCTCATCTCAAGGAAAGTTTATAGCAATCAAATTATGTTTTTACCATTATATAAAAAACATAATGATTTATTTTGTGGAAAATCGTAAGGAAAAGTTCGAACCCTTAATTAGCTCAAACATTGGTAAATTCGGGGTTAATAGAGAAGTTAATGGTGCCCAAGGTCGGACTCGAACCGACACACGGTTGCCCGTACAAGATTTTGAGTCTAGCGCGTCTACCAGTTTCACCACTTGGGCTAAAAATTTAGAATGGTCATTCTACTATAAGATAGATTAAATTTTGTTTAATCTATCTTATTTGCTTAATAGCCTAATCGACTATTTTTTATTTCCACATTTTTTAACACAAACACTAGAAACGGTCTCTTTTAAACCTTTTCCAACTTTAAATTTAACAGCTTTTGTAGCAGGAGTTTTGTAAGTCTTGTTACTTCCAGGAACTTTGCCTTCTCTAGCAGCCTTATCAACAACGCTAAAAGAGCCAAATCCTATAAAATTGACTCCATTTCCTTTTGCTAAAGATTCAGTTATAGACTCTATAACTGCATCAACTACGCCAGCCGTATCTTTTTTAGTAAGACCTGCTTTTTTAGAAACAAGATCTATAAAATCAGACTTTTTCATTGATAATCCTTTCTGAAAAAATAAATTTAAAACGCATTTTACAATTATTTTTTATTTTTTTCAATAATTTTTGCAATTTTTTTTGCCTATTTTCATAATTTTTTTTAAATTTTCTATTGATATTTATAATATTTACTAAATTTATATAGTAATATCAAATACAATTTCGCTCTTTAAGCCTTTTCTTATAATATTGCAAACTTTTAAGCCATCAATGTTAAGATCATAAAAATCCTTGATGGTTAAAACAGAATTTAACGCAACACTTCTTAAAACTATACCTCTATACGCTTTTGCCCAGTGGCTTACAACTTTACCGTCTTTTTTAAATTTAAGCGTTAGATACGGCTTTTTTATCTCATAAAATTTATCATAGAAGCCTGCCCTTAAATCCAAAATATCCTCGTCTTGTAAATATTCATCTAAAGCTAGACTAAAATTGTCTTTATAAAATTTATCAAAAATAAAACCGGGGATATTTTCTCCTTGTTTTAGCTTGTAATCCACGACTTCATCTTTAGCCAAAAGAGGACCGTATAAATTTGAAAATATAATAACATTTTCATCTATAAATTCTTTTGAGATTTGAGTTAAACTTCTGTATTTTAGATAGTCGTACGCCACGCCATCATATCTTAAAACTGCTTTCATTACAGGTTTTAAAAATATATCTTCGGTGTATTTTTGGATATCAAAATCTTTTTTAAGCCCAAAAAGTTTTGACACTTCATCTTTTGAAGCAGTCTTTATAAACTCATTGTATAAATTTAAAGCATAAAGTCTTTTATCGTATAAATTTGAAAATAAAAACGCTTTATCGTCTAAATTTTTAAGCTCACCGCCGGGTGTTTTAGACTCACTTGGCGAAAATAAAATTTTCATTTTATTATCTCTTTGAACGCCTCTTTTAAAGTTTGATATTGTTCATAAAACGGAACTCCATGGATCCTAGTATGACCGATAGTAGTTATGAAATTCGTATCTCTGTTCCACCTAGGAACAAGATGATAATGTATATGTTCTGCGATTCCAGCTCCAGCAGCGGCACCTAAATTCATACCTATATTTACGCCATTAGCGTTTAAGTATTTTTTCAATATACCAACACCGATTTTAACAAAATGGCTCATTTCGTGCCACGTCTCATCATCTAGCGTCTCTACGTTGTCGATATGCTCATACGGGATGACCATAAACTCGCCTAAAGTATAAGGATAGCGGTTCATGACGCCAAAGCAGTGTTTAGCTCTAAAAATAACAAAATTCTCATCATCTTTGTTATCATTACTTACTATGTCACAAAAAGCACAACCCTCTTGCTTATTTTTGAAATACTCACTTCTCCAAGGTGCAAACTCATGTTTCATTTTTCACCCCTTATAGTCTTTACTGCTGCATAAATATCTGCTTGCCTCATAAAATGCTCACCTATCAAGAAAGCATTGACACCTAAACTCTCTAAATTTACAATATCCGTGTGTGTTCTAAGCCCACTTTCTGCTACTATGATCTTATCTTTTGGGATAAGTGGGATTAGCTTCTTGCCAAGAGACATATCCATCGTAAAATCTTTTAAATTTCTATGATTTATACCTATGATATTTGCACCTGCAAATAAAGCTTTATGAAGATCGTCTTCATCGTGTATTTCGACCAAAACTTCAAGATCAAGATGACGCGCGTAATCAAATAATTCTTTTAATTTAAATTTATCCAAAGCTTTTGCTATAAGCAAGATAAAATCAGCTCCATAAACCCTAGCTTGGGCTATTTGATATATATCTATTATAAAATCTTTCCTAAGAATCACAGTATTGGTAAATCTCCTAATAAGCGTTAGATACTCTAAATCTCCTAAAAAATATAACGGCTCAGTCAAGATAGAAAACGCACTAACTCCAGCTTTTTCATACTCGAGCGCTATAGATAAAGGGTCAAAATCAGCTTTTATAACTCCTTTACTAGGGCTTGCTTTTTTGATCTCAGCTATGATATTTGCGCAGCCATTTTTCCCGCTTAGAAACGGTTTAACGTCCCTTGGTTTAAACGATGAGATCATCCCTTTTTCTAAGAGCTCAAATGGAAATTTGGCTTTGTATATAGTTAAATTCTCTTTTGTCTTAGAAATAATCTCATCTAAAATCATCGTTTTCCTTTTTTATAGCATTTATCTATGGCTATTTTATGATCTTTTGCCTCTTTGGTATTCATAAATTTAGTATCATCTCTGATCTTATCTAGCCAGATCTTAGCCTCAGTGCAATTACCTAGCTTGTAATATCCCCACGCGATAGAATCAATGATATAAGGCGAATTTGGCTCTAATTCATAAGCTTTTTTTACAAGCTCCAAACCTTTTTTTATATCCATATCATGATCTATAAGCAAGTACCCGTAATAATTATAATATACACCACTGTTTAGAACATACACGGATTCTTCAAAAAGCCTAGCTACCATAGAAAGTTCAAATTTACCGGTATTTTTACCGTTTTTTTCGTATTTATACACCGCCATTTTAGCTAAAAACTCGGGATTTTTCGTCTCTTGATATATCTTTTGAGATAAGGCATAAGCATGCTCAAACTCACTCAAATGTGAGTAAATTTCTATTAGAGCCAAATTATTAAAACCGTACTCTTCTAAAATCCTTTTTGCATTTATAAAATCTTTTTTATAAACCAAAATTTCAAGCTCTTTTTCTAAGAATTCAACTTCTCTAAAAGCCTTATAAAGCTCTTCATAAAGTTCCACCATGGAATCAAGTTCGCCGCTAGATGAATATAAATTTAAAAGCGTAAAGCAAGCTGGCTTTGAGCATCCATTTTCATATATCCAGTCTTCTAAATACTTTATAGCTACTTTTGCATTATCAAATTTATTTTCTAATACATCTACTAATTTCAGAAGATTATTTTCGCTTGCGTCTAATTCATACGCTTTTTTAAATGCATTTAAAGCCTTTTTAGGCTCATCTGAAAAGATATAAACTCCACCTAAAATAGCATAATTCGTAGCATTTTTTCCATCTTTTTTGATCAGTTCATTTGCCAAAGACTTTGCAGAGTTTATATCGTAAGTCGATACAAAATATCCTATTTGCATTCTTAATATATCAAGATCATCGTTTATGTAAATCTTTGCTTCGTTCATAAGCTTATCTAACATCTCATCTTTTGTGACAAATGCAAGCTTTAAAGCCTCTTTTAGATAGCTTATATCATTTGTTATCTTATAAATTTCATAGAATTTTCTTATCGCACTCGCATTTTGTTCATCACCAACTAAATAAAATGCATTGAATGTTTCGAGATAAACAGTAGTATTTACATCTACGTTATTATAAATTTGTACTTTATTTATGTTTATGGCAGCTTTATTAGAGCAACCGGCTAAAAATAGAGCAATTACTGCAATTGCTTTACACCAATACATTCTTTCTCCAATTCTTTAAAGTTTTTCTTAAAATAGTCCCAAAATGGAAATGTCAGACACTGCTTAGGTCTAAGCTCATAAATTCCGCAATTTTTGTGAGTTTCATCAAAAAAGATGCAAGCATAGCCGTTATTATACTCTTTTTCCTTTAAACTATAGCGATTGTGGGCATTATAACAAAATATTTTTTTAAATTCATCATCGCTCATTCCGAAAAAAGCCGCTATCTTAGATATCTCATCCTTGCTTATCCATATATATCCACTCTCTCCAGTGCAGCATTTTCCACCGCATATCTGACAAAATGATGGATCAAATTCATACTTAAAACCGTCTTTTTTCTCTATGTTTATTTGCATACAAAAATCCTACTTTGAGTGTTAGCTTTATCAAATACCGTTTTTGCTTCTTTGCTATATCCAAACTCGTCAAACACTATCAAAGGCGGCTCTATCTTAGTCATTGATTTCGAGCTTTTTTTAGCTTCAAAAAGCGCTAGCTTAGACTCTTTTGATATTTTAGAATATACCAATCTAAATCTAGTAAGATTTAGTTTAAAGCCAGCAAGCCCACTCACGACTTCGCCAAGCCTCCTTGCGTCATAACAAAAATAAAAAACTCCGCGTGGCTTTAAGAGAGAATTTACGCTTTTTAACAAATCATCAAATTTAAGATTTCCACTGTATCTACTGATATTTATATGCTCATTACCACTTTTTGTGACTTCATCTATATAAAAAGGTGGGTTTGAAACTATAAAATCAAACTTATTTTCGCTTTTAAATTTAGAAATATCCTCACAAATAGCGCTAACTTTTAGTCCGTTTTCATCTGCATTAAATTTCGTAATATCGCGATTTATCTCTTGAATATCCAAGCTAGTTAGGCTTAGATCAGAAAAATCTCGTTTTAACAAAAGCCCAAGTATCCCAGAGCCACATCCCACATCTAAAAGATCGCCAAAAAGTCTATTCTTTGAGATAAAATCATACAGAAACAAAGAGTCGCTATTGTATCTATATCCGTTTTCTAGCTGATACAGCGTCATTTATAAACTCTGATCAAAAATCCATATCCGCTTTTTTCAAATTTGATCTCTTTAGCATAAACTATCTTGAGTTTTGAGCCAAATTTAGATTTTAATGGTTCACTTGCTAAACTCATAATGCTAGTAGTAGATCTAAGCTCCATAGACGACAACAAGGCTGTTTGACTAGAATCTATATATTTGAACTCAGGGATAAGAGATATTATTTCGTAAGTCGCCTCAGCGCCATATTTTTTAAGCAAATCATTAAATTTGCTTTGACATTCTTTTGTCATAGCATTATCTTTAAGCTCACATTTTATCTCATCAATACTCTTTTTACCGTTCAAAGACGAAGTGGAAGTCATATTAAAATCACCGATTTTTAAATCCTTAATAATGCTTTCATAATGCTCTTTTAGCTTGTCTAATTCCATTTTCATATCTTTGTCTTTTTGCAAGACAAGCTCTTTTGATTTTTGTAAATTTTCTTCAGCGAATTTTTTTAAATTTTCATTTTCAAGTTTTAGTTTTGTGATATCTTCGTTTAAGATCTCGTAATTTTTTATCATTTTACCGTCGGTTTGACTTTTTATAAGATCTTGTATTTGAGCGTTTAGCTCTGATATCTTCACATCTTTTTGTTTAAGAGCTTGCTTAAAACTACTTACGTTTTGATCAAATTCGGCTTTTAGTCTGTTTTCATTTTGTTCTATAAATAGAGCTTTATCCTTCAATGCTTGTAAAGATTTTGCGTACTCTTTATCTTTAGCTTCTAAATCGCTTCTAAATTTAGCTTCCATACTAGAAATTCTAGCATTAAGTAGCGATATAGTAGCGTTTTGCTCTACTATGACTCTTAAAAAATCATTTTTTATATCATTTACTTTTTTTTCTTCGGCATCTTTATATGTTTTTGCTAAATTTTGCTGAAAGATAGCAAACTCTTTTTGCTTATCTTTTTTATAGTTTTCATACTCATTTGCCAGTTTTAAATACTCAGAACTTTTTAAATTCAACTCGTCAAAATACTCTTTTTTTTGTGTCACAATCTCATTTTTAAGATCTTTTAGATCTTGTGAATTTTTCTTTTGAAGCTCTAAAATTTCATTTGTATGAGACGCTAAAAGGTCATTTATCTTTGCTTCTTTTTGCAAGATACTTTGTTCTAGCTCGTTTTCTCGTATCTTTTTTTCTTCTATCTGTTTTGTTAGATCATTTATGCTAAATGCCATTGATTTTTTAAGAGATTCTATCTGTTCTAATAAATAACGATTTTTTTGCGCTAAATCAGAGTTTTTAAGCCTTTCTTCTTTTGTAGAAGTCGCTATCTTATCATCAAAATTAAGAGCGGATTGCTGTAATTTTTTTTGATAAGTATCGATTTGGTTCTCAAGACTAACTATCTTTTGCTCATAAGCTTTTATGGTTAAAAGATTTTCTTTTTGAACTTCATTTATCTTTTTTGTTAGATCATTGATATTTTTGTAATGCTGCTTTTCAACATCATTCATAATCTCTAAATTTTTTGCATTGATCAGTTTTTTTTCATTATCAAAACTATTTTGCTGCTCTCTTAATTTTGTCATTATAGCCCAGTTTTTATTCATAAACTGAGCGTTATCTTCAAACAAAAGTCTATTTTTCTCTCTTAGCAGACGGATCTGTGCTTTAAGCTCGTCTATGCTTCCTTCTATGCTTTGATTATCATCTATATTGAAATTTTTAGCATAGCTATCTACTGTAAAGTACTCACCATATTTGTCAAGCTCATCTTTTTTGATATACCAATCTTGCTCAGCTTTTGGTAGATCAAAGAAGTTTAAAGTTCTATTTTGCGTATCTTGCTTTTGACTAGAATCACTATCACAACTGACTATGGCGACACAAAACAGAGCAAAAAACGTAGTTCTTATAACAGTTTTTTTAAATTCCAACATATAGCCTTATTTTGATTTCATTATATAGCTGATCACTGTGTGAGCATCGTTTAAAGCTACAACTATACTTCCGCCACTTTTGCTTGCTATATCTCCACCTACAAAAAGTCCTGGGGTTTTAGTTTGTAAATTTTCATCAAGTATAGGCTCATTATCCTTAAGCTCAACACCACATTTTTGTAAGAAATCAACCGGAGTTGAGCCACCTATTGCATAGATTATTCTATCATAAATTTCATTAGTAGAGTTATTAAATTTAACATTTACTTTTCCATTCTCATTGTCTAATTCTACTATATCTACGCCCAGTTTCAGCTCTAATTTTCCAGCTTTATTATACTCAAAAACCCCAGCTTCGTTTATCTCATTTAGTCTAGTAAATTTATCTTTTCTATAGCATAAAGTTACTTTGTTACATTTGCTAAGCTCCAGCGCGTACTCAGCAGCAGAGTTTCCGCCGCCAACTACAAGAATTTTCTCACCGCAATTACAGCTATTTAAGTTGAAATTTACAACTTGAGTAAGCGAAGGTGGGATCTTGTACTCTGGTTTATTTGGTTTGCCCATTTTACCGATACCGATCATCACGTTTTTAGTTTTAAAAGTTCCTTTTGAAGTCGCTACTTCAAATACTCCGTTATTTTTTTTGACGCTTTCGACTTCGCTATTAAACATAGCGTCTATTTTTCCATCATCAAGCAATCTATCAAAGTAGTTTAAAGTACTTTCTTTTGTACCATCAAAAAACTCTACGTTTCCTTTAGTTTCGCTTTCTAGGCCTTTATAGACTTTATCAACTCTTTTTCCGTCTTTGTAAAACTTACGAATAGTTTGCGAGTGATTGTCACCTTTTTCTAAAAGTAACACGTTTTTAAAACCATTGTGCTTAGCCTCGACTATCGTAGCTATACCACACGGTCCGCCTCCTATGACGATGATATCATAAACATTTTCCATATTTGTCTCCGTTATTATTTATTATAAAGCATATAAATTGTAAAATTTAACAAAATTTCCTTAAAGAATAGGTAAATAAATGCAAAATTTACTCAAAAATTTAAAAAACACTTCAAAGTCATTACGTACATTAACACAAAATGAAAGAAAAGCGGTTATTTTAGAGATAGCTAGGCAAATAGAGTTAGAAGCAGACAATATAAAATCCGCAAACGATATAGACTTAAGCTTAGCTTCAAATCTCTACCCTGCTCTACTAGAAAGACTTAAATTTGATAGATCTAGAGTGCTTAGTTTAGCTCAAAATATAAAAGACATAGCAAGTCTTCCAGAAGTGATCGGGCTAGTTGAACGCGGATGGTGTGCAAAAAGCGGTATAAATATCGAAAAGATAAGTATACCTATAGGAAATATCTGCACTATTTATGAATCCAGACCAAATGTAACAGCCGAAGTCGCCGCTCTATGTATAAAAAGCGCAAACGGATGCGCTTTAAAAGGTGGAAAAGAAGCTAGAAATACAAATTTAGCTTTGATTAAAGCCATCAGTACGGCTTTGAAAAACTGCGATCTAGATGAAAACTGCGTTGTTTATCTTGATATTGATAGAAACGATGTAGGCGAACTCATAAAAATGGATAAATACTTAGATCTGATCGTTCCAAGAGGCGGAGAAAGCTTAGTTAAATTCGTAAGTCAAAATGCGACAATACCAGTCTTAAAGCACGATAAAGGGCTATGCCATATCTATGTAGATGAATTTGCAGACTTAAATAAAGCTTTACAAATTTGCGTAAATGCGAAATGCTCGCGTCCTAGCGTATGCAACGCCGCTGAAACCGTGCTGGTACATAAAAATATAGCCGAGTATTTTTTACCACTTTTAAAAACTGAGCTTGATAAATTTGGCGTAGAAATTTTCGGATGCGAAAAATCAGCAAAGCTAATCTCTTGTAAAATCGCAAATGAACAAAACTATTCTACGGAATATCTTGATTTTAAACTAAATTTAAAAATAGTAAATGACCTAGACACCGCTTTAGAACATATAAGTAAATTTAGCTCAGGACATAGCGAAGCGATCATTAGTGAAAACTACAGCGTTTGCGAAAAGTTTTTAAAGCTAGTAGATAGTGCTTGTGTTTATGCGAACGCTTCTACAAGATTTAGCGATGGAAGCGAGTTTGGGTTTGGCGCAGAGATAGGGATCAGCACAAATAAACTACACGCAAGAGGCCCAGTAGGACTAAAAGAACTCACTACTTATAAATATATAATCCGCGGAAATGGGCAGATAAGATAAGTCTGCCTTATCAAAAAGTTTTAACATTTTTATTCATTTGAGTAATTTTTTAAGCTAATATTAACTTATTGATAAGTAAAATACAAATCCAAAAATTAACATGAAAGGATAAAAAATGAAAAAATCTATTTTGAAAGCAAGTGTCGTATCATCTTTGCTTTGTAGCCTTACTTTTGCAGAAGGTGCGTTTATAGGCTTTGAGAGCGACTACTCTTTTCAATCAAATCTAAAAACAAAAGGTCTTGGCGATAAAGTAGTTGAAGTCAAAGATGGACAAGCTGGAATCGGACTTAAGCTAGGTTATGACTTTGATATCTATAGAGTATATGGCTCATATATCTATGATTTTGAAGCCAAAGAGACGATACAAGATGACACACACGGCTTCGTCACTCCTAAATGGACTACTCATAAGCTTATAGTCGGTGCAGACTATACTCCTTCCATAACTAACGATTTCAAACTGGCTATCGGTGCATATACGGGTATGTCTATCATAAACCTAAAAGCCACATATAAAGACAACGGAAATTATGTAGAAAATAGTGACAACTCAGAAGGCTTAATACTAGGAGCCAAACTAGGTGGTATTTATTCTATAGATAGCAATAATGAGATAGAGTTTGGCTTCAAAACAGATAGAACCAAATATAGAAAATTTAAAGACGGTCTAGATCTGAGAGATACTAGAGAGACAAACTACGGCTTATATATAGGATATAACTATAAATTCTAATAGCCAACTGGATCATAAAAACTATGATCCAGCTTAAACTCACAAAACCTATGTTCTACTTTGATATTACTTTACTTTTTGTTATATTAGAATATTATCAACACAAAATCTATTGTTAAGTTTTAAGAAAACTTTTTTGTGATATATACATAATCGCTAACAAAGTCTATTTTAAGACTATTTTTTTGATTACAATTTGCTTAGGATATGGACTTGAAATATTTAAGCTATATTCAATACCATTATTTTTTAATTTCTAAATTTTAATTGCATCAGCTCATCAAGTTTGACTTAAGATAAAATCCTTTAAAATAGGCTGGCTTTTGACTTTGTCCAATGATAAATTTAGGTCTCATAGCGCTACTATGATAGGTATCTAAAATACGACTAGCAATTTGAAGTTTTATTTTTTAGTAAATCACATTTTTTTAGCAAACATAAAAAATAATAGACATATTTTTAAGTTGATTATTCTTATTTTGATATGCTTTTTAGTAGGGATTGCGAAAAAATGAGAGTCAAAATATAAGGCTTGAAAATTTATTTGCTATCGGAACCAAATTTATGCCGACAAAGATAGTAAAGCAAGATGTTTTGTTTTATATAGCTTTTAGTTTTACCCTTATTATTTGAGGCAGTAAAGCTATTTTTTACAACTATATAAATTTTTGATAATTTTATATAGTTTTTTTACAATCTTTGATAAAAATGCTTGACAAAACATAAAAGATATAGTATAATTCTTGCTCATTTTAAGATTGGGGTATAGCCAAGCGGTAAGGCAACTGGTTTTGGTCCAGTCATTCAGAGGTTCGAATCCTCTTACCCCATCCACTCAAATCATTCTTGTCGCGAGATAGAGCAGTGGTAGCTCGTCGGGCTCATAACCCGAAGGTCGGAGGTTCAAGTCCTTCTCTCGCAACCAAATAAGCATAAAATCATCTTTTAAAGCGTATTGTTTTAAAGCTTAAAATAATCTTACTTTTTATCTTACAGAATTTAGTATATTTTCGATTGTTTCTTTTGATTTTTTAATATTTGTAGTGATGTATTTTTGCGTAGTAGTTATATTTGTATGACCCAAAGTAAAACTTACTTGCTCAACCGGTAAATTTAAATAATTGATAGAATAAGTAGCGATTAAATGTCTTATATCGTGCAGTCTTATTTTAGGTAAATTATTAGATTTTAATAAAGTATTCCAAGAACGGCGTAAATCAACAAATTTATTATTAGTATCTGGATTAAGAAAAACATAGGTATTTAGTAAATTTAACTTTTTAGCCTTAATATATCTTTTATAAAGTCTGTTATAAAGCTCATCACTCATAGTATAAAACATATCACGCTTAGCTTTATTAATTTGGCAAGGTATTTTATAAGTTCTATTTTTCAAATTTAAATCAGACCACTTAAGGGATAAAACTTCGTTTTTTCTTCTACCATGCAAAAGGAAAAAGAAGATATCAGCAGTTGGATTTATGTTATTAACAATAGCATTAATAATCCTTTTTTGAGTTTTTACACCATAGTCAAAATATACTTTATTATCAAATTTAGGAAGTTCTACAAAATCACAAGGATTTTTATCTATAAGTTCAAGTTTCATAGAAAATTTGAATATAACCCTTAATTTTGTAAGTATATTTTTAACAGTTTTTATCTTATAATCTTGTTTGATAAGATCATTACAAAACACTTGAATATCTAAAAAAGATATTTTACTTACATCTCTTAATCCTAAATTTGGTTTAATATGTTTATTATATGTAGCAACATCGCTTCTTAAGGTGCTAGGACGTAAAAGAAGCTCATAATATTTTATATACTGATTAAAAACTTCATTAAAAATCATAATATCTTTTATTCCTTTCAATAAAACTCTCAACAACAGGCTTATTGAGATTATGAATTTCTTTTGTTCCTACGATAAATCCTAAATCACGCTTAATAAGCTCATTTTCAACATAAGCTAAATGTTGTAAATTTGAGTTAAAAGTATCAAGATTTTTATAATAAGTAATAAGAGTGTAATCTTTCATTCTTTTTATTGGAAGTTCTGTAGGTTTAATAAATTTATACTCTTTTTTAGCTTTTATAGTAGGTTTATCAGTAATTTTATATGGAGTTGGATTTTGTTCTTTAGTCTCTTTTTGATAGATATGTATAATATAATCTTTGATTGTATGTTTCATAATGCCATTTTCATAAAGTATAGTTTCTGTAGTTTGTATGTTTTCAAGGCGAAAATATTGTTTATCATAGCTCCACTCGCAAACCCAATCAGGGTTATCTTTCAAAGTGCAAAGATTATAAAAATCCCTAAAAAAGAAGTTAATTTTACGATATATCCAAAGCGGAATTTGGTGACGTGAGCTAATAAATTTGCGAACTTTATATTTTATATACCAAGCAGAATTAAGATCTAATTTATCATTTTTATCAAAGTTAATAAAACTTTTATTTATATATTTTAAAACATATCCAGTAGGATTACTTAAAGTCCATTGAAAGCCATTTATTTCGCCATTTTTAATCTGCTCTTTAGAGAGATAATTAACTTTTAAATTTTGTGGAGCATAAAAAACATCTTTAAAAGTTTTATATATGAATTCGTGTGCGTATTTTGGATAAGAAATAAGAGCGTGTATATGCGGAACACCGTCGTTTTTATGCGGCTCAAAAGCTCTTATATAATATTTTTCAATACCTTTAAATTTAGTATGAATACGCTTTATAAATATATTCCATTGATAATTTAATAAATCAATTAAATCTTTTATACCGATAGAATAAGGATTAAACATCATCTTGTATTTAAAATCATCGCTTAAAAGACTTCTATCTTTAGGTGTAAAACGGCTAAAATCGCCTTTTAAGGCATCACGAAAGCAACCATTTAAAGTTATTGTTAAAAATGATGATTTTAAGCCTTTATTAAATGCAAAATCAGCAATGGTATTTACACGGTTATTAAGTTCGGCGTAATATTTTGGGCTTAAATTTGCAGACATAGAAACATCAAGAAGAGTTTTTACTTCGCCAGTTTCTTTATTTATTTTATAAATTTGATTTTTAAGCCATTCTTTTTGTTTTTGTAATCTTAAATTTGATAATTCTAAATCTTTTTTTGATATACCAAAAGGAATTTTAACGTATGGTTTTATGTTTTTCGCTACGCTTAAACTTAAAGCTGAGAGTTTTTTATTAAATTGACAAGGCGCCCCCTGTTCGCACGCAGTCGCAGGCTCCTGCGCGCTCATTGTGGCGCTTGGGGCGCCATAATTAAATAAATTTATATCAGTATTTAAGTTATTCATTTTAAAAAACTTCTATTGTAATAGTAAGTATTGAATTTACAAATTCTTTTTTAGTAGTAGAAAAAAGATATTTTAAAAGCCAAATATCTTTTAATAGTGGAACGCCAGAAGTATAAGTAATTTCATTTTCTTGATTAATGCCACTTAGAACAAGGATATCGCCTTTTTTAAGTTTATAAGTTGATTTTAACTCTTTTTTACTTGTAGTAGGTGTCAAAGTATCAGAATTGCTTAGTAAATTTTCAAAGATTAGATGAATATCAACGTCAATGTTGTCATTTATAATGATAGGCTTTAAAGTAAGCTTTAAGCCGACATCTTTATAACTATAATTGCTTTGTTGCTGAGTTTGAGCATTTGTGATATTTGTAGAAGTAGTAAGATATGGAATTGTCTTAACATTGCTAAAAAATACTTCTGTGTTATTTTTAGCAACTAAAAAAGGGCTGGATTTTATTTTAGTGATATTATTTGTATCAAGAAAATTCAAAACACCATAAAATTGATCTGATTTATTTGTTACATTAGTATTTTGAGTATAAGGAACCGTCATAAGATTAAAAAAATACCTAAAATCTACGCTATCAACACCTTTTATAAGTGAATTTATCTCTGTGCCACGACTTTTTAAATCACTTAAATTTGTTTCAAGTATAGTTACTTTAAAATTAACCTGTTTTGCTACTTTATTATCAAAATTATCTGAATATGAAAGTATTTCAGAATAAATTTTATCAGTGCTTTTAAAAACGACTGCGTTATCTTGACTTATGTATGTAGAGTTTTTATCGTATTGATTTAGCATAGCATCAATCTCCTTATGGCTATTATTTTTAAGTTTTATGTAATAAAGATTTTCTGGCTCTTCTTCTTTGTTGGTTGCGTTTTCATCGATTATAATAGGCTTATCGACGTAATAAAAAGAGCCTAGTTTTAAAAAGCGTAATCCTTGAAGCTCGACCATCTTTTTAAATATTTGCAAACTGATATTAGTTGTTTCTTTTGGAGTAAAAAAGTAAAAATCGAGTGGATTTATATCGCCACTTATCAAAATTTCGCTTTGTGTAGAACTAGAAACGATATTCGCAAATTCTAGAAGGTTATTTTTGATTTGATCTGCTTGTATTGTTAGAGCCAAAGCTACTAAAAAGGCTATTATCTTTTTCATCGGTATTTCCTTTATCATTAAATTTGATATTAAGAATTTTAAAAACGTCATCTTTTAAAAAATAGATAGACGTTTCAACATTTGAAATATTGTATTTTTTAGTTTCATACAAAATTTCAGTCTGATTTAGAAGAAATTTGATAGCTCGTTTATCAAATTTATCGTTTGAATTTGGAAACGAGCAAGTTAAATTTATACAATTAATCTCATAGTAAAATATTTCTGAAGTATTGATTTTTTTAGAAATTTGACCAAAAGTATTATTTTTAGCAATAGGCAATTCTGTAGTATTTTGGATATTTGAATTTTGTATATCTTTTTTAGGAGTATCTGGAGTGATAGAGTTTACAAAAATAGCAAATGCAACAATGCAAAAACCAAATATTATAAGAGAGATAAAAAGGTATTTTTTAACAAAGCTTGTTCCTAGTCCGTTTTGTCCAGAATGATATAAATTAAATATTTCTTGATTAAAATCTATATGAAAAGTTTTAATAATGTCTTTTTGATAAAGTTTGTAATTTGAGTATTGTATATATCTAAATTTCTTTGAAAAGAAGCGTTTTGAGCTATCAACAGCACGGTAGAAAAACTCAGCTATTCTTTTGTATTCGTTATTTACAAGGCTGAGATCCTGAGTGATAAAATATAATTCTTGGTATAAATGGCGGTGGTAAGTAAGCCACCAAATAAGGACTTCGTTTTCTTTTTCATTAAAAAAGTTGTGTATTTCATCTATAACAAATATAGCATTTAGTAAATTCAGTTGTTTTGCAGTTTTTATAAGTTCTTCATCAGTAGCTTTTTCAAATTTGTATCTGTTAAAAAGTATAGTCAAACTAGATAATATATTTTCAAAGTCGAAAGGAATAATCTTATCTGATTTATCAAATTTAAACTCATTTATATTTGTATAAGCAATATCATAAGTTTTAGTAACTTTTGGTTTTATAAATTGTTTTAAAAATCCTTTTGGCTCTTTAGTTTGTTTTATGAATTTATCCCAAAGAATATAAACGCCATAATAGCTCTTACCGCTTCCAGGATTACCAACTATATAGTGGATAGCCATTATATAGCCTATGATAATTTTGATATAACAAGAGATAAAATGCTTTCACGCATAAACAAAAGTCCTCTAACGGCATATTTTGATGCGATGAAAGAAAACATAGTATTAAAAGGAACGGAAAAAATAACAAAAGCATCATAAAAAGCATTTACAAACCCAAGGCTAGACAATATATCAACAAAATAACCGACTATTCCACCGCTATTAATCATTTCATTAATATAATCAATAATATTATTAACATTGTGATAAAAAAATAAAATAATGTCTAAAAGAAATTTAACGTAAGTTAAAAACAAGCCAAAAATAATACCATTGATAGTAAGAACAGCTAAAAAAGCAGAAATTGAAGTTATTTTATTAAATAAATATGTTATAACAAAACCTATTAAACCAAGCAAATATCCGATTACTTGAAGCATGTTTAAGTCCTAAATGAAAAATAACAATATAAATCTATATATAACGCTTAAGAACATATAGCTAAACAATAAGAAAAAAATAGCATATGTTAAAGGTTTAACATCAACCATTAATTTACAAACATCAAAATTAATATTAGGAACATTAGATATTTTTAAATCTAAAGTTTTTGGACAACTAGTTACGACGGTTTTTTTATTTATAGAATTAACACCGCCACCTAAAACATCTATAAGACTTAAATAATTTTCTTTAAAACTTTGTAAACTATCAGAAACAGTTTTAATACCTTCAGAGAATTTATTATTTATTTCTTCGAGTTTATCACTATATTCTTTTAAAGTCCCACTATAATCTACAGGTTTACCCAGAATATCATCAGCAGAAGGACTACCGCCACCAGGATTATTATTATCAGGATCTTTTGGTTTATCATCTGGTTTCGGATCTGAACCGTCTGGTTTATCTCCCGGATCTGTTGTAACGCTACCGCTACCGCCTGGAACTGGTTTAGGATCTGTTATATCGCCACCGCTTGAACCACTACCAGGATTTATAGGTTTATCAGGATTTGCTGGTTCTGTAGGCTTATCAGGATTTTTTGGTTCTGTAGGTTTATCATCAAAAACGTTATCAGGTGTTCTTATCTGAGTACCATTATCACAATTAGCATAATTAGAACCTTTATTATCTCCAACAAAAGCACCGCTATTTGAAAAGGAAGAACCTGAAAAACTACAAAGACACTTATACAAATCATTATAATTTTTAGAAGTAGAGCAATCAGCACAAGTCCCGTCAGAAAAACCTATCTTAATAACTCCGTTTTTAAAGTCATATTTAGTACAATCAGTATAACACATACCAGAAGAATTAAGCTCATCACCCTCATTGCAAATTTTACAAGTTTTAGTATCAGGATCAAAAGTACCACCATTAGGACAGCTATAATATCCAGAAGTGCTATGATACGAAGTATGAACTTTAATGGCTGGAGTTTTCACAGATTGACCTTTACAGTTATAATCAGTGAATGTAGGATCAACTTTATACTTCTTAATAACAGAAGAAGAACCTAGATAAAAGGAAACAACGACTTTACTATCTAAAGAAGAATAACGAGAGTAAAAAGAGGAACAATCTTTGTAAGTAGAGTAAGTATCGTGAGGATAAGAAGATTCGAGAGGGAAAAATTTATCACCTAATACAAAATATACACCTTTTTTACCGGAAATGATTTCACCTTCTGTGTTGAGAGGAATTTCATAACCAGTGTAAGAAGGTTCTGAACCAACAGGCAAATAAGTTTCGCAATAAGCAAAATTTACAAATAAAAAAGGGAAAATAATTATTTTAAAAATAGACTTCATACTATTTACTTCATAATTTTATTTGTAAAAATAGTAAAAACAAGCAAAATAGGAATGCAAGATAAAGTAAAGTAAATAAAAATAGTAAAGAAATAATCAAAACTTGGCACACTAGTTATTTCAAGCATTATTTATCCCTTTAAATTTGATATTATTAAAAAGGTTACAAGCATTACACAAAAACCGCATAAAATAGCAGTTTGAGCCATAAGAAAATGATATTCATTTAAAGGCAAATTTGTAAGATTATGTATATCCATTTTTGAAGCCTTTTATTCTTTATTGAAAACGGAAAAAGCAAATAAAGTAGATTTAACAATAAAACAAGCAACGATAAGAACTCCAAAGTAAGAGTTTATAAAAATAGCTAGTTTTGTAAAATCAATATCCATTTTATTTACCTTTTTTTAAGACTGACGCCCTGCGGTTGTCTGCTGAAATTCGCCTTAGTTGTTATTTCAGGGAGAAACAAATTAGGGCGAATTTCCAGCTTGAAATTTGGAATTATCTTCCAAAAAGAGAAAGAGCTTTTTTAGCACCCCACATACCAGCAACAGCAGCAATAACAAGACCGAAAGCAGACATAAAAGGACTTACATCAAGAGAACCGCTAACTTTACCAGTGGCGTCATCTATTGTTACGGCAGCACTTGCAAGGCTAGATAAACTCATAAGACCAAAAACGCCTGTTATTACCTTAGTTTTAAGATTTTTCATCTTAAACTCCTTAAAAAAATATTTGAGATTAAATCTCTATCAAACCCCTAAAAAGGGGCTTTGTAGAAATTTACTTTTTAACTTCTTTTAACTTTTCAAGTTCTTTATCTAAGCCTTTGATTTCTATTACGCTTACTTCAAATGAACCATCATTTTTACGGATAGGTATGTCACCATTAATATAAATAGGAGAATTTGAAATTAAAGAAGTTTGTATTAGATTTGCGATTTGTCCTGCTTTGGTATCAGTTTCACAATTGATTTTAAAACAAAGTTGCCTATCGTAACTATTTGCAAAGCCTGTTTTTTCATTCTCAGTAGTAGCTTGGTATATGTTTGTAGCAAAAATACGAACACTTGGACCATATTCTATTACTTCACCATTGTCGTTTTTCATACTTCCGCTAGAAGTAGCTTTGACAAAACCCTTTGTTACCTCATAACTTATGCTGTATTGTTGTTGAATAATCACGGTAAATCCTTTAAAATTTATTTTTCGGTATAAATTAGGGCTAGAGATCTACCGATAAAAAACTAGCCCAAGCAGTTTAAAGCCTTACTTAGGGCTGGTTAATATCGCTTAACCAAACGCGAAAGGAAATTACCAAAAAACGGCTTACTCTCATCTCTTTACTCTGACTGCGTTTTTTTGGAATTTATGTAAAATTTCAAGAATTTGGCTATAATATTTGTTGTAAATGGAATTATTGCAAATCCTTTAATGGAATTATTGCAAACAATTTATTAAATATAGCTTAAATAAAAGGAATAATTCCAAAAATGGATAAAAAAGAAGTAGCAAAATATATAGGTAAAGATATAAAGACACTGTATAACTGGGAAAAAAGCAATAAGAATTTATATAAAATAATAGAAACATTTTTTCAAAAAAATAATGAAATAAATCCAAAAATTAAAGAATTAAACGAATATTTTCTAAAATTAAGCGAAAAAGAACAAGAATTTTATATATCAGATATAAAAACAAGACTACTAAAAAAGGAAATAGAATAAATGGTTGAATATATTATATATTTCTGTCTTGGAAGTATATTAACTAGTGGATATTTTTATATAGAGATAAAAAAATTAAACAAACAAAAAGAACAAGAAAAAATAGAAAAAGAAAAATATATAGAAGAATTAAAACAAGCAAATATAGACAAAGGGATTAAATATGAATTTCAGATAGGAAGACATTTTAAAGGATTGGGATACAAAATATATATGAAAGGAATAAATGAAGGAAAAAAAGATATGGGGATAGATATAATAGCATATAAGGATAAAGAAGTATTATTAATACAATGCAAAAATTCAATATATCCACTAAAGCAAGATATAATAAGAAAATTCATAGGAGATTGCCATATGTATGAAAAAGAAAATAATAAATATTTAAATAATAAAATTATAAAAAGAGTGATAGTTTCTAACTCAAATATGGATAAAGGATGTGAATTATACTTTCAACAACATAAAGTAGAGTGTAATTTTTTACAAATTAAAGAAAATTAGTTATTTATATGATTTAAATAAATTTGAATGAGATCCAATACGAACTAAATATAAAGTATTATTTTCTATTTTATATATCAAAACACAATCAGGCTTTAAATGACAATCAAAATAGCCTTTGAAACTACCAGTTAATGAGTGATTTTTATATTTTTTAGGTAATTCTATTTTATTTATAAGATATTCTATGGCTGTAGATAACAAATCAATATCAAAACCTTGCTTAACAAGCTTTTTATAATCCGCTTTAAACGAATTTTCGTAATAAATATCTAACATTAGCTATTTAAATCTTTAATCAAATCATCTACGGAATTAAACTTTTTAGATAAATTTACACCTTTTTCTATATTATTGATAGATTTTAGAGTATCATCATTTAATTCATATTTGCTATTATCAAAAGTAGATAAATATTCTTTTAAGGCTTCTTTTATATAAAAAGATTTACTTCTATTTGTTGATTTAGAAAGCATATCGACAGAATTAAATAAATCATCATCAAGTCTTACTGATATAGTCATTTTAAATCCTTTGTATTTTTTGTAATACAAGTATAATAAATCAAAGCTTAAAGCAAAATTATTACGTCTAAAAAACTCATAACCCGAAGGTCGGAGGTTCAAGTCCTTCTCTCTCAACCAATCAAACATTGATTTTATCACACTTTGATTAATTACTAAAAACAAATTTGGAGCTTCTATAGTTTCAACCAAAGGAACTTAAAAGGAACTCTTAATAATCCTTTATTACTATTCTTCCCTAAAGTTCCTTCACATCTGTTTAAATTTATTTTAACCATTCTTAGGTTACCTTAGATTACTTATGCTTCATATATAAGTATAAGAACTAAATAGTTTTTATATATCTAAGGGCTAAAAGTTCCTTTTAACTGCCCACCCCATTTTTTCATACTCCAACTACACAGGATATTACATTATATTTGATTAGCATAAATATAATTCGTTATAAAAAATGTTATTTGATTTATTTAAAAAACTTGATACTAAGTTGATAAACATAGTATCAAGTTTTTTAAATTTATCTTGACAAGATTAGCACTCTTTGATATAATGTGCTAAAAATTTAAGGAGATAAAAAATGGCAAAAAAAGAATTTCAAACCGAAGTAAATGACCTACTAAATTTAATGATCCACTCGCTATACTCAAACAAAGAGATCTTTTTAAGAGAGCTTATATCTAATGCTAGCGATGCTTTAGACAAATTAAATTATCTATGCTTAACAGACGAATCTTATAAGAGTTTAAACTATACTCCAAAGATCGAACTTAAAATAGATAAAAATGCAAAAACTATTACCATAAGCGACAACGGTATAGGTATGAATGAAGAAGACCTTACAAACAATCTAGGAACGATAGCAAGAAGCGGAACCAAAGGTTTTTTAAGCTCTATGAGCGGTGATGCTAAAAAAGACAGCTCACTTATCGGACAGTTTGGAGTCGGATTTTACTCTGCATTTATGGTAGCAAGCAAGATAGAAGTGATAAGCCGCAAAGCACTGAGCGATAAAGCTTATAAATGGAGTAGCGACGCAAAAAGTTATGAAATAGAACCATCTTCAAAAGATACTCAAGGATCTGATATCGTGCTATACCTAAACGATGACGAATTTAGCGATTCTTTCCGCATAGAAAGTATAATCAAAAAATACTCAAATCATATCCCATATCCTATTTTTATGGATAAAGAAGAGTGGATAGCTCCAAAAGATGGAGAAAAAGAAGGACACTACGAAAACAAATACTCTCAAATAAACAAAGCTTCAGCTCTTTGGAGATTGCCAAAATCAAATTTAAAACCACAAGACTACAACGACTTTTATAAACAAATAAGCCATGATAGCAGTGATCCACTTATGCACATACATACAAAAGCCGAAGGAAAAATAGAATACACTACACTATTTTACATTCCAAGCGTTGCACCGTTTGATCTATTTAGAGTCGATTATCAAAGCGGCGTAAAACTATATGTAAAAAGAGTGTTTATCACAGATGACGCAAAAGAGTTGCTTCCACCGTATTTGAGATTTGTCCGCGGTATTATGGATGTCGAAGATCTACCATTAAACGTGAGCCGTGAAATTTTACAAGAAAACAAGATATTAGCTAGCGTAAAAGAACAAAGTGTTAAAAAGATACTATCTGAGCTTGAAAAAACATTAAATAATGATAGAGAAAAATATGTCAAATTTTACTCGCTTTTTGGCAAGGTATTAAAAGAAGGACTTTATGGATTTAATTCAAATAAAGATGAGCTTTTAAATTTGTGTTTGTTTAAATCAAGCAGTAGAGATGGACTAGTAAGCCTAAAAGAGTATAAATCAGCAATGAAAGAAGGTCAAAAATCCATATATTACATAAGCGGTCAAAACGAGAAAATGTTAAGAAACTCACCGCTCCTTGAAAACTTTAAAGCAAAAGGTATAGAAGTACTTATCTGCGATGAAGAGATAGACACTATCGTAATGCCTATGGTATATGAATTTGACAAAACACCTATAAAACCAGTAAATAACTCAGACATTAACGACGAGATAAAAAGCGATGAAAAAATAGATGATACACTATACGCAAAATTACTAGTAAAAATCAAAGAAGCATTAAAAGACGAGATCAAAGATGTAAAAATTTCAAGCCGCTTAAATGACTCGGCAGCTTGTCTTATATTTGACAAAAACGATCCTGATTATGCTATGCAAATGATGTTTAAACAAATGGGAGAAGTTGCCCCAAAAGTAAAACCTATCTTAGAGATAAACCCTAAACACGAACTATTTGCCAAGCTAGAAAACAATGAGCTTATGGTAGATGACATCTCAAATTTACTTCTAAATATGGCAAAAATCAGCGAAGGAATACCAGTAGATAATCCAAGCGAATTTGCCAAAAAACTCACAAATATAATGATAAAAGCATTATAAACGTAAAGGAGAGTCTAACTCTCCTTTTATTAAAGTTCGATCTCTTTTTACTAATATTTATCTTAAAATCACACTTATTTTAATTTTACTTTTTCAAATTTTTACTAAATTTTTTAAAATTGTTATAGCTATTTTTTATTATTTATATTACAGTTTTTTATATTTATATTGTGTCTTATTTCAATATTTTTATTTAGACAAAAAGCTCCTTATTTTAGATCTTAAAAGACCATAAACTAAAAATAATATTTATATTAATTATGTATATTAAATACAATATAATTTTAATAAATTATTTAATAAAATATTAAGCTTTTGATATTTTATTAATAGTTATTTAAGAAATAAATATTATAATTTTATCTTATAAAAACTATAATATTCAATACTAAATTTAATATTTTAATTATTATATTACATACTATGATAAATATTTTTTTATTAAAACCAAATTTCATTTAGTATAAAGGATCTCTTATGAATGAAAAACTAAGCAGGAGAGAATTTCTGCAAACGGCCTGTATAGGTATAGGTGCATTATCACTTGCAGACGGCGCGACAAAAGCTGCAGCAAGTAGCCAAATGCTAAATGATTCTAACACTTCAGGATTTCCGTCTTGCGATATTTTGATCATCGGATCAGGAGGTGCTGGTCTTAGAGCTGCTGTAGCCGCAAGAAACCTAAACCCAAATCTCAGCGTCATTGTAGCTACAAAAACGATGCCATCTCGCAACGCAACATGTATGGCAGAAGGCGGCATAAACGGCGTTACTGATTTTAGCGATGAGGATTCATATGAACTTCACGCATATGATACTATAAAAGGAGGTGCATATCTAGTCGATCAAGACGCAGCACTTAAATTTTGTAAATTAGCGAGTGAAACTATATCAGAAATGGACTATATAGGAACCCTATTTTCAAGAACAGATAATAGAAAAGTAAGCCAAAGATTTATGGGTGGTGCATCTAAAAAAGATGTAATTTCTCAGCCGATAAAACAGGCCATATCATTATGCACGCCTGTTTTGATAACGCCCTAAGTAACGGCGTCAAGTTTCTAATGGATCATGAATTACTAGATATCGGTGTAAATAATGGCAAATGTGAAGGCGTAGTACTAAGAAATATCCAAACAGGCGATATCACGCCCGTACTTTGTAAGTCTTTAGTGATCGCTAGTGGTGGATACACAAGAATATTTTACAACAGAACCTCCGTACCTTATATCTCTACTGGCGATGGCGTAGCAGCAGCTCTTAGAGCTGGACTGGGTTTTGAAGATCCAGAGATGATACAGTTCCATCCTACTGGCGTAGCAAACGGCGGCACTTTGATAACAGAAGCAGCGCGTGGTGAAGGTGGATATTTGATCAACAACAAAGGCGAGCGCTTTATGAAAAACTATCATAAAAAAATGGAGCTAGCTCCTAGAGACGTAGTTGCTAGAGCAATCGAAACCGAGATAAGAGAAGGTAGAGGCTATGGCGAAGGTCTTGGAGCATACGTGCTTATAGATGTTAGATTCGCCACACCGCACTACTTTTTGAAAATATAGACTTAGTCGAGCAACCTGTACCCATTCGCCCGACTGCCCACTACTCTATGGGCGGTATAGAAGTTGATAAATTTGATGATATGAGTACTAAAATTCTAGGTATTTATGTCGGAGGAGAAGCATCTTGCATCTCTATACACGGTGCAAATCGCTTAGGAGGAAACTCACTAACTGATGCAGTCATAACAGGAAAGCTTGCTGGTATCGGCGCTGCAAATTACGCTAAAACAGCTGAGTTTGGTAACGGTGAGATAACAGCCAAATTAGCACAGAAATGGCAAATTAAATTTAAAAAAGTTACAAACGGTGGCGGTAAGGCAAACGAAATATACGATCTTAGAGAGGAGTTAGGTAGGCAAAACTGGGATAATATGGGCATATTTAGAACCCAAAAGCAATTAGACGCCCTAGCAGTAGCACTTGATGACATTGAGGAGCGTTATAACAAACTTTACGTTCCAAATCCAAATTTAGTAATGAATACTGCATTTACTGATTATTACGAACTTGGAAACTTGATACTTCTATCTAAGTGTGCATGTCTAGCCGCAAGAAATAGGCTTGAGAGTCGCGGCGCTCATACTAGAGAAGACTATCCAAAGCGTGATGATGTAAATTTCTTAAAACATAGCATAGTGACTTTAAAAGACAACAAACTAGAGCTTAGCTATAAAGACGTTATAGTTACTAAATTCTCACTTGATGGAAGGAAACCACAATGAAAATAGTTATAGAGAGATTTGATGGAAAAGAACATTACAAACAAGATTATGATATTAAAAAAGAAGATATCATAAATAAAACTTTACTTTATACATTACTTTTTATCAAGCAAACTAAGGATACTACATTAAACTTTACCGCGTCTTGCAGATCTGCTATATGCGGAGCGTGCGCAGTCAGAGTAAACGGACACGCCGTTTTAGCATGCGATACAAAAATGAAAGATCTACTTGGAACGTATGATGATCCAGATATATTAAATATCGCCCCTATAGCAAATTTTAGAGTTATCTCAGATCTTGTAGTTGATTGGGAACCATCAGTTGAAAGCTTAAAGAAAATTCATCCAGCTATAGTACCAAAAGATGAATTTTCACCTAAAAAAGGCTGCGTCCAAACTCAAGCTGAGTTCGATAAAATAGTAAAAGAATGGGATTGTATATTGTGCGGATGTTGCGCGTCTGAGTGCAATAAATTATCAGCTGATAATAGTGATTATATGGAACCGTTTGTATTTGTGCATGCCTTTAGAGCGGCATTTGACTCAAGAAATAAAAACGATATGCTTCATACTAAAGCTTCAGTAATGGGAGGGCTATGGAACTGCGTACATTGTCAAGAGTGTATAGATCGCTGTCCAAAAGGGATAAATGCCACTGAAAACATCGCATCCTTAAGAATAAAAGCTATAAAAAAAGGACTAACTAGCGGTGTAGGACCTGCTCATGCTAAGGCGTTTTATACTGATTTAGTTGATGGATCAGGTAGATTAAACGAAGTACTTTTAGCGCTTAAAAGCGAAGGTGCAGCAACTATAACCAAAACTGGACTTGCCATCACTCTTTGAAGATCTGGAAAATTAAATCCTTTACACATCTTTGGCGAAAAAGAGATAGAAGGACATAAAGATCTAGTAAAAATGATAAAAGCAGCACAAGCTGCAAATAAGGAGTAGTCCTGCAAAATGAATTTGCTTTTTTTCGGGATGTGTTTTATCTCAAGCAGCAAAAGAGGCAAAGATCTCGCTTGAGGCTATCGCGCCTATCTTAGGTATCAAACTCCATGAGATAAAAGGTTGGAGTTGCTGTGGGGCTACTCAAGCCCAGGATGTCAATCCAGTAGCCACACTAGTGGCAAACGCAAGAAATATAGCACTTGCCGAACAAATGCAAATGCTTATTTTAACAACTTGTAGCACATGTTTATTAGTATTAACAACAGCCAAAAACGCTCTTGATAAAGGTAAAAAAGACGAAATCAACACGTTTTTAGCACAAGGAAATATGAAATATAACAGAAGCGCTGATATAACAAGCCTTCTTTGGGTTTTAGCTAAAAATGTAAACATCATAAAACTAAAAGTTAAAAGACCACTAAAAGGGCTAAAGGTCGCGGCATTTTATAGATGTCATAGTGTCAGACCACAGTCCGTATTAGGATTTGAAAGCTCGGTAAATCCAAAAAGCTTTGAAAGCGTCATTACGGCTCTTGGGGCAACCGTAGTACCATTTAAAAAAAGGCTTGAGTGCTGCGGATTTCACGCTACTTATCCAGCCAAAACATCAGTAAAAAAGATGACTAGCCAAATAGTGAATGACGCAGATGAAAATGACGCAGATTGTATAGTTACGCCATGCCCTCTTTGTCAAATGCAACTTGATATCTATCAAGATGGAGCTCAAGGATACACCAACTCAAAAGCAAGAGTGCCTATCTTGCATCTTTCGCAGCTAGTAGGTCTAGCACTAGGTCTTTCAAAAGAAGAGCTTGGTTTTACACACAATGTCATAGATGCTATGCAAATAGTATAAATTTATCTGGTATGGATATAAGTCCATACCAGAAATATAAATTTATATCGTTTTTTTTTTGCTAAATTTGATTACGGTTTTACGGTTGGAAGTTTTTTATCTAAAACTTTATTCATTCCACCGCCCAGATTTATCACGCCATCGACTCCGTTTTCATCTAGTAAAGTTGAAGCTGCCTTGCTTCTTGCGCCACTTCTACAGATAACTGCAACTTTTTTATTTGGGTCTATTTTGCTTTTTACTTTATTCACAAAATTTGGATTTATACTACCATCACTATTTCTATAAGTCACCAAAATGGCGCCGTTTAAAACACCGGTTTGTTCCCATTCAGCAGGCGTTCTGACATCTATGATCTGTATATTTTGATCATTTATAGTATTTTGATCCACTTCTATGGTTTCAAATTTAGCAAACATCTGCACACACAATACAGTCAAAATCAATAAAACTTTTTTCATGCTATTTTCCTTTTCATTAAATAAAATGTTTGTAAGATTAGCAAATAAGCGTTTACATTATCATTAAAGCTTATTTAAATTTACACTGCAGATAAATTTAGAAGATTAAGTCCGAATTCAGATAAATTCGGACTTGTAAATTTAAATTTTCATAGTTCCTGTTTTTTTATAACGATCATGCCAACTAAGAGCTTCACTTAAAATATGAGGCGTATGGCCTGCTTTTGGCTCACTACAAGCACGATCAAAATAATCTTGCAACATTTGCCTATAGTCTGGATGAGCGATAGCTATCATTTTTTTAGCACGCTCTTTTGGAGATAAACCACGCAAATCGGCAAAACCGTACTCCGTTACGATCACCATAGAATCATGCTCTGTATGATCTAAGTGGCTCACAAAAGGCACTATAGCAGAAATCGCTCCGCCTTTTGCCATAGACGGCGTTAAAAATATAGAAAGATATCCATTTCTAGCAAAATCCCCACTACCGCCTATACCGTTCATTATCTGGGTTCCCATTACGTTTGTTGAATTTACGTTTCCATAGATATCTGCTTCAAGCATTCCATTCATTGCGATCACGCCAAGTCTACGGATAACCTCCGGACTATTTGAAATTTCTTGAGGACGTAAAACTATATGCTCTTTATAGAATTCGACATTAGCTCTAAAATCCTTGACTCCATCAGGGCTAAGCGACAAAGCAGAAGCAGAAGCAAAATCGACAACTCCGTTTTTTATAAGCTCTAGCATTCCATCTTGTATCACTTCAGAATAACAATCAAGCCCCCTATACCCAGCTCTTTGAAGTCCGGCTAAAACAGCATTTGCTACGTTTCCGATACCGCTTTGCAAAGGCAAAAGCTTACCTTTTGGCAAACGTCCAGCAGTTTCTTCCATTTTTAAGAAATCAACCACGTGATCTCCTATAGCTATAGAGATATCATCAAGCGGAGTAAATTTATTTAGCCTATCTTCAGTTGAGCTTAAAACAATGCCAACTACCTTAGAAAAATCCACTTTCATATACGGAGTTCCTATCCTATCTCTAGCTGTTTTTAGCGGTATAGGATCTCTATGCGGAGGAAGTGGTTGCAAATAGACATCGTGAAAACCATCAAGCTCTTTTGGCTGATGGATATTTAACTCTAAAATGATTTTGTCTGCATAGTTTAGCCAAGCTTGATTGTTTCCTACTGAAGTAGTAGGGATCAACTCTCCATTTTCAGTAATCCCAGAAATTTCAATTACAGCAAAATCCATGTTACCAAAATACCCAGCCTCTACTTGCCAAGCCAAACTTGAAAGATGAACATCAAGATATTTCGTCTCTCCTGAGTTGATACAAGCTCTCATATTCGGATCTGTATTAAACGGTGTTCTAAAGCCTACTGCTTTAGCTCTTGCTAGCGCTCCATCAAGATCGACGTCGGTACTAGCACCAGAATAGATATTTATTTTATACGGTTTTCCAAGCTCATGTAAATTCTCAGCTTTCTTAGCTATCGCCAAAGGTACGTATAGCGGACTTCCAGCGCCGACAAAACCACTAAAGCCGACTGTAGAGCCATCACCTATCAAAGCCGCCGCGTCATCTGCTTTGATTATTTTGCTTAAGAACCTTGCATCCTTAATACGACTGGTATCTGTAATGGTGTTATCTATCATTTTTATCCTTTAAACTTAAGTGATTTGATTATAACAATTTTGCCGTAATTTTTATCATTAAATTTGTTAGTAATAAAATATTTTAAGTATATTTTTAGATATAGATTATGTGTAAATATGTAACTTATCATATCTTCCAAAATGTTTCAAAAGATAACTTTATATAAATTTAGCTATAGCGACAAAAAATGGTTAAACGATAAATTATGATTTAAATTTACACATCATCAAAATCGCTTTACCATCGCCGCTTCTTCTAAAAAACAGCTCGGTTTATAGTCCATTTTTCTGATTTTATCATATTTTGCATAGCTAAGATACAGCTCGTCACGTGCCCTTGTAACTGCTACGTAAAATAGCCTTCTTTCTTCTTCTAAGCTCCCGCCCATTCCCATAAGTTTTAAATTCGGAAAACGGTTCTGTGCTAGATCTACAACAAAAACTTGTCCAAACTCAAGCCCCTTACTAGCATGCACGGTTAGTAAATTTACGCCCTCGCCTTCGCTCATCTCAGATCTACCAAGAGTCAAAAAGTTATAAAATATATCACAATGATTATGGCGCTTACTCATTTCTAAAAGCACTTTTGCTTTTGCGTAAATTCTATTTACTGCTTCTTTTTTAAGCTCTTCATCGACATTTCCGTTTTTTAAAGTGGCTCTTTTATGTGCTAAATACTCTACTATGATGCCATAAACTTTTGAGTTTATGACAGAATTTACTACACCATAAGAGTTTGTTTCGTTTTGAATTTGCTTTAAAAGCTCATAAAGACTTGATAAAAAGATCGCCCCATTGTTGTTTAAATTCGAATAATTCAGCACTGGATTACTCATAAATAACGGATCAAATCCAAGACCGGCAAATCTCGCACTATCCATAAATTCGCTAAAATCGTCAAAAAGCCCGAGCTGATAATTCTTATTTTTTTTCTCATAAACTTTCACGCTTTTATCCGGATTTAAAAGCCCTTTTACGATATCATTATCTCCTAAAACCAAAAGTGTATCAAATATCTCTTTAGCAGCTGCATTTCCCACACCGCGCGCGTATTCAAATATATGGATAAACGCCATAATATCTTTTGGATTAACAAAAATTCCTATCAGATCTATAAGCGCTTTTATCTCTTTAGCTTCAAAAAAACTAACGCCGCCCTTTCTTTTGCACGCTATCCCCTGTTCTTTTAAAGCGACCTCAAGTCCGTCTGCACTTGAATTATTGCGAAAAATTATCGCGATATCGTCTTTTTTATATATACTATTTGCCACCATCTCAGAGATATTTTCATATTGATGAAACAGCTCTTCATAAACTAAAAGTTTTGGGGCTTTAAAATTACCCGCGCGACTTACAGTAAGCTCTTTTGGATAAAGACGAGGATTATTTGAAATAACTTTATTCGCAAGAGCGAGTATCTTTGAGCTACTTCTATAATTTATATTTAAAGTATGAATTCTAGCGTCCTTATAGCGCTCACTAAATCCACCTATGATATCGATATTTGCACCATTAAATGCATATATACTTTGGTCAAAATCACCCACGCAAAACAGACTTTTGGTCTTAAAAGCATCTATCAAAGAGCCTTGAAGAGAATTCGTATCTTGGTACTCATCGACTAGGATTTCATCAAATTCTATCCTTGCTCCCTTTCTTAACTCACCTCGCATTTTGATTAGTAAGTCATTAAAATCAGCATAGTTGAACTTTGCTTTTTCATTTTCAAACTCACGCAAGATATCTTCATAAATTTCTGCGTACTGTGCCTGATCGTCATAATTTACGCTAAACCAATCAGCAAAGCTTTCGTTATTTACACAAGAGTTGCAAAAAAGCGAATAAATGTCATAAAGATAAGCTCCACTATAGGCTTTTACTTCGCCTATTCTATGAAATTCGCGCCTTTCTACTAAGCTTTTTAAAAGCGTTTTGAGCTCACTTGGCTGCTTTAAAATGACGCCTTTATTTAACTTTTTTAAAAGCGAATTTGATACTGAGTGAAAAGTCCCAGCAGTGACTAAATTTACTATTTTTTTATCAAAAAATCTACCGAGACGCTCTAACATCTCGCTTGAAGCTTTGTTTGTAAATGTAAGAAGTAGAATTTTTTCTGGTTTTATACCTAAATTTAAAAGATGAGCTATGCGAGCAACGATCGTACTGGTTTTTCCAGTTCCTGCACTAGCTATGACTAAATTTCGTCCCATTGAAGTCGTAGCTGCGCTGTATTGCTCGCGGTTTAGTTTTGAAAGTGGCATAAAACTCCTTTAAAAAGTGATAATTTTAGCCTCTTTTTACTAAATTTATAATGATACGAACCAAAAAACATAAATTCTCAATTTATAAGCGTAATATTTATAAATTCCTATATTTATTTAGCATAATCATAAGCGATACCGACATTTTTTAACGTCTTGTGACCGCATATAAATTCATCTTTGCTATCTAACTTATTGTTTTTAGATACGTAGTGATATTTACTATCTTACCATAACCTTTCTTTAAAGCTTTTTTTGAGCTACTCTAAGAGCAGATATAAAAGCATACTGGCATTCTTTTTCAAGGCTGCTTTTACCGTCTTTTTTGCTTACAGTTTTAACTTCTCCAGTTAGTATATCATACCTGCTAGTTTCATCATCTGCAAAACTTCTACTCGTAGTTTTCTTAAAACTTTCGCCTTTAAAAATTTCTCCAACATATCCGCTACCAAATTCCAAAGCTATATTTTATTTAGATATTTTTGCCCAAATTTGCTATTTAAAGCATCATTTATGCTAAATTTATCAATCTCATCGCCAAATAAATTAATAAAACACAAAACGCTCAAAAGCAAAGCTTTAACAATAAAACTTTTTTTCATATTTGCTTCCTTTTTGTTGGGTTTAAATTTATGAAATTATAGCAAATTAAATATATTTTATAAATAAAACAAATTTAATCTCCCAACAAATAACTTAATATAAATTTATTAGACAAATTGACCGAATTTCTTCGGTCTTTTAAATAAAACGAGTTTAGAATTTGTAGTTATAGCCTACGTATACGCCATAGCTTGTTGCATCATCAGCTCCATCGATACCTGTTTTTGTATAGTCAGTTTTTACACCGAATTCAAGCTCATTACTTTGATCAATTAAATAAATTCCACCAAGTCTTAAACCTATCAAAGCACCAGCATCTGTTTCAGAACCACTATCTGAAAATTCATATCTTGATGCTAATGAAGCATCACCTTTAATCTCTGATTTTGTTATTGCCAAACCAGTATAAGCACCCAATAAAGCTTTAAAGTTTTCAGTAATAGATGGAGTATAATCAGCACCAACTACAAAATTATGAGATTTCCAATTAATCTCAGCATTCACATAACCTCCTGGGCCCGAAAACGAATATTTTTCGCTAGCTTTAGTTCTGTAAAAATAACCAGCCCAAAGTCTATAATCTCCAAAATCTTGACCAGCTTTAAAACCAAATTCAAAAGCACCATCTTTTGGATCGCTAAAAAATTCGTTCGCATCACTATCTAAATTCACTTTGCTTTGTACAAATGCACCTTCAACACCTACAAATGTACCCTCAGCCAAAACAGCGCTACTCATCAAAGCACTTGCAACTAAAACTTTTGTACCAAATTTAACTATGTTTGTCATAGAAATCCTTAAAAATAGATTTGGATTTATTTCAAAATCCACATATGATTATACCCCCCCCCATAAAAACAAGCTTAAATTAAACAAATAGGCAATATAAAGTTAGCAAAACGTTATTTTAGTGTTACGTATGGTAATTTTTGTACGAAATTTATGCGTAATCGAAGAAAAATATATAAATCAAACAAGGCAAGTCGGAGTCGCGTAAGCAACTCCGAAAATATAGAAAATTATTTCTTAGGAGCGGTCATATCTTCAGGTTTTACCCATTCATCAAACTGAGCAGCTGTTAAAAGACCTAAATTTATAGCTTCTTCTTTTAAAGTTGTGCCGTGCTTGTGGGCTGTTTTTGCTATTTTTGCTGCATTTTCATATCCAATATGTGGATTTAAAGCAGTTACAAGCATAAGGCTTTCGTGAAGAAGTTTATCGATTTTGGCTTCATTTGCAGTGATTCCCACAGCACAATGATCATTGAAGCTGACCATAGCATCACTTAAAAGACGAATACTCTCAAGCAAGTTATGAGTAAGCACAGGCTTAAATACGTTTAGCTCAAAGTTACCCTGAGACGCAGCCATCGCAACGCTTACGTGATTTCCTGCTACTTGGACTGCTACCATAGTTACGGCTTCACATTGAGTAGGATTTACTTTACCAGGCATAATAGAGCTTCCAGGCTCGTTTTCAGGGATATTTATCTCGCCGATACCACATCTTGGACCGCTTGCTAACCAACGAATGTCATTTGCTATTTTCATTAAATTTGATGCAAGTCCGTTTAACGCACCACTTAAGAAAACTTCTGCATCGTGACTTGTTAAACCATGGAATTTATTTGGATGAGATTTGAATTTAAACTCTGTTTTTGTTAAGTCATTTAAAACTTCACTCACCATAGGACTAAAATCAGGATGAGAATTTAAACCAGTTCCCACAGCTGTTCCACCAATAGCAAGCTCTTCTAAAAATGGAAGCGCAGCTAAAACTTGAGCTTTACTAGCTTTTAGCATATGAGCGTATCCGCTAAACTCTTGACCTAAAGTTAGAGGAGTAGCGTCTTGTAAGTGAGTTCTACCTATCTTTACAATATTTTTAAACTCTTTACTTTTTGCCTCAAGTGTAGCCAAAAGCTTATCTATCGCAGGAAAAAGTTGTTTTTGAAGCTCTAAAACAAAAGCGATTCTCATAGCTGTCGGATAAGTATCATTTGAGCTTTGACCTTTATTTACATCATCATTTGGATGGACTAATTTTTTATTTCTAAAATCCTCACCTAATATCTCAGTAGAGCGGTTAGCTATAACCTCATTTAAGTTCATATTTGACTGAGTTCCGCTTCCTGTTTGCCATACGACAAGTGGGAAATTTCCATCTAATTTTCCGCTTAAAACCTCATCGCAAGCTTGAGAAATAGCTTTTGTCTTAGAATCATCTAAGCGACCAAGCTTGTTATTTACTATAGCGCAAGCTTTTTTAAGATACGCAAAACCTTCTATAACCTCACTTGGCATAGTGCCTTTACCAATCTTAAAGTTCTCCAAACTTCTTTCTGTTTGAGCTCCCCAATACTTGTCGTTTGGTACTTTGATCTCACCCATTGTGTCTTTTTCAATGCGAAATTCCATAATGCTTCCTTTCAAAAAATTATATTTTTCGATTATATCATTTAAATTTAAAAATAAAATTTAACTTCTAATTAAAAATTGACAAAAGTAATTTTTAAGAATATAACACATTTTACGTAAGTATGTTATTAGCTAAATTTAGATAAAATCTAGCATTTTTTAAATCTAAAGGTAAATTTATGGCTGATTTTTATAATCCAAAAGAAGTTGAAGAAAAATTCTATAAAATTTGGGAAGATCGTGGGTATTTTGAGATAGATGGAAACAAAGATATCTTAGAAAAAGATAAGAAATTTTGTATAATGATGCCACCGCCAAACGTCACTGGAGTACTTCATATAGGGCACGCTCTTACATTTACTTTACAAGATATAATGACAAGATATAAAAGAATGGACGGATACAAAGTGCTTTGGCAGCCTGGACTTGACCACGCAGGTATAGCTACTCAAAATGTCGTTGAAAAGCAACTTTTAGCAAACGGAGCTACAAAAGAAAAGATCGGACGCGAAGAATTCCTTAAAAAAACTTGGGAATGGAAAGAAAAAAGTGGTGGCACGATAGTACATCAAATGCGCCGTCTTGGCATAACGCCAGCGTGGAGCAGAGAGCGATTTACTATGGACGCGGGACTTAAAAATGCTGTAAGAAAAGCTTTTGTAAATTTATACAATAAAGGCTTGATAGTTCGCGGAAACTATATGGTAAATTGGTGTACTCACGATGGTGCACTTAGCGACGTGGAAGTCGAACACAAAGCAAATAAAGGCAAACTTTATCATATAAAATATCCTATAGTTGATAGCGATAAATTTATAATAGTCGCAACAACTAGACCAGAAACGTACTTTGGTGATACTGCCGTCATGGTCAATCCAAATGATGAGAGATATAAGGAACTTGTAGGCAAATTCGTCACTCTTCCTATCATTAATCGCCGCATACAAATCATAGCCGATGATCACGTAGATATGGACTTTGGAACAGGTATAGTTAAAGTCACTCCGGCTCACGACACGAACGACTATGAAGTCGGTAACAAACACGGCTTAGAGTTCATCACAGTATTTGATGAAAAAGGTATATTAAATGAGCAGTGCGGTGAGTTTGAAGGACTAGAAAGACTTGAAGCAAGAGATAAAGTAGTAGCCAAACTAGAGTCTTTAGGCTTTGTAGAAAAGATAGAAGACTATGAAAATCAAGTCGGATATTGCTATCGCTGCAAAAATGTAGTAGAACCATACATATCAAAACAGTGGTTTGTAAAAGCAGACATCGCAAACGAGGCGATACAAAATGTAAATGATGGCGGAGCTGAGTTTTTCCCATCTCATTGGATAAATAGCTTTAATGCGTGGATGAGAGAGCTAAAAGACTGGTGCATAAGCCGTCAGCTATGGTGGGGACATCAAATTCCTGTATTTTACTGCGAATGCGGACATGAGTGGGCAGATGAAAACGAAAAACCACTCAAATGCCCAAAATGTGGCGGAAATAAATTTACTCAAGACAAAGATGTTCTTGATACGTGGTTTAGCTCAGGACTTTGGCCTATCTCAACGCTTGGCTGGGGAAATGGTGATGCGCTGAAAAATGAGAAATGGTTCGATGGAGATTTGAGCGAATTTTATCCAAATACTATGCTTATAACAGGCTTTGATATACTATTTTTCTGGGTTGCTAGGATGATGTTTCAGTGTGACAATGCAACTAACAAACTTCCGTTTAAAGACATCTATCTTCACGCTCTTGTCAAAGATAAAGACGGCAAAAAAATGAGTAAAAGCAGTGGAAATGTGATAGACCCACTTACTAAAATAGACGAATACTCAGCCGATATCTTGCGTTTTACTCTTACTTTACTTTGTGTTCAAGGTCGCGACATCAGACTTAGCGAAGAAAAAATGGTATTAGTAAGAAACTTCACAAATAAGCTTTATAACGCTAGTAAATTTCTACTTCTAAACGCGGATAAATTCCCTGATTTTGATGAAAATAGTATAAAAACAGAACTTGGTAGATATATGCTAAGTCGCTTTAAAAGCTGCGTAAATTCACTAAGATCAAATTTAGACATATACAGATTTAATGACGCAGCAAATGACATATATAAATTCCTTTGGGATGAGTTTTGCGACTGGGGTATTGAGCTATCAAAAGTAGATAAAAGTAGTGTGATCGAGCTAGGAATGATATTTAAAGAAAGTATGAAGCTACTAAGCCCGTTTATGCCTTTTATCAGCGAGTATTTATATCACGAATTAAGCGGTACAAACTTAGAAAATTCTAGATCCATAATGGTGATGAAATACCCTAAAATCACCACTCCAGATCAAAAAATAGTCGAAACTTGGAGCGCGGTCATAGAAGCTATAGTAAGCTTAAGGCGTGCAAAAGCGACTATAGATCAAGGCAATGCAAAAGTACAAAAAGCTTATATTAAATTTAATAATAAAATAGATATAAACGGAGTTACAAATTACATCAAACTACTTGCAAAATGCGAAGAGATAGAGCTAACAGATGAGATAATCCCAAATTCCGCTAGAGATGTGAGCGAGAATTTAGAGAGCTTTATACCGCTTGCTGGCGTGGATACAACAGCCATTATAGCACGACTAAACTCACAAAAATCAAAGCTTGAAAAAGAGATAGCTAAGCTTGAAAATATGCTAAATAATGAAAAATTCGTAGCCAACGCCCCTGAGGCTGTCTTAAGAGCTAACCGCGAAGGCCTAGCCACCGCAAAAGCTAAATTTGAAAAAGTAATTGGCGAATTAAAAAACTTAAATAATGTCTAAAAGGTGATAAAATGAAATTTATGGTTGAAAATTTAGGACTCTTAAATCAAGCAGAGATAGAAATTGGCGACTTAACTATTCTTTGCGGTGAAAATAATAGTGGTAAAACCTATGCTGTTTATGCTTTTTATGGTTTTTGGAAATTTTTTTCTAAAAATCTTGGAGAGTTTGTTTCGCAACATAAAAATGATTTTATACAAGAAGATAAAACTATTAGTATTGAAAAATCCAAATTTATTGACATATGTAAACACCTTGTATCCGATATAAATAAACACTATAAAGACGATCTTGCAAAAGTTTTAGGTGGTAGCGCTGATAATTATGCTGATGCCAAATTTAAATCAGAATTTCAAATTTTAGATCTTGAAACAATCTATAATCAAGAAAATATTTCATTAAACATTTATGAAAAAGATGAAAAGATAATTTTTGATTATTTCAATGAAGAAAATATAATAATGACTCAAAATAAATATTTGTTGTTAATTTATCAAACAATATCTCAATTAATATGCAAACCTAAAAATATAGAAATAATAAGTGTAGAGCGTACTGGCATAGATATGTTTTACAATGAATTAAATTTAAATAAAAATAGCCTTCTAGCAGGACTTGCACAAGCAGATGAAAAAACACTAATTAGAGATATAAATAATTACATGAAAACAACTATGTCTCGTTATCCTTTACCAATAATTGATAATATAGAAACAATAAATGATAGAACGAACATAACAAAAGAAAAAAGCTTCATATCTCAAAGTGAAAATCGTGAAATTGTAGGCCTACTTTGGCAAATAGTTGGCGGAAAATATATAATAAATGAAAGCGGAATACAATTTGCTAACGGAGCAAAAGTAAAGATTACTTCTGGTTGTAAATCCGTAGATATACAACAAACTTCAAGTTCAGTAAAATCTCTATTTTTATTAGATTTATATATAAAATACAAAGCTCAAAAAGGCGATATTTTAATCATAGATGAACCAGAATTAAACTTACATCCAAGAAATCAAATTTTACTAGCTAGGCTTTTAGTTATGTTGGTAAATATCGGCATAAAGGTGTTTATCAGCACTCATAGTGATTATATTTTGCGTGAGTTTAGCTCTTGTATTTGCTTAAAAAATGTCAGTGATGAAAATTTAAAAAATCTTAAAGAGTATAACAAGCAAATGCAATTAGACGCTAATAAAGTAAGAGCTTATCAAACTATAAAAATTAAAGATGAAATAACTACTGAAAGTGTTAAAATAACTCAAGAAGATGGCATTTTCATGGACACTTTCAACGACATTATAAACGAACAAAATAGAACTCAAGATAAAATTTACGAACAAATCTTAAAGAGTCAATCATGAAAAAAGATTTACAAGATTTTTATAGTTTCTTAAGCGAAGAATTAAAATGTGAAAATAACGGCGTTTATGAAATTAAAGAAAAAAAAGGTAGTACATTTAGACATATAGCCATAAAAAAATATGGCAATTTTTTTGTTTTAAAACAAAAAGATGAATTTAAAGCTGGATTATTCAAAGATGCTATTTCCTCTTGTGATTTTATAGTATTTGACGATAGTAAAGTTTTTTTCGTAGAACTAAAATCCAATAATACAGAATATAAAAATGATATAAATCCACTTGATAAAGCCTTAAAACAATGTGAAAGCAGCAAAATTTTATTTCATTACTTGTGTGATGCTTATAACATGAAAAAATCAAAAAAGTTGGATTTTAAAAATAAAGAACAATTTATCTGCCTTTGTCCGCAAAGAGCAAACCAGCAAAAAACATCAACAAATTTAACAAAAAATAATCCAAAATTAATAAAAATAGATATAGCATGCGATAAGAATGGATATTCAGAGCTAAAATTGGAGTTATTTAAAAATGTAAGTAAAAATTAAATTACATAAATACTATATAATTTACTTTAGATTTTATAGACAAATATTCAGTATAGCAAGGAACAAAATGATAAAAATAAAAAATCTATCCAAAAGTTATGATAAACACGAGATTTTAAAAGATATCAACACTCATATCAAGCCTGGTGAAATCTTCGCTATCGTCGGTCATAGCGGTGCTGGTAAAAGCACACTTTTGCGCTGTATTAATGGGCTTGAGAGCTATCAAAGTGGCAGCCTTAGGGTCTTTGATAAAGAGATTTCTAAGCTAAATGAGTGTGAGCTAAGAGAGCTTAGAAAAGATATCGGTATGATATTTCAACACTTTGCTTTGATGAGTAGAAAAACAGTTTTTGAAAATATCGCCACACCGCTAAGACTATGGAAATTTGATAATAATTATATAAATAAAAGAGTAAATGAGCTGCTTGATCTAGTAGGCTTAAAAGATAAGTCAACAAGCTATCCAAACTCGCTATCAGGCGGTCAAAAACAACGTGTAGCTATAGCTAGAGCTTTAGCTTTGAAGCCAAAAATCTTACTTAGCGATGAAGCTACAAGTGCCCTTGATCCAAACACCACAAATCAAATTCTAGCACTTCTAAGAGAAATAAATGAGAAATTAGGCATAACCATAGTTCTAGTAACTCACGAAATGGAAGTCGTAAAAAGCATAGCAAACAGGGCTATACTGCTTGAAGATGGCGTCATAACCAACTCAGGAAGCATAATCGACATATTTTTAAAACCAAACAAAAATATGAAAACATTCCTTGGCGAAGAAGAAATTTTACCACAAACTGGCATAAATATACGGCTTTTCTTCCCGCCAAAAGTAGCGTTTAATACCATCATTACTAGTATGGCAAGAAGTCTAGATATTGATTTTAACATAGTTTGGGGCAAACTTGAACGCTTGGATAAAAACGTCCTTGGAAACCTCGTGATAAATATAAATGAACAAGACAAAACCAAAGTCATAGATTACATAGAAAAAACAGGCGTTTTATATGAAATAGCAGGAGAAGAACAATGATACCAAAACTACTTTACGAAGCGACTTTAGATACTATTTATATGACTTTTATATCTACTTTTTTGGCTTTTATAATAGGGCTGATTTTAGCTATCATCTTAGTTCTTACTAAACGAAACGGACTTATGCCAAATAGGGTTGTATATTCTAGTCTTGATCTGATAGTAAATGTTCTTAGAAGCTTTCCGTTTATCATACTTATAATCGTGCTTTTTCCGCTTACAAAAATAATAGTAGGCACGAGTATAGGTACAAGTGCGGCTATCGTTCCTCTTACTATCGGCTCGGCTCCGTTTATAGCGCGTCTTATAGAAAATGCGATGAATGAAGTGGATTATGGTATCATAGAAGCTGCACTTAGCTTTGGTGCAAACAAATCTCAAATTATATTTAGAGTTATGCTTCCAGAAGCCCTTCCTAGTATCATCAACGCCATAACGCTCACGCTTATAGTTATAGTAGGATTTACCGCGATGGCAGGCACTGTAGGTGGCGGTGGGCTAGGAGATGTAGCGATGAGATATGGCTTCCAAAGATTTCGTCCAGACATTATGGCATACACAGTCATCATCTTGATAGTATTGGTTCAAGTTATACAGATGATAGGAAATCTACTTTATAAAATCACCAAAAAATAAATTTAAAGCTATTTGACGGTATAAAAACCGTTTAAATAGCAAATTCATCAAAAAATCTCTGGTATCCTAAAATAATGATCGATAGCGCCATTTCCCTGCCCTACTTTGATATCATTTGCAAGAGCTTTGGTGATAAAATCTTTAGCCTTTAAGACTGAGGTTTTTATATCTAAATTCGCCGCCAAACCACAAGCTATAGCGCTAGAAAGTGTGCAGCCCGTGCCATGAGTATTTTTAGTTTTTATCTTGTCTGAGTTAAAAAAGCTAAATTCGCCGCCACTATATAACACGTCAATGGCGCTACCTTCCAAATGTCCTCCTTTTACAAGAACGGCTGCATTTGTAAATTTAGATATCTTTTTAGCGGATTTTTGCATATCTTCAGTTGTTTTTATGACCATATCGCTTAGGATTTCTGCTTCTGGGATATTTGGAGTTATGATGTTAGCTATGCTAAAAAGTTCGTCTATTAAAACATTTATGGCGCTGTCTTTCATCAACACGCCACCGCTTGTAGCCACCATTACTGGATCAAGGACGATATTTTTTGTATTCCATTTTTTAAGTCCGGCAGATATAGATCTGATAATTTCTTCGTTTGAGACCATTCCTATCTTTAGTGCATCTGGAAATATATCGCTAAAGCAAGCATCGATCTGAGCAGTTATAAACTCACCGCCAACATCCAAAACGCCAAAAACACCATTTGTATTTTGAGCAGTAAGCGCCGTTATAACACTCATCGCGTACATCTTATGCGCGGTTATCGTCTTTATATCAGCTTGTATTCCAGCGCCTCCGCTAGAATCAGATCCAGCTATACTTAAAACTTTTTTCATTTTATCCTCTGTTTTTTTATAAAATTATAACATTTTGCCTTTACAAATAACCAACTAGATGAATTTACTTATTTTATATAAATTTCATTTTATATCAAAGCCTATTTTGTTTTTAAATTTAAAAATATATCTATAAAATATATTTTATCTAATACCATATTTTAGCTATATATAGCAATAAATTTATAAAAAATATATAAATCATATAAAAATACTTGATTTTTATCTATCTTTTTTGTATAATACCGAAATTTTTAAAACAAAACAGATTAAAAAAGGAGATTAAAATGAAAAAAACAGTTGCCATGGCGCTACTTGCGACCAGCTTTATCAGTGCGGCGTTTGCCGAAGTTATAAAAGTAGGAGCTACTCCGATCCCTCACGCAGAGATCTTGGAATTTATAAAGCCTGAGTTAAAAAAAGAGGGATACGAGCTTGAGATAAAAGTATTTAATGACTACGTAGTGCCGAATTTAGCCGTAGAAGACGGTGATTTAGATGCAAACTATTTTCAACATATACCGTACTTAAATGAGTTTAATGCAAACAAAGGCACACATCTTGTAAAAACAGCTGGCGTACATCTTGAGCCTATGGGAATTTATAGCAAAAAGATCAAATCACTAAAAGATCTAAAAGACGGAGCTACTATAAGCATTCCAAATGACCCTACAAACGAGAGTCGCGCACTTGATGTTTTGGTAAATGCAAAACTTATAGAAGTAGATAATAGTGCAAAGCTTAGAACTCCACTTGATATCACAAAAAACTCAAAAAATCTTAAATTTAAAGAGTTAGAAGCAGCAACTCTTCCTAGAACTTTAGATGACGTAGATATCGCCGTGATAAATACAAATTTTGCTATGAACGCAAATTTAAATCCTACAAAAGACGCTCTTGCTTTAGAGAGTAAAGATAGTCCATATGTAAATATAGTAGTCGTAAAAGAAGGAAACCAAAACAGCAAAAAGATCAAAGCGCTTGACGCAGCACTAAATACTAAGGCCGTGAAAGATTTCATAGCAGATAAATACAAAGGCGCCATAATTCCAGCGTTCTAATTATAAATTTGGGTGTGAATTCACCCAAATCTACCCATAATTTAAGATATTTAAGCTAGATTTACACTTTTTTAAGATATAATCAGCCCAAATTTTTGTTTGTAAGGAAAAAATATGTCAAAAAGATGTGCGATAACAGGAAAAGGCCCGATGACTGGAAACAACGTGAGCCACGCAAATAATAGAACAAAAAGAAGATTTATGCCAAACCTTCGTACGGTTCGCGTTATGTTAGAAGACGGTACAACTAGAAAAATCAAAGTTGCAGCGTCTACACTTAGAACAATGAAAAAACAAAGCGCCAACTAAAATATTATGTTAAGAAGAGGAATTTATGTCTTTACTTCAAAAGATTAAGAAATTCCTCAACTGGAGTGAAACTCCAAAACCACAATACAGCCTAGACGATGAACTTTATCAACAACTAAAATACTTCAGACTTCCACTTATCTTTGTAGTTTCTATGATGCTTTTTGGAGCATTAGGCTATATTTTTACAACTAATTTTTCGCTAATAGATGCAATCTATCAAGCCGGTATGACATTTACAACTGTAGGATTTACCGAAGTCGGACATATAAATACCGCCGGAAGATTATTTACTATAACTTTTATTCTTATGGGATTTGGTCTTTTTACGTTCTCTATGGGTCTTGTTATAGAAGTACTGAAAAAAGGTACTTTGATAAAAATTTTAAAGGAAAGAAATATGCTCTACAAAATAGCTAGGCTTAAAAACCACTTTGTAATCTGCTATCACAACAACTATACTATAGAACTAACCAGACAATTCAGAGAAAATCACATACCGTTTGTAGTAGTCGATAACAAAGAAAATTTAGAAGAGCTTGCCGAAACATATAAATATCCATATTATATAGTAGATGAGCCGCACACACAAAATGCACTGCTAAAAACTCATCTCTCAAGCGCCAAAGGACTCATAACCCTAAGTCCGAATATAGCCGATAACATAGCCATGATAGCCACCGTTAGATTGTATGAAAAAGAGCTTGGACGTATAAAACCGTATTTTATCATGACGAATTCAGACAATGAAGACGATACCGAAAAGCTACAAAAGCTCGGTGCAAACTCAGTAGTAAGCCCGGCAAAACTTGTCGCTCAAAGGCTCTCAGCAGTGAGTGTACGTCCCGATATGGAAAATATGTTGGAGCAATTTTTATACAAAAAAGACTCACCTATAGATATAGAAGAGATAAAAGTCCCAGAACTATCTTGGCTTAGATTTAAGCGCCTTAAAGAAACTCACCTTAGAGACATCACAAACGCGGACGTCGTAGGCATCAGAGATCAAAATAATAAATTTACACCTATGCCAAAAGGCGACACACTCATAGGAACAGGCTCAAAACTCCTAGTCATAGGAACGGCAGAGAGCATAAGAGCTACTAAAAAACTTATTTTTAGCAAACACAAACCAGAGGAATTTAAATATGTTTAATAATATCCATTTTTATTACTTTTAGTTTTAAAAATGGATATTTAGTATTTAAACTTAAAATAAGTTATCTTTCGATTTCCATACTGATAATAAAAGTAGAAACAAGTGTTTTTGACACTATACTATCTTTAAACGCAAATTTTTTCTCAATTAAATACATTTTAATATTATAATTTAATTGTTTTTAATGATATACAACACGCTTCTATTTAATTTTAATAATTCAATGACAATTAATATATCTTCGATTAGTATATCTTGCAAGGAGCTAGATAACAGATATTTAATCATAAACAAAATAAATTATCTTTTTATTGTATTTAAAAACTAAATAAAAAAATATTTTTTAATTATATAAAATTTCCAAAAAATGCATTATCTAATATTATCAATATTTATATAAAAATAGATAATTATTATATTATATTATATTTATTTAAGAAAAAATTATATATAATCTCATTAGTATTATTTATTAAGAACTATAAATTAATAAAAAATTTTTATTATTTTTAGATTTTTAGTATTTTAAAAAATCTAAAAAGATTTTTTGGGAGGAGGCAACTTCTAAATTTATTTTTAAAAATTTATAAAAATATTTGTTTTTATCTATGTGTTTTTAGTTTTATATTTGTTAAATTAATTTTTAAATAAGAAAAAATGAACTGAAAGTAACTTTTACAAAGAAAGGAATAACATGAAAATTAAAGTAGTAATTTTAGCTACAAGTTTAGTGGCTATAAATTGTTTGGCAGGTGAGACGTTAGTCTATGATCCTATAGGGGGGGGTACAACACCCGGTTTTGAGTTAAAGGATTTTGATAATTTTCCTGATAGTTTATTTACATCATCTAGTTATTCAGATAATGAGGTAAAGATATTAAGTACAAAAAAGGAAATTAATAAAGCTATGGGCGGATATAGCGAATCAAAAAATGTAAGCAATAATAAACTCATTGTTGAAAATAATAAAGATATACAGATATTTGCAATAGAAACAGGTAAAAGCGATAAAGGTGATGTAAATGTAATTAATAATAAAACAATAGTTAAAGGTGGAAAAATTAAATATGTCAATGGTGGTGTAGCTTCAGAAGGTAATGCAGAAGGTAACACAGTGATTATAGAAAATGGAACTATTGAAAAAAAGTTGTAGGAGGATTTAGTAGAGATAAAGACTCAATAAAAAATAAAGTAATAATTAAAAACGGAATTATAGACGCAGATTTAAACGTAAACGGAGGAGAGTCTAGGTTTGGTAATGCCAATAATAACGAAGTAATTATAGAAAATGGAACAATGCGTTCGGTAATAGGAGGAGAAGTTGCTCTTAGTACTACTCAAAAGCAAGGAGCTACAAATAACAATAAAGTAACGATGTTTGGTGGAACTGTAAATGGTAATGTTATTGGAGGATTTGCAAATAGTAATGAAGTAAATAGCAATGAAGTAATTATTTTCGGCGGAACAGTAAATGACTTTGTTTGCGGTGGTAGGAGTATTGCAAGCAAAACAACCCATAACGTAGTAAATATCTCAGGTGGAACTATAAATGGTAATGTTTACGGCGGTTATAGTAGCAAAGGCTCAGCAACAAACAATACGGTAAACATCTTAGGAAATCCTACTTTTAGAACAAGTACGATATTTTACGGCGGAAATAAAGAGCTTTTCGATGGCGATATATTCACTGGAAACACTATATTAAATTTAAGCGATACATATAAAACAGATCTAAGCAAATCTAAAATAGGCGTAGCTATGCAAAGTGGAGCTAACGAATCTTTAAAAGCAGGAGATAAAGTAATACTTATAAAAAATAACAACGGCGGTATAATATCCACAAATGATCCAAAAAACCATATAGGCAATCCAAACAATATCCATAGACTAACCACATTAACACTTTCAAATATCTATGATTTTGATATATCAAGCGATCCAAAATCTTTGTATGCATCACTTAGGAGTAAAAAAACAAATCCATCTCAAAAAAATATCCTTGAAACAGGAGCTGGAATGCTAGGTATCATAGGAACAAATACTGACACTATAGATAAAGTTATGCTTAATAAATCTTATGATGATAAACCTTCGGTCTTTGCTAGGACAAACGGGTATGATACCAGACTAAAATCAGGTTCGCATATAGATATCAAAGGAGCTAATGCAATAGCCGGAGTTTCTAAAAAGATAAACGATAACTACACTCACGGATTATTTATGGAATTTGGTAAAGGTAAATACGATAGCTATAATGATTTTAACGGCAAAAGTATTCACGGTAAGGGCGATAGCAAATACTATGGAATAGGATATTTAGGCAAACTTGACGAACTTGATAATGATATATATCTCGAAGGTAGCTTAAGACTAGGTAAGATAAAAAGTGACTATAAAGGATATGGATTTGGTATAGGAGAAAATCCAACTTTTAATACTAGAAGAACATACTATGCTACTCATCTTGGAGCAGGAAAAATATTTAACCTAACTAAAAGATCAAATATAGATACCTATCTTAAAGCTTATTATACTAGAATAGAAGGCGATAAGATAGAAACTCTTAAGACTAAATTCAAATTTAATACAAGCGACTCGTTTAAAACCAAACTTGGAGCTAGATATAATTATAACTTTACTAATGGTTTTGGATTATATGCTGGAGCTGCTTACGAAAGAGAGTTTAGAGGAGATATTAAAGGTAAAAACTTAACATTTGATTATAATCTAGACGCTCCGTCTCTAAAAGGAAATTCTGGCATAGCAGAGATAGGTATCAGATACACTAAATTTGATAATAAAAAAGAGAGATTTGTTATAGATCTAGGAACTCAAGAATCTATAGGTAAGAAAAAAGGAGCAAGCGGAACTCTTAGCCTTAAATATGAATTTTAATACTTTCTCGGTAAGGCTTTATTGTTTTACCGAATTGTGTTTTAAATTTAATCTATAAAGGGTAAGCGTTGAAAAAGATAGTTTTAATTTGCATAATAGTCATTTTTACATCTGCGGATATATTTATGATAGGAGTAGATAATAAATACAAAAAACCTATCGAAGACATATTGAATCATTTAAAAGATAAAACTATAGAAATACAAGCCATTTACGATACCCAAGAAAACCTCATGTCTTCTAACTAATAGATTAAACGATCTAAGCCTAATCATAGCAGATAGAAACTTTATAATGAAGCAAAAAGATCAAATACATAACTTTTTTGATAATTTTTATATTTTAGGAAATAATCTTTTAAGTATTACTACCACTGATGAAAACGGAATTATAAAGGTTAATGTTACTGATAAACGTTCACAAGGACTACAAGAACTTGGTATGCTAAAGTTTGAAAGATGTGAAGAAAATAGTTGTTGCAAATCTTTTATAAGGATATTAAAAAGCAACGACTCTAAAGAGATATTCAAAATATATGGACTTTAAAAAAGGTTTTAAAATGCTAAAGAAGAAAGATAAAACCTATCCAAGCTTTAAAGAAACAGCACAAATGTTTAAAAAAATAGTCGCAATGTAGGACTAGCCGATATTATTATACAAATAGCTAAAAAAGAAACACCTGAAAAATACATATCTTATGTCCATAAAAAATATAAAATAAATATAAACGATCTAAAATGAATTGAAATTAAAAATAATAAATAAGGAGAGAATCAAAGAATTTAGAAAACAGTATAAATATTTTAGATAAATACAAAAAATTCTTAGTGAATGCGAGTATAAAATGATACAAACTTATATTAAAAAAATTTCTAATTTAGATATATACTTAAGCAAAGAAGATATTATAGAGTGCATTAAGATATTAGCAGGATATACTAGTGCAGATGATCCTTTAGATAAACCATAAGAGCTCACAATGATTATTATAAAAGAAAACAAACCTGATCTGTATAGTCTAGCAAAAAGCTTAGCTATACTCGAAAAGTATAAATATAAGCTAACAAAAGAGCAATATGACAAAATAAAATCAAATATAAAAAGCTTTGCAAATCTAGGTATGTATCTAAGCCAAAAAGACATTATAGATAATATAAAAATACTAAAAGGTGAACTTAGCTTAGATGAGTTGATATCAAATGAATTAAAAGAAAGATTAGATGAAAAACCAAGGAAGATAGATAATATACTTCAAAAAGAATACAAAATAAAACAGCATTATAAAGACAATGTCCAAAACACCTTAGTAAATGATATCTTGCCAAATCATACTACATTAGATAATAATTTAAATGATATCTTAAAAAACTCTAGTCAAAATGATACTCAAAATTCAAACGATACACAATTCTTCACTAGCTACAATACGCTTATAGTAGAATTTCTAAAAGAATGCTTTACAAATGGGTTATTCGATAAATTTATAAAAAAGATGATGGAAAAAAAATACTATTTGATTTATATATTTTAATAAAAACAAATAGTATTAAAAAGAAGCTTCCTAGTAAAATACTAAGTAATTTTTCAATACGTATATTAATGATCATTGTGTAGAAGCAAATTTAACATAAAGCATTAACATCAACAAAAGTTGATATGGTATTAAATTTACGCACTATATGACTATGTATAGACAGCAAATCTGCGTTTGTCTCTTATACAAGCAACTGATATCTTCATCACCATCGCTTATATTTTTTAAGATACCATTTTCTAGAAAGAATAAATTTACAATATTTATCATCCACATAAAAGCTATTTTTTATTTTTTCATAATAAGGAAATTTCAATTCTCTTTGCGAATCTACTGTAAGATTGCTAACTACATCTCTTATGATTTTCATTGCGCATCCTTCATCTCAGCCTAAATAAATGCTTAATTAAGTTCCAAAATGATACAATAATCGCATTATTTTTTATACTTCCTAAAGGATTAAGTGCGATATGTTTAACCTAATCAGTCTCAAAAATGGGCTTGAAAATGTGAGTGGATTTTATTTTGGCGGCTTAAATGCTGGATTTAAAACAAACGGAGATAATGATCTAGGCTTCATAAGAAGCGATGAGCCGGTGCAAGTTTGCGCTATTTTTACTAGCAATAAATTTAAAGCTGCACCGATAAGACATTTTTTAAGATACGGAAATGATTTTAAAACAAATTTCATACTTTTAAACTCAAAAAACGCAAATGCGATGACAGGAAAAAAAGGGATAGACGATATAGATGATATATTTAAAGAACTTAGCAAAAAGCTAAATTTAATAAATCCTATAATGAGCTCAACTGGAGTCATAGGATATCGTCTTAAAAAAGATAAAATAATAGAAGCTGCAAACAAATTCGACTTTAACTCACGCAACTCAGACGCAACCGTTAGAGCGATAATGACGACTGATAGCTTTAAAAAAGAGATAGCTTTTAGAGTAGAACTTGAAGACGGTAAAAGCTTTAACATAGCTTGCATCTGCAAAGGTGCTGGTATGATAAACCCAGCATTTGCGACAATGCTATGCTTTATCTTGACAGATGCGGATATACCAAAATCAGATATGGACGAGCTTCTTAAAGCTAGCGTAGAAGAAAGCTTTAATGCTGTAAGCGTAGATGGAGATACTAGCACAAATGATACATTGATGCTTCTAAGCTCACAAAAAAGCGGAGTCTATGACAAAACTGCGTTTAAATTTGCACTTGAAACTATCACAAAAACTATGGCTCTAAATTTAGTAAAAGACGGCGAAGGAAGTACGAAAGTAGTAGCATTTGAAGTAAATGGAGCATTAAACAACGAGCAAGCTATGAAAGCAGCCAAAGCTCTTTCAAATTCCCTCTTAGTCAAAACAGCGATTTTCGGCGAAGATCCAAACTGGGGCAGGATCGCATCTACTATAGGAGCTAGCGGCATAGAGTGTGATGATGAAAAGCTATCGATATATTATGACGATGTTTTAGTATTTGACAAAGATCATCCCGAGCTTGATGAGATCTCTGAAGAAAAAGCACATAAAGTTATGACGAAAGATAGCTACAAGATCCGCTGTGAGATTGGACTTGGGGAAGGTAAATTTACCGCTTATGGATGTGATCTGGGTCACACATACGTCAAAATCAACGCTGATTACCGATCATAAATGAGTTTTAAGTAACAAATTGGTAAAATAATAAACCACTTATATCAAGGAGAAAATATGTTACACGAATACAGGGATCTTATCACGGAATTAAAAGGTAAAAATGCTAGATTTGACAGTATTTTTGAAAAACACAACGAACTAGATCAAAGAATCAAAGATATAGAAGAAGGCAGAGAACGCGCTGACTCTTTCGAGCTTGAAACTCTTAAAAAAGAGAAATTAAGACTAAAAGACGAAGCATACGCCATACTTATGAAATATAAAAACTCAAAAGCGAATTAATTCTATGAGTTTAAGCCTCTGCTTAAACTCTCTCATCTCACACTTTTAAATTTAAATATTTTTATATTGTTTAGCAATTTTACAGCCCACAAAGTAAGCACTGTCCCTACAACGATAGATACTTTTATATCTTCTGATAAAAATATAAAACTAAGCAAAATAGCGCAAAATGGGACTAAAAATACAAATGAGCTGACTTCTGCGGCTCCTAATTTTTCTACGCCTAAAAAATAAATAGCGTTTGCAAAAACAGTCGCTCCAAATGATATCAATATCATATTTATCCAAAATATTTTATCGAACGAACCAATCTCATCAAATTTAACAAATAACGCGGCATCTATAAAAGATGACATTACATAAAGATAAAAAGTAAAAACTATAGGAGATATTTTGGATTTTGCACTTATAATAGTGAGAATAGCCCAAAGAAATGCAGCCGATACATAGTATAAATTTTGCACGGCTAGTATGCTTTGCATATCAAATTTCCATACATTTAGCATAGTACCAACTCCCAAAGCTCCTAAAAATAGAGCAAATATATCTTTAGCGCCGGCTTTTCTTTTTCTTAAAAATATCAAAATAACAAACGTGATGATCGGTATCATAGTAGTAACCATAGCACCACCTAGCGAAGCCGTACCGTATTTCGTACCATAATAAAAGCAAAACATATAAGAAATCAAGCAAATTCCTGCCAAAATTGATACGACCAAACTTTTAAGATCTATCTTAAATGAATGTCCTAACAAATAAATGATCGGTATCATAGCTATAGCAGCGATCCCAAACCTTATAAAAATCAGATTAAACGGATCATCATAATCCACTAAAATTTTCATATTTACCCAAGAGCCGCCCCATGCAACCATAGATAAAAAAAGCAGGAAATAAAAGAAGTTTTTGTTAGCAGTCATATTTTGTCCGTTGTACCATTTGAGATCTAAATTTAAAAAATGAGTATAGTCTTTTGTAGCTAAAACCATACTTTAAGATCTAAATTTATCTATATAAATATAGCATTTGTCACTAAATTTATATGTAGATACGTGTAAATTTAGCAGATCAAACTCACAAATTCAAGCAGATATATTTTTGCTCCGTGTATTCGTCCATACCATATCTGCTTCCCTCGCGTCCAAGTCCACTAAACTTTACGCCACCAAAAGGGGCTACTTCGTTGCTGATGAGCCCAGTATTTACACCGACCATTCCGTACTCTAGACTTTCAGACACTTTCCATTGTCTTTTAGGATCATTCGTAAAGATATAACTAGCAAGCCCAAAGTCAGTATCGTTTGCCGCTTCTATCACCTCATCATCACTCTTAAATTTAAAAACCGGACAAAGCGGTCCAAACGTCTCTTCACGCGCTACTAACATATCTTTAGTCGCGCCGCTTAGCAAAGTCGGTTCGAAAAAAGTTCCTCCAAGAGAGCTTCTCTTACCGCCACTTAAGCACTTAGCGCCTTTTTTTAAAGCGTCATTTATATGCTCTTCTACTTTTTTAAGAGCATTTTCATCGATAAGTGGCCCTTGATTTACCCCATTTTCTAAGCCGTTTCCTAGTTTTAAACCTTTTATAGCGATATTTAGTTTAGCACAAAACTCATCGTAAATACCGCTTTGAGCATATATTCTATTTGCACAAACGCAAGTCTGACCGCTATTTCTAAATTTACTAGCCATTACTCCATCTACTGCTCTGTCTAAGTCTGCATCGTCAAATACTATAAATGGAGCATTTCCACCTAGCTCAAGACTAAGTTTTTTGATAGTTTTCGCGCTTTTTTCATAAATTTTTATACCTACTTCAGTTGAGCCGGTGAAACTTATCTTTCTTATGATTTTTGAGTCTGCAAACGCCGTGCTTATCATACTAGCGTCCCCGCTAATGATGACAAATAGATCTTTTGGTATGCCTGCAGCGTAAGCCAAACTTGCCAAAGCGTAAGCACTAAGTGGAGTTTGACTAGCTGGTTTTACTATCATAGCGCACCCTACCCCAAGTGCTGGTGCTGCTTTTCTAGTTATCATAGCAGCAGGAAAATTCCAAGGAGTTATCGCAGCGCAAACGCCTATGGGCTGTTTTACAACAAGAAGTTTTTCATCTTTTTTAACACTTGTCAAAATATCGCCGTCATTTCTTAAAGTCTGCTCGGCAAACCATTTTATAAAGCTAGCCGCGTACGCTATCTCACCGCTAGCTTCGTTAAGACTTTTTCCTTGTTCTAAAGTCATAAGTCTGGCTAAATTTGCCCTATTTTGTATGACTAGTTCATACCATTTCATCAGTATATCACTGCGAAAACTAGCTAAAGCTACAGACCAGCTTTTAAAAGCTAAATTTGCATTTTTGATGATATCTGTTAGACTTGTTTCATCACTCTTTTTGACATAAGCTAGGATTTCTTTAGTAGCTGGATTTGTAACTTTTATACTATCATTGATAGCTGTAAAACTAATGTTTTCGTGATTTAAAAGGTACTTGACTTGCTCCATTTTATCTCCTTAAATTTAAAAAGATTCTAACAAAACAAGTCTGATACACGCATAAATTTAAAAATCAATTTTTTAAATTTGATTTCCAAATTTCCATATCAAATTTAACTATTTAAATTTATCTATTAAATTTACTTGCTAAGATATTTTATCAGATCGGCTTTAGCATCACCGCTTATCAGTCCTATATTGAATTTATCTACCAAGAAATTCAGTATCTCTTCATTTATAAATTCTGGCAATGTTGGGCCAATATGTATATTTTTTACTCCAAGATATAAAAGCGCAAGAAGTATAATGATGGCTTTTTGCTCCATCCACATAAGCACGATAGAAATCGGTAAGTCGTTTATAGCTATGCTAGTTGCCTCGCTTAATGCAGTGGCGATTTTAACCGCTCCGTTGCTATCGTTACACTGACCAAGATCTAAGTAGCGCGGTATTTTCGTACCTTCTATATATCCAAAATCAACGTCGTTAAATCTAAATTTACCACAGCTCGAAGTTAGTATCACACAATCTTTTGGTAAAGAAAGTGCTAATTCTCTATAATAATTCCTACTACTTCCAGGTGCGTCACATCCTGCGATCACGAAAAATCTTCTTATTTTACCACAATTAAGTGCTTCTAAAATATCTCCAGCCATAGGTAAAACCGCTTTATAGTGATGTCCTGTTACTATGGACTCATCGCTATCAAATCCGCTTATTTCAGGCAGACTTAAAGCTTTTTGTATAAGTGGACTAAAGTCGTCGCCATTTATGTGAGTTATACCATTTGTTCCAGCTATATCATAGCCAAATAGCCTATCTGCGTACTCGCAGTTTTTACGAAGTGGCACGATACAATTAGTAGTCATCAAAATAGCACCTTTAAACTCGTTAAAAAGTTTAGTTTGATCAAACCACGCTTTACCTAAATTTCCTTTTAAATGGCTAAATTTATTTAGCTCAGGATAAGCGTGAGCAGGAAGCATTTCTGAGTGAGTATAGATATTTATACCCTTACCCTCGGTTTGTTCAAGCAGAGCTTTTAAAGCGTGAAGATTGTGTCCGCTTACTAAGATAGCTTTGCCGTACGCTCTATTTTGTGTAACTTTTACTGGAGTTGGCACACCAAATTTAGCAGTGTGAGCGCCACTTAAAGCGTCCATGACTTCTACTCCGGCTTTTCCTACTTCTAAAAGCTGAACTATGTGCTCATCAAAGTTGAAGTTCATATTTGTAAGTGTAAAATACAGCGTTTTAGAGATGATATCATCGACTTTTTTCGTATCTGCACCAAGCTCATTTGCGTGGTGGCGATACGCGCTCATACCTTTTAAACCAAATATCATCATATCTTGAAGTCTAGCTAACGTGCTATCTTTACCGCAAGTTCCGCTTGTTTGCCCCTTACTTCCACAACCTCCAGGGGCACTCATTTGACACTGATGACAAAACATTTCTAGTTCTTTACTCATTTTATTCCTTTTAAATTTATATTGCTAACTTTGAAATTGTAGCTTGAACATGTAGAAATTTATTGATATAAATCAATTTATAATAATATATTATATAGATATATTTATTTAAATAATATATATGATATATGATTTATAGAACGATAATTAAGGCTTTTATATATAAAATATACTAATCATACAGATATACTTGACATTTATTTATTTTTTTGATAGTATTTCAAAACAAATAAATTTATAAAAAGGAAAAAACGATGCAAAAAGAAAGTATCGCAACGCATTTTGGCTACAACACTAAAGACGCTTTTGGATCTATGGCTGTTCCTATCTACCAAACCACTGCTTATGATTTTGGTAGTTGTGAAACTGCGGCAAATAGATTTGCTTTAAAAGAGTTAGGACAAATTTACTCTCGCCTTACAAACCCTACTCTAGATGTTTTTGAAGCTAGGATAGCTGCACTTGAAAACGGTAAAGCTGGCATAAGTACTTCAAGCGGACAAGCAGCTATATTTTTTGCTATAGCAAATTTAGCAGGCGCTGGAGACAACATAATAGTTGGTCAAAAGATATACGGCGGTACTGTTACGCTCGCTACCCATACCTTAAAAAGATTTGGCATAGAAGCTAGAATTTTTGACGCAGATACTGCTGACGATCTAGAAAGCTTAATAGATGAAAATACTAAAGCGGTGTATTTTGAAACATTGTCAAATCCTCAAATAGCAGTAGCAAACGTAGAAAAGATCGTAAATATAGCAAACAAATACGGCATTGTGACCGTAGCAGACAACACTGTTGCTACTCCTGCGCTATTTAATCCTATCACAAAAGGTGTCGATGTGGTCATCCATAGCGCTAGTAAATACATAAGTGGACAAGGTTTGAGCATAGGTGGAGCAGTTGTAAGTAGCTTTGGACTAAACGCCAAACTAGCAAACAATCCTAGATATAGTCATTTTAACACTCCAGACGAGAGCTATCACGGGCTTGTTTATGCTGATCTCATCGATAATTTTGATATATTTACTCTAAGGATCAGACTAAGTTTATTAAGAGATATAGGTGCTACTTTATCGCCTTTTAATGCTTGGCAGTTAATCGCAGGGCTTGAAACACTGAGCTTAAGGGTAAAAGAATGCTCTAAAACAGCGCTAAAAGTAGCTAAATTTTTAGAAGCTCATCCAAAAGTAAAAAGTGTAAATTATCCCGGTCTTGAAAGCTCACCACTAAATAAATATATAAAAGAAAACTTTACAGACGGTCTTGCTAGTGGATTACTTAGCTTTGATGTCGGAGATAGAGATACTGCAGCGCAGATCTTAAATAAAGTAAAATTATTTAGCATAGTAGTAAATATCGGTGATAGCAAATCAATAATCACTCATCCAGCCAGCACTACTCACCAACAACTAAGCGATAAAGAGCTAGAAGATGCCGGTGTAAAAAGCGGACTTATAAGACTTAGCATCGGTTTAGAAAATGCCGAAGACTTGATAGACGACTTGCAAGAGGCAATGCAATGAGCTTACTAAGTACAAAAGGTGTTTATGGATTGATGTCGATTTATGAGATATCAAAAGGCGATGGACAAAATCCTGTTTCTTTAAAAGACATATCTACAAATATAGGAGTTTCAAAAAACTACCTAGAGCAAGTCTTGAACGCACTAAGAAACAGCGGTTTCGTAGGTAGTATCAAAGGGCTTAAAGGCGGATACTTCCTGCTCAAAACGCTAGACGAGATAACGTTTTATGATGTTTTTAAATGTATCGAAAACGATTTTTGCTTGACACCTGGGTATTCAAAACATGCGACTTATGATCTGCTATTTAGAGAATACGACGACAAGCTTACAGAATTGTTCAAAGAGCCACTAAGTAGTTTTAAAAAGTACCAAGCAGAAGCTAAAAAATACTTAAACTATGTAATATAAGGAAAAAATTATGAAAATAGCAAACAACGTAAAAGAGTTGATCGGAAATACACCTCTTGTAAAAATAAATAAATTCGGAAACAATGCAACAATACTTGCAAAATGCGAATTTTTAAATCCTAGCCATTCGGTTAAAGATAGAGTAGCTTTCAATATGATAAAGCGTGCTATGGAAGATGGAAAAATAGATAAAAACAGCGTCATCATAGAGCCTACTAGCGGAAATACCGGAGTTGGACTAGCTATGGTTTGCGCAGAGCTCGGTCTTAAGATGATGCTTACTATGCCAAGCTCAATGAGCGTAGAACGACAAAAACTACTAAAAGCATTTGGAGCTAAGCTAGTTTTAACAGAACCAAAATACGGTATGCAAGGCGCAGTAGACAAGGCATTAGAGCTTGCAAAAGAAAACCCAAACAGTTTTATACCAAGTCAATTTGACAATCCAGCAAACCCTGAGATGCATAAAATAACAACCGCAGTTGAAATTTTAAACGATACTGATGGCAAAGTAGATATTTTCGTAGCTGGTTTTGGAACAGGAGGAACGGTTAGTGGTGTAGGGGCAGCGCTAAAAGAGCGCAATCCAAATATAAAGATCATAGCAGTCGAGCCTGAAAAATCGCCTCTTATAACAAAAGGCGAAGCAGGACCTCACGCCATACAAGGCATAGGAGCTAACTTTATACCTAAAAATCTAAACCAAAGCATCATAGACGAGTTTATTACCGTATCGAATGAAGACGCTATGAATACGACAAAAGCACTAGCAAGAACTGAAGGTCTTTTAGTAGGAATTTCAAGCGGTGCAAATGTTTATGCAGCTAAAACTATAGCAGAGAGAAAAGAAAATCAAGGCAAGACTATAGTAACGGTACTTTGTGATACTGGAGAGAGATATCTTTCTACAACCGTATTTGATGATTAATTTTCTATAATCACAGCAGCGATGGCAAATCCGCCATCGTGCGTGATGCTAAGACTGCTATTTTTTATCCCGAATTTATGTATTACATCAGGCTCAAATTTAAGCTTTGGAGCGCCTTTGTTATCTTTATAAATTTCCACATCTAAAAAGCCAAACTCGGCGCATATCCCGCAACCAAGAGCTTTTGAGACCGCCTCTTTTGCAGCCCAAAATCCAGCTAAACTAGCATCGTTTTTAGCGATTTGTATCTCGTTTAAAGATAAAAATTTAGATAAAAATTTATCTTCAAATTTACTTTTAGCTTTGGTTATCCTATCAATTTTTATTATATCTATACCGATCATTGAACTATAAAATCGGTGAAATAAACATTTTTGATATAACCGTCTCTTAAGGTCTCATTTATCTTTGTTACAAGCTCATCTTTAAGTCGCTCTTTACCTTTTGCCGTGCTTACATCCTCGTAAGTTTTTGATGATAAAGTTCTTATGATAATATCTCTTATGAGAGGTTTTTTCTTGTCTATCTCTGGGGCAAGAGTCTCTTCACTAAGTTCTAAATTTAAAGCCGTTTTTAGAAATCTAGAACCGCTTTCGCTAAGTAAATTTACTAAAAACTGATCCATAGGATACATCGGATCTATATTAAAAAAGTCATTTGACCTCTGTTTTGGGCTAGGAGCTGGACCTTGTGTAGTAGTAGCTTGAGGCTGCCTTGCAGCAGCATTTTCATCACTTGATCCAAGCATTATAAAGGCAACTAAACCACCTATGATCAGTAAAAACACAAGTATACCTATAACTGCTATAAGTAGTACGTTTCCGCCCTTTTTCTTTACTTCTTCTTTTACTTCTTCTGCCATAAAATTTCCTTGATTTTTTATATATTTTATCCAAATTTAGCTGAATTTAGATTTTGTAATCTATAAAATAATGTTTTTTAGCTCACCTATGCCCTCTATAAAGCAGACTATTTCATCGCCGCTGTTTAAAAACTTCGGCGGAGTAAATCCCATACCAACTCCACTTGGCGTACCCAAAGATATGATAGTTCCCGCTTTTAACGTCATACCTTTGCTAAGATCGCTTATAACATAAGCCGCGTCAAAAATGAGTTTTGAAGTATTTGAGTTTTGTCTTAGCTCGCCATTGACAAATGATTTGATATCCAAACTCGAAACGTCCAGCTCATCGCTAGTCACTATCCAAGGACCAAATGGCAAAGATCTGTCTAAACTTTTACCATAATACCACTGCTTATGCTTGTTTTGTATATCTCTAGAGCTTATATCATTTATGATAGACCAGCCAAATACATACTCAAGTGCTTTGTCCTTAGAAACGTTCTTGGCATCTTTTGATATGATGAGGGCTAGCTCTGCTTCATAATCCAAAGATTTCGTGATATCGCTATGAGATAAAATAGTACCGCCATCAGCGACTGCTTCATTTACACGTTTTGAAAAATATACCGGATACTCTCTTTTGCCATCAAATTTAATCTTTTTAAAATTATATGACTCAACAGCATGTTCAATAAAATTTATACCTAGACATATCACGTCTTGTAAAGGATGAGGTATAACGGCTCTTTTCGTGATATTTTTTAGGTTTAGACCTCCACTTTTTTGGCTTAGCTCTCTTAGCTTGCTTAGCTCATCTTTAGTGCTAGTTACTATAAGATCATTCATATCCTTTTTGTAAATTCCAGCTAAAGAAATATCTAACACACTATCATCAAAGCCGATCACTCCAACTTTATCAACACCGTTTATACTATATGTCAAAAGCTTCATTATAGATCCGAAATGGCCATTTCTAAGCGTTTAAAACCTTGTTTGATCTCTTTCTTATTGATATTTAAAGGTGGTAAAAATCTCACTGTATTTTTTCCTGATTTGAGAACCAAAACTCTATGTTCTAAAGCTTTATTAAAGATCTTGCTTAAATTTTGTGGATCTTTTAAAACAAGACCTTGCATAAGCCCAAGCCCTACTCTTTTTTCAAAAATATCTGGAAAAAGATCGACCATATTATCAAGTTTTTTTGTAAATTTGGCGATAGTGATATCTAATTTTCCTGTTTTTTTCATCTTTTCTAACTCATTTAAGACACATATTCCAGCACTACTCGCCAAAAAATTTCCACCAAAAGTACTTCCGTGATCACCTGGCTTAAAGATATCTTGCCTGCTTGCGCACGCTCCTATGGCTACGCCTCCACCAAGACCTTTTGCAAAGGTTATGATATCTGGCTCAACATCATAAAGCTTACTTGTCGCAAACTCTCCTGTTCTATAAATTCCGCATTGAACTTCATCGGTGATAAATAAAAGATTTTTTTCTTTCAGGACTTTGGCTAGCTTTTGAATTTCTTCCTTTTTTAAAGGATTTATTCCGCCTTCACCTTGGACCAGCTCTACCATGACTGCTACAGTATTTTCACCTATATTTTCGATGATCTCATCTATGGAGTTAAAAAATTTAAAAGCATCTGGATATGGCGCAAAATCATTTGGATGAAATTTTTCTTGTCCAGTAAGTTTTAAAGTCGCAATTGTCCTACCGTGAAATGAATTTCCTAACGTGATAATCTCATATTTTTTGTTTTCAAAACTATTACCATATTTTCTGGCAAGTTTTATAGCACACTCATTTGCTTCAGCCCCTGAATTTGCAAAAAATAGATAATACGGACTGCCTAAAAGTCTTGAGATTTTATCTGCTAACTCTTCTTGAGGTTTTATTTTATATATATTTGAAGTATGTAAAAGAGTATGAGCTTGTTTTGAGATGGTTTTTGCTAATTTTTTATGCGCGTGCCCTAAAGAACAAACTCCTATACCACTTGCAAAATCTATATAATCTTCTCCGTTAAGATCCCATAGTACAGAGCCTTTACCGCATTTAAAACCTAAACCTACCCTAGCATAATTTTGCATCAACATAACAACTACTCCTTATAATGAATTTCTGGCAAATGCCAATTTCTATAGTAAGCACAAAGTCTGATAACAATACCAAATACAAATAAAATCATAATCCAGTATATATTTGTAAGTTCAAACAAACTCATAAAATAATATATAAGACCGATGCTCATACTGATAGTTCCATAAAGTCCGGTTTTTAAAAACCAAGGAACTTCATTTAGTAGCACATCTCTTAAAATACCGCCCCCAACTCCGTTGCAAAATGCCACAAGTATCACACCAAAGATATTTAGTCCATACTCAAGAGCTACGATAGAACCTACTATGGAAAAGCTTATCACATCAACCGCATCAGTCATAATAAATATAAATTTTTTCTCAAGCCCTTGTCTATCTTCGTGATGAAATTTAAACAATATAGCAAAAATCATCACGCCGATGACGATAATAACTGGCATAAAATGAGTAAATGAATACGCCGGACGTCCAACTATAACATCTCTCATAAGTCCGCCACCAAGCGCAGTTAAAAACGCAGCTAAAAAAACGCCGAGCCAATCACAACCTCGCTTGATCCCGAACAAAAAACCGCTCAGCGCAGCCGAAGCTATACCTACGTACTCAGCTAGTAAAAATGCTTCCATTTGCCTACTTTTGGTAAATTTTGTAGTATTTTACAATTTAAATTCAAAAAATAAAATAAAGATTATTTAATCTCAAGCTTTTTTATACTTGTTTTTAAATTTGACGCTAAACTCGGTTTTTTCATTAGCACTTTGACAATAAACTTCAAACCCAAGATCGTCGCAGTAGCGTTTGACTAGGCTAAGTCCTATGCCAAAACCGCCATTTTGAGTATCAAACCTGCTAAATTTATCATATATCTTACTCAAATTCTCTTTTTCTATGACATTTCCATGATTTACCACGCTAAGAGTGGAGCTATCCAAACTCACTACAACATCTGAGTTTTTAAAGGCGTATTTGATAGCATTTGATAAAAGATTATCAAATATCTTTTTAAATTTAGAACTATCGGTATTTATCTTAACGTCTTCAAATTTAGATATTATAGTTATGCCTTTATTTGCGGCACTTAGTTCAAATATCTGGATACGTTTTTCGAGAATATCTTTTAAATTTAAAGTTTCTATATGATTTGGTTCATTTTTTAAATTTAGCGAAAGATCGCTATATAAATGCGATAATGTTTTAGCTGCTATTTTGATATTTTCAAGATATTTCGTAGGATTTTTATCAAACATTTCAGTGCTCATCAAGATCACGCTAAGAGGAGTATTTATCTCGTGAGTCGTATCTGTGATAAAATTATTTAGCGTTTTTATCTGATTTAAAAGCGGTAGATACGAGAGTCTTACTATAAAATAAGCTATGATAAATATCGCTAGTAAAACAACTACAAATATCACGCTAGTACGCAAAAACAGAGCGTCTATGCTTTGCTTTGGACCAGATGTCCTGATGTCTAAGTTTAGCTCCACCATTCTTCTTCTTGAATGAATATCGTCCGAATAATACATATAGTGATCGTCATTATAAAATTTGTTTTTAAATTCTGGTTTATCAAATTTTTTTATTATATACCTACCAGATTTTATATCAAAAAGATTTATCTCATACTCATTTTGTAAATTTAAAATTTCCTCATAGCCACCGTTTATACGTAGCATAAACTCTATCTCGCTTGCATATGCTCTTAGCTCATGAGCTGTTTTTTTATATATATCATCTTTTGTGGTCTTATAGTATGAAAGTGTAAAAAATATCAAAAATAGACTACTAGTTATAGTATAAAGTAAAAATATAGGAAGAAAGTATTTTTTATTAAGCATATTCGTATCCGAGTTTAGAGTGACTTATGATCCTATCTTCTCCGACTATCTTCCTTAAATTTCTTACATAAACCCTTAAACTTAGCTCGCTAGGTAGCTCGTCATAATCCCAAATTTGAGAGTAAATCTCCTCTCTTGAAAGAATTCTATTTTTATTTTGTAAAAAAAGAGCTAATAGCTTACTCTCTTTTTTAGAGAGCAAAACAGGCTTGTCGTCTTTTAACAGTCTTTTTTGAAGTATATCAAATTTTAAATGTTCATTTATAACAATGTCTTGTGAATTTTGGCAAAAGTTTCTTTTAAGGATATTTTCTACCCTAAGTAAAAGCTCGGCTAGTTCAAACGGTTTTTTTATGTAGTCATCACATCCTGCTTTAAAGCCTTTTGTGACGTCATTTATACCATTTAACGAAGTAGTAAAAATGCAAGGAGTTTTTACGCCTGAGTTTCTTAACTCATCAAGCAAGTCAAAACCGTTTCCGCCTATGATCTTAACATCAAAGATCAAAAGATCAAAATGATTTTCATAGGCAAAACTCAGTGCTTCATCGTAATTATCACTTAGCGTAATTTCATAGCCAAAGCTCTCCAGATATGAACTCATCATATCGGCGAGCATCAGCTCATCTTCTAAAACTAGGATTTTGTTCATACTTATTTAGTATAAGGACAGTCATCTTGTATGCAGTTGGCATTACCCATCATACCGCCGTTTCCGCCATTTTGAGCACCCATCATACCACATCCATTGCCCATCATACCGTAGTTTGAGTTCATTCTTTTGTTGCTCATAAATTTACCACAAACTCTTGGGTTAAAATATTCGTCTTTTCCTAAAGTGGCCATATTTTTTCTCATTTGCATTCTAAATTCTTTTGCAAAATCATCTTTTTGAGCCGGAGTCATATTTTTTGTTATATCCAACATTTCATTATGAATTTTCATACAAATATCTCTTATTTGAGAATCTTTTACGCTAGCTTCTTTCTTTGCAGCAAATACCTTGTTGCTAAATTGCACCGCCGCACTATCCGCACCAAAAGCTAAACTTCCTAAAATAGATACAGCTAAAACTGCTGATAAAACTTTGTTTTTCATTTTATATCCTTTATGTTGAAATATAACAGAATTATAATCGAAATTTGTTGAGCAATTGTTAATTAAATAAATTATCAGTTTTTTCTATAAAAACAGACGGATTTACTTGCACACCATTTACCACCACGCCAAAGTGCAAATGTGAGCCGCTAACCATACCGGAAGCACCGCTAAGCCCTAAAACATCACCTTTGGCTACTTTTATACCAGGTTTTACAAACACTTTGCTTAGATGAAAATACTGCGTATAGATCCCACCACCATGATCTATGACTACACTATGTCCGCTATCATGTTTGAAGCTCGCTACGCGAACTATACCAGAATTTGAGCTGATGACTTTTTGCCCTACTTTGGCTCTAAAATCCATACCATTGTGGTAGTGATTAAAGCTTCCGTTCACCACTCTAATACTTCCAAATTCGCTTGTTACAAAGCTATTTAATGGTTTGATAAAATTACTATCAAAATATATATCGCCACTAACAGTATTATAAATTTTTTGCATATTTATTTTTTCTTTTTTTATTAGCTCTGCTGTTTTATCGTCTATCTTAAATTTATTGATTATAGAGGTTATATCTTCTGTTTTATAATCTTTTTTAGATATGACAAACTCAGTATGCCCCACGGTATCGTTTATAGTATTTTTTATGCTCATAACTCCACTGGCATTATAATCTACTGGTATAAAAGCTATCATAAAACCGGGTTTCGTAGGATGTTTTAGCCAAGGAGTAAATTTATCATTTATAGTAAGATTTTTAGCGAAGTTCACATCTCATGGTAATGATCTCAAGCTCGCCGTTATTGATACTAGCGCAGAACAAATGCGTAATAAATATAAAAAATAGTATTAGTTTTTTCATCGTAGATCCAAAAAAAGATATTTTCTAAATCTATGATATCATAATTTACGTAAATTTAAAACTGTTAAACCGAGTATAAATTCACAAATCTCTTTCTACTTATAGGGCTATACTGATTAAGATGTTCATAAGCCTCTTCAGCATCACCGTCAGTGAAATTTTTTGTATTTTCTATAAGTTCGTAAAGCTCTTCGTCATCCAAATTTTCGAAGTCACCAAACTCTTCTAAAACCTCTTGTATCATAGCTTCAAGCTCTAGTTCGTCATAAGTCAAGTAAATCTCCTACGCAAATATATAAAAATAAATTTTGCGAATAATATCAAAACAATCTTAATCCAAGCTTTATGATAACAAATTTCATTTATAAACTTAGATTATCAAAAAATATGATAAAAATTATTATTAATTTTCCATATTTTACCCATTTTATCGGTTAAATTTTATATTTTATTAAGGATATTTTCATTACAATTTTTAAATTATCTTGATATTGCTTATTATAATCTGTAAAAAGTAAGTTTTGATAAAGAATTTTTTAAAATATTTTTATATAATATAACAAATAAAAGCTTTATCATATCGATAAAATCAATAGTAGGAAACAAAATAAATGGGCTCAAACATAGATATATTAAAACAAGTAGCTGATTACTGCTCTTTGATCCATAGCACTCCTGGACGTATTAGAGTTAGAGTTTCTCCAAAAATAAAAGACCTACAAAACGAAGTAAATTTACATAAATTAGATGAAATTATAGAGAAAATAGAAGGCATACATAGCGTAAAATTTAATAAAATGGTAGGCTCTATAACGATTCTTTACGACAATCATAAATTTCCACAAGAAATTTGGCACGATCTGCTAAATGGCATAAATTTAGAAAATATCTCTCAAAAGATAAACCAAATCAAAAAGGAATATCATGCAAACGAATTTAAATAAAAAGACAAAGGACGAGATCTTCTCTTTAGCTTACAATTATGAAAACAAAGGTTTGCTTATATATTCAAATTTTAAAGATGATAATGATATCTTCGCTCAAATTTTAGCTATCAAAAAAAATGGAATCATACTGCTAGAAAGCTTAGCCAGTATCAAAAATTACAAATTGCAAAACTACGATCACCAAGTCATAACTCCTTCAAAATTAGATGAAAAACTTATCGTTTGCTTAAATTATGAGCTAGAGCTAAACGAATTTTATAAAAACGGCGTAAAAGATCTAGACGATGATGTAAAAGATCTATTTTTTAGACTTTGGGCTACTTCTAATAACGAATATATCCCAGCTTTAAAACAGCAACTTTTTAACAAAAACAGTGCAAATAAAAACAAAAACGAACACAGCACAAATGACATGCAAGAATTTCTTGATAAAGCAAATTTAATCGCATCTGGTAAGGCTAGCAAAGACGATCTACAAAATCTTTTAAAAAATCCAAATTTCTCATTTTTTGGCGGTATTGCAGCTGGCTCTTTAGTAGGTTTGATGATAAACGAAATGATAAACAAAGGCAAAAATGATGAATAACACTTCAGATAAAGGATTTAAAATGGCACTTCCATTTATAGCAGGAGCAGTAGCGGGAGGTTTAGCAATACTAGCTTTTAACAATAGAAAAGTTATAAAAGATAAACTTATGTGCGGACTTGAAAAAGGAAAAGATATAGCTATAAAAGCCAAAGACGAAACTATGTCTAAGCTCAAAAAGCAACCAGAAAAAGCGCCCGTAAAAGCAAAAAGAACAGCTAAAAAAACTACAGCTAACAAGGCAAAAGCTAATGAGATTATCTCAAAATAGGCTATTTTCTAGCTCGCGTTTGCCAGGAGATAACTTTTTAAGCGGAGCTCTTATAGGATTTATCAGTAGCGGTGCTTTTTACTATAAAGAGGTAAAAGACGCGAAAATAGGTCCTAAAACTGCTGTTAAAAAAACTCTCAAATTTAGCCTAGAAAGCGGTATCATAGCAGGCTTTGGCATATCAGCTTCAAATAACATAGTAAGAGGCGAGTACTCAAAAGCTGCTTTAAATTTAGCTTTGGGCATAACTCTTGTAGGAATTACAAATAAATTTATAAATACAAAGGAAGATCAGTGACAAATCCATATATAAACAATAACAACGACCAAAACTCAGCTTCACAAGGGCTAGATAATGCTATAAATAACTTTGCAAAAGACGCTCCTTTTATACCTGAAAACTTTAATACCGCAGGATTTTTAAAAGGCCTTTTGATAGGCGCTGGACTAACTTATGTACTTACAAATGAAAACGCGCAACAAGCTATATTTAAAGCTATAGTCAAAGCAACAAATTTACTTCAAGCAGGAGCTGAGGAACTAAAGGAGAGATTTGAAGATGCTAAGGCCGAAATAAATGCAAAGAATTAGCATTGCCAGCAAAATCGGCAATAGAATTAGATTTATATGCGATGACTTAAACAGGCTTAGCGACGAAAGAGGATTAGAAGCAGATATCCTTAAATTCGACGAGATTACAAACGTAAGAGTAAATAAAGCTGCAAAAAGTATCATCGTAACTCATAATTCTAGTTTAAATGTAATACTTAGGCGTTTGCAAAGTATAGAAATAAAAAAGTTAAAAAATAAAAAAGAAGAGCCCAGCAAAGCCGAAATTTATAAATCGATAGCTATTTTAGTGTTTAGTGCTTTAAATAATAATGCTAAATTTAATAAATTAGCTTCATTATATGGTTCGATAAATTTACTAAAAGCTGGATCTTATGAGCTATTTAGCGAAGGTCTTACTAGCAAAACGCTTGAGGCTTTAGCAGTCAGTGTTAGCCTTGCAAGAGGAGACTACGGAGCGGCAAATGGTACAAATTTGCTTTTAAATTTGGGCGAATATATAGAAGAAAGCACCGTCCATAAAAGTGACGATCTCATAAAAGAACTAGCAAAACCTAGCATAAAAGAGGCTTGGATAGAGATAAAAAAAGACGGTAAAAACGAGCTAGTTTTGGTAAATACGAATGGTATAAAAAAAGGAGATATTGTAGTAGTATCTACTGGCGAGAGCATAGCTATCGACGGATATATCGTAGAAGGAAGCGCAAGTATAAACCAAGTCAGTATGACCGGAGAAGCCCAGCCTGTAAAAAAAGAGCGAGGCGATCTTGTTATGAGCGGTACTATAGTCGAAGAAGGACGTATAAAAATATGGGCTGAGCTCATAGGAGACGAAACGACGACGAATCGTATCAAAAAATACATCCAGTCAAGCCTAAACGAAAAATCAAACATAGGGCTAAAAGCTACAAAACTAGCCAATAAATTAGTCCCGGTCACCTTAGGACTTGCAGGACTTAGCTATTTGATAAATAAAAACACTATGTCAATGGCTTCTGTATTACAAGCAGATTATTCGTGCGCTCTTAAGCTAGCAACTCCGGTTGCTTTTAAAACCAGCATTAGTAGATGCGGAAGAGATGGAATACTCATAAAAGGTGCAAAAGCTATAGAAGCGTTAAGCGCAGCTGATACTTTTGTATTTGACAAAACAGGAACGCTAACTTATGGAAACTTAAGCGTAAGCGAAATTTATAGCTTCGATGAAAACATAAGCCCAAATGAGCTTTTAAATTTAAGTGCAAGCGCCGAAGAACACTATTTTCATCCAGTAGCAGAAGCCATAGTAAAAGCAGCACACCAAAGAGGCTTTCATCATATACATCATGAAGAAGTTGAATTTATAGTAGCTCATGGAGTAAAGACGACTGTAAAAGGCAAAGAGGTTATCATAGGTAGTCGTCACTTTTTAGAAGATGATGAAATGGTGGATTTTAGAGCGCACAAAGACAGGCTAGACATTTTAGAAAATAGCGGTCCAGCTCTACTTTATATAGCTTATGATAAAAAGCTCATAGGAGTTATAGCTTTAAAAGACGAGATAAGAGCTAATGCAAAAGATTGCATCTCAAAACTAAAAGAATACGGCGTAAAAGAGATAATAATGCTAAGCGGAGATATAAAAAGCAAAGCTGAAGAAGTTGCAAAAAATCTAGGTATAGACAGAGTCTTTGCAAACTGTTTGCCTACTGATAAAGCAAAGATTATCGAAAATTTAAGAAATTCAGGTAAAAAAGTAGCTTTCATAGGAGACGGGATAAATGACGCTCCAAGCTTAGTTAAAGCCAATGTCGGCATAAGTATGAGTAAAGGCGCAGATATCGCAAAAGCGAGTGCAGATATAAGTCTTTTAAAAGACGATATATGCTCAGTAGCAAAAGTAAAGCTCATAGCAAACAAAACAATGGATAAGATAAATACAAATTTCAAAGCTACAGTAGGTATAAATTCAGCCATTTTACTAGGAGCTACTCTTGGTAAGCTAAACCCTATCCAAACCGCAGTTTTACACAATGGAACAACCATAGCGCTACTTTTAAATTCACTAAATACGAGGAACACTAATGCAAGATAAATTTGATATAATAAGCGGAAAATTATTAGATATAGAGTTTCAAAGAAGCGCTGCTAAGATAGCGATGGGTACTAGTCTAGCACTACTAGCCATAACGGCTTTAAATTTAAAAAATAGACAAGCCGCGAAGTTGCACACGGTATCTGGAGTAGCTTTAATAGGATTTAGCGTCTGGCACGCTAGTCTTTATGGCACGAAATATGCTAAATTTTTAAACGAACAAAGTAAAAAGAAAGCTAAAAAAGATATATGAAAAAACTTTACATTTTGACTTTTGCACTACTTTTTAGTGCATGTACAAATCAAACTAGCGCAGTTAAAAACACTCAGATCTTAGAGCAAGAAACTTCAAATTTACAGACGCAAAATGACGAAGCTAGCTACGATATAGAAGTTGGTTATATGAGTATAGATGAGCAAAATCAAAAAGATATAGTGCTGATGTATAAAGATATATTGTCTGATGTAAATTTAAAAGCGCAAACAAAAGACACGCAAGCAAATTTGATAGGAAAAACGAAAATAAGCCAAAAAACTTTTGAAAAAACAGCTGCAGACATAGCTAGGTACTTAAGAGACGTTAGAAAAACAGACGGAAAAATATACGTACAATACGACTTCGATGAAAAAGTACTTTATAGCGGAAAGTTTTAGAATTCAATAAACATTTGACCAAATTTAAACGCTAAGTTCAAGCAAAAATCAGTTAAATTTACCGATATACAAAAGCAAGTTTTACTTAAATTCACTCATAAGTTTATTGTAGTCTTTAAGCATCAGACTAAATTTATCTCGCAAAGCAGTAGGACTTAGTACAACCATATCTGGAAACCAACGTTTAAACAGCATCACTATCATATCATCGCTAGTGATCTCATAGCTGATCTTTATCCAGCCTTCTCGCATTCGCCGATGATCTTTTGTGAGCGAAAAAAACGCTTTTGCTTAAAGTATTTTGCTACGTTTGGCGAGACTGCGACGATACATTCATAAGCCTTTTGTCTGTATCCATCCATAAATGTTTCACTATTTCTAACGAAATTCTCGGTATAGTCATCGATATAAAATGAACTTTTTTTGATTGTCACGTCTTTGACAAAACATAACCTAAGCACCTTATATCCGTTGTTTTGGTTAGTATCGCAAAGCGTCGCTAGTTGCCAATTGCCCTTAGAATAAATAATCTTTAAAATCTTGACATTTTTTAGCTCTTCATCTTCATAAGTCAAATCGCAATATCTTCTAAATTTAATAGCCTTTTGTATCAGTCCAAAGATACGTAAATTCGGGCTTTGCTCATGCGGACTACCTTTTATCAAAAACACGCTTGCTAACTCTTTTGTGAGTTTAGCATCTACTTTTTTGTGAGTTTGAGGCATAAACTTAGCAAAACCCGGGTTGATAATGTGGAGCATATCTATGAGTTTTTCACTCTCATCTTGCTGTTCATTTGGCATAACAAAGCGTTTGAAAAGTTCTTTATTTTTGCAGATATATGAGCCTTGAGAAATACTAAAAATAGCATTTTCCCCAAAAAAACTCACGCAAATCCCCAAGATATCTTCTGATAGTTCGATCGCTTAGACCACTTTTTAAGGCGTAATTTTTCACTACGACCTCACGACCAGAAGTCAGCTCGTCTAAAAGTTCTAAAATCTCAAAGATCTTTTTATTTTTCATCGCTTTGCCTTAAATTTAGCCTAATTCTACCACAATCCTAGAACTTTCCACCAAATTCCACCGATTATTATCCATATACCAAGATTTATCAGAGTAATGATAAAACCAAGTCGCCACCACTCATTTTGCGTATTATATCCAGCGCCAAATATAATAGGAGCTGGTGCACCACCATAATGAGTAACTGGCATCATCAAATTTGATGCGTATGCAAAGACAAGAGCTACAAACACAGCGTCTGCTCCAGCAGCTATAGCTACAGCTCCAAACGTCGCATACATCGCGGTAATATGCGCAGTCAAACTAGCAAAAAAATAATGAGTAAAAACATAAACAAGAACCAAAATTCCCATTACCAAAGTCCAGCTAAGCCCACCCATAGTACCGCTCATCCATGAGGCAAACCAAGTCACAAAGCCCAGCTTAGAAAGCCCACCGGCTAAAGTTATCAAAGAACCCATCCAAATAAGCGTATCCCAAGCGCCCTTTTCACCTATAAAATCATTCCATTCAAGTACGCCAAAAACAAGCATAACACCGACTGCTATCATACTCACAGTAGTAGCATTAAGCCATGTGATGCTTCCAGTAGCTCACAATATCAAAGCTCCGATAAATACGCCTATCATCACAATCTCGTTTTTTTGAAGCGAGCCTAGTTTAGCTAGCTCAGCTCTAGCTATCTCTTTACCTTGTGGATAGTCTTTGATCTGTGGTGGGTAAATTTTATAAAGTACATAAAGTATCACCGCCAAAGAAACAAGCGCTGGTACTATGGCTCCCATAGCCCAAAGCCCCCATGAGATCTCCACACCAAAAGTAGTTAGCGCTAAGCTAGCTATGAGTGGATTGCCCGCCATTGATGTGAGAAACATACCGTTTGTTACAGCGTTTCCTTGCCAAAGTGTCTGCATAAAAACGCACCAGCTTTTTTACGAGTTTCACCCTGCTCTGAGCCTAAGGCGCTAGATAAGGATTTGACTATAGGAAAAAGTATTCCACCTGCTCTTGCACCGCTACTTGGCATAGCTGGAGAGATGACCGCGTCGCTTATGATGATAGAATATCCAAGTTTTAGCGTGCTATCACCTAATATACTTATGATCTTATAAGCTATGCGTTTGCCAAGACCTGTTTTGATAAATCCTCTAGCTATCATGAACGCACACACAATGAGCCAAATAGTAGTGCTAGCATATCCACTGAGCGCTTCAGAAGGCTTCATAACGTTTGTCAAAATCGCTACTGTTACACCAAAAAAAGCAACCACTCCTATAGGAAGCGGCTGAAAAATAAGCCCTAAGATAGTCGCTAAAACGATAGCAAAAAGATGCCACGCCTGAGCACTGACTGCGTCTGGATGAGGCAAAAACCACACAAGCACACCGATAGCTATGACTACTAAGCCTTTTATAAATTTGCTTTTCATATCCAACCCTTTTTAAATTTAACTAAATTTAGGTATAAACCTAACCAAATAAACTTATCCTAAGATATCCTTGCTAGCTGCTACTACTCTATCGACAAACTCAGCGCTTAAACCAACGTATTTTTCTGGCTGCATAATCTCTTCAAGATCAGCCCTTGTAAAATGCTTAGCCACTTCTTCACGCTCTAAAAGATCATCTATCACAGGCTTACCATCAGTGAAAGCTTTCATACATACTTCATAAACTATCTCGTGAGCCGATAAACGACCGAGTTTTTCGCCAAGATGTAGCATCACAGCTTCACTTAGCATCGCTCCTTTGAGCTTGTTTAGATTTTCTTTCATATGTTCTGGATAAACGATCAAATTTTCTAAGACGTCATTTGTGCTTTTAAGAGCGTTTGCTAGATAGATAGATGCTTTTGGTACGCAGTCCCACTCTACTAGCTCACAACCCCAGTCGCGTTCATTTTCACATCCCATGACTTCTACTGCAAGTGGAGCTTGAGATCGCACGATGCGAGACTGAGCGATGATACCCTCGCAAACTTGCGGATTTCTTTTGTGTGGCATCGTAGAGCTTCCTACTTTTCCCATAAAAAAGGCTCTTCGACTTCGCAAATTTCAGTTCTTTGCAAGCTCAAAATCTCTCTTGCGATCCTACCTAAAGTACCAGCTATGATAGCTAGCACACTGACGTACTCAGCGATATGATCTCTGCTTGGATGCCATGATATTACTGGTTGATTCAAACCCAGATCAGCCATCATAAGGCGTTGCATTTCAAGTCCTTTGCCCTCTTGAGAAGCTAGAGTTCCTACTGCTCCACTGAGTTGTCCTACAAATAGTCTTGGTTTTATCTCTTCTAGTCTATCTAGACTGCGGCGAATCTCTTGCGCCCACATAGCAGTTTTAAATCCAAAAGTTATAGGCAAAGCGTGTATCACGTGAGTTCTACCAGCCATAACTGTATTTTTGTATTTTTCAGATATTTCAATGCAGTGAGCATAAGAAGCAGTAAGAAGCTTAGTAATGAGCGCGTGAGCTTCACGGATCTGAAGTATAAGTCCATTATCCATGATATCTTGACTTGTAGCGCCCCAATGTACGAACTCACCACTATCATCATCAAAGGCCTTTTTAAAAACTCTAAGAAGAGGAACTATAGTGATCGAACTCTTATATCCCTCACCGATTTCATCTAAATTTAGAAGTTCGGCTTTTGCAAATTTAGTGATCTACTCTGCTCTTTGCTCGGTGATGATACCTAGTTTTGCTTGAGCTCTAGCAAGAGCCGCTTCGGTGTCTAGCCATTTTTGAGTTCTATTTTCATCACTGAAGATCTTATTCATCTCTTTGCTTGCAAAAAGCACGCCAAAAACTCTACTATCTATAGTACTTGAAGCCATTTTGTTCTCCTCAAATTTAATTTGTAATGAAATTTTAGTCACTCTTATGGTCAAATTTTGTCCGTTTTAAATTTGATTTATATTTTTAATCCAAATAGATAAAAATGCGAGATATTGTGAGATATAAAGATAAGAGATAAAAAATTATCTAGTAAAAGAAATTTAATAGTCTAAAAAAAGGAGTTATTTTTTTACTATGTAGAGCCACTCAGTAACGTGTAAGTTTCTTTTTGATAGATTTCTACTTCCCCTAAAAGCGTTGTATTTTTGCTCTTTTAGTTCGGTTTTGCCTATCTTTTTTAGATTTTGTAAAAACTCATCTTTGCTTATAAAACCTTCGTTATTAAATGATATCAAAAGATATTTTGATTTTAAAGCACGCAAAAGATCAAAAAAAGCTTCCGCTGCTAGTGATTTTTTGTTATAAATGCTTCTATTCCAGTCTTTTGGTATGCCGCTGACTTTACTGATCTCTATAGGTCTTTCGTACTTTGCTATTAAATTTAGCATAAAATAGTTTGAGCCGTATGGATGCTGATTATACGGAGGATCGAGATAGACGACATCCACGTTATCCATATCTTTTGCAAACTCCATAGCGTCTTTTTGCGTGACTTCAAAGTCGCATTTGAAATTTGACAATACCGGTTTTTGAAGTTCTATATTTTTAGTTATCCGACAAAGCGCATTTCTTCCAGCTCCGCCAAACTGTCCTATTCCGCTTTTATCTTTATAAAAGCCTTTAAAAACTCCGCTTGTGTTTGTATGATTACTAGCTAGATATAAAAGTGGAGCTAAAAAATAAGCTTGCAACCCACTAGGAAGTTTATCGATCGCTTTACGCATCGTATCAATGTAAAGTGCGTTTCGTTTTGTGAAAAATACCCTATCGTCTTTTGTGATGTTATCTTCATCTTTTGCTGAGTAAAGCTCTGTTATAAACCCGCTTTCAAACTCGGAAATTCCGCTTAATTTATCAAAATAAAAATTTATATCTTTTTTCAAATTTAGAGTTAAATTCGACAAATAGCACTCATTGATTATTTTTGAATAAAACTCCAAATCATTTGCGAAGATCTTACTACTGTGAGATTTTGCTAGCCTTGAGACTATACCAGATCCACTAAAAAGATCTACGAAACTTATCTTATTTTTATTAAGACCGTCTTTTGCGAATTTTAGTCCGTCTTCGATAAACCCAAGCAAGGATCGCTTATTTCCAATATATGTTATAAGCTGATCTCTTAAAAATGCTTGATCCTGCCTCAATTACTGATTTCCTTGATATCTGCGATACGTAAAAACGCTTTATAGATCTGACCGATTAGAGCCTTGCGGTTTGCTTTGATACTCTCATTTTCGTGGTTTATCATCACGCTATCAAAGAATTTATCGATGTCTGGTTTTAGTCCAAAAAGACTCTCAAGATAATCTTTTGCATTCTCTTCATCTAAATTTAAACTTTTAAATTTAGAGTTTAGTTCTTTTTCACTTTCCTCTTCAAAGAGCGCTTCATTTACAGTACAAATCTCAGCGTCTTTTATGATATTTGCAAGTCTTTTAAATGTAGAAAAACTCTCTTTAAAATCATCTTTTTTACAAATTTCGTTTAAAGCTAAAATATTTAAATTTAACTTTTTGATGTCGCTCTCACCGCTATTTATACAAGCTTTGACAACTGAAGGATTAGCATCTTGCATAGAGTAAAGTCTATCGTATATAAAGTTTTCAAGCAAGCTTATATCAAATTCTTTATAATTTGATTTTATAGCATTTAAAACAGTTTTAACATCAAAATTTATACCTAAGTTTAAAACTATCTTGATAATACCACTAGCAGCCCTTCTAAGCGCGTAAGGATCCTTTGTGCCACTAGGTATTTTATTTATACTAAAAAGCCCCATAAGCGTGTCTAGCTTATTTGAGACTGCAACTATGCTAGCAAACAAAGTTCTAGGGCATTTGCTTCCTTCCCCACTTGGTAGATACTGCTCCCTAAGCGCTTCTACGATAAAAGGATTTTCTCTTCTGTAAGCTGCGTAATAAGCGCCCATAATGCCTTGTAAATTCGTAAATTCATAAACCATACCAGTAGTTAGATCTGCTTTAGAAAGCATCACAGCGCGATCAAGCTCGTGTTCATAGTCGCCATCAAACTCGATCTTTAATTCTTTATCATAAAATCCACTTAAAGTCCTTGCGACAAATCGCTCACGAATTTCTTTATCATACATACTTCCAAGTTCGTTTAAATACGATATTTGTTTTAGTTTTTCACTACTAAACTCAGCAGCTAGATCACTCTCCCAAAAGAATTTAGCATCGCTAAGACGAGCTCTTAGTACTTTTTCATTTCCTTTTACAATGAGTGTTTTATCATCACTTAAAGCATTGCTTACCACTACAAAATGATTGCTTAACTTTTCATTTTTATCATGAAGTGGAAAATAACGTTGATTTTCTTTCATCGAAGTGATGATGACTTCAGAAGGAACCTCCAAAAACTCTTTTTCAAAAGTGCCAAGTAGAGCCGTTGGAAACTCTGTTATGGCTACAACTTCGTCTAAAAGCTCAAAGTCAAGCTCTATCTTAAGACCGCTTGAGGCTTCTATCTCTTTAAATTCGCTAAGTATTTTAGCTTTTCTATCCGTGCTTTTAAGCATAATACCAAATTTAGGTAGAAGCTCAAAGTACTCGTCTATGGTATTAAATTTAATAAGTTCATACCCATATCTTCTATGAGGATAGAACGCCTTATCGCTTTTCACTCCCATTAACTCACACTCAACGCTTTCATTATCAAGCATACAGATGAGCGAGCGGATCGGGCGAATAAACTCATATTCGCCGCTTCCCCAGCGCATAGACTTTCCAAAATTTAAAGAACTTACAAATTTAGAGATCATTTCTGGTAAAAGTTCGCTTGCAAGCTTTCCTTTTTGAACACTTTTATAGTATAAAACCTCTTTACCTTTTATATCTTTAAACTCAAGCTTGGCTTCGCTTATCCCACATTTATTAGCAAAACTTTTTGCAGCTGCACTCCAAGTTCCATTTTGAAGTGCTACAGCTTTTGGAGCACCTATAAACTCTGCTTCTATATCTTTTGAAAACTCAGGGATCTCACCGCTTATCATCAGTCTTCTAGGCGTAAATTCGAACTCAAATTTAGACTCAAGCCCGTAAACGTCCAGCAAACTTTTCCATTTTGGAACTATATTTTTTAACTCTTTTAAAAAAGGAATCGCCGGCAGTTCTTCTACGCCGATCTCAATCAATAATCTCATTTTTCATCTCCATTTTTCGTTATAAATACAAATAGCTTTATAGCACTAAAACTTACTTATCTTTTTTATTTTCTTCGTTTTGCTTTGCTTCTTTTCTTTTAGCTATTATCTCATCTCTAATGCGGTTTTTTTCCATCATCTGACGGTTAAATCCTACCACAAAAACAAACACAAACAAAACTATCAAAATCCACATTAAAAAATTCAAAAAATCACTCAACTATAAGCTCCTTTTGCCCACGGTAGCTCCAAACTAAAACATTTTTAAAGTCATAGATACCATCTTTTAAACTTCTAAATTTACTATAAACTTTAAATTTTTGCGAGTTTATGTACGCATAACCATCTTTTAATTCTAGACTTATAGAGTGCAAGACATCTCCGCTCCTAGCCATACTTAAATCACTAGAGCTAAGCATAAAATCTTTTAGGTTCTCATAAGCTCCGGTTTGAACGCTATTTATATCGAAATTCGTGATTTCGAGATTTCCTTTATACTCTTTTGTTTCAAAAACGCTCATATCGATTTTTGTGCCAAGAGGAAGTTTTTTATCCGTAAAAACATAAATTCCACGTCTATTTTCATCACTTAGAACAAAGCCTTTATCATCACGGTAAATCAAAACACCGATTATCCTTGAAGGTTCGTTGCTAGGTTTATAAATTTCATTTATATTTTTTAATTGTAAATTTTGCATTTTTTGTTCATCTGAGATAACAACATAAATCGGATAATGATCTGAGGCGCTGCTTTTATCATAAACGCTAAAACTATTTTTTTTATATATCAGATCACCGCCACTAAAAAAATCATTACTAAGCATTATATGATCTATAGCGCTCCCTCTTACATGGGACTTTCTTTGCCAAGAATTCATGAATTCCCACATATTTTTAAACTCACCATTCAAGTCATTTAGCAAAAAGCCATATCCAAAATCACTATTTAGATCGCCTAAGATTACAGCGTGTTTTTTGCCTTTAGCGGCGTTTATTAACGTATCTGCTGCTATCTTTCTATATTTTAAACTATTTTTTTGTGCGGGTAAATGAGCCGTAAAGAGCTTTATATTTTCTTTGGCAAACGCTATTTCTATCATTAAAATCGGTCTTGTTTTTACACCATTTACGTTAAATATTTTACTACTTACAATAGGCTTTTTAGACAAAAAACCAAGTCCAAATGGTGAATTTTTATCGCTCAGGGCGAATTTGAAATATTTATAGCCTGATTTGATAGCTAAGTCTTTTAAAACTCCCTCATTTTCTATCTCTTGAAGTGCAATAACATCGGCATTTATGGATTTTATAACATTACTGATTTGGTTTAGTTTATGAGAATATTTAGCGTTATTCCATTTACCGTTTCTAAAATCTTTATATTCGTTACCATTTTGTGTGCCATCAAATAAATTTTCAGTGTTAAAAGTAGCGATTTTAAGCTCAGCGCAAAATGCAAACACACACATAAAAAGTATGATCAAAACTCGCAAATCTCATCCCTAAAATCAAATTCATCTATATTTTGGCGAATAGCTTCATAAGTCACTATACCTACACTTGTTGCTAAATTTAGACTTCTACCATCATTTGTCATAGGTATGGTTATGCGGTTTTCTTTATTTAAACGCATAAGATCAAGTGGCAATCCGCTCGTTTCAGAACCAAAAAATATAAAATCTCCTTTTTGAAATTTGGCATTGAAATAAAGCTGATTTGTCTTTGTCGTAGCGAAAAAAAATCTATCTTTAAATTTAGTATTTATACTTAAAAACTGCTCCAAACTATCCCAGATTTTTGGATCTAGTTTAGCCCAGTAATCAAGCCCAGCACGGCGTAAATGTTTATCATCTATCTCAAATCCCAAAGGCTTAATGATGTGTAGTTTACAGCCTGAATTTACACACATTCTTCCGATACTTCCTGTGTTTGTATGGATCTGCGGATTTACTAAAACTATATTAAACATCTAAAAAATCACCGTTTTGTTTTCATGTACAAAAACGCGCTCGTCAAAAACAAGATCTAAAGCATTGCTAAGTACTACTTTTTCGACATTTCTTCCAGCTCTTTGCATATCTTTCCAAGTCATTTCGTGATTTACCCTTATAACGTCTTGAGTGATGATAGGTCCTTCATCTAAGTCATCAGTCACGAAATGAGCGGTCGCTCCGATGATCTTTACTCCTCGCTCAAAAGCTTGTTTATATGGATTTGCGCCGATAAAAGCAGGTAAAAACGAATGGTGGATATTTATGATTTTCTTAGGAAAATTCGATACAAAAAAAGGACTTAAAATTCGCATATATTTTGCTAAAACCATATAATCAAATTTATACTTTTTAAGCACTTCTAAAACCGCATTTTCATGCTCCTCTCTACTAAGATTTTCAGCGCTTACCAAGTTAAATGGAATGTCAAATTTTTCTACTAAAGGCTTAAGCGTATCGTGATTTGCTACTACGCAAACTATGTTAGCATTTAGCTCGCCACTACTATGTTTGATGAGTAGATCGCCTAAGCAGTGATTTTCTTTTGTAGCTAAAATTGCAATATCTTTTTTTCTGATCTCTTCACAAAAAATACGCGCATCACGCGGTAAAAATGCGCTTAAAGTATTTTTGAATTCATCTAAATTTACATCGCCTACTATAACAGCACGCATATAAAAACGCTCATTCTCGTGATCGACGAATTCGCTTGTACTCACATAGTTTAGCCCGTTTTTAAATACTATCTCGCTAACTCTTAGTATGAGACCTTTTTCATCATTGCAATCAATCTTTAAAATATAATCCACAACCGCTCCAAAAATTTAAAAAAATTGGATAGATTATACAGTTTTTTTGCTTAAAAGTTAAACTATGAAAATAGATATCAAGCATAATATTAGTATAACTACTATCTATATCGCAGATGACAATTCTCCTCTTTTTTAAAAGGAGAATTGATGAAATTTTATATCAAAATTTATATGTAAAAGTTAAATTTATCTGTTGTAAATCTGTAGTAGCTAGATCGTCTTTATCTTCGTTTGTCATTGCATAACCTAAATTCGCATTTAAGTTTTTAGTGATCAAATACCCAAGCCATAGGTTAAATTCGTCTTTTCTAAAATTTCCAGCTTTTCCAGAAAGATCATTTGACTCATCATAAGTAGTAATACCATAAAGAACACCTACGCTAAAGTCTCCAAACGACTTATTTAGTCCGGCATAGTATGTTTTAGCGCCTTTTAAATACATTTGATCGCCTTCTTCAAACGGAATAATGATCTCGCCTGCCATATAGTTAAATCTAGCATCGCTGTCTATACCGACAAATCCAATATAAGGAGTAAAGCCATTATAAGTTGTACTTAACATTATGTCTATAAGACTTGAATCTTTTGACGAATCTTTTTTATCTTTATTAAAAGCATAATGAACTCTTAAAGAAGACTCTGCAAATTTTAAATTTATCTTTGCACCATAGATATCTCTAATATTTGGGGCAGTAAAATCATATACGCTAGCCGATATATACTCATTTATCTTATGAGTCAAATCCGCTTTATAAACACCATCATTATCATTTGTTTCGACTAAAGGTCTATAGTCTCTAGCATACACTCTACCATACTTATAAGAGTAAATCGCATCTAACGTAGTATCTCCAAAACTAGCTCCTACTCTTATGGCATCATGCGTTTTATTGATCCAATCAGTCGATATGAACTGTCTACCGGCTATCACGGAAAAACTATTTATATTATATTTTAAAAATATCTCTTCAAAATCTACATTTCTATTTTTACCATTTTTATAAAATCTCTCAGCAGAATCTCCATAACCAGTATAATGCATCTCATCGTCTCCGCCTTCAAATAAGGTTTTGTAGCCTCTAAATTTAATAGTAGAAGTTATGTTTTTCCATTCCAATGTTTCATATTTTAATGCGACAGAGCCGACAGCATAATTAGTATTAGAATAATAATTATTCCACAAACTAAGTTCTTTATCTTGTTTTCTCATTTCGTATGTTGCAGCTACTTCGCCACTAGCCTTACCTCCGCTAAGAGCTTCTGCTAAACTATTTGCGCTTATATCACTACACAACGACAACACTACTACCGCAGATAAACTTTTTAAGTTTTTCATCAGTTCTCCTTTTTTTGAAATATCGAAATGTTAGCAATAAAAAATCGAATAAAAATCTACTACCATGCATATAAAATTTAAGATATAAAGAAATCTTTTTTAGCGATTTTTTTGCTACATTTTTTTGTTATCGTTTCATCATAACTTTAATAAGGATCAAAAAAATGCAAAATTCAAGACGAGACTTTTTAAAAAAAGGAGTATTAGGAACGGCTGCCCTTATGGCGAACGGCTCTTTAAGTAGTATTAGTGCAAAAGAGCTTTTAAACAGAACAGAGCTTATCCCACATGCTTCGCATTTTGGACCATTTTATGCTCACGTAAGAGAAGGGCAAATAGTAGATATATCATCTCAACTAGACTCTGATGCAAATCCTACTGTTATGGTTCAAGCCTTAAGCGATAGAACAACTACAAACTCAAGAGTAAAATATCCAGTTGTTAGAAAAAGTTATTTAGAAGGCAAAAGAATAGGAGAGCTAAGAGGATCTGAAGAATTTGTTAGAGTATCGTGGGATAAAGCTTTGGACTTGGTGGCTGATGCTATAAAAACAGCCCAACAAAAAGGCGGTAATCAAGCATTATATAATTCTGCTTATAGCGGATGGTCGCACCCTGGGGCATTTAAACCAAATGCATTGGCTGGAAGATTTTTTAATCTTATAGGTGGAGCCGTAGGAACTGCTGGAGAATACTCAAACGGAGCTGCTGGACCAACAAATCCTATTGTAGTAGGAGATATGGAAGTTTATTCTATACAAACCGCTCATGAACAGATCATCAAAAATACAAAAGTTATGGTTCTTTGGGGAACAGATCTTTATAAAACAAATACAGTAGGCTGGTCTGTACCAAACAACAGACACATTGACGCTTACGAAGAGTATAAAAAAGCCGGAATCAAATTTATATCCATAGATCCTATTTATACTAGAACTGCTCAGGAATTTAAAGCCAAATGGATAAAAATAAGACCAGGATCTGACGTAGCGCTAATGCTTGGTATGATGAATTATCTGTATAAATCAAAAAAATACGATAAAGAATTTATAAAAAAATATACTTATGGATTTGATAAATTTCTGCCATATCTATTAGGTAAAAATGACAAAATAGACAAAAATACAAAATGGGCTTCTAAGCTAACAGAGATACCTGCTAAGCAGATAGAAGAATTAGCAGACGTTATGGTAAAAAATAGAACTTTTATAGCAGGCAATTGGGCTATGCAAAGAGCTCATCACGGCGAACAAGTCGATTGGGCACTTATAACTTTAGCTTCTATGATTGGACAAATCGGACTAGCTGGCGGAGGATTTGGCTTTTCTATGCACTATGAAGGCGGTGGGGACGCAGCTTCTGGTAAGATAACGGTTGGAGGTATGAGTCAAGGATCTGGAAATACTGTAAATTTAAATATCCCAGCATCAAGAATGAGTGATCTTATAAATAATCCAGGTAAAACGATTACGTTTAAAGGCACACAAATAACCTATCCTAAAGTCGAATTTATGCTATGTACTGGTAGCTCTCCTATAGGACATCAACCAGACGTAAATGAGCTTATAAAAGCTATGAAAAAACTAGATACTGTAGTAACGATTGATCCATGGTGGACTCCGACTGCAAAAATGTCAGATATAGTCTTACCAGCAACAACTACTTTAGAAAGAAACGATATAACATCTGGTATGTCGTACTCAAATGATAGAATTTTTGCTATGAAACAAGTCATTTCGCCTAGATACGAATCCAAAGACGATTATGAAATTTTTGCAAATCTTGCAAAAAGATTTGATAAAGAACAAAAATTTACAAGAGGAAGAACCACTATGGAGTGGATCCAAAGATTTTATGCCAGATCTTATGCTGCAAGAGAATTAAATATATCTTTTGAAGAATTCTGGAAAAAAGGTGTTGTAAAATATGATATCCCAGATGAAGCAAGACAATACGTCAGACATGAAGAATTTAGAAAAGATCCATTAGCAAATCCTCTAAAAACAGAAACAGGCAAAATTCAAATCTACTCTGATAAATTTGCAAGTTTTGGATATAAAGACTTTGTAGGGCATCCCATCTGGATAGAACCTGCTGAATGGCTCGGCAATGAAAAACTAGTTAAAAAATACCCGCTTCACCTACTTTCACCACATCCTACATATAGAGTTCATTCGCAGCTTGATAACACTTGGGTGCAAAATGCTCATAAAGTTCAAGGTAGAGAACCTATAAGGATATCACCTGAAGATGCTGCTAAATTTGACATAAAAGATGGAGAGGTAGTTGAGGTTTATAACGACAGAGGTAGCATACTTGCTGGAGTAGTAATAACAAAAACCATAAGGCAAGGCGTCGTAGCTATAGAAGAAGGCGCATGGTATTCTCCAGAAGATCCAAAAGCAGATAACTCAAGATGCAATTCTGGACAAGTAAATGTTTTGACCTCATCAAGACCGTCTTCGTCAATGGCACAAGCAACTACTGCAAACACTTGCTTAGTATCGATAAAAAAAGTAAGCTCAATCTCGCCAAATAATGCATATCAGCCACCAGTAATAATAGGAGCATAATAATGAAAAAGACACTAATCATAAAATTAATTTTATCCGGGATACTTATATCAACAGTAAGCTCAAATGATATATTTTATATTTTTCAAGATACAAAGATAAAATCCGACAATGAAAAAATAGCAAATATATATTTAGGCGTTCCAGTAAAACTTACAAAAGATTTAGGGGATAAAGCTAAAATAGCGATAAATGGTTTTATAGATGGTAAAAACGTATATTCTACTAAAAATAAAGAACTGCTAATAGCAACATTAGAAGATGGGTTTAAACCAAACAATAAACAAGAAAATGAAGTAGAGTTAGTCGGTATCATAGATAAGCAGTACCTGACAAAAGACAGCAAAGAAGTATGGGAAGAACATGAAGAGTTCTTTTTTGACATGTGCACCCAGTGTCATGCCGCACAAGATGTAAAGCATCATACAATGGTTGAATGGGAAGCGCTATTTCTACCTATGAAAGACTTTGCAAAGCTTGACGAAGCAGAATCAAAATATCTTTTGAGATATTTAAAATCAAACGCATCAAACGGACTAAGTAATGATCTTAACTAAATTTTGATATACTTTCTTAAGTAAAAGAGTTATTATGAACGGTAAAATGTTAGATAAATTACAAACACTAAAAGTTCTTTACGCAGAAGACGAAGAAGGCATAAGAAAAAATATCGCTGATAGCTTGAGATACTACGTCAAAGAAGTCTTTGAGACTTCTAATGGCGATGAAGCTTATCGGATTTACCAAGATAAAGCCCCAGATATCATACTGAGCGATATTCATATGCCTATACTAAATGGTATCGAGCTTGTAAAAAAAATAAGAGAGCAAGATAGAAAAACTCCTATCATAATGATAACGGCTCATATAGACAAAAAATATCTTATGGACGCCGTTGAGTTACATATGGAAAAATATCTAGTAAAACCTATCGACTTAGATATTTTGCTGCAAACTTTAGAAAAATGCGTTAGCATATTAGATATAAATAATATAGTGAAATTAGAAGTAGATAAAGATTACTCTTATGACTTTGACAAGAAAGAGCTTTATTATAAAAATAAGTCTATAAATTTAAATAAAAAAGAGATGTTATTTTTTGAAGTGCTGATTAAAAACCAAAGAAAAATAACAACGTATGAAGAACTTCAAAGTAGAGTTTGGGATGCAGATATTATGACAGATAGCGCTCTAAGGTCGCTTGTTAGAAATTTAAGAAAAAAGTTACCAACAGATATAATAATAAATATATCTGGTTTGGGATATCGCTTTGCTTAAATTCATAGCATTATTTTTTAGTTATTTTCTATGGCTAAACGCATTTTCTTGGGCAAGTGATTTATCTTACTTAGTAAATGAATTTGAGTATAGAGACGATACAACAAAAGACAATAAAGCAAAGCAACTTCATCCAAACTCACATATCAATATATTTTTACCTTCTATTCCGTATTCATACATTGCAAAATCCACAAATGCTGGTCTTATACGCTCTTATGACAATGAACAAGGTTGGGTTTATGATCTAGCAAAAAGTCATAAAAGAGTTGATGAGTTTACATATATATTTGAACTAAGAAAAAATCTTAAATTCCAAAATGGAACCGATTTTAGTATAGACGATGCCATATATAATCTTAATTTTTTCAAAAAAAATCCATTTTTATATACGAATATAGATAAGATCGATTTTGAAGTGTATAAATTAGATGAAACACATTTAAAAATCATATTGAAGCAACCTTATGAGATGTTTTTAACAGATCTTGCAAGAGTATATTTTTATACTAAAGAATACATTGAAAAATACAATCCAATCGGAGAAGAAACCGGAACTGCAAATAGAGCTGCTGGTGCTTTTGGAATGGGTCCGTATATCATAAAAAGTGGATACGCAAGAGGAGATAGGCATACTGATAAAATCGAACTTGAAGCAAATCCATTTTACTGGAACAAAGAGTATCCAAAGATTAGATATATAACAGTATATACGCAACTTAGTATAAAGCAAGCTATGGATGATATAACTAAATTTGAAGGTAAATTAGATCTAGCACCTATACCTTTTAACAAAAAATTAGATGTTATCACGTCAAAATACGCTAAATTAATAGTCTCGAAATCAACCGATAATATAACAATATTTTTTAATCTCATAAATGGCAATAAAAAACTTCTAAATAAAGATGTAAGAATAGCTTTAAATCAGGCATTAAACCGTAAAAATTTACTAAAATTTGTTTATAAAAATGAAGGTAAAATATCTCCATTTACAGCTTCTATAAACTATAAAGTAGTAGAAGAGATCGCGAAAGAAGAGTCTATAAAAGAAGACATCTTCTCAAAACAAAAACTAAATTCCTTGTTAAATGGACTAATTTTAGAAGTATTTACTCAAGATAGATTTTTATTTTTATTAAAAGGTATAGAATACCAACTAAAAGAGTACGGAGTTAAATTTAACTATAAAATCACATCAAGCGAAAAAGATATTTATAAACAACTTTTAACAACTAGTTCAAATAAAAACAGACAAAAATGGGATCTGCTCATCTGGGGAAATGATGACTGGTATTATCAAAATCCATGGACTGTCTTTTTTATATATGAAAACAACAGTGTCTGGTCAACCATACCACCAGATCCAATTATGCAAAACTATATCGATAAATTTTTTATCACAAAAACAAATAGTGACGAGTATAAAAAGGTAGTTAAAAATATATTACTAAGAGCTAGAGCCAAAGCATATACGCTAAGAGTCCCTTCTCCTAACAAAATAATAGCCGTAAATAAAGAAGTGATTTTTAAACCATATCAAGGAGGCATTATACCTTTATGGGAGATAGAGATAAGCAACGACCACTGGTCTATTAGAAAGGATAAACACTATCCAGACAAGCTAAAAAGACCTATCAAACCAAAAAGATATACACATGATTAAATTTATAAAAAATATAAGCATAAAAACTAAACTTGGCATATTGTTTTTTATCTTACTTATTTCAATAAGTATTTTAGGCTATAAAACAATATATATAAGCAAAGACAATCAAATCATACTAAGAGATGTACATAGCAAATCACAAGCTGTTTTATCTCTTCAAAACAACATCATAACTCCACTTTACAATCTAAGACAATTAAGTCATTCTTTAGTAATGGCGCCAAACCAAGATATAAGAAAAAATATACAGCTAGAAATAGACGAGATCATCAAACACTTAAATGCAAATTTTAACGACGTCAAACGATATAACTACGAAATTTACGAAATTTGGAATAATTACAAAAATCTCTTTTATCAGACTAAAGAATATTTAGATGACGAGTTTGAAGAAGGTGCATATATCAACATCACTACCGTAGCAAAAAAACAGTTTGATATACTTATGGATAGGCTCTTAAATTTACAAAGAAAATCATTAAACAACTCAACTATCGCATATAACGACGCAGTTACAAAAACAAAAGAAATCAAATTTGAGATAATTATCAGCATAATGCTCATTCTTATCTTTTCTGTTTTTATAAACTGGCTTATTTCAAATAATATCATAAGCTCAATATCTTTGGTACAAAATGGATTGAACGATTTTTTTAAATATTTAAATGATAAAAAAACTCAAGTAAATAAAATAGAGTTATCATGCAACGACGAATTTAAACAAATGGCAACGATAATAAACAAAAATATCCTATATATCAGCAATAATATTGAACAAAATGAAGCCTTAATAAAAAATGCAACAAAAATATTAGAAAATCTAAAAAGTGGAAATTTAGGAACTAGATTGTATGAAAACACAAACGATAAATCACTAAACGAACTAAAAAATATGATAAATGATATGATCGATAACCTAGAAAAACGTATCAATAAAGAGATAAAACAACGTTTAGCACAAGAACAACTTTTAGTACAACAAAGCAAATTAGCAGCAATGGGTGAAATGATAGGAAATATCGCTCATCAGTGGAGACAACCGTTAGCGGAAATTTCTGCTATTCATATGAATATGAAAGTTACTTATGATTTTAACAAATTTGATAAAAAATACCTAAATGAAAAAATCAAAGAAGCTAATAAACTTACTGCTTATATGTCTCAAACGATAACTGATTTTCAAAATTTCTTTAAACCAAGAGGCGAAAAAGAGATATTTTCTGTTCAAAACGCATGCAAAGAAGCAGCAAAAATCATAGAATCTTCTCTAAGATATCATGAAATAAGTTTGAAATTTAACACGATAAAAGATACAAATATTTTAGGATATAAAAATGAATACTCTCAAGTAATACTAAATATTTTAAGCAATGCAAAAGACATAATCATAGAACGAAAAATTAAATTCCCAAGAATAAATATAGAGATCAAAGAAGGCAATAATTACTCCATAGTAAAAATCTCAGATAATGCCGGAGGTATAGCCGAAAAAATATTAGATAAAATTTTTGAGCCATACTTTACCACCAGATATAAAACCCAAGGAACTGGGATCGGACTATATATGTCAAAAAACATTATAGAAAGAAACATGTACGGATTCATAAATGTTAAAAACACCGATGAAGGCGCACTTTTTACTATAAAAGTTTTAAAGATCGAGCCTAAAAGCACTCATAAAGCATAAGTTGCCTGATCTTACGACTCATTTATCTTTATCATTTGTCTCAATGTTTTTTCCGCGTCCGATCTTAGTGATTCATCGCTTTTTAGTAAGTTGTTTAGCGCCTCACCATTTTCTATATGATTTTGTATATTCATAAGTGTATTTGCTAGGCTTTGAAGCGTGATCTTTTCCATATTAAAACAAGGTGATTTGGCAAGCGGGATTATAAATTTATCTGGATTTTGCAAGGCTAGTCTATTTACGAAATTTAGCTCAGTACCTATCGCCCATTTTGAGCCTGGTTTTGCATTTGAAACCGTTTTATAGATGAAATCCGTAGAACCTACAAAGTTCGATTTTGCCACGACGTCTTCTTTGCATTCTGGATGGACTATGATATTTATATCATTAAATTTAGCCTTGATGTCATCTATGTGTTCTACTTTAAATCTCTGGTGAGCGTGACAGTATCCATCATACAAAAACATTTTTACGTCTTTTATATCGCAGTTTAGCCTCAAGCTCATATCTCTAGAAAAAACCGCCATTTGCTCACGTGCTATACCCAGCTTGTTTGCACAGTTGCAAGCTAGATGCAGATCAGGATAGAAAAATACCGGACGACCTTGATCTAAGAAGTATGATATAATTTTTTTAGCATTTGAGCTAGTACAAACTGAACCATCAAATTTACCGCAAACTGCTTTTGAGTCTATGAGTGAGTTCATATAAACTATAGGAGCTACATTTTTACCGCTCATTTTATTTATCTTAGTGATGATAGCTTCTGCTTTATCGCCGCTTATCATATCGGCCATAGGACAGCCGGCGCTAGTTTCTGGTATGAGTACTTTTTGAGTATTTTTAGCTAGTAAAGCCGCACTTTGAGCCATAAAATACACTCCGCAAAGCACGATGAACTCGGCGTCGCCTTTTGAACACTCCACGGCTAATTTATACGAATCCCCAACTAAATTCGCATATTTTACTATCTCATCTTTTTGGTAGTGATGGGCCGCTATTATTATTTTATCACCATATTTAGATAATATATTTTCTATTTTTTCGTCTAAATTCATATAAACTCCTTTTTCAAAGAAAAATCAAAAGCTTTCACACAGTGAGTCAGCTCGCCAAAAGAGATAGCATCTATACCGCAGTTTGCAACCTCTTTTATCCTTTGGAAGCTCATATTTCCAGATGCCTCTACAAAAACTTTTTTAGATATTATCTTGACTGCTTCGCTCATCATATCCAAGCTCATATTATCTAACATAATAATGTCGATATCCAAGCTCAAAGCCTCTCTTACTTCATCTAAATTTCTAGTTTCTACTTCTATTTTAAATTTATTTCCGTATTTTTGTCTTACTTTAGTAACTGCGTTTGTAATGCCGCCTGCAGCGTCTATATGGTTGTCTTTTATCAAAACCATATCAAAAAGCCCTATCCGATGATTTTCACCGCCACCGCATTTTACGGCGTATTTTGCTAACATTCTATATCCAGGTAGTGTTTTTCTAGTATCTAATATCTTTACTGCGCCATTAGCCTCTTTTACGAAAAGCGAAGTTTTTGTCGCTATAGCGCAGAGATAACTTATGAAATTTATAGCTATTCTTTCAGCTTGTAAAATGCTAGTAACCCTCCCAGATATTTTAGCTATAGCGTTACCATAAGCTATATCATCTCCATCATAAAAGTATGTTTCTACTTTGATTTTGCTATCTATAAATTTAAAAACTTTTGTAAAGATATCCATACCACAAAGCACACCATTATCTTTGCTAATAAGGATAAATTCATCCTCTTGCGAGCCAAAAATCGCCAGACTTGTAATGTCGCCTTGATCGTTTAGATCTTCTTTAAGAGCCAATCTTATAAGTTCATTTATATTTTCATTCATAGTATTATTATATATAAAAACAATACGAATTTCAATCCAAATTTAAAAAATATGGGTAAAATACACCCTTTTTAAAAGGATAAATTTATGCTGGAAAGTATTATAAATTTTTTAGTCGATCTAGTCGCGGACTGGGGATATATAGGTATATTTTTACTTATGGCGCTTGAGAGTAGTTTTTTTCCATTTCCTAGTGAAGTAGTGATGATACCAGCTGGTTATCTAGTTTTTAAAGGCGATATGAATATGTTTTTAGCATTTTTATCAGGAGCTTCGGGAAGCCTTTTTGGAGCACTGTTTAATTATTATCTATGTTACTTTTTTGGACGTCCTTTTATAGAAAAATACGGTAAATTTGTCGGCATAACTGAAGAAAAAATGAGAAAATTTGAAACATTTTTTGAAAAATACGGCGAGATATCGACTTTTAATTGCCGCTTACTTCCTGGAATTCGTCAGTACATCAGCCTACCTGCTGGACTTGCTAAAATGAATATATTTAGATTTTCACTGCTTACGACTCTAGGAGCTGGAATTTGGGTTGCTATACTTATGGCTATCGGATATATACTTGGAGATCAAGAAGAGCTTATAAAAGAGTATCTGCATATCATAACCATAGCTCTGATATTTGTAGTATTTTTTATAACAGCAGTCTATCTTTATATCAAAAAAAAGGAAAAATAATTTTTTTCTTAATATAAAAAACAAATGCTTCAAAATTTTCACCGTAAAATAGCCATTTGAGGCTATTTTACCTTTGATATATGGGTCATATTTTCAAATTTTCGCCGAAAACTCATACGAGTTTTCTATTGCGTTAAATTTGTTTGCTATTCCAAATTTTAGCCGACTTTTCATCTACAAGATAAAAAGTCTATTGCGAAAATTTTCTTTTTATCCCAAATTCTTTTAATATCTTAGCTTGTACTTTAAACCACTCTTTAAGCCGCATTACTGGATATCCAGCGTATTGTTCGCCACCAAGTAAGTCTTTCGTCACTCCTGCGCGACCTGCGACTTGTGCAAAGTCGCCTATACTAAGATGCCCAGCAGTCGCACTTTGTCCGCCCATGACTACATTGCGACCTAGTTTGCTACTTCCTGCAAGACCTACTTGAGAAACTATGATACAACCAAATCCAAGCTCACAATTATGACCTATTTGAACTAGATTATCTATTTTTGAGTAGCGTTTTACGATAGTTGGTTCAAAAACTCCACGATCTATAGTTGTGCAAGCTCCGATCTCTACGTCATCTTCTATCTCTACCCAACCGTTATGGTATATTTTGATATGCTCTCCAAGCTTTGTGTGCGCAAAGCCAAAACCATCACTCCCTATAACACAATTCGCATTTAGATGACAACGACTGCCAACTTTTGAGTTATTATAGATGACTACGTTTGGATGGATTATGCTCTCATCTCCTATCGTGACATTATCGCCTATATATGCTCCAGCCATAACTACCGCATTTTTACCTATCTTAGCATTGCTTCCTATATAGACATTTGGCATTATCTTTGCAGTGCTATCTATGGTAGACTCTACTTTTGGATAAAAAAGCGGTTTAGAAAACGGCTTTGATAGCAAAGCAAAAGCAAGATGAGGATTTTCTACTATTACGGCTCTACTTTTAACTAAATTTGCCAGATCTTTGGTCACTAAAATAGCTCCAGCTCTACTCTCTTCTATAAATTTAGCGTTTTTTGGACTATCACAGTAGCTAAGCTCATTTTCATTTGCACGTCCAAGCGAATTTAAAGCCAAAATTTCAATATCAGCTCCACTAAATTCCAAGCACAAAAATTTATAAATTTCACTTAATTTCATCAAATTTCCATCATCACAGATCCACTTCTTACTATCTGAACTGGATTATATTTTTTCATAACTTTTATAAAGCAGTCTATCCTGCTAGCATTATCACACGCCATAACTATGATGTAGTTTTCATTTGCATTTGCAACGCTTCCGTTGTATGATTTTAGTATCGCGTCAAGTCCGCTAAAGTCCTCAGACAATGAAATTTTTACCAAAACCATCTCTTTTTCGATAAACTCACCACTATCTATGACTTTATATGTAGGTATGAGTTTATGAAGCTGTTTAACTATCTGTTCAAAAACCCTCTCATCACCGCTAGTTACGATATTTACTCTTGAAAACTCACTTTCTGGGATAGGAGCAACCGTAAGCGAGTCGATGTTGTATCCACGCCCTGAAAATAGCCCGACGATACGGCTCAAAACACCGTGTTCATTTAAAACTATAGCTGATATAACTCTTCTCATCTCTTACTCCAAAATCATATTATAGATCGCAGCGCCTGCTGGAACCATCGGTAAAACGTTTTCAAATCTATCTATCTTTACTTCTATAACGCTAACAGTATCGCTTTTTAAAGCTGTTTGCAAGGCTTTTTTAAATTCGTCTTTTGTTTCTACGCTAAATCCTATCCCGCCAAAGCCTTCGCAGACTTTTACAAAATCAGGCTGCAACTCAAGATCCGTATTTGAGTAACGTCCACCGTAAAAAAATGTTTGCCACTGACGAACCATTCCCAAAAAGTTGTTATTTAAAACTATATTTATAACTCTTTTTTTATTAGCGCTCAAAGTCATAAGCTCTTGAACATTCATAAGAAATCCACCGTCCCCGCTTACTGCGATGACTGGCTTATCACTTCCAAACGCAGCGCCCATAGCAGAAGGTAGACCAAAGCCCATAGTGCCTAATCCACCGCTTGTAAGAAGCTGCCTTGGATGATTAAACGGATAAAACTGCGCAACCCACATTTGGTGCTGCCCGACGTCTGTTGCTATGATAGCATCATCCCCTACTATACTAGCTATATTTTGTATTACCCACTGCGGTTTTAGTACCTCATCACTATCTTTAAAACCAAGCGGATGAAGATTTTCGTAGATTTTTATCTGATCTCTCCACGAAGCGAAATTCGCAGGATCTAGATCTATTTTGCTATTTAGTTCTATCATAACGTTTTTTAGATCTCCGACTATAGGAAACTCAGCATTTACTATCTTACCGATACTACTTGGATCTATATCTACGTGTATGACTTTAGCGTTTTTGCCAAATTCACTAAGCTTGCCAGTTACCCTATCATCAAATCTTGCGCCCAAACAGATGATAAGATCAGCTTCGCTAAGAGCCATATTTGCAGCGTAACTTCCGTGCATTCCTACCATACCTAAATTTAGTTCATCATCGCTTCTTAAAACTCCAAGAGCCATAAGCGTCTCTACTGCTGGTATCTTTGTTTTTGATAGAAATTTTCTTATCTCATCACTTGAATTGCTACTTATAGCTCCACCGCCTATATATGCTATAGGTTTTTTTGATTTTGCTATGGCGTCACAGGCTTTTTTGATCTGATTTGGATGACCTTTGGTATTTGGTTTATACGTTTGCATCTTTATCTCATCAGGGTATTTAAACTCGCCTATTGCAGCAGTAACGTCTTTTGGTATATCTACATGCACAGGTCCTGGTCTACCAGACCTTGCTATATAAAAAGCTTGTTTTAGCACAAGCGGAAGCTCATCTACTGTCTTAACTAAAAAATTATGTTTTACACAAGGACGTGAAATGCCCACTGCATCTATCTCTTGAAAGGCGTCTGTACCTATGAGCGGCAATGCGACTTGACCGCTTATGAGCACCAGTGGAATCGAATCAGCATAAGCAGTAGCAAGCCCTGTAACAGCATTTGTAAAACCAGGACCACTTGTAACAAAAGCAACACCTACTTTTCCTGTAACTCTAGCATATCCATCAGCTGCATGAACTGCTGCTTGTTCGTGACGAGTAAGTATATGAGTAAAATAATTTTGCTTATAAGTCTCATCATATATATTTAAAGCCGCTCCCCCGGGATAGCCAAAAACAACGCTAACTCCTTCGTGCTTTAATGCTTCACTGATCATCTGTGAACCATTTAATTTTTTCATCATTCCACCTTTGTATAAAAATGCTAAAATTATAACGTTAGTTTAGTTAAGTAAAATTAAAAGAGTATAAAAATATAAGATAAAGCACTAAATTTATAGTAGTAAATGTGTGTTTTTTACACATTTACTAAATAAATTAGGTCATATACAAGAAATCAAAAAGGCCAGATAGCTTCCAAAAGACTTGTTCCCCACGGTTTTTTTGTAGCTCGTTGTATCTCACCCTCTGTTTTATAGAGAATTTTAGCATCAGCTATGTATTTTGACTCTATCTCATTTTTTTGGCTGATATCATAAGGTCTTATAACTCCACTTATTTGTATGATCTGTTTTTCATTATTTACAAGAAGTTCTTTACTACCTTCTATAAAATAATTTCCGTTATTTAAAACTTTTATGATCCTAGCTGAAATAGTCGTATTAAATGCTTCATTTCTGCTATTACTACCGCTTCCACTGTATTTATTTGAGCTGCCACCGCTAAATCCTATACCGGCTATTTTATTTACGTCTCTTAAAGGTCCGCTAAGCGGTGAGCCCTCTGGCGTAGTAAATGCTCCGCCGTTTAAAGATATAGTACTATCTTTTTCAGTAGCTTTATTTGCCTTTGATGTTTGGCTTGTAGTTTCTTCTATGACTATAGTTACTATATCATTGACATTCATAGCTTTTCTATCTGAAAATAACGGATTATCCCCTCTACCAAACAGACTTCCTGGATTACTTTGCCCAAGTCCGTTCTCCCTTGATGGTAGCTCTTCGACATAAACAGGAGGTTGCATAGATATCTTCGGATCGGTTCCCGTAGCACAACCTGCAAACACAGACAAAATTGAAATAAAAATATATTTTGTTTTCATAATATACCTTAAATATAAATATGCTACAATGTTTAAGCAAATTAAGTTCCAAAACTAGGAGAAGAGTATGCTAAGGGCTATTTATGTTTTAAATTCAGACTTTCAAAAGGAAGAATTTAAACAAAAATTGTTGGAAAAATTAAACAGTACGTACAAAAAAATTGTCACATTTCTACCTATCGGAGAAAATAATGTGAAAAATAGTAACACTATTTTTGAAGAAAATCAAGCAAAATTATATCTGCTAGGTTCAAAACAAAATGAACTGATAAAAAACGTTATAACAGAATTTGACAAAATAGACGCTGATTTCATTATAGTAGTAGGTGGATTTATAGAAACCCTAGACGATAGCTTAGCTAAAAATTTAAATGCGCCATTCCTGCTTTCAAAAGATACCGAATTTAAAAAAGGGACGCTAAATTTCACTGTTTTAAATGACATAGAAGAGATATTTAGTACTAGTAGCAACGCTTTAACGCCTCTTAGATTTGAAAATCTACTTTATAAAAAAGCTAGGTCAAATTTAAAAACAGTAGTCCTACCAGAAAGTGACGATGAGCGCATACTCAAAGCATCTGCTATCTTGCTTGAAAACAAAGCAGTCAATATCGTACTTTTAGGCGATAAATACCAAATAAATAAAAAAGCTCGTGAATACGGACTAAATTTAGAAGATATAAAGGTCTATGATCCGCAAAATAGTGATCTTAGTGATGAATTCGCCACTACTTTATACGAACTTAGACGCGAAAAAGGAATGACTAAAGAAAAAGCTAGTGAGCTGATGAAAGATAGAACGTATTTTGGAACTATGCTAGTATATAAGGGTATATGTGACGCTATGGTAAGCGGCGCTAGTACGACTACAGCAGAGACTATAAGGCCAGCACTTCAATTTATAAAAATGAAACCGGGCATTAGCACAGTTAGTGGTAGTTTTATAATGTGTTTAGATACCAAAATTCAGCTTTTTGCAGATTGCGCCATCACTCCAAATCCCACTACAGATCAGCTTGCTAGCATAGCCATAAGTACAGCCAAAACGGCACGTGATTTTGGCTTAGAACCTAAAGTCGCTATGCTCAGCTACTCAACAGGCAGTAGCGGAAGCGGGGAAGACGTAAAATTTGTTGAAACTGCTACACAAAAAGCCAGAGTTCTAGCACCAAATTTAGATATCGAAGGTCCTATCCAGTTTGACGCCGCAGTAGATTTAGGCGTGGCTAAAAAGAAACTTCCAAACTCAAAAGTCGCAGGAGTCGCAAATACATTTATATTTCCAAATTTAAACTGTGGAAATATCACGTATAAAGCCGTCCAAAGAAGCGCAAACGCCGTTGCTATCGGACCTATACTTCAAGGACTAAACAAACCAGTAAATGACCTAAGCCGCGGCTGTTTGGTAGAAGATATAGTAAATACCGTCCTAATCAGCGCAATCCAATCTCAAGGGGAAAACAGATGAAAATCTTAGTTATAAATTCCGGCAGTAGTTCTATCAAATTTAAACTCTATGATATGCAAAACAAAATAGCTATTTGTAAAGGCTTGATAGAACAGATAGGCTCTAAAAACTCACACGCAAAACTAACCGTCCTAAAAACAGGCCAGATCTTTGAAAGATCTGGAGAGATTGAAAACCACGGCGCTGGGATAGACATAATGAACGAGCTTTTATTTGTCAGTCACACACTAAAAAGCTTAGATGAGATAGACGGCGTAGGACACAGAGTAGTTCAAGGTGCAGATCTCTTTGATGATGCTGTTTTGATAGACGAAAAAGTTATGAAAACAATTGAAGAGTTAATCCCCCTAGCCCCACTTCACAACCCTGCTCATCTTGCCGGTATGAAAGAGACTTTAAAAGTCAGACCAGACATTCCAAACGTAGCAGTTTTTGATACTGTATTTCATCAAACTATGCCAAAAAGCTCATATATGTATCCGCTTCCTTTAGAGTTTTATGAAAAATACAAAATAAGACGTTATGGCGCACACGGAACGAGCCACAACTTTGTAGCAAGGCAAGGTGCAAAGATACTAGGAATTGATTTTGATAAGTTTAGCTGTATTACGCTGCACCTTGGAAGCGGTGCAAGCGTAGCAGCCATAAAAGACGGAAAATGTATAGATACAAGTATGGGTCTTACTCCTCTTGAGGGACTTATGATGGGGACAAGATGTGGTAACATCGACCCTGCTATAGTTCCGTTTCTGATGAAAAATGCAAATTTAAGCGGCGAAGAGATAGATACCATAATGAACAAAAAAAGCGGACTTTTAGCCATAAGCGGCTCAAACGATATGCGTGAGATAGAAGCTAAAATGGACGCAGGCGATGAAAACGCCAAACTCGCTTTTGATATGTTTGTATTGCGTATCAAAAAATACATAGGCGCATATATAGCAATTCTTGGCGAGATAAACGCTATCATATTTACAGCAGGTATCGGCGAAAACGATGCTAGGATCAGAGAAGCCGTTTGTAGCGGTTTAGAGATTTTCGGTATCAGAATGGATAAAAACAAAAATAGTGTCCCGCTAGGCGAACCACGCCGCGTCGGGCTACCTGAGACTAAAGTACGTATCATCATAGTGCCTACTGATGAAGAGCTAGCTATCGCCGAAGATACTGTTCGCGTCATCGAAAATTTGGGAATGTGACCCTTTTATGGTCGCATTCGCTTGTTTTCACAGAAACATCGGACAAGCCGAGCGCTTCGCTTGTTTTCACAGAAACCTGCTTCGTGCTTTGCACTTGCACCGCTTCGCTTGTTTTCACAGAAACATCGGACAAGCCGAGCGCTTCGCTTGTTTTCACAGAAACCACCACTTTAGTGGTTTTGGTTTTCAAATTTAAGTTTTCCATATTCACTAAAATCCCAGCCCTTTCTAAATTTACCGTTTTTTCTTAAGAAAATATAAAAAAGTTATTAAATTTAAAGAAAATCACTTTCTTCCTACCCCCCCCCATATCCAAACATTACATTACGAAACGTTCAAAGTATGCAATATTCGTTATCAAAAATAAATTTTAAACAAAAATTGCTTTTTACGCCATTTATGTGCTATACTCTCACCCCATTAAATTAATTTTTAAGGAGAAATCATGAAAGGATTTAAACTTTCTTTGGTGCTAGCTTCAGCGCTTATGACAATAGGGGGGGGGTCGAGCCTTTTAGCCGTAGAAATTCCTAAAGATGAGGCTCAAAAGGCATACTTTAAAGCTTTTGGGCTAGCTTATTCAGCCAACTGGCATAAAACAGAATTTGCAACAGTTATAGCAAACTTTAGAAGTTCTGCTAAAGAGCTACAAAATTTAGCCGTTGAATTCACGAATCTCGCAAACGGTTTAGAATCTGATAATTTGCAAACTATAACAATCGATCCGAATTCAAAAGAAGGCACATTAATAAATGACGGCACAAACGACATTAAAATAAACACAGACAAACAAGATGCTGCAAAAGATTTAGCTATAAAAGTCGCTAAGGATATTAAAACATTATTTTCTAATATAGCAAAAAAAGATCAAGATAAACTTGATATAAAAAATGTAGCCGAAAATGCCACTAAAATTTACGCAACGCTAAATACCAAGCTAAAAAAAGATGATACTGATTTACTAGATAAAGCCGTAACAGGCGACGCTACAATAACTGTATCTGATCTAATCAATACCATATACACCGGCGTAGCTGGTAAAGGTGACAAAGCAGCAGAAGCAAATAAAAATATAGAAGCATTAAAAACTCTTCAACCAAAAATAATGCAAGCTTTGAATGATTTCGTAAAAAAAGCAGATAAATTAAACGAAACTATTAGAGATGCAAAAGCAATAGCTTTTAATCCAGACCACAAATTTATCTCTGAAACTCAAAATTTAAAAAATGATGAAGCTTTGCAAAGGCAAGCAGATATAGCTAACGCAAAGCTTGCAGAATTAGGCGGAATTGATGGAGCTGACTTAGACAAAATTATCGGAACTGATTTAAAAAATGCAAAAGGTGCTGAGATAACAAACGCCACAATAGATGCTATTAAAACTCAAGGTATCACTATAAACCATGCTAATTACGATGCAGTAAAGCTAAAAAATTTACTAGCTGATGATGCTATAACAGATGATCAAAAAAAAGCTTATAACGAGCTTTTAGCAGCTTTAAACAGTATGAAAGAGCAGTTAAATAAAATAACCGTAACTAGTTCATTTTCAGATGTAGTAAAAGCAAGCAACTCAAATGTAGTAAAATCACTAAATGAAGCTGGTTTGGGAAGCTTTGTAGCTAATAATCTAAATTTAGTAACTACAGATGAATTGGACAAAGTTACCGATGCGACTATAGCTCAAGACATCGCAGAGCAGATAGAAAAACCTATCAATGAAGCAAGCAAATCTCTAAGCAATGTTATAGGTGGCGGTCTTAACGCTCCAGCTACTGCTTTATCTATGGCAAACCAAACAAATACTATGACTAGACTTGCTAAGCTTAGCTCTCCATATAGCAAAGATCTTGCTTTAGCTAGTGCTATAAAAAATATGGAAGGCTTAGAGCTAGCAAGTGGCGACAACTCTGCACTATCAAGCATCATAAAAGAATACACAAAAAGATTTGACTATGATAACTCGCTGTGGGCAAACGTCATAGGAGCTAAAGGATACACCGATAATGGCGATCCAAAACTTTATGGATTTAGCGTAGGATATGATAGAAGCTTTGATAACTTCTTGCTTGGTTCATACTTCACTTATGCAAAATCAGATCTAGATACAAGCTACTTAGAGAGTGAAGCAGATAACTTTGAGCTTGGAATTTACAGTCGTGCTTACCTTGGCGATAGTGAGCTTGATACTACACTAAGCTTTGGTATAGGTAAAAACGATATAAACAACTATAAGCTAGTAAATGAATACCTAAATGGCGATTATGATTCTAAATTTATAAATATCGCTGCGACTTACGGCTATGTGGTTAAAGCTCAAAATAACTTCTTTATCAAACCATTTATCGGGCTAAATTACGCATACAACAAAAACGATAGCTTTACTCTAAGCAATGCTACAATACAAGGTTATGAAGTTGGCAAAATAGATGGCTCAACTCTTAGTGCAAACTTAGGCGTAGAGTTTAGACAATACCTAAGTGACGGAAGCTTTATGTTTGTAGCTCCTAGCGTTGAGCAAGAACTCAGCGTAAGCAGAGATGACTTAGTGTCTAAATTTAGAGGCGCTAGCACTTCATTTACCACAAAAGCAGATGAGAGCAAAGATACGTATGCTAAAGTGATAGCAGGTGGTGAGTATGCAGTGACAAGAGACTTATCTACTACCATAAGTGTTGGTTTTAAAACAAACGGAGACGATAAATACGTCAATGGAAGCTTAGGCGTAAAATATAAATTCTAATATGCTAGTTTTAGGATACTAATCAAACTGCCATCTTTTTGATGGCAGACATTTCTCTCCTTTTGATCACAAGAGTTGCAATCCTCTTGTGGTCTATACTAATCTATAAAAACTTTAAATTTTATCTTGATTATACAAAGCTTGGAGCGTCATTACTAAAAAGTATAAGATCGCCGCTAGTCGTATTTTGGCTCAAAAACTCTTGCATTTTTGACTTATCTTTTAGGATTATTACTTCAGGATTACTCAAAAATTTAGTAAGAGCCTTTTGGTTTATACCGCTTGTTATCACGACTACGTCAAAAATTTCATTTATGCTTTTAGATAGCTCTTCATTTAGCTCATCGTCTGCTTCTACGATGCCAGGAGTAAGCAAAATCTTTCTACCACTATAACTTTTTACTAGCTCATAGCTTTGTTTCATACCTTTTAAATTTCCGTTAAAACTATCATCGATGATGATCTTTCCACCAGCATCAAGTCTTTCTAGCCTATGCTCTACATTTTTTAAATTTAAAACGCTCATCTTTAAAGTGTCTTGTTTTACGCCAAGTTTTAACGCTAGTAAAACAGAAGCGGCGATATTTTGCGCATTAAATGCACCTAAAAGTTTTGAGCTAAACCAGGTATCATTTAGCCTAAATTTGATACCATCTAGATTTGCACTTATATCACTGACTTTATGGTCATAAATGCAAGTTTTCTCGTCCTCTTTTTTCAAAGTCGTACTATGCAAAAACGCATATTCTAAGTTTTTACTGACAAGTGCTTCAAGCTTCGTACTACGGATATTTTCTAAGCTTTTAAAATACTCGATATGCATAGCTCCTATCTCGCCAATGATGACAAAGTGTGGGTTTAAAAACTGAGCTATATCTTTTATATCTCCTTTAAGCCTAGCTCCTGCTTCAGCTATGTAAATTTGAGTTTTGGGCGTAAGATTTTCATTTATATCTTTTATGATACCTGCTAGCGTATTTACACTGCGAGGGGTTTTTAAGACATTGAAATCTTTTTCAAGCAAAGACGCACAAAAGTTTTTCATACTAGTTTTACCAAAACTTGCCGTTATCAAAACTATCTTTAGATCTGGCATAGAAGCAAGCTTGTTTTTGGCACTATTTTTAAATTTGATATATAAGAGTTTTTCGTAAAGCTCCATAAGTAAAAATGAGATAGCAAGTGAGAAAACTAAAACCAAAATTTGATTTAGCAAAAAATAACTAAAAATCAAAAAAGCAAAAAGCAAAAAGCAAAAAAATCGTTTTATCCTACTTGTAAATACAAGTTTTTTATCAAGTTTTCTTTGCCAAAAAAATAGAGCAACAAGATATAAACCGGCAAAAATAGGAGTTAAGCTTGACCAAAAAGTGCTAAAAATTGCAAAAACTCCAAACGGTATAATAGCAAAATAGACGTGCCAAAGCGGCTTTGTGTAGTGTAGCAAGATACGCTCCCACTTATAGCTAAACCACTGCAAAGCAGTTATAAGGTAGTAGCCAAGCCCTAGCGTAAAAAGAAGAGTGGCGGCAAGTAAGTATATATTTTCTAGCATTTTTAATCTCTGTTTTGAATGGTTTTTGTGATAAACTCTGCGTGAAGTAAAAAGAAAAAATGATCTCCGCTTAGCGGATAGAATTCACTATTTTTGATGATCCTTGCTATTTCTTCGCCACTTTTTAAAGGCGTTGCTCTGTCTTCTTTACCCCAAAACAGATAAGCTTTGCCTTTGTAATTTTTAAAAATATTATAGAAATTCTCATCAACAACATTTTTTAGCGTCTCATACATCTCTTTACTCATTCCAGCTACGTCTTTTGACGCAAAAAATTTATAAAATTTACCAAAACCGATAAGCTTTAAAAATTTAAATATTTTGATCTTAAGTCTTACTAAAAATGGCTTCTTTTGAATGATTCCAGCACTGCTAAGAAGTATTAAATTTGGTGGATTTAGCAAAGTCGCTACTTTGCCACCAAAACTATGACCTAAAATAAACTCAGGCTTAAGATCAAGCTTGTCTAAAAACTCGCGAACGATATTAGCATAATCTTTCGTATATAAAGGATGAGTTAGAGGGCTATTTCCAAACCCGGGAAGATCGATATAAATTTGTTTTAAATTTGTAAAATATGGTAAAAAAGCCTTTTTCATTATCTCTTTATTTGCACCCCAACCGTGAAGTATGAGTATGCAAGGCTCCAAAGTAGGATTAAATATCTCATAGCTGATAGTGTATCTATGACTTTTGATAGTTACTTCTTTACTTGCCATCTTCTTCCTTTTTTACTTTTTTTGTTGTATAAATAGCTTCTAGCAAAACTACGGCTTCATTTAGTCTTTCATACTCATCCATATTTAAAAGTACGGCTTCAAAGCGATTGTTTTTAACTATAAATGCTCTTTTCATCTCGGCTTTTGAAACTTTTGTAAGGATAGAACTAAAATTTCTAACGACCTCTGTGGCAGTATATACTTCGTTTTTACTAAATGTAGCCATATTGCGTCCTTATGTAGAATTTTACACAAAATTCTACATAAATTTGGCTTAAAACATTTTAAAGTATCAGTTCAGTTTGCCTTTATTACTTGTTATGGAGTGTATAAATTTATAATCAATCTGTATATTTTTAGGTAATTTTATAGAGTTAGCGAGTTTTTGTACTGAAGCACTAAAGTCTGTAAATAGATAGTTTGCCATACTTCCTGGGTTTGGATTTATCTCATTTAGATAAATTTCATTATCAAGAACAAAAAAATCACACCTTATCAGAGCGCCATCAAAGTTTCCGCCATCATAAATATCCATAAAAGCTTTTTTTATGGCCTCTTTTAACTCCTGGCTGATACTCGCTTCTACTGAAGTGCGACTTGAAAAACTCATATATTTTTGCTCAAAATCAAGAAATTCTTTTTTTGTCGGCTCTTCTATGAGCGAAAACTCAAACTCATTGCCAACCCTAAATCCAGCTAGATTAAACTCTCTAATGCCGCTCATAAAAGGCTCTACTAAGATATCGCTATCAAACTCAAAAGCCACGTCCAAAGCATAGTCAAGCTCACTAAGCTTATGCACTATACTTACTCCTATGCTGCTTCCAAGACGAGCAGGTTTTAGGATAAATGGTAATTGCATTTTGATTTTATCGCCTCTTTTTATCATCTCGTAAGGCAGTGTTTTTACGCCACATTTTAAAGCTAAAAGTTTAGTAAGCTCTTTGTTAAAACTAAGCACGCTCGCTTCAAGTCTTGGACCTATAAACTTAAGACCGTAAAACTCGAACATACCAGCGATCTTGCCATCTTCCCCGTCACTTCCGTGGATTAAATTTATATAACAATCCAAGTTTAGCTGACTCATTCCAAAGAGTGAGTGGGTAGCAAAACCACCTTGTTGTAAATATAACTTTTTAGAGTTTTTATACTTGCCACTACTAAAGAAATTTGCTCTCATATCTTTTTTATCTATCAGATAAAAATCTCTAAATTTATCTACAAAGATAAAGCTAAGATCAGCTTTTAAAACATTTTTAACTGACACTGCAGAAACTATACTTATCTCGTGCTCAAAACTATTTCCACCAAATACTATACCGAATTTCATCAAATTTCCTTAAGCAAGTTTTTTAAGTGCTTCTTTTATAAGTGAAGTCGTGTCGCCGCTCATGCATTCGCTAAGCACTTTTGAAATTTTATCTCTTTTAAAACCTAAACTCTCAAGAGCCATAAACGCTTCATTTTGATAACTCTCCATAGAGCTTATCTCGCTAAATTTAGCATCGCTTAGCTGAGCGATGACCGTTCTAGCAGTCTTTGGCCCGATACCAGGAACTCTTCTTAAAGTGTCAGAATCTCCATTTATTATCGCTCTACTAAAATCATCTGGGCTTAGAGAAGAACATACCGCCATAGCAGTCGCAGCACCTATACCATTTACCTTTAAAAGCATTTCAAAAATGCGCTGCTCACTCTCTTTGATAAAGCCATAAAGTAAATTTGCGTCTTCTCTGATGATCTGAGTAATAAAAAGCTCTGCATTGTCGCCTTTATTTAAATTTGAGCTTGTAAAAAGCGATATAAAAATGCCATACGTTACGCCACAAGGCACCTTTAGCCAAATACTAGTTGGCTCTTTTTTTGTGATTATTCCTTCTATTGCTTTTATCATAGGTCTATCTCGTTTGATTTTTTTATCTCGTACACGTCTTCATCTGCTACGACTAGATGCTTAAGCATAATGAGCTTTGCTAGTTCGTTTTCTTTTGTGCTATATATGATCTCTTTTTTAGGTTCGATCAGTTTAAATTTGATCTCGTTTAGCTCTTTCCATCTATCTTTATTTATGATCTTAGCATCAAAAACCATACTTTGCATTTGTCTTAACTCATCGTGCAAATCATCTAAAGCCGCCTTTTTGCCTTGAAATTCTTTTAGTTCTGTGTTGTACTCTTGAACTAAAGCTTGAAAATCTTTTAGTTTGTTGATAAATGATATCGGCGGAGTTTTAGAATCGTTTCTTAGCTCTTCTATCCTCTGTTTTATCAGATTTACGGACTCTTTGTTTGATTCTATAACGCTTCGTTTTTTCTTTAGTTCTCTTGGCATAGCGGCTATCTCGCTTTGAAGATTTGAGATCTTTTGCATGTATTCGTTAAATTTATCTTCATAATCCAAAATCTTGGCGGCGTCTATTATAAATTTATTATTGCTACCTTTTAGCTCATCTACTTGCACTATAACTGAAGCCGTTATATTTACGTTAGAAAACAACTTGCCTATATAGACTTCAGACGCTATTATCTCTCCACCTATAGCCGAGTTTATCGTAACTTTTTTAGCTTTTACGTAACCGCCCTCTAGTCTATCTATAGTAGCTTCATCACAGGTAAGTTTTCCTAAATGCACAGAGATGAAAGCGCTGTCTGCTTCGATAGTGGATTTGGCGTGAGTCTGTCCGCCTATATTTACTTCTTTAGCAACTATACGTGCGTTTTTTGCTACGTTTCCTTCTACATTGATCTTAGCAGTTTCTATACTCATACCAGTACCTACTGCGTCTTTTAAAACATCACTTTCTTTTATGTTGATTTTTACGTCTGTATTTAGTCCTGCATCTATCGAACCAGTAGTTTTAAAACTTACTTCATTGACATCTAACTCATCTGCGATATCGTAAGTATCTTTATCTTTGCTTACATATCCGTTTTTTTTAGCAAAATATTTTATGCTATTTTCATCTTCACGCATTTCGATATTATCGGTATAGTTTATCTGAACTTGATTTGTTACTTTAGGATCATTTACTGGTATGAGTTCGCCTTTTACGTTTCTTCCAGGAGATCCAAATTTAGGTTTTATATACTCGATGATAAGCTCACCAGGACTAACGCTTTGGATAAATCCACGGTTTGCATAATCAACCTTATCTTTTTTGCCACCCTCTTTTGTTTTGTTGATGTAATAGTAAATGATAGCGTCATCTACGCTTGGCAAAGCATCGAGTCCTGAAGTCACCACAAATGTGACGCTTTTGTCTATTATGCCTTTTATGCGTAAAACAGAAGTTAGTCTTTTTATCTCTCTTAGCATTAGAGAATTTCTTATACCTATCAAAACTCCGACTTTTATGAGCTTTTTGTATATTGTGTTTATGAGCTCTGATTCAAACGTAGGTGTGTATTTTACATCTAAGCTCTCTTTTATAGTTGCAACTATCTTTGTCATACTTTTATTTGCGCCCAAAGAAATTTTAGGCATCAAAGAAGCACTTCTAGTGCTTTTATCAAAATACTCTACATTATAGCTTTGAGATATAACAAGACTTTTGTTTGAGATGAATTCATCGTCGTTAAATATATTTAAAGATTCTTCATCAACATCTTTAAATTCACTATCAGCGTCGGTTTTGTATTTTGTATATATAGCTAAAATATTAAAGTCGATACTGTTTATATCTACGTTTGTTTTATACGCTATAGCTTCTAAATCTTCATAAACATTTTTTGTATTTATGACTATAGGTGACATAACACCTTTTACTTCTGCCATTTATATCCTTAATAACCTCAAAGAATGAGCTAAAATTATACACAAATGCTTCTAAATTTGATATAAAATGAAAAAGTGATATAATTTGACTTTATAAACTAAAACGGAGTTTCAAATTTGAAACAAAAACTTGTACTAGTAGGAGCCTCTACTGGAGGTCCAGGGCATCTTAGAGAGCTTTTTAGCGATATTATATTGCCACAAAACGTTTCTATAGTCATAGCTCAGCATATGAACAAAACATTTATGCCCAGCTTTGTTGCGCAATTTAATAAAAATATAAAGTCTGAAGTAACTATGGTCAAAGACAAAGAGATACTTAAAAATAAAATTTATATATGCGAAAAAAACAGTATCATACTAGATACAAAACAGCTCATAATAGCTCCTGACATCAGCGGAATTCCAACTATATTTAATCCAAATGTAAATATGCTATTTTCTTCGGCGGTGAGCGCTTGTAAGTTTAGCGATGTTCTTGCTATACTTTTAACAGGACTTGGAGATGATGGAGCGATCGGACTTGACAAACTATATAAATCAGGAGCAAAGTGTATAGCCGAAAATGACGAAACAGCCGTAGTCTACGGTATGCCAAAACGTGCCAAAGAGTTAAACCCAAAGCTAGAAACTGCAAATTTACAAAACATAAAAATAGAATTAGAGAAATTTATACATGAATGATTTATCTTTAGAAAATCTAGATAAGATACTAGATGCGGCAAAGAGATTTAGCGGAAACGACCTTGCAAATAAAAAAGGAATTTTAAAACATAGGATCACGAATTTTGCAGCTTTAAATTCCATAGATGACGCCGATGAATTGATACAAAAAATTTCATACGATAGCTCTCTAAGGCAAAAATTTATAAATCTTATAACCGTAAATGAAACGTATTTTTATAGAGAACTAAGGCAACTAAATGCCATAATAGAATACGCAAATTCTCTAGAAGGATATGTAAATATACTCTGCATACCATGTAGTAGCGGCGATGAAGTTTATTCATTAGCTATACTTGCAAAAATAGTAGGCATAGCAAACAAAGTAAAGATAACAGGACTTGATATAAACTCAGAGGTCATAGACCAAGCCGAAAAAGGAATTTACGGCGAAAGAGCCGTAAAAAATTTACATCAAAAAGAACTCGGCGTATATTTTACTAAAATAGAAGATAAATTTAAGATCAAAAAAGAGCTTTTAGGTAAAATTGAGTTTAAACAAGCAAATTTATTTGATCCGGGATTTTTCAAACTCGGGATATTTGATATCATCAGCTCAAGAAATATGCTTATATATTTTGATGAAGCCCATAGGCTAAATGCCATAGAGAGATTTGCTAAGATCTTAAAACCAAACGGAAGACTATACGTAGGAAATGCCGATCTAGTACCCTACACTGATACTTATAAAAAAGTTATAGATATCAGTGCTAGCTACTATGAGAAGTTATAGTTTATACTTCTCATATACGAATTTATAATAAAACGCGCCTATCAAAAACGCAGATCCCATACTAAAAGTTATAGCCATAAGGCTTATACCTAGCTCATACACAGCACCGATAGCGAGCGAAACAAAAGCCGAGATAATAAAATATACCATATCTTTATACGCTATAACTCTACCATAAAATTTCTTGTCACAGCTGTTTTGAAGCATAGTAAATGTAAATGACCAAAGACTAGAAGTACAAAATCCAGCTGCTATAAGCCCGATAAGTCCAAGATAGTAATTAAACTGTAAAATAGCCCAAAGTCCTATACCTAAAAACTCGCCGATAAACAGCCAAAACAGAGTTTTTGTATTTATAAATTTACTAAGCATTATAGGACCTACTACAAGAGACAAGGCTCTAGTCATATTCATAAACCCTATGATAAGCGACGCACTTAAGATCTCCTTATACTGATAACTCGCCATAAGAGCGATCAAATTGTCATAAGCGGTGATCCCTACAAAAGAGTGAAGTAAGATAAGATGCACTATAAGTGGGTTGTTTTTTATGTATTTTAAACCCTCTTTCATCATCAAAAAAGCCTTTTGAGTTTTGGTTTTTACGATATTTGGAATATTTAGCTTAGTTAGAAGAAAAATACCAAATATATAAAGTGCAAAATCAAACAAAAACGCCTCTTTGACACCAAAACAGTGTATAAAAACTCCGGCTATGCCCATTCCAGCAGTATATGAAGCCGCCCAGATGATAGAGTGAATTTCGTTTGCTAGTTTGAGATTTTTCTTGCTCAGCAAATTTGGAAGCAAGCTCATTTCGGTTTGAAAATACGTAACCCCTACTCCCATTCGTACAAATATCAAAACAAATAAAAGCCATAAAAGACTAAGATCATCTATAAAAACAAGCATTAAAACGCTCACAGTTTCTATAAACATCAAAAATATCATCATAGGTTTTGGGTTAAATTTATCTATAATGATCCCGTTTATCGGAGCTAAAAATACATTTGGTATAAAAGCCATAGCAGCTGCCAAAGTAAGAGCCCAAACAGGAGCTTTTAGATCTATAAGAAGAGTAAAAATTCCAGTATGTGAAAACCACATACCAAAATAGCATATCATCTGTATAGAAGTCAAAATTCTAAGATTTCTATTGTATCTTAGAAGTGCTAGATATTTTATCATTTGCTAAATTTATAAATATAATTATCCTTAAATGGACCTTCTACGACGTTTCCTTCTAGATCTAGTCTATTTAAATTTGCACCGTCTTTTTTGAAACGTAAAGTGTCATTATTATCTACAATCACGATAATATCTCCTTCCACGCTATAAACGCCATTTTTAGTAAAAGTTTGATTTGTATCTTTTACGTAAGTATCGCTTAAGCTAAAGCTTCCGTTATCGTCTAAAACTAAAACAGAAACTATTTCGTCACAATCACCGCAAGGCAAAGATGTTTTAAACGTCTTTACTCCACTTTGCGATGAACAACCCACAAAAAACGCAACCATAAAAAGGCATAATAATCTCTTTTTCATACTACTCTCCTTAAAAAATTTAAAGAGTAATTATATCCAAATTTAAGGCAATTAAGCCGTTATTTTGTAAATTAGTGATAAAATTTCGCCAAAAAACAGAAGGATTATTTTTGAATAGACTTAGCGTAGATGATGCTTTAAATTTGCTTCATAATGCGGACTTAAACGAGCTTGGAAGACTTGCCTTTGCCAAAAAACAAGAGCTTCACCCACAAAAGATCACGACTTTTATAGTAGATAGAAATATAAACTACACAAATGCGTGTTTTATAGACTGCAAATTTTGCGCATTTTATCGTCATGTAAATGCGGATGATGCTTATTTGCTAAGCTTTGAGCAAATAGATGAGAAAATAGATGAGCTCATCGCTATAGGCGGTACGCAAATTCTATTTCAAGGCGGAGTTCATCCAAAACTTAAGATAGAATGGTACGAAGACCTTGTAGAACATATAGCAAAAAAGTATCCTATGATAGACATCCATGGATTTTCTGCCGTAGAGATAGACTATATAGCAAAAATTTCTAAGATATCCACGCTTGAGGTGTTAAAACGTCTAAAAGCTAAAGGGCTTTATAGTATCCCAGGAGCTGGTGCTGAGGTGCTAAGCGATAGAGTAAGAGATATAGTCGCGCCTAAAAAATGCAGTAGCCAAAAATGGCTTGATATCCACAAAGAAGCTCACTCTATAGGTATGAAAACTACGGCTACGATGATGTTTGGCACAGTTGAAACTGACACTGAGATAGTAGAGCACTGGGATAAGATCAGACGTCTTCAAGACGAAACGGGCTGCTTTAGAGCTTTTATACTTTGGAGTTTTCAGTCACAAAACACTAAATTAAAAGAAGAGTATCCAAATATCAAAAAACAATCGCCAAATAGATACTTAAGACTGCTTGCAGTTTCAAGACTATTTTTAGATAATTTTAAAAATATACAAAGTAGCTGGGTAACTCAAGGCAGTTATGTTGGGGCACTTGCATTAAAATTTGGAGCAAATGATCTAGGTAGCACTATGATGGAAGAAAACGTCGTCAAAGCAGCCGGAGCAAACTTTAGAATGAGCCAAAATGAGATGATAGAAATCATCAAAGATATAGGCGAAATTCCTGCTAAACGTAACACAAACTATGATATTTTGGAGATGTTTTAGTCTCCAAAGTATAAACTTCTAAATTTTCAGATTATTATTTATCAAAAATTCATCAAAATGATATCTTAAGCAAATTTATCTAATCCTGCTTTGTTTGCACTGCTTATAGTAAATTTTTAATAAATTCTCTTTTTTATAGCTATTACCATCTTTTTTCATTATAAAACAATAAAAAAAATAATCTAAATTTATATAAATCAATTTTAAATTTAAAAAATTATCCAAAATTTGGGACTATAAAATTTATTTTTCGCATAAAAGTTTAAAAAAATTATCATAAATAAATATTTATTTGACCATTATCAGATTCCCTAAAATACATAACATCGCATTATATAATATTATCAATATTTATAAGATAATAAGCAATTTTTATTATTTTATATTTTTTTAATAAAAACTCGAATATAATTCGCCACTAAGATTATTTATTATTAAAATCTACAGATTAATAATTAACTCTTATTAACTTATAGTTCTTTCTAATAAAAAATACTTCTCAAATTGAAAACTAAAAAAATATTGTGAAATTTAATTTAGGAGAAATCTTATGGAAAGAAACAGAAAAAATGTTATATTAGCTTGTCTTGTAGCTACGAATTTTGCTAGCACAAGTATAGTAGCAGGAGAAATTATAGTATACGACCATGTTGGTGGTACTACTACTCTAGGAATTGCTCCTAAAAGCATAATAAGCACCGGTGGTGGTTTTATCCCAAATACAATAGCTCCAAGGTCTTCTATATCAAACAATATTGTAACGGTTATAAGTACAGGTAGTGAAACAGTCAATAATGTTATAGGTGGATTCTCTGATGATAAAAACGTAGAAAAAAACACAGTAAATATCTTAGGAAACCCTAAATTTAGAGCAAATATTATACTTTACGGCGGAAATAAAGGTAGTGGCACTGGTGACACCTTCACAGGCAATACCATAAATATAGCGTCAAAAGGACTATTTGTAAGCAATATAGCAAATTTCGAGTTTATAAATTTCTATCTTCCCAAAAACATAGCTCCAAACGATACCGTATTTACTCTAACTAACAGACCAAATTTTTCAGTGTCTAAACTAGGAGTTGCCTTAGCAAACGACAATACAAGCCTAAATGTCGGAGATAGGATAAATCTTGTTAAAAGCAACGCCGGAGTCATAGCCCCTAACGATCTATCAAATCATATAAATGATCCAAAAAATATACTTAAGCTATCCACCACCAGCACGACTTTTTCAAATATATATAGTTTTGACATACTTAGCGATACAACCTCTATATATACAGTTGTTAAAAACAAAGAAAATAATCCTCAACAAAAATCCATCCTTGAAGCAGGTGCTAGTATGACTGGTATGCTAAACATAGCTAGTGATAGCATAGATAGCGTACTAGCCAAAGGATATGCAGGCTTTAGCACCTATGAATAACTTTACATATACATTTAACGGAGAGATAAATGATCTTACGCTAAGTACAGATAAAAGAAATAGATTTATATGTTCTTTTAGTCTGAAAGGTAAGCGGTTTGTATCCTTAAAAGATATAAATTTAAATGATCTAAACAACGGCGATGAAGTAGAGATAAAAGCTACTCAGATAAAAGACGATATCCTATCTAGTGTTGGCATTTGAAAAAATGTCAATAAAAAGCAGGCTTATAAACAATATAAATTTCTGCATCATATACGCATCATTACTACTAACTATCGCTATACTTACTGTATTGCTGTGGAAAATTTAGCTTTCTCTCGCCGCTTATAGCCATTAGAGCGGCGGAGTTTAGCTTTATGTTCAGTACAATTTGTAATGATTTTCTAAAAACACCTACTTATCCTCTTTATAAATAAAAACTATTTTTTAGAATTTAAGTCCCGCTGTGATAGCTGCATTTACGCTATGCTCATTTTTTGCTATCTCACTGGAAATAAGAAATTTAATAAATTTATTGCCTTTTTCGATATTCGTATCGATACCAAAATAAACGCTATCTTTATTTAGCTTATAACTCTGCACCCAAATTTTATCTCTCGCATCTATAAAATACTCTTTGCTTGCAAAATTATCATCATTTAGACGTCTTGTGTAAAATGCAAAACCGTTTATCGTCGTAAAGGTATTGTTTTGACTAGTAAAGTTATATGCCAAATTCGCGCCCATGCTTAAGTTTAACGTATCTAAGTTTATATCTTGATAACCTTTGGCTAGTATATTTCCACTCTCTTCAAAACCGTTTTGTTTAGAATATATATAGTTCAAGATCGAGATCGGCGTCAAAGTAAAGCTATCATTTATAACAAAATCCTTTGAGATACCAAGCTCGGTTGAGATAAAATACCCCTTATAGTCTGCGTTTAACTCTGTATTTGACGCTGAAATTTGGCGCTTCATATCGTTAAACGCTACTCCAGCATCTACACCGCCTATCAAGTTTATAAACTCGAAATCTTTCAAACCACTTAAGCCTACGGACACTATTTGGCTCGTCACATCTGCGAATTTATAGTCTCCTTTTTGATGAGAGTAGTTTAAAAACGCTCCTAGTTTTACATCATCGCTTACCCATTTTTTAGCGCTTAGATCCACAGAGTAAGTATCTGTTTTATATGTATCTCCTTTAAAATGCGAGTATGAGACCTTGCTAGAAATTTCGCTCTGGCTTAAAGCCGCCCCATAGCTTTGCAAGATATCATAAACTATATTATCCGTCATATCGCTATTGATAAGAGCTAATTGTGAATTTTTAGCTATCGCTGCTATTTTTGCAGAACTGCTCATAGAATTTCCTACCAAAAACGACATATTATTTAGCATAGATCTGTTTTGGAAATTTAGCGTATCTTTCGTGTTTGAGAGCGCATAGTCAGGGTTTGTGCTAGATAGAATTTCTTGTTTTTCGTCTTGACTTGTTGTATCTAATCTACCAAAAAAATCTTGATAATTCTTGCTTAAATTTGGCATTTCTCTGATCTGCTTTAAGGCTTGCGAGATGACTTTACTCGCGTCTTGAGTACCATTTGTCGGTTCATAAGCGTTTTCTTTGATGCTTACTATTATAGTTTTTTTATCGTTTTTGTCTTTGAGCTCAAAGTCTAGAGTGCTTGTATCTTGCACATTAATGATATCAAATTTATCCAAATTGTTGTCATTTTCAAGTTTGTCAAATTTAATAGCAATCTCCTGTCCATTTTGAAAAAACTGCCCACTAAGCGGGATATAAACTAAATTTCCGCCTTGTATATCGTAATTTGTAGCGATAATATCTGAATTTGACTTGTCATTGAAATTTATATATAAATTTCCGTTTTTATTTTGAGTATATTTTTCGCTTACATTTAGAGTGCCTACTTGCCCTGCACTACCTGGCATAACGATACCGCTCTCATTTATAAGGTTTTTAGCTATAGTTCCTGTTCCGCTTATCATACCACCATTTTTAGCAAAAACATCACCATTTATCAGCTTTCCGACGATTTTAGCTTCACCACCGTTAATGGCATATAAATTTTTCTTTACGCTAGTTTTATCGCCAGATATCAAAATCTTACCACCTTTGTCCGCATAAAGTGCCGTATTTTCAGCAGTGACGTTATGAAGCTCCAAAGCTCCGCCGCGTGATATCGTAGGTCCGTTGTATCTTAAAGTATTTTCGCTAAATTTAAGCGTTCCATTTCCCGTTTTTATAAATCCAGCTTCGAGAGTAGATAAATTTGTATTTACAAGACTGTCGCTTTTAAGAGAGTTTATAGCATCATTTAGATGATACTTTTCATCCCATTTTATCTCATCTATATCATTCGTAAAAGCAAATTCACCGTTTTGCCCTTTAGTATCTATAGTGTAAAATGCATAATACTTTTTAACTCCATTACCGTCGTCAAACTCTTGGATATCATTAGAATTTAAGCGATTTATATTTATAGCTGCCAAACCTTTTAAGGCTTTTTGAGCGTCTAATATACCACTACCAATGATCTCTTCTTTGCTTAGTTTAACTACTGATATAGGATATGTTTTATCCTTAGAGCTTACGTCCGCATTGCTTTTTAATAGATTGTCTATAATGTATTTTGCTATCGTACTATCACTATCACTTGTTTTAAATCCTGCTTTTATTAAATCTTGCTTAACCTGGTCTAAATTTACATCATTGCCATTTTTTGGAACATCTTTTGTTATATAAAAAACACTATAAAAATTCGCCGTTCCAGTCTTACCAACATTTCTGGTAACAATTAGTTCTGGAAGCGTGACGTTTGTATTTGCCGTAGTTAAGATTACATCGGCGATTTGCGAACCTTTTAAAAATGGAAATTTTTGCTCTACTAAAGCTGCAACTCCACTAACAAGTGGCGTCGCAAAGCTAGTACCAGAAGAGCTATTTATCGTTAGTTCTTTATCTATTTTTTCTCCATCTTCATAATATTTGTAATTATATCTTCCATTTGCGGTAGTTAAGTTTTGAGCAGGAGCTACAACGCCATAAAGCGACGCTCCGCCTTTAAAAAAATTGCTATAACTAAAAATACCCTGTTTTGTTATTAATTCGTTTAGGATTGTTTTACTTTTATCGCCACTTCCTTCACTCCATTTACCTGCTACTGCTTTCCAGTCTTCTTCTGTAATGCCGCTGATTTTAAACTTTCCGTCATTTTGGGTAGAAATTTTATCCGCATTTACGCCGCCGACTGCCAAAAGTCCGCGGTAGCTCTCATCATAGCTTGGTAAAATAGAGTTTGCTCTAGGCGAGATAAAGCCGTCATTTCCTATACCTACGACATTTAAGATACCATATTGTTTGGAAAGTTCGGCCAAAATTTGTGCTCTTTTTAGGCTTATATCACTTTGGATAAGTTTTTGAAATTCTGCATAACTTATGGCATTGCTATTTTGATTACTTTTATCTATAAACTCTAAGCCATCATCCCATTTGCGATTTATAAGAGCAAATCCATCGCTTACATAGCTGTGATTTATAACTTTCACGCCGCTTTGTATCATTTTTTCTACATCGGCTTTGAGATTACCATTGTATGATGGACTTGGATTTAGATAGGCTAATCCATAGTATTTAGCACCGTTTGCTACTCCTTTTAGCTCATCACCATTACCGACTATAAGCGATGCTACTTGAGTGCCGTGAAGCATAGTGGATTTATGCGAACCAAAACGCTCTGGGTCAATATTATTATTGATCGAGCCTATTAGTTTATCTTTTAAGATAGGATTGTATGTATTAAACACACTATCAACTACGCCGACCACTATACCAGAACCGTTTATATTTGGATTTTCTTGTCTTGCCTTATCAAGATTGATTAATTTATCAGCAACTTCATTCGCCTGTATTGATGCATTTGCATTTGATAATAAAACCGTTGCACATACTAACGAGAATGTGATTTTTGAAATTTTATTCATTTGCACCTCTTCTCCATAGCCTAAATCGACTTTGGAAAGCAATTTAAATATTTAAAATTAAATTTGCAAATTTAATAAATTTTAACTTAAATTTAAATTAAATATATTATGTATGCTTATAAATACAATCGAAAAAATTAAATATTTTTGATAAAAATCAGATTCAAAACTAAATTTAATAAAAATAAAATGAGAATTTTAAAAGAGATTGTATGGTTTCAATGATATAAATTTAAAAAACCCCGCAAATAGCGAGGCTTTTTTTGTGAAGTGAAAAAGACTATTCTATTTTGCCGCTTTTGATACGTGCATCATAGATATCTTGTAGTTTTCTGATGTCTTGTTGTACTTCGAATACACCATGCCAGTGAGCATAGTCAGGAGCGCCCATTACAGCACCCATTCTCATACGACGACCTTCGTGATGCCATAAGTGGTAGTAAATTCTTTGGAATTCATCTGCCCACTCATCAGCTTTTAGAAGACCTTTTGCTTTCAAGTCATCAAGCATTTTTTTAGCGTCTGTGTGATAGTTGTTGTATAGTTCAACATGCATATCAGCACTTACAAAGAATGAATCAGTTGATTTAGTTGAGTGACAAGATTTACATACTTGTTTCATCTCAGTTCTAGCAGCCTCAGGTCCTTTTGGATTACCTGCAAGTACATTACCAGCTGTCATTTTACCAGATTTAGCATATTCAAACGCAGCAGTTTCGAAACCGCCTGTTCTTTGTTTGCTATGTGGAGCCCATAGATTCCATTTTAGACGTAAGCTAACATTGTGAGTAGTGTTTAGATCACCTATTCCACTCATATGGCAAGTAGCACAAGTTGGAGCTCTATAGTCTGGAACGTCCCAAGTATCTGGAGCGCTATCCCATTTCCATTTATTGCCCTCAGCATTGAAGATCTTTCCGTGCATTGAGTTATTGTAGATCTCGATGTTTGGATGATCAGGTCCAAGGTGGCAAGATGCACAAGCAGATGGTTTTCTAGCTTCAGTCATATCAAATGTATGGCTTGAGTGGCAAGATTTACAACTACCTACGCTACCATCAGGATAAGCATTACCGATACCATAGTTTGGCCAGCCTTTACCAGGAACTGGATAACCTTCTTTATCTAGTTTGATCTCCATACCATGGCATTGTATACAACCAGTTGCAGACGGAGAATCTTTAAGATCTGGATGATCTCTACCCTCATAGTGGTACATTAGATCTATCATACCTTTTTTAGCAAACATTTGAACTCCGCCTCTTGCGTGACCACTTTGTTGGAATTCTTCAACTTCTTTAGAGTGACATTTAGCACAAGTTTTTGGGCTTACTAAAATACTTACGTGATTACCACTATCTTTTGGGTGCTCTTTTTTGATCGCCATAGGGCTATCAGCTGGAACTGCGTGACAATCCAAGCAGCTTACACCAGCGTGAGCATGGCGTGAACTTTTCCAGTCATTTACGATACCCGGAGTTTTATCAGCGTGACACTCCACACATTGCTTAGCCAATGGGCTTAAGCTTCTATCAACCTTCATTGTCTTTGTAAGATTGATATTTCCAACGCTATCAGCATAAGCCATAGCGGCAAAACAGGTTAATGCTAAAACTAATTTTTTAAGCATTTTGCTAATCTCCTTACTTTGTAATATTTAAATCACCAAATTTAGCTTTAAGGTGAAAACCAAGATTTTTGTGCCCGACGTGCTCATGACATTCGACACAAGTTTTGTTTATGTTTTTGGCAAAATAATCACGGTGCGGCAAAAACGATTTCATATTTTGTGAAGAAACATTTTTTATATCACCATGGCAGTGCATACAACCACTGTCATATACATATCTCTTAGACTCTTTTCTTCTAGCTTCCCAGTCGTATTTTTCTGGGTTGCCAAAAAGAGTAATGGCACCTTCAACTATACCATTAACAGCCTTTTGATACGTATATTTAACTATGTTGTCATGTGGTAAGTGACAAGCAACGCACTCTGCTTTAAATCCAACTTTGTTATTTCCGCCGTGAATGTCGTTTTTATACGCGCCAACCATAGGTTCCATAACATGACAAGATGTGCAAAACTTATCTCCACCAGTCACATACATAAACTGTGCTATACCAAGAGCAAATCCAAGGCCAACTAAGCCACCTATAATAAAGATAGCTATAGTAAAAAGCTTTGTCTTTCTCAACTCCACTCCCTCCCTAGAAAATTTCTTTTCTACAATTTAGAACGGTATTCTAACATATTTTTAACAAAATGAAAATAAAAAAGTAAATAAATTTATAAGAAAGTTTTTATGCATTAAAAATATTTATAAGTTTTTCATTATCTTTAAATACAAGATTAAGGTTATCATCAAATTTAATCAGATTTTGCTGCTTAAATTGCGTGATGATTCTTGAAAAAGTTTCAGGCGTAATATTCAGTATAGACGCTATTTGAACGTGTTTTAGCGTAGAAAATAGCTCATGATTTTCTACTATAAATTTTGCTACTTTTGCATCACTTTTAAGGGTTAGTTCATTTTGTAACACATTGTTCATAATTCTAAGTTTTGAAGCCATAGATTTTAAAAGTTTAAAGCAAATTTTTGGATTTTGTAAAAATTCTGTTTCAAATTTGTGATAATTTATCCTTAGAACCTCAGAATCGCTTAAAAATATACCACTAGCGGGATAAGGTATATTTTCAAAATTTACTAGTTCGGCCACCAAAGAGATCGGAGTAATCGTATGTAGAAATATCTCTTTGCCTTTTGGAGTTGTTTTATAAATTTTTATAGTTCCTTTTAAGAGTACATTGAACCACTTTGCTTCTTCGCCTTCCATAAATAAAAACTCATCTCTTTTATAGTTTTTTAAAACAGAGATATTTTCAAGCTTTTTTATCTCTTCTTCATTTAGATCTGTAAAAAATGGGATTTGCTTTATCAAAATTTATTCCTTTACTCAAACAAACTTTCTTCGTTTATTTTTTCATTTAGCATAGCGCTTAGCTCTTCAAACTCAGCTTTGACAAGAGCGTATCTAAAATCTTTTAAATTTTTTAGCTCTTTTATATCATTAAAAATAAAATCTGCATCAAAACTTAAGTTTTGCGTACTTGGTACGCATATCAAAACATCACTAAATTTAGACTTTAAAAAGTTAGCTTCTTTGATAAATAACTCATCATCATTTTCTACTATAAAAGCTCTTTCGGTGCTACCAAATGGTTTCATACAAAAAAATCTATCTATAAACAAAGGCTTAAAATGTGGAAAATCATTTATGTTTTTAAATTTAAAATCTATATTTTTACTTATAAAAAAGCGTGCTATTTTAGATAGTTCATCTGCAAAAATATATGGAAATATAATGTTTTGATAGTAGTTTTTAGCAAGCAAGGCATTTGTAAAAAAGATAGAACTTTTATTTATAAGAACAGCTTTTTCATCTTCTAAATACGAAAAGCTAGGAGTTAATTTTTCTAGCACTTGTAAATGGGGGCAAAAAAATATGCTATTTTGCTCAGCTTCTAGAATTTCTAAAAATATATTTTGCAGATTAGAACCGATTAATTTTACTTTTTTTGGTATCGTCAAATGCTTTAATATACAAAACTCAACGGCTTTTACACAGATAAAGTTTATCTCTTTACTCGTAGCAAAAAACCGTATCAAACGAAGCAAACATAGGTTTAAGCTATCTACTTTTATATATGCTATTTCGCTTTCTAAAACTTTTAGTTTCGTATCAAAGATAACGGCATAAGCGCCATTTGCAATAGCTTTTTCTACTTCGTTTTCATCACCGTCAAAAGCTATAAAAGCAAAACCGTTTTTAGCTAGATTCGCATCAATGCAAAATCCACTCACCATACTTATCTTTGGGCTATTTTGCAGCTCTCCATCAACAAGGCGAGTTAGATTTTCTATACGCATTATCCTACTAAACTTCCGTTTTTTACAGGTGCTAAAGTACTAAGAAGCGCTAATTTACCATCTTCTGCGCTAAGTATCATTCCTTCGCTTAAGTGTTTAAATATCTTAGCCGGTTTTAAGTTTGCTAAAACACAAACTTGCTTTCCTATCAGATCTTTTGGCTCGTAAAATTTAGCGATACCGCTTATGATCTGACGAGGATTAGCTTCGCCAAGATCGATTTTAAACTTCAAAAGCTTATCGCTACCCTCGATATTATCACACTCTAAGATAGTTCCTACTTTTATCACACATTTTTTAAAGTCGTCGATTTTTATCTCTTGTTTATTTTCTATAGGCTCTATTTTTTGAAGTGTGGGCGGTGCCATTAGTTCAGATTCTACTTTGGTAAAAAGAGGTTCTGTATTACTTGATTTTAAGTTTAAAAGCTCATTTTTTAAAATAATGTCATTATAAGTCTTAGTATTTATCTCAAAACCCAAAGTTTTAGCTATTTTCTCACTACTTTTTGGCATAGCAGGACTTAGTAGCACGGCAACTTTTGCAAGCAAATTTGCCACCAAAGCGACTAAAGCGTTTGCCTCATCACTTTTGCCCTCTTTTATCAAATTCCAAGGTTCGTACTTTGCCACGCTTGCGTTTGCTAGATTTAAAACTTTCCAAAGTTCCTCTAAATAACGATTTGTAGCTACTTCGTTTATAGCTTCTATAGCACCTTCAAGATGAGTTTTGGCAGTCTCTAGCTCTGCTAAATAAAACTTAGCCACGTTTTCTTTATTTATATCATAGTTTGAGTATTTTGAGCTCATTCCGACTATACGGCTCAGTAAATTTCCTAGATCATTGCTAAGCTCACTATTTATGCGATCCATAAGAGCTTTTTGAGAAAAATCGCCGTCTTGACCAAATGGTACTTCTCGAAGCAAAAAGTATCTAAAAGCCTCAAGCCCATAAGCATCTGCAACTTTTTTAGGATCTACTACGTTTCCTATACTTTTACTCATCTTTTTGCCATCTCTCGTCCACCAGCCGTGAGCAGCCACGCTAGTAGGAAGAGGAAGCTCCAAACTCATCAAAAATGCAGGCCAATACACGGCGTGGAATCTTAAGATATCTTTTCCGACTAAATGCATCGCGTCGTTCCAATAATCCATTCTTTTGTTATCAGTAGTATAACCAAGCGCTGAAAGATAGTTTATGAGAGCGTCCAGCCACACGTACATCACATGGCGCGGTTCATTTAAACTACTAGGAAGCTTCACTCCCCACTCAAAGCTAGTTCTAGTGATAGATAGATCTTTTAAACCACCTTTTACGAAGCTTATGACTTCATTTTTTTTGCCTTTTGGAAGTATGCAGCCGTCTTTTTCATACCATTTTAAAAGTTTTTCTTGATAGGCAGATAGTTTAAAAAAGTAGCTTTCTTCTTTTACTATACGGGTTTTTTTACCACAATCAGGACAAAACTCTTCATCTATAAGATCTTTTGTAGGAAAAAAACTCTCACAACTAACACAGTAATTGCCTTCATACTCGCCTTTATAGATATCTCCTTTTTCATACATTTTCATAAATGCATTTTGTGCAGTTAGTTTGTGATCTTCATCAGTAGTGCGGATAAATCTATCATAGCTTATATCAAAACTATCCCAAAGCGATTTGAACTTAGCACTCACTTCATCAGCATACTCTTTTGGTGTTTTATTGTGTGCTTTAGCGGCCTCTTCTATCTTTTGACCATGCTCGTCAGTACCTGTTAAAAAAAACGTATCATATCCTACCAAGCGATAATACCTAGCCATAGTATCGGCTATAATGGTTGTATATGCGTGACCGATATGCGGTACGTCATTTACATAATAAATAGGTGAAGTTATATATTTTTTCATTATTTTTTCCTTATTATAGTTAAATTTAAAAGTCAAACTCGCCGCCGCGACCCTCGTTCATCTTTTCATAAGTGGCATCGACATAATTTTTTCTATTTTGACACATAAAAAATAGCTCGCAGCTCATACAACTGTTTAAAGAATTGCTTTCTTGACATTGTTTAAGCTTTGTAATAGTTATCTGAAATCGTAGCTCTACAAACTCTTTTATCTTATCACAATAAAATACTTTAGAGCAGTTTGAGCAACTTTTTGTCATATCTTTAACATTTTCGTTTCGACACTCTTGCAAATCTTGTTTTTTACTCTCGTAAAAATCTTCATCGATATTTTTAAATTCTTTTAATTCAATCATTGTAAAACTCTAAAAGCCTGTTTATCTCATATTTTGATCCAAAAAAACAAGGCGTTGTTTGGTGGATTTTTTCTAAGCTTATATCAAAAAGCGACCTGTTTTTTCCATTTGTAGTAGCACCGCCTGCTCTTTCATATATAAAAGCAAAAGGCAAGACTTCAAAAGTTACCCTAAGCTTTCCATTTGGTGCGTCAGTCGTAGCTGGATAACTAAAAAGTCCGCCGCCTTTAAGTAAAATTTGATGCAGATCGCTAACCATAGCGCCACTATATCTAAGGCGATATCCCTCATCAAATAGAGCTTTGATGAAGTTTCTATGAGTCTCGCTCCAGCCTTTTTGAGTACCGCCAGTCGCGTTTAGTTTGCCTTTTTCTTTTAGGCTTAGATCTTTTATAAATTTAAAGCTTCCGTTTCTATCCAAACGGTAAAGTTTTGGAGTGTCTTCACACACTACCATCTCAAGTCTAGGTCCATAAATACAGTAGATCGCTGCTACTAAATTTGATGGTTTTAACTCGTTTTTATATACACCAAAAATACTTCCGACGGCGAAATTTACATCGACTAAGCTACTTCCATCAAGAGGATCATAAGCGATGATAAACTCGCCATCTTTATGGATGTCAAGCGCATCTTCTTTCTCCTCGCTTACGAGTGATCTTACGCTCGAAACTTTTATAAACTCTTGTGTGATGATGTTGTCGCTTTTGACATCAAGTTTTAACTGAGTATCGCCTGTGGAGTTTGCGTGATCTGTGTAGCCAAGGTCGGCATATTTTAGCTCTTCACTTATTTTAACTGCGATTTTTTCTATCGTTTTTATGATCTCTTGCATTTTATACCCTTTTTGCATTATTATTTATCCATTTTATGATATTTTCTATATCGTCAAGCCCAAATTTAGGTTTATTTTCGTCGCTCAAACCGTCTAAATTTGTAACGTAAGCATCGCTAAATGGCTTATATCTCTCATCAATCTCATCTCTAAAAACTGTAATGCGTGGAAGCGGGATAAACTTAAGCCCCTCAACTATGAGATAGTCAAACTCACCAAAATAGCCTATAAGTTTATTTAAGTCATTCTCACACTCTGTTTTACTAGGTGAAAATTCCTCTGTTTTATTGTCGTGAGCTTCTGAGCCTACACGCTCACTCCCTCCAAAAAGTCCGCTTTGCAAAAGCACAGTAGTGCGTTTTGGGCTTACTACTGCGACGTCCGCGCCAAGTGAGCTAAAAAGATAACTATCTTTTCCTTCTTTATCAAATTTAGCCTTATCGCCAGGATCGTGTTTTGTGATAGCTACTTTGTAGCCTTTGGATATGAGCTTTTCGGCGATTTTAGCGATAAGTGTTGTTTTACCGCTTCCACTTTTACCAGAAACTGCCACAGCTAAACGTTTTATAAGATATCCTTGTTAAATTTTGGGATATATTTTAGCGAAATAATCATAAAAAATGGTTTATTGTATCAAAAATTGTATATAAAGCATTTTTGTAGTTTTTAAAAATCTTAATATGATGAATTTATTTATTATAATTTTAGTATAAAAAATAAATTCCAACCATAACAACCTACAACAATTACAAATAAATCAAATAATATATAAAAAGGAATAAATTTAAATAATAAATAAAACTATGCCGCTACTTTCTTAGCTTTTATAATTTGAGTTATTTGATCACTCATTGAAGCCTGTTTAATAACTTCAAGGACATCTTTTATACTATCACCGAGCTTTTGAAAGAAATCATTATTCATTTTTTAGAAACCTAACTTTTTTTTAGACTCTTCTAAACTTCTTAGATTATGAGTACCAGTGCCTTTTTTAAATGATTCGGCATAGAGTGCAGCTCCTGCATTTTTGCAGTCTTCTATTTGAATTTGAGTTAATTCTTTAGCTGCTTTACACTCTTTTTGTCTAACTTCTGCTTCAGGTATATTTTGTTTATAGTACTCTACTGTTTTAGCTTTTTCTTCACTACAACCAAATAAAAATCCAACTACTACTAAAGAGCCAATCACAGGTGTTAAAAATTTCATTTTGTTTCTTCTAAAAGTTTTAATATTTTTAAGCAATTTATTTTCAAAATCTATTTTATTTTCATAAAATAAAAATAAACAAAATAGAAGCGATATTAGTAAATCAATTAAAAATAAAAATTATACAATATTTATATTAATATATTTATATATACTCGATATTAATTTTTATTTTTCAATAAAAATAAATTTAGCACTATTTTCATAATGCTAAATTTGGTTAAATCGCTATAAAATATCTATTTTGTAGGGGATTTTTTATCAGATTGTGGTTTGCGTGGTCTGGTTGAAGCTCTTGGTTTTGAGCCGTCTTTAGCAAATTTATCGTTTCTGTCTGGTCTGTCACTTGCAAATTTCTTTTTAGGGCTAAATTTCTTATCAGAATATTTCTCATCAGAACTTTTGTCGCTACTTCTAGGCTTTTTATCAGAACCAAATTTCTTTTCACCACTAAATTTTTTATCTTTGTCATCAAAAGATTTTTTATCGCCGAATGATTTCTTTTTATCTTCAAAAGGCTTTTTCTCGCCAAATTTTTTATCATCTTTTTTAAATTTAAATTCTTTCTTTGCTTCGCTATCAAAACTACTATCTGACGTTTTTGTATGACTATTTCTAGAAAATTCTTTTTTACCTTTTGGGAATTCAGCATTAGCACTGTCTCTTCTGTATTCTCGTTTTGGTTCGTCTTTTTTAAATTTACGTTTAAAATCGCCGTCTTTTTTAGTCTCACGCTCATCTACGCCAAAGTCTTTATCAAAGCCAAATTTAGATCTTTTATCATCAAAGCTTCTTTTATCGTCTTTTTTTGGTCTGTCTCTAAATTCGCCCTTAAAATCGTCTCTTTTTCTACTGCGTTTTGACTCGTCTTTTTTATCACTGCCAAACTCTCTTGGCTTTCTCTCTTTTTTATCTATTTTATTGCCGTTTTTGCCATCTCGTTGTGGACGTTCAGAGCTTTTGTTCATATTTTGTCCGCGTCTGATAGGCTGAGGCTTAACACTAAGATCAGCTTCAAAACCTGCAAAACTCTCTCTTATAAGCTTTTTATCTATCAATTTTTCAATGTCGATTAAAAACTTAAACTCATCAACACAAACCAAAGATATCGCAACGCCGTCATTTCCAGCGCGTCCTGTTCTACCTATCCTATGAACGTAATCTTCAGGCACATTTGGAAGCTCTAAATTTACGACAAATGGAAGCTCTTTTATGTCTAGTCCGCGCGCTGCTATGTCTGTAGCGACTAATATCTTGACTTTGCCGTTTTTAAACTTTTCAAGCGTTTTTGAGCGAACAGCTTGGCTTTTATCTCCGTGCAAAGCAGCTACGCTAAAGCCCAAAGTATGTAGATAAGACGAGCATTTATCCGCACTTTTTTTAGTACGAGTAAAAACTAAAGCTTGATCTATGTCTTCCACTCCAAAAACTTCGTTTAAAAGCTCCATTTTTTTATCTCTATCTACTAAAATCACACGTTGTATGATGTTTAAAGCAGTGCTATTTTGCTCCTCTATCTGGATACGCACAGGATCTTTTAGCATAGAGTTGCAAAGCGCCATAACTTCGCTTGGATACGTCGCGGAAAATAGCAAATTTTGTCTATTATCAGGTAACATTTTAACGATACTTTTTATATCGTGGATAAATCCCATATCAAACATACGATCAGCTTCGTCAAATATTAATGTGTCGATGTGTTCTAAGTTTAAAGCGTTTTGTAAAGCAAGATCCAAAAGTCTGCCAGGAGTCGCCACCACGATATCTATACCACTTTTTAAAGCCTGAATTTGTGGGTAAGAGCTAACTCCACCAAATATAGGCAAAGTTTTAAACGGTAATTTTTTCGCGTAAGATTTGATATTTTGCGTGACTTGATTTGCAAGTTCTCTTGTAGGAACTAGTATCAAAACACGAGTTTGAGGACGCTTTTTGTTGCGGTCTTTTGACGATAATTTTTCCAATATAGGCAAGGCAAATGCAGCGGTTTTACCTGTACCTGTTCTAGCTCCTGCTAAGATATCTTTTCCTTGCATTATCGCAGGTATAGCGACTTGCTGGATCTGCGTAGAAGCGTCGTAATTTAGCTCTTTTAATGCTTCTAAAATAGCAGAGCTTAGATCGAAATCTGAAAATAACATAAAAATTTATTCCTTTTGTGTTAAAGGCTAAAGCCTTAAAAATTTGTAAAAATAAGTTTGATCTTATAAAACTAAAATATAAAGAGAATCTCAAAAAGCAATCATATAGTGTGGAATTATTGAATTGTCGTCGGTCAAAAACTCTTTTGGGTATTTTGCTTTAATTATACTTAAAAACAAGACTTATTTTAGCAAAATATTTTTAAATTTAAGTAAAAATTTATGATTTTTATAAATTTGACCTTAATTTACAGTAAATTTAAATACCGAATTTAGCAAACCAAAGATATAATAAACAAAGTTTTCATTTGTTATTTAAAATAACAATAATTTTTTTGGCGGAGTTTATGTTAAAACACTTTTTTACAAATAGTTTTGGGATCTTGGTTTCGCGTGTTTTAGGGCTTGTTCGCGACTTGCTGACTGCTTTTGCTCTTGGGGCAAGCGTGTGGAGCGATATATTTTTTGTAGCATTTAAACTACCAAATTTATTTAGACGACTTTTTGGAGAGGGAGCTTTTACTCAAAGCTTTTTACCAAATTTCGTAAAAGTTAGCCATAAAGGGCTTTTTCTAGCTGAAGTGCTTTTAAAATTTATCTCTTTTATGCTTATTTTAAGTCTTGGCGTGATGATTTTCGCACCGTTTGTTACAAAACTTTTAGCTTTTGGATTTGATGATAAAACTATAGAACTAGCCGTTCCATTGGTGCGAATAAACTTTTGGTATCTCATCTGTATATTTAGCGTAACTACTTTCGCCTCTGTTTTGCAGTATAAAAATCATTTTAGCACGACTGCTTTTAGTACTGCTCTACTAAATTTAGCGATGATAGTAGCACTACTTTTGGCTTATAACTTACCACCAAATGAGTCAGTGAGATATCTTAGCTGGGGCGTTGTAGCTGGTGGAATACTTCAAGTTTTAGCTCACTTAATCGCTCTTAAAAGGCTAAATTTGATGAAGCTTTTAACACTTGGCGTATATAAATTTATCAAAGGAAAAAGAGCTTCTAGCAAAGGATTTTGGATAAATTTTTCTCAAGGCGTTGTAGGAAGCAGCGCAAATCAACTAAGCGATTTTATCTCTACGTTTATAGCTAGCTTTTTAGTAGCTGGAAGCATCAGCTATCTTTACTATGCAAACCGAATTTTTCAGCTTCCACTCGCACTTTTTGCTATCGCTTTAAGCACTGCAATATTTCCAAAAATTTCAAAACAGATCAAAGCACAAAATACACAAAACGCGAAATTTTTACTGGACAAAAGCTTTCACGTCCTATTTTTCCTACTACTTTTCTCTACTATAGGCGGTGTAATTTTAGCAAATGAGATTATATGGCTGATATTTGAACGCGGCGAGTTTGATAAGCAAAATACTCTTGAAGCAGCAAAAGTTTTACAGATGTATATGTTAGGACTGCTTCCGTATGGGCTTTACAAGCTATTTTCGCTTTGGCTTTACGCAAATATGAAACAACGCATAGCAGCAAAAATTTCAGTATATTCGCTAGTTATAAATATAGCCTTAAGCCTTATTTTATTTAAGCCTTTTGGAGCTGTGGGACTAGCACTCGCTGGATCGCTATCTGGAGCGTATCTGTTTGGTTATGCTATTTTTATTTTTGGTTTTAGAGAGTTTTTAGATATAATCCTAAGCAAAAAAACCGCAATAACTATTTTAAGTGGGGTTATTTTTGCTGGTTTGATCACCTTTATCAAGGAAATTATTTATGCAAATTTATGATAGCGTTTTAAAACAAAAAGTCGAATTTAAACCTATAAGAGAAAATGAAGCAAATATCTACGTATGCGGACCTACTGTGTATGATGACGCTCACTTAGGTCACGCAAAAAGCAGCATAAGCTTTGATCTGCTTCGCCGCACTTTAAAAGCTCTTGGATATAAGGTAAAATTTGTAAAAAACTTCACCGACATAGACGATAAAATTCTTAAAAAAATGAGTGAATCTAATAAGAGCCTAGAAGATATAACAAACCACTATATAAACAGATATAAAGCCGATATGTGTGCTTTAAACGTTTTAGAACCTAGCATTAGTCCAAAAGCGACTACTAGCTTAGATGATATCATACTTTATATAAGCGAACTCGTAAAAAACGGCTCTGCGTATAAACTTGATGATGGAATTTACTTTGATACTAGTAAAGATGAAAATTATCTAAGCCTAAGTGGTAGAAAAGATGAGAATTTAGTAGCTAGAGTAGAAAGTAGTGATGAAAAAAGAGATCCTAAAGATTTCGTTCTTTGGAAATTCGATGAAAAATGGTATGAAAGCCCTTTTGGAAAAGGACGACCTGGTTGGCACAGCGAATGTGTAGCAATGATACAAAAACATTTTGTAGGAAACGACGAATTTGAGATAGATATCCACGCAGGAGGCGCAGATCTACTTTTTCCGCATCACGAAAATGAAGCCGCACAGTGTAGATGTGCAAAACATAAAAATCTTGCAAAATACTGGATGCATAATGGTTTCATACAAGTCGATAACGAAAAGATGAGTAAAAGTCTAGGAAACTCATTTTTTATAAAAGACGCTCTTGAGCTAGTTCCTGGTGAAGCTCTTAGATTTTATCTTATGAGCAGTCATTATAGAGCAAATTTTAACTACAATATAGAAGATCTAAAATCAAGCAAAAAACGTCTTGATAAAATTTACCGCCTGAAAAAGAGACTTGGCAAAATACCTGCTTCAAACGTAGATGATAAGCTTAAAAACGATTTGCTTAAGTTTATGGGAGATGATCTAAATATCTCAGCAAGTCTTGGCATCATCGACGAGATGATAAACTTAGCAAATCAAACTCTGGATAATGAGCCAAAAAACAAAGCTTTTAAAGCAGTTACTGTTGCAAATTTAGAGTTTATAAAAGAGCTTTTAGGAATAGGCTATGCTGATGAGTTCGAGTGGTTTCAATGGGGAGTAGATGGCGAGGAAAAAGAACGAATTTTAAGCTTAATCGAGCAAAGAAACAAAGCTAAAAAAGATAAAAACTTTGCTTTAGCAGATATGATCAGAGCCGAGCTTGCAAATTTAAACGTATCTATCATGGACACCGCTAATGGCGTTATGTGGGAGAAAATATGAGGGGCGTTATAGATATTTTCAAAAGATTTTCGCCGTATTTTAAAGATTATATTGCGCAGTTTGGTTTTGTCTTGCTAGGTATGATAATGGCAAGCGTGGGAACTGCAGTTTCAGCGTATCTAGTAAAACCGGTACTTGATAAAATATTTGTAGAAAAAAACGAAGATCTACTTTATCTTCTGCCTTATGCTATCATAGCGATATACTTTGTAAAAAGCCTTGGAACATACTTGCAAGCATACTTTACGGCTTACATCGGACAAGATATGGTAAAAAGATTTAGACATAAATTGCTAGATAATCTACTATTTTTAGATATGAGCTTTTTCAACAAATTTAGAACAGGTGAGCTTATCAGTAGAAACACGAATGATATAGAACGCATAAGAAGCATAGTTTCTAATATCATACCAGAACTCGCTCGCGAGCTTATAACTATCATAGGACTTTTGGCTGTCGTCATATACCAAAGTCCACTTTTAGCTCTTTTTGCCTTAGTTATCTTCCCAGCAGCAGTGTATCCACTTTCACTTTTAGCAAAAAAAATGAAGAAGATCTCAAGAAGATCTCAAGAACAAACAAGCGACATCAGCTCTGTTTTAAGTGAAATTTTCTCAAACATAGAGATCATAAAAGCAAATAATGCCGAAAATAGAGAATTAGATAGATTTGACAAACACAACGAAAACTTCTTCAAACTAAATTTAAAAAGCGTAAAAATAAACGAACTAGTAAGTCCTATGATGGAAACTTTAGGTTCTATAGGCATAGCAACAGTTATCATCATAGGCGGAAAACAAGTCATAGATGGCGGTCTTAGCGTAGGAAGTTTCTTCTCGTTTTTGACTGCGCTTTTTATGCTCTACACTCCTATAAAAAGGATTTCTAGTCTTTATAACAAAATGCAAGACGCAGTAGCTGCTAGTGAGAGAACTTTCGATCTTCTTGATCTTGCTCCTAGTATAGTCGGCGGAAGTACTAAATTCCCTCAAGTAATAAATTCTTTAACCGTGCAAGACGTGCATTTTGCCTACGGAGAGATTAAAGTTTTAAACGGTATAAGCTTAAAGGCAAGCAAAGGACAGATGATAGCCATAGTCGGAGGAAGCGGCGGAGGAAAAACGTCTCTTATAAATTTACTTATGAGATTTTACGACGCAAATAGTGGAAGCATTCTTATAAATGAAAACGACATCTGCGAGTTTGGCTTAAAAGATCTAAGAGATCATATAGGTTTAGTCACTCAAAGAGTTTATATATTTAATGACACTGTCGCAGCAAATGTAGCTTATAGCGGAGAATTCGACGAACAAAAAGTCATAAAAGCTTTAAAACTAGCCAATGCTTATAACTTTGTAAGTAATCTTAGTGAAGGAATTTATACAGTGCTTGATGAGTTTGGAGCAAATTTGAGTGGTGGACAACGCCAAAGGATAGCGATCGCAAGAGCTTTATATAAAAATCCACAAATTCTCATATTTGATGAAGCGACAAGTGCGCTTGATAATGAAAGTGAAAAAGAGATCACTAAAGCCATAGAAGATTTAAGTAAAGATAAAATAATATTTGTTATAGCTCACCGCCTAAGCACGGTAAAAAATGCCGATAAAATAGCCGTTTTAGATAAGGGAAAGATAGTTGGATTTGGCAATGATGAGAGTTTGGAAAACGAATGTTTGGTATATAAAAAATTAAAATTAGGCAATCTTATTTAATAGATATTTTAGGGTTTCTAGGGTAGAATTGCTCACTTTATAAGGATGATTATGGATTATAATGATATAAAAAAAATATTTTTTAAATTTCAGCCTGAAACCGCTCACAAAATAGCCGAATACGGTATGAGAAGCGTTATAAATTTGCCTTTTGCGGCAGATATTTTAGTAGATAAATTTTGTTATATAGACACAAAATTATCTCAAAATATACTTGGAACGAATTTTCTAAATCCGATAGGACTTGCTGGCGGATTTGATAAAAATTTAACTATGGCAAAACCACTCTCTTGCTTTGGATTTGGTTTTTTGGAGTATGGAACACTCACTCCAAAACCTCAAAACGGAAATCCAAAACCGAGACTTTTTAGACTTATAGAAGAAAAAAGCATACAAAATGCAATGGGATTTAATAACGACGGTAGCCAGAAGATAAAAGATAGAGCGCAAAAACTATATCCGTTTGCTTTGCCATTATTTGCAAATATAGGTAAAAATAAAATTACGCCAAACGATGAAGCGCTAAAAGATTATGAATTTTTAGTTAGAGAATTTAACGGACTTTGCGATGCTTTTGTGTTAAATATTAGCTCACCAAATACTCCAAACCTGCGCGCTCTTCAAGAAAATAGCTTTATAAAAGAACTTTTTAGCACGTTAAAACCTCTAACAAATTTACCTATAATACTAAAAATAGCTCCTGATATGGAAGCTAAGAAAGCAATAGAACTATGCCAAAACGCACTTAGCTTTGGTGCTGATGCTATTATCATAAATAATACCAGCGTGGATTATACTCTAAGTCAAAATGCAAAAAACTTCGGCGGTATAAGCGGAGCTTTGATCACTCAAAAAAGCAAGGAGTTGTTTAAAGCAGTCGCAGACGAGCTTTTTGGCAAAATAACTCTTATCAGTTGCGGCGGTATAAGCAGTAGTGAAGATGCGTACGAACGTATAAAAATGGGGGCAAATTTAGTCCAAATTTATACAAGTTTTATTTTTGAAGGACCTATGATCTGCAAAAAGATGGGCTCAGAACTCAGCGAACTTCTATCAAAAGATGGATTTACAAATATAACTCAAGCAGTCGGCATAAACGTAGGAAAATAGATGTTACCTAAATTTAAAAAGATTACTTTAGAAAATGAGTTTGAGATATATCACACTCCTCTCAACTTGGGTTCAAATGTTATAAGCATAGACCTATTTTATAAAGTCGGTAGTCGCAATGAAACTATGGGAAAAAGCGGTATAGCTCATATGCTAGAACATTTAAATTTTAAATCCACCAAAACTAGAAAAGCTGGGGAATTTGATGAGATAGTAAAGGGCTTTGGTGGCGTAAATAACGCAAGCACAGGATTTGACTATACACATTATTTTATAAAATGTTCAAATGCAAATTTAGATAAAAGTCTTGAACTTTACGCAGATATTATGGAAAATTTGGCTTTAAAAGACGACGAGTTTCAAACAGAACGAGACGTTGTATTAGAAGAGAGAAGATGGAGAACCGATAATAATCCTATCGGGCTTATGTATTTTAGGCTATTTAATAATGCCTTTATATATCATCCGTACCACTGGACTCCAATCGGCTTTTTTAGAGATATAGAAAACTGGAACATTGAAGATATAAAAGCGTTTTGGCAGACTTATTATCAGCCAAAAAATGCTTTTTTGATGATAACTGGGGATTGTGATGAAAAAACGGCTTTTGAATACGGTATAAAACATTTTTCTAAGATAAAAAACAGAAAAGATATTCCAAATTTTTACTTTAAAGAACCAGATCAAAATGGCGAAAAAAAAGTGATCTTACATAAAGATAGCGATGTAGAGATGCTAGGTCTTGCTTATAAGATACCACCTTTTAATCATAAAGATCAAATAGAGCTTGGCGCTCTTAGCAATTATTTAAGTAGTGGAAAAAGCTCTATTTTACAAAAAAAACTTATGGACGAGCTAAATTTGGTAAATCAAATTTATGCCTATCCTATAGATTGTAAAGACGAGGGATTATTTGTATTTCTAGCAGTTTGCAACCCTGAAATAGACGCTAGTAAAGTTGAAATTGAGCTTTTAAATTTGATAGAGCAAACAAAACAAGAACTAATAGGCGATGATGAGTTATTTAAGATAAAAAACTCACTTAGATCGGATCTTGTATATTCTCTAACCAGCGCAAGCAAACTAGCAAATTTATACGGTAGCTACATAGCAAGAGGCGACATAGAGCCGCTTTACGAGCTTGAAAATGCTTCAGAAATTTTAAGTTCACAAAGTATCAAAGACATCGCAAATAGATATTTCGTAAGCAAAAATTTAACAACAATAATACTCAAGAAAGGTTTAAAATGAGCAAAGCAGCCATTTTTGGAGCTATGACAGCTCTCATAACGCCATTTAAAAATGGAAAATTAGACGAAGCAAGATATGAAAAACTTATAAAAAGACAGATAAAATACGGCGTAGATGCAGTGGTTCCAGTAGGAACTACCGGAGAAAGCGCTACTCTTACTCATGATGAACACAGAGTTTGCATCGAAATAGCCGTAAATACTTGCAAAAACACAAATGTAAAAGTTCTAGCAGGAGCTGGTAGCAACGCGACTCATGAGGCGATCGGACTTGCTAAATTTGCACAAGATCACGGAGCTGATGGCGTACTCTCAGTAGCACCGTATTATAACAAACCTACGCAAGAAGGCTTGTATCTACACTATAAAGCTATAGCAAATTCAGTTGATATTCCAGTATTACTATACAATGTTCCTGGTCGCACAGGGTGCGATATACTTCCAGAGACGGTCATAAAGCTATTTAACGACTGCGAAAATATTTATGGAGTTAAAGAAGCGAGCGGAAGCATAGATAGATGCGTTGATCTACTAGCTCACGAGCCTAAACTTTATGTTTTAAGTGGTGAAGATGCGATAAACTATCCGATCTTAAGCAATGGTGGAAAAGGCGTCATATCAGTTACTTCAAACCTACTTCCAGATCAAACTGCAGCACTTACTCACTACGCACTTGATAATGAGTTTTTAAAAGCAAAAGAGATAAACGATAAGCTTTATAATATAAATAAAATAATGTTTTGCGAAAGTAATCCTATACCTATAAAAGCCGCTATGTTTATAGCTGGTCTTATAGATACTTTAGAGTACAGGCTTCCGCTTTGCAACCCAAGCACAGCTAATCTAAAAAAGATTGAAGAAATTATGAAAAGTTATGATATAAAAGGATTTTAATGAGTTGTTATAATGACGAGTTTAAAGGTAAAACCCTAGTAATAAGCGGTGGAACAAGGGGAATTGGCAGAGCTATAGTTTTGGAATTTGCTAATGCTGGAGCAAATATAGCATTTACGTATAATTCAAATAAAGAAATGGCTGAAGAGCAAGCAAGAGAGCTTGAAAATAAATTTGGTATCAAAGCTATAGCTTACGCTTTAAATATACTAGAACCTGAAAGCTATAAAGAGCTATTTTTACAAATAGATGAGGATTTTGATAGAGTTGATTTTTTCATATCAAACGCCATAATCTCAGGTCGTGCAGTAGCAGGCGGATATACTAAATTTATGAAATTAAAACCTCGTGGTATCAACAATATCTTTACCGCAACAGTAAATGCTTTTGTCTGTGGAACTCAAGAAGCGGCAAAAAGGATGGAAAAAGTCGGCGGCGGAAGCGTTATAAGCCTTAGTTCGACAGGAAATTTAGTCTATATAGAACACTATAGCGGTCATGGAACCGCAAAAGCAGCCGTAGAAGCTATGGCAAGATACGCTGCAACAGAGCTCGGAGATAAAAATATCCGTGTAAATGTAGTAAGCGGTGGACCTATAGAAACAGACGCTTTAAGAGCTTTCACAAACTATGAAGAAGTCAGGAACGCAACAGCTGCCTTGAGCCCGCTAGGACGTATGGGACAACCAACAGATCTTGCAGGAGCATGCCTATTTTTATGTAGTTCAAAAGCTAGCTGGGTAACAGGGCATACCTTTATAATCGATGGCGGTACAACATTCAAATGAGTTTAAATCTTCCAAATTCATTAGCATTTATCCGTATATTGCTTGCTCCTTTGCTTTTTTTTCTACTTTTAGAGTTAGAAAATAAAACAAATACAGCACTTATAAGCTGGCTGAACTATTTTTGTGCTCTTATTTTCGTAGTGGCAAGCATTACTGATTTTTTTGATGGATATATCGCTAGAAATTGGAATCAAAAAACAAAATTAGGCGCCATAATAGATCCATTAGCCGATAAAATGCTAACTTTGGCAGCTTTTTTAGGTCTTATGATGATAGACCGTGCAAATGCATGGGCTATCTATCTTATACTTATCCGTGAGTTTTTTATAACAGGCTTTAGAGTAGTTATGGCTAGCGAAAATATCGACGTGAGTGCATCTATAGCTGGAAAAGTCAAAACAATATTTCAAATGATAGCCATAGGATTTTTGATCATGCAATGGTGGGGAGGAAATATACTGCTGTGGATAGCAGTAGCACTTACTCTTTACTCTGGTTTAGAATACATACTAGCATACATAAAAAATAAAAGAATATAAAAAAACTATATTATTAAATAAATAACTTAGAAATATCGATATATCTTACTTATAAAATATATACTACTTATTCTTGACATATTCAGTCGTTTTGGATATGATTACGAAAAAATTTAAAGGATAGTTATGAAAAAGATATTAGGTTTGATATTTGCACTTTTTATCTTTGCAGGATGCCAAAGCGCAGATACAAAAGACAATAATAAAACAGTTTTAAGAATAGGAACCGAAGGCACATACGCTCCATTTACATACCACGATACAACTGGAAAGCTAATAGGCTATGACGTAGATGTCATCACTGAAGCTGCGATAAGAGCTGGTTTTAAACCTGAGTTTTTCGAAACAAACTGGGATGCTATATTTTCTGGGCTAAATAGCGGTCGCTTTGATATGATAGCAAATCAGATCAGCGATAACAATCCAAAAAGAGCTGAACTTTATACGCTTAGCATACCTTATATAGTTACTAGTGCGGCTGTAGCTATCAGAAGTGATAATGAAAATATCAAAGAGCTAAAAGATATAAATGGTACTAAAATAGCTCAAGCCATAGGAAGCGCATATTACGATACTGCAGTCGCAAATGGCGCACAAATCGTTTTAGTAGACAACCTAGCTCCGGCGTTAAAAGCAGTAAGCCAAGGAAGAGCAGATGGAACCATGAACGACAAGCTTGCTATTTTAAACTACTTAAAAACTACAAATGATAAAAACGTTAAGATTGCTTTTACAACAGGAGATGGAACTAGAAGCGTATTTTTATTTAAAAAAGAGCTAACAGATGCTAGAGATAAGATAAACTTAGCTCTTGAAAGTATGAAAAAAGACGGTACACTTAAAAAGATCTCCGAACGATATTTTGGGGTTGATGTAAGTGAATAACCTCTTAGAGTCATTTATTCCTATGCTCAAAGGGGCTGTCTTTTATACGATCCCTTTGAGTCTTATCTCATTTTTTGTCGGTATATCTATCGCAGTAATTGTAGCTATGATCCGTATAAATACCGGGAAAAGCTTCATTATCCAAATATCACAGATAGTATGTAGATTTTACATATCTATCATTAGAGGCACTCCTCTTTTAGTTCAGCTATTTATCATATTTTATGGTCTTCCAAACATCGGTGTCACACTAAATCCTTTTATAAGTTCCGTTATCGCCTTTAGTTTAAATATCGGAGCTTATGCAAGCGAGACGATCAGAGCTAGTATTTTAGCTGTACCTAAAAGCCAATGGGAAGCTGGCTGGAGCATAGGAATGAGTCATTTAAACACCTTTATAAGGATCATCTCTCCTCAAGCGTTTAAAATCGCACTTCCAACACTATCAAATACATTTATCGCTCTTGTAAAAGATAGCTCATTAGCCTCAGTCGTACTAGTAACCGAGCTATTTAGAGAGGCTCAAACCATAGCTAGTCAAAATTACGAATTTTTGCTAACATACTCAGAGGCTGCGCTTATATACTGGGTAATATGTATATTTTTAAGCTATTTACAAACAAAACTTGAGATCAAATTCAGTAAACATTTATAGGTGAAATATGCTAAATATAACAAATTTAAACAAATCAATAAAAGAAAACCAAATTTTAAAAAATATAAATTTTCATGTGGATAAAGGAGACGTCCTAGCCATAATAGGTCCAAGCGGAAGTGGCAAAACTACGCTGCTGAGATGTTTAAATTTACTAGAAAATCCAGATAGCGGTATTATCAGCTTTTGCGATAAGTCTTTAGAGCTCGATTTTAGCAAGCATATAAGCAGATCAGATACGCTAAAACTACGCAGAAAAATGGGTATGGTATTTCAATCCTTCAATCTTTTTCCGCATAAAACAGCTCTTGAAAATGTAACCGAAGGTCTTATTCAAGTTCAAAAAATGAATAAATTTGAAGCTGCAAATTTAGCTTTAGAACTTCTTAAAAAAGTAGGATTGGAAGATAAGATAAACTTATATCCGAGTTCTTTGAGCGGAGGACAGCAGCAGCGAGTAGCCATCATAAGGGCAGTCGCTTTAAAACCAGATATTTTACTACTTGATGAGCCAACTAGCGCACTAGATAAAGAGCTTGTAGGAGAGGTCTTAAATACACTAAAGCTTCTTGCTAAAGAAAAACAAACTATGATACTAGTAACTCACGAGCTTAGTTTTGCAAAAAATGTCGCTAGTAAAATCATGTTTTTAGAAAGTGGCGAGATACTCACTATAGAAAACCCAGATGATTTTTTCTCAAATCAAAAAAACAGAAGAATTCTCAAATTTATAGGCAATATAGCAAATCAAGATGGATAAAAAAACGCGAACCGGACTATTTTTTGGTATATCTACATTTGCTATGTGGGGTGTATTTCCAGTATATTTTAAACTACTTGGAAGCGTTAGCCCTACTGAAATACTAGCTCACAGGATAGTTTGGTCGGCTCTGTTTCTATTTTTATTTTTAAAGTGCATTCATAAATTATCAAACGTAAAAAGACTGCTTCGCATAAAAAAAGTAGCACTTCTACTACTTGCAACCGGGATTTTGATAGCTATAAACTGGGGTGTATTTATATATGCCGTAGAACAAAATAAGATAATAGAAACAAGTCTTGGATACTTCATAAATCCACTTATATCCATACTTCTTGGCGCTATAATATTAAAAGAAAAACTAAATTTGGCATTAAAAATATCACTTCTCATCGTATTTTGCGCTATTTGCATTCAAATTTACGCTCTTAGATCGCTACCTTTTATATCTCTTATTTTGCCATTATCATTTGCATTTTACGGACTTCTTAGAAAAAAAGTCAGCATTCCTAGTTTTGAGGGATTATTTATAGAAACCTTACTTTTATTTCCGATAGCGCTGATATATTTGACATATCTTGGATCTAATCACAAAAGTGATTTTGATTTTAGCGCAACTGGTCTTTTATTATTTTTAAGCGGTATAGTAACTATACTACCATTGCTTACATTTAATGCATCAACAAAATACTTAAGGCTATCAACTATCGGTTTTTTGCAATATATCAGCCCCACTTTAAGCCTTTTGATTGCTGTTTTTTTATATAACGAAACGCTTGATAACTACAAGCTAGTAAGTTTTATGCTTATTTGGATCAGTCTGGCATTAGCCGGCTTAAATGGAATATGGAGAAAAAGATGAATCAAGGCGACATTATACTTATGCTTATAGCGGTTCTTATCGTAGGAGCAGTTATAAAACAACAATTAGGAAAAGTAACGCAAAAAATAGACAATGAGGAGCTAAATCCTGATTTTTCTTATTACGCGGACTTTTGTAATGCTATAGACCAAAAATTATCATGGCTCAAAGAATTAGTTCAAAATGGCGAAATAAATGATATTTCAGATAAAGACAAGTTACTAGAAAATATCGCAAATTTTAGTAAAGAACTGGTATTCATACAAACTATGAACACAAATAGAAATAAGCAAATTTGGGAAGAAAAACTATTTGGCTTTTTAAGCAAAGTAGATGACTTTGTAATCTCGAATTTAAAAGATGCAGAAGCTATAAGCCAAAAGATAAAAGAAGATCTAAAAGCTGAGTTTGACAAGCTAAGTTCATAAACCTTTTTTTGATCTAAGTATCCTTGTATAAGCATCTTTTATACGCTCTTTGCTTATCTTTCCTTTATTTAGTGCATTTAGTATTGCGTCATTTACTATCTTTATAGAATTTGAGTTATTTAAAAAATATTCACTAACCAAGACAATATCTACTCCGGCATTTATCGCTTTTATTACTTTTTGTTCTATACTAAGCTCGCCAAGACCTTTCATAAGAAGATCATCACTTATAACCGCACCTTTAAATTTAAAACGATCTTTTAAGATATCACTTACTATATGTTTTGACAAAACCGCCGGATTTTTATCATCTAGCTTTGGTACATATACGTGAGCTACCATCACGAAGTCAGCCTCATCTCGCTTTATCAGTTCAAAATACGGTTTTAATTCCTCAAAATCATAGTTGTCTACAACGGTTTTTTCTTTATGAGTGTCTTTTATAGCATTTCCGTGACCTGGAAAATGCTTTAATACGGTTTTTACGTTTGCCTTATCAAAAGCTTTTATAAACTCACTACTGTATGCTATAACTTCATCTGGATTTTTACTAAACGCTCTATCTTTTTGCCCTATTATAGATGAGTTTGGATTATAAACATCAACTACTGGGGCGAAGTTCATATTTATACCAAGACTTTTTAGCTGATCTGCCATATCCTTATATATAGCGTTTGCTTCTTTTAAATTCATCTTGCTACCGACTTCATAAGCTGATGGGAAATGTTTAAAACCATCTTTATTTATAAATCTACTGATTTTCCCACCCTCCTCATCAATCGCTATAAGAAGCTTGTGCTTTGCTTTTGACGAAGATAGTTTTTTCGTAAGTTTGATAAGTTCGTTTTTGGTGCTAATATTTCTAGAAAGAAGCATAACCCCGCCTATCCGACCAAGGTTTGCGTCAAGTACTAGCTGATCAGTCCAGCTATCATTTGCACTTGAGTGGCTAAATCCCACCATAACCATTTGACCGATCATTTTTTTTAGCTCAGCTTCATCTTTTGAAGCACCAAATAATAAGCAAATACCAGCAAAGAATAGTATTATTTTCTTCATTTTTTTCTCAACAAATCACGCAATGACTCTTTTACGTTTTTACCCTCAAGCATAGCACAAACTTCATTTGCTATAGGAGTGTAGATAGAATTTTGCTTAGAGATTTTAGTTATAGCCATAGCTGTAGGCACGCCCTCTGCGACCTCTCCAAGCTCTTTTAGAATTTCATCAAGAGGCATTCCTTTTGCGAGCCCAAGCCCTACTCTATAGTTTCTTGAAAGTTCACTTGAAGCAGTCAAAAACAGATCTCCTGCCCCACTAAGCCCTAAAAACGTCTCATTTTTAGCACCAAAATACGAACCAAATCTGGTTATCTCTACAAGTCCACGTGAGATCAAACTCGCTCTTGCATTATTTCCTAGGCTCAAGCCATCGCAGATTCCGCTCGCGATCGCGATAACATTTTTGTACGCTCCACAAATTTCACTACCTATGACATCGCCACTTATATATGTTTTGATAAAATTTGGAAACACACCCGCCCAAGTTTTTGCCAAATTTTCATTATGACTGCTGATCACCAAAGCACACGGCAACTTCTGTTTTACCTCACTAGCAAAACTCGGACCGCTCAAAAACGCTAAATTCAAAGGCGATGCAAATTCGCCAAATATCTCGTCTATAAATTTACCACTACTAGTTTCTATGCCTTTTGAAGCAATAAGAAACTTCTGATCTCTATCTTTAAAATGTAAGCTTAGAAACTCTCTGATCTTTTGAGTAGCTAACGCAAATACGATATACTCATACTCAAAAGCATCTTCTATACTAACAAAATTTGAAATATTCCGCTTAGTTCTTGAGCTTATGACACACTCATTGTTCTGACTTAGAGCGTTAAATAGCGCTTCTCCCCATTTTCCAGCTCCTATTATTGCTATTTTCATATTACAACTTTGATTTTAGCAGATCATTTACCTTACTCGGGTTAAATGCGCCTTTTCCTTCTTTCATAACCTGACCCACAAAAAATCCAAAAAGTTTATCTTTTCCGCTTTTAAACTCAACCACTTTATCTCTATTTGTATCTAAAACGCTATCAATGATAGCTAAGATCGCCGAGTCATCGCTAACTTGCTTAAGACCAAGTTTTTCTATAACACTACCAACATCTTCATCGTGTTCCATAACATAATCAAGCACGTCTTTTGCAGCTTTTTGACTGATAGTTCCATCTTCTATAAGACTTATTAAATTTGAAAGTTTTTTGCTATTAACAGGGCTTGTTTCTATAGTAACCCCGTTTTTAAGACGTCCTAAAAGCTCCACGCAAAGCCAAGTAACGGCAAGTTTTGGTGAGTTTTTTGCTTCTATGAGATCTTCAAAATATCTAGCCATTTCATAACTACTTATGATGACTTCAGCATCACTCTCTTTTATGTCAAGCTCACGGACATATCTAGCTTTTTTCTCATCAGGAAGTTCAGGAAGCACACTAGCTTCTTCCATCATCTCATCAGGTATTATAACAGGAAGCAAGTCAGGATCTGGGAAATAACGATACTCTGCGCTATCTTCTTTACTTCTCATTGACTTTGTAACAAGCTTATTTGTATCAAAAAGCCTTGTTTCTTGATAAACTTCTTCGTCGTATTTGCCATCTTCCCAGGCCGCTATTTGACGCTCTACTTCGTATTCTATAGCTTTTTGAATAAATTTAAATGAATTTAGGTTTTTTATCTCTACTCTTGTATAAAGCTTTTCATCGCCTTTTGGGCGTATGCTGACATTTACATCGCAGCGGAATGAGCCCTCTTGCATATTTGCGTCGCTGATATTTAAAAACCTAAGTATACTATGAAGTTTTTTGAGATACGCCACTGCTTCGTCACTGCTTCTAAGATCTGGTTCGCTTACTATCTCAAGAAGAGGAGTTCCTGCGCGGTTTAGATCTACTAGGCTTTTATTTGCTTCGTGGTTATTTTTACCAGCGTCTTCTTCAAGGTGCGCTCTTGTTACGCCTATTCTTTTTGTTTCACCACCTACTTTTATGAAAAGTTCACCTTTTTCAACGATAGGAATGGTAAATTGTGAAATTTGATATGCTTTTGGAAGATCTGGATAGAAATAGTTTTTTCTATCAAATACGCTTTTTTTATTTACAGTCGCGTTTATGGCTCTACCAAAGCTAATAGCTTTTTTTACGGCCTCTTTATTTAGCACTGGAAGCGCTCCAGGAAGTGCTAGACAAGTCGGGCATACGTGAGTGTTTGGTTCATCGCCAAAGCTAGTGCTACAACCGCAAAATATCTTTGTTTTCGTGTTTAGTTGGCAATGCACCTCTAAACCTATAACAGTTTCGAACATAAAATTACCTTTTTTATTATCTATATTTGTGTGATTTTATCATAAATTTATTGAATTTTTAATTAGCAAAATATCTGATAGATGCAAATCCAGTGGCTTTTGTCAACTCCACCATTTTTATATGCTCTTTAGTGACTATACCGCCAAGTCCAAATACTTTAATTGATGAATTTAAAACAATTTTTCTTAGGGTTTCTATACCGACTGGTTCGCCTTTGTTTGGAGTAGAAAATATAGGGCTAAAAGTTATAAAATCAGCGCCGAATTTTATAGCGTCTTCTATCTCTTTTTCATTGTGCGTACTGGCGAATTTGATTAAATTCTGTGGAACATTTTTTAAATTTACTATCAAATTTGAGCTAAAATGGATACCGTCGGCGTTTAAATTTAATGCTAGGTTTATATCATTATGTATTATAAATTTAGCCTTAAAATTTGGTTTTAAACTCATAAAAATTTCAGCTTTTTTCGCATAATCGTTATAAATTTTATCTCTAAAAAGTATAAAATCAGCTGTTTTAAGTCTTTTAAATTTAAAAAAACTATCTTTTAAATTTGGATATAGCTTAGGATCTGTTATTGCGTAACTTAACATTTAACTCAAAAATATAAAGAATGGTATAAAAAAGAAGAAGTAAAAAAAGCCCTATGGAAGCTCCAATCAAAAAAGTGATCCACGAAGCTACAAAATAAAATTTAAAACTCACAAAAACAGCACCAAGGACGGTGATCGCCCAAGATGCGCCTATCATAAAATGAAGCAGATATCTAACAAAAGATATCAAACTCTTAGTGTTCTTCACTGACTACAACAGCACCAGCAAGATAAACATAAGTAAGAATCATAAATATAAACGTTTGTAAAAGAGCCATAAATGTAAGCAAAGCAAATGCAGGAAGCGGAGCTACCCATGGAGCAAGGCTTAGAACAACCATCAAAAACAAATCATCACCCTTGATATTTCCAAAAAGACGAAATGACAATGAAACGATACGTGATAAATGAGAAACTATCTCTATAGGAAACATAAGTGGAGCTAGAATTTTATTTGGTCCCATAAAATGAGTGAAATATTTGATAACTCCTTGGGTTCTGATACCCTCAAAATTATAATATAAAAATACGCAGAGTGCCAAACAAAGAGTTAAATTTAGACTTGAGCTAGGTGCTTCAAATCCAGGAATGATACCTATAACATTACTTGTAAGAACGATAAGACCTATCGTAGCAACAAGTGGAAGATATTTTCTAGCAAGCTCATCATTACCCATAACATCACGTCCCATAGATACTATACCCTCAAGATAAGCTTCTAGTAAATTTTGAGTGCCTCTTGGAACTAGTTGCATAGATCTTGTAGCTAATTTTGCGACGATCAAAACAATGATAGCTACTAAAATAAGATGAAAAAGATATGTAAATGCGTGGCTATCTACAATCATATTTGAAAACAAAAAGAGTTCTTTCATTAAACAACCTTGTTTGAAATTTTCTTGCGATTATACCCTTAATTAGATTAAATCTAAGTAAAATTATCTACTTAAATAACAAATCATAAACAAGCTTTAAGATAGTGCAAGCAACGACTATCAAAAATATAGTTCTTATAAATTTAACCTCTTTTTTAATAACCATTTTTGAACCAAAATACGCCCCTAAAACTTGCCCAAAACCCATAACTGTACCTAGTATCCAAAGTATCTGTCCACCAGCTATAAAAACGCCCAGAGAAACAACATTTGATATAAAGTTTAAGGCCTTCGTATGAGCGACGGCTTTTTTCATATGTATTCCTAGTAAAGCAACCATAGCAAACATCCAAAAAGATCCAGTTCCTGGTCCAAAAAATCCATCGTAAAATCCAAGTATTAAGCCAAAAGCTATATAAAAGACCTTAGGACTTAGTTTTGCAGCTCTATCTTCTTCGCCGATCTTTGGACTCAAAATAGTATAAACAAAAATCAAAACCAAAAACACCGGTATAAGATAACTAAGTATTTTTGCGTCTATGACTAGCACAAAAGTAGTACCTAAAACAGCGCCTATAAAAGTAAAAATTATACCTGCAAAAAGCTCTTTATAATCTATCAACCCTTTTAGACTAAAATTTACAGTAGCTGTAAAACTTCCAAATGTGCTTTGTAGTTTATTTGTGGCAAGTGCAATATGCTCAGGCAGACCCACAGATAAAAGAGCTGGAACCGTGATAAGTCCGCCTCCTCCTGCGACAGCATCAACAAAACCGCTAAAAAATGCTACAAAAAACAGTAATCCATAATGCCAAAGCTCAAATTCCATAACCAGCCTTTAAATTTAAATTGCCGATTTTACATCAGATAAGCTGACATTATGATAAAAATCAAAATTCATAAACTTCTAGGGTTTTTTGATATTTTTGTTCATCCTCGCAAAGTATCAAAAGCAAGTCGTTTTCCCTAAATTCAAACGAACCGCTTACTTTTATGTATTCATCATTTCTTTTAGATAAAAGTATCAAAAAATAATCAGGCAACTCAAGCTCGCTCAAATTTTTACCGATAATCTTTGAATCTTGACCGATGCAAAACTGTCTTATACCGCTATAACGTATAGGAACGCTTGTCATAGCACCTATAAACTTTTTCTTTTCGTCGATAACACCGAAATATTTCGCAACTTTATTTAAAGTAATACCTTGAGCAAGAACAGATATGATAGCTATGAAAAATACTGTATTAAATATGATCTGAGCGTTTTGGACTCCAGCAGAGAGCGGATAAGTAGCAAGTATGATAGGAACTACGCCACGAAGCCCAACCCAAGATATAAATAGCTTTTCTTTATTGGTATATTTTGAAAACATAGTAGATATAAATACGCTTATAGGTCTAGCGATAAACATTATAACAACTGCCATCATAAAACTTAAAAACGCTACTTTTGGGAGTTCACTTGGAAATACCAAAAGTCCTAAAGTAAGGAATATAAATATCTGCATCATCCAAGCAATACCTTCGAAAAATCCAACTAAATTTTTCTTATACAAAAACTCTCTTTTATTTGCAAATATTCCTGCTACATAAACGGCTATATAACCGTTTCCGCCTATTTTTTCAGTTAAACCAAACAAAATTGCTACTATAGAAATCAGCAAAACCGGATACAATCCCCAGTATCCAAGCTTTATTTTATTCATCAAACTAGGGATCATAGAGCCAAAAGCGTACCCCATAAGTCCTCCAAAGATGAACTCAAGACTAAAATCTTTTATAAGCGTAAATGTATCTGGAAGCGCGGTTGCAGTTACAAGTCCCAAAATAGTCACCGTCAAAAATATAGCCGCTGGGTCATTGCTACCGCTTTCAAATTCAAGCAAATATGATAGATTATTTTTTAATTTCGTAGTTTTCATTATAGCAAACACAGCAGCAGCGTCAGTAGAGCTAATGATAGCTCCAAAAAGCAAGGATTCTAATATGCTAAAGTTCATAATATAATAAGCAAAAATACCAGTAACAACAGCCGAAATAACTACTCCTAAAGTAGAAAGAACGATGCCTGTTTTAAGTACTGGTTGAAGCTCTTTAAATCCGGTGTTAAATCCACCCGCAAAGAGTATATAAACAAGAGCTATAGTTCCCACGTCTCCTGCTATTTTGGCATTATCAAACTCAAGTCCAAATATTCCATCGCTTCCAGCTAGCATTCCTATGGCTAGAAACATTAAAAGAACAGGGACGCCATACTTATCTGAAATCTTACTAAATATAATGCTAAGTAAAAATAGTATTCCAAAAAGCATGAGTGTTTGATCCATAGAATATCCTTTTAAATTTAAATATTATCGTCGTTATTATCTAGTCTGCATTGAAGAGCTTCATGTATCAAGACTCTAGCTACTGCTCTTTCTTCCCTTATCAAGTGGAAATTCTGTCCGAAATTTGAATATAATTTTTTCTCTTCCACGCCGGTAAATCTTATGACAGTATTTACATTATATCCTATATTTTTTATCGCATTTGCTATCATTTCTAGTTTTTGCTCATTGCTTACTGTTATGATAACAGCAGCGCAAGTTTGTATAAAGGCTTGTTCTAACGTAACTTTTTGAGTTGCATTTCCGTAAAAGACATTTTCATTGCGGCTTCTACCTAGCTGAACTAAACTAAGATCGCTTTCTAAAACAAGATACGGAAGACCTTGCTGTTTTAGTCTATTTACTACTTCTTGTCCAAGCCTTCCATAACCACAAACTATAAAATGTTCGCTCAAAGGATCGATTTTTATCTTTTGCGGCTCTGGAGTATCTTCTGTAGTTTCTAGCTGATCGGCTATTTTTCCTATATTTTTTAATATAAACGGAGTGATTATCATAGATAAAACAACGACCGCCGTTAAGACCTGAGTCGTTTCTATGTCGAGCATATTGTTTGAATTTAAAAGAGCAAATATAGCTAAAGCAAACTCACCTATCTGACATACACTAAGAGCAGTTTTTATAGCGACTCTTTTTTTAAATCGTATAAGTAAAATACCATAAACAACTATGATCTTTACTATCATCACGTTTAGCAATAGCATTACCACTACAAATAAATTTTTGAGAATTATCCCAAAATCTATCTGCATTCCAACAGTAATAAAGAAAAATCCAAGAAGAAGATCTCTAAAAGGTATAAGATCGGCTTCTATCTGATGTTTATACTGGGTTTCTGCTATAAGCATACCGGCTATAAACGCACCCAAAGAATAACTAAAACCAAAATAATGAGCTAAAAAACTAGCTCCGATAACTGTAAATAATATAGTCGTTATAAAGATCTCTTGTGAGTTTGTCTTTACGACAAAGTATAAGACCATATTAAAAATATATTTTCCTATAAAATAAAGCAGTACAAGAAGGATAGCAGCACTAGTCAAAGTAGTGATGACAAGATCATCAACAGAGCTAGCTTTTGAGCTAAATATATCTATCATAAGCAAAAGAGGAATAACTGCTATATCTTGAAAAAGAAGTATCCCAAGAGCTTTTCTACCATAAATTTGAGTTATATCGCCATTATCATTTAGCGTCTTTAAAACTATAGCTGTGGAGCTAAGAGACAACGCAAAACCTATGATTATGGCAGTCTTTTGTCCTATGTCAAACGTATATTGTAAAAATATAGAAAATATAGTTCCCGTGATAAAAACTTGAAGTAGTCCATTTAAAAAAACATCTATTTTCATAGTCATAAGATGCTTAAAACTAAACTCAAGCCCTATAGTAAACATCAAAAATACTATACCAAACTCAGCAATATGCGTTATCTTAGTATCATATGTAAGTCCAAATATTTTTGCTATAAAAATTCCGGTGATAATATAGCCTATTATGGTAGGCATCTCATAGCGTTTGAATACGACATTTAAAACAACAGCGCACGCCGTAGCTACTAAAAATAACTCTAAAAAACCATCCATATCATCTACTTTTTGTCATTTAAAAATATCAAATCGTAGCTATTTTTTCGTTTCACTAGAGATCTTTTAGTGTCATTTTTACTCATTTGTTCCATACTTAGTTTTAGTTCGTCTATAGTGCTTTCATACTCTTCTATCTGTTCTTTTAGCCTAAGTATGACATCTACTCCGGCCAAATTTACGCCCAAATCCCTAGTAAGCCTAAGGATCATTTTTATCCTATCAAGATCTTTTTCACTATACAATCTCATTTTACCGCCGGTACGAGAAGGCTCTACAAGACCTTCTCTCTCGTACTGCCTTAATGTTTGAGGATGAATACTTAAAACTTTAGCAACAACACTTATCAAATAAACCGGCTCTTCATAACTTTTCATAATCTACCTTTTATAATCTATCTTGCATCATTTTAGCAAGATCTTTATCCAACATATCAACATTTGGAAGGATCACATTTACGCTTAGATACATATCTCCGTAAATTCCACTTTTTCTATTTTGTACGCCATATCCTTTAAGTCTTATCTTTTGACCGTTTTTTGTATTAGGGGATATTTTTATACTTACGTCTTTTTTAAAGGTAGAAACTTCTATTTTACCACCAAAAAGCGCAGTTTTTAGAGGAACATCTACGGTTTTATACAAGTCGTCGCCATCTCTTTTATAAGTATCATCCCCGCTAACTTCTAAATTTAAAATAGCGTCTCCTCTTCTTCCATTTAGGCTTTTTCCTTTTGAGCGAATTCTTAGCTTTTCACCACTATTTACTCCAGCGGGAATTTTGATCTTTACGCTTTCTCCAGATATATTTATAGTATACTCTCCGCCATTTACAGCAGCGCTAAATGGTATAGTGATCTTTGTATTTATATCTAAATTTGGCTCAAATCCATCACTAAATCCACCAAAACCGCGACTACTAAAACCACCGCTAAATCCACCAAAACCTCCGCCTCCACCAAAAATATTTCTTAAGATATCATTGATATCTGCTCCGCCTTGAGCATTTGCAAAATCATGGAAGCTTTGCCCACCAAACATATTGTCGCCATAGGTATCGTACTGAGTGCGTTTCTCATCATCGCTTAGTATCTCATAGGCTGCGTTTATCTCTTTAAATTTATCTTCCGCACCCGGATCTTTATTGATATCTGGGTGATATTTTCTAGCTAATTTTCTATATGCTTTTTTTATTTCATCACTACTTGCGTTTTTATCAACTCCGAGTGTTTCATATAAGCTATTGCTCATAATATTACCTCACTTATATTTTTTTATACTGATTATAGCATAATACTTTAGTGTATGTCAATCAACTTTAAGCTATTTTTTTATTTACATTTGAGAAAAAAATATTAAATTTGCATTTATAGCCAAATATTATAATTACAAAAAATTTAAATAAGGATATCGTATGAAAAAACTAACCATTATTTCTATCATTGCAGCCTCAAGCCTTATGGCGGCAAATATCAGTTTTAGCGATGCTAGCCAAAACTACACAAGAGTAAATCCAAGCAGCGATCAAAACACTGTTTTATCGTATCATAGCTCCATAGTAAAAGCCAAAAAATCAGTAGTAAATATATCTACTTCAAAAACCGTAAAAGTAAAGCATAATATAAATAGCCTGATGGACGACCCTTTTTTCCAAGAATTTTTCGGATTTCGTTTTAATATACCAAAAGAAAAAAGTCAAAAAACAAGCTCTTTAGGTTCTGGTGTTATTATATCAAGCGATGGATATATAGTTACAAATTATCACGTTGTAGAAGACGCCGATGAGATCATAGTCACGCTATTAGACAGCTCAAAAGAGTATAAGGCCAAGATCATCGGAGTAGATCCAAAAACAGACCTTGCCATAGTAAAAGTAGATGCAAAGAATTTCCAAGCTATCAGTTTTGCTGATAGCTCAAAACTTCTTGAAGGAGACCTTGTATTTGCTATAGGAAATCCATTTGGAGTAGGAGGAAGTATAACAAGCGGTATTATTTCTGGACTAAATAAAGATAATATCGGATTAAATCAGTATGAAGACTTTATCCAAACCGATGCTAGTATAAATCCAGGCAATAGCGGAGGAGCTTTAGTAGATAGTAGAGGAGCGCTTGTAGGCATAAACTCTGCCATTCTTAGTAGAAGCGGCGGAAACAACGGTATAGGCTTTGCGATCCCATCAAATATGGTAAAAACAATAGCGCAAAAATTAATAACCGATGGAAAGATCACGCGTGGATATATAGGAGTTATGATCTCAAATTTAACAGATGATCAAAAAGAATTATATAAAAACAAAGAAGGCGCTCTTATAACAAATGTCGAAAAAGATAAACCAGCAGAATTAGCAGGACTAAAAAGGGGTGATCTGATCATCAAAGTAGATAATCAAGATATAAAAAATGCAAATGATCTTAAAAATCTAGTAGGATCACTATCACCAAATAAAACTATTTCGATAACTTACGAAAGAGCAAACCAAATCTCAACGGTAAATTTAAAACTCATAAATATGGAATCAGGAGATATATCTAAAAAAGATACATACTTTGACAACGGTCTAAGCTTGCAAAATATCACTGATGAAGTTAGATATAAAAACCAAATTCCAGGCGATATAAAAGGCGTACTTATAACCGATGTTAAAGAAGACTCAAGTGCTTCGATCGCTGGTTTTGAGCCAGGAGATATCATCGTTCAGATAAATCAAAAGATCATAAATAGTGTTGATGATTATATAAAAGAGATAAAATCAAGTAAAAATCAAAACAGTAAGCTTATGATTTGGATCAACAGAAAAGGTGTTTTGATGGGACTAGTCTTGAAATAATCCCAAAAGCTATAGCCCTTATGGGCTATCCTATAACTCTTTTTTTGTTATAATTACAAAAAATAAAAAAGGTTTTAAATGATAAATATCTTGATGATAGAAGATGATCTAGAACTAGCCGAGATACTAACAGAGTACTTAGAACAATTTGATATAAAAATCACGACAAACGACGATCCTTATCTTGGACTTTCTACGTTAAATACAAATAAATTCGATCTTGTCATACTTGATCTGAGTCTGCCTGGAATGGACGGACTAGAAGTATGCAAAGAGATAAGAAAAAAACACAATATTCCTATCATCATCTCAAGCGCAAGACACGATCTAAGCGATAAGGTAAATGCTTTTGAGCTAGGAGCGGACGATTATCTACCAAAACCATATAATCCAGGTGAGTTATTAGCACGTATAAAAAGCCATCTAAGAAGACAAAACATAACGCAAGCTGAGCAAAACTTACAAAAAAAAGATCTAGTCTGTGATGATTTTAAACATACTATAACGCTAAAAGATACACCTTTAAATTTAACAGTCGCTGAGTACGACATACTAAGATACCTCATCAAAAAAGAAGGTGGAGCTATAAGCAGAGAAGAGCTCATCTATAACTGCAACTCTATAAATGAAGAAAGCACAAACAAAAGCATAGACGTCATCATAGGACGCATCAGGACAAAACTAGGAGAAAACCCCAAAGATCCAAAATACATACATGCTATACGCGGTGTCGGATATAAGCTAGTTCAATGAAATTTTCTTCCATATTTTATACGATAACTCTTATATTTATCATTGCAACTACAAGTATATTTTTAGCTTTTCTTTGGCTTATGGACTATGACAAACAAAACTACACAAGAGAGCTAAACACAAAGTATTCTGTAGTAGCTAGAGCGACTCTTTTACATATGAATGATCTCATAAATAAAGAAGAATACCTACAGCAAACACAAAATTTAAATATGCCTCGCATAGAGGACAAAGACATAAAAGACGCTATCTTAAACGGTTCAACTACAATAGAGGAAATAACCGCAGATATAGGCTCCAGCGCTATTTTGCTATATCAAAAAAGGCATTATTTAAAGATAGTTCATAAAGGCACTACTTTACTTTTAGAAGATAAAGATTATCAGCCTTATCGGTACGATATCATCAAATTTATATTTGGTTTGGTATTTTTTATACTGCTTATGACGTACGTATTTATCATACGCAAGATAAAACCGCTTAGAAAACTAAAAAGACAGATAGATAAATTTGCAACAGGAAATTTAGATATCAAAAACGTTAGTACCGGAAATGATGAAATTTCAGAAGTAGCAGACGCATTTTACAACGCAGTCGGCCAGATAAAATCACTCAACCATTCACGTCAGCTATTTCTTAGAAACATAATGCACGAACTCAAAACTCCTATCACAAAAGGCAGAATCGCAGCCGAAATGATAGAAAAAAATAAAAATCAAGAAAGACTAATAAACGTTTTTGAAAGATTAGAAAGTCTGATAAACGAATTCGCAGCAGTCGAAAGAGCGACTTCAAGACTGGAAGTAGAAAACGCAAAACCTTGCAAAGTCATAGATATAATCGACGAAGCCATAGATCTAGCGATGATAGAAAAAGAGCTTGTAACCATAAACGTGATCAATGATCTAAATATAAACGCAGACTTTAAGCTTATGAGTGTAGCTTTTAAAAATATGATAGATAACGGTATAAAATACTCAAACGACAAGCATATCATCATCACCGTAAATGAAGACTCAGTCAAATTCATCACAAACGCAGACAAATTAGAGCAAAATCTTGAATACTATACAGAGCCATTTACGCAAGGAAGCAATGCTAAAAAAAGCTTTGGATTAGGACTTTATATAGTAGATAACATACTAAGATCTCATGGATTTAAACTAGAATATGAGTATAAAAATAGTCTAAATATTTTTAAATTTACGAATCTCAAAAGCTAGCTAGCGTTAAAGGGATCATAAACAAAGCCATACCGACAAACGCTACTAGCAAAGCAAGTTTTTTAAATTTAATAGAAAATAACAAAGAGACGTTAAAACATATAAAAAGCCAAGTCGGCACCTCTATTTTAGTCTGTTCATAAGCTAAATTTAAAAAACTAAGCATATATTCGTCTAGTAAGCCTCCATATCCAAAAATATGCAAAATTATACTCACAGGATAAAAAACAACGAAAATATATCCTAAAGGTATAACGCTAAGCTGATAAAAACTAGCAGAGCTAAAAAAATAATAAACAGGAATGTTCATAGCGCTAAATACGAATATCTCCAAATAAAGAGCGTGCAGAGCTATTTTTGTTTTACTTGTAAGATCTTTTTTATCGCCAAAATGATGAATATATAAAAATATAAAAAATACTCCCAAACAAGAAAAATAAAATCCAATAGAAAAAATCAAAGACGGACTAAAACTAAGAGCAATAACTATAGTAAGAAATAAATTCGTAAAATTAAAAACTTTAAGTCCAAAGCTAAGTAAAATAAAGCAGATACAAGCCATAATAAGCGAACGTAAAAAACTAGGCGTAAAATCAAGCAACCAAAGATAGCCAAACATCAATACCAAAATAGCAAAAGTTATATCGAAATTTGCATTTCTATATGGAAAATGGTTGTTTTGAGCTATTTTATACAGAGGTTTTAACATAAAAAACAAAAATCCAAAAAGTAATCCCAAATGAAATCCACTAATAGAGATGATATGAGCCACACCCCAGTTAGTGACATTTGTCCTAAGCTCTTTACTTATAGCAGTTGCAAAAAATAGAGCAGAATAAAGCTCTTTTAGCTTTGGAATTTCGTGCTGATACGCTATAAAATCTACTAATTTATCTTTTAAATTCGGCTCTTTATCTATAGGCGCGATTTTGAAATTTGGAAGATAAAACGTATGCTTTATGTAATTTACAAAATCCAAATTCTTAGTTAGAACGCCGACTTTTAGATACTTTTTATCTGCGATATCTATCTGACTACCTTTTAAAGTAGTGTAAAAGCTAAACTCTCCAGCGTTTAATCTTAAAACATTATACGTCTTAGCATTTTTACCCTCTTTTGTATAGCTTTGCTCTACTTTAACGTTTAAAAATTGATGTGATTTTTGCGTAAATTGTCTGAATTTAAAAAATTCATAACAGACATTACATAAAAAAGCAAAAACACAAAACATAACAAATGCTAGAATTTGTGTTTTTGCTTTCATTTATCACCACGCTATGGCTTTGTAGTAACCTATCTCGTCGTTTAATAATCTATATTTTTGATTTAACAGTGATTTTTGTGCACTTATAAGTAAATTTTTAGCTTCTAAAAGATCTTTTAACTGAGCTTTTCCAAGCGCGTATTTTGACTCATAGATACCTACTATCATCACTCTTTGCTCTACTATAGAAAGCAAATTCTCATAGCTTTGTTTGTCGATATCATAGTATAGTTTGTATTTTATGACTTCATTTGTCGCATTTGATAACGTTTTTTCATAAGTCAAAACTCGCTTTTCAAACTCGGCTTCAGAGATTTTTACTTGCTTACTAAGTCTTGCATAGTCTAAAAATGGTAGCTTTATACTTAAATTTCCACCTATTATATTAAATCCAAAACTATCGCTAAATTTATCATCGCTATCGCTTAAGCTAGCTCCTATATTTATACTAGGATATAGATCTTTTTGAGCAACTTTGTATGAGTAAAAACCGGCGTTTAAAGACGATATCGCTTCATTTATATCTGGACGATTTTTCAAAGTGTCAAATTTGATATCAAGACTTATATCTCTTAACTCTACACCACTTAAACTAAGATCATCTAAGCTTATATCGCTTCTAGTTAAATTCTTTAGGACTTCATAGCTTGTTTGCAAATTCTTTTGCTGAGTTAGAAGGCTATTTTGTAGATCTAAAAGATTTTGTTTACTCTGCCTAACGCTCAAAATTTCCTCTTTACCGAGTTCGTATTTCGTGATGACAAGTCTATCTAGCTCATTTAAATTTACCAAATTTTGCTTAAGATTTCTTATAGCGTCGTTTATGTAAAGTATATTAAAATACGTATCGGTGATAGAATTTATGATAGTCAGCTTTAAATTTGCTAAATTTAGATTACTACTAGCCGCATCCCAGCTTAAACTCTCAAAATTGTCAAAGATCTTGCCGTAGATATCTAGCTCATAACTAAGCGAAAAATCGCTCGAAAAACCATTTTTCCAGTCGTTATCTTTGCTTATATCTCTTGACGTGCTTGCTTTTGCATTTGCGCTAGGAGTTGGAAAAAAATCAGCTTTAGCAACACCTGCTTTTAGCATAGCTTGTCTTAAACTAAGAACTGCGATATTTATATCTTCATTATTTTTTAAAGCAGTATCTATCAGTCTATTTAGCACTGTTTGATTAAAATCCAGATACCAAGTCGGAGTATAAAAACTCACTTCTTTGACTTTATAATCTATGTTTTTTGAAGCACAACCGACAAACAAAAGTCCTATAAAAATGTATATTATATTTTTCAAATTTACTCCCTTGATAATGCATCTATTGGATTGAGCTTAGCTGCATTACGTGCTGGCATATAGCCAAATATTATACCAATAAGGCTAGAAACCCCCAAAGCTATAAATATTGAAGTTGTGCTAAATATCATCTTGAAACTAGCACCGAACATATTGAAAAGATATCCTATAAGATAGGCAAGTCCCACGCCTATAGCACCGCCTATAGCACAAAGAAGTATAGCTTCTATAAGAAATTGTATCATTATATCTTTACTTTTTGCACCTATGGCCATTCTGATGCCTATCTCTTTGGTTCTCTCAAAAACACTAACTAGCATGATATTCATAACGCCTATTCCGCCGACCATAAGCGAGATGAGAGCTATACCAGATATCAGCAAGCTCATCGCATCTGTAGTGCTTTTTATGGTTTGCATTATTGTATCTGAATTCCTTGTGTAAAAATCGCTATCTCCGCGTTTTACGCTCATCACTTCTTTTATGGTGCTTTCGGCAAGCTGAGCATTTACATTGCTTTTGAGTTTAACCGTTATGGATCTTAGGTTTCTATCGCCTGTTATTTTATTGACCGCCGTGCTATAAGGCATATAAACTGTCAAATTCTCACTACCAAAAGCCCCTTCGTCTTTTTTTGCTACACCGATGATTTTAAAAGGTTTTTTATTAAAAAGTATAGTTTTACCTATGGGATCATTTTGACCAAAAAACGAAGACTTTACATCGGTATCTATGATGATCACCGACTCTGAGTTTTTTATATCATCACTACTAAAATCTCTACCCAAAACGACCTTTACACCGGTGATCTTTAGATAATTTTCACTTCCAGCTCTTAAATTTGCGTTTGCATTTTGATTTGCATACACAAGTAAGCCTGATTGTGAAACAGTAGGAGTAGCGTAATCCACAAACTCAAGTTTGGAAAGTAACTCCGCATCATCAAGCGTAAATTTTTTTATTTTATTTCTATTTGGATCGCCTGGTGCTTTTCCAGGATTTAGCATAATAGTACTAGTGCCGACTTTATTTATCTCGTTTAGAATCTTTTCTTGAGATCCTTTTGCTAAAGCAACCACGCAAACAACAGAAGCTATACCGATAATGATACCAAGCATAGTAAGAAAAGATCTAAGTTTATGTGCTTTTATAGCACCAACAGACATACTAAAACTCTCTAAAAACCTATCTAACGAAGCTTTAAACCCTTTTTTTATACCTTCTGAAACTTTTTTAAATTCATATATATTATTTTGCTTTTTGTTGTCGCTCAAAATATTGCCGTCTTTTATCTCTATGATCCTATCAGCCCAAGACGCTATATCTTTATCGTGAGTTACTACTATGATAGTATGTCCGCTCTTATGCAGATCCTTTAAGATCTCCATAACCATTACGCCACTTGTGCTATCAAGAGCTCCAGTTGGCTCATCACAAAGCAAGATATCTCCGCCATTCATAAGAGCTCTTGCTATACTGACTCTTTGTTGCTGCCCACCGCTTAGCTGATTTGGGTATGTATCAAATTTACTCTCTAAGCCAAGTTTTGAAAGAAGCTCTTTTGCAAAATTTAACCTATCTTTTTTACCCACACCAGCATAAACACCAGGAAGCGCGACATTGTTTTTTACATCGTTTGAGTTTAGAAGATTATAACGCTGAAATATAAAACCAAACGTCTTTAGCCTTAAATTTGATAGCGCGTCCCTATCAAATTTACTTATATCTTGATCCTCAAGCAGATATTTTCCACTACTTGGAGTATCAAGGCACCCAAGTATATTCATAAGAGTGGATTTTCCGCTACCTGATTGACCTATGATAGCTACGAACTCACCCCTATTAATAGACAAATTTATCCCTTTTAAAACCTCAGTTTCTACGCCACCGGTGATAAATTTCTTTTTTATGTTTTGGAGTTTTATCATATTCTCATCTTTGCTCTAGACGAATTTATACGATCTTTTAGATCGTTTTGGCTTATTTGAGAAGTGATAACCTCATCGCCCTCATTTACACCGCTTAAAATTTGTATATCTATACTACTGCTTATACCAGTTTTAACTCTTGCTTTTCTGATATTTTCACCATCTTTTACTATAACGTAGTTCCCTTCTTTATCGCTTTTTATAGCAAATGTAGGAAGCAAAAGCGTGTCTTTTATCTCTTTTACGATGATAGTGCTTTGCGTAGTCATTCCGATACGTAAGATCTCTTCGTTATTATCTACTTGAAGTTTAGCGTAATAATACACTGCTGAACTGCTGCTAGTAGAGCTACTGCTTGAACTACTAGTAGTATTGTATTTGCCATCACTTAGCGTAGTAAGTCCCGGATCTATAGAACTTAAAATTCCATTATATTTCGTATTTATATCAGAAAGTATTGAGTATTCGACTCTATCTCCGACTTTTATTTTCGTTACGTCGCCTTCGCTGATCTGCATTTTAATCTCCATTTTAGATAGATCTGCGATATTTACGATAGTCGGCGTAGTTTGATTTACATTTATGGTTTGACCAACTTCTACTGGCACGGAAACTACGACGCCATCAAGAGGAGATCTGATGTCGGTATAATTTAAATTCGTCTTAGCAGTATCTATTTCTATCTGAGTCTGTTTTATCTGAGCTTCTAATTCTTTTAAATTTGCATTTTTCAAGCTCAGATCGCTTCTGGAGTTTTCCAAACTCTCACTAGAAGTCGCATTTGCTTCAAAAAGCTTTAACTCTCTGTTGTATTGGACTTTAGCGACGTCTGAAGAGATCTTGGCTGAGTTCAGTTTTGCTTTTAGTATCTCAAGGGCAGCCAACTGCTGATCTAAACTATTTTTTTGGCGAACCGAGTCGATTTGAGCGATCCTATCGCCTACTTTTACCCTATCACCTACTTTTACATACAATTGCTTGATCTGACCACCAACTTGAGCACCGACATCAACTAAATTTGAAGCAAATACTTCTCCAACGGCCTCTATACTTTGAACCAAATCGCCTTTTCTAACTTTAGTAGTTAGGTATTCGTCTTGTGGTTTGTTAGAGTTATTATAATAAAATATTGCTCCTACGACCACTAAAATAACTGCTAAAATTGCCCATTTTTTCATTGAAACTCTCTTAAATTTATTGTATTTTATTGTATTTTTTATGTCGTGATTTTACAAATTTTTTGTGAATATAATGTTAAATGAGCCATATATGCACGTTAAAATTATAAATTTATCATAAATACACCCATTTATAATGAATTTAATTAATAATTTTGCCGAAAATATTTGAATTTACATTAAAAAATGGTAAAATACACAAACTTTAAATCAAAAAGGAGTATGTTATGAAATTTACAATCAAAAGTCCGATACTTGGATTTGAGGATATAAAAAGCGTGGAGATAACTCAGATAGATGATTTTTTCGTTAAAATGCAAAGCCTAGATAGCGACACTTCATTTACGATGATAAACCCTTACGCATTAAGAGAGTATGAATTTGAAATCCCGACATACTACCAAGAATTAATGCAAATAAACGATAAAAGCGAACTTAAAGTTTATAATATGCTAGTCATCAGCAGTCCTATAGAAGAATCTAGCGTAAATTTTATAGCGCCTATAGTTTGTAATATGACAAATATGACTCTTTCTCAAGTCATTTTAGACCCTGTTAATTATCCAAAATACAGCCAAGCTGAAAAAATAAGCAGCTTTATCAAAAAAGATTAATAGTGGTTTTCAGCCATTTTTCATTATGAAAAAAGCCTTTTCCATATTAGAACTTATACTCGCGATAGTCATCATAGCTATCGCGGTTTCTGTCGTGCCCTCCATCGTTTTATCAACATCTCAAAGCAACTCTCAAGCACTTTTACAAGAAGCTGTTTTGGCGACAAAAACTATTTTAACAAATGAAATGTCAAAAGAATTCCAAACCGATACAGAAGAGATAACCAGAATCGGCTTAGATAAAATAGAGAACAAACGAAAAATTTATAACACAAAAACTATGTCTGATGAAGACAAAAAATCACAAGGTGAAATCAAAATAGAAAAAGGTGCATCAACCGATAAAAATATATTAAATTTAGAATATACAATAACAAAAAATTACGTAGAAGATCCAGAATTTGATAGAAAATGCAATTGTTATCCTTTTAAAAATAACTACAAAACATCAAGTGATACAAAAATGATTAAAGTAGAAACGACTTATAAAGATATAAAAGGCGAAGATCAAAAAATAGTTTTAACTGGCTACAGTTTTAATATAGGCGAACCAAAAGCCGGACAAATAACAATCGAGTAATCCATGAAAAAAGCATTTACGTTAATAGAACTAGTCATAGCCATAACTATCACAGCTATACTTGCTTCTATAGGTACTGAAATAATCAGCACCGTATATCAAAACTATATACAAACTAGAAGCATAACAAAACTAGAAGCTCAAACCGAACTAGCCATAACCCAAATTTCAAAAAGACTACAATACCGCATAAAACAGACTTTAGTCGGCTATGAAAAAAATAAAAATGAGTATAAAGACATAACTGATTGCAAAGAAGATTGTGGCATAGCGTGGTATATGCAAAGCTACGAATCTAGACGCCTTGGCGAAGTAAATAAAATCGGCTGGAGTGGCGTAATAAACAAAGCAACGATAGTAGGAAATGAAATAAATTTAAGCCTAGGATATGATGATGATGACAATGTACAAAATTTAGAAAAAGTAAAAGACATCATAAAAAATATAACATCAAACGAAGTATCAAAAGAAAACCCTATAGCACTGATATTTAAACAAAGCGAAGATAAAGCGTCCGAAAATTACTACAATGGTAATACAAATAAAGTATATAAAGCTTATTTTAGTGGCAACAATATAATAATAGATATAGATAAAAAAAATAAAAATAAAGGAGATAAGTTAGAAGACCTATACTATCTCTCACACACGATAAATAGAATTTATATTGATAGCGATAAAAACCTAAAACTAGACGTGATACCAGCCGCATCGCCATCTACTAAAGCAAATAAAAATAATAGTTATATCATAGCAAAAAACGTCACTACGCTAAGATTTACGAATTTTGCCAGCGAAAACAACTTTGTGGGTAGCAATGGACTTATACTTAAAATTTGCATAAAAGATCCAAATTTAAAAGTCGGTAAAAAAGAAAATGACCAACATCTTGAAGTATGCAAAGTAAAGGCTATAATATGAAACGCGGCTTTAGTCTTATAATGGCGATAGTTTTTATAGTAGTCATCATAACTATAGGTATGCTATCTTTTACACTTTCAAACACAAGCGTAAAACAGACAACAGAGCAGTATCTAAGCGAACAAGCAGAAGCTTTAGCTATGAGTGCTTCTGAGTATGCTATTTTAGCTATTCAAAAACATGATTTTTCTCAAAATTTTTTAAGAGAAATAACTATGTCCTATCCAAATGAGCAAAATCCTTATTTAATAGCAACGGTAAATATAAACTACATCGGTACAACAAAAAGCTCATATAATTCTGAAGCTACAGATCTAAGCCAAGACAATAAAATCAGAGCCGTAATCTTAACAACCATAGTAGAGAGCAATCCAAATATTATAAAAGATCAAAATATCAGATACGTTCGTATAACCACGCAAAAGCCCTGATTTTATGGTATAATTACTATACAATAATGCAAAGGAGCATACGATGAATACAAGTATTGTAGGAAAACAATTCGAACTTACAGATGCTATCAAAAACTACGTTGATGCAGCATTTGAAACACTTGCAAAATATAATCTAGACATTATTTCTGGTAGGGTTATAATCTCAGCCGATGAAAGACAAGGTAGAAAAGGCTTTGATGTTGATTTCGCTATAAATTTAGCACACAAAGACACGATTGTCATCAGACAAAAAGATAAAGACTTATACGCAGCAGTGGATCTAGCAGTGGATCGTGCTAGCAAGGTACTTCGCCGTCACCACGACAAACTTACGACTCACAAAAACAAAGATGACGAAAAAGCAAATTTAGCAAATTTAAAAGATGATATAGTAGATGGCGCAGATGAGATAGTAAGAACCGAGCTTGAGCTTTACAAGCCTATGGAGATAGAAGAAGCTATAGAAAAACTAAAAAACTCAGATATGCAGTTTTACGTATTTAACGATATAGATGCAAAAATGCGAGTTTTATATAAAAGAAGCGACGGCAAATTTGGCTTGTATTGATACACAAATCCGGGATTTTCCCGGATCATACTGATTTTAAAATCTCTCTCACCACTTTACTTATTAAATTTACTGATCTTATCTCACACTTTTCATTTATGCTATGAGGCGAAAATATATTTGGACCTATAGAGCAAGCATCGATCTTATTTCCACTTTTATTTAGCAAAACGCCGCATTCAAGTCCAGCATGGACGGCTTCAAATTTAGCATTTTTATTAAATTTTTGCATACTTTGTAAAACTACTTTTGCAAAATCCGTGATTTTAGGCTTCCAAGCGCTTGTTTGTTCGGCGTATCTAAGCTTAAATTTAGCCAGATTAGCCAAGCTTTGCATTTGTGATTTTATACGCTCTAGCCCATCATCGCTCATCGCTCTAGCAAAAAACTCTATTTCTAAAATATCTTCGCCTGTTTTTATGATAGATAAATTTATGCTCTCATTTACGATTTTTAGCTCTTCGTCATAGCTTCTGATACCTTGTGAAAATGCATTTATAAAGTCTAGTACTTCGCTGCTTTGCATAACTTTAACTTTTTGTTTTCCAAGGTCTTTAACCTTGCAAATCTCATCGCTCATCAAAGCATGGTCGCTCACAACGATAGCTCTAGCGCTGACTGGGATCGAGTTGTTTCTCTCGCCTCCATCAAAGCTTACTAATTCGCAGCCATTTTTTAACAAAAACTCATTTAAAACTTTAATCGCATTTGGTATATTTTTGATAATCTCTATACCGCTATGTCCACCAGGAAGTCCACTTACGCTTATTTCATACAGATTTTTTTCACAAGACGTTCTTTTTAAATTTAAACTTGCAAAGATACTAACGCCACTAGCACATCCTATAAAGACGCCATTTTCATCTTCGCTATCTAAATTCAGCATAAATTTGCTGACAAGACTACCGCTAAAACCGTTTGCTCCAAGCAGCCCTACTTCTTCATTATTTGTGATCAAAACTTCTAAATCGCAAAATTCGCTCATAGCATCCATAATGATAGCTACTCCTATACCATTATCGCTACCCAAACTTGAGTTTTTAGCACTCAAAAATCCACCCTCGTTTATAAGCTCTATTTTTGGAGCGAGTCCGACGCAAACCATATCATAGTGAGCTTGCAAGCAAACCTTAGGATGACCTTTTATGGCGTGGATATTACCAAATTTATCAATATCTACTTTGAAGCCATTTTTACTTGCAAAATCAGCGAGATAGACCCTAAGCTCATCAGTTTCGTAGCTACAATGAGGAATTTTACAAATTTCCTTAAAATATTCTATGACTTTCAATCCCATATCCTTTGCTTTTACATTTTTTAACAAAAATTATAGCATTTTAATGGTAAGATTAACACTATGAAAAAAATAGTTAGCTTTATTATTTTAGTTTTATTGTTACAAGGTTGTCTTTGGGTGAATGAGCGAGGAATTTCAAATAAATATTACAACGACTGCAAAGAGTACTATGACGGGGCTGGAATTTACCATAAAGATTGTGATAAAAACCTTATAGATTGGTCAAAATGAATTTGATAAATGAACGCAACGCACAGCTTTTTGCTCGTATAAACGCACTCCAAAAAACAAATTCACAAGTAAAATTTAGTGATAAAATAGAGATAAACTTAGATGATTTCTCTAGCGAAATTCTAAACTTAGCGTTAGATCTAAAACCGTGGCGCAAAGGTCCGTTTCAGATAAATGATCTATTTATAGATAGCGAATGGCAGAGTTTTATCAAATTCAACCTTCTAAAACCATATCTAAATTTAAAAGACAAAATAGTCGCCGACGTCGGTTGCAATAACGGATATTATATGTTTAGAATGCTTGATTTTTATCCTAAAAGCATAACAGGATTTGATCCTAGTGTGCTTTGCTTTTTACAATTTAGTTTTATAAATCATTTTGTAAAATCAAATATAAACTATGAACTTTTAGGTGTGCAAGATCTGCCCAGCTATAAGACTAAATTCGATACTATTTTTTGCCTAGGCGTGATCTATCATAGAAGCGATCCGATAAAAATGCTAAAAGAGCTAAGGACTAGTCTGAATTTGGGTGGCGAAGTTTTTTTAGATACTATGTTTATCGAGCGAGACGACGAGTTTGTCCTAAGCCCTAAAAACAGGTATTCTAAGATAACAAATATCTATTTTGTTCCTAGTATCAAGGCTTTACAAAACTGGTGTGAGAGAGCTAAATTTAATAATTTTGAAATTTTGGCGATAAAAGATACTGATCTAAACGAACAAAGAAAAACTATGTGGATAGAAGGCGAAAGTTTAAATAATTTTTTAGATCCAAACGACCCTAGCCTCACTATAGAAGGCTATCCAGCACCAAAACGAGTTTATGTAAGACTAACTTAAAAGGTAAAATATGGCTGAAAACGAAAATATTTACGAGAACAACAAACCTGATGAAAATGTAATGCTTGACGCTACAAATCCATTTGACGCGTCACTTAAAATTTATCAAAATATAAACAATGCATTTTGCGGTCGTATCGTAGATCTAAAGAAAAACTACGCAAAAACATCAATAAAACTTAGCGGAGATATGCGATATGACGATGACGGGTTGGCTCATAGCAGTTTTATATTTTTAGCTGCTGATTACGCCGCTCAAGCCGCCGTAAATTTACCATATCTTGTAACGATAGGATCAAAAGTTAGCTTTTTTGCCCCTGCAAAAATAGGAGACACGATAGAGCTTGAAGCAAATGCGTTTTTTGAAGAATCAAAAAAGAGAGAGGTAAAAGTCATCGGAAAGATCAAAGAGATAAAGATCTTTGAAGGAAATTTTCAGATAGTAGTTTTAGAAGATCACATCCTAAAACTACAAAAACAAGCCCTTGAAACGCAAGCCACTAAAAGAGAGTCTAAAAATGATTAAGAAATTTAGATAAATTCTGCCTCTCTTCATCTAAACTAGTAGCAAAACCATGTCCTGGATAAATCGTATAATTTTTTAATTTTAGGGCTTTTATAAGACTTTTTTTCATATCTTCGGGATTTGAAAAAGGAAAATCGCATCTTCCAATACTCCCTTTAAATATAAAATCCCCACTAAACATAACGTCATCAACTTCTATCATCGAACACCCAGGAGTATGCCCTGGAAAATGAAGAAATTTAAACTCTAGATCTGCTAAATTTATCGTTTCATCGTGATCAACCAAGAAATCTGGAGTAAATTTATCTTTTACTACACCAAATGGATCTGTCTTACACAAGAATGCGTCATCTTTTGGAACGTAGATAGGGATATTGAATTTATTTTTTAATACCAAGTCATCATGTATATGATCAAAATGACAGTGCGTATTTAAGATCGCAACTGGGTTTTTACAAATTTTTACTACGTATTCATAAGCTCCAACGCCTGGATCTATGATAACTTCTTTGCCGTTATTTTCGACTATATAGCAATTTGTAGCGAAATCGCCAAACGCTCTTGAATGTATTTGCATATTTGATCCTTAATGCTACATTAAAAGTTATATTTTATCATTTTTTAGATATAATATAGTAGTTTTTTTGAATATAATATTTTTTTCATAGGTAAATTTAATGATAGATTTAAAATCTTTAGAAAATAAACTTCTAAATTTTCTAACGAACTACTTAGAAACTTCGTATGCAAAGGGCTTTACTATAGGAGTTAGCGGCGGATTAGACTCTGCTATAGTAGCTACTTTATGCTCAAAAATAGCGCCTACTTATGCCATTTTATTGCCTACAAAAAATTCAAACAAAGTAAATATAAACGATGCCCTAAATTTATGCAAAACTTTGGGTATAAAATACGAAATCATAGATATCGAGCCTATTATCCAATCTTTTTTGAGTGCGATCAAAGACGCAGATAAGCTCAGGATCGGCAATCTAGCCGCAAGAGTTAGGATGAGTATATTATACGATCATTCGGCAAAATTTAGAACTCTAGTAGTTGGTACCAGCAACAAAAGCGAAAGAATGCTTGGATATGGTACTATTTACGGGGATACAGCTTGTGCGTTAAATCCTATCGGAGAGATATATAAAAGCGATCTATTTTTATTTGCAAAATACCTAGGCATAGATAAAAATATCATAGATAAAGCCCCAAGCGCCGATCTTTGGGAAGGGCAAAAAGACGAAGACGAGATAGGATATACGTACGAACAATTAGATATTATTTTAAAAGAGATTGAACGCGGTAAAACAAAAAAAGAGCTAGAAGAAAGCTTTGATAAAAATTTAGTAAATACCGTTTATGATAGAATAGAAAAAAATAAATTTAAACTAAATTTGCCTTTGATAGCAAATATACAGTAGCAGGGATCAAATATGAAAGAAATACCGTTTTTTAGACCATACACCGACGAACGCGAATACGAGTTAGTAAAAGAAAGCATAGATAAAAATGCAAACTATATGGTTACAAATTTAGAAAATAAAATAAAATCATATTTCGGCGTAAAACATGCTATTACCACAAACAACGGCACTGCTGCAAATCATCTAGCGCTTTGTGCTATGGATCTTAAACGTGGCGACAAAATCATCTGTTCGGTAAATGCTTTTCCTAGTATAGCACAAGTGATTCGCCACTTTGACGCTGAACCTATATTTGTAGATATAAATGAAGATGATTTCAATATCAATCCAGAACAGTTAAAAAAAGTTTTAATAGAGCAAAAACATAAGAAGCTAAAAGCCGCATTTATCACTCACGTTGCTGGACAGCCTGCTGATATGGACGCTATTTACGCTCTTGCAAAAGAACATAATATAAAAATCATAGACGACGCAAGTCGCGCTATGGGCGCTACATACAACTCAAAACTCCTTGGAACTATGAACGGATCATATATGTCCTGCTTCCAAGTAAATCCACAAATTCAAAATGCACTCGCATCAACAGGTATAATCCTTACAAATAACGATGAAATGGCAAAGCGTGCCAAACTTATAAGAAGTCACGCTATAGTAAATGACAGCTTTGATAAAGACGGAAATTTAGGATATGTTTATGACGTCATAGACGTAGGACAAAAATATGATCTAAATTCTATTTGCGCTGCATTTAGTATGGCGCAGTTCGAGAAGCTAGAAACGCTCATCAAAAAAAGAAAAGAGATAGCCGCTATATATACAAAAGAGTTAGAAGGTTGCCCTCACGTCACTACTCCGATATTAAAAAGAGATAGTGTATTTACGCAGTATATTATCAAAATAGATAAGAATAGAGATGGATTTGCTAGAGAGCTTAGAGACGCTGGTATAAACATCGGATTGCATTATATACCTCTTCACTTGCTTAGCTATTATAAAAACAAATACAATCTTAGAGTAAATGACTTCCCTGTCGCTTTAAAAGTATATCAACAAGTTTTATCTTTACCAATATATGCAGCCCTAGAAGAGAGTGAGATAAAATATATCTGTGACACTATAAAATCAGTGGCAAAGACCCGTGTTTAAAAGCACATTTGACTTTTGGATAGATAAGTATTTTTATAGACCTAGATATAAAGAGATGCTTATCTCTATGCTTTTAAGTCCTTTTACACTAATTTATACTTTAATAGTATACATAAAACCAAAACTATCAAAACCGGAAAAATTCAAAGTGCCAGTTATAAGCGTCGGGAATTTAGTGCTTGGTGGATCTGGCAAAACTCCGCTTGTAAAAGCTATATTTAACGAATTTTCTAACGATTTTAAAACTTTTATAATCTTAAGAGGATATAAAAGAAGCTCAAAAGGTATGCTAAAAGTAGCTCTACAAGGAGAGATATTATCCAGCGTACAAGCAAGCGGCGATGAAGCTATGGAATACGCACTAAGCCTAAAAAATGCAAACGTAATAGTAAGTGAAAACCGCAAAACAGCTATAAATGAAGCTATAAATTTAGGAGCAAAACTTATAATCTTAGATGACGGTTTTGGTAAATTTGATATATTTAAATTTAGCATCTTGCTAAAGCCAAACCCAGAGCCGATCATCAAACTACCTATTCCAAGCGGAGCTTATCGCTATCCCATTAGCTTTTATAAATACGCCGATTTTATCCCAGATCAAAGCGATATTATTAAAACAATGTATATTTCAAATCGCACTCAAAATATGCTTTTAGTCACAGCCATAGCAAACCCTATGAGACTAAAAAATGTCTTTGGAGAATGTATAGGAATTAGATTTTTCAAAGATCATTATAAATTTAAAAAAGAAGAGTTAGAAAAACTTATAAAAAGCTATAACGCAGATAGCTTATTAGTGACAATGAAAGATTACGTAAAGATAAAAGATTTTGGGCTAAATATCTCACTACTCGAACTTAAGACCGAAATTTCAACTAAATTTAAAAAAGAACTGTTTAATTTTATACAAAATTACAACTAAATTTGATACAATTATTTAAAAAATATTAGGATCAAGATATGCTTAAGAGTTCAAGAACTGCTGAGATCATACTAAGTGCTCTACCATATATACAAAAATTCCGTGATGAAATTTTTGTCATAAAATACGGCGGTGCAGCCCAAATCGATGAAAAGCTCAAAAACGATTTTGCTAGAGATGCTCTCTTGCTTTGGCTAGTAGGCATAAAAGTCGTTATAGTGCATGGCGGCGGAAAAAAGATCAACTCATTTTTAGACAAACTAAGCATACAAAGTAAATTTATAGACGGATTAAGAGTCACTGATGATGAAACTATGGAAGTCGTAGAGATGACTCTAAGTGGGCTTATAAACAAAGAGATAGTAAATTTACTAAACAAACACGGAGCTCGCTCCATAGGGCTTAGTGGCAAAGATGACAATATGCTAAAAGCCAAAAGCTACTCTGATGGCAAATACGGCTTTGTAGGACAGATCTCTGAGGTAAATCCCAGTGTCATCACAGCAGCCTTACAAAGCGGACTTATACCAGTCATCGCACCTATAGCGATCAGCGATGATTTTAGCGATACTTATAATATAAATGCTGATCTTTGCGCTAGCGCGATCGCAAACGCACTAAAAGCGAAAAAGGTTATATTTCTAAGCGATATAAAAGGCGTTTTAAGTAAAGACGGAGAGCTTATAAGCAATCTAAACGAGTCTAAAATCCAAAATTTAAAAAACGACGGTACTATAAATGGCGGTATGATTCCTAAACTAGATGCTTGTTTAGAATGCGTAAAAAATGGTGTAGGAGCAGCTCATATCATAGATGGTAGAGTACCTCACTCACTTTTGCTTGAGATATTTACAGATGAAGGCATAGGAAGTGTTATAAAATGATCATATTAAGCACTACTAGTAGCGAAAAATCAGCTCAAGTTTTAGCAGAAAAACTACTAGAGCAAAGATCTGCAACTTGCGTAAATTTAATAAAGGGTTGCAAAAGTTTTTATGTCTGGCAAGGTCAAAAAACATACTCAAATGAAACTATGCTTATCATAAAAGGAAAATATAAAAAAGTAAAAGACATTTTACTAAAATATCATACTTATGAGCTTCCAGAAATTATCGCTCTAAAACCAAAAAAGATAGAAAAAAATTACAAAAAATGGTTAAAACAAAACTTAAAAGGTAAAAATATGTTTATAGGAACAAGATCAAAAGATGACTTAGTCACACTCTCGCACGCTTTACTAAACCCATCTGCATCGCACGGCGGATTATACGTAAGTCAAAAACTTCCGACTTTAGATAAAGAGTTTTTCAAATGGGCAAAAGATAAAAGTTACACGAAAATAGCTCTTAAGATCATAGAAAAATTCGACTTTGATATACCTATGGATACGTTTAAAAAAGCTCTAAAAAGATATGAAAAATTCGACAAAGAACCAGTGGAAATAAAAAAATTGGACGAGAATTTATATATAAATGAGCTTTGGCATGGACCAACAAGAGCATTTAAAGATATGGCGCTTCAACCTTTTGGAGCTATTTTAAAAAGCTTAGCAAAACAAAACGGTAAAAAATATCTCATAATGTGCGCTACTAGCGGAGATACAGGACCTGCAACACTCCAAAGCTTTAGCGAAGCAAAAAATATACAAGTAGTTTGTTTGTATCCAAAAGACGGTACTAGCGAGGTTCAAAGACTGCAAATGGTAAATGCAAGCGGCTCAAATTTAAAAGTTATTGGTATAAATGGAAACTTTGATGATGCTCAAAGAGCTTTAAAGACGCTACTTAACGATGATGATTTCAAAGACGAACTTACAAAACTAGATCTAAATTTAAGTGCGGCAAATTCCGTAAATTTCGGTAGAATTTTATTTCAAATCATCTATCACATTTATGTTTGCATACATATAACCAAAAATAAAAAGCCTATAGATATCATCGTACCAAGCGGAAATTTCGGCAATGCTTTAGGTGCGTATTATGCTAAAAAAATGGGTGCAAATATCGCTAAGATCAAAATCACATCAAACTCAAATAATATCCTAACCGAGCTTTTTACTAATGGAATTTATGATCTTAGAAATAGGACTTTAGTACAAACCATAAGTCCTGCTATGGATATCTTGATAAGCTCAAACGTAGAAAGATTATTGTTTGATAAATTTGGATATAAACGCACGAAAGAGCTTATGGATAGTCTTGCGTCACAAAAATTCTACGAGCTTGATAAAGAAGAACTAGCACTTTTACAAGAAGATTTTGAAGCTGATTTTTGTATAGACGAAGAGTGTGAAAAATTTATAAAAAAAGTAGCTAAAAAAGGCAAACTCATCGATCCTCACACGGCTACTTGCTTTAAACAAGTTAGTAAAAACCGTATAAACGTTATAACTTCAACGGCACAGTGGGTTAAATTTACTCCAAGTATGATAAAAGCTATCAAAAACAAAGAGAGCAAAAACGAACTTAAAGATATGAAAAGTTTAAGTAACGAGTTTAAAAGCGAAATTCCAAGTTCTATCTTAAAGCTTTTTGATAAAAAAGAAGTTCACAAAGATATAGTAAATACAGGCGAGATAAAAGAAACTATTTTGGGATGGCTAAAAAAATGATAATTATACCGGCTCGCCTTGCTTCAACTCGTTTTGAGCATAAAATTTTAAGAACGATCGATGGTGTTCCTATGTTTGTAAAAACTGCGATGAATGCCAAAAATGCAGATAGCGTACTAGTGGCTTGCGATGATGAAAAAGTAGTAAATATCGCAAAAAATTACGGCTTAGACGCTGTTCTAACAAGTGCAAATCACGAAAGTGGAACTGATCGTATAAACGAAGCGTCGACTAAATTTAAACTAAAAGATGACGAGATCATCATAAATGTTCAAGCCGACGAGCCGTTTTTTGAAGTAGAAAATTTAACCAAATTTAAAAACTTTGCAAAACAAGCCATTGAAAATGGATCATTTATGGCTAGCTGTTTTAAACTAGTCAAAAAAGACGATGCTCAAAATCCAAATTTAGTAAAAGTCGTACTTGACGCTGAGGACAACGCTCTGTATTTTTCACGCTCGCTTTTACCATATCCTAGAAGTGTATGTGACATTTTTAAAGCGCATATAGGAATTTATGCATATAGCGTAGCAAATTTAAAAGAGTTTTGCACTCTTAAAACAAAAGAATTAGAAAATATAGAAAAACTAGAGCAACTGCGTGCTTTGCAAAGCGGCAAAAAAATCAAAATGATGCAAATACAAACAGAGAGTATCGGGATAGACACAAAAGAAGATCTTGAGGCCGCAGCTCTTAAATTTGGCTTTGCTATAGGATAAAAAATGAAAAAAGTAAAAATAACAGTACTAAAAACTACATTAGATAAAGATCTAGCTCAGCAGTATGGAGTCCCTGGTTTAGGATCTTGTCCAATGTTAAAAGTAGGACAGGTGTTTTGGGCCGACTATGCCAAACCAGAAGGTTTTTGTGATGAAGCGTGGAAAGCTATTTATCAATACGTATTTGCACTAGCCCATGGTGCGAAAAATGAACTATTTTACTACGGCGACTGGATCAAAGAACCAGGAGTTGCTATTTGTAGCTGCAATGATGGTCTAAGGCCGGTTATTTTCAAGCTAGAGGCATCAGATCAAGAATCAACTATCAATTATACTGTTGTCTGCCATGACAAATGAAAAATTCATAGAGCAACTCTTGAGCATAGCTAAATTTACACAAATTTACTGCGACGATCACCACAAAGCTCAGCCAAAAAACAGTTCCAAACTAGATATCGTTTATAAAGGCGTAAATTTAGATAAATTTATAAAATACAACTTGTGCAAAGAGTGTGAGCATCTTCTTTTGTATGCAAACGAAAGACTACAAAACTGCCCACACGGAGAAAAACCAAAATGTAGAAAATGTCCGCATATCTGCTATGATAAAAATGAGCTAAAATATATAGTTAAGATTATGAAAAGCAGCGGAATGAAACTAGGCTTAAATAAATTAAAATCATTTTTTATCAAGTCATAATTTTATATATCAAATTAAGCCATTTTTAGGTAGGATAAATAAAAAAGTTAAAGTTAGTTTATGCAAAAAATAGAGACCCTTACGTCAAATAAAATATATCGCGAATTCATTATTATTTACGTTCTTATATCATTTGTATTTTCTATTATATATTTATATTATGGGATAACGTTTTTAGCATTTAACACAATCGTTACTTTTATGATTTCAAATTTTATTTATATAGCACTCCATAATCCGAAATATTCTAAACTCATAAATATCTGGATGCAGTTTGGCATCGCATACAACATATCTTGCGATATTATCGTATTTGGTTGGGGATATGGATTTGAACTGTATTTTATAGGCTTTGTTGTAGTTTATTATTTTTATATATTTAGAAATCAAAAACTAGAGATAATATTTATAACGATTCAATGTTTATTGTATCTATTTCTATATTTTATGACTAGAGATAAACAAATGATTTATGGGGATGCTAACTTTAAAGAAGCTATTTATATACTAAATTTTATCATCATAAGCTGTTCGCTTTTATATCTTCATAAAAATTTAAACATAGTCCAAGCTATAAAGATAATAAATTTAGAAAAAAATAAAAACAACTACCAAAAGATAGCAAAACACGACTTTTTAACTGGACTTTATAATAGAATTCCTATCCAAGAGATCATAAATCAAAATCTTACGCTATTAAAAAATCACAAGCTAAAGTCAATGTGCATTATACTTTGCGACCTTGATAATTTTAAAACAATAAACGATACGTTTGGGCATATTTTTGGCGATAATATCCTAAAAAGTGTCTCTTCTTCGCTAAAAAGTAGTTTTTCAAAATACGGCGAGCTGGGGCGCTGGGGTGGAGAGGAATTTCTTATTTCCATAAAAGATATAGATGAAGCATATCTAAAAGAGATCATAGATTTAGCAAGGACAAAAATAGAAAATTTAAAACCTAATGCATTAAACGTAACTGCAACTTTTGGGGCTTTGTATATAACTGATATAAGGCCTGATATAAATCTATCAATGTTGATACATGACGTAGATCAGCTTATGTATCAAGGTAAAACAGAAGGTAAAAATAGATTGGTTTTCAAACATTATGAATCAGAACAATAGCGACAATATAACTAGAAATTTACAAAAGATCATAGACGTATTTTGTATAATGTCTGGAGTATATATATTTATATTCTTTATAAGAGCCCAGTATGATCTGCTGATCTTAAGCGTATTTAACATATTTGTTTATATGATCTGCTTATATCTATCTAGAAAAGACAGTATAAATAACGCATTTTTGCTATTGCATATCCAAATAACGCTTTATATATCTATATGTATAGTCAAGCTCGGATGGAACTGCGGATTTGACCTTATATTTATAGCGTTACTTTCTATCATATATATAGACGTATTTAAAAACAGATCTGTATCTTATTTGGTCGCTTCATTAGAATCAGCAATTTACGTGCTACTCTATATTTTTAAGTTTGAAGATAGAAACTTTCATGATACACCTTTGTTTTTAATAAATTTTGCATTTTTGATGTTTCTTCTGCTACTCTTATCCAAAACTCTTAGGATAACAGATATTGTGCATTTTCACAAACTACAAAATGAAGAGAATAAATTTAAAAATATGTCACAAACTGATTATCTAACAGGGCTTTTAAATAAAAGAGCTTTAACTTCTATTATGAATGAAACTAGATATTGCGATATGATAGTCGCAATCTGCGATATAGATAATTTTAAAAAGATAAACGACAAATACGGACACAACGTAGGTGATGAGATACTAAAGCGTATATCAGATATACTCACACAAAACTCTGCAAAAAGTGACATAGTATCACGCTGGGGCGGAGAGGAATTTTTCATAGTATCATTTGACACAAAAAAAGAGATCTTTTTAGATAAAATTGAAAAAATGAGAAGCCAGGCAGAAAAAATACGCGTAAATACACCTAATGGCATTGTAAATTGTACTTTGACTTTTGGAGTATCTGATAGAAGCGATGATAAAGAAACGCTTATAAAGCAAGCCGATGAAAGGCTTTATAAAGGCAAAAGATCCACTAAAAACTGCGTCGTATCAAGTGATGATGGATCCACCCCCCCCCATTTATTTCGTTGATACATAAACTCAGATTACGATAGCTCTATCTTTTACCTTTATTTGAGATAATTTCAAATATCTTTTATATGTTCTAAAAACTCATTAGCACCTATAAATCCGACTATTTGCTTGTTTTTTAACTCTTTAGTATTTTTGTAAAAAATCAGAGCCGGCGGTCCGAAAACAGAGTATTTTTTCATCAAAGCAGCATCGTCTGGGCTACCATTTGTTACGTCTATTTTTATCAAAGTAAAGTCTTTTAGTCTTAGTAAAACTTTTGGATCCATAAATGTTATCTCATCTAGCTCTTTACAATTTACACACCAAGAAGCCCAAAAGTCTATCATTACTGGCTTATCACTTGAAGCCAAGATATTATCAAGTTCTTTTAAATTTGATACTTTTATAAATTCTATATTATCTTGTTTTATGGCTACATTTTTATTTATCAAATTTGGAGCGAATTTGTTTACGCTGAAATTTACTACAAGCACTGATGAAACTATAAATATAAACAGTCCAAAAGCTTTTATAAATTTAAGTCCATTCGTGCTGGCTGGCTCAAACGCACCAAGACCTACCGCCCAAAATATTCCTAAAACTCCGTAAAGAAAATAGCTTATCTCATCTCCTATCACCCTACTAAGCATCCAAACAGCCATACCTAGCATCAAAAATCCAAATGCCCTTTTTATCTCGTCCATCCAAAATCCAGGCTTTGGAAGTAGGCGTGAGCTACCTATACCTACTAGCAAGAGAGGAACGCCCATACCCATACTCATAACAAACAAAGCGATACCGCCTAGCAGTGCGTCTCCGCTATTTGCTATATATAAAAGAGCTCCAGCAAGAGGCGCTGCAACGCAAGGCCCAACAACAAGAGCAGATAAAAATCCCATTATAGCCACACCAAGAATTCCGCCTTTTTTCTCACTTTTTGAACTTATATAGCTTTGAAATTTTTTAGGAAGCTCTATATTGTATAGCCCAAACATAGATAAAGAAAGCAACACAAATATAATACTAAAGCCTATAATAACAGTAGGGATTTGTAAAAGACCTTGAACGCTAGCGCCAAATACGCTTGCCAAAACACCTGCGATAGCGTAGGCCAAAGACATAAAAAACAGATAAACAAAGCTTATCCAAAGCCCGGTTTTTATAGATCTTTTCTCGCCACTTTTTGCGATGATTATACTTGAAACGATAGGTATCATAGGAAACACACAAGGCGTAAGTGATAGCAAAAGTCCATACCCAAAAAATGTTATGATAGTCATAAGTTTGCCATCGTTTGCAAATGAATTTGCTATTTTATCTTGATTGGAAACAGCTACTTTGACCGGAGTTTCTGATCTTTGTATTTTAGATATTTTTAGTTCGCCACCAGTGTTACTCACCTCATAAGTAACCTCCATAGGCTGATAGCAAAATCCACTATAAGCACAGCCTTGATATTTTAGGTCTAGAGTTAGCTTATTTTTAGTAGTAAAGTTTGAAAGCAAACCAAATGGCACAAACAGATCAAACTCGCCTTTATATATCTCATAATCATCATATTTTTCATAATTTGGCAAATTTAAATACTCGGTTATGTCATTTCCCAAAACGGTAATTTTGAGTTTATCTTTATACAGATAAACACTCTCATCGACTTTAAAGTTTAAATTTATACCTTGAGTTTTATCACTACTTGCATTGATCTTAAAAGCATCATCTACACTAAGTACGGCACCAAAACTAAAGCTAAAAAATAAAAATAGCAAAACTAAAAACCTATACACTACGTTTCCTTTAAAAAATAAGCAAAATTGTACTTTATATTTATAAACATACTTTATCCCAAACGTAAATCAAATTTTAAATAATAAAATTTAAGTCGGTAAATTTTTATTAAATTTATGTTTATTATTTTTATTTAAACAGAATTTTAATTAATAAACTATACAATAATATAATTATATTTTAAGGAAGTCGTATGGAAAAAGATGATGATTTTGTGACCATCAAGGTCAAAAAAAGTAAAATAGAGTATGAAAAAGAGCTTAGAAAACTACAAATAGAATTCTTAAAATTTCAAAACCACGTAAAAGAAACCGGTTTAAAAGTACTAATTATTATAGAAGGAAGAGATGCTTCAGGAAAAGGCGGAGTCATAAAAAGACTTACCGAACATCTAAATCCTAGAGGCTGTAGAGTCGTCGCTTTGGAAAAGCCAAGTGACGTTGAGCGAACTCAGTGGTATTTTCAAAGATATTCAGATCATCTTCCAAGTGCCGGTGAGATCGTGATATTTGATAGGAGCTGGTATAACCGTGCAGGAGTTGAGCCTGTGATGGGATTTTGTACGCAAGAAGAGCATAAAGAGTTTTTAAGGCAAGTACCTAAATTTGAAGAAATGTTGGTAAGTTCTGGAATTTTACTATTTAAATTCTACTTCTCAGTTTCAAAAGACGAACAAAAAAAACGTTTCAAAGATAGAAAAACAGATCCTTTAAAACAGTTCAAACTATCTCCAGTAGATCAAAAAAGTCAAGAGCTATGGGATCAATACACAGTAGCAAAATACTCGATGCTGCTAGCTTCAAATACACCTTACTCACCATGGACTATCATAGTAAGCGACGATAAGAAAAAAGCTAGATTAAACGCATTTAGATACCTACTAAACAAAGTCGATTATCCAAAAAAGATTGAGGCCAAAGAGATAAAGATCGATGAAAAAATCGTTAAAAGCGGATCTACTGAGATAAAACTTATGGAAGAAAATCTAAAAAGTGAAAATTTAAAACAGATGCACGGCTGAGTAAATTTAAGTGCCAAGCAATCGGCACTTAAACCAAAATTAGATATGAACTTAAGCAAATCAACGGTTTTTAAAAGCCGTTATGATCATTTTTAAAAGCAAAATAACAGATAAAAAAATCCCAAAAATAATAAAGAAAAAGCCGATCGGCAATAAAAAGAAATATTCATGCAAAACGCCATTAGTATCTATCCATTCATTTGTAAAAGCTTTTAAGCAGATACAAAATAGACCGATACACACCGAACTAGCGCAAATGGCTAATATTATTTTATTGCTCATTTTTAGCTCCTAGATTATATTATTAAATTTAATCAAACTGTTGAGTTTGATAATAAAATTATATCTAAATTATAAGAATTACAAGTAAATTTATGAATATTTTTTGAATTTGGAGTTACGAATTTAATCGCAACTCCATTTGCAGAATTTATAGAAGGCTTATTCGACTTCTGCGTCTATGACGTCATCATCTTTTTTCTTTTGCTCGCCGCCTGTCGCACCTGCATTTTGCTCTTTATACATAGCTTCAGCTAGCTTATGACTAACTTCGCTTAGAGCTTTTACTTTTACGTCAATTTGCTCTTTTGAAGCATTTTCATCTTTCAATATCTCTTTTAGATCATTCAAAGCCGCTTCGATCTTTGCTCTATCTTCGGCTGGGATTTTCTCACCCATTTCACTTAGAGATTTTTCAGTTTGATGTGCTAAGCTATCAGCGCCGTTTCTAGCTTCTACGGCTTCTTTTCTCTTTTTATCCTCTTCTTTATGTGCTTCGGCGTCATTTACCATTTTATTTATCTCTTCTTCGCTAAGACCGCTTGAACCACTTATAGTGATGTTTTGAGCTTTACCGCTAGCCTTATCTTTTGCTGAAACAGTTAAAATTCCGTTTGCATCTATATCAAACGTAACTTCGATTTGAGGTACGCCACGAGGTGCTGGCATTATGCCTTCAAGATTGAAATTACCTAAGCTTTTATTGTCTTTTGCAAACTCACGCTCGCCTTGAAGCACGTTAATAGTAACCGCGCTTTGATTGTCTTCAGCAGTTGAGAAAGTTTGAGACTTTTTAGTAGGGATCGTAGTTCCTTTTTCTATAAGCTTGCTCATAACTCCACCAAGAGTCTCGATACCAAGGCTAAGAGGTGTAACATCTAGTAAAAGCACGTCTTTTACGTCACCTTTTATAACAGCGCCTTGTATAGCAGCTCCGATAGCGACTACTTCATCAGGATTTACTGATTTGTTTAGCTCTTTGCTAAATGCTTTTTTGACTTCTTCTTGTACTAGCGGAACACGAGTCGAACCACCTACCATAACTACTTCTTTTATATCGCTTTTACTTATACCAGCGTCTTTTACGACTTCATTTATTTTTGTGATAGTTTCGCCTACCAAGTCGTCTATCATACCTTCAAATTTAGCTCTGCTAAGAGTTTTTGTAAGGTGTTTTGGACCAGTCGCGTCAGCTGTGATAAACGGAAGATTTATAGTTGTTTCCATAGCACTTGATAGCTCTTTTTTTGCATTTTCAGCAGCTTCTTTTAGCCTTTGAAGAGCCATTACATCACTTTTTAGATCGATTCCAGTTTCACTTTTGAACTCACTTACTAAAAAGTCGATAAGTCTATTATCAAAATCATCACCACCTAAAAACGCGTTACCGCCTGTTGCTAAAACTTCAACTACGCTATCGCCTGTTTCAAGCACAGTTACGTCAAATGTTCCACCACCTAAGTCATAAACTACGATTTTTTCAGCCTCTTTTTTATCAAGACCATAAGCAAGAGCTGCGGCTGTAGGCTCGTTTATGATACGAAGTACATTTAGTCCTGCGATAGTTCCTGCCTCTTTTGTAGCTTTTCTTTGACTATCATTAAAGTACGCAGGCACAGTGATAACGGCGTCCACAACGCTCTCGCCTAAAAACGCCTCTGCATCTTCTTTTAGTTTCATAAGAACTTTAGCAGAAATTTCTTGCGGAGTATATGTTTTACCAGCTATCTCGACGGCGCACGCACCGTTTCTATCTACTATATGGTATGGAAGACGGCTTTTTGCTTCTTGCGCATTTTTTTCGTTCATCATAAGACCCATAATTCTTTTTATAGAAAATATGGTCTTTTCAGGGTTTGTTACTGCTTGACGTTTTGCAGTATCGCCTACTAAGATCTCACCTTTATCTGTGAAAGCTACTACTGAAGGAGTTGTATTTTTACCCTCTTTGTTTGGTATAACTTTGCTTTCGCCTCTTTCATATATGCTTACGCATGAATTTGTTGTTCCTAAGTCTATTCCTATTACTTTACTCATTTTTTTATCCTTTTAAATTTAATTTACTTAATTCTAATTTACTTGGCAATTACGACCATAGACGGTCTTAAAACCCTATCATTATACAAATAACCTTTTTGATAAACAGCAGCTATCTTACCGCTTTCTACCTCATCTGTTTCTATATAATTTATAGCGTTGTGAACTTCTGGATTAAACTCTGTATCGGTACTAATCTCCTTGATCCCGTATTTTTCAAAACTTTTCTTAAACTGATCTATAGTTAAGTTTATACCATCTTTTATCTTATTTGCTATCTCATCATCACCGCTTTGCAAATTTGAAGCGATCTCCAAAGCATCGATGACTGGAAGCAGATCTCTTGCAAAGCTCTCATTTGCAAATTTAACAGCTTCGCCTTTTTCTCGCTCTAAGCGCTTTTTGATATTTTCAAAATCCGCAGTAGCTCTTATCAAATTTTCTTTAAGAGCCGCTATCTCTTCATCTTTAGCGTCGCAAATTTGTTCTTCATTGTCGTTTTGTATCTCCGTATCTTCTACGCTCTGCTCTTTTAGCTCTTCGCTCACGCTGCCTCCTTTATGCTGGTTAAAAATTTTTCATAATCACTATAAACACTACCGGCGCATATCATTACTGCACTTTTTCCCTCAAATATCACATCTGTTTTTAAGCCCATAAAACCAGGCTCAAACACTGGATTAAACGCTAAATTTGTTCTAAAAATATGCTCAAACGACGGTTCTAATATACTTTTTATTCTATCGTCTTTAAACATTTCAAACGCAACTTTTTCATTTTCTTGAAAATATATGCGATTTCTTTTTAGCTCTTTTATCTTACTTCTAAGCTCGCTTAATCCAACTTGCATAGAAACTTTGTCTAAATCTTCTAGGCTAATGCCTATTATATTATTTAGAAATTTTTCTACTTTAGGGTTGTACTTTAAAACAATACTCTCGCCGACAAAATCAAGAATCAAAAATCTATTTTCTACATTTAAAACTTCACTTAGAACTAGTTTACTAACTCCAAAAATCATACAATAAAGACCGAAATCATAAACCAAAAAATTCAAAACATCACTGTTTATGATATTTATAGGACTATTAAATTTAAGTCTATCTTGCCAATAAAGTTTCATAGTAGCAAATGTAGGAATTCGCCCACCGCTTATGTGGAGCTGTGTTATAGCTCCCTCATCACTGAGCTTTTTAAAATATACTCTGATAGTTGATGCTGGGATACTAACGTTCATACGGATACCTAGCTCACTTGAGCCGATCGGCTCATTTGCTTCAAGGTAAGCTTGTATGATAGACTCTAGTATCAAATCTCTTTTATCTACTTTCACTCTTAGCACTCTTCCTATTCAATTGCTAAAAGAATTATACAACATTGAGCCTATATTTGTCAAGTCTTTTAAGTATAAAACTTTAGATATAGTTTATAAAATTTCATATTTTAGCAAAAATAAAATATATTTATACGTTTTTCCGTATAATTTATATATTTTATTAGTTTAAATATAATATATATTTTATATTAAATAAATTATAATAGATATTATATAATGTTTAATATATATTTAATACAATTAAATGTATAATTACACCTATGGCAGAAATCAGCAATATTTTTAATATTTTACATAACGCTGTTGAAAGTAATAATTTAGGTAAAAAGATATCTCAAGCACAAATGGCAGAGAAACTCGGAGTTTCTATGAGAACATATCAAGATTGGAAGCTAGGTATTGCTAAACCACAAGCAGCTCTTGCTGTGTGTAAAATGCTTTGTGAATTAGATGATGATGAACTGATCTATACGGTAAATAAACTAAAAAAAGTTATAGGAGATAAAGTTGGATAGACTAACCAATAAAGAAAGAAACGACTTAGAAGCGGTTTTTGCAGCTATTTATAGAGATAATAATTCTAAATTTATGAGCTTTTATAAGCAATTGTATCGTGATTTTTATAAGAAGATAAAATTATTTAAATTTAAAAACCTCTCGAAAAAGAGGTAGGCTGTTTTTATTTAAACAGCTCTTTGTAGTTTTTCTTCATAAACTCAACTACCTCTATGACTTCATCAACGCCCTCTGATTTAGAGTTTTCTAAGACATCATCTATATTTTCTATATAGATATCACAAGCATCTAAAAGTCTATCTTTTTTAACTCCTGCGAAATAAAGCATACCTTGCATCATCAAGTCAAGCTCATAGCTCATCTCTTCTGGTGTTATTTCATTTTCATAATCTTTCATTTTACTCTCCTGTTTTTTTATTTATAAGTTCAACTATTTGAGCTTTTATAGGCTCATAAGCAAAGCCGTCTTTAAATCCTACAAATAGACCTCCACTAGCATTTATATGCCCTCCTCCACCTACAAGTTCTGCTGCCATTTTACTAACATCTAGTTTGCCGTTTGCTCTAAAGCTCATAGTCTTTTTACTAGTAATATCTAAAAAGAAATCATAATCATCATTTGCGCTCAAAAAGTCATTACCTATAACAGAAGTACTTCCTATATTGTGAGTTAGTATGCCTTTATGACCTCTGTAAAGTACTGTAAATTTCTCTTTTGCATCGCTCAAAAGTCTAACTAAATACGCAGAGTTTAGGTTGCTCAAAGTATCGTCATTTTTAAATTTAAAAAAGTTTTTTTTGATCTTATGCGTGTCATTATCTAAAGCGATATGGGCGTTATTTAGTCCGATATAGTTCATAAAAGAGTTCATAAGATAAAAAACATACTGAATATGCTCGTTTTCAAACAGTACTTTATTTATCTCTTTTGCTCCTGATATGATGCCCATACAGACTTTACCAAGCTCGAAATCTTCGCTATCTTTTAGCCAGATATCTACGGCATTTACTACATCACAGTAAGCACCAAGCCCATCATCTTTACCAAACAAAGAGCTAAAAAAATCATACGTGATCTTTGTAGCACTTCTAGAACTATCTAAATAGTACCATTTAAATTTGTTTGAACACTCAAGCCCAGTTTGATGATGATCTAATAGCATAAGTTTGATATCTTTTCCTCTTATAGCATTTTCAAAGTTAGCACATTGAGCTAGACTCAAGTTTAGATCAGTTATCAAGATAACGGCTTTTTGTTCATCTATATCTTTTAGTATTTGACTAAATTTTTCGTCGATTTCTTTTCCGTAGTTTGAATTATAGAATTTAACATTTTTCAGATAAAAACTACTTACAAATTGACACGAATATCCATCTAAATCAGTATGACTAAGATGATAAATTTTCATATTTTTCCTTTTAAATTTCTGGTATTTCTATCACACCAAGAGTCTCAAACTGAGTATTTGGCGCGATCTCTGCAAAACTAAGAACAACTATATCTATACCGAAGTTTTGCACTATATTTGCTATAAATTTACGCAGACTAGGCTCTACGCAAAGCAGCATAGCGCCTTGCTCGCTCACGCTTCTGTTTGCTCTTTTTTCTCTTAAAGCAGTAACTATAGCCGAAGTTTGAGCTACGTTTATCATAAGATGATAAGCGCCGTCTTTGTAGCTTAGACTATCGACTAGCTTTTGTTGTACCGAAGCGTCAAATATATAAAAATTCAGCTGTCCTTTTTCATCTGCGTAAAGAGCTGTTATAACCCTGCAAAGCGCAGCTCTGACGTGTTCTATTATCATATCTAAATTCTTACTTACTTCTGCGACGTCGCTTGTTGCTTCAAGTATGCTTAACATATCTTTTATAGGGATATTGTCTTTAAGCAATGCTTTTAGTATCTTTTGGATGAGACCTACGGTTGCGACTTTGAGCGTATCTTCTACAACGACTGGATAGTCTGATTTGAGCTTTTCTAGTATATTTTGAACTTCTTGTTTTGTTAGAAGCTCACTCGCGTTTTGTTTAACGAGTTCGCTCATATGAGTAGAGATCACGCTAGCAGGATCTACGACCGTATAACCGCTTAAGATCGCGTCCTCTTTTACACTCCCATCTATCCATAAAGCGTCAAGCCCAAAAGCAGGCTCTTTTGTAGCGATTCCCTCTATATCGTTGCTTACATAGCCACTATCCATAGCTAAAAACTTATCTGCATAAACGGTTCCACTAGCTATCACGACCCCTTTTAGCTTAAACCTATACTCGTTTGGCGGAAGCTGCAAGTTATCGCGTATCCTGATCTTAGGCATCAAAAAGCCAAGCATCGAAGCTATGTTTCTACGCATAGCCCTTATCCGCTCTATAAGATCACTATCAGCCAACTTTAACAGCCCATAACCAAGATCTAGTTCTAGGATCTCGATCTTTAGTATATCATCTATTTTGCTTTGCTCTTCTCTTGCTACTTCTTCGTCGCTTTTTTTGATAGGTTTTTCAGATGTTTCGCTTTTCGAGTTTGGATCTTGTTGTTTTTTCGTATTATCTTGTGTAGCTGAAAAATCAAGATTTCCGTCTTGAATTTGCTTCATAAGATACCCTATGCTTAAAAACAATACAGCCATAAAACCCAAAGAAAACGTAGGAAGTCCCGGTACTATAGCAAATATAAACAGTATAAAACCGACTATAAGCAAAGTTTTATACTCGCCAAGTAGCTGAGATACAACGCCCTCAGCAAAGTTATCTTCGTCTTTACTAGCTCTAGTTATGATGATAGCTGTTGCAGTAGATGTGATGAGTCCTGGAATTTGACTTACTAAGCCATCTCCTATCGTAAGTATAGTATAGCTCTGAGCTGCCGCACTCATATCTAAATCATGCTGAAACGTGCCTATCAAAAAACCACCTATGATATTTATGATAGTGATGATAATACCAGCAACCGCGTCACCTTTTATAAATTTAGACGAACCGTCCATCGCACCGTAGAAATTCGCTTCTGAGATGATCTCTTGACGGCGTGAGCGCGCTGTTTGCTCATCGATAAGTCCAGCATTTAGATCGGCGTCGATAGCCATCTGTTTTCCAGGCATAGCATCAAGGGTAAAACGAGCTTGAACCTCACTAACTCTTGTCGAGCCTTTTGTCACAACCATAAAATTTATAAGTACAAGTATACAAAATACTATGACACCTATAACATAGTTGCCGCCGACTACAAACTGACCGAAACTAGCGATGATCTCGCTAACTGCTTCTGGTCCATTATGACCTTCACTTAGTATCATACGAGTCGTAGCGATATTTAAAGATAGCCTAAAAAGCGTAATTATAAGTATCAAAGTAGGAAATGTACTAAGATCAGTAGGCTTTGGTATATATATGGATATAAGTATGATCAAGACTGATATAGAAAGCGACAATGCCAAAAAAAAGTCTAAAACTACGCTTGGAAGCGGAACTATGATAATGGCTAAGATAGCTATGATAACAAAAACAACGGTTAAACTTTTAGCTTTTACAAATGGCGCTAAAAACGGAGCGACCATTGTTAAGATATTGCGTTTTGCCAAATTTACTTCTTGATGATATCTGCCAAAGTAATGCCGTTTAAAAAGTCATCTACTTTAAGCTGCAAGGCATTAAACATAGGCCACATTTTACATACACTTCCCTTATGACTCGGGCAGTCTTTACGATCAATGCTGCACTCAAATACATAAGCTTTTCTTTTTTCAGCACTTTCTAAAATTCGTCTTATGCTGATATTTGCAGGCTTATCAGCAAGTATAAAACCGCCGTTTGCGCCTTTAAATGAATTTAATATGCCCTCTTTTGCAAGATTTTGTAGAATTTTAGCTAAAAAACTTTTTGAGATCCCGAGTTCGCAAGACATCGCATCTACGTCTTTTGGGGAGTTACTTTGCGATAATAACATCAAAGAGAGTAACGCATATTCACTAGCTTTTGTAAAAAGCACTTGTGCTCCTTTAATTATTTGAATTCCATAATTTTAGCAAAATTTGTTTTAATATTGACTAAGTTAGTCTGAATTTAAATTTAGCAAAAAGCCTCTATATAAATTTAAGCTATATTTTTGATTTATTTAGCTAAAATCAATCTTCAAAAATTTAATACCGCTCAGGAGGTCAATTATGGCTTTAGATTCGGCTAAAAAAGCAGAAATAGTTGCGAAATTCGCTAGAAAAAGCGGAGACACAGGTTCTCCAGAAGTTCAAGTAGCTCTTCTTACTACAAGAATTGCTGAACTTACCGAACATTTAAAAATAAATAAAAAAGATTTTAGTTCTCGTCTAGGTCTTCTTAAGCTAGTTGGTAGAAGAAAAAGACTTTTAAAATATTTAAAAGCTAAAAACTACGAATCTTATACAAAACTTATAGCTGAGCTTAGCATCAGAGATAAGTGAAAGAGCCCTATCTGGGGCTTTTCTCATGCTCTACGAATTCCCTAAAAACCAGCCTTTCATAGCTCTTATCAGTTACGATACTCCAGAGCAAAACATCATCACTCATCCCAAAGACGCAAAGAAATTTGGTATAGAATTTAAACTAAATGTAAAAAATAGCAGCCCTATAGATCATTTTATAAAAAAGTATCCTATAGACTTTGATACATACAAAACAAGCTTTGATAAAGTCATAAATCATCAAAAAAACGGAGATAGTTATCTTTTAAATTTATGTTTTTCTACTAAGATAGAAACAAATTTAAGTTTAAAAGATATATTTGAGCATACAAAAGGCGAAGCTCTTATCTATAAAAAAGATGATTTTGTCTGCTTTACGCCTGAGCCTTTTGTTACCATAAAAGACGGTTTTATCCATGCTTTTCCTATGAAAGGCACGATAAACGCAGCACTTCCAAAAGCCAAAGAAACGCTTTTAAACGACCCAAAAGAGTTTAGCGAATCAGCTATGATGCTTGATCTCATGAGAAATGATCTTGGCGCTATCTCTACTGAGGTTAAAGTAGAGAGTTTTAGATACATACAAAAAGTAGCGCAGCTATATCAAACTAGCTCGCACATCAGCGCAAAGCTGAAAAAGGGGATAAGTTTTGATGAGATTTTCTCTAGCTTGCTGCCAGCAGGTAGCATAACAGGGACGCCAAAGCACGAGACAATGCGCATCATCAAAGAGTGTGAAAGAGAGCCTAGGGGATTTTACACAGGAGTTTTTATATATTTTGACGGAGTAGTTTGCCAAAGCTTCGTTATGATAAGGTTTGTCAAAGAGCGCTCTGATGGGCTGTATTTTTTCAGTGGTGGAGGCATCACGGTAATGAGTGAGGCAAAAAAGGAGTATGATGAACTCATCCAAAAAGTCTATTTTCCTTTTTGAGACTATAAAAATTCAAAACGGCAATGTTTTAAATTTAGATTTTCACATCAAAAGAGCTCAAAATTCCGTCTTAAATGAGCTTAAATTTGATTTTGCAAAGATTTTAAAGCCAAAAACAGAGGGCATTTACAGAGCCAAAGTGATATATGATCAAAATGGCGAGCTTGTAAGCGTAGAGTATTTTCCATACAAAATGCGTGATTTTTACGAGTTCAAGCTAATAAATATAAACTTTAGCTACGATAAAAAATATCTAGATAGAAGCGACATAAACAAAGCCAAAAACGGCTTTGATGAGATCATTATGGTCAAAAACTCTCTCATAACAGACACTAGCATAGCGAATTTAGCTATTTTTGATGAGAGCTCAGGTCTTTGGCTGACTCCAAAAACTCCACTTTTAAAAGGCACTTCAAGACAAAGGCTACTTCAAGACGGCTTTTTAAAACCAAAAGACATAAGTAAAAACGAGCTGTTAAACGCTAAAAAGATCGCTTTAATGAACGCTATGATAGGCTTTGTAGAGTTAGATAAGTTCAAAATAATATAAAAAAGTAAGCGCAAAAGCCTACTTTTCAAATCTCAAAATATCAAATTTCAACTTTTCGTTCTCTTCTAGCAAAAGCTTATCTGGATTTACCAAAACTCCGATTTTTACAGCTTTTAAAAGCGGAAGATCATTTATGCTATCGCTATAAAAAGTCGCATTTTCAAACTCATCTTTAGACACATAAGATTTGATCTTTTTTACTTTTCCATCTCTAAACGCTGCAATACCATCGATATTTCCAGTATAAACGCCGCCTTGTATCTGGCTATCCGTCGCTAAAAACTCATCTATATGAAGAAACTCACACACGGCCTGTACTATAAAATCATTTGTTGCGGATATGACTATCTTCTTACCCGCGTTTGAATTTACTAGCTTTATAGCATCATCATAGACTATACCCTTGATCTTTTTATCCACAAACTCACTCAAAAGCGGTTTTATATCCTGCTTTGTTTTGCCTTTTATCGGAGCTAAAAAGTGCTTTTGGTACTCATCCATATCAAGCACGCCATTAGCGTAGTCATCTTCATAAGCCTCTTGAGCTGCTACGAACTCAGCCCCGACAAGCCCTTTTTCATAGATAAAATCCGCCCAAAGCTTGGCGCTATCTTCTTTGATAAGCGTTTTGTCAAGATCATATAGATACAACTTCATCAAATTCCTTTTATCATTGCATATCGTCTTATCCTATAAGACAAAGCAAAGTTTAACACATCGATCTTTAAATTTATATATAAACTAGCCACTACTGGTATTGCAAAAATTTAGTTTGTGCCTTGCAGATATCAAATTCATTACCAAACTACTCACTATAAAAATAGTATAAATTTAGTTATTTTGTATATTTAAATAGTCATATAGGAGTAATGGGACTAGAATGAAGGAATAAGTGGTAGACTTGGGGTTGAGTGGAGGTTGTGAAAAAAAGGGTGGGGGGGGGGTTATTTAAAAGCTATAAAAGTAGCGAAATTTGCCCATTTAAAAAGCGTTTCAACTCTTTTAAAACCTGCGTTTAAACAAAGCTCTTCATTTTCTTTTTGAGTATAAGGTATGAGTATATTTTCTAAGGCTTGACGTTTTTGTGATATCTCAAACTTAGAATATCCTTGCTTTACCTTATATTCTTCGTAAATTTCTATCATATCTAAGGTAAATTTTTTATCTTCGAAAACCAGCTTTTCACTAAATACAAAAAGCCCGTTTTGGTTTAAATTCAAGTAGATCTTTTTCACGAATTCATCTCTTTTTATCGGACGAATGAACTGTAAAGTATAGTTAAGTATCACAGCATCTGCCCCGCTAAAGTCATACTCTAAGATATCTTTAGCAAACAAATTTAGACTAGCCCCATAAGCAAGAGCTTTGTTTTTTGCCGTTTTTATCATAGCTTCACTACTATCTACGCCATTTAAAACAAGGTCATTTCTAAGCTTAAAAAGTCTTAGAAGCGTAGTAGCAGTCGAACATCCCAGATCAAAAACATTAGCATTTGTCGGTAAATTTTTTACTAAAATTTCAGTTATTAGAGATTGTACCGTGTCATAAAAAGGCACTGAGCGACTTACCATATCATCAAAAACACTTACCACGCTCTCATCAAACTCAAATTGCTTTTTTATAGGCTCTTTAAAAACCTCATCTCTCACACTAAATCCCTTGAATGTATAAAGTTATCTTGCAGACTAAGATCGCAAACTTTTGCTACGTTTCTTGCTATAAGTATATCTTTTGCGATCTGCTCTTTTAGCTCTAAGAGCGAAGAAAATTTGATATTATCACGTATCCTCTCTACAAAGCAAACCCTGACTTCGGTAACTTTTTCGTGTAAATTCAGATCTAAAAGATGACTTTCTATACTAAAAGCACCATCGGTACTAAGGCGATTTCCTATAAAGGTTATGGAACTATACGTTATATCGCCTATCTTTGTTCTAGTTGCATAAACGCCGTCTTTTGGCAAAAGATACGGTTCGACTTTTAAATTTAAAGTCGGATATATACTCTTTTTTCCTATACCTTGTCCGCCTACAACCCTGCCTTTTATACTGTACTCTCTACCTAAAAGGCGATTTGCTCTATATATATCTCCATCGCGTAAAAAACGCCTGATAGCCGAGCTATGCACACCAAGACCATCAAAGCTAAATTCTTTTACTATAATGACTTCGCCGTGAAATAAATTTTTAAGGTCGTGTTTGTCCCAAGCTCTATCTTTTCCAAATTTAAAGTCATATCCTACAACTATACGTTTTAAATTTGGAAAATCAGCCTCTAAAAGCTTTAAAAACTCATCTCCTCTTAGATCCTCGATATCTTTTAAATAATAATAAAAGCAAGGGACGCCTGAGTATTCTTCTCTTCTATCGCCTGGGGTGATACAGGCTTTATTGCTCTCTATAACAACTAACGCACCACCCTTTCCAAGCTCTTTTATGAGTTCTTTATGTCCTTTATGAATGCCGTCAAAATGTCCTATAGCAATAGAATCTATATCATTTTTTTCTATAGTGGTAGAATGATTCAAGGTTTCCCTCCTTACCTGTTATCACGCACTCTTTTTTAGCAAGGCATTCCCAGCCAAGCTCGCTGCAAGCGCTCTGAAAATATTTTTGTGAAAGTAAAATTTGCTTTTTATCTTTGACTACGCCTCTTGAGTTTCTTTTTACGTCTTTTCCTACTTCAAATTGTGGTTTATGAAGCAAGATTATATCTCTTTTAGCCAAACGATCAATATCTTTTAAAATGAGCAAAACGGATATAAAACTAACATCTATAGTTACTAGATCAAATTTACCTTCTTTGAAATCCCTTATATCGGTATTTTCTCTCACTATGACTCTAGCATCGTTCCTAAGAGTACTATCAAGCTGATCGCTTCCTACATCTAAAGCCGTCACGCTTTTTACTCCATTTTCAAGCAAAACTTGCACAAATCCGCCTGTGCTACTTCCTATATCAAGAGCGTTTAAGCCAAATGGATCAAATTTGATCTCGTCTAAAAAGCCTTTTAGTTTCAAAGCCGCCCTGCTAACATAAATAGTATCTAAGGCTTTTATATCAGCGCTCTCATCTACTTCTAAGCTTGGCTTGTCTAAAATCCTATCATTTATATAAATTTTTCCTAGCTTTATCAGTTCACTAGCTTTATTTCTGCTAATACCAAGCACCAATGCCACTGCAAGATCTGCTCTCATTTAAGGCTCTCATACTCGTTTTCATTTATCAAACTTATACCTAAACTCATAGCTTTTTCTAGTTTACTTCCTGCCTCGTCTCCGTACAAAACAAAGTCGGTTTTAGTAGAAACTGAGTTTGTTACCTTTGCCCCAAAACTCTCAAGCTCGGCTTTGAACTCATCTCTAGGGCGAGATAAAGATCCGGTTATGACAACTGTCTTACCGCTAAAAGCATTTTGTTTTAGCTCTATTTGGGCTATTTTAGGCGTTATAAAACCAAGAAGCTCTTTGATCTTGTCTAAATTTACCCTTATAAACTCAAGATAGCTTAACGCCATAGCTTCGCCAAAACCATCTAAACTAAGAAGTTCTTCAAGGCTTAAGCAGGTCCACTTTTGACCGTAAGTTACGGCTATTTTTTTTGCGGCAACCTCCCCGATATGTTCTATACCTAAAGACGTGATAAAACGTTCTAAATTTGGGGTTTTAGAATCATCAATAGCTTTTAGTAAATTTGATATTTTTTTTGTTTTAAAACCCTCTAATCCCATAAAGCTAAGCTCATCAAGCCTATAAATATCTGCTACATCTTTGATGATTCCTCTTTTAAAAAGCAGCTCCACTACCTTTTCTCCAAGCCCATCTATGTTCATACATTTTTTTGAAGCAAAATATATAATAGAGCTTACGACTCTTGCTTTGCAGCTCAAATTTTGACATTTTATAAAAACATCTTCGTCTAAAAGCTCCATGCCACATTCTGGGCAGAATTTAGGACGCACTATCTCCTTTTCTTCACCATTTCTACGCTCTTTAAACACGCTAGTGATCTTTGGTATCACATCTCCACTTCTTATGACTGTAACAAGGTCATTTTTCATAAGCCCAAGGCGATTTATCTCATCAAAATTATGCAACGTGACATTTCGTACAAAAGCGCCCTCTATCCATACTCCATCTAAAATACCCACCGGAGTTACAACACCTGTTCGCCCTACTTGCAATGCTACATCTATCAAGCGAGCCGTTTTTTCTATAGCTGGGAATTTATACGCAACCATAAATTTTGGAAATTTGACTGTATATCCAAGACTTTTTGCTTTGCTTAAGTCATTTACCCTTACAACCATTCCGTCCATTAAGATAGGCTTATCGTCTCTTTTTTTTGTAAGTTCTTTGTAGGCATTTTTCAGCTCGTCACTTGTTTTGCAGATCAAACAAAACTCGTCTTGCAAAAATCCAAGACTTCGCACAAAGTCCATAATCTGCGAATGTTTTTCGTAGTCCAAAGAGTTGCGCCCTACTCCCCAAGGATAAAATTTGAGTTTTCTTTGTTTTACTACGCCATTATCTAGCTGTCTAAGGCTACCAGCAGCCGCATTTCTAGGATTTGCTAAAGGCGGCTCGCCATTTTTTTCACGTTTTAAGTTTATAAGCTCAAAATCTTCTTTTGAGATCACGACTTCGCCCCTGATCTCTATGAGTTCTTTATAAGAAATTTGAAGCGGGATAGATGAGATAACTCTAGCGTTATGAGTCACGTCTTCGCCTATGCTTCCATCGCCTCTAGTGGCAGCTTTTACAAGTTTTCCATTTTCATAGAGCAGATTTAAACTAGCGCCGTCAAATTTAGGCTCTACAAAAAATTCAAGCCCCGTTTTATCGCCCCTAAGTATCCAAGCGTCAAGTTCTTCATCGCTAAAAATATCTTCCATAGACCACATTCGCTCTAAATGCGATGATTTTTGAAATTCGCTTAGAATTTCGCCGCCGACTCTACAAGTAGGAGAGTATGGAACTTTTAACTCTGGATTTTCATCTTCAAACTTAAGCGTTTTGGCGTAAAGTTCGTCGTATTCGGCGTCACTAGCTATAGGAGCATCATTCGTATAGTAAGCTTTTGCCCATAAATTTAGTGTATCGACTGCTTTTAGGTACTCATTTTTATCCATAGTTTTTCTCTAAATTTCTAAATTTTTATAAATTTGATTTATCTTAAACATTTGAATATGCTCTAAAACATCATGTACTCTTATGATTTTAGCACCATTTTCAAAAGCTTTTAAATGTAAAAATAGCGTTCCAGGAAGTCGCTCACTCACGCTTGCTTTGCAGTAATGATCTATCACACTTTTTCTACTTGCACCCACAAAAAGAGGGTATCCAAAGTGTAAGAAATGCTCTAAATTTTTGATGAGTATCATATTGTCTCTTGGAGTTTTGCCAAAGCCTATTCCTACATCTAAAAATATCTTTTTCACGCCCAAACTTTCGCAAATTTCAAGCTTTTTAGCGAAAAACTCATCAACATTACTTAAAATATCGCAGTCTTTTACGTCTTTTTGCATAGTCTTAGGATCGCCTATTTTGTGCATCAAGCAATACTCTGCGTCATACTTAGTAGCTAGAGTAGCTAAGCTTAGATCTGCAGTTATGTCATTTACCATACTAAAGCCTCTCTCAAGCGCGTAAGTAAGGCATTTTTCATCAAAACTATCTAGACTTAGCTTAACTTTTTCATAAATCTTACTTGCATAAATTTCATCAACGACAGGCTTAACTCTACTAAACTCCTCATCACGCCCAGGATAAACACTTCCAGGACCAGGATAAACACTTCTAGGACGTGAGCTAATCATACCTATATCTATGTACTCAGCGCCATCTTCTATCATCTTTTGTATTTTTGAGATGCACTCGTTTTTAGTGGTTCTGCTACTAGGGTTAAAACTATCGTCATTGAAATTTAAAACACCCATTATGCTTGGCATATCTGGCTTTTTAAACTCTATTTCTATAAATTTAGCTAGATCTTTTAGCCCAAAATCTTGCTTTGCCTCTTTTTTACTCAAAAGAGCGAGCTGCCTATCATTTACTATAAGCAGAGCATTTACTAGCTCGTCTCCACCAAAAATACTGTCTTTTGAAGTCACAAGCTCGGCTCCTAGGCTTAGAGCGTCTTGTTTTAAGATATTTACGGCTACTTTTTTAATATCTTTTATATAAAAAAAGTGAAGAGCTGACTTTTGTTTCATTATATTTAGCCCAGCGATATGTGGTTTTATATCCTTGCACAAAACTTCAAAATCATTATCTTTACTGACTTTAAAAACTTTCATCTTGTCCTTTGCATCAAAAGAAGTAAAAGCGGCGTTAAAACGCTAGCTGATTTCGCGTTTAGATCTATTAATCTATAAATTTTATAAAAGTATTCGTAATCTTCGCTTTCAAATTTGATCCCAGCAGTAATCGCATCTAAGATTATCTGTTTTACTACTGCTAAAAGCTCTTTTTTACCGAATTTATCGCTCTTTTCAAGCGCTACTTTCTCTTCTATAAAAAGATAAATTTCCTTAAGCTCTAACCTTTTTAAATTTAAACCGATATCGATCTTTATACTTTTTTTGACTCTGCTATCCATAACGAGCCTAGATCTGACGGTTGGTAAAAGGAGATTTTTACTCTTTGCGACGATTACAAAAACTATATTTCTTGGCGGTTCTTCTAATATCTTAAGCAGTGCATTTTGTGGATCTATACCAAATTTATGAGCTATTATGACTATGATTTTTTCTCTGATCTCTGCGATATAAGCTTCGTTTATTATCTCTTTAGCATTTTCCATTAAAAGAGTATCGTATTCAAATATTTTTACAAAATTTGGATCATTCTCAGCTAAAATTTCGCTTTTTATAGATTCGAAATCTTCATCTATTATGATTTTGCTCTGCAAGTTTTTACCTAAAGAGTTATTTTGCCAAAAAGCACGTCATCTATACTTTTATCAAACAGCCTAAACATAGAAAGTAGCTTAAAATCAAGCATATCATCGCTTGAGCTTAGATAAAAGCTATTTTGCGCTTGCTCATCAAAGAGCCACATATAGCTATCATCTTTCCCTTTTGCGAAACTAGCAAATTTAGAGTTTGATTTTCCTATGTAAAAATATATATATCCATTTGGAAAGGCGATGCTTAGCATATCTTCTAAAAGGCTTATCTCTTCTTTTGAGTTGATCTCGCCAAGAGATGGATATAGCGATCTTAAAGATACGAAAGGAAGTATAGGTCTAGAGCTATTTTTTCTATTTATTTTTCTTAGAAAATAGCTTTCAAACCAGTCTCTATCTTCATCGCATATCACGATAAAAGTAAAGCCGTCTAAAAGGTACTTTATCCTAGAAGCTAGCAGTGGCGCCCACTCCACGCGCCTTTCTTCCATCCAACTCATAAGAGGACTATCATCTCTGATAGCCTCTAAGCTCCATTTCATAAAATCGCTCATTAAGCGTCCAGTTTGTATGCTTTATGTAAAGCTCTTACGGCTAATTCACCGTATTTTGACGCAACTATCATAGAGATCTTTATCTCGCTAGTAGATATCATTTGTATATTTATACCCTCATCTGCTAAAGTAGTAAATGCAAGGCTAGCTATACCACTATGACTTTTCATACCGACGCCCACAACACTTACTTTTACCACGTCGCTATCTATCTCTACGCTTCTTGCTGTTCCTTCCACCACTTCTCTAGCTGCTTCCATTTCATTTTGAGGGACGGTAAATCCGAGGCTTGTAGTGCCATCTTCGTGACTTGTATTTTGGATTATCATATCTACGTTTATATTTTTTGCGGCAAGTTTAGTAAAAATCGCAGCTGCAACGCCAGGTTTATCAACGACTCCTCGCAAAGTAACCCTAGCTTGATTTTTATCTAGTGCAATGCCGCTGATGAGTACTTGCTCCATACTGCTATTTTCCATATTTGCTTCTCCTGTTATTAATGTTCCTTCATTATTATTAAAACTACTTCTTGTTACTAAATTTACGTTTAATTTTTTAGCTAGTTCAACGCTTCTGTTTTGCAATACCTTTGCACCCATACTTGCAAGCTCAAGCATCTCATCATAGCTTATCTTATCAAGTTTTTTGGCTTTTGGCTCTATCCTAGGATCGGTGGTATAAACCCCATCTACATCAGTGTAGATCTCACATAAATCAGCATGCAAAGCTCCAGCTAGTGCAACAGCACTTAGATCACTTCCTCCACGACCAAGAGTAGTCACATCGCCATCCACACTAACTCCTTGAAATCCAGCAACAACGACTATCTTGCCCTCGCCAAGAGCTTTTTTCAAATTCGTGCAGTCTATCTCTAAGATCCTAGCTTTAGTATGAACATCATCTGTTATGATCCCTGCTGCTCTACCGCTCATAGCAACAGCTTCATAACCTTTTTCATTTAATGCTATAGATAAAAGCGAACTAGTTACTCTCTCTCCAGCGCTTAAAAGCATATCCATATCTTTACTAGCAGGGGCTATTTTAGTAAAATACTCGGCATATTCTATAAGTTTATTTGTAACTCCACTCATAGCAGAAACTACGACTACTACATCATTTCCGGCTTTTTTTGTATCTATTACTCTTTTTGATACTTCTTCTATTCGCTCAAGCGTTCCGACGCTTGTACCACCGTATTTTTGAACTATAAGCATTAAATATATCCCTCTTCTTTAAAATATTTCAAAACTTTATGATAAACACTTTTTTTAAAGTGATTAACATTTTCTAAAACCATATTTTCTTTGATAAACTTATAGTCATCAAATTCAGGGTGCTTTGTTTTTAAGTTTATCTTCGCTTTAGGCTTTAATCTGACCAAAAAATACTTTTGAATTTGTCCGTCGTATGGCGACATTTTTTGTGCTATATTTTCAGGAAAATCATAGCTAAGCCACTCAGGATGTTCGCAAAGTATCTCAATGTCGTTTGTGCCTATCTCTTCGTTAAGCTCTCTTAAAAGTGCATCTTTAGGTTTTTCTCCTTTGTCGATTCCGCCTTGAGGAAATTGCCAAGCACCTTTGATATCATATCTTTGTGCAATGAAAATATTGCATTCAAGAGGATATAAAGGAGAGAGTATAACAGCAGCCACATTTGGTCTGTATTTTTTTTCTTTCTCCATTTTTTGTTCCTAAATTTTTAGGAAAAATGCTACCCTAAAAGGCTTTAAAGTTTAATTAACTTATAATACAAAACAAATTTTATGCCTGTTTAATTAAGCTTATAAACGCGTAAATTTTTTATCAAAATAGACGGAATTTAGGAGAGAACTTGCAGATATATATCCACATACCATTTTGTGAGTCAAAATGCCCTTACTGCGCTTTTGGCTCACACAGCGATAAATTTAGTCAAGTCAAAAAATATTTTTTAGCTCTAAACCATGAAATACAAAATACGATTTTGGATCTTAACGAAAAAATAACTACGATATTTATAGGTGGCGGTACGCCAAGTAGCGTAAATGCTGAGTTTTACGCTCAAATTTTTGAAGCCTTAAGACCAAAATTAGCAAAAAACGCAGAGATCACTAGTGAAGCAAATCCAAATTCGGCAAATTTACAATGGCTAGAAGATATGAAGAGACTTGGCGTTAATCGCATAAGTTTTGGAGCTCAAAGTTTTGATGAAAAAAAGCTAAGATTATTAGGTAGAATTCATAGTAAAAACGCGATATTTAAAGCCGTGCAAAATGCAAAGATCGCTAAATTTAAAAATATCAACGTAGATCTGATGTATGGCACTAAACTAGACACAAAAAAACTTCTTAAGTGTGAGCTTGAAAATATAGCAAATTTAGGCATTTCTCACGTTTCTGCGTATTCGCTTAGCTTAGAAGAAAAAACGCCTTTTTGGGACAAACTAAATTTAAAAAAAGATAGTTTAAGTTTAGCAAGATATCTTATAAACGGACTTGAAGATATAGGTTTTAAACAATATGAAATATCAAATTTTGGTAAAATTTGCACTCATAATCTAGGCTATTGGAAGCAAAAAGATTATTTAGGTTTTGGAGCTTACGCAGTTGGGACTATTGCAGATAAAAGGTTTTATTCGCCAAGTGATTTAGATGAGTATATAGCAAATCCACTGCAAAAAAAGGTAGAAATTTTAAGCAAAAAAGATATGTTAGAAGAACATATCTTTTTAGGGCTTAGAAGCTGTGTCGGGATAAAACTATCAAATTTAGACAAGAAAAAGATCGAAAAAGTAGAGCTTTTAGAAAAAGAAAATAAAATTTATATAAAAAACGGACGAGCATTTAATGCAAATTTTCTCATAGCAGATGAAATTTCTCTGTTTTTAACCTAGCAATTAGTAAAAAAACGCTAAAATGCAAGACTAACTTTTTAATGGGAAATAGTAATGTTTGGAATGAGCTTATCAGAGATAATAATAATAGCCGTTGTTGCTGTGATTTTTTTAGGTCCAGATAAACTACCAGATGCAATGGTAAAGATCGCAAAATTCTTTAAGATGTTTAAACAGACGATAAATTCAGCAAAAAGTACGTTTGAGCAAGAAGTCAAGATAGCAGAGCTCAAAGAAGACGCTAAAAAGTATAAAGAAAGCGTACAAAATGCGACTAATGCAGTAAGAAAAAAGCTTACGTTTGAAGAGCTTGACGAGCTAAAAAGTAGCATAAACGAAACAAAAAATAGCGTAAATGAAAGCCTAGAAAATATCAAAAACGATATAAAAAGCCCATTAAATTCTCTAAATAGTGGCGATATCTTAAAGGATGAAACAGAGCAAAAACCAGCCCAAACTACCCTAAATTTAGAAAATAAAAAAGAGGCATAATGTTTGAAGATTTAAGACCGCATTTGATTGAACTTAGAAAAAGATTGTTAATAAGTGTTTTTGCTTTAATAGTATGTTTTATAGTATGTTTTAACTTTTGGAATCCAATCCTAGCTTATATGACAGCCCCTTTAAAAGCAGTTCTTCCAGCAGGAAGTAACATAATCTTTACTCAAGTCGCAGAGCCATTTTTCACTGCGATGAAAGTAGCATTTTTCGCTGGATTACTCCTATCTTTACCTATCATTTTTTGGCAATTTTGGCTATTTGTAGCACCGGGTCTTTATGAAAATGAGAAAAAATACGTCATACCGTTCGTATTTAGCGCAACTCTTATGTTTTTAGTAGGAGCTGCGTTTTGTTATTATTTCGTAGTTCCAGTCGGTTTTCATTTTTTGATAAATTTTGGAGGAGAGCTATTTCAAGCATTGCCTAGTATAGGCGATTACGTTGGATTTTTTACTAAGCTAGTCGTAGCTTTTGGGATAAGCTTTGAACTTCCAGTCGTTACATTTTTCTTAGCAAAGCTAGGAATGGTTGATGATAAAACGCTCAAAGGATTTTTTAGATACGCCATAGTTGTTATATTTATATTTGCCGCTATAATGACACCTCCTGACATCTTAAGCCAGTTTTTACTTGCTGTACCGCTAATAGGACTTTACGCGCTGTCGATTTTGATAGCAAAAATGGTAAATCCAGCACCAAAAGACGATGATGGAGAGGACTCAAAAGAAGATGAGCAAGAAGATGAATAATCAAGTATTTGCTCTTAGTAGTTACGACTATGAGCTTCCTAGTGATCTTATAGCTACGTCTCCAACTATCCCTAAAGAAGATGGAAAACTCCTAGTTTATGATAGAAACAAAGATCAAATTTTCCACTATAAATTTGGAGATTTAGCTAAAATACTACCACCTTGTAATATCATCTTTAACGATACTAAAGTCATAAAAGCGCGAATTTACGGAACAAAGCAAAGCGGAGGAAAGATAGAACTTTTACTAAACTCACCGCTAAATGATAACAAATTTAGCTGTTATATAAAAGGAAAAACTAGCGTTCATACTATTTTAAATTTCGATCTTAATTTAAAAGCAGAAGTTTTAGAGCTAGGTGATGATGCTAGCAGAGTCGTGCGTTTCACAAAAGATGGCAAAGTCATAACAATAAGCGAACTTTATGAGATCTTAGCAAGTATCGGGCATGTACCACTTCCACCATACATAAAAAGAGAAGACAGCAAAGACGATGAAAACTGGTATCAAAGCATATTTGCTAAAAATCCAGGAGCCGTAGCGGCGCCTACTGCGAGCTTGCATTTTAGTCCTGAAATGCTAACAAATTTAAAAAAAAATCACGAGATCAGCTATATCACACTGCACGTTGGAGCAGGAACTTTTAAAGGCGTTGGGAGCGATGATATAAGAGATCATAAAATGCATAGCGAATTTTACGATATACCAAAAAATACTGAGGGTATCATAAACTCAAATGCTAAAATTCTAGGCGTAGGTACTACTGTTACAAGGTGCATTGAGTACTACGCTAGAACAAAACAAGCAAATGGCTTTTGTGATCTATTTTTACATCCGCAAAACAGACCCCAAAGACAAGACTATTTACTTACAAATTTTCACCTACCAAAATCAACTCTTATAATGCTAGTTGCGAGCTTTATAGGGCTTGAAAAAACAATGGAAATTTATAAAATAGCCGTAGAAAATAGATATAAATTCTACTCTTATGGCGACTCTATGCTGATAATTTAGGAGAAAAATATGAGATTTGCAGCGGTTTTTGTGACGAGTTTTGCATTTGCTACCGAGTCCTATATAGACAAATATTTAAAACTAGGTGCGCCCGTACTAAACGAACAAACTCATTTATCTTTAGAAAGTACACTATTAGTGCTATTATCTCTTATGATAGCTATTTTATTTATGTTCTTTATTTTTATAAAAATTCAAAAAAGAAGACAAAAAAAGTTATTTACGACTAAGCGCAGTCGAACGATAAAAAAACCATTTTATATGGCAAAGATCGATACATCTCCTATCGTCCACAAGCCTCATGACGGAGATATTGTACAAGAATTATCATTTTATTTTCAAATGCTCCATAAGATCAATGCAACAAATAATAATACGGTAGTGTTTGATTATGATATAAGATATTTTAGAAACTACAAGGCAGATTATCATACGATATTATATATGATACACGGGATTGTCGAGTTTCTTACAAATTCTACTAAAAACTCTACTATAGCTATCGTTTTTAAGCATATTGAAGAGATAGAAGGAAAGATCAAATTTAGCGTTTCTATAAAATTACACGGCGATTTTACCGGACATGGCAATATGATAAGAATGTCAATAGCAGGAACAAATAAAAATATATACTATAAAAAGCTGTCTTTAGCTTGCTACAGAGCAAAGATACTAGGTACAAATATAAAATATACAAGTAACAAAAGCGAGTCTGAGTTTGTTTTTGAGCTAAATCTAACACCTACTAAAGAGATACCAAGATATCATTTCCAAAACACAGATAAACAAACAACTGCTATCATAGCAGAAGACAATAAAAACTCTTATAATATCCTACGTTCTCAGCTTGAGTATTACGGCATAAAAATAGAGCCAAACAGTAGCTGGAGCATCATCAAAAGACATATAACAGATACTATTTTTAGACCAAATATAGTCTTTATCCAAGCAAAAATTATAAAAAAATTACCGATTCAAGAATTAAATATGCTTAAAGAATATAAAGAAAGAAAAAATATAAGCGTAGTCATCATCAGCAATAATGAGAATTTCGATAAAATTCAAGAAGATATAAAATTCGACACATACACGTTAAAGCAACCTTATACCTCAGATACACTACTTGCTATATTAAACAAAACAGTAGAAGAGACTTTATGGCGTGGAAATGGTGGAGTTTAGCCTAGCTTTTTTATCTTAGAGATGAAAAATGCACTCATAAGATCATCTGGCAATATCCTAACTCCAAATTCATTTTTTACGCATGATTTTAGATCAAAGTCTACAGCTTCTAGTTCTATCTCAAATTTAGAAGCCAAAGCGTTTTTGATGACATCTTCGTTCTCTTCTTCGTAAAAAGTACAAGTACTATAAACTATCTCTCCACCTACTTTTAAAGCACTAAGGGCCGCATTTAAAAGCTGTTTTTGAAGTCTAGCTATGGATTTTATCTCTTTAAAGGATTTTTCTTTAAAGTTTTCATTATATAAGGAATACGACGAACAAGGTGCGTCTAGTAAGATTTTATCAAATTTATTTGCGCAAGTATAAGCCACGCTTCTAGCGTCTTTGTTGTATGTTTTTACCCATTCGCAGCCGTAATTTTTTAAATTTGCCTTTAGCTTAAAAAATCTCTCTTTATTTGCCTCCATCGCAGCCAAATTTCCACTTCCACTCATCAAATTTGCTAAAACTATACTCTTACCTCCAGGGCTTGAGCACATATCAAGGACAAAATCCCCTGTTTTTGGATTTAGCGTTAATGGCGATAGATAGCTACTTAAATTTTGCAAATAAATTCTACCTTCATTAAAAACTGCTGATTTTGTGACGAGCTCTTTAAATTTAAAATCACAAACGTAAAAATCACCAAAACCGCTATATCTAAAATCCACACCCAAATTTAAAAGCTCATTTAAAGCGTCTTGTTTTGTAGTTTTTAGTAAATTTATAAAAAATCCAACTTGTTTTGGCTGAAAAAAACTATCCCAAACTTTATCAAAGATATCAGTTGCAACCAAATTTCTTAAATCATCTTTAAAACTCATTTTATAAAATCCCTAAATATCTTTTTAGTATTATCATCGCGGCAATACTATCAAATTTACCGTCTCTTTTATCTTTTACCAAAGCACTTGCTTCAAAACTCGAATACGCTTCATCTTGATATATTATCTCCCCATCAAATCCAACAAGCGATATAAAATGCTTTATTCTTCTTTGCATTTCATCTTCGCTAGATCCTCCTTTTGGAAGCCCCACTACAAGCGTTTTGGCGTTTTTTTCTTTTAGCATTTTTAGAGTGTCATTTGCTGCTTGAACACGATTTTTACGAAGTATCGGCTCACTAGGTAAAACTAGAACTTTGTTAGGAGCAAAAGCGACTCCTATTCTTTTTAAGCCAACGTCTATCGCGACTATCATTGTAAAATCCTTATGTAAATGCCATCTATTACGATTTTACCATCAAGCTCGTATTCATATAAAATATCGCCAAATTTAGCATAGCATTCATCGAAATTTGAGTTAGTTTTTATAAAGCTTAGTACCTCATCACCGCTTTGTACAGATGTTTTTTCACTCTTAAACAAAAGCGCGAATTCATCAAAATCAGTGATTAGCTCAGCTTTTTTATTTTTTAAAAGCTCATTTGTCCCATTGCTTTCACCTAGGCGTTGAGGAAGCACAAATAAAGGTATATTCATATCTAAAGCAAGTCTGGCGCTACTCATAGAACCACTTTTTAAATCAGCTTCGCCTACAACGACCGCGTCACTTAAAGCTACTACGATGCGATTTCGCTCTAAAAAGCTCCAAGGAGTTGCTATAAAACTTGGCTCATACTCGCTTAGAGCAAGTGAGTTTTTATAAATTTGTTCTATTATTTTTTTATTTTGAGCAGGATAGATATTTTCAAGTCCGTTGCCAAAAACTGCTATGGTATGAGGATAGGCTCCGACGTGAGCAACGCAGTCAGTACCGATCGCCGCTCCACTAACAACACAGATACCATGATTTTTAAGAATAAGAGCTAGGCTATAAACTAAATTTTTAGTGTATTGCGAACATTTTCTTGAACCAACTATAGCAATTTTTGGAAAGTCTAAAAGCCGAAGATCACCTTTATAGTAAAGTTTATCTACTGGTTTTTTGAGTAATTTTAGACTGGTTGGAATTTCAGTTATAAAGTCCATATATGTCTTTCAGATAAACTACGTCTACATCTTTTAAAATAGTTTGTTTGGCTATCTTTAAAGCTTCGAATGTCGAGTCGTGTGGATGTCCTATAGCTATGGCATACCCTCTTTTTTTTGCTTGTTTTATAGCCAAGCTAAGCTGTTTTAGTATCTTTGAAACGTCTTGATCGTTATCTAAAAACACGTCTCTTTTTACATATTTTAGCCCAAGCTCCTTACTTACATAGCTTACTTTAGACGTATTTGAAGTCAGACTATCTACAAACAATATACCCATTTTATCAAGTGAGCTTAAAAGTATCTGCATAGACTTATAGTTGCTAGTAAATTTACTACCCGTGTGATTGTTGATATACTTGACGTTGCCAAATTGATTTTTTATAGTAGATATCCTATCTTCTATCTTGCTTTTTGAGTCGCCTACTTTTAATGTATTTGGCTCGGCTTTACTAAAAAACATAGCCTCAAGAGGAAGATGTATCATATAAAACTCAAAACCTTTAGAGATGGCGACTGTGTTTGGATGGGCTTTAGTAGGAGGAAATATAGAAGGCGTGATTTTTAAGCCTAAAGATTTTATTTTATCTGCTTGAGCTCTGTATGCTACATCATCTATGATGATCGCTAGTTTGGCTCTAGTATTTGCTTGATGCTTTTCTTTATTATGTAAAATTTCTGGCGTTTTTGTCTCTTTTTGACTAAGATTTTCATCTTTTTTTAAATTTATATTCACATCTTTTTGAGTATCGCTGATATTTGCGTCTTGTTTTAAATTTATACCTGTCTCTTTTTGGCTAACATTTTCATCTTTTTTTAAATTTATAAATGTATTGTTTGTGCTTATATTTTGCTCTGATTTATGAGTTTTACTAAGATTTAAATCGCTAAGAACATGAGCTGTGCTAATATCCTTTGAGCTATTTTTAGATATGTTTTTTTTCTGAGTATCAAGGTACTCTTCTATCTTGGAAATCGTTTTTTGATCATCTTTAACGACATTTTTATTTGAGTTCGTAACTAGATATAAAACAGCAAAAATGATAGATATACAAATAAATATACCGATATAAACTTTAAAAGCCCCCTTTTTAAATTTAGGGAGCTTTTTTCTTTTTTTTGACTTTGCCAATTAGTTTTTGTCTTTATTTACAAGTTTGCCTTTGTTTATCCAAGGCATCATAGCACGAAGTTTTTCGCCAGTTTTGTTGAGCAAACTCGCATCGCTGATCTTTCTTTCAGCGTTCATTTTTGTATAACCCGCTTTTCTTTCTAAGATAAAGTTTTTAGCAAAAGTTCCATTTTGGATCTCTTTTAAGATCTCTTTCATAGCAGCTTTACTGCTTTCATTTACAACTCTTACTCCACTTACGTAATCGCCGTATTCAGCAGTATTTGATATAGAATATCTCATATCGCTCATTCCACCTTGATAGATTAGATCAACGATAAGCTTCATCTCGTGTAAGCACTCGAAATACGCCATCTCAGGCTCATATCCAGCTTCAGTTAATGTCTCAAATCCAGCATTTATAAGAGCACAAAGCCCACCGCAAAGTACAGCTTGCTCACCAAATAAATCTGTTTCTGTTTCATCTTTAAACGTAGTTTCTATGATACCTGTTCTTCCGCCACCTATCGCACTTGCATAGCTCAAAGCTAGATCTTTTGCCTTGCCTGTTGCGTCTTGAGATACAGCGATAAGATCAGGAATTCCGCCGCCATTTATAAATTCATTTCTTACAGTATGACCAGGAGCCTTTGGAGCTATCATAATGCAGTCGATACCTTTTGGAGGGACTATTTGACCATAATGAACGTTAAAACCGTGTCCAAAAGCTATAGCGTTTCCTTCGCTTAAATTCGGTTCTATCTCGGCTTTAAAAATATCTGCTTGAAGCTCATCTGGAGTTAGTATCATTATAAGATCTGCGTATTTTGTAGCATCACTTACGCTCATTACTTTAAATCCCTTAGCTTCTGCTTTTGCCCAGCTTTTGCCTTTTGGATTTAAACCCACTACAACCTCAACGCCGCTGTCTCTTAAGTTTTCAGCGTGAGCGTGACCTTGAGAACCAAAACCTATCATAGCAACTTTTTTGGACTTTATTAAACTTAGATCACAATCCTTGTCATAATAAACTGTTATAGCCATAACTTTATCCTTTGTTAAAATTTATTTTAAAATTATACTATCACTGAAATTTAAAATCACTGAAATTTAAAATATTATCTAAATTTAAGATATATAAAAAGCACATTGTAGTAGAATTACTTAAAAATTTTATCAATAAAGTTGAAAATATGAATCAAGCAATATACAAAAGCATAAAAACTTTGCCTCCATTTGATGGAACAGTCGCTAAGATACAACAAATTTGTTGTGATGAAGATAGCAATATCAAAGATCTAATAGAAGTGATTAAAACAGATCCTATGCTAACTGCAAATATTTTACGCTCAGCAAATAGTCCGCTTTATGGATTTAGCAGAGAAATAACAGATATCAACCGCGCAGTTATGTTGTTTGGCTTAGCCACCATAAGAGGCTTTGCGCTCTGCGGAGCTATCAAAAAAACGTTTTCTATAGATTTAAGTCCGTATAAAATTTCAAGTGAAGCATTTTTAAATATGGCAACCGCTCAAAATGCACTTATTTTTAACTGGTACGGAAGCGTAAATAGAGAGCTTTTAAAAGTACTATCTCCTGCTAGCTTTATGATGGAAGTCGGTAAAATCATAGTGGCAAAAGAGTTAATAGAGCATGAAAAGGACGCATCTTTTAAAGATGCACTAAAAAACATAAGCAGTCCAAATGATCTTTCAGAATTAGAAATAAAAATGGTTGGTATATCAAATGAAGAGGTCGCTGCTAAGATTTTTGAGCAATGGAACCTAGAAACAGAACTTGTTGAGGCTATATTGTATTCAAGCAATCCAGATGACGCTCCTGAATCTATAAAAGAGTGTGCTATCGCTCTAAAAATAGTCAAAAGTGCTATCAATGTATTTGGACAACTTACAGATGAAAATTTAGAAAGTACGCTTACTCTACTTGATACTTATGGCTTTGAACAAGCTAAATTTATAGATGCGGTTAAAAAAGTCAAAGGGTGAAAGAATTCCTAAAAGCTCTTCAAAATGGAGTAGATGATAAATTTATAAAAGCCGAATTTAAAGAGATTCTTCGCGTATTAGAACAACTAAAAGCCGTCAAAAAATATAAAAATAGATATTATATGAATGACGGTTATGTATGTGGAAAACTAGACATAAGTAGCAACGCTACTGGTTTTTTATACTCTTATGATAGGCGTTTTAAACAAGATCTTATCATAGAAAATAGACATTTAAACGGCGCTCATTTTGGCGATATAGTTCTAGCTAAGCTTACAAATTCAAAAAAATCAAGACTTCATGCTGTTGTTATAGCAGTTTTGGTAATGGCAAATGAAACAAGCGTAGTTTATACCAAAAAATTTGGCGGGGCCATAATGGGAGTAAACATCAAAACAGGACTTAATATAGCCCTAAAAGCTAGCCAAAAATCGCTAAAAGAACTACCCCTAGGAACCGTTTTAAAAATAAATAATTTAGACAATGATATCACAGAAGTCCTAGGCGTCCTAAGCGATCCAAATGTCGATGAAAAGATATCTCTTGGCATATTCAATAAAAAAGATACTTTTAGCAAAACTAGCCAAAATGAGGCTTTGAGCTATGGAGATAATGTAGATAAAAGTATGTATCCAAATAGAGTAGATCTAACTGAGCTTGCTTTTTGCACAATAGATCCAGTAGATGCAAAAGATTTTGATGATGCTATTTATTTTGATAAAAAAAATAGAACCATATATGTAGCTATCGCCGATGTAAGCGAGTATGTAGTGCCATACTCAGCGATCGACAAAGAGGCTAAATTTAGAGGATTTTCCATATATTTTCCACATATTGCCATTCCGATGCTACCAAGAAATCTTAGCGAAAATATCTGCTCTTTGAAACAGGGTTGCGACAGGCTCGCATTTGTTTTTAAAATAACACTAGATGAAAACTTAGAATCTAGCAAAGAAGAGCTTTTTGAAGCAGTTATTCACTCTAAAAAGCGATTTAGTTATGATGAAGTTGATGAGATATTAGCATTAAGAGCAAAAACAATAGATAGCATTCAAAGCTGGATACTTGATCTTTTTGAGCTTACAAAAAAACTAAAAGAGAATAGGCTTAAAAACGGATTTGATTTTAGAAGCAAAGAACTTCGGATGAAGCTCACGGACGGATTAGTCACGCAAACCTCTTATGAAAAAGAGACTGAGTCTCATGCTCTCATAGAAGACTGTATGCTTTTAGCAAACAAAGCCGCAGCAAAACGCATCAAAAAAGGAATATTTAGAAACCACGCTCAAGCTGATCTAAAAAAGATAAATACTCTTCTTGATGATCTAGCGCTTTTAGGCATAGACGTTCCTTATCAAAGCGATACCGTAAAACTCATCGCTAAAATTCAAACAAAAGCAGACGAGCTAGGCATCAGAGAAGATGTAGATAAGCTAATCATAAAAGCTCAAAAAAGAGCTGAATACGCAAGTGAGCCAAAAGGACACTTCGGGCTTGGATTTGAGCTTTACTCGCATTTCACAAGTCCTATTAGAAGATACTCTGATTTACTTTTGCATAGACTTTTAAAAGCAAATTTAAAAAATGATATAAAGCTTTTTAATTATCTTCTTTTAGATATAGAAGCCACTTGCGCAACATTAAATGAGCTTGAACGTGAAGCAGATAAAGTGGCATGGGACTTTATGGATAGAAAATTTGCTCGCTGGGCGGCTTTGAATTTAAATAAAAAATTCCGCTGCATTATAAGCGAAGTAGGAAATGAAAGCATAGCAAAACTAGACGATGAATTAAAAGGTGCTAAAATATTTATAGAAGGCTTTGCATGTGAGCTCTTAACGCCTGTTTTAGTAGAGATAAAAGAAGTCGATATCGCCTCTGCAAAGATCATCGCAAAAGTGGTAGAAAAATTAAATGTATAAAAAAGAGTTACAAAACCTATTAAACTCGCCGAAATTTCCAAACTATTTTTTACTTTTTGGAAATGAAGCTTATCAAGTTGAGCTTTTTACTAAAGAGATTCTTGATAAATTTGATGGTGAAAATAGACTAGATATTTATTTTGACGAGTATGATTTTAACGTTGCAAGATCGCATATATCAGAAACTTCGCTATTTTGTAATTCAAACGTGCTACATATAAAAGCAGACAAAAATATCCCCACAAAAGAGCTAAAAACTCTCATAGAAATATGCAAAAAAAACGAAAATAGCGCATTCATCTATGAATTTTATGAAAATGAAGATAAAATTTCATTTGAGGCACAAAAAGCATTTGGAGTAAATTTTGCAAGATTTTTTGTACCAGGCACTCCAAATGAAGCGATAAATTTACTCTCGTATCATGCGCAAAAACTAGGCGTAAATGCTACAAATGCAGCTCTTTATCAAATTTATACATTGCAAAATGAAAGCCTATATCTAGCAAGTAGCGAACTAAATAAGCTAGCAAGCTTGACAAAAAATGTTGATGAAAATATAGTAAATCAACTAGTCTTTAGCCTAAACGGAGTAAATTTCGAAACATTTTTTGATAAAATCATATCGTTGCAAAACATAAAAGATGATTTTATGAATTACGTGAGCGACTCAAACTTAAATGAAATGGCATTTGTAAACTCACTATATTCATCATTTTTTAGACTTTTTAGAATTCAAACCTATGTAAAAATTTATGGCGAATTTGATCTTAAAAAAGCTATCGGATATCTCCCTCCTCCAAACGTTGCAAATCAGCTAAAAAGGCAAGCTTTAGGTATAAATACAGAACTTTATATGCAAATTTTCCAGTTTTTAAATTTAACCGAGTATGATTTAAAAACAAAAAAAGATATAGAAAAAGAGAGTTTTTTACTATCTTCTATACTATCCATACAAAATCTAATAGCAAAAAACAGAAAATCTTAAGTGAGATTATGATAGAATACAAATTGCTTTTATTTTAAAGCAAATCCTTGCTCTTAATCAAGAGCTAAATACCCATAAGGAGAAATAATGAAACATTACGAGCTTTTATTCATCTTAAAGCCAACACTCACAGAAGATGAAGCTAAAGTTAAAGTTGACTTCATAAAAGGAGTTATTACAAAAAACGGCGGCGAAATCGCCAGCGTAGTAGAGATGGGAACTCGCAAACTTGCTTATAAAATAGACAAGTATGAAAGAGGAACTTATGTAGTTATATACTTCACAGCTCCAACAGCGCTTATAGCCGAACTAGTCAGAAACGTAAGAATTACTGAAGAAGTTATAAGATTTTTAACTGTAAAATATGAAAATAAAAGAGAGATTGCTGCTTGGGAAAAACTAAGCAAAGGTCAAAAATTAGTAGGTGCTAAAAAAGAAACAAGATCTGCAGAAAAACCAAGTGATTTAGAAGAATAAAAAGGATAGATTATGTTTAATAAAGTCGTTTTAGTCGGAAACCTAACAAGAGATATAGAACTTAGATATGCTCAAAGTGGCTCAGCCATAGGAAGTACAGGTATCGCAGTTACTAGAAAATTTAGTGGTGCAAACGGCGAAAAAAGAGAGGAAACGTGCTTTATTGACATCACTTTTTTTGGAAGACAAGCTGAAATCGCAAACCAATACCTAAATAAAGGCAGCAAAGTCCTTATAGAAGGTAGGTTAAAACTTGATCAATGGCAAGATCAGCAAGGCAATCCTCGCTCAAAGCATAGTATAACCGTAGAAAATATGGAAATGCTCGGGGGAAATCAAGGTGGATTTAAAGATCCTCAAACAAATAATACTCAAAATAATAGCTATCAAGAAACACAAAATAGCTACCAACAAAACTCGAATGTCGGAAGCAGACAAAACTTTGACTACAGTAACAGCAGCAAAGCTCCTATGCAACCAAAAAAAGAGCAAAATAGCGAGTATTACGAGGAAAAGATCCCGGTCATCAATGTAGATGATGAAAAATATGATAATGATGAAACTATTCCATTTTAAAGGATAAATAATGGCAGAAAAAAGAAAATATAGTAAAAAATATTGCAAATACACTGAAGCTAAAGTTGAGTTTATAGATTACAAAGATACAGGGCTTTTAAAATACTGTTTATCTGAAAGATTTAAAATCATGCCTAGACGTCTTACTGGTACAAGTAAAAAATATCAAGAGATGGTTGAAAAAGCTATAAAAAGAGCTAGACACGTTGCACTTATACCTTACATAGTTGATCGTGATAGCGTTGTAACAAATCCTTTCGAAGGTCTATAATACCAAAATTCGGTCGAAAACTCCGACCGAATTTATAACTTTCATCAAATTTAATAAATCAAAAATTTCTTATAAAATTTATTTTAATAACTTTTATAAATTTAGCTCATTAATCAGAGCCAAATTTATTTAAACCAGCTTTTTATCTTATCAAAAATACCATCTTCACTAGTAGTTCCACTCTTAACGCCGAAACTTTTTTGTAATTTTTCCAAAAGCTCTTTTTGTTCATCAGTAAGCTTTTTAGGTGTATTTATTGCTATTTGGACTACAAGACGACCATTTTTTTTCGTATGTGCATTTTTTACGCCTTCATTCTCAAAAATAAATTGCTGTTTGTCTTTTGCTCCAACTGGAAGTTTAAGATCCGCATCACCTCTTAAAGTAGGGATTTTTATGGTTTCACCTAGCATTGCTTGAGTAAAAAATACTGGTATTTCTATATAAACGTCATCGCCGTTTCTTACAAAATGATCGTCATCTTTTACATTGACCCTAACATAAAGATCGCCAGTACCACCTAGTCCTTTGTTTCCTTTTCCAGACACTCTTATACGAGTCCCAGTATCTACGCCCTCTGGTATGCTTATCTTTATACTATCTTCTTCTTGCTTAAATCCATTGCCGCCACAATCTTTGCATTTTTCTTTGATAGTTTCACCGCTACCATTACAATACGGACAAGTTTGAACAAAACTCATAAAGCCTTGTCTATGACTGATCTTTCCACGTCCTGCACAATGAGAACAAGTTGCTTTCTTACCGTCTTTTGATCCAGTACCGTTGCAAGTTTGGCAAGGCGTTTTAAAACTATACTTTATCTCTTTTTCGCATCCAAAAACAGCTTCGTTAAACTCAAGATTTACGATAGTTTCGATATCTAAGTTGTATTTATCCGAGCTTCTTCTACCTCCAGATCTACTACTAAAGCCACCGCCAAAAAATGAGCTAAAAATATCGCCCAAATCAAAATCACTGTCAAATCCGCTAAATCCATTTGAATTTAATCCGTCTTTTCCGTATTTATCGTAAATATCTCGTTTTTCACTATTGCTTAGAACCTCATAAGCTTCGTTTATGAGTTTAAACTTCTCTTCAGCTTCTTTGTCGCCTTGATTTCTATCTGGATGATATTTTAGAGCTAGTTTTCTATAAGCTTTTTTTATAACTTCAGCATCTGCGTCACGTGAAATCTCTAAAATTTCGTAGTAATCAAACTCCAAATCATTTCCTTTTATCTAAATTTAAATCGCATATTCTATCAAAAAAATACTTATATAATGCTAACCGTTCAATTTAATTTAATAATATCCCCTCTTATGATTTATAAAAAATAAAATTATTGCTCAAATTTATTTAAAGTTAATAATTTAATTAAAAGATGTTACCATTTTTTGATATAATATTTACTAAAAATATTAGGAGCACAAAATGATAAACGTGTTGATGATAGAAGATGATCCGGAATTTGCTCAAATTTTATCTGAATATCTTTTAAAATTTAATATCAAAGTTACAAATTATGAAGATCCATATTTAGGAATAAGCGCTGGTATAAAAAACTATGATCTGCTTATCTTAGATCTTACCTTACCTGGAATGGATGGTCTAGAAGTATGCAAAGAGATCAGAGAAAAATACGACATTCCTATCATTATCAGTTCAGCTAGAAGCGACGTAAATGATAGAGTCGTAGGTCTACAAATAGGGGCTGATGATTATCTACCAAAACCTTATGATCCAAAAGAGATGCATGCTAGAATAATAAGTTTGATCAGAAGATATAAAAAAACAAATGAAATTCAAGAAGTAGCTACTGATAGCGCATTTAAAGTCGATGAAAAAAGACACGAGATTTCATACAACAACGAAGTTTTAACGCTCACTCCAGCAGAATACGAAATACTAGAATACCTCATAAAGCAACATAGTTTTTCTGTATCCCGCGAACAACTAGTGTATCACTGCAAGAGCCTAAAAGACAAAGACTCAAAGAGCCTAGATGTAATAATAGGACGTCTAAGAACAAAGATAGGCGATAGTTCAAAATCACCAAAACATATATTTTCAGTTCGTGGAATCGGCTATAAATTAGTAGGATGAGATATTCTTTAAGTACAAAAATAACCGTTATTTTTGCTATTGGTTTTAGTGTTATATGTATTTTATTTTCGATGTTTGCAAAACTTCAGCATGAAAGTATGCTCGATAAAGTAAAGGAAAATCAGTACAATGCCATAAACTGGTTGCTTGCACTTTATAAAAAATCAAATATGCCAGAAGACTGGGAGGAGTATTTTAAAAATTTCAATCTCTCATACGTTACTGATTTAAATTTAAAAAAAGATATTTTAGCAAACGGTGATCTAATAGAAAGAGCCGACACGCCACTTGGCAGAGTAGAAACGATATTTTACGATAATGATCTGTTTTTAAAGATCAAAAATCAAAGCGTGACAATAATACTGCAAAACACCCTAAAAAGCGGAAACGACTCACTTATCATAGGGTTTTTGCTTACTATTGCACTTTTTATTTCTTTATACATATCAATATTTAGAAGTCTTACTCCATTAAAACAACTCAGAAAAGATATCAGAAAATTTGCAGCCGGAAATATGGATAGTATATGCTGTAAAAATATAGTCAAAGGAGATGATGAAGTCGCGGAAGTCGCGTATGAGTTCAACAATGCGGCTTGCAAAATAAAAGAGCTCATTATGTCTAGGCAGCTCTTTTTAAGAACCATTATGCATGAGCTAAAAACTCCTATCGGAAAAGGTAGGATAGTAAGTGAGATGTGTGAAGATGAAACACAAAAAAATAGACTTATCGCGATATTTGAAAGGCTAAATATACTAATAAATGAATTTGCTAAGATCGAACAACTACTTAGCAAAAGCTACTCTTTACAATACGAAAAATATCACTTTAGCCTGATCTTAGACCAAACAAAAGATATACTTTTATTAGACAATTTTGATAAATATGTAACACTTACTCTTAAATCCGATCCAGTTTTAAGGGTTGATTTTCAGCTATTTTCACTTGCCATAAAAAACCTTATAGATAATGCACTGAAATATTCAGACGATAAACATGCGTTTATAATATGTGATGATGATAGAATTCAGATAAAAAACAAAGGTCCAAAACTAGAGAAATCTATAGAGTATTACAAGCAAGCATTTATAAGAGACACTAGCTCAAAGAATTCTGGAATGGGACTTGGGCTATACATCATAGAACATATTTGCGATATGCATAAATTTAACTTAGAATACAAATATGAAGACGGATATCATATATTTTGTATTAAATTTAAAAAGATAGAAGATGCCAAAACTAAAGCTTGAAAAATTTGACGCCTTAGTATCGTGCTTTGAAAAAATACCAGGAGTCGGTAAAAAGTCAGCTTTAAAATACGCATACAGCGTGTCGCTTGGGGACTCGTTTTTAGGGCTAAATTTAGCCCATACTATAGAAGATTCCGTGCGCTTTTTAAGACATTGCGCAGTATGCGGAGGAATAAGCGAAAATGAAATTTGCAATATCTGCGGCAGTGAAGATAGACAAAAAGAAGTCATTTGCATAGTAGAGACTCCAAAAGATATACTTACGATAGAGCAATCAGACTCGTTTGATGGAGTGTATTTTGTATTTGACGATGTAGATAAAATAGACTCTCTCAAAAAAATGATAACAAAAAATAGCGCAACCGAGATCATCTTTGCATTTACACCCAGCATAAATAGCGATGGAATAATACTATATATAGAAGACAAATTAAAAGATTTGAGCTTAAACTTTACAAAAATAGCTCAAGGAATTCCAACCGGTGTAAGTCTAGAAAACGTAGATATGCTCTCTTTGACAAAAGCCATAAAAGATAGAAGAACTATCTGAGTAAAAAAGCTTCACTCATATATTTTTTTATAATTTTAGGATCAAATTTATTTTTGTAGAATAGATTAAAAGTAAGCACTGCTTGATATAAAAGCATATCTTTTCCGTCTTTGCATAGCAGTCCTTTTTTAGTTGCTAAATTTAAAAAAGGCGTATTTTTATTATAAATAACATCAAATGCAAATTTAGAATTATCAAAAATTTGGCTTAGCATTTTCTCATCTATCCCAAAATCATTATTTAATAGTCCGGCCGGTGTTGTATTTACTACCAAATCATAAGCTTTTAAACGATAATTTTCTTTTGTGTAAAAATTATACTCTTTAAACATGGAAGACTTATCGCTTCTATTTAATATATCGATATCTATACCACTTTTTTTCATAGCATAACTAATGGCTTTTGATGTTCCTCCAGCACCTATAACAAGAGCTGACTTGATAGCTTTAAATTCGCTTATGGCCATCATAAACCCAGGAGCATCGGTATTAAACCCATAAATCTTACTATTTCTTTTAACCAGCGTATTTACCGAGCCAACACTATTTGCAAAATCATCTGCTTCATCGCAAAGACGAAAAGCAGTTTCTTTATGTGGTATTGTTATATTTGCTCCGCTGAGTTTAAATTTATTAAAAACTTCTATTAATTTTGAGCCATCTTTTAAATGAATTCTTCCATAAAATCCATTAAGACCCAAACCTTGCAAAGCAAGGTTATGAAGTCTTGGAGAAATAGAATGGTTTATAGGATCACCAAATACTGCAAAATATCTCAATTTATTTAACTCTGTATATAAATGCGTTACTTGAAATATTTTGTTTGATCTTATCCATATTTGATGAAATATCATTATCGTTAAAAGGACCTATCAGAACTTTTATGGTATTTTTACCATTTACAGTCGTTTCATAGATGTGATAATTTAGCCCATTACTTTCAATCTTTTTTATAAGAGGATTATTCGGACTAAATTTAGAGATAGAAGCGACTTGAATGTATTTACCTGCTGGGACAGATTTGCTAACGCTTTTTTTCTCTTTAGAGACATTTTTAGTAGCTTCTTGTTTTGGTGTAGCTTTCTTAGTTTCTGTTTTTTTAGCTTGTTCTGCTTTAGGCTTTGAAATACTATCTGTTTTTGGAGTCTCTTTTACTTGCGGTTCTGGAAGCTTTGTTTCTATCGGAGCCGTTTCATTGTTATTTCCAAGCTGATTATTTTTATAATCATTTACTATAGACTCAAAGTTCTCTTTAGAAGTATCAGAAGCTATAGGAACTTGCTCAAATATCTCATTGTTAGTTGTAGTTTGCGACTCAACTTTTAGCTGCGGTTCAGAAGGCAATACTAAATTTGGATCATTTGTAACCTCACTCGTATTGTTTGAAGATCCATTTAGCAGCTTCATTATTATAAGTATAACTACAAATAAGATAACTAAAGCAGCTATACCTATAAGTATCTTTCTTATCTTTCCAGATTTCTCATCATCGTTTTTGTCTAGTAAGATGTCTTGTAGACCGTTGTTTTCTTCCATCTTATCTCCCTTACATATGTTTAGACCAACTAGCCCCACGCTCTTTTTGATATAGCTCATAAGGCAACGCTAATATATTGAACTCTATAGGCATATCAAGAGTAGGAAACATTCTCCACTCTTTAGGCAGTTTTTGTGCTAGCATTATAGATAACTTATTTGCTATCTGGTAACCCTCACTCAAAGTAGTATGACCTTTATGCACATAAAGATGCAAATGCCCAGGAGTTTTACTCTGATAGGCAGTAAAATTTATAAAGCCCTCTTCTCTAAGTAATAGCTGCGCTTTATGCCAAAACCTTTCAGGAGTTCTGCCGTTATAATCAAAAACTATATTTTCGACTTTATTGTCTTTGCTGATCAAAGAATGGGCAGCTATGATCTTACCCTCTTCATGATCTTTTTGCACACCGTAACTAAGAGGTTCATTTATCCTTTCAAATTTATCAAAAAAATAACGACCCTTATACTCTATCTTTTGTAAAATTGTATCACGTTTTATAAAATAATGATCTGTTATCATTTTAATTAAAGTAAGATCTATACTTTGCATTAAAACATTGCCTTATCATAAATGATAAATTGATGAGCTAAATCTTTTAATTCGGCTTTTATTTTTTCTTGTTTTGAAGTGTTATTTATATCATCTAAAACATCTGCTATACGGTTTGCGATAAGCTCAAACTCGCCCTCTTTCATACCTCTTGCAGTAAGCGCTGGACTACCTACTCTTATACCACTTGTTACAAATGGGCTTCTAGTTTCTCCTGGAACCGTATTTTTATTTACTGTTATTCCAGCATTACCAAGAGCGATATCAGCGTCTTTTCCACTAAATTCTTTATTTAAAAAGCTTACTAGAACAAGGTGATTGTCTGTTCCGCCACTTACTAGATCATATCCTCTTTTTATAAGTATTTCACCTAGTTTTTTAGCGTTTGCTTTTACTTGTTTAGCATAAACTTTCCATTCATCACTTAAGTTGTGTTTAAATCCGACTGCTTTACCTGCGATCACATGCATAAGCGGTCCACCTTGAATTCCTGGGAATATAGAACTATTTATTTTTTTAGCAAATTCTTCATCATTTGTCATGATGATACCGCCTCTTGGGCCTCTTAGTGTTTTGTGGGTAGTAGAGCTGACAACATGGCAATGAGGGAAAGGACTATTGTGCTCACCTGCTACTACAAGACCTGCTATATGGGCAACATCAGCAAAAAGATATGCTCCAACGCTATCAGCTATCTCTCTAAATCTTTTAAAGTCAATCTCTCTAGCATAAGCGCTAGCACCACAAACTATCATTTTCGGTTTTGTGATATTTGCTATTTCTTCTACTTTATCGTAATTTATACGTCCATCAAGCTCTACACCGTAAAAAAAGCTCTCATAAGTTTTACCTGAGCTTGAGACTTTTGATCCGTGAGTAAGGTGTCCGCCATGACTTAGATCCATACCTAAGATTTTATCGCCCGGTTTTAAAAATGCTCCATAAACACCTTGATTTGCTTGACTACCGCTATTTGGCTGAACATTTGCAAACTCGCAACCAAAAAGTTTTTTACATCTATCTATAGCTATTTGTTCTATCTCATCTACAAACTCACAACCGCCATAATATCTTTTACCAGGGTAGCCCTCAGCATATTTATTTGTAAGGATCGAGCCCATAACTTCCATAACTTCTGGATATGTGAAGTTTTCGCTAGCTATCATCTCAAGATGGTCGCATTGTCTAGTAAGCTCTTTATTTACTAAAGAGTAAATATCTTTGTCAAAAGTTTCTAAATTCATATTATTCTCCTTGATTTTCTGTTTTTAATGGTTTCATAGCCGGAAAAAGTATAACATCTCTGATTGATTTTTTGTTCAATAACAGCATAACCAATCTATCTACCCCAAGTCCCCAACCTACAGTCGGAGGCATAGCATATCCAAGTGCTTGACAATAGTCTTCATCCATCTCGTGAGCTTCGTCATCGCCTGCATTTTTTGCTTCGATCTGCGCTTTAAATCTTCCATATTGATCTATCGGATCATTTAGCTCATTAAACGCATTTGCAAGCTCACGTCCAGCAATAAACAGCTCAAATCTCTCAGCTACACTACTATCTTTATCACTTCTTCTTGAAAGCGGACTTATAGAGATAGGAAAATCCACTATAAAAGTTGGATTTATCAGCTTGTCTTCTACATAGTTATCAAACAACTCGGCTTGTAAATGTCCAAGATCTAGCTTGTCGTTTGCTTCAAATTTATCTTCTCTTAGTTTGGCTAGAATTTTTTCTTTATTTGTTACGATATCTCTGCTTACACCGCCTATTTCTACTATAGCATCTATATAATTTACTCTAGCAAACGGCTTAGAAAAATCTATCATCTTACCATCAAATTCTATTATTTTAGGTAAATTTAGTTTATCTAATAAAGTAGCAAAAAGCTCTTCTGTTAGATCCATAACTTCAAAATAATTATGCCACGCCCAGTAAAACTCAATGCTTGTAAATTCCGGATTATGAGTAAGATCCATACCTTCGTTTCTAAAGCAACGATTCATCTCAAACACCGCTTCCATACCGCCTACAACAAGCCTTTTTAGATAAAGCTCTGGTGCGATCTTAAGATATCTATCAACATCAAGAGCATTATGATGAGTGATAAATGGCTTAGCATTTGCGCCGCCTGCAATTGGATGCATCATAGGTGTTTCGACCTCTAAAAATCCTCTATCTTCAAAAAATCTTCTTATGGTGCTAACAATGAGCGAACGCTTACAAAAGTCGCTTCTAACGTCTTTATTCATTATCATATCAAGATATCTTTGGCGATATCTCATCTCGATATCAGTAAGTCCATGAAATTTCTCTGGAAGTGGGCTAATGGCTTTACTAGCTAATACTATCTTACTAGCGTGGATACTAAACTCGCCTGTTTTTGTCACAAAAGCATAACCTGTGACTAAAACGACGTCTCCAACTTCAAGATTTTTTTTAAATTTAGTATAATCTTCTTCGCCAATACTTCCTAAAGAGTAATAAATTTGGATATTATCATCTTCGTCTTCCATATTTGCAAATGTTGATTTTCCAGCTACTCTTTTGAGTTTCAAACGCCCTGAAATAGTTACTTCTTCGTCTGCTTTTTTTTCTTCCGTATCCAAATCTTTTATGTATGCGAATTTATTTTTAAACTCGCCGATACTCATATCTTTTTTCAAAAAATGTGGGTATGGATTGATGCCTTGTTTTCTTAATTCATCAGCCTTAGCTAACCTTGTTATTTCTAATTCATTCTCAAAAATCACTTAATATACCTTTATTTCCTTTTTTGTTTTTTATCTTCGCAAGCCGAACAGACGCCATAAAGCTGCATCATATGCCCAGTAAGTCTGAAACCGTTTTCTTTTGCTATTATCATCTGTCTTTTTTCTATAGTAGGGTCTTCAAATTCTATTATACGACCACAACTCCTACATATCATATGGTCATGATGAGGCTTTGTGGCTAGTTCGAATTTTTTACCTTGAGCCCCAAAACTTATAGAAGTCACCATTCCTGATTCTTCTAATAAATTTAGGGTTCTATATACAGTGGCTATTCCTAAATTTAACTCCGGATGCCCATCTTTAATATATAAATAAAGCTGCTCAGGAGTAAAATGATCGCTATTATTATATAAAGTTTTTAGTAAAACTTCTCTTTGTTTAGTGTATTTTAGAGCATTGTCTCTTAGAACTTTCTTGAAACGTTCTAAAAGCGTATCGTATTCTATATTTTCTACGCCGATCACTATTTCTCCTTTATGCTTTCGTTAGTATCAGATACGTTATTGTCAGTACCAGTCATATCTAATATCTCTTGTTTGGTTTGATTTATATCGACATTCATTATAAATTTACCGCTAGATAAAAGTAGCGGATAAACTTTACTGCCATCGAAATACGGCTCTATTTTTTGGCTAAGAATATTTATATTTGAAATAATCGCCGCAAATATAGCAAATACCAAAAATATTTTTGCACTACCTATAAAAAATCCAAGTATCCTATCTAAAAATCCCAAACCGCTAAACGTAAGCATTTTTGAGACTAAATTTCCAGCTACCAAGCATACCACCCAAAAGATAACGAGCGTTGCTAAAAAGCCAAAAAAGAAAGAAGAAGATTCGTTTAATTTATAAATATGATCGCTGATCAAACCGCCTACTAAAGTAGCATTTCTACTTGCTACTACAACACCACCTATAAGACCTATAAGACCAAAAATTTCTTTGACAAAACCGTTTATCAACCCTTTTATGCCAAGGATCACAACTAAAGCTATGACGATGATGTCAAACCAAGTCACTAAATTCATCATTATAAATGCCCTATCTTTCCTATTAATTCTTGTTTATTTGTCGAGTATCTAAGAGCATTATCTTTTGTTATAAGCCCTGATTTAAATGCTCTTTCCATATCTTGAGTTTGCGTTTGCATACCGGTATTTTGCTGATTTAGCTGCAACTGAGAATAAATTTGATGTATTTTATTCTCTCTTATTAAATTTGATATAGCAGGATTATTGATGAGTATCTCATGTATGGCGATCCTACCGCCGCTAGTTAATGGAACTAGCACTTGAGATATGACAGCATGCAAAGATATACTAAGCATATTTCTTATCTGAGCTTGCTCGCTCTCATCAAAACTATCTACTATCCTATTTACAGTCTGTATGGCTGAGTTTGTATGCAAAGTGCCAAATACCAAATGCCCTGTTTCTGCTGCAGATATCGCGATAGATATAGCTTCTATATCGCGCAGATCTCCTACTAATATAATATCTGGATCTTCCCTAAGAGCGTACTTTAAAGCACTAGCAAATGTCTTTGTATCGGTTCCTATATTTCTATGAGAAAAGAGAGATTTTTTATTTTTATGAACAAATTCTATAGGATCTTCTATAGTAATGATATGCTTTCTCTCAGTTAAGTTTATCTCATTTAGCATAGCTGCTAAAGTAGTTGATTTGCCACTACCAGTAGGTCCTGTGACCAAAACAAGCCCTTTTTCTCGTCTCACTATATCCTTAAATATCTCAGGAGCTTTTAGATCATCTAAGCTTGGGATTTCTAAAGGAATCATACGAAAAGCCGCGGCTAAACTACCGTTCATAGTATAATAGCAATTTCCCCTAAAACGACCTATGCCAGGTAACTCTATAGAAAAGTCTAATTCTTTATTTTCCTCTAGATCGCTTTTTTGTGCGTCTGTAAGCACCGTATAACATAAATTTTCTACATCATCTCCATCTAAAATTCCGCACTGTAAAGGTCTCAAAACTCCACTTACACGGATCTGAGGTTCGCTTCTAGCGACTAGATGTAGATCACTACCTTTGTTATAAACCAAAGTTTTTAGAAGCTTTTCTATATTTATACTCATTAAATTACTCTATGATTTTTGGAACTTCAAAATATCTATCTTCTTTTTTTGGAGCAAATTTAAGTATAGTATCGATAACGCCAGATTCATTTGGGATATCTTCCCTAAAAGGAGTTCCACCGCTAATAGTACTTATCGTAGCTTCTATGTCGTCCAAATTTAACTCATTTAGCACTTCGACAAAATCCACGATTTTTCCTAATTGCTCTTTAAATTCATTGCGATTTTGTTCAGGTATCGTAAAAGCACTCAGTTTTTCAAGCTTTTCAAGCATTTTATCATCAATTTGCATAATCTCTCCAACTAACGTTTTTGAACAATTATAACACATTTTAGCTTGAATTTGTTGGGGAATCACAAATAAATTATCAAAATTATCTATATTTTGAAAAATGCAAATTCAAATAATACTAGACTATAAAATTACGAAATTCATAAAGGATTATGCAAGATAAAATATGATAGAATTGCCAAAAATTTATATTTTAAGGAAACGACTTTGCCTATAAAAGATGATATCGGTTACATTAAGAATGAACTAAGCTCAGAGGAACATTTTTTAGAAAACGCTATAAGAAGCGAGAGGTTTTTAAGGAAAAACAAAAAAATCATTGTCGTTATCGTGGCGATTTTGGTTATTTTATTGATCGGTTATGCTATAAATAGCTACGTAAAAGAGTCAAATTTAAGCAGTGCAAATGAAGCTTATAATAAACTTTTAATATCACCAAATGATGTTGCTGCTATGAATACTTTAAAAAATAAAGCGCCATCTTTATTTGCACTTTACGCGATAAAAAACGCAGCAGATACAAATAGCACAAATCTTTTAGATGAGGCTTTAAGCTTAGACATAGATCCACTTTTAAAAAATATCATAGAGAACAGTAAAAATCAGAGTACTGATGGAATTTTATCAAGTTATGACGCACTCTTAAAAGGTTTTGATCTGCTAAAACAAAATAAGATAAATCAAGCCAAAATAGAGTTTGCAAAGATCCCAAATAACTCTCCACTAACTCCTATATATAAGAACCTAGAACATTATCAAGGAAAATAAAACAATGAAAAAATCACTGATCTTTACAGCTTGTGCTTTGCTAATATTAACCGGTTGTACTACAAAAAGACAATATTTCGAGCCGACTGAAGTTTCAAAAGAGATGAGCTATACAAATGATCTTCCTTCTAGCATAAAATATACAGCAAGAAACGGTGCTACGCTTGAAGACGGTGAAATAATCACAAAAAACGGTCTATCTAAAAATATAAAATTGGCTAAAAATGACAGCTTTATCGGCGAATTCGAAGGTAAATTTATCATCTCAAATTTAGACGGAACGCTTAAAGTCATAGATAATACTCAAACCATATATGAAAGAAAATTCAATAACGCAATCATTTCAGCGTCCATAGAAGGACAGATGCTTGCGGCGCTTAGCTCAAATAACACTATATATCTTATAGATATAAACAATGATAGTGTAAGCTTACAATACACCATCGGCGACACATACGCTCAAGACTCCAGAGCGGCCGCGCCAGTATTTTTAAATTCTATCATCATATATCCTACATTAGATGGAAAAATCATGATAGTAGACAAAGCAAAAGGAGCGATAATAAGAGACGCCGTAGTAAGTAGCGAACCGTTTTTTAACAATATCATTTTCTTAGACATTATCCAAGATAAAATGTTTGCGGCAACTGCTACTAAGGTTATGATGATCAGCCCAAATAATACAAAATATTATGACGGACAGATAAAAGACGTTTTGCTATATCAAAATAAAATATTTATTTTACTAAAAGACGGAAATATCGAAGTTACTGACTTGGAGCTAAATTCTTTAGCGAAAAAAGAGTTTAAGTTTGCTATTTTTTCAAATATCATACCAAGTGGCGACAATTTATATGTATTTGAAAAAACCGGCTATCTTATCAAAACAGATCTAGATCTAAAAAATAGCGAAGTTATAGAGCTAAACTCAGAGATAAAAGATAAGAGTTTTGCTGGAAAACGTGCATTTTATTATGATGATAAGATTTTAGAAATCAGATAATATGGATAATCAAATTTGCGAAATTTTTAATGCAAATAAAATCCTACTTAAAAATTTAAAGACTTTAAATTTTAGCGATTTTAGCAAAAGGCGCAGTTATCAGCTGTTTTTTGGCATAGATAAAAACAACTTTTATACGCTTGTTTTTTTTAGAAATGCTAAAAGTAAGTTGCTAAAAAAAGAATTTGAAGAACTTTTTGATATCTGTAAACTTATAGAGACTAAATTTGATACAAATATAAAAAAGCATATTTTGTTTTATAACTCTCAAATTTGTTCTAAGATCATAACTCAAACAAAAGACTGGAAATTTCATGCTTTTATGTGATATAGGAAATACCACTGCCACCTTCTATAAAGATAGAAAGATATGGAATTTAGAGATAGATAAATTTAGGGTCTGGCAGCCTGATGAAAAAGTGCATTTTATAAACGTCAATGACAAGATCACAGATAAATTAAACGATCCTATGTTTATAGATATGAGCGAATTTATTAAATTTAATACGACTTACATAGGGCTTGGTATAGACCGAGCGGCGGCTTGTTATAGTATAAATACTGGTCTTGTAGTAGACGCTGGAAGTGCTATAACTATGGATGTGATGTCAAATGGCGTACATCTTGGAGGATTGATACTTCCAGGAATTTCAACTACGTTAAAAGCCTTAAAAACTATATCTAATAGACTTGATAAACCATTAAACTCAGCCATAGATCTAGACTGCTTGCCTCAAAAAACGACTGACGCTATAAGCTATGGAACTATAAAACCGATCATACTACTCATTGAAGAGCTTTCAAATGACAAACCTATATATTTTACTGGTGGAGACGGCGAGTTTTTATCAAGATTTTTTAAAAATGCCATATACGATAGAGCTTTAGTCTTTCGCGGTATACAAAAAGCCATAGATGAAAATAAGGAGATTTTTTGCTTACAGTAGCTTTACCAAAAGGCAGGATTGCCGATGAAACTTTGGAGATCTTTAGCAAGATCTTTGATGATAACTTTGAATTTGAAGATAGAAAACTCACGATGAAAAAAGGAAATTTTGAGTTTTTAATGGTTAGAAATCAAGATATTCCAACGTACGTTACTAACGGCGCAGCAGATATCGGAGTAGTAGGACTTGACGTTTTAGAAGAACATCAAGTAGACGTACTTCGTCTTTTAGATCTAAAACTAGGAGTTTGTAAGGTTTGCATAGGTATAAAAAATAACGATACGCTAGACTACAGCAAACCAGAGATAAAAATAGCAACAAAAATGCCAAATATCACTAGAAACTATTTTGCAAAAAAAGCAACAGCAGTGAAGATTATAAAACTATATGGCTCCATAGAATTAGCTCCGATAGTTGGACTAAGTGACGCTATAGTCGATATCGTAGAGACTGGAACCACTATGAAACAAAACGGTCTAAAAGTCGCAGAAGCCATAATGGATAGCTCGGCTCATCTCATATCAAATAAAAATAGTTTTATCGTAAAAAGAGAAGAGATATTGTCTTTGTATCATAAGATAAACGCAGTCATCAACTAGGCTTAAATTTGAAAACACTACTTAAAAGCGATTTTCTTATCATATCTTTGATGCTATTTTCTATGTTTTTTGGTGCAGGAAATTTTATCTTTCCGCCTATGGTAGGAAAAGAAGCTGGGGATAATCTATACCAAGCCATACTATTTTTTTGTATGACCGCAGTAGCGCTTCCAGTACTCGGCATAGCAGCAGTAGCAAGAAGTAAAAGCTTAGATAATCTAGTAAATAGAGTAGATAAGGTATTTGCCTTAACCTTTACGGTGCTAGTTTATATAACCATAGGTCCGCTTTTAGCCATACCACGAGCGGCGAGTATGCCTTATGAGGTTAGTTTAGCGCCTATAGTAGGAGATAATTTATTATTTATTTATAGCGTTATATACTTTATAGCAAACTACCTAGTATGTATAAACAAAACGACAATGATAGACGCCATAGGAAAATGGATGGCGCCTATCATGCTTATACTTATATTTGTACTTTTTGTAGCATCTCTCATAAATCCTATGGGCGAGTTTGGTATATCATCTCAAAGATACGCCTCAAATCCTATGTCTAGTGGATTTTTAGACGGATATCAGACTATGGATGCTATGGCGTCGCTAGTTTTTGGGATAGTAGTCATAAATGCGATGAAAAACATCGGTATAAAAAATGAAAAACATTTAGTAAGTGCTACGATAAAATCAGGCATACTAGCTGGTATAATACTAATGAGTATATATATGGCGCTTTCATATCTTGGAGCTAGTAGCGCTACTCTTTTTCCAGATACAAAAAACGGTGCGTCTATTTTGTCTTCTGTAACGACATATCTCTTTGGATATTATGGTAAATTTATATTGGGGGCTATATTTTTACTGGCTTGTTTTACTACGACAGTCGGACTAGTAAGCTCTGCTAGTGATTATTTTAGCTCACTGCTTCCTAAGCTCAAATACAAATTTTGGGTATTTTTATGGTGTTTTCTAAGTCTATTTATGACAAATCTAGGACTTGATGGCATACTAACCTATAGCATTCCTATATTAAGCTCGTTTTATCCAGTATCCATTATGCTTATCATTTTGGCTCTTATGAACAACTATATCGAATCATCAAAACTCATTTATAGAGTATGCGTGTATGTCACACTTATGGTAAGCATAGTATATTCACTAGAAAATACAGGAGCAAATATAGAATCTTTATCAAATTTATTTAGATTTATTCCATTTTATGATATTGGACTTGGCTGGATAATACCGGCTCTTGCGTGTTTTTGTGTAACATATATAATTTTTATATTACAAAAAAAGGGAAATTATTGAGTTATTTTGCTATCACGGCTAGCTTACTGTTTATATTTATAAATTTTTATTCTTACAGATCGCTAAGCAAAAATTATGTTCTTATGAAATTTAAAAAATCATTAGCCGTAATTTTTATTTTATTATTTATATTTGAGTTATTATTTTTCATAAGCCTAAAAAATGGCGAACTACACGGAATAATCTATAAAATATCTATATTTTCTATCGGTATCAGTTTTATGCTATTTTGCGTACTTATTCTTTATGATGGACTGCTTTTTGGAACTTCTAAATTCAATAAAAGTAGAAGAAAGGCGCTAAAGTTTTTACTAGATATAACTGTACTCATAGGATTTTTTTCATATCTATTTAAAGGCGTTTATAATGCCAGCTACAATACCGTGATTACATTTAGAAAAGTAACGCTTGAAAACTTAAAACAATCACTAAATATAGCAATCCTAAGCGATATACACATAGGAGAGTTTTTACGAAAAGATTTTTTACAAGGGCTTGTGGATCAAGTAAATAGTTTAAACGTAGATGCTGTATTTTTAGTAGGCGATATAGTCGATCTTAGCGCCGATAAACTTGGAGATATACTAGATCCACTAAACGACTTAAGATCCAAATTCGGTACGTTTTTAGTAGTAGGAAATCACGAGTATTATCACGGGATAAAAGAACTTTTGGTTAAATTTAAAAGCCTAAATTTAAAGGTTTTAGAAAATGAAAGCGTAAGTTTCGGTGGAATAAATTTAGCCGGAGTCTATGATATAGCCGGTTTAAAAATGAATACACATAAACCGGATTTTTCTAAAGCATTAGCGAATTTAGACAGAGCATTACCCACTGTGCTGCTAACTCATCAACCAAAATCCTTATCGTATTTAAATGGCGAAGTGGATCTTGCAGTATGTGGGCATACTCACGCAGGACAGATCTTTCCATTTTCACTTCTTGTTTGGCTAGATCAAAAATACGTATATGGGCTATATAAACTCAGTAAAAAAATGCAACTTCTAGTAAGTAGTGGGGTTGGTTTCTGGGGTCCTCCTATGAGGATACTAAGTAAAAGCGAAATAGTATATCTAAGCTTAAATAAGGAAGGCTAAAATATGGATTATAATAAATTTTCAAACTACTTTGGTCTCATAGCGCATCATAAATTTCCAAAACCAGTGCAAAATTTGATAAATAAATGGTATGTTAAAAAATTTAAAATAGATATGAGCGAATTTGACAGCGTGGATAAATTTGATAGCTTAAACGCCCTATTTACCAGAACGTTAAAAAAACAAAGAGAGCTAGAAGATGGATTTATCTCTCCTAGTGATGGCGTTTGCTTAGAATGTAAAACCGGCAACTTAAATACCGCTTATAGCATAAAAAACTTCTCGTACAAGATAGACGAACTTTTAGAACAAAGCTTTTGTAAAGAAGAGTTGCAAGGTGAGTTTGATTATCTAAATATATATTTATCACCTAAAGATTATCATCATTATCACGCACCACAAAACTTGCAAATATTAAATTTACTATATATTCCTGGTAAGCTTTTTAGTGTAGCTCCAAAATGGCTACAAAAAGTAGATAATCTTTACTCTAAAAATGAAAGAGTCGTGATAAAAGCTAAGCTTGATAATGGGTGTTTTATATGGATAGTTTTTGTAGGAGCTCTAAACGTCGGTAAAATGAAATTTGACTTTGAACCTCGTATCAATACAAATGCAAATGGTAAGCGAGCATTTTATACATACGATAATCTAAATTTAAAAAAGGGAGAGCATATAGGAAATTTCGAACTTGGCTCAACCATAGTAATAATAAGTAAAAAAGGCGTGATCTCCTACGATATAAAAGCAGGAGATAAGCTAAAATTTGGATGCTCTATAGGCAAGGCCTAACTAAACAGTAGGATTTCCGTGATACTCTATATCATCTATGCTTGATTCGTCTATCTTTCTGAGTATATCACCTATATTGTTATTGTTTGATTTTTCTATATCTTCATCTAGGTTTTGATAGCTATATATCATAGATACCGTGGCTATGCCAGGAAGTCTTTCTATGCTTTTATATGATTTTATCTCATCATCAAAGCTTTGCGATTCGATGAGGGCCACTATCTTATTTTCATTTTGTGCAACAACTTCACAACCGTCTATATCTGAGACTAGGTTCGCGATCTCGCTCATCAAATTTAAATCCGCAACATTTATCACAACGCTTGAAATATTCATCTTATACTCCAAAAATAGATTGTATTGTCGTAGCTAACACTTATCAAGGTATCATTCCAAAATAAAAGATAGCTTACTTGCTCTTTATCATAATTGATATGTTTAAACGGCTCAGCGTTATTTGTGCTAAATATATCTATGCCGTCCTCAGTATAATACGCTCCGAAATTCTCACTCAAACCGACTCTAAAAACATGTTTGTTGTTTGTTTTAAAGATATGTGGTTTTTCTCCATCAAAATAATAAGCTAAATTTTCAGCCGAACCAGCTAAAAATTTATCTCCCACAGCACCTACGCTATATAATATATCTTTTTGTATAGGTAGCTCTTTAACTACTTTTTTAGTTTTAACATCAAAATAATATACGACTCCACCCTCGCTAACAGCAACTAAATAAGAACTGCTAGCTAGATAAACACTTTCACTTATCCAAGAAGAATAGCTAAGTTTTGCTTCTAAAGTAATCTTTTTAGAGTTTAGATCTAGATAGTATACTTCACTACCCAAACTAACAAGTAAGATCAAATTTTCATTTAGAAAAAATATTCCTTTTATACCCTCTTCTACATCAAATGAAGTGAGCTTTCCATCAAAAACGCCTACTTTTTTAAGTTTATTATCGGTTTCATATATAAAAGCTATTTTATCTTTAAAAACATCTATACCGCTGATCCTAGAACCGATATTTTCTTGTGTAGTTGTTGAAATTTTTGGTAGTTCTAGTATCTTTGTTAGGCTTTTATTTTTAAGGTCATAATCATATAGTTCTCCACTATCAAGTCCTATAAAAAGCGTGTTTTGATCTAGTTTTACACCTACGACATTTGCATCTAAGTCCAGCTTAGAATCTGCAAATAAAACCATAAAAAAACTAAATAAAACTACAAAAAATTTCATATCTATCCTTTCATTCTATACAAATAGCATTTTTAAAACAAGCAGAAACGCACTCTGCGCAATTCACACATTTTTCATTGATCATAGGGCGAAAAACTCCGAGATAATCAATAGCTTTAAACTTACAAATATCAAAACAGTTATAACAAATAACATCATTCCACGCAAGACACGCATTTACATTTATAGTAGTTTTTGCATCTATAATTGCCTGATTTAAGGGGCTTAAAACACCATTCGGACAAATCTTAGCACACTCTTCACAAAAGTCACAGCCAAATTTTTTTGCGTCAAATTTAACGACTCCATCTTCTAATGAGAGCAGATCTCTATGACAAACTTGGGCGCAAAGTCCACTACACTCTAAACAATCAAAAACGCCACCAAAATACGGTGGCGTTATTATCTTAGGTTTTTGTTTCCCTAAAATCTTACCAAATACCCTTCTTTTTGAAAGATCAGGCATTTGATTATATTCCTTGATTTAAGATATCAAGTAAATTTGAACTCTCATTGCTATCTTTATATCTAAAGTCAGCTTTAAAGTTATTTTGTTTAAGAGGCTTAACGTCTGCTTGAGGTACGTGACATTGAGTACAGTTAAATCTCTCATCGCTAACTTGTCCTTTTAGATCTTTTCCTGTTCTTAGGTCTACAAGGTGACTTTTAGGAGCTGGAATAGTTCCGGCATCTTTTGCCACTTCTGGAGTATGACAAGTAAGGCAGCTATTTAAATCCTTAGTTATAGGCACTAATCCATCTAGGCTATGCGGGATAAGAGGAGGCGCATTTTCAAAGCTTCTATCAAATCTTTTATTTACGCCAGGTGCATCACCCACCCATTTTATCTCAGGATTTGTAACGTTAGTCTCATCGTTCAAATCAACTGTTCTAAGACCTATTTCAGTATCTGCAACAGGTTTTTTATTAGCTAAGCTGCAAGCACTTATACATAATGCCGCAGCTAAACAAAGCATAATAGTTTTCATTTATTATCTCCAAATTTTAATATACTAAAGTTGATAGCATCATCATTACAAGCCTCTATACATTTACCGCAGCTTATACATTCGCTGCTAATGATACCATCTTTAATACCAACTAGATCCAAAACTCTCTCTTCAGGGCAAACCGCTTTACATCTATAGCATTTGCTACATTTATTTAAGTCATATTTAACACGAATCAGACTAAATTTACTGACAATCGCATAAAACGCTCCAAGCGGACAAATATGAGAACAAATAAGTCTTTTACCTACAAAAGTCTCAATCATAACAATAACAACAGCTACGCTAATAGCGCTATAGCTTAAGTAAAACAGATTTCTATTAAACGCATTTACAAAGCTTATACTCTCAAACGTAGCTATACCAAAGATCAAACTAAATATAAGACTTAAAGCTAGTAAATAATATCTCAAATTTTGACTTACATTTAAGATATTTTTACCTATTTTTAATTTTGTTCTTAAAAAAGCCCCAAAATCAGTAAGGATATTTACAGGACAGACCCAGCCACAAAATGCACGAGGAGCAATGAGCGCATAAAATACAAAAACGATCACAGCTCCAGTAATTGCTACTGAAGATACACTAAAACTAGCTAAAGCTATTTGCAATATAGCAAAAGGATCGCTTAAATTTATAGTATCAAACAGTAAAGAACTACTTAAATTTCCCTGTAAAATCTTAATTCCAAAGACATTGCCGGCAATAAAAAGCAAGATAATGCTAAGTTGAACTAATCTTCTTAAAATAGTAAATTTCATAGTTCATCTCCATTTAGATATTTTAGACTTTTCTTGCTATCTAGCTTGATTTTAGTATCATTATCTTTGATCCTATCCTCATCACCTTGTTCCCAGCCTTTTACGTAGTTATCGTTCATTTCGCCTTTTAGAATTTCTCTAGGGACAACTGTGATAGAAGACTTCTTGGTTATACAAGACTGCTCGCATTTACCACATCCAGTACACACATCAGTATCTACTATAGGAAGTAGCAGTGCGTGTTTGCCAGTTCTTTCATTGTGCTTATACTCAAGTTTAAGAGCTTTATCTATAAGCGGACAATTCCTATAACAAGCATCACATCTAAGACCAAAATAAGCTATACAAGCTTTATCATCTACAACTGCCATACCCATTCTAGCTTTGTTGATATCAAGTTTTCCATCATCATCACTAACAGCTTTAACATCCAACGCTCCAGTCGGACACTTGATCGCACATGGGATATGAGTACACATATAGCAAGGAATTTCACGAGGTTTGAAAAACGGAGTTCCGATTCCAATTCCACCGTCTCTAAACTGTGCTAATTTCAGCGTATCAAACGGACACGCATCAACACAGAGCCCACAGCGAATGCAAAGAGCTAAAAAGTCATTTTCGTCTCTTGCTGCTGGCGGACGGAGTTTAAGCGTAGGTTCTGCGTTAGCGAATTCGCCATAAGCGAATCCACCTGCGGCTAAAAGACCTACTAAGCTAAAACCTTGTTTTATTGCTTCTCTTCTTTGCATATTAAGCCTTATAAACCTTAACTGCACATTTTTTGAAGTCAGTTTGGTTAGAAATAGGATCTGTTGCATCCAAACAGACCTTGTTTATAAATACATTCTCATCAAACCATGGAACATATATTAAGCCCTCAGCAGGTTTATTTCTACCACGGAAATCTACCCTAGCTTTTACTTTGCCACGACGACTCTCAACCCATACGATATCGTTTTGAGCTATGCCTAATTTATTTCCGTCTATTTCGTTCATAAAGCAAAGTGCTTCAGGGACAGCGCGGTAAAGCTCAGGAACACGCATAGTCATAGTACCACTATGCCAGTGTTCTAGAACACGACCTGTACATAGCCATAGAGGGTACTCTTTACTTGGCATCTCTGGTGGATCCATGTAAGGACGGAAGAATATCTTAGCTCTGCTCTTAAGCGCTTCTTTTTCTTTTGAAGTAGCTTTTAATAGATCTCCTGTTAATAAAGCACCGTTTTTATTTCCATAGAATGAGAATTCTCCATTTGGATTATCTTTTTTAGCATATACGTCATATTTTGTATTGAATCTCCAAAGAGTCTCTTTACCATCAACTACTGGCCATCTAAGACCTCTAACTTTATGATAAGTATCAAAATCTGCTAGATCGTGTCCATGTCCTAGACCAAACTCACGGTATTCTTCCCATAAATATTTTTGTATAAAGAAACCATATCCTTTAAATACTTTACCGTCTGATCCTACGACATTTCTACTATCGCCAAATACTTCTGTATTGTCATAACCAGCCATAATTTTATCATCAGCAGAGAATTTCTTAGCTTTTTTATTTGCAAATAAAACATCATAAAGAGTATCTTCAGGTGAGTAGCCCATAGCAGTTACTTTATCTAGTACGTTTGGTAAAGTAAGCTTATCATCTACTTTTACTTCTCCCCAGAAATCTTTAAGTTTAAAACGTTTTGAAAATTCCATATATTGCCAAGTATCACTCATCGCATCGCCTACTGGTAAAACTTGTTGTCTCCAGTGTTGGGTTCTTCTTTCTGCGTTACCATAAGCTCCCCATTTTTCATATATCATTGCAGTTGGTAAAATAAGGTCTGCAACTTTAGCTGAGATTCCAGGATATGGTTCGCTTACTACTATAAAGTTGTCCATCTCGCGTGCCGCTTTTATCCAGTGGTTTGCATTTGCAGAGTTTTGCCATGGGTTATTTACATGCACCCATATAAATTTGATTTTTCCATCTTCAAGATCTCTCATTATTTTCATATATGGAGCACCCGGTTTTGGATTTATAGTTCCAGCTGGAATTTGCCAAATTTTTTCAGTGATTTCTCTATGTTTTGGATTTGCTACAACCATATCAGCAGGAAGTCTGTGAGAGAATGTTCCTACTTCTCTAGCAGTACCACAAGCACTTGGTTGTCCTGTTAGTGAAAATGCTCCACTACCTGGTTTTGCTTGTTTGCCGAGCAAGAAGTGAACCATATAGCTTTGTTCATTTACCCAAACGCCTCTTGTGTGTTGGTTCATACCCATTGTCCAGAAACTCACTACCTTACGATTTTTTTCTATATATAGATCAGCTAATGCTTTTAGTTTTTTCTTAAATTCCTCTAAATCTTCGTTTGGATCGCCTTTTGCAAGTTTGGCTACGAAATCTAAAGTATAAGGAGCTAGAGCTTTTTTAAACTCTTCATATTGTATTATCCAGTGATTTCCAGCTTTTCCACCAGCATTTTTATTTTCTAGTGTATCACCTGTTTTCATTCCAAGATATGCAAGAGTTACACCTTCATTTCCACTTACTATTTTTGACTTTTGTTTTGCAGCAGTATCAAGCTCGCTTGGAAGATATTTTGGATGGTTGATATTGCCACGCATACCATAACCGATATCCACTGGTCCTGTTGTAAATACGCAGTTTGCTTTTACAAACTCTTTATTGATGGCATCAGGATGATTATAAACAATCTCTCTAGCTATATAGTTCCATATAGCAAGATCAGTATGTGGTGTAAATATTATCTCAATATCAGCGATATTTGAAGTTCTTGTTGAGTAAGTAGATAAATTTACTACTTTTACGCGCTCTGGATCTTGAAGTTTTCTATCACTAACCCTAGACCAAAGGATAGGGTGCATTTCTGCCATATTTGCTCCCCAAGCTACTATGGTATCTGTAAGTTCGATATCATCATAGCAACCAGCAGGCTCATCTATACCAAATGTTTGCATAAAACCGACAACGGCACTAGCCATACAGTGGCGTGCATTTGGATCTATGTTGTGACTTCTAAAACCGCCCTTAATCAACTTAGAGATAGCGTAACCTTCTTGAATAGTATATTGACCACTGCCAAATACGCCTATACCTGTAGGTCCAAGCTCTGTATAAGTTTTACGGAATTGTTTTTCCATCTCATCAAACGCTCTTTGCCAACTAACTTCTTGAAATTTACCTTTTTTGTCAAATTCGCCTTTAGCATTTACTCTTAATAGAGGTTTTGTTATACGATCTTCACCGTACATAATTTTTGCATTAAAGTAACCCTTTATGCAGTTAAGTCCTCTATTTACAGGAGCTAGTGGATCGCCTTTTACGGCAACAATTTTACCGTTTTTTGTAGCAACCATGATACCACAGCCTGTGCCACAGAATCTACAAGGAGCTTTATCCCAGCGCCAACTATTTTCACCCTCAGCAGCACTTAGCGAACTAGGAGCAGCTATACCAGCAGCTGAGCAAGCAGCAGCCGCGGCTGAACTTTTAATAAATTCTCGTCTATCCATATTCTTCACCTTTCTTGCATTACGTTGCAAAATGTAACAGTCGAATTTTAGCAAATTTTTATGATTTATTCTTGATAAATTAAAATTCGAACTATCTATATAATAAACTAATTTAGGTATTAACCTATACAATATAGTCATAAAATAAGATATATTTTTATCATAGAAACAACTTAATGTTCATATTTATACCAACACGATTAAAAATCTTTATATTAACTATATATTTAGTTTTTAATAATATTTACTATCAAAATTTAATAGTAAAATTAAAAATTTATATAGATAATATACCAAACAAAATATATCATTTTTATACTATAATTTATAAATTTAGCTTTTAAAATAGTAATAATTTAAGGAATATCATATTTATCAGACTTGCGTGTATTAGCCAAATTTAGCCTATTTATATGATAAACAAACTATCCATACTATTTTAATAACAATATTCTATCAAAATTATTTGTAAATATCTAATGCTATATTTTATATTCTATATTATTTAAATAAAAACTAAATATAAACTCATATAAAATCTATAATGTTAAAGGTTATTTTTACAATTTATATTTTTTTTAAATTTATCTTGATATCGCACTAAAATAACCTTTGAAATTTTAAATAAAGCGTAAGACTTGTATATTTTGTTACTATTTGTAACAAATAATTAAAAAATAGCATAAGTATGGATAAATTTAAAAAGGAGATATCTCCTTTTTAAATCACACATTAAATCTAAAATGCATCACGTCACCATCATTCACGACATAATCTTTACCCTCTAGCCTCATTTTTCCGGCTTCTTTTGCTTTAGCTTCGCCTCCACTTGCTACAAAATCTTCATAGCTTATCACTTCGGCTCTGATAAATCCACGCTCAAAATCATTATGTATAACGCTTGCGGCCTTTGGCGCCTTCCAGCCTTTATGTATAGTCCAAGCACGAACTTCGACAACTCCGGCGGTAAAATAGCTGATTAAATTTAGCTTAGCAAAAGCTGTTTTAATGATACTCTCAAGCCCACTTTGCTTAGCTCCTAGACTCTCTAACATTTCAGCTGCTTCATTATCGTCTAATCCTACAAGTTCTTCTTCTATCTTTGCACAAAGTTTTATAACTTCGTGGTTTGAACGTGTTGCGTAGTCTCTTACTTGCTTTACATACTCATTATCTTCTGCAATAAAATCTTCGCTAACATTTGCTCCGTAAATTACTTCTTTAGCAGAAAGCAAACGCAATTCTTTATTTAAATTTTGAAAAACTTCGCTATTAAATTCGCTAAAACTACTAGCGCTATTTCCGTCATTTAGGTGCTCTAAAAGTGAAGTAGCACACTCCAAACTCTCTTTTGCACCTTTTGTATTTGCTCTTACTTCTTTTGTGAGTTTATCTATCTTTTTGCCAAGCTGCTCTATATCTGCTAAGATGAGCTCAGTTTCGATTATACCGATATCCCTGATCGGATCTACACTATTTTCAACGTGAGTAACGTTTGAGTCATCAAAGCATCTTACTATATGCAAAATGACTTCTGTTTCCCTGATGTTTGAGAGAAACTTATTGCCAAGTCCTTCACCTTTACTAGCGCCTTTTACAAGTCCTGCGATATCTACAAATTCGATAGTTGAATGTTGAATTTTATTTGGATTTACTATTTTTGCAAGCTCATTCAAACGCGCATCAGGAACAGGAACTATAGCTTTATTTGGCTCTATAGTACAAAACGGATAGTTTGCGGCCTCTGCGTTACTAGCTTTTGTTAGAGCATTAAAAGTCGTTGATTTTCCAACGTTTGGAAGTCCTACTATGCCTACTGCTAAACCCATTATTTACTTTCCTTTTCATGATTTCTTGCAAGCTTAAGCAAGTAGTATAAACTAGCTCTTACTCCAGCTCCAGAAGCTCCTGCGCCATTATATCCCCACGCCTTTGCTACGTAAGCAGGACCTGCAATATCAAGATGTAGCCATTTATCTTTAAAATCTTCTTTTATAAATTTATCTAAAAATAATCCAGCAGTGATAGCGCCGCCATAACGACTTGAAGAAGTGTTGCTGATATCAGCGATATCTGATTTTATAAGCTCTCTTAAATGATCATTAAATTCCAAAATAGTTAAATTCTCACCGCTTTTACCTGCGTAATTCTTAAATTCGCTTTGAAGCTCATAGTTGTTTCCCATAATCCCTGTCGTGTATTCGCCAAGACCTACTACGCAAGCTCCTGTGAGAGTAGCCATATCTATAAGAAGATCAGGATCAAGCTCGCTTTGTGCCCAGTCTAAGCAATCTGCCAAAACAAGCCTTCCTTCAGCGTCAGTATTTCTTACTTCTACACTTACTCCACTTCTAGTTATCAGTACATCATCAGGTTTGTAAGCATTACCGCCTATCATATTTTCAGCAGCGCCTAAAACAGCGTGAATCTCAAATGGTAACTCTAAAACGCTAGCCGCTTTTATGATAGCCATAGCAGCGGCCGCTCCGCTCTTATCGCTTTTCATAGTTAGCATATAATCGCTTGGTTTTAAGCTCAAACCACCGCTATCATAAGTAAGTCCCTTTCCTACAAATACAACTTTTTTTATGCTCTTTTTAGGAGTATATTTTAAATGTATAAGGCGAGGAGGATTGATACTAGCTCTATTTACAGCTAAAAAAGCGTTCATATTTTCGGATTTTAGATAGTTTTCATCGTGGATTTTACACTCGATATTTGCGTATTCTAAAGATAGTTTTTTAGCATCTTCGGCCATCTTATCAGGAGTGTAGATTTCTGGTATTTCATTGACTATATCTTTTGCAAAATTTGTAGCTTCGCATACGGCTTTTGCGTGGATTAGACCTAAATTTGCTTGCTCTAAAGGTACTGTTTTATCGCCGTACTCTTCGTTGCAGATAAATATCTCTTTTAGTTTAGTATCTTTTTTCTCACTCTTATACTTATCAAATTTATAGCTAACAAGCAAAAAGCCCTCAACGATCGCTGCAAAACTCATCTTAAAGCAACCACCGACATAACTATGCATTTTTAAATTCGATATGTTTAGCTCTTTTATAGCATTATATGCTTTTGCTACACCTTGTCTCAAACTCTCTGGCTCGAGATTTTTTATACCCACATAAATTCGTCTTAAATTTGGTAAATTTAATACACTATCGCCTTTGAAATTGTACAATTCAAAACACTCTAGATCTTTTATAAATTTATGTTCTAAATTATTACCAACTATAAATATAAGCTCATAATCAGCTTTTATATCGTCAAATGATTTTTCAATTATTTGAAATTTCATGATGTCTTTTTTTCCTTTCATTTAATATATGAATTTCTAATCTTTTAAAGCCATATAGCAAGCTTATCAAGAACAAAGCCACTATAGGCACGGCAAGGTACCAGTGTTTTTCAGCCCAGTGCAACGCATTCCAGATAGTTTGTCCAAAATACCAAGCAAGTATAATGGTGATCCCTGCCCACATCCATGCACTGATCAAATTTATAAATGCAAATTTCTTTGCGCTATATCTTGTTATGCCTATACTCATAGGTATGATCGTACGAAATCCATACATATAACGTTGTATAAAGATGATAGGCCAACCGTATTTTTTGAGCAATAGATGAGCAACTGCGAATTTCCGTCTTTGGGTGACGAGCTTTTTTTGTATATATTTTTTGTTATACCTGCCTATATAAAAGTAAATTTGATCTCCGACAAATCCGCCTATTCCAGCTACAAAAATTATCATAGCTAAATTTACGTGACCTTCGTGAGCTAATATACCAGCAAGTATAAGAGCGATCTCGCCCTCAGCGATACACCAAAGAAAAATGACGACATATGACCACTCTTTGTAATCAAATATAATATTTTTTAAGGTTTCTTCCATATCAAACCTCTAAAATACTATATATCGGATATCTGGTTTTTAAATTTTTACTTCCGCCAAGTTCCAAAAGATCTATCAAAAAACACGCCTCTACAAGATTGGCACCGACATTTGCTATAAGATCACAAGCCGCTATAGCAGTTCCGCCTGTAGCTATAAGATCATCTACTAACAAAACCCTAGGATCTTTCAGATCTCTAAATGCATCTACATGCATCTCTATCTCATCTACTCCGTATTCTAAAGAGTATTTTTGAGATATTGTTATATATGGAAGCTTATGTGGTTTTCTAACAGGAACAAAAGGAAGATCAAGCTTAGATGCAAGTGCCGCCCCAAGTATAAATCCTCTACTTTCTATGCCTACTATAAAATCTAAATTTTCATCTTTATATCTATCTTCTAAGTGATCCATTAAAAATTTAAAAGCCTTTTTATCATTCAAAAGCGTAGTGATATCTTTAAATAAAATTCCCGGCTTTGGAAAATCTTTCACGTCCCTTATCGTACTTAAAAGATAGTCTTTATCCGCAACTGATAGTTTTTTCATTGTTATCCTTTTATAATAAGGCTTCTATCTTGCCTTCTAATTCCTTGATTCTTTGACGAAGTTTGTCGTTTTCTATGCGGTATTGTGAGTTTCTAGTTCTTAGGCTCGTCACGTCTGCTTTGATCTTGTTTAATTCATCTGTTAAGATATCTATATTGCCAAGACTTCGCTGCAACTGCACTTGAAGCTTTCTGATAACGACTTCTGTATCATCGAGATTATTTTTCATAAAATCTCTCATAGAAAGCTCTTTTTTAAGAAGTGTTTTATAGTAAAAAACCATAACTGTGAGATACAAACAAAGACATATCAAAATAGTATAAAAAATCCAATCGGCTAACATGAACAAAATCCTAACTTATCCACCCTTTTTTGATGTCTGCCGCCGGCAAACTCGGTGGAAAAAAACGTATTTATCATATCTTCGATAACAGCAGCTCCAACAACTCTAGCGCCAAAACAAAGTACGTTTGCATCATTATGCTCACGTGAAAGTCTTGCAGTGCTTACGTCGTGACAAAGCGCACATCTGATATTTTTATGACGATTTGCCGCCATAGATATACCAAGTCCTGTTCCACAAACCAAGATACCAAAATCAGGCTCTTTAGTGTTCAAACTCTCAGCCATTATATTTGCAAAATCAGGATAATCAACGCTCATATCTTTTGAGTTCGTGCCTAGATCCACTACTTCAAAACCTAGTTTTTTTAGACACTCTTTGCTAAATTCCTTAGCTTCGAATCCTGCGTGATCACTTGCTATAAAAACTTTCCCTACTTCCATTATATCGTTCCGAATGCTTAAATTTGTGTCATTATATCATATTCAACTTTAAATTAGCGTGAGCTAAGTATCTCATTTGCCAACTCCAATAATGAAAAAATAGGCATAAATATCACCTTACTAGCAGGAGTGATAATGATCAAGATCAAAATGATAAAACCATATCTGTTTAGCTTTTGGTATAAATTTGCGATATTATCAAATTTAAAAATACGCAAAATATAAGCTAAAGCCTTTGAGCCATCAAGTGGTGGGACTGGATATAAATTAAAGATCGCTAAGATCAAATTTATACTAAAAAGCATATAAATAGCACGTACAAGCTCATTTGGAACTAAATTTGCATATAACGATATAAATGATAATATGCAAAGCAGAGCATTAAAAACAATGCCGGCTAAACTCACGCAAATCATTCCGAAATATCCACCATTTTTTGTGATAAGATATGGATTTATCGGAACTGGTTTAGCCCAACCAAAAAGTATCCCGCCAGCATAAAACATAAGAGAAGGAACTATGATAGTTCCTAGCAAATCTATATGCCTAAGCGGATTTAGGCTTAGTCTATTTTGGCTCTTTGCAGTATCGTCTCCAAATTTAAAAGCTACAAAACCGTGAGCTATCTCATGGCCGACGACAGAGACGATGAGTACCAAAACAAGAGTAATGAGCGAACTTATATCAAGGTTGCTCATATATCAAAGTCTCATCGTTTTCTATAGTATTTGCAAGTCTTCCTATACGCTCCCAACGCACCTTATAGTCTTTATCCCAGCTAAAATATACAAACCAAGGCGTTCCTACTATGTATTTATAAGGTACGCTTCCCCAAAATCTACTATCGTTGCTGTTTTCTCTATTATCTCCAACCATAAAATACTCATTTTGTGGCACTTTAAAATAAAATGCGTTAAACGGCAAACCGTTTATAGATGGCAACTCTTCTACTTGAGCTGGTTGCATAGCGAATTTATTTTGATTTAGATAGTAAAGAGCTATAGTAAATGTATCTGCGCTTTGCCCTACAAAGTTGTCTTTTTCGCCTTTATCTTCATAATGAATACCTTTAAATTTATATGGCTCTTTGACAAATTTTTTACCGCCGAAACTTACTATATCTTCTTTTGGATAATTTTTATCTATAAAATCATCACCTTCGTACGGTCTTAAATACATAGTTTTTGGAGCAAATACGACTTCATCTCCACTAAGAGCAAAATTTCTTTTTACGTAGTAAATTTTCGGATCTGATGGATATCTAAATACGACGATATCACCGCGTTTTGGTTTATCACCGTTTATGAGATGTCCATCGCCGTCGCTATCAAACCATACTGGGATCTCAAGCCATGGGATATGAGGCGTAGGAATTCCATAAGCAAATTTTTTGACAAAAAGATGATCTCCGATGAGAAGTGTATTTTTCATAGATCCACTTGGGATCACAAAGGCTTGAGCTACAAAAAATATAAATAGAAGTACTATAACGATAGTTCCAGTCCAGCTACTTGAAAAGTCATAAAGCCTAGAAAAAACTTTTTTCATTTACTAAGCTTTCTTTGTTTGGCTGATTTTAAGGTATTGCTTAAAAGCATAGCGATAGTCATAGGTCCCACGCCACCAGGAACTGGAGTGATGAGAGAACATTTTGGAGCAACACCATCAAAATCCACGTCACCTACTAGCTTTCCACTGTCTAAGCGATTTATGCCTACATCGATAACTATAGCGCCATCACTTACCATATTTTCTTTTAAGAAATTCGGTCTTCCTACTGCGACTACTATGAGTTTAGCACGTTTTACCACTTCAGCTAAATTCTGCGTCTTAGAGTGAGCCACGGTTATCGTAGCTCCAGCATTTAAAAGTAAATTTGCCATAGGTTTTCCGACTATATTACTTCTGCCGATAACGACTGCTGAGATACCTTGTAAATTTACGTTATATTCTTTTAAGAGCTCCATAATACCAAGCGGAGTGCAAGGCACGAATCCATCAAGTCCGCTTGAGAGCTTTCCGACGTTTACGGCGTGAAATCCATCAACGTCTTTAGCAGGATCGATAGCCTCTAAGACTTTGTTTGTATCTATATGGCTTGGGAGTGGAAGCTGGACTAAAATGCCATCTATACTATCATCTAAATTTAAAACCTCAATGAGAGCTAAAAGCTCACTTTGCGTAGTTTCTTTGCTTAGTCTATGCATCACCGAGCCTATCTCACAAGCTTGGCAAGCTTTTTCTTTGCTAGCAACGTATGTCTGACTAGCTTTATCTTCGCCGACTAAGATAACGGCTAACGTCGGAGTTATGCCTGATCTTTTTAAATTTAAAACCTCATTTTTGATATTTTCTTTTACTTTTGCACTTACGCTTTTGCCGTCTATTATCTGCAAATTTGATCCTTTTTATGCTTTTTTTATTACAAAGATTGTATGATAACAAAATTTGAATTAAATTTGGGTGATTTTAGATGAAATTTCTATATATTTTTTTAATAACTTCTACTTTTTTGTTAGCAGAAGATTTTATCACAAAGCTCGAATATGCCAAGATGTTATACCAAAATCCACGCGGTATTGGTTGCAATAAATGTCACGGTGACAAGGCTGAGGGTGGACTAATATCAAAATACAAAAGCTATGATAAAAAAAATAAAAAATATATAGAAAATGAGTTAAGAGCGCCACGCATAAACAATCTTGAATTTGGTAAATTCAGATCAGCACTAAAAGAATCACGCGGTATTATGCCGAGCTATTTTTTAACAGACTTAGAAATTCAAAATCTGTATGAATACGTAAAAACATTTAACAAGGATAAATAATGACAAACAAACAAGCTTTTTTAGAAGCCAAAAAATACATACCAGGAGGTGTTGATTCTCCTGTGCGCGCATTTGGTAGCGTTGGAGAAGATCCACTTATCATAGATCACGGTAAAGATGAGTTTTTGTATGATATAGAAGGAAAGCAATACGTGGATTACGTGCTTAGCTGGGGGCCGCTCATATTTGGACATTGTGAGAAAGATATAGAGAACGCGGTTATAAATACGGCAAAAAAAGGCTTAAGTTTTGGCGCACCTTGCCTTCTTGAAACTGAGCTTGCAAAGCTAGTTTTAAGTAAATTTGAGTGGCTAGATAAAATTCGTTTCGTAAGTAGCGGAACTGAAGCTACTATGAGTGCTATTCGTTTAGGACGCGGATTTAGCGGTAAAGACGGGATAGTTAAATTTGAGGGCTGCTACCACGGACACAGCGATAGCTTGCTTGTAAAAGCAGGAAGCGGAGCTACTACTTTTGGATACTCTTCAAGCCTTGGAGTGCCAGAAGATATAGTCAAAAACACCCACCTTGCTACCTACAACGATCTTGAAAGTGTAGAAAAATGCTTTAAAAATGCAGATATCGGCGTGATCATCGTCGAGCCTATCGCCGGAAATATGGGACTTGTGCCAGGAAATTTAAAGTTTTTAGAAGGTCTTAGAAAAATTTGTGATAAATTCGGCGCCGTACTTATCTTTGACGAAGTTATGAGCGGATTTAGAGCAAGTGAAACTGGAAGCTATGAATTTAATAAAATAAAAGCCGATATAATAACTTTTGGTAAGGTTATAGGTGGCGGAATGCCTTGTGCTGCTTATGCAGGAAAAAAAGAGATAATGGATCTCATTAGTCCTCTTGGTGGAGTTTATCAAGCAGGAACTCTTAGCGGAAATCCAGTTGCAATGGCAGCAGGTCTTGCTTCTCTAAATAAAATTTATGCTACACCAAATTTATACGATGAGCTTGGTAAAAAAAGTAAATTTATAATAGATACGTTACAAAGCAGTGCAAATGAAGCAGGAATTCCTCTTCAAACAGATATGAGGGGCTCTATGTGGGGGTATTTTTTTAACGAAAATCCGGTAAAAAACTACGCTGACGCATTAAAATCAGACACGAAAATGTTCGCTAAATTTCACGCCCAAATGCTTAAACGCGGTATCTATTTAGCCCCTAGTCAGTTTGAAACCAGTTTTGTCTGCACAAAGCTATCTAAGGACAGCCTGGATAAAACAGCCTCAGCCGTGAAAGAAAGTTTTAAAGCACTATGAACGAACAAAAAAACGAAAGAAGCAAGAAGATAAACTCAACCATAAAAGCAGCCGACAACCTAAGCCTTGGCATTTCTATAGTTGTAGCTGTGCTTATGGGTTTTGGTATCGGATATCTGCTTAAAAGCTGGACTGGAAGCAATGCTCTTCTTGGGGTAGGTATTTTCATAGGCGTAGCAGCAGCTATAAATAACGTCTATAAAGCCTATAAATCTCAGGTAAAAAGCTATGACGAGTTCAAAAAAGACTCTTCAAATTCTCAATCAAATTTAAAAGCGGGCGATGATGAAATTTAAAAAACTCATAATTTTTTATGTTTTTTTAGACGTCTTGCTTATCTTTGTAGCCGCTAGTTTCGGAGAAATACAACTTTTAAATTCGCAAGTAGCTATGATAGCTTCTATGATCATACTTTTTGGAAGCTATCAGGGTTATAAATCAAGAGTGCAAAACAGATCACTAAACTATGAATTAAGCGAAACTGAAAAGGCTATATTTGAGGATATTAAAGAAGATGACGAAATGGAAGATGATCCAAAAAACTTATCTAAACAAACTAAATTTAGAAAAGTAGATATCATAGGGGCTTTTAAGCCATATAGGCTGATCGGATACATCACTCTCATCTTGGCATTTTTTATGCTACTTAGAAAAGATCTGTTTGAGCCGTTTTCTTTTTTGATAGGACTTGCAGTTATGCCAATAGGAGTATTTTTAGCAGGAGTGTTTACACGTGAGCGGTAGCAGACGGATCATAATTTCACTAAGTGCGCTATTTTTTGGAATGTCATTTATATTTATAGCCAATGGACTAGTTGTTAGTTCGGCTAGTTTGCTTCTAACTCAGATGGGCGCACACAGACTTCAAATAGGTATAGTAATATCGTTTTTTTTCATAGGAGCTTTAGTTTGTACCATAGTTTCTCATAAGCTTATCTCAAAAGTCGGACATATCAGAGCTTATACTATATTTACCGCGATATTTGCCTTGTCCGCGCTCTCACATAGCATTAGCAACAACCTTATTTTTTGGGCTGTTCTTAGATTTGTGCTTGGATTTAGTTATTATAGTATCACGATAGTCATAGAAAGCTGGTTAAATGCAAAGAGTAAAAATGCAACTCGCTCGCGCGTCTTGTCGTTTTATGAAATAGTATTTTACGCATCTTTTGGTATAGGCGCTATGATAATGAGTCTAAATTTAGATGCAAATGAGATATTTTTAATAGGAACAATATTTATAATCTTTGGAGCAATACCTTTAAATTTACTAAAAATTCACGCACCACAAGTCCCCGCACCCATAAAGATAAGTTTTCCAAAAATTTTTAGTATCGCACCTTTAGCGCTTTGTACGGGGATCATCTCTGGACTTTGTATGAACGGCTTTTTTTCTATGGCTACGCTTTTTGTATTAGATCAAGGATATTCTGCTAAAGAAGCAGGAAATTTAATAGTCGTAGCTATGGTAGGGGGATTTATCTCTCACGCATTATTTGGTAAATTTTCAGATAAATTTGGTAGAAAATACGCCATTATCTTAGCTTCGTTCATCACTTTTACGTCGTCTTTGTTTTTTATCATCATCAAGCCAAGTATCTATATGCAGTATTTTTTTACGTTCTTTTTGGGTGCTGGTATTTTTGTACTTTACGCCCTAGCAGTAGCTAGAGCAAATGACGTAGTAACCGATAAAAACAGATATGTAGAAGTAAGTAGCGCTATACTATTTAGCTATATCGCAGGATCGCTTTTAGCTCCGCTTATCATAGGTTTATTGATATATTATTTCACGCATTTTGGATTTTTATATTTTTATATTTGCGCTTCGCTATTTTTACTTATATTTGCATCTTTTCAAAAAAACGTTACTAAACCAAACAACGCTTTTAGCGTAGGAAATTCGCATAGTATGATGCTAAGCGAGGTATTAGATGATAATAACAAACAACAATAGCACTCCAAATACTCAAATAAACCAAAAAGACGAGAAAAAAGACCTAAGCTCTCCCAAAACCATATTTAAAAAAGACAGCGCTCATCCTACTGAGCTTAGCGAAATAGATGTTAAACTAAATCAGCTCACAAATAAACTTTTAGATCAACTAAAAGCAAATAATGACGGAAATTTTAAGCCGCAAGTCTTAAATCAAGCCAAAAATGCTCAAGTTGCACCGAATTTTGCGAAAGACGTTGTAGACTTAATAAACTCTATAAAATCAGATCCAAATTTAAGTAAATTTGCAACTAAATTAGAAGAATTTTTAAAACCTATAGAGCAGATAAAAAACGCAGATCTTGCCTCAAATATCAAAAATTCAGGCGTTATGTTAGAAGCTAAAGTAAGCGAAGCTCTAAGAAAAGAAAGCTTGCCAACTAGCATAAAAGAGCTTTTAAGCCTAATGAAAAAAGTACAAAGCAATGAACTAAAGCAAAGCTTTTTAGAGCTTGCAAAAAATGAAAATAGTGATATACAAAAAAGTTTTGATAATTTAAAGCTTATCTTAGAAAATGCCAAAACCAAAAATTTAAACGTCATAAACAACTCAAATTTAAAACCACTCTTAAATCTAGGAAAAAGCATAGAAAATGCTATAAAATTCTTAGATAAGTCAGCAAATCTTCTCTCAAATGAACAAGCTACGCAAAGCTTGAACAAAACAAATACATCTCAAAACATACAAACCAAAATTTCTAGTACGGTAAAAGCACTAGACTTTGTGCAGAATTTACTCCAAAAAACTCAGTCTCAAGTAGAAAAAATAAACTTTGAACTTCCAAATTTAAAAAATGTAAAGTCCATCAAGAATGAGCTTATAAATATAACGAATGATATAAGCAAGCAAATAAATACGCTAAAAGACTCTTTGGGGATCACAAAGGCAAACACTCTTTCAAATTTGATGAGCTTGGAGCAAAGCAGTACTTTGATAGAGCGTCTTATGAACGCTATAAGTACCGACGCTAATAACACGAATTTACAAGAAAAACTAAGTCTCGCAGCTAAAAAACTCTCAAGTATTATAAATTATTTTGATAAAAACGCAAATGAAGCTAAGCAAAATTTAGTACAGATAAACCACCTCAGTAAGCTCACAAAGAAGGCTACTCTTGATATACCAAACATCACACCGAACAATATAGATGAGAGTTTAAAAGCTCTTTCAAATGATGTTAAAGCTACGCTTTTAAATCTCAAAGAAGCTACGCAAAATGGAGCTAATCTTAATAACATAAATCAAAATGTAAATCGCCTCCTAACTCAAATAGAAATGCACCAGCTAATGAGCTTCGCGGGAAACTCTATCCAAACATATCTGCCTTATGTTTGGGACGGGCTAGATAGTAGCAGCGTAGCATTTAAACAAGGCAAAAGTAAATTCTACGCCAAAATTGACCTAAATTTCATCAAATACGGTTCTGTTAGCGTGATCTTAGGACTATTTGATGGTAAATTTATAGATATTATGATCTCTACTGGGAAAGAGGATTTTAAAGATATCATTTTAAACTCCAGTAAAGAGCTAAAAACTGCTATAACAAATTTAGGACTCATCATAAGTAGTTTTTCACTAACTCATAAAGCTAAATTTGAGCCGTACAATGAGCAAAAGCCATTTGATCTTGGTTTTAGTGTGAAAGCGTAAAATGGCAAAGATAAAAAAGGCTGTAGCTCTAGGCTATAACAAGAAAAAAGATAACGCTCCAAAAGTACTAGCTAGCGGTAAAGGAGAGGTTGCTTCAAAAATCATAGAAGCTGCTAGGAAATACGAGATCCCTATCAAAGAAGATAGTGATCTAGTCGAGATCTTAAGCAAAGTAGATATAAATCAAGAAATTCCGCCAAATCTCTATAAAGCAGTCGCAGAGATCTTTAGCTTTTTGTATAGAGCTACTAAGATAAAATAAATTCAAACTTTTTATGCATCTTTTGCACTTTTCAATCTTATATATAATCTCTTAATTTGCCAAAATTCGATCTTACTTTTTCTTTAGATATTTTTTATCTATATAACCGAGTTCTATAAGCTTATTGTAAATTTTTGCCACGATAGGACCTGCAGCACTTCCACCGTGCCCGCCGTGCTCGACCATAGCAGTTACTACAAACTGTGGGTCCTCATAAGGTCCGTAAGTCGTTATCCAAGCGTGTGATCGCTCATAGTATTTCATATCGTTTTCTTTTATTCTTTCTTTATCGGTTTGAGAGATGCCGACTACTTGAGCCGTTCCTGTTTTAGCAGCAAGCTTTATAGAAGCTGCGCTAAGAGCTCTAAAACCAGTACCTCCAAAAATATTTGCCGTATCATGCATACCCTTTCTTATATACTCTATGTCGGCTTTTTCTTTATTTGTCAAGTTGTCTTGTACCTCCCATTCTACTTTTTTTCCATCTATGCTATACAAAAAATGAGGAGTCATATCAAGTCCAGTAGCAAAGATCGCCGTATCTTTCGCGACTTGAACCGGAGTCACAAGAAAATTTCCTTGCCCTATGGACGTATTTAGAGTATCGCCGTGATACCAAGGCGTATTTGTTTTGGCTTTTTTCCATTCACGAGAAGGGACGACGCCTATGTATTCGTTTGGCAAGTCAATGCCGGTCTTTTTGCCAAAACCAAAACGCTCTAAAACCGGAGCTATATTATCTATACCTATCTGATAAGCTCCTCTATAAAAATACGTATCGCAGCTCTCTTTTATAGCCTCTACTATAGTCATATTTTCAGCGCCGTAATTCTTCCAATTTCTAAATTTACGCCCTCCAAGCTCAAAATAAGGATCGCACATTATCTTTGTTCTAGGCGTTATCCTACCACTATCAAAAAACGCCATTCCCATAGCCATTTTTACGACGCTTCCTGGAGGATATAGTGAATTTACCAGTTTATTCGTAAATGGATGATCTAAGTTATTTATGATAGCGTCCCACTCTTTTTGGCTGATTCCAGTAACAAACGGATTTAGATCATACTCAGGAAAGCTTCCAGCAGCTAAAATAGCTCCATCTTTTAGGCTCATAACCACAACAGCTCCAGCGTCATTGCCAAAAATCTCAGTTATATATTTTTGAAGTTCAAGCTCTAAAGTTAAAGTTATATCCTTGCTAGTCGCTCTTGTATATGATACTTCTTCTACTTCTTGATTTAGTGCTGTAACCTTCGTCTTTCTCTCGCCGCTTTTTCCTTGAAGTACTTCATTATAAAAGTTTTCTACGCCGCTTCTTCCTGTGTAGTTGGTTATCTTAGCAAGTTCATCATTTTGAATGTCTTTTTGATTTGCGCGCCCTACATATCCTATAACATGGCTAGCAAGACTGCTATAAGGATAATGCCTTTTGCTAGCAGGTTTTATAATTATATTGTCTCTTAAACTAAGCATTGCAAAATGCGGTATCATACTATCGTAATCTATAAATTCAACGACTTCTACAAAATCTTGATTATATGGAGAATCATCTTTTAAATACGTTCTTTTAAGCTTAGTAGCATTTAGATCAGTAAATACATCGCTTATGGCTTTTATCTCGGTGTCTAAAACTTTTTCATTATTTCTAAGATGAGGCTTGATAAGTATAGAAAATCCGAGTTTATTTACCGCTAATGGTCTTCCTTTTATATCTAAAATTTGACCCCTTATAGGAGCGATAAGTTCTGTTTTGATAGCATTTTTCTCTGCTATATCTTCATAATACTCATTAGATTTTATGCTAAGATAGTAAATTCTAACGAGCAAAATCGTCCAAACTAAAATCAGTACGGCGTATGCGATCCTCATTCTCATAATACACGCTCCTTAAAGAGCATCACCGAAATAGCAGACTCTACTACGATATAATACATATAATATTCATAATTAAATCCTAAAAGCGGTTGATTTAAAATATACAAAATAAGATCACTAAGCAAAAACGTACCGATATATCCGCTAAATACAAATATCACAAGCAAGCATCCACGACATTTCATATTGATTTTAAGCTGGTCATTTATAAAGTTATAAAATAAAATAAATGCCAAAATGGTAGAAAAAAGCTCAAATCCATGTATCTGTTCAGCATAGATAATAAATATAAAAGACAAATACCACCTTTTATCTATATCGCCTATATACTTTTCGCTCTCGTTTTTTAACACCACTAAATAAGCAAAAAATAGCCCGATAAGTGGTGGTAAAAAATGATTTGCAGCACTCATAATCTCATAAGCTATCAAGCCTACGCAAAAAATCACAAATCTTATAGATAATAAATTAACGCTATTTCGTTGCATATTGGAAAATGTTTACATTTGATACAATCAGCCCAAATTTTTTGAGCTGGAAGTTTCTCTTTTGAGATACGATCAAAACCGAGCTTCTCAAAAAAACTAGCCCTATAAGTAAGCGTAAAAACTTGTTTTATACCAAGACTTTTTGCTTCATCAAGCAACGCTTTAACAAGACCGCCACCGATCCCTTTGCCTCTTAAACCGTCTTTTATGATAAGACTTCTAACTTCAGCTAAATTTGATGCATGAATATGCAAAGCGCTATATCCAACTATATCGTTTTCATCACAAGCAAGCGTGTATGAACGTATATTTGTAGCTATTTCATCATCACTTCTAGGAAGTATGATTCCATTTTCAACCTCTTTTCTAACAAGACATTGCATAGAGGAGATGTCTGCGAGCCTTGCTTTTTTGTAAATTATCATTTAAATTCCAAAAACCCCGTTATATATGCTTTGCACCGCTTTATCTATACCGCTTCTTTTTGAGCTAGAAACAAGCAGAGCATCTTTATCTGTTTTTAGTACTTTTGATCTCCCAGCCTGATTTAGCTTATCGCACTTTGTATATAAATTTAAGATTTTTTGGTCGTTTCTAACAAATCCATCTAAATAAAATCCTAAATTTTCATCTTTGGATAAATCAGTATGGCGTGAGTCTATGAGATGAACAAAAACTTTTATATTAAGTCTTTTTCTTAAAAATTCGTCTAGATTTTTTTGCCAAGCATTTTGCAAACTTTTACTTACTTTAGCATAACCAAAGCCGGGAAGATCAACAAAAATAAGCGGTATCTTCTCATTTTCGTTGTCAAATATAACTTCAAAAAAGTTAATAAGCTGAGTTTTACCCGGCGTTGAGCTGGATTTTGCTAAACCTTGATGATTTGTAAGAGCGTTTATGAGTGAGCTTTTACCTACGTTACTACGACCTAAAAATGCGACTTCGCTCATACCAAAATCAGCAGCGTCATCTACACTAGTTGATGAGCCAAGAAACTTCGCGCTTGTTATTCTTATCATTTGAAACCTTATTTTTTATCTTCGATCTGGAAGATAAATTTAACTGGTTTTTTATCTTTGCTAGTGACTTTGTAAGTACCTTCAAGCTGATTTACGGTAATGATATCCCCATATATTTTTTTATCGGTCTGCATTTCATGAAGATACGCATTTTGTTTTAACGTATAAAGCTGCTTTGATGGCTCGTAAGTGAGTTCTTCTCCGCTCCCATCGTAATTTTTTTCATTCAAAATGACTTTAAATTTAGCATTTCCGGTAGCTACGTATTTTATAGGCTGCTTATTTTTATCAAAAAATATCTTTACGAAATCAGCATTTAATGTATCATAATCACCTTTTTTGATAACTACGTTTCCTTTTAGATCGCTCACTAGAGCTTTTTCATCTGCAAAAAAATCTTCGCTAGTAACTTCAATGCGCTCAGCATTTAAATTTATAGCCAAGAATAACCCAAATATAAAACTTATTTTCTTTCCAACCATCCCTGAACCTTTTTTGCAAATATTTTTTTATCGTCTATCTTGTATAAAACGCTATTTCCAGTTATGATATCAGCATTAGTATTTTGCTTATACTGCGTGATCTTAAACGGCACGTCGCTAAAGAGCTCTTTTTTTTGCATATCATATACTATTTTTTGCGATTCGTATTTGAAATCGTCTTGATTTTTATAGATAGCATCATTTGTAAGAGTTATCAAATTTTGTCTTATCAAGGCATCTTTTGATTCTAAAAAATGCACCGAATCTCCCCTAAAAAGCGTTCCTTTAAACGTATCTAACTCATCATATTCTTTATACCTAATGATACTTTTGGTTTCGTAGCGTCCATAAACTAAAGTAGAGTTTAGCTCATAATCTACTACGTTATTTGCTTGCATATTTGCTATGCTTATCTCGGCTTTTATATTTTGTGAAGAATACGGGCTTTGAGTCATTAAAAAAACCATACTAACACTAAATAAGGCTATAATTACATAAAATATTTTTACAACCAAGAGCTTAACCACTTATCTTTTAAATTTGATCTATCGATAATGATATCTATCATTTCTCTAACAGCGCCAAAACCACCATTTTTACTAAGTTTGATATCCGTTTTTACTGATTCATGAGCGTCATTTGGACTAAAACTAAGAGCAACACTAGATAAAAGTCTCATATCATTTAGATCATCGCCGATAGCAGCTGCATTATCAAAACTTAGACCTTCTAAATTTAGTATCTCACTAGCCTTTGCCATCTTGTCTTTTACATCTTGAAAACAGTATTTTATACCAAGCTCTTTTGCCCTGTTTTCAACGATAAGGGATTTTTTACCAGTTATGATAGCTGAAATTTTTCCTAGCTTATTCCACTGCTGCAAAGCAAAACCGTCTTTTACATCAAAACGTTTAAACTCATCACCACTATTTGTTTTATAAATACCGCCATCGCTAAGACATCCATCAACATCGAGAAATATTATCTCTATCATAAAACACCCTTTGTACTAGGTGTTTCTATGCGTTCATTTTTGCTCATCGCTCTTCTAAAAGCAACCGCAAATGCTTTAAAACTAGCTTCTGCGATATGATGGGAATTTGTCCCTCTAAGCTTTATAATGTGTAAAGTAATCCCAGCATTCATAGCCAAAGCCCTAAAAAATTCTTCGATAAGTTCACTATCAAACGTACCTATTTTTTCATTCATCTTACTCTCATAAACAAGATATGCTCTGTTTGAAAGATCCATAGCACACTCAACAGCGGCTTCATCCATAACAACAACGCTATTTGCATATCTCTCTACGCCTTTAAGTGGATATATACTCTCTTTTATAGCAGATCCTAACACTATACCGCAGTCTTCTACGCTATGATGATCATCTATAAAAAGATCACCTTTACAACTAAGCTTTATGTCCATCAATGAGTGCTTAGCAAGAGAGATGAGCATATGATCAAAAAACCCTACACCCGTATTTATTTCGCTTTTTCCACTACCGTTTATCTCAAGTTCTAGTTCAATATCTGTTTCTTTTGTAACTCTATGTTTTTTTATCATTTTTTAATCCCTTACTATAAATGCGCCTTTAAATTTACCCGAGCTTATAAAATCTCTAGCTTCATCTTCACTTCTAAATCCAGTTAAGAACACTCTATATATAGGCTCGCTATCTAGCACATAGTTTCTAACAGTCACTCTGTATCCACTTGTCTTATCAAACTCTTTCTTATACGAGTCAGCTCCAGTTTTCTTTCTAAATGCACCGATTTGCACCATAAAATTTCCACCAGCATAAGTGTGAGTAGTGGCTGATTTATTGCTTGGAGTCTCGACTTTACCGTAAAATCCAACAACTTCTAGTCTAACAGGGGCAGTTCCAGCACCTATCATAGATATCTCGTTTGCCGCGGCTTTAGATAGATCTATGATGCGTCCCGCCACAAACGGACCACGATCATTTATCCTTACGAGTGTAGTTTTTCCATTTTTTAAATTGAGTACTTTAACCATAGTATTCATCGGTAAAGTTTTATGAGCAGCAGTCATCGCGTTCATATTATAGTTTTCACCGTTACTTGTTTTTTTACCGTGAAAATTCGGACCATACCAGCTTGCGATTCCACTAGCCGTGTCGCCGACCTCAACAACCGTAGGATAGTAAGTTTTGCCATTTATAGTATATGGTTTCATAGTGGCTTTATGCATACTAGATGAGTTATTTATACTCTTTGTTTGAAAATCCTTACTTGGATAATACGGTATATTTTTTACTATAGAACAGCCGGTAAATACAAGCACGAAACAAGCTAGATATAAATTTTTATTTAGGTATGACAATACTATCCCCTATTCCCAAACTTGAGCTTTTAAGATTATTTAACTCTACTATATCTTTTACTTGTACATCAAATTTTTTAGAAATTCCAAGCAGTGTGTCGCCTTTTTTAACTATATAATTTGCTAATGCCTGGCTATTCTTTGATGTTAAAATAATAATTTTATCGTTTGGCTTTACTTTTGTTATGTCATTGTATTTTTGAATTTCTTTAGGACTAACTTTCCATTTAGTCGCTATTTTAGCTATAGTATCGCCTTTTTTAACATCATAAATTTTAAATGATTTACTATCCATAGGTTTAAAATTCGTTGCAAAAATATCTTTTTTATTAAGAGGTATATAAAGATAATACTCTTTTAAATTTGGCGGAGTAAAGCCGTATCTTAAATGAGAGTTATACTCTTTCATCTTTTTAGTGCTAAGGCCTATGGCTTCTGCGACTTCGCTCAAAGCGGTTCCTCCTGGCACTGAAACTCTTGCTATACTTATTTGATTTGCATTATTTAGTATCGAAGAATCGTTTGCAATGATAAAATCACTATCTTCGGCCATATTTGCAACTAAAAGTATCTTTCTTATAAACATTCTAGTTTCTAAAGAAAGGTATTTTTTATCTGGATCTACTAAAACGCTAAGATCGTCAGAACCAGCTTTTGCGATAGCTTTTTTCAAATTTCCCTCGCCACAGTTATAAGCCATAATAGCCAAATACCATTTTCCAAATTGCGCTTTTAAATTTTTTAAATATTTTACCGCTGCAAGAGTCGAAGCGATAGGATCACGTCTTTCATCGACATATTTATCTACTTTTAACCCGTGAAGTTTTGCTGTACCTTCCATAAACTGCCACATACCGGCCGCTTTTGAATTTGACATCGCTTTATTTGATAGTCCGCTCTCAACTATAGCAAGATACAAAAATGATTTTGGCATATTGTGCTTATCCATAAGCTCTTTTAACATAGATATGTGTTTGTATTCTTCTTTTATGGTATTTACGAAACTTTTTTTTCTAGAACTCGAATCATCAAATTTCATAGCTAAGAAGTATGGATCTTTCATGTATTTAGGATCTATATCAAGCTCTTTTAAAACTCTTAGTTGTGAGTTATAATCATTATTTGCAGGTATATATCCAAAAAGCGAACTAGCAGCTAAAAAACATAGTAAAATAGTTGTAAAAAATTTCATTAGGCTCCTTAAATATTAAATAATCTTTGCGCGTTTTTAGTCGTGATCTCCTCCACCTCGTCTTTTGTTAAATTTAAAATATCAGCTATCTTCTGTGCTACAAAATTAGTAAATTTAGGTTCATTTCTTTCACCACGGTGTGGCTCAGGCGTCAGATACGGACCATCGGTTTCTATTATCACTTTATCAAGCGGAATTTGTGGTAGAATTTCGACTAGTTTTTTAGCATTTTTAAACGTCAAAACTCCACCGATACCATAGTAAAACTTATTGCTAAGTTCTAGCAAGATAGGACTTGCATTAAAACAATGCAAAACTCCACCTACAAGTTCATCTTTATACTCTTTTAGTATATTTAAGCTATCTTCGTTTGCATCTCTTATATGTACGATAAGAGGTTTTTTTAGCTTTGAAGCTAACTTTATCTGATCTATAAAAACATCTTTTTGTCTATTTTTATACTCTAAAACACCAGTTTGCGGAAGCCTGAAATAGTCCAGTCCACACTCTCCTACGGCTACGCATTTTCTATCTTTAGCAAATTTGATCAAAGTATCTCTGTCATAGCCCTCTGTCTCATAAGGATGAACTCCGACTGCAAAAAAGATATTATCATATCTATTTGCTATTTTACACGCTTTTGGTAAATCATTGATATCAGCACCGGGGATTATCACCTGTTTTATGCCATTATTTTGTAAATTTTTTATCAAATCATCTAGATCGTCAATGTATCTTTCATCATCTAAATGACAATGAGTATCTATAATCATAATATTTCTACCCTATTTTTTCCGGCTGTTTTCGCATTATAAAGTGCTTCATCGGATTTTGATATAAGCCAGTCGATATCTTTAGAAAAGTCTCCGTTAGTAACGCCGACAGAAACTGTAAGTTTTATATCAAAACCTTTTATATTTATTAAACAAGCAGCGATTTTGGCTCTTATGGATACTATTTTTTTTACAGCATCATCAAATTTAATATTTTTTAAAACTACGCAAAACTCCTCTCCACCAAAACGAGCTACTAAGTCGTCTTCATCAAGACCACCTATCAAAAAGCTTGAGAGTTTTTGTATGACTATATCTCCTATATCGTGTCCAAAACTATTGTTTATCCTTTTAAAATCATCTATGTCAAACATAGCCACTGCAAAGCTTTGATCTAAACAAGTCTTGTAATACTCGTCCATATTCATATAAAAATATCTTCTGTTATAAGCACCACTCAAAAAATCCGTATTAGCTAATTTTGCCATAAATTTGATATTTTCCATAGACTCGATACTATTATTTACGCGGCACATTAGCTCTTCTTTGCTAAAAGGCTTGACGATAAAATCATTTGCACCGTTCTTTAGAAATTTTGCTCCAGTATCGACGTCTGAGTTGTCTCCTGTGATGGCTATAACACTTATTTCATTTTTGGAATATTTTTCTCTGATGTGTCCCATAAGCTCAAAACCGTCCATAACTGGCATATTATAATCAGTTAAAACAAGTTTGATATCTGGATTATCAGCTAAATAGCTCATAGCCTCTTCGCCATGCGCTGCGGCAAAGACCTTAAATTGTTGAGAAAGTAAAAATTGCTTGATTTTATTTCTCATAGGAGTGCTATCATCTACTATCATTACTTTATAATCTCTATTTTTACTAAGCCTATTTATGGTATCAAAAATATAATTTATATTATTCATATTGCTTTTGACGACGTAATCAACTATGTTTTTATTTGTAAATATATCTTTTGTCGCGTTATCCATACTTCCAGTAAGAACGATCACGAGTATATTTTTCGATAAAACATAATCAACTATCTCGCCATTTGGCGCGTCTGGTAAATTTAGATCTAAAAGAGCTATAAAAAAATCATCGTTATCTTCTATGATATCTCTTGCTTCGCTAAAGCTATGCGCAACGACAACATCCATATCAACATCTTGTTCCATTTTTTTAGCTATCAACTTCGCTAAGGCCTTGTTGTCATCGACAACTAAGATTCTTTCTTTCATAACAAATATCCAAAAATATTCAAATAAACTCCTTAAATATTTAATAATTTTTTAGCGAACATAGTCGCTTCATCACTGATATGCTCACCACTTATCATTCTTGAAAGCTCACGTATGCGCCCATCTTTATCAAGCGCTCTTACTTTGCTTTCATCACCATTTTTTTCCACTAAAAAGTGATGATGAGCCTTTGAGCTTAGTTGTGGTAAATGTGAAATCGCAAAAATTTGATAAAAACGAGCTAACTCTAAAAGTACGTTTGCTATACTCATAGCTTCTTTTCCGCTTAAATTCGCATCTATCTCATCTAGGATCAAAACTCCATTTCCAAACTCTGTGATATTTGCTTCGCTAGCGATAAATGCGAGCCTGAGTCTATTTATCTCACCACTACTTAGATTTTTCAAATTCGTACTGTTTAAATTTACAACAACTTCATCAAAACCGTTTGCGACGAGTTCTTTTTGCTTTATATCAAGAGTCGCGCTATCCATATAAAGCTCGCTCAAATAGCCATTTAACGTGTCATTAAATTTAGCCAAACAACTTTTTCTAGCATCTGATATCTTACTAGCTAGACCTAAGATCTCATCATTTACCTTTTTAAACTCATTTTCAAGTTCGCTTTTTTCAAACTCGATTCTCTCATATCTTTCTAGCTCAATCTTTCTATTGTTTAAGGTATTTATAGCTTCTTCTATACTACCATACCTTTTTACTAGTCCGTTTAGATCCTCTATCCTATCAAGAACACGCTCTATATCCATATCTTCTAAATCTTCGAAATTTACGCTACTTCTTGCGATTTTTAGCTCATTTAAAGCCTCACTAAAAAAACTACTATCGATATCGCTTAAATTCAATGCATCAAGCACAGCTTTTTCATAAGCAAATACGGCATCTGCTTTTTGCCAAGCAACTTCAATCTTATCTTTTTTGCTAAGTCTTTTTTTTGCCGTAATAAGCTCTTCAAACTCACCTATCGTCGGGTTTATATTTGATATTTTTTGTATCTCAAAACTTGCGAATTCTTTGAGTTCTTCTATCTTTTTTTCTTCTAGTTTTATCTTTTCTAACTCTTTTTTGATCTCGTTAAATTTACTGAATTTATCATTATATTGTTTTAAAATTTCAGTAAAATTCGGATCTAAATTTGATGCTAAATGATCTAAAACCGCGAGCAAACGACTATTTTCAAACTCGCTTATATCTTTTGCGCTTAGGTATTTTAAATGGCTACTTGCTATAAGCGAAAGATTTTTTTTAGATACTGATTGATTATTTATAAAATACCTAGTGCTTTTATCTTTTAGAAGTTTAAAACTGTTTATTTCACTACTTTCTATACCAAACTCACTCATATCAAACTCATATATAGCATCTGCTTCTATGAGCTTTGCTTCACTGTCTTTAAAGCCAAATACTGCTAAAATAGCGTTCATCAAAATCGACTTTCCAGCTCCACTAACTCCAGTAAATACACTCAAACCATTTCCAAACTCTAGCTCTACTTCTTTAAAGCTAAGATGGTTTTTTATATAAATTCTACTTATCATTATGTCCCCATCTTAATTTTTGTTTCAATACTCCAAAGTAATCCCTGCTTTTGTGCCTGACTAAATTTACCCAAACATCGCTTATTCCTATCTCAACGCTCGAATAATTTTTTAGATCACTTCTGTCTTGTCCATCTATCAAAACCACAACGTCATCTTCGCTTTTAAACTCTACTTTAAACTCTTTTGGAAGTATCAAGGGGCGTTGAGTAAGACTGTGAGAGCAAACAGGAGTAAGACTAAAAACCTCACAAAGCGGATAGATGATGGCTCCTCCTGCGCTCATATTATAAGCCGTAGATCCCATCGCAGAGCTTACTATAACGCCATCGCCGTAGTATGAGTTAAAATGCTCATCGTTTAAAAACGCCTCTATATGCGACGTCGAGTCTATCTTGCGTCTCATCAAAACAACGTCGTTAAAAGCAAATTTTTTAGTTATTTTGCCATCTTTTTTAAATTTAGCTTCAAGCATACAAGGACGCTCTACCGTGTAGTTTCCTTTTAAAAACTCGCTTATGAATCCTTTAAAATCTTCCAAAGTGACGTCAGTCAAAAATCCCAAATGTCCGGTATGAACTCCAAAAACGTAAGTACTAGCATTTGCACATTTTCTACAAGTCCCTATAAAATTTCCATCTCCGCCTATAGAGATTATGAGTGGAGCTTTTTTTACTAATTCTTCAAAGCTATATCCTGTTAAGCCGAGCTCTTTTGCGACTCTGGATTCTAATGCTATTTCTATACCATAATCATTCAATATTTTTTCTATTATTTCTATTGCTTGTTTTTGCTCTAAAGCATTTCTAGTAGATATACCGATAGTTTTTAAATTTTTATGAATTTCTGTCATTTTTTTTCCTAATCCAATATTTTATAAAAAATATGCTTAAAAATGACACCAAAAAAGGTATTATCTGAATTTAAATATGTCAAATTAAAACTCAAAACGATTCTATTTGATAAAAAATTTATAAAACTTGTATTATAATTATAGCTTTTACAAATAAGAAAGGACAAAATATGCGGAGTCATTATTGCACCGACCTTAGCAGCAACGATATAGGCAAAAAAGTCCAGCTTTGCGGCTGGGTAAATTCATACCGCGATCACGGCGGTGTCGTTTTTATAGACTTAAGAGATAGAACCGGATTAATCCAGCTCGTATGCGATCCAAAAGATAGCAAATCAGCACACGAAATAGGATCAAAAGTAAGAGATGAATATGTTTTAAAAGCTACAGGAACCATAAGAGCAAGAGGAGCAGATCTAGTAAATCCAAAGCTCAAAACAGGCAAGATTGAAGTCGTAGTAGATGAGCTATGTATAGAAAACGAGAGCGCCGCACTTCCGTTTGTTATCGGCGATAACAATGTCGGCGAAGATATCCGCTTGAAATACCGCTTTTTAGATCTTAGAAACACTGAAAGTTTTGATAAATTTAAACTACGATCAAAAGCTTCTATAGCGTGTAGAAATGCTCTTGATAGACTAGGATTTTTAGAAGTAGAAACTCCTATTTTGACTCGCGCTACTCCTGAGGGAGCAAGGGATTATCTAGTACCTAGCCGCGTATATCCGGGAAGTTTTTATGCACTTCCGCAAAGTCCGCAGCTTTTCAAACAACTTTTGATGTGTGCTGGATTTGATAAATACTTTCAAATAGCACGTTGCTTTAGAGATGAAGATCTAAGAGCAGATCGCCAACCAGAATTTACACAAATCGACGTCGAGATGAGCTTTTGCTCGCAAGAAGAAGTGATAAAAGTCGGCGAAGAGGTTCTAAAAGATATATTTGCCGCTTGTGGGCATAACATCGTAACTCCGTTTAAAAGAATGGAGTACAAAGACGCTATGGAGACTTACGGTAGCGATAAACCAGACTTGAGATTTGATCTACCTATGGTCGATGTCATAGATATATTTGCAAAATCAAATAACGAAATTTTCAGCACTCCTGCACAAAATCCAAAGAAAAACCGCGCAAAAGCTATAAAAGTCCCAGGCGGAGATAATATCTTTAGCAAACGCCAAATGCAACGTTTTGAAGAATTCGTACGTAAATTTGGAGCAAAAGGACTAGCTTTTATACAAGTTAAAGAAGACGGACTAAAAGGACCACTAACCAAATTCTTCGAACAAGAGCAAGTAGATGAGCTCATCAAAAGATGCGATCTCAAAACTGGAGACGTCGTATTTTTTGGTATCGGAGATAAAAAAACCGTGCTTGATTATATGGGAAGATTTAGAGTTTTCCTTGCAAACGAGCTTGGCATCATAGACGAGAACAAACTTGAGTTTTTGTGGGTAGTAAATTTCCCTATGTTTGAACAAAATGACGACGGTAGCTACTCTGCGATGCATCATCCATTTACTATGCCAAATAATCCAGATGAAGAAGATCTTGAAGATATAACAAGTATAGCTTATGATGTCGTTCTAAACGGCGTAGAACTTGGCGGCGGAAGTATTAGAATTCATAAAAACGATATCCAACAAAAAGTATTTAAACTACTAAAAATAGATGAAGCAGAGCAAAGAGAAAAATTTGGATTTTTACTTGACGCTCTTAGTTTTGGTGCGCCTCCACACGGTGGATTTGCTATAGGTCTTGATAGACTTATCATGCTTGTCACCAAATCAGCCAGTATAAGAGATGTCATAGCATTTCCTAAAACTCAGCGCGCAAGCTGCCCTATGACAAAGGCTCCTAGCGAAGTATCAAATGAGCAATTAAGAGAGCTAGGACTTAGACTTAAAGGGAAGGAAACTAAATGAAAAAATTATTTTTAATCATCGGAGCGCCTGGAAGTGGCAAAACAACTGATGCGAGTATGATAGCAGCGAATGACACTAAATTTGCGCATTATTCAACAGGAGATCTTTTAAGAGCCGAAGTTGCGAGTGGAAGTGAACTAGGAAAGCTTATCGACAGCTTTATATCTAAAGGAAATTTAGTTCCTTTAGAAGTAGTCGTAAACGCCATCATCTCAGCTATAAGATCAAGTGATAAAAACTATATTTTGATAGACGGATATCCAAGAAGTCTTGAGCAAATGAGAGAGCTTGATAGAGTTTTAGCTTCCCAAAGCGAAGTTATGCTTGATGGCGTCATCGAAGTAGATGTAAGCGAAGAAGTAGCAAGAAACAGGGTTTTAGGTAGAGCTCGCGGAGCCGATGATAATAATGAAGTATTTAATAATAGAATGAAAGTATATCTTGACCCTATAAAGGAAATACGTGCATTTTATAATGACAAAAAACTACTTCACACGATAAATGGCGAACGTACTATAGAAACGATAGTAGCGGATATGAAAAATTTAATCGAAAACTTAATCAAAGGATAAAATAATGGATATAAGCAAAATCAAATTCGGAAGCAACCCAGACAAACTAAATGCAGTTATAGAAATCCCATTTGGCTCAAATATCAAATACGAAATCGATAAAGATAGCGGTGCCGTAGTCGTAGATAGGGTTTTATACTCAGCTATGTTCTATCCTGCAAACTACGGTTTCGTGCCAAATACCTTGGCTGATGATGGCGATCCAGCAGATATTTTAGTGCTAAACGAATATCCACTTCAAGCAGGTAGCGTGATACCTTGCCGTTTGATAGGCGTTTTAGTTATGGAAGATGAGTCTGGAATGGATGAAAAACTTTTAGCAGTTCCTGTTACTAAGATAGATCCAAGATACGCTGATATACACTCTATAAGCGACCTTAGCGAAGCTACGCTAAATCGCATAAAAAACTTCTTTGAGACTTACAAACTACTAGAACCTGGAAAATGGGTAAAAGTAAAAGGCTTTGAAGATGCTAAATCAGCTGAAGAGATTTTAGATAAAGCTATCAAAAACTACAAATAACTAAATTTAAAACGGCGCTACTTAGCGCCTTTAAATTTACAGTTTAATCCCTTATTTGCGCTAGTTTCATATATAAAATAGGATATGGATTGCCCTGCTCGTCGCTATCAGACCTTTTATAAACACGAAAACCAATATGCTCATAAAACCCTTTGGCTAGAGGATTTTGCTCATTTACGCAAAGTTCGTTAATGGAGTATTTGGTTATACCATAACATACAAGCTTCTTTCCAAGACCTTTATTTTGCTTTTTTGATGCGACGAACAGCATCTCTATTTTTTGATTTTCTATCCCCATAAATGCTGCGATGTCTTCTTTTTCATCTTCTAAAACAATCAAATTTGAAACACCAAGCAGTGCTTGTGGAACGTATCTTTTTATATTTTCTATTTCTAAATCAGATAAAAAAAGATGTGTTTTTCTAAGTGAATCTTCCCAAACATTTACAAGGCGTTCTATCAAGAGTGGATTTCTATCTTTTATTTCTACTATTTTCATTTATTTTTTACTTTTATCAGCTTTGATGATTTGAAAATCTAGTCATTCATATCTTCAAAATCATCAGAGTTCATCTCTAAATCATTGTTCTCATACTGCTTAAAAACGATATCTTCAACCATTTGTTTCAATGCTAAAAAATTTGAAAAATCTCCGTTTTTTATCTCGCCTAGTATATCCAAACAAGATCTTTCTTTTAAATTTAAAGATAGAAATTTAAGAGCGCCACTTATATTTGCTTTTTTGCTTAAGCTTTGTTCTATAAACTGCACTGCGCGAAGTATCTCGCCGCTTATAGTATTTGCCTGCCCCATATAAGGAAGCAAACTTTTAAACATCTGTTCTTTTAAATCGTCGCTTGTTCCAATAAGTGGATTTTTTTCTAACACAAATTTATCTTTAAAGCGCGGTGTGATCTTATATGTATCTACTCCGATGATTTTATGAAACCTACCGTCTTTTTCTTCGCCGCATTCCCAGCATCTTGAGTAACACTCGCCATCCCAGCCATTAAGCGCAAAAAATCTCCCATCTATCTCTACTACGACTATCTCACAATCCAACCAATGCATTTTTAGCCTTTATTTTTTTGAGCGATTATATAAAAAAATAATAAATATAGGATAATTTATATCTTTATTTTACAAGACCTTTTTTAAGCTTACGAACTAAAAATCTAGCAGGGTTTAGACTATCTAATATACTTTTTGTAGTGCAAATCTGACGACCAAGAGCCATATCTAGTAAGATTTCTGCTCCAAAAACAGCCGTGCAAAGACCACGCGAACCGTGAGCTGAGCTTATAAGTATGTTTTGATGATGAACAGCCCCAGCGTGATTTTCACGGTTTTTTGTCCAAAGAAGACTCTTATATATTTCTTTAAATTTCAAAGCGTCATGAACCGCACCTATCAAAGGAGATCTATCGCCACTATATCCGCGAAATCCTACGTTTGAGCCTATGATATCTACATTTTTACCTATCAAAAACTCACTGATATCAGCTATATTTTTTTCATTATCCTTACTTCTAGCACAAGACGTAAAATCATTTCTATCATATGTCGCGCCGATAACTTGAACCCCATTTACACTTTTGCAAGCATAACCTTTCGCACTAAATGGACGCTCTAGATCTATACCGTTTTTGATATGCGTAACTTGCCCTCTTACGCTGCTAAGCTGCATATACTTATCATAAAATACTTCGTTAAAAAGATAATTACTTTTATCCCCCATAGCAAATATAACTAAATCCGCAGATACCCGCTTTTGATTTTTAAACTCTACTAAATACCCATCACCACTCTTCTTTAAACCAGCAAATTCATATCCAAATTTTACATCAAGGCTCTTTGCAAGATCACTACATAATGATTTTGGCATAAGCTGAGCCGCACTTTTTATAAAAGCCGATGGATACAAAGACGAGTTTTTTGTCAGCTCAAAGATACCATTTTGTCCCCATTCTTCAAATCTTTTTAATTGAAGTTCACTTACGCCGTAATCATCCACACCACAAAAATCACTAAATTCACTATTTTTATAAAAATTTCTCGCCATTAAAAACGCACTCATATGCATAAGCCCTAGCACCGTAGTCGGCAAAGTGATAAGAGGCATCAAAATACCTGCTAAATTCGAGCTTCCATTTGTCGCGACCTCATTCATTTTCTCAGCTACGACAACATTAAAGCCGGCTTTTTTAAATTTAGTAGCGCTTACTAGCCCTGCAACTCCGCCACCTATCACAAGTACATTCGTAAATTTATCTATAGCAGGAAGAGAGTACCAATTTTGCGGCTTTTGATACTCTTTAACACAAATAGCTTCTAACATTTCACGTTTTTTACCAAATCCTTTTAGCTTTTTTACGCTAAATCCAGCGTCTAAAAGCCTAAGCCTTACAATGCTAGCACTGCTAAAAGTCCTAATGATAGCTCCATTTTTACAAAAATATTTTATAGCTCCAAATAACTCTTCGCTCCACATCTGTGGATTCTTAGCAGGCGTAAATCCATCAAGATACCAAGCGTCTGCTTTGAAATTTAGCTCTTTAAGTCCTTCTAAAATATCACCGAAATATATATCTAAAATGATATCTTTACCTAAATTTATACGTATTAAAGCATTTTGTAACACTTCATATTGTTTTATAAATTCGTCAAAATATCTGCTAAAACATTCAAATCTTTGGTAAATTTGCCTTAATTCATCTTTATTAAAAGGGTATTTCTCAATTGCGATATAATGAAGATTTTTACCATTAAGACTTGAAACCGTACTAAAAAAGTTCAGCCCAGCGCCAAATCCGGCTTCGGCGATAGTGATATTTGACCCTTCTAAGGCATCTACCACGCTACTATATGTATGAAAACATTCTAAAAGTGGATTTTGAGTATTAAAATATACGTCATCAAAGCGCTTTGAGTAAAGTCCGTCTTGCTTAAATTCTATCATTGATTTTTCAAGAAATAATCATCGATCCCACCAGCTATACCCTCGGCAAGCTTTGTGGCATAAGCGTCATTTGCAAGAAGTTTTCCTTCTTTTGGATGAGTTATGTATCCAGTTTCTACCAAAACAGCCGGCATAAGCGCGCCGACCAAAACCCAAAAAGGGGCTTCTCTGACTCCACCGTCACTCACGGTGTATTTTGTCCTAACGGACTTTAAAAGATTTGTTTGGATATCGATAGCTAGTTTATTTGAAGCTATGATCTTCTCGCGATTCAAAAAATTTAAGAAACTAAGCTTAGTAAAATAATTCATCTCATCGGTATCTGATTTATTTTCTAAATTCGCTGCTCTCATACTTCGCTCACTCCTAGTAGGACTTAGAAAAAACGTTTCTATTCCTTGCATACTATCTGCTTTTTTTGCATTTGGAGCGGCATTTGCGTGTATAGATATAAATAGATCAGCTAATTTTTCATTTGCAAAGCTAGTTCTATTTCTAAGTCCTATAAATTTATCCTTATCTCTAGTATAATGAACCTTATAGCCCATATCTTTTAGTATTTTTCCAGTTTTTAAAGCCACATTTAAGACTATATTTTTTTCATATAATGTTCTTGAGCCTACCGCTCCAGCATCTTTTCCACCGTGTCCTGGATCTAAAACTATAGTTTTTGTCTGCCTAAAGCTCTTTTTTAGAGCAACGGTTTGCTTTTGTTGTACGCTCTTGCTGGGCTTAAGCGTTTTTTTGTTTGTATCTTCTAAGGCTACTTCGCCGTCTAAAAAAAAGATTATTTTATTTTCTTCTATGTCAAAAGAGATATCTTGTTTCTTTTCATTTGAAAATACTATTCTTACGCTATCTTTATCAAACTGACTTATTCTGATCTCGTCTGAAAATGAATTTTTTATAGTTTTTGATTTAGATGTCAATATAGCTTGTATATCATAAACTCTTCTATGTGTATTTTGCGAGCTTAGATTAAAAGATTTGATATCGCTCGTTGATATTTGTGAGTTTAAATTTAAAATAATTTTATTTTGATCGCTTGAAATTTGTGTTATTTTGAAAGTTTTATTTTTTTCCGATTTTTGCTCTGTTTCCACAGGCTGTTTTTTAGCTATTTGGGGTTTGTTTGTTTTAGTATTAGTTTGAGAAACTGTTTTTTTATAAGTATTTAGCTCCTTTTCATAGCTTTGATAATCAATACCTAGCTCTTTTGCACTTTTTACTAAACGCTCCAATGTTTCTAGTTTTAAGCTTTCATTATCTTTGATTATGGATTGTATATATGTACCTCTAAGGTTTTGATAAATATTTAGCTTGCCTTCTTTATTAGAAGTATTAAATTTGCTGTCAAATTCTTTAATGCTTGCATCAATATCAGCGCCAAATAGGTACATCGCACTAAGAAATAATAAAAAAAGCTTAACTATTTTCCCCATATACCAACTTTTTTATTAGATCTTTCACGCTAATTATCTCTTTTAATCTATATCCATTTGCTCCGGTGAAAAATAACCCTGTATCTTTATTGCCGGCGTAAGCGTCATAAAGACGATCAGCTATACAATACCCTACTTCTTTAGCTTCTTTACCACGACAACAAGGACTCACGCAGTTGCTTATACACTGAATTTTCGGTCCGGTTCTTTTTTCTACAAGCTCTATTAAATTTGTTCTAACGCCACGAGCAGGATATCCGACAGGACTTTTTATAAGCTTTATATCTTCTTTTTTAGCATTTATTAGAACGCTTTTAAAATTATCACTAGCATCACACTCAAAAGTTCCGATAAATCTAGTCCCCATTTGTACACCACTTGCACCTAAGCTTATAGCTTTTGCTATGTCTTCGTGATCCCAAATTCCACCAGCAGCCATAACAGGGATATGCTTTCCGCCTATCTTTTCCCATTCGCTAGCTTCTTTGACGACTGGCTCTATAAGTTTTTCTAATTGAAACTCTGGATCAACACACTGCTCATAAGTAAATCCTTGATGTCCACCACTTAAAGGACCTTCTAACACAACTGCGTCAGGAAGCTTTTCATATCTTAGATGCCATCTTTTGCATATTATTTTAAGTGCTTTTGCAGAGCTTACTATAGGTACTAACGCAACATCCTTGAAGCCCTTTGTGAGTTCTGGTAAATTTGTAGGAAGTCCAGCGCCTGAAATGATGATATTGATACCGTGTTCACAAGCATCTTTTACTATCCTAGCATAGTCATTGCTAGCGCACATTATATTTGCGGCCAAAGGTTTATCACCGCATATCTTTCTAGCATTATCTATAATAGCTTTAAATCCCTCTTTAGAGTAGAAGTTTTCGCTATCGTAAGGTTTATTATTTATCTCTTTTTTGATATGGCTTCTATTTTCGTAGTATCCGGTGCCCACTGAGCTGATAACGCCAAGACCGCCATTTAAGCTAACGTTTCCAGCGAGCTTATCCCAGCTGATACCAAGTCCCATACCGCCTTGAATAATCGGGTATTTTATTTCGTATTTTCCTATTTTTACGCTTTTTAGTTCCATTACACTACCTTTAATTTTGCATACGTTCTTTTGCCGACTTGCAAAATATACTCACCTTTGGTAAGCTTAAGCTGCTCATCTCCTATTTTTTGTTGATCTACGCTAACTGCATTTGCTTTTATATGACGACGAGCTTCTGCGTTACTAGAACTAAGCCCACAATAACTAAGCGCCTCTACTATCCAGACTTCGTCTGTATTCATTTCAAACTCAGGCATATCACTAGGAAGCTCTTTTTTGGCATGAACTTTATCAAATTCACTCTTAGCATTAGCTGCTGTTTGTTCATCGTAAAATCTAGCAGTTATCTCTAAAGCAAGGTCTTCTTTTACTTTTTTAGGATGAGCCTCGCCTCTTTCTACAGATAGCTTTAAATTTGATATTTCATCAATACTTTTTGAGCTTAAAAGCTCATACCAAACCCACATAAGTTCATCGCTTATACTAAGAGTTTTAGCAAAGATATCGTTTGGATTTTCTGTTACACCTATATAATTTCCAAGGCTTTTACTCATTTTATTTACGCCATCTAGCCCTACTAGTAACGGCATCATAATAATAGCTTGTTCTTTGCCTATACTGTACGTTCGTCCAAGAGTGCGACCCATTAAAAGATTAAATTTTTGATCGGTTCCGCCCATTTCTATATCGCATTTCATAGCTACGCTATCATAACCTTGTAAGAGAGGATATAAAAACTCGCTTATGGCTATAGGAGTTTCGTTTTTATAGCGTTTCGTAAAGTCGTCGCGCTCTAGCATTCTAGCTACATTAAAGGTGCTTGCAAGAGCTATCAGTCCATCTGCGCCTAGCGTGCTTAGCCAAGTCGAGTTAAACATAACCTCAGTTTTGCTCTCATCTAAAATCTTAAAAACTTGCTCTTTATACGTCTTTGCATTTTTAGCTATAGTCTCGTCATCTAAAATTTTTCTAGTTACACTTTTACCAGTAGGATCTCCGATCTTAGCTGTAAAATCACCTATCAAAAACTGAACTATACCGCCGTGTTTTTGCAAAAGTGCCATTTTATTTAAAACTACTGTATGTCCTAAGTGTAGATCAGGAGCAGTCGGATCAAAACCTGCTTTTATATAAAAATTTGCACCATTCTCATAATAATTTTTTATCAAAGTTTCTATGCGCGCAAAGTCTATTATCTCGGCAACGCCTTTTTTGATCTCTTGCATTATAGCATTTATATCGGCCATACTTTACTCTCCTTGATTATGATAAGCATCAGATAGAGATTTAAACTCAACTATCTTATATCTCTCTTTTAGTCTATCTCTTATAGCATTACTATCTAAATTTTCATTTAATTCTATCGTAACATCAAAGTAATCACCAGCCACAGAATCATCGCTTTCATTTAAAGTGATCGTTACTAGATCGACATTTAATTTAGCTAAATATGTCAAAAATGCAGCCAAACTTCCTCTTTTATTTTCTATGCTAAGGATTACTTTGTAGCGATGTGGGGCATTTCTTGTCCATTTGACAAATATCATCTCGTCTTTATTTTCCATAAATTTAGCCGCTCTTTCGCAAAGCTTATGATGAACTACTACATTGTGCCCAGATCTAAAGCCGATGATATCATCTCCTCTTTTTGGATTACAGCAATAATCAAACTCAACAGCATTTATTTTATGATTTGAATACACTACGATATTGTCAAATTTTTGTTTTTTAACTTCATATTTATTTGCAAAACCAAGTCCAAAAAGCTTATCTTCTTTAGGATATTTTTTTAGAGCATTTACAACATCTTGAAGATAAACCGAATCGGTTGCGGCACGCGATATTTTTTTACTTAAATTTTCTTTTTCAAGCCAATCTAATATTTTGGATTCTTGCATATTAAATATACCGACTAAAATATCTACAGCAACTTGATAATTTATATCTCTGATCTTTTGCCTGCAAAAGTTTCTGATCGTAGCTCTTGCCTTTCCTGTTTTAACGCTAGTAAGCCATGAACAGCGATAATGAGCTTCATCGCCTGTCACGATGCGAACTATATCTCCATTTTTTAACTCAGTCAAAAGAGGTACTCTTACCCTATTTACATAAGCTTCTTTTGCGTGGAGTCCGACTTCTGAGTGGATTTCGTAAGCATAATCAAGTGCCGTCGCACCTCTAGGAAGTGTGAAAATTCCACCTTTTGGCGAATACACGGCGATATCTTCTACGTACAAACTATCTTTAGCATATTCATAAAGATCCTCTATGCTTCTTTCTTCACTCTCAACTGAGCTTATATCACTTAGCCAGTCGAGTTTTGGAGAGATAAGGCCTCCGTTTTTGTATTTCCAGTGAGCGGCTACGCCGTACTCTGCGGTTTTATGCATATCAAATGTTCTGATCTGAGCTTCTATGATAGCTTTATTATCAAAAATAGTAGTGTGTATGGTTTGATAGCCATTTTGTTTTGGCAAAGCGACGTAATCTTTAAATCTAGATATCAAAGGATTGAAGTTCATATGTAAAATTCCAAGCGCCAAATAACAATCTTTTGGATTTTGTACTAAAATACGAACAGCTAAGAGATCCAAGACCTCTTCCATACTAATACCTTTTCTTTGCATTTTTAAGTAGATAGAATAATAATGTTTTATACGTTTTTGAATTTCAAAACTATCTTCCGTAAAACCATTTGTGAGCAGCTTTTCACTAACTTTTTGGCTAAAAGAGTTTATCTTTAGCTGAAGTTGTTGTTTATGTTCATTTATATATGAATCAATAACCGCGTATTCATTTGGGAGTACATATTTAAAGCTGAGATCTTCTAGTATATTTTTAAGAGAGGAGATACCTAGTCTATGAGCGATAGGGGCATAAACTACCAAAGTTTCTTCTGCTATACGTTTTTGTTTATCTGGTCTTAAAGCGCCAAGAGTAAGCATATTATGAAGTCTATCACAAAGCTTTATAACAAGCACTCTAACATCTTCTATAGATACTAAAAGCATTTTTCTAAAAGTAAGTGCAGAAGCAGCTAGTTTTTCATTAGAATTAGAACTTACGAGCTCATTTTCTCTTATGGCTACTATCTTTGTAAGTCCTCTTACTAAATTCATAACCTCTTGCCCAAACTCAAATTTAACCTCATCTTCACTGCACTCTGTATCTTCGACAACGTCGTGCAAAAGCGAAGCTATGAGCATACTTTCGTCCGCGCCCATATGCGCTACAAATGAGCACACAAGTATAGGATGTATGGCGTAAGGCTCACCGCTTTTTCTAAACTGTCCATCATGCAAACGCACGCAATAATCTACTGCTTTAAGAAGCATACCAGTAGGTTTGGCTACCGAATACAGAACATCTTTAGCGGACTCTATATTTTTACAAAGGACAACCTCTTCTATGAGTTGTTCTAATAATTGCTCACTATTTATTTGATTCAACTAATCCCTCTAATGCGATTTTTCCCTCAGCTATCTCACGCAGCGCGATATCCGTAAATTTCATTTTTGCATTATCTAATTTTACAAGCGGAGCATCGCCCTCGGCTAATGCTTCGGCTCTTTTTGCTACAAGTAAAGATAATTTATACCTATCATTATCAACCGCATTTAATGCTTTTGATGCTATTTCTTCTGTTCTTTGCATTTAGTCTCCTTATTAATTTTTAACTACTGAGCAGTTAGAATAATCGCCGTTAATAATTTTTAATAAATTCCCTTTTTCAAACATATTACAAACTACTATCGGAAGTTTATTGTCTTTTGCTAACGCTATTGCTGTATCATCCATAACTTTTATACTATCATCCATAGCTTTTTCATAACTTATCTCATTTAGTAAAACCGCATCTATAAATTTCATCGGATCTTTATCGTACACGCCATTTACTTTTGTGGCTTTTATGATCATATCTGCACTTATCTCAATGGCTCTAAGAGTAGCAGCCGTATCTGTTGTAAAAAACGGATTTCCTGTTCCTGCAGCAAATATCACAACGCGACCTTTTTCTAAATGACGTCCGGCTCTGCCCATGATGAACGTCTCGCATATAGCTTCCATTTTGATGGCGCTTTGAACTCTTACGCTAATCCCACTATGCTCCAAAGCTTCTCTCATAGCTATGGCGTTGATAACAGTCGCAAGCATTCCCATATGATCTCCGCTCGTTCTTTTTATGATGCCATCTTTTGCAGCACTCACGCCCCTAATAATATTTCCCCCGCCTATGACTATACCGACTTCGACATCATTTAGAACTAACTCTTTTATCTCGCTTGCTATAAATTTAAGAATATGTGTATCTATACCAAAACCATTTTCACCAGCTAACGCTTCGCCTGAAAATTTGACCAAAACCCTTTTCTTATCGCCCATATCTATCTCCTGAAAATTGCTAATTATATCTAAAAACTCTTTAATATTTTTTAACTTACTTAAGGCTTATAAGCTCAAGCGGATCTATATGATAACTTTTTTGAGTAACTTCAAACGTAAGATCTTGCTTTACTCTACCTATAACATAACCTTGTTTTACCTTACTGCCTACTTTTATCGTCGGAGCTATCTTATCAAGATGAGCATATATCGTATGTATACCTCCGCTATTTTCTACTATAACGACTTTATCTAAAACAGCAGTATCTTTAGCAAATACAACAGTGCCGGGCAATACGCTTTTGACCTTTGCATCGCCTTGTTTTGAGCGAAGGACTACTGATTCATTAAAGATTTTGATATTGTAGATAGGATCGACGTAGTCTCCGAATTTTTGTTTAACTATAAAATCATCAAGCGGGGCTATTGTTTTTTCGCCCGTATATTTTTTAACATTGCTCGTTTGGTAGCTAGAGCCAAACTGTTTTATGTCGCCTTTTGAGTTTTGAGTTGCACTAGACTCGGTTTTTGACTCTGTTTTTTGACTCTGTTTTTTAGCCAAAATTTGAAGCTGTTCAAGCGTTTTTCTAAGCTCATCTTGTTGATTTTGAATATCTGCTAATTTTTTGGAATATATCTCTTTGTCTTGCTTTAGACTCTCAAGATTATCTTTTTGCTTATTTTGCAATCCTTTAAGTTTTAATGCTTTTAGCTTAAATTCTCTAAGATCTGACTTTATGATTCCGATCTTATCTGATTTTGTTTTTATCAAATTTAAAGTACTCTCGTAGTCTTTTGCGAGCTTTTTAAACTCGTCTTTCATAACTGAGTTTAACTTATCTAAAACCTCATTTGCTATGATGCTCTCTTCGCTCTCTTCATACTCGTTTGGGGCGATAAGATCATAAGCAAAGTCCTCGCTGATGATGCGAATCAGCTTTTTTTCCATATCTTTTTGATTTTTTACAAGACCTTCATTTTGTGCGCTTAGCTCGTTTAGCTCGCTATTTGCACTCTGGGCTTTACTCTCTAGCTCGGTAACTTGCTTTGAGAGCTCTTCTATCTGTTTTGCTGTCTCTTTTACACTAGATTCGCCTTTTATGATATCACTGGCTAGCTCTTCTATTTTTTTATTGAGCTGAGTTTCAAGCTTTTTAGCCGATTTTAATGTATCTTGCTTATCTTGAATTTTATCAGCCACGCTAGCGCCAAAAAGACTTAGCGTAAAAAAGATACAAAATAAAAATTTCAGCATCTAGTTGTCTCTTGATTTTAACATTACTAAACTAACTGCTACTATAGATACGATTATCGAAGCACCAAATAAAATAGCGCTATCAGTAGCTAGATCTAAACTAGGTATATCAAAACCTAGTCCAAAAATAGTACTATTTACGATATCTAAATTTGGTAAAACAGCGTATATCGCTATAACTAAAACAGTTGCAAACACACTATCGATAATAGCTAGTTTATAAAGCATCGCTGATTTTAGCCAATATGGAGCTCCAAATAGCGTCATAATCTCAACTCTACGCTTATGCTCATAAAGCCAAATTTTCATCTGTTTAAAGATGAGCGCGATACCCATAAGAGAGGTAATGACGATAAAGCATTCAAATACCTTTTTTGATAAAACAAGCATTTTATAAATTTTATCATGCGTTTTAGAAAACGTTTCGACTTTTTTTACGCCTTCTATCTTAAGCAGTTTATCTTTTATAGTTTTCATATATTTTGAGCTAGGAAAGCTGTTTAATTTAAGCGAATAAAACTTTGGTAAAGCATTACCCAATATAGATAAATTTTTTGCCGAGATATCCTCTTTGAGTCTATCTAAAACACTTTTTGTATCAAGCGGAATTATCTCTTTAAATGTATTTATTTCATCTTTTAAAACAGTAGCGTTTAGCTCATTTTGACTGACTATGATAATGTTATAATCATTTCCCATAGCCGATTCGTAATTTTGCACGATCTTATTTACCATCAGGCTAAACTCTACTCCAAAAAGCAGTATGACTAAGGGGAATATAACGCCGATATGATTTTTAAACGATCTCATTTATCACTCCGCCGACCAGTTCAAGATGTCTATATGCCATCCTAAGACTTGATGGAATTTTATGCGTAACTACAACAACACAAGTTCCAAGTCCTTCTTTTGCGGACTTTAAAAGCGACCAAATAACATCACTTGAATACTCATCTAAGCTTCCAGTAGGCTCATCGCAAAGCAAAAGCTGAGGATTATGAGCTATTGATCTTGCCATTGCGACACGCTGCTGCTCACCGCCACTAAGCTCTAAAGGAAATTTGTCGGCTTTATGAAGTAAATTTACATGTTTTAAAAGCTTCGCGGCTTGTTTTTGGCATACTGATTGATTATAACCTTTGATGATCAAAGGAAGCATCACGTTTTTCTCAACATTCCACTCATTTATAAGCCTAAAATCTTGAAAAATAATGCCAATTTTTTGTCTAAGAAGCGCTAAATTTGAACGGCTTATACCATTTAGCTCGTTCAGACAGATATTCATACTACCGCTATTTATGCCTATATCGCCGTACATAGATTTTAAAAGAGTTGATTTGCCACTTCCACTTTTTCCAGTTATAAATACAAAATCGCTAACGCCTATATCAAAGCTAACGTTATTTATAACGTTCAAATTTTTTTCATAAGAGATCGTTAAATTTCTAGCCTCTACAATGTTTTGCAAGTCAAATACTCCCTTATTTTTTGGTGTGCTTTTAAATTTTCAGGTGTTAAAAGAGGTTTTTTGATAAAGTAATCCGCAAAATCATTTTCTACTAAAATATAACAATGTTCAGGGCGATAAAAAGATCCAAAAGCGACCCTTATAAGAACACCGCCTGACTTTTTCTTATAAAGTCTTTCGATATGCACAAAATAATTATCTTCTTTGAAAATGGTATTTTTAAATTTAGACAAAACAAAGCTCTCATCAACTTTTCCAAATTCAAAATCCCCATCCAAGTTTTGCATTTTCGAATTTATGGAATTCGTAAAGATAACATCATAGATATCTTTATTTTGTCTTATCCATCTATCTTCGTATTTGCTAGATACTTCTAAAAATCTATTTTTATAGATTTGAATTTGGCTATCATCTAAATTTAAAAAATGAGATATAGTAAAATCGCTATATCCCCTATCGTCGCTTCTTAGCTCAAATTTACCGGACACCTTTAAAATCCTTTGAACTTCACTAGCAAATGATGCGCTAACTACTCTTCTCTTTTCGGATTTTTCCCACGGAATAGGAAAATGTAAAAATACCTTATCTACTAGATTTGATCCTATTAAAGACAAAACTAGCCTAGCGTCTAAATTTAAAAGAATCACGTTTTTTAAATTTAAACTAGCCGCAAGATTATTTACTTGCTCTACACAAGGCTTATAGACTTCTATGCCGACTATTAGGACGCCCGGATTTTCTTTAGCTTGATATAAAAGATGTCTGCCGCTACCAAAACCTATCTCTATATATATTTTTTTAAATTTAGAAGTGCGAAGATATTCTAAAAACTCTTTATCGTTAAAAATATACTCTTTTTTTTCTAACTGTTTATCATTTTTTATAGCAATGGCTTCGCTCTTTATGTTAGACGTATTTAGATCTCTATAGCATACCAAAGCACTTTGCAAAAGCCCAAGAGACGCTGGGCGAGTTATCTTTTCGCCCTTTATAACATAGTCGTTTTCTCTTTTTTTTACAGTTAGAAAAAATTCGCTTTCGTTTGATTTTGTATAGACAAGACTCTCACTCTCATCATCTGCGCTCCAGATAAATGAAACGTTTTTTTCTCCGAAAGGATAAGGGGTATCTTTTAAATTTGCGGCTATGAAATTTGGCATTACTTAGCTTCTACGACAGCTTGTTTTGATTCGTCTGAGTTTATACCGTATTCATCAACGCCGATAATTTTATAAATATATTTACCGCCCATTTGGATATTTGAGTCGCTGTACTCGTTGCTTACTATATCTTGTAAAACCTCATCTCCGCTTGGACCTGATTTTAGTATGGTGTATTTCACACTCCTAGAGTCACTTCCAGAGTCCCAACTTAGATCTATACTCAAACCGTTAAAATTTGCACCTGTAATATGTGGCGCTTTTGGCGCTGTTAGCGTACTTCCGACTACGTCGTTTTGCTGTTTTGGACTCTCTAATCCATCTTTGTCTATAGCAGTAACTTTATAATACATTTGAGCACCATTTTCATTGATAAGATCAGTATATTCAGTAGCGGTAGTCTCAGCAAGCTTCATAAGTGGAAATATCTTATTTGACGACCTGTAAACCACGAAATGAGAAAAATCGTCGTTTGTATTTGGATCCCATGTTAAGGTTATCTTTTTAGGTAAATTCGTCGTCGCGCTCACATTTGTAACCAAATTTGGCAACGCCTTTGTTTGAGCAGATATCACTTGGCTTGGACCTGATGTTATGCCATCAACAGTCTTTACAAATATCCTATATCTGTAGTTATGATTTGGATCTAAGCCATCATCGATATATTCGGCATTTAACCTACCTTTTACGGTTGCTATCTGATACCATTTATCGCTTGATATGTCATTTCTTTCTATAAGATAAGACGCTACCCTAGCATCTGGATGAGGCCTCCAAAGTATCTTTACTCTGCTTGGCAAACCATAGATCGCTTGAGCAAACGACACAGACTCTATGAGCTTTGCTGTAGTCGCGACTACGCTTTGTCCGGCGTTTGAAACATTACCGTTTTTATCGTATGTTCTTAGATCATATCTGTATTCAGTAGAAGGCGCTAAACCAGTATCTACGTAGTGAGTTGAAAATCTATCTTTTATCTTAGCAACCATTCCCATTTTATTATTATCGTTTGGGTTTGATCTGTATAAGTAGTAGCCATTAACGCTTTCATCATTGATAGGAGTCCATTCAAAAGCTATTTGCGTCATATCGCTGATAGTTTTGAGACTATTTATGGTAGGCAAATTTGGATTTACTTTACTTGGCGAGCTTGGAGCACACCCACTGATCGCAACCATCAAACATAGCGCCGACAAATTTAGGATTAATTTTTTCATTTATAGTCTCCTCGTTAAATTTGGTATTTAAAATTTCATAAAAATCTTGTGGTAATGCAGCTACAAATTCTAGCTTCTTACCGCTTTTTGGATGTATTAAATTTAAAATATATGCGTGCAGCATAACTCTATTAATTTTAGCAATCTTGTTCTTAAAACCATATAAATTATCGCCTAAAATATGGCGATTTATACTTGCTAAATGTACTCTTATCTGATGAGTTCTACCGGTAAATAGCTTAGCACAAACCAAATTTACGCCATCATCGTCTATAATATTTGCAAATGCCGATTTAGCATATCTACCGCCACTAACAACTGCTTTTTTTAGCCTGTTTTGTTCATTTCTACCTATAGGCTTTTCTACTATGATATTTTCTTTTAAGCTAAGATCGCTAAGAGCTAAGTAAATCCTCCCCATGCTTTTATCTGCTAGCTGAGCGCTCAGCGCTGCGTGAGCGGCATTGTTTTTAGCTACTGCTAAAACTCCGCTAGTGCCACGATCTAATCTATGAACGATACCTGCCCTAACATCTGCATTTATAGTTGAAAGCGTATAATTTTTTGATTTTAGCCATTCTACTAAAGTCGCTTCTTTTACGCTTGGAGCCGGATGTACGACTAAATTTGCAGGCTTATTTACTACTAGTATATCATCATCTTCGTATAAAATTTCTACATCAAAATCAACTTTTTGTTTGGCTATCTCTTCTGCTCTTTTTGGAAGATTAAAACAGATCTTATCGCCTACTAAAACTTTAAAAGACGGCTTATTTGAAATTTTATCATTTACTAAAACATTTGAATTTTTTATAAGTTCGCTTATTTGATTTCTAGAAGTCTTAAGTTCTAAAGAGAGAATTTGATCTAGTCTGCCTAAGCGACTAGAGATAAATTCATTCAATATTAATCCTTTTTTTAATATAATTTTACCAAAAAATTCTTAGGTTTAAATTTGATACGATTAGACAAGCGTATTTTAACGCATTTCGATTTTGTTCAGCCGATCTTGATCATACCGATCATAGTTTTATCATACGGTTTGGTTTCAGAAGCAAGCACGATGTTAGCAAACAAACAACTTGTCTATTTCGGTGTAGGCTCTTTATTTTTTATATTTTTTTTCTTACTTCCCATTAGAAAAATCGAATGGCTGATACCAGCAGTTTATTGGATAAATATTATTTTACTAATCAGCGTAGATATCTTTGGGGTTAGCAAACTTGGAGCTCAAAGATGGCTTGAGATCCCTTTTGTACATTTTACTATACAGCCAAGCGAGATTATGAAGCCAGCGTTTGTACTTATGCTTGCGTATTTGATAAAGAAAAATCCGCCCGATATAAAAGGCTACAATCTAAAGCAATTCCTTAAGATCAGTTTTTTCATACTACTTCCTTTTGGTCTTATCTTAGTAGAACCAGATCTTGGAACCGCACTTTTGCTTCTTATAACAGGATATGGAGTGCTGTTTATAGTGGGCGTAAATAAAAAAATTTGGATAGTTCTTATAGCTTGCACGGCGATATCTGCTCCTATACTTTATGAGAGCTTACACGACTATCAAAAAAAACGCATAGTTGATTTTATCTCTAAAGAGCCTAGTTATCAAGTAAAACAATCCATCATAGCCATAGGAAACGGCGGAATCACCGGAAAATCTGCTGAAGAAGCTACGCAGACTAGATTTAAGTTTTTACCTATCGCAACTAGTGATTTTATCTTTGCTTATACTATCGAGCGCCATGGATTTATCGGAGGAATGGCTCTCATACTTTTATATGGTTTTTTAATAGCTCACCTTCTTAGTATGAACTATAAGTTGAAAAAAGATTATTTTACAAAAACGGTTACTAGCGGGATAGCTATCCTTGTGTTTGTATATGTGAGCGTAAATATATTTATGGCTATCGGATTTGCCCCAGTTGTCGGGATCCCTTTACCGTTTTATAGTTATGGAGGAAGCAGTTTTATAACATTTATGGCGCTTTTTGGGATATTACAAAACTTGCTTACATTTAGATTTGATCCTACTTATAGGTTTATAAAAATCAAATTTTAATAATTTATCAGTAAATTTTGTATCTCTTTTTTAACATTGTCGTAAGTTAAATTCGTGACTTCTGAAACAAATCTACCTTTTTTATCAAATAAAAATATAGAAGAACTGTGCGCTACTGAATACTTCATAACAGAATCATTAAGATCTACTATTTTGTATTTTGCGCCGTATTTGTTTATAACTTTATCTAGTTCGCCATTTTCCAATCTTATACAAGATGAGTCCCTATAAAAATATTTTGCGAATTCATCGCATGTTTTTATATCGTCTCTTTGTAGATCTAAAGTAGCAAACAAGATCTTTACGTCTTTTGCTTTTATATCATCAAGTACGCTAGAAACCAAAGTAAGAGTTGTAGGACAAACATCAGGGCAAAAGACATATCCGAAATAGACTATTTTATACATCCCATCAAAGCTCTTCATACTTACTTCACCATCTGTACTTTGAGCCGTAAAGTTGTACTTTGCGATCTTAAGGTTATAGCTAACTAAAAGATAAACTCCAGAAACTACAAAAACAAAAAAAGCAAAATAAAATAACTTTTTCATATAAATCTCCTAATAATACTTTATAGAATTTGAGATTGTATCACAGCTAAGATTATAATTTGATTATATGAAAATTATCTAAAAAAATAAATTTTGGTAAATTTAAGCAACTATTTATCGATATGAGCGGAAGTTTCTCTAAATTTCCATATATTCTTAGCTTCGTTTAAAACTTTTTTATCTAGCTCACAAACAAGCATTCCCTCATTTTCATCAAGACTACTCACAATATCGCCATGCGGAGATATGAGCTGAGAATTTCCATAGAACTCGGATTGAATTTTATCAAATTTAGCTTTTCCTAGTCTATTTGCTCTTAAAATATAAACGTTATTTGTAAAAGCACGCATTTTTAAAAGCTCATTCCAGCGCTCTTTTGAGTTCAAAGTACAAGCAGTAGGAACTATGACACAATCAACCTTTTTATGCGCCAACTCTTGCCAAACAGCATCAAAATGTGCTTCAAAACCAAAGATTACGCCAAATTTGAATTTATCGCAGGTAAAGCTCATTAAATTTAGTCCATTTTGTCTTTGATTTGCAAAAAAGTTTGCTTCGTCCCAATGCGGATAATTTATAAGGATATTTTGTTCTTCGTACTTTGTGCTTTGCCGAGTAAATTTAGCTATGACTTTATAAAACTTTGCATTTTTATGTATGATCAAAGGCGCTACAATAGTGAGGTCGTATTTTTTAGCCAAATTACAAAGCGAAGCTCGTTTATGCTCACTTTGTTCTTTTAGCATTGAGCTTGGCATTTTAACTAATTCTGTAAAAAAAGAATTTAAAACGTATTCTCCAAACACAACCACGCAAGCTCCATGCTCTTTTGCTAGTTTTAAATAATAATCTATCCTAGAATCACTCATCGCCAAAGTGCTGAGCTGTAAGGCGCAAATTTTAGCCATCTATTTCTCCGACTTCTTTTATAATGAGCTTTGAGCTCTCTAAGATCTGCCTAGCTTCTTTTACAAGTTTTATGCCATCTTTGTACAAATTTACGCTATCAGCAAGATTTATATTTTCATCATTCAATTTTTTTAGCAGATCATCTAGTTTTTCTATTTTCTCTTCAAAAGTTTCTAATTGCATTCTAAAGCCTTTTTTATATACATATCTATCTTATCTACTTCGACCAAAAACGCGTCGTGACCGTAGTTGCTATTTATGCAGATATATTTTACCTGATCTTTTCTTCCTATATTACAAAATGCATCATACATCTCTTTCATAAGTATAGAAGGAAATAAAATATCTCCGTCAAATGAGATCAAAAGAACCTTTGCCTTTATGAGACTCATCGCTTCTTCAAGAGTATTGTAATGCCTTGTACAATCAAAGTTATTCATCATTTTAGTTATATACAAATAGCTAAGCGGATCAAATCTTTTTGGAAAATTATGTCCGTTGTATTCCATATAACGATCAACTTCATATCTTCCTAAAAGCTCGTAAAGACCATCCGTTTCTACATAATTTCTACCAAATTTATCATCCATAGAGTACGGAGAAAGAAAGCTTATATGACCAGCCATCCTTCCAAGCGCCATTCCAGTAAGTCCATTTTTAGCAATATCGTCTTTATCATAATATCCGTTTTTAAACTCAGGATCTCTTACTATGCCTTCTATAGCTATTTTATTAAAAGCGATAGCCCACGGTTTTGTGGCATAAGTCGTAGCTAGCATTATGACATTTTTAGCAAAATTTGGAAACTCTATAGCAAAGCACAAAGCTTGCATACCACCTAGACTTCCACCGACGACGGCGTGGGCTTGCCTTATACCAAGACGCTCAAAAAGTTTCATCTGGGCTTTTACAACGTCGCTTATGACAAGCACTGGAAATCTAAGCCTGTATTCTTTATTTGTACTAGGCTCTATGCTAAGTGGGCTTGTAGATCCAAACGAACTACCTAAAATATTTACACAGATTACGAAAAATTTAGTCGTATCGATGCCTTTAGAGTCACCTATTAGTGCATCCCACCAGCCAGCTTTACTCTCATTTGCGTAACGCCCTGCGGCGTGGTGACTTCCTGTAAGAGCGTGACAAACTACGATTACGTTTGATTTATCGGTATTTAACTCACCATATGTTTCATAAGCGAGATCAAACTCGCTTAAAATTCGACCGCTTTCTAAATAAAGCGGTTCATCAAAGTGAGCAATGTGAGTAGAAATTTTCACTAATTAACTCTATAATTTGGTGCTTCTTGTGTGATTATGACATCGTGAGCATGGCTCTCTTTAAGTCCGGCACTAGTTATCTCTACAAATTCAGCTTTTTCTTGGAAAGTACGTATATCTTTGCTTCCACAATACCCCATAGAGCTTCTAAGACCTCCAACCAACTGATGAAGTACTTGTTTTATACTTCCAGCGTATGGAACTCTGCCTTCGATACCCTCAGGGACTAGTTTATCTTGTGCTGTTCCTTCTTGAAAATATCTATCGCTACTACCTCTTGTCATAGCTCCGATACTACCCATACCTCTGTAGCTTTTGTACTGTCTTCCTTGAAAAGTAACTAGCTCTCCAGGGCTTTCATCGCACCCTGCAAGCAAGCTTCCTACCATTATACAATCAGCTCCTGCGGCTAAAGCTTTTGCAAAATCCCCACTGTATTTTATACCACCATCTGCTATGATAGGTACTCCACTTCCACGCGCGGCTTCAGAACAATCACTTATAGCAGTGATCTGAGGAACGCCGACTCCTGAAACTATACGAGTAGTGCAGATAGAACCAGGTCCTATGCCTACTTTTACGGCATCAGCTCCTGCGGCTATAAGATCTTTTACGGCTTTTGGATTTGCTACGTTTCCTACTACGATATCAACATCTTTTATCTGCTCTTTTATCTGCTTTAAAGTATCGATAATACCCTTTGAATGTCCGTGAGCAGAGTCCATAACAAGAGCATCAACTCCAACTTTTGCTAAAGATATAGCGCGATCTATCTGTCCTACGCCTATAGCCGCAGCGACTCTAAGACGTCCAAATTTATCTTTATTTGCGTTTGGATATTCTTTTCTTTTTTTAAGATCTTTTATAGTTATCAGCCCTTCTAATTTTCCGTTTTCATCTACAATAGGAAGTTTTTCAACCTTATTTGTAGAAAATATCTTTTCGGCGTCATCTAAAGTGCAGCCTTTTGGGGCAGTAATAAGAGGAGCTTTAGTCATCGCGTACTCAACCGTTTTACTAAAATCATTTTCGAATCTTAAATCTCTATTTGTAAGAATCCCTATAAGGATATTATCATCATCTACTACAGGAACACCAGATATCCTATACTCACTCATTAGCTCAAGAGCTTCTCTTATAGTAGCGTTTGGGTTTATAAATATAGGATCGATGATGACGCCGCTTTCACTTTTTTTAACTCTTTTTACCTCTTTTATCTGGCTTTCTAAATCCATATTTTTATGGATTACTCCGATGCCTCCAAGCCTTGCCATCATAATAGCAGTTCTATGCTCAGTAACAGTATCCATAGCAGCTGAAACAAGAGGTATATTTAAAGTGATATTTCTACTAAATTTAGACGATACATCAACTTGTTTCGGTAAAATTTCAGAATATTGTGGCATCAACAATACATCTTCAAAAGTCAAAGCTCTCTTAACTATCTTCATCTTAATTTCCTTTTATTGATTTTTCTAAACTATATGCACCATCTAAAACAGTTTGTTCCGCCCACGCTTTGCCTATGAGCTGGGCTGAGATATTTAGTCCATTATCATCTTTTGCGACTGGAACAGTTATGGCAGGAAGTCCTGCTAAATTTACCCCTATAGTATAAATATCGCTAAGATAAGCTTTTAACGGATCACTTAACTCGCCAAATTTATAAGCAACGCTTGGAGCAACAGGCATAAACATAAGGTCTGATTCGCTTAAGATCCCCTCATATTCGCGTTTTATAAACGCTCTTGCTTTTTGAGCTTTTATATAATAAGCATCATAATATCCGCTTGATAAAACAAATGTTCCAAGAAGCATTCTTCTTTGCACTTCTGCGCCAAAACCCTCACCTCTGGTTTTTGCGTACATTTCACCTAAGTTTTTGCACTCTGCCCTGCGTCCATATCTCACGCCATCATAACGGCTTAAATTTGCGCTAGCTTCTGCTGTAGCTATGATATAGTAAGCAGCTATATCATATTTTGAATTTGAAAGATCTTTATAGATTATTTTATGTCCGCTATTTTTTAGCTTTTCAATGGTTAAATTCAGAGCTTTTTTTACGTCGTCGCTTGCTTCATCGATATAGTTTTTAATAACTGCTATAGTTAGTTTTTTGTTCGCATCTAACTTATCTGCAGTACTTATAACTTCTAATTTTGAACTCGTGCTATCTTTTGGATCGTGTCCTGCGATGATATCATAAAGCAATGCGGCGTCTTCAACGCAGCTTGTTATAGGTCCTATCTGATCTAAGCTACTTGAGTAAGCGCCTAGTCCAAATCTACTAACTCTTCCATAAGTTGGTTTAAACCCAACGCAACCACAAAACGCTGCTGGTTGGCGTATGCTTCCGCCAGTATCACTACCTAAAGCGGCGATAGCGATATTTGACGCAACTGCTGCAGCGCTTCCACCACTACTACCACCAGGAACCCTTGAGTTGTCCAAAGGATTTAACGTTTTACCATAAAAGCTGCTTTCAGTAGTACTTCCCATAGCAAACTCGTCCATATTTGTTCTACCAAACGGAGCAAGTCCAGCTTTTAAAAGTTTATCTATAACAGTTGCGTTATAAGGCGCTACGTATCCTTGAAGTATTTTTGAACAACTTGTTATACTCCAGCCTTTAACTTGAATATTATCTTTTATAGCGATAGGAATACCTGCGTACTCATCGCCTATCTCGGTGCTAGTAAGTTGCTCTATATAAGCACCCAAATGTTTATTTGCTTTTATTTTCTCTTTTAGTTCTGCGCGTAAAGCCAAAATATCAGACGGGCTTAGTTTCAACGCTTCTTTTAAAGTTATCACTTATTCTCCTTAAATCTATTGACTAAAAAAATCCCTACAGCTACGATCAGTATCAAAACAAAAATAGTAGCCATGATCAGCTCATTTGAAGCCGGCGTATCAAACATTTTTTAAAACCTTTGAACATCTAGGGCACAAACAGTTTTCCTCTTTGGCGTCATACTTCCAGCATCTTGGACATTTATAACGAGATGCTTTTACTACCTTAAACTGCTCATTTCCTACTTCGAAAGTAGCCAAAGTCTCACCGTCTTCTATACTTTTAACAAAGCTTACCATATACCAGTCTATGACTTCATCAAGATCATTTGCAAGTATTTCATTTGAGCTAGTTTCTAGCATAACCTCAAGTGTTGATTTTATAATTTTTTCTTTTTTGAGCGTATCTACTATCTCATTAAATTTTTCCCTGCTAGCTAATAACAAGTTATCATCTATATCAAATTCATAATCCAAATCATCATAAACTATGTCAAAAACATCTCCAAAATCTTTTTTTATGATTTGCGGAGCAAATTCTATAGCCTCATCAACGCTGTAAGTTAGCGTAGGGGCTATGAGTGCAAAGACTCTTTTTGCGATGATAGCCATAGCAGATTGAGCCGAACGACGGCGAGCCGAGTCTTTATCATCACAGTAAAGTCTGTCTTTACAAATATCAAGATATATCCCACTAAGATCCGTACTTAAGAAATTAAGCAAGATATTAAATCCTTTTGAAAACTCGTAATTTCTAAAGCAAACCGATACTTCTTTGAAAGTCTTACTAGCTCTATTTAGTATCCACTTATCAAGCATTCCAAAATTTGTATATATATCATCTAAATCGCCGACGTTTGCTAGTAAAAATCTTATCGTATTTCTTATCTTTCTATATTGCTCACTAACTTGTTTTAGAATTTCATCGCTTATTTTAAGATCGCTTGAATAATCACTAAGCCCAACCCAAAGTCTTAAGATCTCTACGCCGTATTTTTTGGCTACGTCTGCTGGAGCTATGACGTTGCCTTTGCTTTTACTCATTTTATTTCCGTTTCCATCGACCGTAAAACCGTGAGTTAGTATGCTTTTATAAGGTGCTTTTTGATTTAACGCGCAGCTTAGTAAAAGTGAGCTTTGGAACCAACCTCTATGTTGATCACTTCCTTCAAGATACATATCTGCTTGATATCCACCACCATCGTAATCTCCGCTATTTAAAACCGCGTTCCACGTAGATCCACTATCAAACCAGACATCTAGTATATCACTAACTTTTTCTAAATTTGCAGGATTTAAATTTGAACCTTTTGGAAGAAGCTCTTCTATGCTTAAATCCCACCACGCATCAGCGCCTTTTTCGTCAAATATACTAGCGATATTGTCCAAAATTTCTGGATCAAATACCACTTCTTTTGTGGTTTTATCTCTAAAAAACGCTATAGGTACGCCCCAGTCTCTTTGGCGAGAAATACACCAATCAGGGCGATTTTCTATCATAGAGCTGATTCTTTTGATGCCTGCTTCTGGATAAAATTTAACTTGATTTAAAGCTTCAAGCGCCGTTTGTCTCAGTGTTTTACCGTTCAATTTTGGCTCGTCCATAGATATAAACCACTGTTTTGTAGCGCGGTAAATGACTGGTTTATGTGTTCTCCAGCAAAATGGATAACTATGCACAAATTTACTTACTTTCACGACCGCATCGCCTAAGATATCTAAAAGTCGTTCATTTGCTTTAAATATATGAAGTCCTATAAACTCACCCAAAAGCTCTTCTGGTAGTAGCTTTTTGACTCTTAGAGTCTCGTCGTAAAGTCCTGCTTCATCAACGGGCATTATAACTTCGATATTGTATTTTAAGCTTGCAAAATAATCATCTTCGCCATGCCCAGGAGCAGTATGTACAAGCCCCGTACCGCCATCCATCAAAACATGCTCTCCAAGTATAAATTTAGAATATCTTCCGTTCAAAGGGTTTATCGCATTTAATCCCTCGAGCTCGATTGAAGCAAATTCTTTTATAATCTCACCTTTTATTATGCCTTGATTTATCAAAGTTTCTTTTAAAGGAAAAGCTATGATATAACCTTCTTTTGTTACTGCGTATTTTTCATTTGGATTTAAACTAATGGCTTGATTTGCTACTAAAGTCCAAGGGGTAGTCGTCCAGATGACAGCTTTTGCGCTACCCACGCCAAGTTTATCACACGCTTCTTTGCTTAGATCAAAAGCAACGTACAAGCTATAATCTTCTTTATCCTCATACTCTACTTCAGCTTCAGCAAGCGCACTTCTTGCTGCCCAGCTCCAAAATACAGGCTTACTTCTCTCTATAAGAAGTCCTTTTTTAGCCACTTCACAAAGCGTTCTATATATATTTGCTTCAAATTTATATTTCATGGTAAGATACGGTTCGTCCCAGTCACCAAGGACGCCCAAAGATTTAAACTCTTCTTTTTGGATCTTTACAAATTCGCTAGCCCAAGCGCGACATTCTTGCCTAATTTGCGATTTACTCATAGTCTTTTTTTTGTCGCCAAGCTTGACTTCGACTTGTTGCTCGATCGGTAGACCGTGACAATCCCAACCAGGAGTATATCTAACGCTATCACCGAAAAAATAATGGGTTTTTGTGATTATATCTTTTAAGATTTTATTTAGTGCATGACCTATGTGAAGATGACCGTTTGCGTATGGTGGGCCATCGTGAATATTAAAACTAGTGCTTGCTTTTTGCCTTTTGGCTTTCATCTTTTCATAAACTTTTTCTTCATCCCATTTCGCATAGCGTTTTGGTTCTTGTTCGCCTAAATTTCCACGCATAGCAAAATCCGTAGTAGGTAGTAGCAGTGTATCTTTGTAATCCATAATCTTAACCTCGAATTTTTTTAAATTTATGGATTCTATCCAAAATTTGATAAAAAAAAGATTTATTTATCGGCTTATGATACAATAATTTCATAAAATAATAAGGAGAAAAAATGATAAAAATTTGTCTCTTAATGATATTTTTTATATCAAATATCTTCTCGTTTGACGATCTTATAAAACAAAACGGAAACGCCATAAGTATAAACCCATTTAAAACAGATACATACATAGAAAACCAGTGGATAAAATCAGAGGATGTTAGCTTGCTAAGTCCGAATTTAAACCTTGATAAAAACGGTGCAAATTTAAACAATATAGATATTTTAAGCATAAACTCACTAAGTTTTGAAAACAGATATTTAAGCGGCATCAAGCTAAACTTGGGCAGCAAACTAGATAAAAACGAAAACAAAAAAGACTACATCGCAAATAACGATCTAAGTTTACAGTATCAAACTTCCATAGTGGATTTCATTATAAAAACTCAGCTAAATGCAAATTATAATCTCAAAGAACAAGAAGCCGTGCTGTATCCAAATTTGGATATAAGCAGAGAAATTTTATATAATACGAAATTTGGTACAATAATAAAATCAAAAAATGATGAGCAAGAAATCAGTCCGTATATAGACTGGTCTTTGAATAAAAATTTAAATATAAATATAATGTATTCAAAGCCAAATGATGAGTCACAAAACACGTATATGAATTTTACAATAAAATACTAGGAGCAAAATATGAAACATATCATCTTGATAGTCGGGGAAGAATTGCAGATAAATAAGCCGTTTTTAGACTACGTTTTTCGCAAATACGAAAACTATTTCGGTGAGCTAGGTATGATATCATACGCCGGTGGTGGTGACAAAGAGCTCCCATTTTACATAGAAAATATTTCTAAAAATTACGAATGCATAACGATCATAGCAAATGACAGCAACTTTTATACATTAAGCAAGATCCTAGCAACTCTTAGCGTAGATACTATAGAGCTAAAAGAAGATACTCTCATCCCATCACGTGCCATAAATTACGCCAAAAACAGCTTTTTGCTCACTTTAAACACCGCTTCTATAAATCTCATAAAAGCTACGCCTACAAAAGAGCTTCCTAGTTTTTTACAAAACACCAAACAAGACTCGAAGTTTTTTCATATACTAGGTGTCGATAAAGAAAGTGCAAAGATACTCTTAGAGCCATTATCTACCACTTACAACGTGAATATCAGTCTTACCGAGCTTTTACCCGGTCTTACTTATGCTAAAGTAAGCGCAAACAGATACGGACAGATAGACGGATTTTTAGAAAGCGCTTCAAATTTATTTACCGGTAAAATGATAAACGAAAAAGATATAGTTGTATTTGTAGCAAAAAAACTCATACAAAAGAACTTAAAAATAACATTTGCAGAGTCTTGCACCTCTGGACTTTGCGCGGCTAAACTTGGATCCGTGAGCGGAGTAAGCTCTGTGTTTGATGGCTCAGTAGTAACATACGCAAATAGCATAAAACATAGCTGGATAGACGTAAGCGATGAAGTTTTGCAAAACTTTGGCGCAGTAAGTGATGAATGCGTAAGACAGATGGTCTTAGGAGCCATAAAGCTTTGTAGCTGCGATTTTGCTATAGCTATCAGCGGTATAGCAGGACCTGATGGCGGAAGCGAGCAAAAGCCAGTAGGAACCGTATATATTGCGGTGACGAACAAAAACGGAGAAATTTATACTCAAAGACTAAGCTTAAGTGGCGATAGAGACTACATCAGAGAGCAAAGCGCCTTGCACGCTTACACTTTGCTTTTAAGAAGCTATCCAAGCTTGCTTGAGTAATTATGAATGTAAGGATAGAAATCCGCATATAATAGCTAAGTTCTTCAAACAGTTTGCGCCGGAATTTACGTAAATTTATGCTATGGATCTACCAGTCGATACGTTGCTGTCTTTTGCCTTTTTGTTTTTCATTTGTACTTTTGCCATCATAGTCTTCTCCTATGCCCATAACTTGTCCGGCTTTTCCAGTACCAAACCATGCAGTGTTAGGGGCAAATTCAACATAAAAGGTATCTTTTGCAGGAGTATCTTCGATCGGATATAGCCAAGTAGCGATAGTATCTGTTTCTTTACCATCTTTAACAAGATATGAAGTGAATTTTATGTTTTTCCGAACAAAGGCAGTTGGATTATACGTAAGCTCGACTTGTCCCCATCCATCTTTGGTTTCTTTATCGTCAATTTTACTGATAACGGCACTGACGTCGTTGTCTTCAGGCTTGTATTTGGTTTTTATGATATTGTCATCTACAAATTTGCTTATATAAAATCCTTGATTACCTGGCACATTGCTCCTATCATCCATTTCGCCTATCATTTTTATTATGATATTTTTATAAATATCTTTATCTTCTTCAGACGCGACTACGCCATTTATACACTCATCATCGCAAAATACGCTGTAATAAGCAGTAGCAGTCGCTTCAGTACCAGATTTTCGTTTCTCTTCGTCTATCGAAACATCAGGAATGATAAGCGAACCGTAAAAAAAGTTACCCGTTTTATCATTATCGTTTTTTATATCATCTACTTTTATAGTGATCTTATCATTTTGTGTAAGATTTTCTACCTTAGATATGTCTCCGCTAAATTCACCTGGATTTTTGATGTCAATATCGCTTGTTTTTACGATGATAGGATTTATGCCTTTATCTGTTTTGTCAATAGACATCTTTACTTGAGTAAGCGATTTACCTTCTAAAAAAGTGTTTTCATCTATCCAAAATACTTTGTCATTATCTTCAGTAGGAAATTTGATAGCTATATATGCGTTTTCATCTTTATTTTCATCTTTATTTTCATGTTTTAGACCGTAAAACTTTATATCTCTACTATTCGATTTTTTATCTTCTAAACTAAATTTAATACTTTTAGCATAGCAGTTTTTAGAATACAGCTTTGGTAGAGTTCCATCAGCCAAGCGAGCCTCAATGCTCAAATTTAAAGTAGCAGCCATGGATATATTATTATAGTCCGTTTTGCTTAGTGCATATGACTCACCGTTTTTTGATAAATACGTCAATCCGATATTGTTTTTATCATCATTGTGATAATTTAAGATATCTCGCGAAACGAAATTTATGCTTGATGGTATAAACGTATGAAATCCTACATTTTCTAACTGGACATTGCAACCTATTTTTCCGTTTGTAGTTTTTGATGAAGAACTACCAGATATGCAATCATCTTGCTCTTCGTCAATAATAGTTGTTTTATTGTCTGTTATACTTATTTTTGTATGTCCTATGTCTGGATATACAAAATAACAAGATTCATTGTTTATATTATCTTGACTGAATTCTTTTTCATTTTCTGAGTCATATTCGCATTTTGTGTATATAGTGCCAATACCTTCACTAAATTTAATCCACACGTTTTCTAAACTGTTTGGCTCCATCTTTTGCAGGGTTTTTATTCCATTTTCATCGTAGTAGTAAGTGCAAAACTCATCTTCATTTTTTGTTCTATTTGCACTTCTATCAAATTCCAAATGTTGATCTTTTAAAATAACATTATAATCATCTATCACTCTGTCTTCATTATCTAAAGCCTCTACAAACACGAAATCATTTCTATCACCGGCTTGCGGATAATACTTTTTCCCGCCTATCAGACTATCTTTTTTATTAAAACTAGCTCTTTTGTTAAACTTAGCTGGTCTAGCAGCAAATGTATCTGATTTAAATGATTTTTCTAAATCAACTCTTACCATAAAATATAAATTTGAGTAATCTATCGACTTTTTCTTAGAATTATCTACGCTAAATTTATTATCAAGATTTATAATCTTCAAGCTATCATCTTTTTTATTATTTAGATTATTTATATCATCTTTACTTAAATCTATCTTTTCTATAGCATCATTTAATGCATCGCCGCTTGTTTTAGAATGTAATGTGATGCTTATAGAGGCTATATCTCTTTCGATAAGATCCCTATTAAAATTTGTTATAAGCTTGACATTAAAAGGTTTTTTAACGATTTGAGTATATAAATTTTCGCTATCACCGTCTTTATTAAATTGATCATTTACTATTAGAAATCCATTCTTGCCCAAAGAAGATTTTCGATCATCCGGTTCTACTGTAATCTCAGCTTCAAATTTAAATTTTTTATATTTATCTGACTGAGGATTTGATGCCTCAAAAATAATATTTACAGTATCATCTTTAGGCAGATATGCTATCCCATTTTCAAATTTAGCATATCCTCCTACTTCTACATTATTTAGCATTCTATTGAAGCATAATCCGCCTCTTTCTTTTTTATCATAGTTAGTTACATTGCTTTTTATAAATTTAAACCATATATTTCTGATATCCGTTTCGCCTTTGATAGTATCAAAATACCTATTATTATATTCATATACTTTCGTGATTTTTACAGAAATTTTACTTGCAAAACCTGTTTTAATACGCAAAGATAATTGATCCCAATGATTAATACCGTGTTGCGTATTTATATTATCGCCCACTAACTTAAATTTATATGCACCTACGTTATTTAGCACTATAATATCTTCCTTATCTGTTCCGAAAGAATTTATATTTTTAGTTCCATTTGTTTGCTCTACGCTACTTTTGCCTTCATCGTTATTGCACCAAACGCCACCATAAAGCTCTATGCCAAACAAAACGCAGGTCACAAATATAAATATTTTTTTCATTATAAGCCTTTTTAAGTAGTAAATAATTGTATGCTAATTTATCTTAAATTGCTATAAATAGGGTAAAATTTGCTTATTTTATTAAAAAATGCCAAACTAAAAAATCAGAGCCAAAAGAGTTACAAAGAGCACTGGCAAAGTAACTAAAATACCAAATTTACTATACTCCCAAAATCCTATTTTTACACCTTTTTTCTCTAAAACATGCAACCATAAAAGAGTTGCCAAACTACCAAAAGGTGTCATTTTTGGACCTAAATTTGAACCTATAATATTTGCGTAAGCTAGAGTTTCATTAGCGCCATAAAGCGATATATTCATTATCATATTTGTAGGTAGATTATTCATAATTGCAGACATCGCAGCACTTAAAAACCCAGTCGTCATAACAGCGTAAAACTCGCCATGTAATGCAGCTTTTGATATCAAATTTGCTATATACTCACTCATTCCGCCGTTTTTCAAACCATAAACAACGATATAAAGTCCTATGCTAAACCAAACTATCTGCCAAGGAGCGTTTTTGATGATCTTGCTAGCTTTGATGACTTTGGTATGTGAGCTTACAATAAGAAGTAAAACGCCACCACTCAAAGCAAATAAACTCACCGGAAGTCCGTATATATCTCCTACAAAGTATCCACAAAGCAGAATTGCTATAAAAAACCATGAAAACTTAAAAATACTTATGTCTTTGATGACGCTATTAGGATCTTTTAGCAAATTTGTATTTATCTTTGGCGGGATATCTTTTCTAAGAACTATCCATAAAACAACTATAGAAGCCGCAGTGCTTACAACATAAGCAAGAGCCATATTTGCAAAGTACTGACTAAATCCTATCTTAAAATAATTTGCGGTTATTATGTTTGTCAAATTTGAAAACACAAAAGGCAAAGACGCGCTATCGCTTATAAAACCACCAGCTAGTAGAAAAGCTATCATAGTTTTGATTTTTAGCTGAAGTATTTTCATCTTGGCTAAAAGTATAGGCGTGAGTATCAGTACGGCGCCATCATTTGCAAATAGAGCTGAAACTACAGAACCAAACAAAAGAACATACACGAACATCAAATGGCCGTTTTGTTTTGAAAGCTTAGATAAATGAAGTGCGCACCACTCGAAAAATCCTATCTCATCTAGGATCATAGACATAATGATAATGCCTACAAGAGTTAGCGTCGCGTCCCAAACTACGCTTAAAACTACTAAAGTATCATCAAAACTAACCACGCCTAAAAAGAGACTTACCAAAGCTCCCATTACAGCACTAGTTCCTATCTTTAATCCAAATGGCCTAAAGATAATAAGCAAAAGAGTAATGATAAATATAAAACCGGCTATTAGCATACTAATGATTTAAAATTTAACGCAGTTCTTACCAGCTTCTTTTGCTTTATAGACTTGATCATCTGCTCTTTTTATTAGATCTTCTACGCCTTGCATTTTAGGATCGCTTGAGGCTACGCCGATACTTGCACTACCGCTCCAAAACCCGCCATCAATAGAAACGTTAAGCTTTTTTATCTCTTTTAAGATATTATTTGCTACTTTTATAGCGCCTTGTAAAAACGTGTGTGGGCATATTATCAAAAACTCGTCTCCGCCAAGCCTACAAACTATATCATCGTTTCTTACAGAATCTTTTAGCGTTACAGCTACAGTTTTTAAGACGATATCGCCACAATCATGACCGTAATTATCATTTACTTCTTTAAAATGATCCAGATCTATCATCAAAACAGCGATAGAATCCGTAAATTTACAAGTAGAATACCAAAGCATATTTAGAGCATCCATAGCATAACGTCTATTTTTTAGCTCAGTTAGTTGATCTGTAGTAGATAAATACTCAAGATGTCTATTTGCCTCCATAAGCTCGGTCGTTCTTTCTTCTACTTTTTGTTCCAAATTTTTCTTAAGAGACAAAAGCTCTTTATTTCTTCTAGATAATGTATTTAGCATATTATTTAAAGCATTAACAAGAGGCTGGGTTTCGTTTGATTCGTGAATTTGATCAACCATCTCAAAGGCTTGCTTTGCACTATATCCTTGATTCATAAGCTCTATCTGTTTTGCCATTTTCTTATCTTGACCCAGTATATGAAAAGCAAGCCAATTTATAAGAAAATCGATCATATCCTTAAGATTTTTTTTATAATCTTTGCTATCTAAAAACTCATTATATAGTGTTTCAACTTCTTGCAAAAACATCTTGTGATTGTACGCGTGTTCTCTGATAAAATCTGGATATAATTTGCTTTCGATCATTATGCTTTCTTCATCACCAAAATGATACTTTGCATAATCAAAAAGTTTGTTAAAAACAGAAGAGATATCGGCTATCTCTAAAGCTTCTTGATTGGAAATTTTTAAGATAAGTTCATTTATGAGTTCTACTAAATGCACATGCTCTTCATCGACTAAAGGTATGTTTGTTTCAAAGTCTTTATTCCAAACAAATAGTGTAGACTCAGCATATTTCATTTTAATACGCCACCCCCCCCCTCATTCCTTTTTTAACGCAAAAATCAAAACATAGTAATTTTATTCAAATATCACATAAAATATACTTAAATGATAAAAAATAAAAACGGCAATATTTTACTTAAAATATAAATAATCATTTGTTTATTTTTTATCCATTTCATTTTTACATGAAATCATGCAAAATAATTAACATAAAGCGGAATTCCACTTGACAAAGATAATTAATTTTTGTATAATTTCACTTCATTTTTAAAAAAGATTACTTTGCAATTTTTATTACTTTAAGTAACATTTTAAATTTATTTTGTCTCGCTAGCTCAGTCGGTAGAGCATCTCCCTTTTAAGGAGGGGGCCGTTGGTTCGAATCCAACGCGGGACACCACTTGGTCGCTTAGCTCAGTTGGTAGAGCGCCACCCTTACAAGGTGGATGTCATAAGTTCGAGTCTTATAGCGACCACCATTTTTTAGGTGCGGCGGTAGTTCAGCTGGTTAGAATATCGGCCTGTCACGCCGGAGGTCACGGGTTCGAGCCCCGTTCGCCGCGCCATTTACGTTGTCTCGCTAGCTCAGTCGGTAGAGCATCTCCCTTTTAAGGAGGGGGTCGTTGGTTCGAATCCAACGCGGGACACCACTTTTTTATTTATCAATCAGGGTTTTGACCCTTTCGTCTAGTTGGCCCAGGACGTCACATTCTCTGTGTGAAAACGTGAGTTCAAATCTTACAAGGGTCGCCATTTTATAAGCTCTTGGTCGCTTAGCTCAGTTGGTAGAGCGCCACCCTTACAAGGTGGATGTCATAAGTTCGAGTCTTATAGCGACCACCATTTTAGGTGCGGCGATAGTTCAGCTGGTTAGAATATCGGCCTGTCACGCCGGAGGTCGCGGGTTCGAGCCCCGTTCGCCGCGCCATTTTTTTATTTTTAATAGATAAACGCCTCGTTAGCTCAGTTGGTAGAGCATGTCACTCTTAATGATGGGGTCGTAGGTTCGAGCCCTACACGGGGCACCATATTTTATTTTTTTAGGCCCCTTCGTCTAGCGGTTAGGACACCAGCCTCTCACGTTGGTAACACGAGTTCGAGTCTCGTAGGGGTCACCATTTATGCCGTTCACAAATAACAATCAATATCTATTTAAAAGATTTCGTATGATCAACCTACCCAACCCTCTTTTTATATAAAAATTCTTAGATGGTATACGAGAAGTTATAACAAGCATCTTTCCCTACTCCTTTAAGCTATCTACTTTATCATTTATATCTTTCTTAATTTTAACTTTTTTATCTTTGATCTCTTTTTTATTTTTACTGTTTTCTTTATTTATCTCTTTGTTCTTATTGTTCTTAAGCTCTTTTATTTTATCTGAGTTCTTTTTTATATCTTTTGTTTTATTATTTGCTTTTGTTTTTAAATTTGATAGGTCAGTATTACCCGAAGTAGTAAGATCAGCTTTTATAGCTTCATATCTTTTATCCCCTATACCTTTTATGTTTTTGATATCTTCTATGCTGTTAAACTTGTTTTTAGATCTATACTCTATGATAGCATTAGCTTTAGCTTCTCCTATTCCTGGAAGCTCCATAAGCTCTTCTTTAGTAGCAGTATTTAAATTTACTGCAGCGTAAGTTAAACTAGCAAGTAAAGCTATTAAACCAAATAATCTCATCTTAACCCCTTTTTAATGTAATATAGTGGATTATATGATATCAATCTAAAAATAAAACTTAAATATAATTCAAACATGATAAAAATTATATAAGAGAGTATAATGGTAACACAGTTCAATGATTTAATACCTTTGCCCCCCTAAATTCAAACCATACTATAAAATAAATTTATTTGAATAAAAAATTTATGATTTTGAGATACTCATAATAACCTAAAAATAATTATAATAGTATAATTTATAATAACCATAAATATTTTTAAATCTTTATAATAATTTGGAAGAATTGTTATGTTTTAAAGAATACCCATAATAATTTAAAAAGGTTTGCAATATTTATAATAATTTAAAAGAATTCGCAAATATTTAAAAACTCTTTATAAAAATATTAAAAGTTTTACTAACTTAATCTTAAATATTATAAAGATATCTTTATAGTAAAGTAGTCAAAGAAACTACTTTTAAAAGAATTACATTAATTATAAATTGGTACTATTTTATTAGAAATATTTAATAGTAACGAGTTTTATATATTTATAAATTTAGATACATAGTAATGTATAAATACCATAAGATATTTATACACAGTATTTAAAGATGCTTTTATACTTAGTACTTACTTTATAGGTTTTATTAGATGTGGGGTAAATGTTTTACATTTATCAGGTGTATTTTTATCTATTTTCATATTGCGATATAGAGCCTTGATCTAAGCTAAGAATAATCATTTATAAGCATAAATTTATAAATGATAGATACGAGAGTTTTTTAGTTTAAAGTCATAAACAAGTATACATAATATTTATCTACTTTAACGCTTGAAAGCAGTATTAATAGGTATAAATCAATCTAATGATTAATACCATTGCATTTACAGCTAAATTATAATCTAGCTGTTTGATTTATAATAAGCTAAAAAAGTATATAAATTTGCATATTTTACGTATTATTTATGGAGTTAGTTTGTTTTATAGCAGATATCTATAGAACAGTTTATCTAAGCTATGTTTATTCAATTATCTACAGTATTTGTTTTACTAAGACTATAATAGTTATTTATTGCACACAATATTATAAAAGATAAAATAAGTAAAGATACTTTAAAAAAAGTGATATAAATTTAGTAGCTTAGATATGTAAATAAAACTTTTAATAATAAGTTTAATTAATATTAATTAGCTATGTGGGAATTGATTTAAATGAAATAAGAGTTAAAACATAAACACAAAGCCCGCAGCGACCTACTTTTCCACATCCCAGTAAGGGAGAGTATCATCGGCCATGATGAGCTTAGCTTCTTGGTTCGAGATGGAGCAAGGCGTTTCCTCATCTGTATAGCCACGGGCAGTGTTAAATAAAAGAATAAAAATAGTTTAACTATTCTCTTATTTAACACTGTTGTGTTATTTATCGTTAAAGTCTTTTTGGTTTTAATTGCAGTAAAACATGTTCTTTGTAAGGTATTTATATCCTTAACAAGGAAGTGATGCTTATATAAAGATAAGCAAACGAGCTATTAGTACTGGTCAGCTAAAGGACTTTCATCCATTACACACCCAGCCTATCAAACTAGTAGTCTACTAGAGCTCTTAAAAGAAGATTCATCTTGGAGTTGGCTTCGAGCTTAGATGCTTTCAGCTCTTATCACATCCCGGCTTAGCTACCCAGCGATGCTCTTGGCAGAACAACTGGTACACCAGTGGCCAGTTCGACCCGGTCCTCTCGTACTAGGGTCAACTCTCCTCAATCTTCTTACGCCCACGGCAGATAGGGACCGAACTGTCTCACGACGTTCTGAACCCAGCTCGCGTACCGCTTTAAATGGCGAACAGCCATACCCTTGGGACCTGCTCCAGCCCCAGGATGCGATGAGCCGACATCGAGGTGCCAAACCTCCCCGTCGATGTGAGCTCTTGGGGGAGATCAGCCTGTTATCCCCGGGGTACCTTTTATCCTTTGAGCGATGGCCCTTCCACACAGAACCACCGGATCACTAAGACCGACTTTCGTCTCTGCTTGACGTGTATGTCTCGCAGTTAAGCTGGCTTATGCCTTTATACTCTACGAACGATTTCCAACCGTTCTGAGCCAACCTTTGTAAGCCTCCGTTACATTTTGGGAGGCGACCGCCCCAGTCAAACTACCCACCAGACATTGTCCTACCTAAGGATAACTTAGGCTAGTTAGCTACCCGAATAAAGAAGAGTGGTATCTCAACAATGGCTCACCATAAACCAGGGTCTATGGATCAAAGCCTCCCACCTATCCTGCGCATCTTTATCCAAGTAGCAGTGTCAAGCTGTAGTAAAGGTCCACGGGGTCTTTCCGTCTTGCCGCGGGTAGGAGGAATTTTCACCTCCACTACAATTTCACTGGATCCCTCTTTGAGACAGCTCCCATCTCGTTACGCCATTCATGCAGGTCGGTATTTAACCGACAAGGAATTTCGCTACCTTAGGACCGTTATAGTTACGGCCGCCGTTTACTCGGGCTTCGATCAAATGCTTCGCATAGCTAACATCATCAATTAACCTTCGAGCACCGGGCAGGCGTCACACCCTATACATCCTCTTACGAGTTAGCAGAGTGCTGTGTTTATGGTAAACAGTCGGGAGGGACTCTTTGTTGTAACCTTCTTTGCTTTGGGAGTAAATCTTAATACAAAGTTAGGCACACCTTATACCGAAGATACGGTGCTATTTTGCAGAGTTCCTTAAAGAGAGTTCTTCCACGCGCCTTAGAATACTCATCCCACCCACCTGTGTCGGTTTACGGTACGGGCAATTATTACTAAACTTAGAAACTTTTCTTGGCTCGATAGTATCATGGATTCTCAATCTACTCCGAAGAGCGTCATGAGCCTTTTAGGTCTCGGATAAAGAGTTACGGATTTGCCTATAACTCAACCTACACCCTTAGACTAGCACTTCCATCCGCTAGCTCCACTAACTTTAAGCGTCCTTCCATCGCACATAATAATTGGTATTGGAATATTAACCAATTTTCCATCGCATACCCCTTTCGGACTTTGCTTAGGACCCGACTAACCCTACGATGACGAGCATCGCGTAGGAAACCTTGGGTTTTCGGCGTCTAGGATTCTCACCTAGATTATCGCTACTCATGCCTGCATGCTCACTTCTATCCGCTCCAGCACTCCTTACCGGTATACCTTCAACGCTGAATAGAACGCTCTCCTACCACTTAGTTAAAAACTAAGTCTAAAGCTTCGGTACTCATTTTAGCCCCGTTATATTTTCCGCGCAGAATCACTAGACCAGTGAGCTATTACGCTTTCTTTAAAGGATGGCTGCTTCTAAGCCAACCTCCTGGTTGTTTAAGTAACTCCACATCGTTTTCCACTTAAATGAGATTTAGGGACCTTAGCTGTTAGTCTGGGTTGTTCCCCTCTTGACGACGGATTTTATCACTCGCCGCCTGACTGCTGTGATTACACTTTGCGCATTCGGAGTTTGATAGGGTTTGGTACATTGGTGTATGCCCTAGCCCATTCAGTGCTCTACCTCACAAAGTTACTACACAACGCTATACCTAAATATATTTCGGAGAGAACCAGCTATCACGATGTTTGATTGGCCTTTCACCCCTATCCACAAGTCATCAGGAGCCTTTTCAACGGCCGTCTGTTCGGTCCTCCACTGGCTCTTACACCAGTTTCAACCTGCTCATGGATAGATCACATCGTTTCGGGTCTGCAGCATCTGACTATACGCCCTATTAAGACTCGCTTTCGCTACGGCTCCGGGTTTCCTTAACCTCGCCAGACACCACAACTCGCAGGCTCATTATGCAAAAGGCAGTCCATCACACGTCATAAAGAATCGTGCTCTGAATGATTGTAAGCAAATGGTTTCAGGTTCTATTTCACTCTGATCACCTCAGTTCTTTTCACCTTTCCCTCACGGTACTTGTGCACTATCGGTCTAGTAGTAGTATTTAGGGTTGGAGAGTGGTCTCCCCAGCTTCAGACAGGATTTCACGTGTCCCGCCCTACTCAGGATACTGCTAAGTATGAACGCACTTTCATATACGGGACTATCACCCTCTATGGTCAACCTTTCCAGGTTATTCTATTAGTTAGTTCAAGTCTATGTTGCAGTCCTACAACCCCGTTAGTAAACTAACGGTTTGCCCTCTTACGCGTTCGCTCGCCGCTACTAGCGTAATCTCTTTTGATTTCTTTTCCTGTTGGTACTAAGATGTTTCAATTCCCAACGTTAGCTCCGCATTGCGGTAGTATATATCACTATATACTGGGTTGCCCCATTCAGAAATTCCCGGATCAAAGCCCCTTGACGGCTCCCCGAGACTTATCGCAGCCTGGCACGTCTTTCATCGCCTCTACTAGCCAAGGCATCCACCATTTGCTCTTAGTAGCTTACCTTTTTTAGTTCGCATCTGAGCAAAGCTCAGATTTACGACAAACTTTAAAAAAGTTTGAACAAACTAAAGTCCCTACAAGTAGGGTTACCCTATGATTGCTATCAAACTAATTAAAAATTATCGTTACGAATTTTATATTTTTGTTTAGATTATTATTCTAATTTGCATCACTTCCTTGTTAAAGATAAAAATAAATAACTAATCTTTCTAAAAGAAAATCTTTTATAAAAATATAGGTATTAAATTTACAATGTTTAAATATTGACTTATAAGACGGAAAGCATTAACCATCATTAAGTAAGTTTTAGAACTTAATAGATTATGATGTTAAACTTAATAGTTAATATGTTTAGTTATTGGGATAACAGATTGTTTAATTAACTATTTGCTAAAGTAGTCTCTATTTAAAGCTTTAACAAGTCCTGTAAAATTGTTTTATTTTATTAAAACTTGATTGTGACTTTAACAATGATATTTTAAATAACTTTTAGACTAAAGTCTAATTAGAAAGTTTAGATATTAAATCAAGCTCTCTAATTAGAGTTTAGAATATAATATAAATTTAAACTATGGTGGAGAATAGCGGGATCGAACCGCTGACCTCCTGCGTGCAAAGCAGGCGCTCTCCCAGCTGAGCTAATTCCCCCCTTGTCAATCTCTCAAACCTAAACAAGCGTGATTGAGCTATCGTATCTTTCTTTTACTAGTAGTTGTGAGACGTACTAGTATTGTACTCTAGAAAGGAGGTGATCCAACCGCAGGTTCTCCTACGGTTACCTTGTTACGACTTCACCCCAGTCGCTGATTCCACTGTGGGCGGTAGCTAATTTAGCATTCCGACTTCGAGTGAAATCAACTCCCATGGTGTGACGGGCGGTGAGTACAAGACCCGGGAACGTATTCACCGTAGCATGGCTGATCTACGATTACTAGCGATTCCGGCTTCATGCTCTCGAGTTGCAGAGAACAATCCGAACTGGGACATATTTTATAGATTTGCTCCATCTCGCGATATTGCGTCTCATTGTATATGCCATTGTAGCACGTGTGTCGCCCTGGGCATAAGGGCCATGATGACTTGACGTCGTCCACACCTTCCTCCTCCTTACGAAGGCAGTCTATTTAGAGTGCTCAGCCGAACTGTTAGCAACTAAATACGTGGGTTGCGCTCGTTGCGGGACTTAACCCAACATCTCACGACACGAGCTGACGACAGCCGTGCAGCACCTGTCACTAATTTCTTGTAAACAAGCACTATCTTATCTCTAAGATGTTATTAGGATATCAAGCCCAGGTAAGGTTCTTCGCGTATCTTCGAATTAAACCACATGCTCCACCGCTTGTGCGGGTCCCCGTCTATTCCTTTGAGTTTTAATCTTGCGACCGTACTCCCCAGGCGGTATACTTAATCCGTTAGGTGCATTACTGCCGTGACTAGCACAGCAACAACTAGTATACATCGTTTAGGGCGTGGACTACCAGGGTATCTAATCCTGTTTGCTCCCCACGCTTTCACGCATTAGCGTCAGTTGAGTTCCAGCAGATCGCCTTCGCAATGGGTATTCCTGGTGATCTCTACGGATTTTACCCCTACACCACCAATTCCATCTGCCTCTCCCTCACTCTAGATTATCAGTTTCTCAAGCAGTTTAACAGTTGAGCTGTTAGATTTCACAAAAGACTTGATAATCCGCCTACGCGTCCTTTACGCCCAGTGATTCCGAGTAACGCTTGCACCCTCCGTATTACCGCGGCTGCTGGCACGGAGTTAGCCGGTGCTTATTCGTTGGGTACCGTCATGGTTCTTCCCCAACAAAAGGAGTTTACGCTCCGAAAAGTGTCATCCTCCACGCGGCGTTGCTGCTTCAGGGTTTCCCCCATTGAGCAATATTCCCTACTGCTGCCTCCCGTAGGAGTCTGGACCGTGTCTCAGTTCCAGTGTGACTGATCATCCTCTCAGACCAGTTATGCGTCATAGCCTTGGTAAGCCATTACCTTACCAACTAGCTGATACAATATAGTCTCATCCTACACCGAAAAAACTTTCCCAACTTAACTTATGTTAAGAAGGAGTATGGAGTATTAGCAGTCATTTCTAACTGTTGTCCTCCAGTGTAGGGCAGATTAACTATACATTACTCACCCGTGCGCCACTAAGTATTAAAAGAGCAAGCTCTCTTAATACTCCGTTCGACTTGCATGTATTAGGCACGCCGCCAGCGTTCACTCTGAGCCAGGATCAAACTCTCCATAAAAGTTGAATAAATAATTATTCGTATTATGAAGTTTTTAATCTAAAAAACTTTTTAATGTTTTTATATATTAAAAAGTATAAAGATAATATAATTATTTTATACTAATAGAACTAACTTTAAAAGTAGTTCTGGCTCAATCGATCACTTGTTTAGATTTCAAAGATTGACTTTAAAAAATAGTTTAACATTTATAATTTTAAAAAACATCGAAAATAAAAAAATGATTTCTAACTAGAAGAGTTAAAAGGTGTTTCTCATTTCGTGAGCTGGAATTATACAAGAGTGAAGCTTAAATACAGATTAAATATACTGAACAATTGATGAGAAGTTTTTTAGGTTTTTTATTGGGGGGGGATGTCAAAATATGTTAATTAATGTAAGGCTATACTTTCTTTTATGATAATAGATATCATTTTATAATATAAATTTAAGTCAAATTTGGTTACTATTTGAAAATTATTTTCAAATAAAGGATGTTTTATGAGAGATTTTAATAAATGGATAGGTATAAAAACAAAATAACTTTTGCAGTATTTTGTTTTGCAAGAGTCGTATAGCACTAAAAATACGACTCTGCCAAATTTAATACTAATGAGATGAGTTTAGATCTCGATTTAAACTAGTTCAAATTTCTTTTTTGATATTATCCAAAATAAAATTTTGGAAAAAATTATGCAAAAATATATTGATTTATTAGATAAAAACGGTCTTTTAAAGATAATAGACAAGCCTTGCGATATAGATCTTGAGATAGCTCATCTAAGCTATATAGAAGTTAAAAAAAATAACTCAAAAGCCCTACTTTTCAGAAATCCTACCGATAAAAACGGGAAAAAATTTGACCCTGTTTTAACAAATACTTTTGGAAGCTTTAAAGCTTTAAATTTAATACTTAAAAAAGATAGCAACGAAATAGCAAAAGAGATAGAAAAACTACTAAAACCGACAAAACCTTCTACATTTAAAGAAAAAATAGATTTTTTCACCTATCTTTTAAGCTTAAGATCGGTATTTCCAAAACGTTTAAAAACTAAAGGCGCTTCTCAAGAGTGTGAATTTAAAGAGCCAAATTTATATGATCTGCCGATACTTAAAACTTGGGAAGAAGATGGCGGAGCGTTTGTCACGATGGGGCAAGTTTATACAAAAGATCTAGATTCAAATACACAAAATTTAGGTATGTACCGCTTGCAAGTCCATAGCAAAAACGAACTTGGAATGCACTGGCAAATTCACAAAGACGCTGCTCATTTCTTTCATAAATATAAAAAAGCGGGTATTAAAATGCCAGTAAGCGTAGCGATCGGGGGCGATCCGCTATATATATGGTGTGGTCAAGCTCCACTTCCAAAAAATATTTTTGAGCTGATGCTTTATGGATTCATCAGAAAAACTCCGGCAAAACTAGTTAAATCTCTTACAAACGATATTTTTATCCCGCATGACGCAGACTATGTTATAGAGGGATTTGTAGATACAAATAGACTAAAAGACGAAGGAAAATTCGGCGACCATACAGGATTTTACACGCCAGTAGAACCATTTCCGGTTATGGAAGTTACAAAAATAACTCATAAGAAAAATCCTATCTTTCACGCAACAGTCGTCGGAAAACCGCCACTTGAAGATAAATTTATGGGATATGCAACTGAGCGGATATTTTTGCCACTTTTACAGACTAGTGTGCCTGATTTGATCGATTATAAAATGCCTGAAAATGGGGTTTTTCATAATCTGATTTTAGCTAAATTTAATGCGCTTTATCCTGCTCACGCTACGCAGCTTATGCACGCGTTTTGGGGAGTTGGACAGATGAGTTTTGTAAAACACGCTATTTTTGTGCCATCAAACGCGCCTCGTCTTGATGACTACGAAAATCTTACGAAATATATTTTAAACCGTTTTTCACCACAAAGTATGCTAATAACTAGTGGCATTTGCGACCAGCTTGACCATGCTAGTCCAAATGCTTGCTTTGGCGGCAAACTAGGGATCGACGCAAGTAATGATAACTCATCAAGCGCACCAAATTTGATAAGCGATGATGAGCTGCTACATAAATTTAAAAGCGTAAATAAAAATATCTTAGAGTTAAAACAGTATTTTTTAGATACGAAAAACCCTATTTGTTTTATTAAATTTGATAAAGATAGGCTAGTAAAACAGGTATTTGATAAGCTTAAACCCTTTGATGAGCACTTTAAAATACTGATTTTTGTAGATGTTAGCTCAAGGCTTGAAAATCTATATATGCTTGTTTGGAGAATAACAAACAATATAGATGCAAAGCGCGATATTTTCATACGAAACGAGCTTGTTTGCATAGACGCTACTAGCAAATTTGAGCTTGATGGCTACACTCGCGAATGGCCAAAAGAGACGAACTGTTCAAGAGAAGTCATAGAAAATCTTATCAAAAAAGGCGTTTTGGAACGCGATGAAGAACTGTTTGAAAAATTTGAGATATTTGGATAGACGATGAAAATAGCGATTTTTGACTCAGGCTTTGGCGGTCTTAGCCTTTTAAATGAAGCTTTGAAGCGCTTTAGCGGCGTAGAGTTTATATATTTTGCCGATAACGAAAATGCGCCTTATGGCACAAAAAGCAAAGATGAGATAATCTGCCTAACAAAAAAATGCGTGAAATTTTTAGTAGATCAAAAAGCAGATATGATAACTATAGCTTGTAATACAGCCACAAGTGCTGCTATAACTGAGCTTAGAAGTAGTTTTTCAGTGCCTATAATAGGAATGGAACCTGCTATAAAACTAGGAGCAAACACCGGTGGTGACATACTTGTAGTAGCTACGCCAGCTACCATAAACGGAAATAAATTATCAGACCTAATCCATAAAGTAAATTTGCAGAGCAAGACACATCTCTTAGCCTTGCCAAAACTCGTAAAATTTGCCCAAAATATGGAATTTGATAGCGAAGAGGTTTTTAAATATTTAAAAGATGAAATATCCAAATTTGATTTATCAAACATAGATTTACTAGTGCTTGGATGTACTCATTTTAACTATTTTAAAGATAGTTTTAGAGCTATTTTACCAGATAAAATCGGCATAATAGATGGTGTAAATGGTACGATAAATCAAATGATACGCAGACTAGGTGGAATTAGTAAATTTGGCGATAAAAACTCTATAAGATATATATCTTCAACGAAGAATTTAGACATAAAAGAGATAGAGCCTTATCTAAAAAGACTTGATATAATGAGAGAAATAAACTAAATTTGCATTACAAATATGCAAAATAGCAAAAAACTACACTTATAAATTTAAAAATTTGGGCTAAAACTAACCCAAATTTATTCATATTGATTTATGGCTTTCTTATGATAAATCTAAGAGTCGGACCATCTTGCTCTATAGATAAAACTTCAAAACCGCGGTTTTTTGCATCAACAGGGATAGAGTTTATCGCCTGTGGACAGTCGCAAAGTACCTCTAAAACCTCTCCTCTTTTTAGCTGTGGTAATGCCTCCAAAGTAGCAACTGCTGGCATAGGACAAGCCTCGCCTTGGATATCAAGACTATAAGTTATCTCATAATTAGTTTTCATTAGTAACCTCCTTTGGCAAAAAATCGTTTTTTATAAGCAAAAATCAGTGCAATACAAAGCAATAAAAGTCCAACATTTAATGTAAGTCCTGGCAAAGAACCAAACTCATTTAAAAACTGAATTTTTGGACCAGCCTTAATCCAATCTGGAATATGATCGTAAATAACTGCTAAAACAGCAGTTCCGGCGAAATTTGCCACACCAACTATCATAAAATGCATCTGACCCTCAGCTGCTCTATAAGTCCATCCGCATTCGCATCCTCCTGCAAACACGATGCCAAAACCAAATAAAAACGCACCCAAAGCAACGGCAACTGAAAAGCTCCTAACAAAAGCTGAGTAGCCATTTAACATAAGCACAAAAACTATAAATGTAGCAATAAGCATTCCGTAAAATGCTCCCTTTGCGGCATTATCACGACCAAACAAAAACAAATCGCGAAAGCATGATGTAAAGCATACTTGACCACGAGATATAATAAAACCAAAAATAAGCCCAAACAAAAGTCCAAGTGGAAGGAAGCTTGATTTTACGCCAAGTTTAAATGGCTCTGTAACGACAAAAAGATAAACAAGCCAAACAAGCGTGGCAATCAAAATCACCACACCATATCTAAAATGGCGTTTTGCACGTCCTTTATCATGCTCGATGCCTTTGCCATTTATACCGCATTTTTCAAGTGTGGCTTTTGGCATAAAAACTCTTAGCTTACCAACCTTTGTGGCACACCAAATACCAAGCACCATAAACACAGCAAATTCCCAAGTATGCAAAGAAAAATATGGAAGTCCGGTAAAGAAATCAAGCAGATTACAACCAAAAGCAAGTCTAGCACCAAATCCTGAAAGAATACCGCCAACTATAGCTTGAAAGATGCGTATACGGCTAGCTGGTAGGCGAAATTTAACCTTATTTGCAAAAAGAGCCGCAATCAGCGCGCCAATAAACATACCTATAAGCACAAGTCCTTCATAGCGAGTAAGCGGACTGCCTGAGAGATTTGTCATGTTATAATAGCTATATTTGCTAGTATCAAGACCAAAAAGCTCTAAAAACTCACCGCCCCAGCGCGTCATCTCACCAGTGACTTGCCAACCAGTACCAAAAAAACCAAAGTAAATAGAAGCTATGATGGCAAGCGCTATCATAGATTTTGCAGTGTCCCAAAAATACACAAGATATTTTTGTTTGAATTGATTTAACGCAGAAATCATTGATTAACCTTTAAATTTGTTATTTGCCGAACCGGCAACTTTAAGGCTGTAATTGTAATAAAAAATACATTTAATATTATTTAAAGAAAATAATTAAATTTGATATAAAAGCAAAGGATGTAAATTTAGCCTTAGTTTGGACTAAATTTCTATATTTTTATCTCACTATCGAGTTTATTTTATCCGCATATCTGCTTATTATTATGATTAAAGTGTCATCATAGATGAAAGCTATGATGAACAAAATATCAAATTTATCATAGTTTTACGTTAATTTTACGCACGAATTCTACAATTACATAATATTTTAAGTAAAGGAGAGGCGATGGCAATTTCTAGAAGATCATTTTTAAAAACGAGTGCCGCCGTTGGAACGTTAGCAGCGTTTGAGGCGAATTTAGGTGCGAATTTGACATTTTCAAAATCAAACTCTAAATTTGTTCCAAGCGTATGCGAGATGTGCTCTACTCGCTGTCCTATTGAAGCAGAAGTAGTAAATGATAAATGCAGATTCATTCAAGGCAATCCAAAATTTGGCGCCAACAAGACATCTGTTTGTGCGCGTGGCGGAGCTGGAGTAAATCAACTTTATGACCCAAAACGTATAGTAAAACCTCTCATTAGAGTCGGTAAAAGAGGTGAAAACAGATGGAGAGAAGCGTCATGGGACGAAGCTTTGAACTTATGTGCTAAAAAGCTTGGCGAGATAAAAGATAAATACGGTCCCCAAAGCGTAGTATTTACTTCTAAATCAGGAGAAAGTCATACTCAAATGATGAATTTCGCCTGTGCTTATGGCAGTCCAAATATATTTTCTCACTGGTCTTGCTGTCCGATAACATACAATATGGTCTTAAGCCATACTTATGGAAGCGGACTTAGTAGAGACTTTGCAAATTCAAAATACATAGTAAATTTCGGGCATAATCTTTTTGAGGGTTTAGTGATCTCAGACACGAAAAAAGTCGCAAAATTTGCAAATAGAGAAGATACTAAACTACTAGTTTTGGAGCCTAGATTTAGCGTGATGGCTTCTAAAGCGGACGAATGGTTACCAGTAAAACCAGGAACCGATCTAGCATTCTTAATGGCGCTCATCCACGTATGGATAAGAGACTCTAAATACGACAAAGATTTTATAGATAAATACACGATAGGCTTTGAAGAAGTAGCAAAATCAGTCAAGCAAACTTCTCCTAAATGGCAAGAAAATATAACTGGTATAAAAGCGAAAGACGTCGAAAGAATAGCCGATGAAATTTGGCAAAAAGCACCACAAGTCATAATCGACTGGGGACACAAAACCACGACTACAAGAGCCGAATACCAAAGAACAAGAGCCATTGCTATAGCAAACGCACTAATGGGAAATTTCGAAAAACGCGGCGGAATTTACTTCTCAAAAGATGCAAAAACATTTAATAAACTCTGCGAAGAAGAGCTATTTCCTACATTAGCAAATCCAGATGCTGGATTTAAAATACCAAAAGGACAAAGGATAGATGGTTGTGGCGAGGAAGGTCATAAGCACGAGTTTATCTCACGAAAACACGGTGTTTTGATGGACATAACTCCTGCGATCTTATCTCAAAAACCATATCCGGTAAAAGGTTGGGTAAATACGAGATTTAATCATCTCATAAACGTAGCTGGTACAAACGAAACGATAAAAGCTATAAATGAGCTAGATTTTGTCGTTTCTATAGATATATATCTAAACGATTTTTCAAATTTAGCAGACGTCGTTTTGCCTGAAGCTACATATCTAGAAAGAGATGAGAGTATACAAAATAAATCCGGCACAGCTCCTGGATATTATATGAGAAATAAAGCAGTAGAGCCGATAGCAGGTACAAAAAGCGGCTACGAGATATTTAGAGAGTTGGCTCGCATTATGAAAATAGACAAAGACTATACTTGGAACAACATAAGCGAATACAGAATGGCTCAAGCAAAAGGAAACGACAAATTAGTAGCAGATCTCATAAAAAACGGATACGTTAGCTGGAAAGTTCCTCAAGTTTATTATAGAGAAGCTAAATTCGTCAAAAAATTTGTAGAAGCTTATCCTAACGCCGCTAAATTTGTTGATGAAGATGGGCTTATGAGCTCACAAGTCAAATTTAAAACTCCAAGCAGCAAGATAGAACTATTTTTACCCAATATCGAAGCTAAATTTCCAGGAGAAGGTTGCTTAAATGCAAATAATATGGACGTATATGGCGGGCACGAGCTATGTTTGATGAGCGGAAAAACACCTATCCATACAAACGGACATACTCAAAGTCTGCCTATACTAAATGATCTGATGAGTTATTCTCCTGTATGGATAAATCCAAAAACAGCAGGGAGAAAAGGCTTAAAAAACGGTGATAACGTCATTTTGAAAAACAAATTTGCGGAAGTAAAAGCAATTTTGATGGTGACTGAGGGCATTAGAGAAGACACACTGTTTATCTATCACGGATTTGGTCACGCAACGCCAGATTTAGATAATATAAACGGCGTAGGAACTAACCAAAGCGTTATCTTAAATCCAGATGATGGCGTTATATGCGGGACCATGGTCACAAACGTCGGCGTAGATATAATCAAAGCTTAGGAGTAAAAAATGAAAAAATTCGTAATGGTTCATGACGAAAATTTATGTATAGGCTGCCAGGCTTGCTCAGTTGCATGCAGAAATGAAAATAACGTCCCTAGCGGCGTTTTTAGACTTCAAGTTAGAGCAAATATGAGCGGCGTTTTTCCAAAACTCAAAACAGACTTTGTAAGACAAAGCTGTGTGATGTGCGAAGATAGCCCGTGCGTGAGTGTATGTCCTACAGGAGCTAGTTTTAAAACAGAAAATGGCATAACACTCATAGATGAGCGACTTTGTGTTAGCTGTAAATACTGCATTTTAGCCTGTCCTTATGACGCCAGATTTGTAGATCCTATCACAAAAGCCATAGGCAAATGTACGTTTTGCTATGAAAACAGACTAATGGAGGGCAAAAAGCCAGCCTGTGTAACCGTCTGTCCAACAGACGCACTTGTATTTGGAGATGCAAGAGACGAAGAAAGTGAAGTTAGCAAACTCATAGCTAGAAAAAATATCCAGTATCCAAAAGCTCATTTAAATACAAAACCTAGCCTTGGATTTATAAAAAACACAAAAGGAGGACGCTATGAATAATATGTGGGGAAGCATCGCGCAATACGAGACGATCTACTGGCCGTGGCCGATCGCGGTTTATCTTTTTTTAGCTGGACTAAGCGCTGGAAGCATCATAGTTTCCTTGCTTGTCAAATGGAATAAACACGAAGACAATACAAACTCTATCTGGGACGCAATGGTAAAAGCAGGAGCCTTAATAGGACCTATCACGATATGCCTTGGACTCGGACTTTTGATAATCGATCTTGGCAAACCGCTAAGCTTTTACTGGCTTTTGATAGCTTACAATATAAAATCAGTGATGAGTATAGGTGTTATCTGTCTTTTACTTTATACTCCGTTTGCGTTTTTATTTACAATGATGATATTTGAAAAAGAGATAAACGAATGGAAGTTTTTAGCTTTTCTAAGACCTCTTACTAAATTTATCCGTTCTTTTGCAAAAATATCAAAAAATATCGAGTATATGCTTTTTTTCTTAGCTATATGCGTTGCTATGTATACTGGATTTTTGCTTGGCGCTATAGAAAAAATTCCGCTATGGAACACTCCTATTTTGCCGATACTCTTTTTAGTATCTGGTTTTTCTAGTGGAATCGCAGCAAATATACTTATCGGAATGATGTTTTTCAAAGGCTCATTAAATAAAGATAGTATAAAATATCTTCTAGTGCTTGATCTAAGAGCTATTTTATTTGAAATACCACTTCTTATAATACTATTTTTAGGATTATATCTAGGTGGATCAGCAGAGTTTGCAAATATGGCACTCAGTGACGCTCTATACGGTAAGATATTTTGGATAGGAGTCGTAAGTATCGGGCTTTTTATCCCAGTCATCATAGCCGCAACTGCTCTTAAAAACCATGCTTATAAGCCGCTTTATATCATCATAAACTCAGTAGTAGTTTTGATAGGAGTCGTGGTGCTAAGGTATTATATAGTGTATGCTGGACAAGCACTTATGTGAGATTTAGTATTTTTCAGTAAAATTTGGCGAATATATTTTAATTCGCCAAATTGGAGACGACTTTGAAGATTTTACTTTTAGAAGATGATTTTGAGTACCAAATAAGCATAAAAGAGTATCTACAAAGCTTAGGATACGTGGTAGACGCAGCAAATGACGGCGTAGAAGCATGCGATAAAATATCCGCAAACAGATATCATTTGCTGATATTGGACATCAAAGTTCCAGAAATTTCCGGATTTGATGTTATAAAATATGCAAAAAGTCTAAATTTACAAACCCCCATAATGATAATGACGTCTTTGACAAATATAGAAGATATCACTACTGGTTACGAACTCGGCTGTAACGAGTATCTAAAAAAACCGTTTAATCTAGCAGAGCTTAAATTTCGCGTAAATGAGCTTATGAGAAAATATTACGCAAAAAACGATAAAAATATCATCAAAGTAGCGACTAAATTTGACTACGATACGGCATTAAAACAGCTAAAAAAAGACGATACGGTTATAAATTTAAGCCAAAAAGAGATAAATTTGATAGATTTTTTGCTTAGCAAAGTAGGATCATTTTCCACTATTGACGAGATAAAATACGAAATTTGGGACGATAAAGATATAGATGACGCAGGTATAAGAGTACATATACGAAATATTCGCTATAAAACAAGCGATGATTTTATAGTATCACATAGAGGGCTTGGTTATAAAATAAATGTTTGATCAAGTAAAAATACCGTTTCTAGCCACTGTGATCTTGATGCTTCTTTTTATAGCGCAAGGTTTTTGGACTATCAAATTAAACATAAAAAGTGAACAAAACAAAGACATAGCGATGCTTGCAAAAAAGAGCGCGATTTTAAGCAAAAATTTGTCAAATTTAGACAATCAAAATAGCTTGATATATGAATTTGCACTTTATGATAGCAACGAGAGCATCATCACGTCAAAACTCAGCAAAAATCCACCGAACTTAAACTTTCAAGTTTTAGTACAAAATGGCTTTATATACTATAAAACAGCTATATTGCAAGATCAAAAAACGTACTTTTTAGTAGTAGCTAAACAGCAAAATTGGTACAAGATAGGGCTTATCAGTACACTTATTTTTATAGGCACTATAATACTTGTTTTTATATCGATTTATTTCATATATCAAAGCACGCTTAAAATTCATCAAAGACAAAAAAAGATGATGAATTCGTTTTTCAACGACGCTATGCACGAGTTAAAAACTCCACTTGGCGTAGCAACCTTAAATTTAGATATGCTTGAAATTCGCAATAAAAACACTCATCGCATCAAATCAGCTTTAAAACAGATGAAAATGACTTACGAAGATGTCGAGTTCTTCATAAAACATTCTTATGAAAATTTCCCGAAAAAGCCGATAAATTTTTCATATTTTTTAGAGCAAAGAGTAAGGTTTTTAACAACTATAGCAAACTCAAAAGATATAAAAATAATATCCAAAATAGAGCCAAATTTAGAGATATTTATGAGCGAAATAGAGCTTACTAGACTAAGTGATAACAACATATCAAACGCTATAAAATACTCAAAAAGTGGTAATGATATAGAGATATATTTGACAAAAGAAGACGGTTTTGTAGTTTTTAGCGTAAAGGATTATGGTAAAGGGATAAAAGATACAAAAGCGATCTGGCAAAGATATGCTAGAGAAGATCTATCTGCAGGCGGATTTGGACTAGGACTTAACATCGTCGCTAATATATGCAATAAATATAATATCATTTATAGCGTAAGCTCAGTGCTTGGTAAAGGTAGCACTTTTACATACAAAATCCCAGCTTTTAAAGAAAAGCTCATAGACAAGCTCAATACTCAGTCAAACCTAGCCTAGAAGCGGCATTATCGCTATAGTGTAGCACTACGTAACCGACTTTATTATTTAATATATCAATAATAAGCTTTGAGTAAAAATAATCTTGTCCGGATTTCATAAAATTTAAATTTTCAAAATCAAACCTACGTAAATTCGGAAGTAAATTTATATTTGCGATATTTTGATTTAGTATGTAGTATTTCTTTAGCAAGCTCTTATCTATATTTGTTATACAATCACTATCAAAGCTTTTATTTAAAAGGATAAATATATTTAGTCCTTGCGACCAAGCTATATTTTCAAGACGGGAAAAATCCAACAATACTTCGATACTTCCAGCAAATTTATTATCTAAAAATACAGGAGAAATTCCGCGTATAAACATACCGCATCTTCCAACTTCGATACCGGCTATAGGCTGCATATTTTTTTTGACGTCATTTAGCATATATCTAAACCCACTTAGATTATCACCAAATTTAGTCTCGTCAAAGCTCCTTGCAAGGCTTTTTGTATTAGCATCGTGCATATGAATACGGATATTTTTATAGTTAGGAACTTGACTTAAGATACTAGCAAATTCCTTTGCGCTATTCATACAATAATTATGATCTCCGCTCTCATAACAAGTTCTGATATCACTGTTTTTAGAAAGAAGTATAGATATAGCAAGTGCGTTTAAACGCTCATTTTCAAGTGCGCTTATCATAAGCTCAGCATTTAGATCAAAATATTTTTTGATATTTTGATCTTTTTGAGTTTGCAGATATTTATAATAAAATCCGCATAAGATGAGTAAGCAGACAAATATAAAAAGCAAAAACAGTTTAAAAACTTTATTCAAATTCATCTTCCAAATTTTTAGATACTATCACTATTTTACTAAATTTAAAAAGCCTAAACACGATTTATTACTCAACAGTAACGCTCTTTGCAAGGTTTCTTGGCATATCTACGTCATTTCCTAAACGTACTGAAATTTCCAAAGCAAAAAGCTGTAAAACTATCATCATCTCAAAAAATTCGCTCATAGGATGCTCATACAAATTCGTTTGGATAAAATCATCACTAAGCTCAAATGGTAACGGACTGATAGCTGTTATAAATGCATCTCTCGCGGCTAACTCTTCGACATTTGACTTCGTCTTTTCATAAAGCAGAGTTTTTGGAAGCAAAGCTATAGTATAAAGCCCCGTATCTGCTAGAGCGATAGGACCGTGCTTCATCTCGCCAGCTGGATAGCCCTCAGCGTGTAGGTAGCTAATCTCTTTTAATTTTAATGCCCCCTCAAGAGCAAGTGGATAAAATATATCTCTACCGATAAAGAAAAATCCATGACCGTGTAAATAATGCTTAGCTAAACGATGAATTCTCTCTTGTAAGCTTGTATCAAAATGCACAATACTAGGAATGTTTCTAAGCGCTTTTATCTCAGCTTCTAATGTTTTTGTATCTATAGCTTTTCTATATTTTGCGAGTTTTAAAGCTAAGAGCCATAGGCAAACTACTTGAGTAGCAAATGCTTTTGTACTAGCTACCCCTTTTTCTATACCTGCTCTAGTTAAGATAACATCACCAGCAAGTCTGACTATGCTTGAGTTATCTACATTGCAAATCGCCATAGTTTTAAGCCCCGCATTTTTAGCTATTTTAAGCGCCTCAAGCGTATCTGCAGTCTCTCCACTTTGGGATATAACGATAAAAAGCGACTTCTTACTTAAAAGCGGATCTTTATATCTAAACTCACTTGCGATCTCGACCTTAGCCCTTATCTTTGAAATTCTCTCAAACAGATAACTAGCGCTAAGCGCGGCGTGATAGCTAGTTCCACAAGCGCAAAGAAGTATCTCATCTATGCCATCAAACAGATCTTCTTTTATGTCTAAGTTTATATCATCATCTTTGATCCTACCCATCAAACATTCTGCGATAACTTGGCTTTGCTCATAAATTTCTTTTTCCATAAAAAATCTAAAACCGTCTTTTCTAGCGTAACCTTTATCTTTTGGAAGAGGTGAAAAACTAAGGCTTAGCTCGTTTGCTTCTTTATCAAAAAGCTTTATCTCGCCTAGTTTTGCTACACCAAAACTACCGTCCTCAAGATACATAGCGTCTTTTGCAAGACCGATAAGAGGCGCATCTGAGCTTGAAAAATATATCTCATCTCCGTTTTTAGCTATGATAAGAGGCGCTGCATTTTTAGCAAAAAATATCTCGCCTTCACACGCTTTTGTGATTAGCAAAGTCGCATAAGCTCCCCTTAGCCTTGAAATAGTCTTTTTATAGGCATCAAATGGAGTTTTCTCAGTTTTATTATAGTATTCAAAAAGATGGACGATGACTTCGGTATCGGTTTGACTTACAAATTTAACACCCTTTGCCTCTAGCTCATCTTTTAGCTCTTTATAGTTTTCGATTATACCGTTGTGTATGACAAAGCTATACTCGCCAAGATGCGGATGAGCGTTTATCTCAGTAGGCTTACCGTGAGTAGCCCACCTAGTATGACCTATGGCTACGCCTAGCCCCTCACTTGTAAAACCCTCCATTTTATTTGCCAAATTTTCTAATTTTCCAACCGATTTAAAATAGTTTATATCATTGCAACATTTACCACCCATAATAGCCATTCCAGCGCTATCATAGCCTCTATATTCAAGCTCTTTTAGTCCGCTTATTATTATGGATTTTTTTTCTTTGTTACCTATATAGCCTACTATTCCGCACATTTTTCGTCCTTTTTGTTTCTTGTAACTATTAAATTTAAGATAGCTTCGTAGTTTTTGTCCAAATTATTATCTTTTTGTATCAAAAACAAATTTCTAGTTCTGTTTTTTATCGTTTGAGCTCTCACATTTGCAACTTTTATATCAAATTTTTCAAAAATGCTAAGAACATACGCCATAAGCCCTCTTTGGTCTTTAGCGTTTATGTTTATTTTAGCATAAATTTTGCTATGATCTTTATCTAAACTGATCTCATTTTCATAGATAATTGGCTTAGCCGTTTTAGCTTTTTGCTTGTCACAAAGCGCTCCTATTATCATAGTCTCCATATTTTTCATCTGCTCTTTTGAAGCGACGTGATTATACTCTAATTTTATAAAAACTTTATTATCAAACAGTTCAAAAATTTCCATATATGCAAGATCTAAATCAGACAATTTGCCAAGCACCATAGTAATATTCCAGCCACGCTTAGTGATGATCTCCACGCAAAAACTATCTTTGTTTTGTATATTTATAGATATATTCGAGCAGCTATTTGCCCACAAAGCTATACGAACTATCTCGCTTGGCGGGTATTTTATAAACATCAAATTTGATCCTATATCAAATATCATATTTTGCTCGTCTTTACTAAGCTCTAAGAAATCTTTACATTTTTTGATAGCATTCTCTTTTTTTACACGACGTGCAGCTTCATCTAGTAAGTTTTCATCACTATTTTCAAAGCTTTTCATACCGATCTCATAAAGCTCTCTTAAAAGTTTTGCCGTGTATGAGTTGTAAAAACCGTCGCTCGTTGCGTTATTCATACAATAAGTTATCACATAAAGTAGCTTTAAAGACTGAGCATCGCCTATATATGATATGAAATTCAAAATAACTTGTTGATTATAGATATCTTCTCTATTTGCGACGTTATTCATAAGAGTGTGATTTTTTATCAAATTTACGCCTAAATTTACAGCTTTTGTATCAAATCCTAGTTTATTTGCATAAGCTCTAAAAATATTTGCACCCATATTAAGGTGATCGCCAACTAATCCTTTGCCAACATCGTGCATAAGAAGAGCCATTTTGAGGACGGTTTTTCCAGCAGGACAAAGCTCGTCATATAAGCTTTTGATAAATTTATCTTTGATATTTTCAAGGACATTAACGCAAAGCAAACTATACTCATCAACGCTATAACTATGGTATCCATCTATCGCAGCTAAATGCCTAGTATGCTCCATAGGTTTCATAAACAAAAATAGAAGCTCCGAGTCTAAAAGCGCTTTTAAAATCTGTGAGCTATTATCCTTGCTAAATATCTTCTTAAATGCTGCGAGATTTGCGTCTATACTATCTTTTTTGATAATCGTTTTTTTGAGATAAAATATAGTCGTTATATCGAATTTAAGCGGAACATCTGGTAAAGAGTTTAGATCTTTGATGATATCACAAATTTGCTTTGGCTTTTTTTTAAGCGGAACATAGATGATATTTGAGATATTATATAGTCCTGATCTTAACCTACAAAGTTTTTTGTCTTTAAAGCTTAGATCGCTTTTGAAAAAAGCAGGAAACAAAGCTTTAGCTAAATATCTACTATAAAGCCCTATCGTATGCATACTAAAGAGCGTTTTGACTGCAAGTAAAACTTCTGGTTCAAGCATCTTTTTTTCTTTTATTTGCATCACGGAAGCCACGCCACTTAGATACTCGCTCTTTAGTTCGTCCTCGCCGCCGCTGATCTGTAAAGCAGATCTGAGTGAACTGATAAAATCAACACTTAAATTTAGTTCGCTAAGTTCCTTTTCGCTCATAACTTTTAAAGCATGAAATTTAGGACTATTTTTATCTAACCCGTTTAAAAGCCAGTAAATTCTCTTATAATCATAAAACCCACCATAACCATTTTTGATATCTGGTTTTTGACTAAGTGGCGCTATAGTATCATAAGGCATCAATTTATCTAAATGCCATTTTATAAATTCATCTTTTTTGTAGTTTTTTAGCTCACCGACCTCGTCTCTACTTAGCTTATACAGTTGCTTTGAAGCGCAGATATATCTGATTTGATAGAACATAGTTTTTAACTCTATATCATCTTTAACTTTATCAAATATCTCGCCTACTTCAAAAATCATACAATTTATATCTAAATTTATATTTTTCAAAAAAAGAGCGTAATGATCCACTATCTCTTTGATATTGTATCCAGGAATATTTTTATAAGAAATTAAAAGATCTATACTGCTTTTTACGCTCATTTCGCTTAAGGCGTAACTCCCAAGCGCTATAACAGACAAGGGAATTTTATCATCATCAGGATCAAACTCACCAAAATACTTTAATTTTACAGCCAAAAATGCATGTTTTATAAATTTATCTATCTCTTTACTTTGATACGCTCCAAAGCTCTTTCCAGCTAGTTTGCCAAACTGGTGTTTGAGAGATTTTTTACATTTTAAAACACCATCTTTGCAAAACTCTAGCATTTCGTCTTCGTTTTTATGTTTTAAACTTTTGATATCACCTATTCTACTCATACCTATTTCCTTTAGCAAAATATTATCAAAAAAATTCAAAAAAAAAGCTTTTTTAAGTGGCATTAGCATATAATTGTTTTTTCAAATTTTTAAAAATGGCGGTTATACTAAAATGAGCTTGATAGATAAATTAGAAAATGGACAAAGACTAGGATATGATGAAGGCTTAGCTCTGTATGATCTAGATCTCTTTACGCTAGGCAAATATGCAAACAAAGTGCGCCAAAAACTAAATTCAAACAAAGTATATTTCAATATAAACAGACATATAAATCCTACAAATTTATGCGCCGATACTTGCAAATTTTGTGCATTCTCGGCTCATCGTAAAAACGACAACGCCTACACGATGAGTCACGAAGAAATAATGAAAATAGTAGATGATACCGTAAAAAACGGGACAAAAGAGATACACATAGTATCATCTCATAATCCTTTTGTTACCCCGCAGTGGTATCTTGAGATCTTTAAAATGATAAAACAAAAATATCCATTTTTACATATCAAAGCAATGACAGCAGCAGAAATAGACTATCTAAAAAGAAAACACGCTCTAAGCTATGAGCAGACGATAGACTTGATGATAAATTACGGCGTAGATAGTATGCCAGGTGGTGGAGCCGAGATATTTGACGAGAGTATCAGAGAAAAAATTTGCAAAGGAAAAGTAAGTAGCGAAAACTGGCTAAAAATCCACGAGCTTTGGCATAAAAAAGGACGCTTTAGCAACGCTACGATGCTTTTTGGGCATATAGAAGATCGCAGCCATAGGATAGATCATATATTGCGTATAAGAAATTTGCAAGATATTTCTTTACAAAACAAGCAAAGTGATACAAGTGCAAAGCAAGGAGTAAGTTTGGGTAAAAATGAGCTAAAATGCGGATTTAACGCTTTTATACCTTTGGTGTATCAAAGAGATAATAACTATCTAAAAATAGATGGGATTTTAGGCTCACAAGAAATTTTAAAAACGATAGCTATATCTAGACTGCTTTTGGACAATATCCCACACATAAAAGCTTACTGGGCGACTTCTACTTTAAATTTAGCTCTCATAGCTCAAGAATTTGGAGCTGATGATCTAGATGGAACCATAGAAAACGAAAGTATACAAAGTAGCGCTGGGGCAAAGAGTAAAAACGGACAAAGCAAAAGCGACTTTATAGAACTTATCCAAACTAGTGGACTTGTCCCAGTACAAAGAGATAGTTTATATAATGAAATCAAAATTTATAATTAAGGAGAAGGCGTGAATTTTTTCAAATTAAAAGAAAATAATACTTCTGTAAAAAATGAATTCAACGCAGGACTTACCACATTTTTAGCAATGATGTATATAGTCCCTGTAAATATGCTCATTATGAGTGACGCAGGAATGCCAAAAGACGCCCTGCTCACCGCGACTGCCGTTATAACTATAATCTCATGTATATTTAACGGTTTTTGGGCAAATACGCCAGTAGCTCTTAGCGTAGGTATGGGACTAAATGCGTACTTCACTTATGGGCTTGTTATAGGTATGAAGATACCTTGGCAAACAGCTCTTGGTGTTGTTTGTATCAGTGCTATCATCTTTGTAGTACTTAGTTTTACAAATTTCCGTATATGGATAATAAAAAACATACCTATAGATCTTAGGCGCGCGATAAGTGCTGGTATAGGAGCGTTTATCTGCTTTGTAGGACTTAAACAAATGGGGCTAATAACATATAATCCAGCAACCCTTGTCGGCATAGGAAATATATCTGATCCTAAAGTCTTTATAGGAGCTTTAGGGCTTATCATTATAGTAGCGTTTTGGTCTTTAAATTTAAAAGGCGGATTTATCTTAGCTGTAGCAGCGACTTCAGTTATCGCATGGATTTTTGGAGTGTATCCGGCTCCTAGCGAGTTTTTCTCAGCACCTGCATCTTTGTCGCCTATATTTATGGAACTTGATATTATGGGGGCATTAAAGCTTGCTTTGCTTCCTGCTATCATCACATTTTTCGTTACCCACCTTTTTGATTCTATTGGAACTCTAACTGGAGTTTGCAATAGAGCAAATTTATTTGACGAACATAACGAAGAAGGGACTCACAAACTAACAAAGAATTTAGAAAGCGATGCTATAACTAGCGTCGCAGGATCTATAGTAGGAACTAGTACTATAACAGCTTTTGCTGAAAGTGCTAGTGGAGTAGAGGCAGGAGGTCGCACAGGGCTTACAGCTGTATTTACAGGGATATTTTTTATACTTACGCTATTTTTACTTCCATTATTTAACTCAATCCCGTCAAATGCAATATATCCTATACTAGTTATGGTCGGCGTACTTATGTTTAGCGAGCTTGGCAAGATAAATTACAGTGATCCTGCGATCTGCGTTTCTACGTTTTTAACAGTTATCTTTATGCCACTTACTTACTCTATAACAGTCGGACTTAGCATAGGATTTATTTCATACTTTATCGTTAAGTTGGTTTTGAGAAAATTGGAAGATATAAACTCGGGCATAATAACCTTAACTATTATAAGCTTATTAGCATTTTTAGTCATATCTGCACCAGAGCTCTTTGGACAGCTTTTAGGCGTAAATTAAGGAGTTAGAATGGTATTTTATAGTTACGCATCTTTTGCGAAAGATGTTAAGATTTTATCTGCTAAAATTCAAAAAGACTTTGATCCAGAAGCCATTTTAGCAGTAGCTAGGGGTGGGCTGAGCTTAGCTCACGCCATTAGTATGAGATTAAATAATAGAAATTGCTTTAGCTTAAACTCGATCCATTACGAAGATACAAAAAAGCTAGATACGATAAATATTTTTAATATTCCAGATCTTAGTAAATTTAAAAAAGTTTTACTAGTAGATGATATGATAGATAGCGGCGAAAGTATAGTCGCCATAAAAAAAGAAATTATGAAAAGATATCCAGATTTAGAGCTTAGGATCGCTACTATCTTTTATAAGTCAAAGGCTCTTCTTTTACCAGAATACAGCGTTACCGAAGCTTATGACTGGATAGAGTTTTTTTGGGAAAGAATAGACTAAATTTAAGAAAATAAAATGAATAAAATAGAACTTTTGGTTATGTATTTTTGTACCGGACTTACTCTTTGCGTGCTTTACGCAACTCAACCCATAGCTCCATTGTTTGAAAGCGAGCTAGGTATTACAAGGACCGAGGCAACGTTATTTACTACAGCGATAATGACGCCCCTAGCATTTGCAAGTATAATTTATGGCTATCTACTAGAAAAAATAGAGATCAAAAAACTACTCATAGTAGCTTTTTTACTACTTGGGATAAGTGAGATAGTATTTAGCTTTACGGATTCGTATTTTTGGCTTTTAAATATACGCGGATTTCAAGGGCTTATCGTCCCTACCGTACTTACTGGGATAATGAGCTATATATCTCAAATTTCAAGCAAAGAAAACGTAGCAAGCGCGATAGGAGCGTATATAGGCGTCACTATAATAGGCGGATTTTTAGGACGATTTCTTAGCGGATTTTTTACAGATCTATTTGGTTGGCGATTTTTCTTTTTTATGGTTGGCTTGCTTTTGCTTTTGGCTACTTTTTTAGTATTTAAATTTAGCCAAACAATAAGCGCAAGTTTCATAAAACCAAAGCTAAACGATATCTTGAATATACTAAAAATAAAGCATAATCTCCACATTTATATAATGATATTTGGTATATTTTTCTCATTTCAAGCTATTTTAAATTTTATACCGTTTGAACTAACAAATTTAGGGAAAGAGTTTAGCGGTAGTAAAACCGGTATGATGTATTTTGGATATATAATCGGCGTTTTGATATCGTTTAATTCAAAAAAGATAATTGCATTTTTGGGGACACAAGTAAATGCTATGATAGTCGGCATCATAATCTTGATAGTAGCACTTCAAATTTTTAGATTTGAAAGCTTTATGATAATGTTTATGGCTATGTTACTTTTCTGCCTTGGAAATTTCTTAACACACTCTATAGCAAGCGGATTTATAAACAAAATGGCAGAATCTCACAAAGGCATATCAAACGGACTTTATGTGAGCTTTTATTACGCAGGGGGAGCTTTAGGCAGCTTCGTGCCCGGATTTGCATATATGCTTGGCGGTTGGGGGCTATTTTTAAGCTTGATAACCGTGATAAGCATAATATCGCTTATATCGGTTTTGGTACTAAAAAATGATAAAGCTGCGTACTAACGAACGTGTGTTACTGTTTATACTGATATTTTTAAATTTAGCTCTTCTTAGTTTTAGTATATCTAGCCTTAGTATAAGCTACGATGAAGCTAAGATCTACTATGAAAGTAGTGGATTTTTACACAATGTGATAACATTTTCTACGCGAGTTTTTGGACAAAACGACTACGCACTTAGACTGCCTTTTTTATTTATACACTCTTTAAATACTATCTTGATCTATAAAATTTCAAAACCGATGCTCAGAAAACAGATAGATAGAATGATATGCGCTACTTTATACATGTATCTACCTGGTGTCCTTGCAAGCGCAATCTTAGTAAATGAGGCGGGATTTATCATATTTTTAACGCTTTTATTTATATTTTTTGAACAAAATAAAATGCCGTTAAAAGGCGTTTTTACACTGATAGCTACACTATTTTTAAGCGAATCATTTATAAATTTATATATAGCCATTTTGTTGTTTGGGCTATATAAAAAAGATAAAAATTGTAAGATAAGCGGAGTGATATTTTGCTTACTATGGTTTTATATGCAAGGTATTGAAACGTACGGAAAGCCAAAAGGGCATTTTATAGACGCCTTAGGTGTTTTCGCGGCTGTTTTTTCGCCTTTGGTATTTTTATGTTTTATATATAGCGCTTATAGAATTTGGATAAAAGAAGAGAAAAATTTACTCTGGTTTATCAGCATAACGGCATTTTTTTTCGCGCTTGGACTATCTATGAGACAAAAGCTCAGTTTAGAACTATTTTTACCATATTGCGTCATATTTATGCCACTTATCGTAAAAGTGATGTTAAACTCGTATAGAGTAAGGCTACCTATGTTTAGAACAAAACATAAGATAGCAGCCGTTCTTATCTTATCCACCCTTTTCTTAAACTCATTAGCATCTATATTTCATACGTTTTTGTATCTTTTTTTGGACAAGTCCCAAAGCCACTTCGCATACAAATACGACGTCGCTAAAGAGCTTAGTGATAGGCTAAAAAAATTTGGTATCTCATCTGTAAAAACGAGCAAAGAGTTGGCTTTAAGGCTTAAGTTTTACGGTATTAGCAGTGGAGATGAGTATGAACTAAATAAATTTAAAAAACAAAACTGTGAAAATAAAGCGATAAGAATAGTTAAATTTAAAAAAATAATAGATAGATATTATATCTGTAAAATAAAATAAATATGATATACTTACACCTATGAAAAAAGCATTTACATTGTTTGAGATAGTAGTCGTTATCATTGTTATAGGTATCATGGCGGCATTTGTTGCTCCAAAATTTAGTAGGGACGATTTAAGACTCGCAGCAGATCAAATAGCCGCACACATCAGATACACCCAACATTTAGCTATGATAGATGATAAATACGATCCAGGAAATGCATATTGGTATAAAAAAAGATGGATTTTTGAGTTTACAAATATAAATACACAAAAGAAAATTAAAGGTGTATGTGAAAATACTAATTGTTGGAGATATAACGTATACTCTGATGAGAGTGGTAGTACAAATCTAAATTCTATAGATCAAGCCGCAAAAGATCCCGAAAATTCATCAAAAAGACTAACCGCTGGTTTCTCTCCTGGCTCTCTTACTAAAGATGCTTTAAAGAAATTAAATTTAAAACTAAATTTGACGTATACATACAATATAAACACAATAGAGTTTAGAAATGGATGCCAGGCATCTAGAAACAACGTTGGTATAAAAATTAGATTTGATGAGCTTGGACGTCCATATAATGGAAATCCAGATATCCCATATGGACAATGGTTTGTTAATGAAATTGGAAAAGTATCGCCTTGCACAATAATCCTTACTCATAAAAATAACTCAACTTGCACTATAAACGTAGAGCCAGAAACAGGATATGTTACTATAAGAGATTGCGGTAGTAATTAGTATAAATTAGTTATCAAAGCAATTCAAATTTAATCAAATATCAATTTTAAAAAATATCAATCAAAAAATCAAATTTAATTTATCTAAATTTATAAATAAACTTAGCGATTACTCATTTCTAAGCGTTGTCAAGATATCTACGTTGCTAGCTTTTTTAGCAGGATAATACGATGAAAAACCTACTATAAAGATAGCGCCTACAACTATCATAAAAAGATCTATGAAAGATAGCTCCATAGGCAATTTAGAGCTTCCATAAACATCTGCTGGTAAGTTTACTATATCGAAACTTCCAAGTAACCAAACCACAAAAAGTCCAAGGATCAGCCCAAATACTATACCGCTCCCACCCACGCTAAGTCCTTGAGCAAAAAAACTCTTTTTTATCTCACTTTTACTTGCTCCAAGGGCTAGAAGTAAAGCTATCTCTTGTCTGCGATTCATCACGGTCATAAGAAGCGAACTTATGATATTTAAGCTAGCAACTAAAATAATAAGCATCAAAACTATAAACAATGCTCTTTTTTCTAAAGCTAAAGCGCTAAAAAAATTCCCATTTTGCTCCCACCAGCCTATGGCTTTTTTGCCAACTGGCAAAACTGCATTTATCCTAGCTATATCTTCTTTTGGTGTCACCGAGTATATGTGTATGCCATCAAATTTATCATCTTCATATCCAAGTATCTTTCGCAAAGCATTGACATCGGTGTAGCTATATGCTTTATCATAAGCGATAAGCCCAGAACTAAAGTCTGCCACAGCAGTAAATCTCTTCATTTTTGGAACTAGTGAAAATCCAGTAGGATCGCTTTGCATAAATATCAAGGTTACTTTTTCACTGTTTCCTAGCATAAATTCATCTTTTATACCTTTTCCTACAAGTATCTCAAAGCCACTTATACTTTTGCCTTTTAGAGCTTCATTTACGACTGAGTTTATGAGCACTTCATCATTAAAATCAACGCCGAAAATAAGTCCACCCTCCATAGCATTTTCGCCCTTTATGATAGTTTGAGAGCTGATAAAAGGGCTAAATTTAAGCTCTGGAAATTTTTCTCTAAGCTCATCAACTTCCCAGCTTGATATACTACCTTTTAGATGACTAAGCACTGTTATAGGATAGTTCATAGTAAAAAGTTTTCTCTCAAATTCTTTATCAAAACCGTTCATGATCGCCATAGCCACGATAAGAACCATAAGCCCTATACTAACGCCTAAAAAAGCAAGTACCGAGCAAAGCGTTATAAATGGCTGACTTTTATCGAACCTTAGATATTTTAAGAGTAAATATTTTACCATTTAGGCGAACATTCCTTTTTTAGGACCGCTCTTACCGCAACAATCTTTATATTTTTTTCCGCTACCGCAAGGACACGGCTCATTTCTAGTAGGTTTTTTTGATTTTGGGACTTCGCTTATTTGACTTTCTTCGCTCTTTTTTATTTTTTCTATAGAGTTATTTAAAGCTTCGTCTTGTTCTGTTTTAAATCTTACTATCTGCAACGTTTTTATGCTTTCATTTTTTAGCCTACTTACAAGCTCCATGAAAAGATTATAGCTTTCTTTTTTATACTCTGTTAGCGGATCTTTTTGATTGTATCCACGAAGTCCGATACCTGTTTTTAAGATATCCATTTGGTATAAATGCTCTCTCCAAGCATTATCTACTATCTGTAGATATAAAACTTTTTCGATGTTCTTTCTTTGCTCTTCATCTATCACAGACATCTTGTCCTCATAATCTTTTTGAAGCTTAGAACAGATAGTTTTGATAAGAGTAGCATAGTCAAGCCCACTTAACTCATCGCTTGTTAGCATTGTTCCGCTATTACTATAAACAGTGTTTATAAGTGCTTCTATATTAAATTCACTACTTATGCCACTCTCATATATAAGGGCTTGATCTAAAAGGCTTTTTACGAAATCTTCCCTATTTGATATAATCTTATCTTTCAAGTCATACTGAGGATTTAAAAGCTCATTTCTATATCTATAGATAGTTTTTCTTTGCTCGTTTGCTACATCATCATACTCAAGTATATGTTTTCTACTTTCAAAATGAAGACTCTCTACTTTCTTTTGAGCATTTTCTACTGCTCTTGTGACAAGCCTGCTTTCTATACTTTCACCATCTTCGATTCCTAATCTATCCATAATAGCTTTTATCTTATCACTACCAAATATCCTAAGAAGATTATCCTCAAGACTAAGATAAAAACGGCTAAGCCCTGGATCGCCTTGGCGTCCTGCACGACCCCTAAGCTGGTTATCTATACGTCTACTTTCGTGGCGTTCGGTTCCTATGATATAAAGCCCACCAAGACTTCTAACTTCATCATTTATACGTATATCAACACCACGTCCAGCCATATTTGTAGCTATAGTTACAGCGCCTTTTGCACCAGCTTCTGCGATGATCTCAGCTTCTTTCTCGTGATTTTTAGCGTTTAATACAGAGTGAGGGATCTTTTCTTTAGCAAGCATTTTATGAAAAACTTCACTTTTTTCTATGCTAGCCGTACCGACTAAAACAGGCTGTCCTTTTGCATTTGCCTTTTTTATCTCTTCGATAACGGCTTTGAATTTTTCATTTTCAGTTTTGTATATAAGATCATCTTTATCAACTCTTTTAATAGGAACGTTTGTAGGTATGCTTATAACATCTAATTTATAAATTTGAGAAAACTCTGTAGCTTCAGTTTGTGCAGTTCCTGTCATACCAGATAGTTTTTTATACATTCTAAAGTAATTTTGAAACGTTATATCTGCTAAAGTTTGGCTCTCTTCTTGAATTTTTACGCCCTCTTTTGCTTCTAAAGCCTGATGAAGTCCCTCGCTAAATCTTCTACCTTCGCTAAGTCGTCCGGTAAATTCATCCACGATAACAACTTGATTATCTCTTACTACGTAATGAACGTCTTTTTCAAAAAGATTATGTGCTTTTAGAGCTTGATCGAGGTGATGGCTAAGAATAGCATTTTCTAAATCATATAAATTTTCAACCCCAAAAAGTTTCTCAGCTTTTGCGATACCCGCTTCAGTTATCATTATAGTACGATTTTTCTCATCTACTACAAAGTCTCCTGTGGCTTTTGAATTTGGAATTTTAGGATCTGCAGCTTCGCCCCTTGTCATAGCTTTAGCTACTTCATCTGCTTTTATATAGCCATCAAGAGTACGATTTGTAGGTCCTGAGATGATAAGAGGAGTTCTAGCCTCATCGATCAAAATACTATCTACCTCATCGACGATAACGAAGTTATGCTCTCTTTGAACTTTTTGGCTAAACTCAAATTTCATATTATCACGCAGATAGTCAAAGCCAAATTCATTATTTGTTCCATAAGTTATATCGCTATTATAAGATTCTTTTCTCTTCTCATCGTCATACTCTCCACTAAGTATCACACCAACGCTAAGACCTAAAAAGTTGTATATAGCGCTCATTTGCTCAGCATCTCTTTTTGCAAGATAATCATTTACGGTAACTACATGCACGCCTTTACCGTCCATAGCATTTAAAACAACAGGAAGAGTTGCGACTAAGGTCTTACCTTCACCTGTTTTCATTTCAGCTATTTTGCCGTCATTTAAAACCATACCGCCGACTAGCTGGACATCAAAATGACGCATATTTAAAGTTCTTTTTCCTGTTTCTCTTACTATTGCAAATACGTCATTTAAAATATCGTCTTTTGTTACTTTACCGCTTATCAGATCACTTTTTAGTCTATCGAACTCTGCTTTTAGCTCATCGTCGCTTAAATTTGAATACTTACCCTCAAGAGCATTTATCAGAGCAACTCGCTTAAAATATCTTTTAACTTCTTTATCATTTCTAGTACCAAAGATCTTCTTTGCAATAGCTGTTATCATTACTTAACCTTATTGTAAATTTAAAAGTTATATTCTATCCAAAAATCATAAATTTATTCTTTTGTTATATTATTTTGGATAAAATCCGCCTCACAACTACGGATCAAAAAAAGGAAAACAGATGAAGAGAATTTTGGTTTTGTTTGCGTTAGCTACTATGTGTTTTGGAGCAAACGAGCTTGACTTTAACACGCTTTCTAGCGATTTTACACAAACTGTTAGCAGCAAAACAAAAAAGATCACATACTCAGGATACTTCGCCCTACACAAAGATCTTGGCGCATTTTGGCACTATAAGACACCTGCTACGAAACTTATATATTTTAACTACGGAAGAGTCACTATACTAGAGCCAGAACTAGAGCAAGCTATACTTACCGATCTAAAAGATTCACCGAATTTGACAAGCATACTTTCACAAGCTAAAATGACATCAAAAGACACTTATAAAGCTCTGTACGATAACACAACATATACTATAAAAGTAAAAAATGGACTACCAACTAGTATAGATTATACCGATAAATTAGACAACAAAGTTAGCATAAAACTATCTAAAACTAGAAAAAACGAGCCTATAAATCAAGGTTTACTTGAACCAAATATCCCGGAAAATTACGATATTTTAAGCAATTAATTTTCGCCAAAATCTCTTCCGAAATCCTTGATTATATTTGTGTCGTTATTTAAATTTATATCTTTGCTAGTGCTAGAACCGCACAGATCTCTATCTTTTATAGCTTTTATAATCTTTTCGATGTCTATTTCATTTATGGTTTTTAGGCTTATGATATAGACTTCATCGATATCTATGCCATATTTTTTGCTTGCGTATTGTATCAGCGTTTTTTTAAAGTTTTCTTTGCCTAAAGAAGTCATCATATCTTCAACGTAAAAACTACTTACTATAACGTTTATAGCATCATAAATAGGAGCTTTATCCACACTTTCATCTCTAGTGATAATCTCTAAATTCATAGTGATCTTTTTCATATTATTTGCACCTGCTTTTGAATACAGATCGCTTTGAAAATCATTTATAACAAGTGATCCGCCAAAAACAGCTTGACAAAGCATAAACATTAAAATAAATTTTTTCATCATTATTCCTTTGATCAAATTTTATTTTATATCTTCTTTTATAAAGTTTGTATTTTTATAAAAAGCATCTACTTCCGGATTTATTTTAACGATACTTCTTAAATATTTTTCAAAATCCATATTTTTAGTATAATTTATATAAAGTCCATCTGGATTTATGGCGCGAGAAAGTGCGACGTAAAGCTGTCCGGCTTCAAAGATATTATCTAGATTGCATACGAATTTTTCTATGCTCATACCTTGTGCTTTATGGATAGTGATCGCATATGCAAGCCTGAGCGGAAACTGCTCGAAGTCAGCCCTGACGCTTTGCAAAACATCACTATTATCTGAAATAAACTCATAAAGCTCATACTTATAAGGCTCGATTTGTATTATATCTCCATTGCTTTTTTTGATACAGATAAACTCTTTATCGTTTTTGCTCACGAAATCCACCACGACTCCTTGCTCACCGTTGTGGTATTCGCCCCATTTATTTGTGATAAACATAACTTTTGCACCGATTTTTAACTCAAGTTCATAAGGTAAATTTATATTTTGTACCCATTTATCAAACACTTCATCGCTTAGCCTATCATCATACACGTTTATCTTTGCACTAAAAAATTTAGAATCAGATCTTATCTCTTTTAGTCTTGCGCTATTTAGAGCATTTGCCTCGCTGTTTTTTCCAAACAAAACGCTTAGATCTTTTGGGATATCTTTTATAATCCTACTTTTTAAAAAACTTATGATCTCATCATCTAAAACACCGATTCGTATCTTTGAGAGGATGTTATAAAGCTTTATATCATTAGTTCTTTTAGAAACCAAAAGCTCAACATTTGTCAAACTTAAACTATGCCACGCACTAGCATGAAAAGCATAAGTAAGATCAAAAAGCAAACTTTCGCCTTTCTTTTTAACAGGCGGAAGCTGGTAAAAATCACCTACAAAAAGTATCTTACCGATAAATTTAGCCCAGATAAGACGTAAATTTATCATCTCTATCAGTTCGCTACTGAGCATAGAAATTTCGTCGATTATGATGAGATCGGTATTTTTCAAAATATCTTTTAGCCCAGCTAGCTTTGATTTTTGCTTCTTGTCTAAAAACTTTAACATCTCCTCATTTTGCGATATACCAAATTTAAAAAAGCTATGAACGCTAACGCCGCCGATATTTATAGCGCTTATCCCAGTACTTCCTAAGACAACTACATTTTTTTCATTTTTATTATAATGCTCTATGATTTTTTTAGTCAAGTAGCTCTTACCAACTCCACCACCACCTGTCAAAAACAAATTTGAAGTCTTTAAAATATTTAAAATTTCGTCTAACAAAATGTCCCTTATTTTTTTGATATAATTATACACAAAAACTAAAAGGAAGATATTTGAAAACGCTTGTTTTTACTATTTTTACACTTTTATTTGTCGGCTGTGCAAACAAAGCTCCAACTATTTTAAATTTAGAATACGAACAAAACGCTTCTGTTCTTAGCGAGTTTAAACCAAATTTAGATATAGGACACAAAGAGTTTTTAGATAAGCTTTTTTCAGTCTGGCAAATGAAGTCTATCAAAGAAAAAAAATCAGATCTTATGTGGGCTTTCAATACTTATAACGGCAAAAAACAGTATTTTGGCGAGAGCAAACTACCAAGAAATTTAGAATGGTTTTTAGATCAAAAACAAAACGCTAATTTTGATGAGCTAGGCACTGTTTTTAAACCTGCCATCACGCTTTCAAATACTTTAATTAGAAACTTTCCTACAAATGATAAACTATTTTTAGATCCTAAAAAAGCCGGAGAAGGATATCCATTTGATTATCTGCAAGATTCGGTAATAGGCGCTTTTCATCCGGTTATGATATCTCATTTTAGCAAAGACAAGGCTTTTGCATTTGTAAAAAGTGATGCGCTTTGGGGTTTTGTGCCTAGCAAAAACTTAAAGATTTTAAGCAAAAAAGAAGTAGATGAGTTTAAAAAATATAACTTTGGGGTTTTTGTAAAAGATAATGCGTCTATTTTAGATGACAACGGCAAATTTATGTTTTACTCAAGACTCGGCGGAGTATTTCCATATACAGACGAAAATATTACACATTTTAAATTTAACAACAAATTCGTAGTAGATAAAAAATATGCCAAAAAATTTCAATCTATAAATAATGCAAATCTAAAAAATACATTAAATGAGCTGCTCGGACAAAATTACGGCTGGGGCGGAGAAAATTACCTTAGGGATTGTTCATTATTTATAAAAGATTTCTTTGGCTCTTTTGGAATTTGGCTTCCTAGAAACTCAAAAGAACAAGGAAAAATAGGACAAATGATAGACCTAAAAAACTTAAGCAATAAAGAAAAGAAAGAGATCATTGCTAAAGTCGGTATCCCTTTTTTAAGCTTGCTTTATATGCCTGGACATATAATGATCTATGGTGGCGAAGTAGATGGAAAACTAGTAAGCGTACATGACGCTTGGGGCATACGCACAAAAGACGGCGGTAGAGCAATGATAGGAAAGGTCGCCATAACAGACCTTGAGATAGGAAAAGGATATGACGATATAGATGAAAAGTCTCTACTACTATCAAAAATAACGTCTTTAAATACGATAATCGATAAAAATATATTATCGCTTCAAAAAGCCTACGCTATAAAAGTAATAGACAATGCCGCCATTTTTGAAGACGGAAGTAGTATGATTTATGATGACGGAGTTAAAAAAGACTTTAAAGAACTACTAAAAAACCCAAGTATAAAAGATATGTTTAGCCTTGACTACAATGCTTTAAAGCCGCTTAATGAAGAGCTAATAGACGCTGGAAGAATAAGAAATAGCGAGTTTTTTTCTAAGCTATATGGTAAAAATAAAGAAGAAGTTATATCAAACTTAGTAGATGTAGTCTGGCTAAAAGATAGTGTAAATAAAAAAATAAAATTCAACGCCAAATTCGGAGCTGCTGCTTCACTTCAAAAAGTTAGCGACGAGTTAAACGAACTGATAAAAAAAGATCCAAATTTGCTAAAGTATATAGACAATATAGCAGGAACTTTCAACTATAGAAATATAGCAAAAACAGACCAGCTATCAGCTCACAGCTGGGGTATAGCCATAGATATAAATGTTGCTAACAGTCATTATTGGCAATGGCATAAAGAATATAAAAATCTAATCCCAAAAGAGATAGTGTATGTTTTCGAAAAGAATGGATTTATATGGGGTGGAAGATGGGAACACTTTGATACTATGCATTTTGAATATCGCCCGGAGCTAACGGGCGATAACGATTATTAAGGGAGGAAATTTTATCAGTCTTGTCTAAAACGACTAGCAGTCGGGATATCTAGATCATCAGAGCTTGGTATATTTATATCATAACCAGAAGCCCTTCTATACATACCAAAAATATTTTGTTCTTTTTTCTCTACGACTATTTCAGGTTCTTTTACCGGTTGTGCTACTGCTGATGTTTTATCGTAAAATCCAGTAGCAACTAAAGTCACTTGAACTTTTCCTTCTTCCATATTTTCATCAGCAAGAGTTCCAAAGAAAATATCGGCGTCTTGATCCGCATTTTCTTCTATCATAACCATAGCTTCGCTTATATCACTCATAGGGCAACTTGGATGGAATTTAAAGTGAACTAGAACTCCCATAGCGCCTTTTATATTCATATCATCAAGTAGCGGAGATTGGATAGCGTTTTTAAGCGCTTCTTGAGCTGCTTCTTCGCCCTGTGCTTCGCCTACGCCCATAAGAGATAAGCCTCTATGACTCATAGCAGTTCTAACATCGGCAAAGTCAAGATTTATATCGCTTGTACCTGAATTTAAAACTATAGAACTCATACCGCTCACCGCACGTGCTAAAATATTATCAACTTGTTTAAAGCTATCTTTTATACCGGCTTTTTTATCTATTATGCCCATCAATTTTTGATTTGGTATGATAACTATGCTATCACATTCTTTTTTAAGCTCTTCTATACCTTCTAGTGCTAGTCTCATTCTTTTTTTGCCCTCAAAAGAAAACGGAGTAGTCACAACAGCGACCGTAAGCGCTCCTATCTCTTTTGCGGCTTGAGCTATAACAGGAGCCGCTCCAGTACCAGTACCGCCGCCAAAACCAGAGGCTATAAATACTATATCTGAGTACTCAAGCGTAGTCTTGATCTCTTCGTAACTCTCAAGAGCAGCTTCTTTGCCTACCTCAGGTAACATTCCAGCCCCCAAACCTCTTGTTTTTTTCTCGCCTAACTGTATCCTAGTAGTAGCCGAGGAGCTATCTAAAGCTTGAGCGTCTGTGTTGGCTGCTATAAGATCGACTGTTTTCATACCGTCTTGGTTATTTATACCTTCTCTTACTATATGATTGATCATATTGCCGCCGCCGCCGCCCACTCCGACGACTTTAATCTTTGCACCATAAACGTTTTTGTTTTCTTCGACTATAAAATCGCTCATCATATCTCCCTTATTTTAGAACAGATTTTTTAAATAATTAACAAATTTAGAAAAAGGATTTATACTGCTTTTTATTGTATTCGCAGTAGCTTTTTTATCCAAACTAACACTCTCTATCTTTAGATCTAAATTCTCATAATTTTGAGTTTTTGTGTTTATCTCATCTTCCTTTTCGTCTACTTTAATAAAATTTTTCTCACGCTCATCATCCATCTCTTTAATAGAAATAAGCCCTTGATATTTTACCAATGGATCATCTTTATATCTCAGCTTTCTCTCAGAATCTATCTCATAAGGAGTAAAATATCCAGCTCCATATAGACAAAGTCCTATAGCACATGAATTCGCAGGATCTCTAAGCACATCAACTAACCCATCTAGCTCTTTTGGTTTTGCAACACGCACAGGCATGCTATCAAACACGGCAGAAGCTAGCTCCCTAAGACCTTCGAGTTTTGTCATTCCACCAGTCAAGACAACTCCAGCTCCTGCTAAGTCTTTATAATTGCTCTCGCTAAGCATTTTAGCAAGTATCATAAGAGTCTCTTCTACGCGCATATAGATAACTTTTGTTATCACGCTTATATCGACTTCGTGAGATGAGTTTTCATCGCCAAGATCAGGTAGTACTATAAGCTCATTTTCTTGATTTTTTAAAGTTCCATATTTTACTTTTATATCTTCTGCTACAGTTGGGGGAGTATGTAAGATAGTAGATAGATCTATAGTTATATTTGATGAACCGACACCTAAAAATTCATTATATCTTATAGAATTTCCAGAATGAATGACCATATTACAACTAGCTCCACCCATATCTATAAGTACGGCGCCGAGAGATTTTTCATCTTCGTTTAACGTAGCTATGGCAGATGCGTAACCAGAGAGTACGACATTATCCGCTTTTAATCCTGCTTTTTCTATAGCTTTTCTTAAATTCATAAGTGCTGATTTTTGAACTACTATTATGTGAGCTTGAACTTCAAGCCTAGAGCCGTTCATACCAAGCGGATCTTCTATGTTATCTTGCTCATCTATCTTAAAATTATACGGAAGCGTATGGATAATCTCATAATCGTGAGGTATCTTGACTTTATACTCAGCAGAACTTATAGCACGTTCAATTTGTTTTATATTAACTTCACGCTCTGGTATATTTATAACATCTTTGCAGTCGATATTTTTTGCATCTTTACCAGATATAGAAACTACAACTTTATCATATCTAGTTCCAGCTATTCTCATAACGTCATTGACTGCTGCTTTAATAGAGTTTGATGCTAATTCTATATTTGTGATAGAACCTTTTTTAAGTCCTTGGGCTTTTACTGTTCCTATACCGATTATTTTTACAGAGTTATCTGCTCTGGTGCTATTTTGCTCGCATTCTGCCATCACAGCACAAACTTGAGTAGATCCAATATCTATACCAAGTATCTTAGTTCCCACAATATTACCTTCTATAATATAATTCTACATCATAACGTTTTTGCAACGTATCTAATAGATCTTGTTGCAATTGACCGTTTTTGATAGCACCCATATTTTGAACCAGCAGACTGTTATATTCTTTTAATTTGTCACTATTAAGCAATTCTTGTTCCAAAATAGTATATACAACCGCCTTTCCATCGAGCATAACATAGCCTTTTTTGTTTTGAGATTCAAATAACTTCATAGCAAAACTTAGGAATTCAGTCTCACTAAGTCCATCAACGCTTTTTCTGCTATCTCTAGTGATAAACCCTATATCCTTACCATTAAAGTTTTCTAAAGCCTTTTTGGCTTTTTCTTCAAGTTTTTCTCTGATTTTCATTTCTTCATAGGTTTTTAAAACCTCGCTCCTAGCATTTTCATAACTCATAACTTCTGGTCTAACGACTTTTTGAAGCTTGATTATCAAAAATCCATCTTTATACTCAAAAGGTTTTAAAACTTCACCTACTTGCGCTTTAGCAAGCTCGTTTATAGGGAAATTTTGAGTATCTTCAAATATCTTCATAGACTCAGTAGCGTTACTTTCACCTTTTTTTATTTTCAGATACTCTTCAAGGGCAAATTTTCTACTGTTTTTCAGCATATAGTCTTTCTTTACAGACTCCAAAGCTTCTTCAAAACTCAAAAGCTTATCCGCGCTATCGCGGTAATTTCCTCTATTATCCTCAAAAAACGCCATTAAAACCGTCTCATTTACATCTAAATTTAAATTTGGCATGTATTTTGTATCCAAAAAATATTCTGTTTTTGTAAGGTATTTGTTTTTGTCTTTTTCCCATAATTTCTTTAGCTCATTTTCATCTATAGCAATATCATTATTGCTAGCTTTTACGATCTGCAAAGAAACTCTGTCTTTCATAAAATAACTTGAAGAAAGCATCTCTAGATCAGACGTTGTCGCTTTTAAATTTAGCGCATCAAACATTTTATTTAGTAAAATCTTATTTTTTAGACCGTTTTCATAATCTTTTGGTGTTATTCTAGCTCTTCTTAGGGTTTCTTCATATCTATTTTTATCAAATTTACCATCTACTTGAAAACTCTTATCATTCATCAAATAAGCTATAATATCTTGGTTATTTGCATCCAATCCAAGCTCATCAGCGTAATTTAAAAATAAATTCTCTCTTATGATTTTATCAAGCGCTATTTTATCTAAGCCCATTTCTTCAGCTTGTTCTGCGCTAAATTTACCCTCTGATAAACTGGCGTAATAATTATATAAATCGCTATAAGTTTGCTGGAATTCTTGGACGCTTATATTTCTGTTTCCTACTTTTGCCACCGAAGTCGCTCTGTTGCTGTTTAAATCATACGCTCCCCAACCTACAAATCCGGCTCCGACAAACGCTATAGTACTTACCCAAATAGTGATAACCAAATACTTTTTATGCTTTTGCATCCAAGTGATCATAATTTTCCTTTTTTAAATGACAATATACGATAAAATATTATCTAAGTTTGTGTTTAAAATACCTTAAAATCAACTGCTAAAATTAAATTTTGTAAAATTTTACAAACTTTTTTACTAAATTTATTTACTACATAAATTTGTACGCATAGCTTAACAGTTTGCAGCTGTTTTCTAGCAATGCTACGGTTTTTGCGAGATTGTAAGCAGTTCTTTCATAAACATATACTCCATAGCCTTTTATTACTATAACGTTAGTCTTTTTATCTACCATATATCTACAAATTTCAGATGGCGCTCTTTCATACCAATCATCAAATTGCTTAGGATCATAGACGAAAATATTATCAAATTTCATAGCACCAAAGTAGTCTCTTGGCTCTATACTTGTATGTTCCAAACTATAAGCAGTCAGATACGGCGGCATAGCGTAACAGATGTATTTTGCTTCTCCTATATTTTTATAAATATTTTGATGGATATCGCTATCTATACTAGCATCATTCCAACGATAATCTTTCTTTGAAAAAAGTAGAGTTAGATCATCATCGCTAAGCCCGTCAAATATAGCATCTTTTTTGTTTATTATAAACTGGTTATGTTCTATCCTAGCTGAGATAGAGCCGTGAAAAACGCCAAAAAAGTTCTTTTTAAACATAGATCCAGATATCTTTTTTATCTCGTTCATGGAGTATTCTATATTCATTTATGCTCCGATTTTTATTGTCATTATAACACAACAAATTTTATAACAACTTTATTAAATTTATGATAGGATAACAAATTTAATCAAAATAAAAATAAGGATAGGTTTTTGAAATCTCCACATATACCGGTTTTACTAAATGAAGTTCTAGACTCATTTAAAGAGATAAAAAGCGGAATTATACTTGATTGTACTTTAGGTTATGGTGGACATAGTGAAGCTATCTTAAGATCAAATCCAAATTTAAAAATCATAGCTTGTGACAGAGATGATGACGCGCTGAACTTTTGCTATGAAAAATTCAGACCATACAAAGGCAGGATAGAGATACACAAAAGCACTTTTGGAACTATCTTTGAAAAAATAGAAACTAATGGTATCAAAGGGATCTTAGCAGATATCGGAGTTAGCTCATTGCAGCTAGATCTAAACGAGAGGGGTTTTAGTACAAATAGTGATGCTCTTGATATGAGAATGGATAAATCACAAACTTTTGACGCAAAAGAGCTGATAAACTCATACTCGCTCGATGAATTAACAAGAATTTTTTATAAATACGGCGAACTTCCAAATGCAAAAAGCATAGCGACAAAGATAGTAGCTTATAGACAAAAATCCAAAATAACAAGCGCAAAAGAGCTAGCAAGCATCATCGGACGCTCAAATTTAAAAAATCGCTCTGTTTTGGTAGCTACGCTAGTATTTCAAGCAATTAGAATAGAAGTAAATAAAGAGCTAAACGAGCTAGAAAATTTACTCAAACATATAGAAGATTCCAAGATCAAAGACGCCGTTTTAGATATCATAACGTTTCATTCTTTAGAAGATAAGATAGTAAAAACTAAATTCAAAGAGTGGGAAAAAAGCTGTATATGCCCAAACTCCGCTCTAAGATGTGAATGTGGAAACAATCACGCCATAGGAAAAATAATAACAAAAAAACCGCTAACCGCGTCAGAACAAGAGCTGCAAACAAACTCTAGAAGCAGCTGTGCTAAGCTTAGAACTTTTAGAATTCTGAGGCAAAAATGAACGACAAAGAGCAACTATTACAAAGCCACGACGAGTACCAAAAAACTGAGCATAATCTAAGCGTAAGATCACTTTTTACCGCGTATTTAATCGTACTTTTGATACTTGCAGTAGCGCTTCCTAAAATTTATATCGCAAATGAAATTTACTACACTAGTCGCGATATAGCCGAACTAAGAAATAAATTAAATGTGCTTTTAGAAGAAAATAAAGAGCTAAAATCCAAACTAGAAAAGATAAGGTACAAAAATCAGATAATAGACAATATGAGTTATTAATGTGGCTTTATAAATTTATAAAAACTTACGATCCTGCAAATTTCGGACTTACGTATGCATTAAAAGCCTCTATTTCTATGCTGCTTTGCGGTATTTTATCATACTATTTTTTTGGTATGGATGGCGCTATTTTTGCTACAAACGCTTCAATGTCTATATTTTTTATAAACTCGCTCGATGGAACAAACTTTACAAAACTAAAATATTTATACTTATACATAGCCATTTCAGCTCTGTTTCTTCCATTTGTTAAAATCGCTTACGATATAGGCTGGCTTCTGATCGTACCGACGTTTATTTGGATGTTTTTTGTAGGTATAAGCTCTCTATTTAACCAAAACTTAAATAAAGTTTTAAGCATAGCAAACATAACTGGATTAGTAGCTCTCATCGTCCAAAGTAGTGGATATTTTGAGCTACAAAACTCACTCTTCGGACTTGTTTTAGGCGGATTTATCGCCTCATTTATGAGAACCTTACACATAGGAACTTATGGTAAATTTACTAAAAAAACATACAATTTACTACTTGATGATGTTATAAAAATGAGTCAAAATTTATTTGATACAAAAGAATTTGATGGATTAACAACAAAATGCGGCGACCATATAGACGCTATAAAAAAGATATTTGCAAACAAAAGTGCGAGTATAAAAGATGAGCGTATCATCATACATCATTCAAAATCCATATTTTATCTTTATAAGATAGAAGATATATTTCACTCTTTGATATCTCTTAAAAGATATTTTATAAAAATCAAAGACGACAAGCTTTTAAAAGATGTACAAAACGAGATCATTTTAAATTTAACCGAGCTAAAAAATATCTTTCAAGATAAAAAAGTAAATATAACAAAAAATGCTTTTGAGACAGTAAAACAGTCAAATTTTAGTATATTTGCCGCTTCTTTAAGCGTACTTTATAATAAATTTAAGCTGATAAAAGACGGCGGCGAGGACAATATAGTTTTGGACAAAAAGCCAAAAAAGAGCCTAAAACAAATTTATAAAGAGATAAATTTCAAAAATGATACAGTTAGGAACTCTTTTAGGCTAGCTCTTAGTGTAGCTATCGCCATACTTATCGCAGAACTTACAAAGATAGATCATGGAGTTTGGATAGCTATAGGAGTTTTGAGCGTCAGCAGAGCAAGCTCATATATGACAAAAGTTGTTGGCTTTGACAATATCAAAGGCGCTCTTATAGGGGTTTGTCTAGGATTAGTCATCATATATTTTTTAAAATCAACGCTTCTATTTTTAGTGATAGTTTTGTTTTTTGTATTTTTAACATTTTACCTAAAAATATTTCCGACCATATACTTTTCATCTGCTTTTATGACCACTTTTGTGCTTGTATTTTCCGTCATAAAAACGGATTTTTTAGAGCTGATCATATACCGAGTTACAGATGTTTTGATAGGATTTTTAGTTGCATTTGGTGTTAGTTTTATATTTTTTAGAAAGATAGGAGAGCAAAAGCTCACTTCAAATTTACTTTTAGTCACGCTTAGCTTGAGCAAACTAACTGCTTGTCTTATACACAAAAACGGAAATTTCGCAACTTATGAAAAAGCAGTACTAAAAGATCTAAACACTTATAAACAAGCTGTATTAGAAGGTGATAAAAGAGATTATTCTGGGTTTAAAGCTTCTTTAGAGATCTATAAAAATCTAAGCGAGATAAACAGTTTGATCATAAATTTAAAAGACTATATAAAGCTTCTAAAACATAGCGGTTGGAATGGTTCTATGACCTTTACATCTGATATCAATATCATAAAAACGAGGTTTGAGATGATAGAAAAGAAGGTAAATAAACTACCGTATTATTTTTATGACACGTTAGACGACAAAGTCATATCCGAAGATAAAAAAATAATATATCTGATCAAACTCATAGCAGACAGACAAAATAAGATCGCAAATTTAGTATAATCAAGCGCTGCTAACACTTAACACGAGTTGGTCTAGGACATACTTTTCTAAATCTTTTTTAGGTATCTCTTTTTTTATGGCTTCATTGTATATGATTTCTATTTTTTGAGAGTATTTGTCATACGGAAAGTATGGAAAATGAACCTTCCACGCTCTCATTATAAGCTCTTTACTCATACTTTTTCTAGCCCAAATTTTAAAATAATCAAATCCAACAAAAACAAGCGCTGTGATTATCATCGTGCAGATTATAGAGAAGTGAAAATCTATCTTTTCAAAAATTTCGTGAAAAACAACAACTATAAAAGATAAAAATATAAAGCATAAAATCGAGTATAAAGCATAAAATCTACCATATCTAAATCTAAAATTTAGTTTAGACGGATCTACTAGCATTCCTTCATTGAACAATGAATTTGCTTCTAATAAGTCTTTAAATAAAACCGGCTGTCTAGAGACTACGAACATTTTTTTAAATATCAATTCTTTTATTTTGCTGATCATTTCTTTCACTCTAATTCGTTTTTTAGTCTTATATTATATCAAAAATAAGTCAAATATTGCTAAAATAACGCAAATTTTATATAGGAGCAAAAATATGGCAGCCCCAGTAACCTCAAAAATAGTCTATTTAAAAGGACAATTTTTAGATAAGGATGATGCTAAAGTCAGCATTTTGGATCGTGGTTTTGTATTTGGCGATGGGATTTATGAAGTAGTGCCTATCGTAAATTCAAAACTAGTAGATAAAGAGGAATTTTGGGAAAGATTTCAAAGAAGCTTATCACAAATAGAACTAGAACTTCCTATGAAAAAAGATGAATTTGAACAGATCCTTTATACTCTTATAGAAAAAAACCAGCTCAAAGAAGGTGGCGCTTATATGCAGCTCACTCGCGGCGTCGCAGATAGAGAGTTTAAATTTGTCAAAGGCTTAGAGCCAACTTTAGTAGCGTACGTCTATGAAACGAAGATCTTTGATAATGAGTACGCGAACAAAGGCATTAAGATCATAAGTACTCCAGATATTAGATGGAAAAGAAGAGATATAAAATCGATATCTCTTTTAGCGCAATGCTACGCTAAAAACGAAGCTTATAAAGCAGGTGCTTACGAATGTTTTATGACTGAAGACGGCTTCGTAACAGAAGCTAGTAGTAGTAGTGCATTTATCATTAAAAATGATACTTTGATAACAAAACCTCTTTCAAACGAGATATTACCCGGAATTCGTAGAAAAAATTTACTAAATCTAGCAGGTCTTATCGGACTTAAAGTAGAGCAAAGAAAATTTACTATGGATGAAGTTTATGACGCAGATGAAGTATTTATCAGCGCTGCTACGCTTATACTCTTACCAGTTATCAAAGCTGATGGTAAGCTGATCGGTGATGGAAAGATAGGCAAATACGCTCCAAAACTAAGAGAGCTTTACGCAAATAAGCTAAAAAAAGAGGCTGGGCTTATTTAAAAAATATCGCCCTATTTAAGGGCGATACCTACCTTATATCAAGTTTTAAATTTATTTAGATTTTCTTCCAAGCTTAAAGATACGTTTTTCAAACTTCCAGATACTTGTATAAACTCACTAGCAAGTTTTGCATTGTCTTCTAAAAGAGAGACGGAAATTTCAGTTTGTTCTAGTAGCTTTTCTATATTTACATTTATGTCAACGCTTTTATTTGCGACTTTTGTAGCTAGTTTCATGGACTGCGACGTAGTTTCTTGAGTAGAGCGAGCTTGGCTCATTAACTCATTTGCTTCATCACTTAAGATAGATATATCTTTTGCATTTTCATTTAAAAGCACTCCTAGTTCACGCACTGCATTTATCATACCTTGAGCATTTGAGTCTATGTCTTTTAAAGAGTCATTGGTTCTCTCGGCTAAAATCCTTACTTCTTCTGCAACTACTGCAAATCCTCTACCCATATCTCCAGCGCGAGCTGCTTCGATAGCCGCATTTAGAGCAAGTAAATTCGTCTGATCAGCCACTTCGCCTATCACGTCTAAAACCTTTCTCATATCTTCAGTCTGTTTAACGACTAGATTTGTTCTCTCGGCTATCTCTTGTTCTTTTACATTTGACGCGTTTAAATTCTCCACTACTTGATTAAGAGAGCTTATCATATTTTCTAGCTCATCGTAGGATTTTTTATTTGCATCTGCTGCTTTTTGAGCTATACTTTTAGAGTCGTCAAGCTCACTACTAACAAGCTTACTTATATCATAAGATGTTTTAGCTCCGGTTTTTCCAGCTTCAGCGCTATTTGAAAGCATTCCGGCGTTTTTATTTAAATTCTCTGTTTCGTCTTCAACGCTCTTAGCACAATCTTTTGTTATATTTACCGTATTTTGAATTTTTTCTATAAACGTATTTATATTTTTACAAGTCCTTCCTATCTCGTCGTCATTTTTCACAGCGATCCTAGCGCTTAGATCTCCGTCTCCACTAGCTAGATCTTTTGCTTTTAAAAGCAGCTCAGCTATAGGTCTTATAACAACTTTTCTAAGAGTAAATAGTACTACTAACGTAGTTATAATAAGAGAAAAAGCAAAAATGCTTAGAAATACCATACTTTTATTTTGTAAATTTGCGTCTATGGTATTGAATGAATAAGAAAGATCCATAACTCCTAACACATCTCCTTCTTTGGACGTACCGTGACATGCCAAACACTCTGTTTTTGCAACAAGAGGAGTAACCAGCCTAAGAGTGTGATCTTCTTCATTTTTTATATCAAAACTTTGTGCCTTTGGTTTTTCGAATTGTTTTTTGATATATTCGTCTTTTGGGGTTACTTTATCTAGCCCAAAAGACTCAGCTAACTCATCAGATCTATATATTTTTATCGAAGATACGCCTTCTATATCTCCAGCGTCTTTGATGGCTTTGCTTATTATAGCCGGATCACCGGTGTTCATAGATGCTTGAACCGTCTGAAATATAGACTTACTTAACATATCTAAATTCTGCTTTACAATCTGCATTGTCGAGCTGTTAAACTGACTGACGATAACAAACTGCATGATGACAAAGCTGATAAACAAAACTGCGATCATGCTAAAAGCTATCTTTTTACCGATGGTATCAATTCTCATAATAGCGAGCCTTTATTAAAAATTTGATTTTCAATCATACACTAAAAAACTTAAATAAAACATAAAATGAAACTAGACAATTTTTATCTTTAAAACCCTTTGTATTCTTATCTCAGGCTATTTTTTACCTCATCACTAGCCATACTTATATCCCAAGCCGGTTCCCAGACTAAATTTATCTCACACTCGTTTGCAACTCTCAAAACAGCCTCTTCTACCCAGCTTAAAATCAGCTCGTGTAAGGGACAAGACCGAGTAGATAAAGTCATAGTAACGACAGCCTTTTTATCACTAACATCCACACCATAGATCAGCCCTAAAGATACAATATCAAAGCCAATTTCTGGATCTATTACTTTTCTTAATTCATCATAAATTTCGTCTTTCATAACTTAGCTCCAAATTTAATATATCTTAAAAAATTTATCATATTTGCAAATACACATATAGCGCTTATCAAAATAAATATAATAGCAATATACTTTAAGCCAAACATCCAAAAGAGCACTCCAAATAAATTTAAAATAAGAGCCGCGTAAGCAAAATATTTTAAAACCATATCTTCAAGCATAGGTACTTTTATCTTACCTACAAATTTCGATATATAATGGTACCATATCAAAAACGGCATTATTTTATATATGTGCGCTGTTATAAATGGATACAAAAATCCATATAATAGGCAAAATATCGCCTCTTCAAGCAGATTAAATTTAAACAATACAACCGCTAATATCAAATTTAAAAAGCTAAAATATAGATTTGAACTCCAAACGTTCAAAGCCTTTCTAACTCTATTTTTAAGTATCAAATAACATTGAAGTATAAACATCAAAAAAGCTGCCAAAAATGCAAAAACAGACTCATACGGATAAATAAAAATAAGCGCAAATCCAAATATATACAAACTTGCACTACAATAATAAAAACCAAAATTAACATTATGTGCTAAACTAAACATAGGAAGCAAAACACTAGACGCTCCAAGCAGTACAAAAAATATAAAACCAAATACAAAATATAAATGCAACCTAAGCATCATCAAATAATCAAACTCAAACCCTCCAAATAGCGTCATTACAAGCAACAATCCAACGCTTATACCAAGTAGAAATAAGATCGAAGATACAAAAAAACAAAAAGCAGAAAAACTTTTAAATTTTGCTCCGATGAATGTAAAAAAGTAACACATTCCAAAATACAACAAACCAATATATAATAAAATTCCGCCGATATAGATTAAATTTGATTTACCAACAAGCATTCCGACTAAAAATATACTTAGCCCAAAAAGATAAATAAACACATTTTGATAAGCACCTTTTAAGCTAAAAAACGGCCTTTCTAACACAACAGAAGTTAGCTGATAAATAGATCCGATGATGATGCTGATGACAAATCCTATAAAATACGTATGAAAAAATGCAGCCGTTTTTAGATCAGTAAGTATGCTAAAATCAGCCCACAAAAGAGCTACTAGACTAAATATAGCAAAACATATACTTATGATAAAATACGCTCCAACTAGCTTAAAAGGCGGTGCAAACGTATTTAATAGCTTTGCCATTAGTAAGTCGTGCCTTTTGCAAATGAACCACAAGTATCATCTATACGCTCGTATTTAGCTTCATCTTTAAGACTAAATACCAACTTCACTTTACCATCTTCTAAATTCTCATTAGTGTAATCAAACATATCTTCTATTTTTGGTATAAGTCCAACTGGAAATTTATGGTTTATCATCACTACTTTTATGTTTTTATCTTTCACTAAATTTAACGCCGCAGAAGCATTTACCATGGGACCTGGAGGCGTACAAGATGAGCTGTCAAAGCCTATAAAAATAGTTCCATTTTCACTTTTTTTATAAAAACTAACAGTCGTACCATCTAGCTCAAACTGTTCCCAGCCCTCAAAATAGTTTTTCATATTTATGTCCTTATTTTAAATTTAAGAAAATTATAATCCGAGTTTTGTAAATAATAATTGACGATAATCAACGCCAAATCCATAGCACCGGTAAATTTTATAAAGTAAAAAATAAAAAAGGTGGATTAAATTTATAAGTAATATTTATAAATTTATAAAAAGAGCCGGAGGAGTACCGGCTTATTTTTTATAAAAATTAGTGTAAAAAGTGTCTGATACCAGTAAAGTACATACTCATACCAGACTCATCAGCCGCAGCTATAACGTCTTCATCGCGTATACTACCGCCTGGTTGTATGACATTTTTAACGCCTACTTTGCTAGCTATCTCTATGCTATCTCTAAATGGAAAAAAAGCTTCGCTTGCAAGTGAAGAGCCTGTTAGATCTATACCCATATCGTGAGCTTTTGCCACTGCTGCCCTAGCTGCGTCCACTCTACTTGTCATACCCATACCTATAGCTAAAAGCGTAGCGTCTTTTACATAAACTACACAGTTTGATTTTGTAAGCGCAGCTATCTTCCATGCGATCTTTAAGTCGTTTAGCTCGCTAACGTCAGCTTGTTTTTTGGTTACTAACTTTGCATTAGTAACTTCATCATCCTTCACATAATCTTTTTCTTGGAACACAAAACCGCCATCTATATGCTTAAAATCCCATTTATCGCCTGAGAGGACAAGGTATTTGTTATTTTGAGTAAAGATCTTTGTACGCTTTTTATCGCTATAAATTTCTAAAACACCATCTTCGACATTTGCAGCGATAATGACTTCTATAAATATCTCTTTAGTCTTAAGTGCAAGCTCTTTGGTAAGAGTTCCATTTATCGCTACGACTCCGCCAAATGCACTCACAGGGTCACATTTCAAAGCTTTTTCATAGCTATCTAAAACATCTTTACCGATAGCAAAACCACAAGGATTTGCGTGTTTGCAGATAGCCACCGCAGGAGCGTCGCCAAAGCTACTAGCGATAGAAACAGCTGAGTTGATATCTGTCATATTGTTGAAACTTGCTTCGCCTTTTAACTGAGTAAAGTTTAAACTCAAAAAGCTATCAAACTCGTAAGCAGCGCCTTTTTGGTGAGGATTTTCGCCATATCTGCACTCAAACACTTTTGAGCCGCTTATAAATCTTTTTTCGCCAAAACCGCTTTTAAATCTATCGTTCATATAGTTTGCTATCATAGAGTCATAACTAGCGGTGTGCTCGAACGCCTTTATCATCATATCTAGTCTAAACTCGTAGCTATCACTACCATTTTTTAGAGCTTCTAAAACCGCGTCATAGTCATTTACGTCCGTTACGATAATGACGTCTTTAAAGTTTTTCGCCGCGCTTCTTACCATAGCAGGGCCGCCAATGTCAATATTTTCGATGATTTCACCAAAATCATCAGTGCGGATAGTAGTCTCTTTAAACGGATATAAATTTACGCAAACTAAATCTATAGCGCCTATACCGAAATCACCTGCTTGTTTTACGTGGTTAGCGTCATCTCTTTTATGTAAAATTCCGCCGTGAATTTTTGGATGCAAAGTCTTTACGCGACCCTCAAACATCTCAGGACTTTTGGTATAATCACTGACTTCAACCACTTTTAAATTTGCTTCTTTTAATACTTTATAAGTTCCACCGGTACTCAAAATCTCAAAACCTAAGCTTTCAAGTCCTTTTGCAAAATGCTCGATCCCGCTTTTATCGCTCACACTGATAAGCGCTCTCATAAATCTCTCCTTTTTTAAATTTAATATCTATTTTTCAAATTTAGCTTTTAAAACTGCATAAGCTTCATTTATCTCTTGAAGTCTCTTTGTAGCGTTACTAATAACTTTTTCGTCCGCTCCTGCTAAGAAATCTGGATGATTTTGTTTAGCAAGTTTTCTATACTGTTTTTTTATCTCATCAAAACTGGCGTCTTTGTTAATTTCTAAGATCTTATAAGGATCTAAATCATTAGTATTTTTATATCTTAGCTCAAATTCAGTTCCAAACTTAGTAAAAAGTTGTTCACAAAGATCATTGCCTAGCCCAAAACCATCGCAAATTTGGATCAATGTTTTTCTTTCACTATCACTAAACTCACCATCTATATAAGCTAAATTTAAAAAGAACACAACCAAATTTATACAAGTCTGCTCTTTTAAATTTAAAAGCGTTTTATACTCAAGAGCTATATCAAATGCTTTAGTTTTACTGTCTTTTTCTTGTGTATAAATTTGTTTTAACTCATATCTGATACTATCATTACCGAGTTTTGAGCAGATATCGTCTAAAACCAAAGTGATATATGAAGCTTCTGTTTTATCTACTATACCGTCACTTTTTGCTACTTTTGCCAAAAGCCTGATCAAAAATTTAGCGTCAAGTAGCGCAAAATTCTTAGGTGTTGCAGGCTTCGAAAGATACCCTTTACTTAAAGCATAAAATAAAATGATAGCAGCCAAAAAGACGAGAAGAATATTCATTATTCTTCACTCTTTATGATAGAAACAAACTCATCAAAATAAATTTTTCTCATCTCTTCTAAGCTTAAATTTATATCGTCTAACTCAAATTTATCTTTGTTGGTTAAGCCGATTTTTTGAATTTCAACTCCAAATTTAGCAGCTAAAAGCTCAAACTTAGCCTCATCTTTTACGCCTACGATAGATCTTGAGAAACTCTCATCAAAGTTATATCTAGTATCTTTAAAGTTTGTTTTTCCGACAAATCCAAATCCGCTAACAGCGCTCATTTTAGCCAAAGTTATAGCCACACCACCAACACCAATAGAGTTCGCGAACTCTAAAATTCCGCTTTTATTTGCCTCTATGACAAGATCCCAAAGAGCTCTCTCAGCTTTAAAATCAATATCCTTTAGCTCTCCACCACAAACGTTATAAATGGCTTTCATATAAAGACTTCCGCCAAATTCCCCTGTTGTTTTACCTAAAAGATAAACTGGTGTATTTTCTTTAGTAAAAATACTAGTCAAATTCCTATTTACATCATCATTTACGCCCACAGTTACGATAGCTGGAGTTGGCTGAACACTCACTCCATCAGTTTCATTATAAAGGCTAACATTTCCACTGACTACTGGCGTATTTAAGGCTTTACACGCTTCTTTTATGCCCTCGCAACCATTTGCGAACTGCCACATAACCTCAGGATTTTGCGGGTTTCCATAGTTTAAACAATCTGTTATAGCTAGAGGAGTGGCGCCACTCATAGCAACTTTTCTACCGCTTGCAGCTACTGCGGCGGCGGCCCCGATTTTAGGATTTACATAGTTATGTCTGGTATTACACTCAGCGCCCATACTTATAGCTCTGTTCGTACCTTTTATCCTTATACTAGATGCGCCTAGAAATCCCGGTTTTTTGATAGTGTTTGTACCTACGTTGGCGTCGTATTGATCATAAATAAAAGATTTATTAGAAATATTTGGATCTTTTAATAGCTTTATAAAAGCGTCGTTATTGTCAAATTTAGGATAATCCTCTAGTTTAATATTTTTTATCTCATCAAGATAAGCCGGTTTTTTCGTAGGACGATCAAGAATAGGAGCGGCCTCGCTAAGCGGATTTACCGGGATATTTCCTACTAGTTCTCCATGCCAAAATAGCTCCATAATACCGCTATTTGTCACTTCCCCTACTATTTCAGCACTTAGATCCCATTTGGCAAATATAGCTTTTATCTGCTCTTCACAACCTTTTTTAGCACAGATCAGCATTCTTTCTTGACTTTCACTAAGCATAAGCTCATAAGGAGTCATTCCCTCTTCTCTCATAGGAACTTTATCAAGATACATTTTCATACCGCTTCTGCTACGTCCTGCCATCTCAAAACTACTTGAAGTAAGTCCTGCTGCGCCCATATCTTGGATACCTACTACGTAGTCGTACTTAAATAGCTCTAAACAAGCCTCCATAAGAAGTTTTTCGGCAAATGGATCTCCTACTTGAACAGTCGGACGTAGGCTTTTGTTTTCTTCATTAAAACTATCGCTTGCCATAACTGCACCACCTAGCCCGTCACGACCTGTTTTTGAGCCTACATACATAACTGGATTGCCCTCGCCCTCAGCCTTACCGTAAAATATCTCATCACTTTTACAAAGTCCTAGCGCAAAAGCATTTACCAAGATATTTCCATTGAAACTCTCATCAAAAGTAGTCTCGCCGCCCACTGTAGGAACTCCCATACAGTTACCATAGTGACTTATACCACTTACAACACCTTTTACGAGATATCTTTGATGTTTATTTATCTTGCTCTTACCTTTGATATCGCCAAATCTAAGTGAGTTTAGACTAGCCTCGACTCTAGCTCCCATAGTAAAAACATCTCTAAAGATACCACCTACTCCAGTCGCAGCTCCTTGATAAGGCTCGATGAAGCTAGGATGATTGTGACTCTCCATCTTAAACACGGCTGCTACGCCATCACCGCAGTCTATAACTCCGGCATTTTCGCCAGGTCCTTGCAAAACCCAAGGAGCTTTAGTCGGAAAACCGTTTAGGTATTTTTTACTCGATTTATAACTACAATGCTCGCTCCACATCGCAGAAAATATACCAAGCTCAAGTAGGTTTGGTTCACGGCCTAGAATTTCTAATATCTTAGTATATTCAGCGTCGCTTATTTTGTGTGCTTTTATCGTTTTTTCATCCATATTGCTCCCCTTTTTTTTATAAATTTATTTTCCTAAACAAAAATTACTAAACATAGCGTCAAGTAGTTCTGAATTTTCCATTTTTTTAGTGATACTTCCTATTTTTTCGATTACTAAATTTAGCTCATAAGCAAAAAGTTCAAGCTGGTTTTCATTTAACAGATCAAAAGCTCTAAGAAGAGCTGCGTTTGCCTCTTCACAAGATGCTATTTGACGGTTTGAACTAAGCATTATCTCATTTGTATCTTGAGAATTTAGATACTCTTCAAGTGCTAAGCTTAAAGCAGTAGTATCTGTTTTAGCCGATATTTTTATAGCGTCCAAATCTATATCAAATTTAAAATCAAGATCGGCTTTATTTAAGACGTAAATGACTTTTTTATCTAAATTCGATATAAAATTTAGTATTTGTGTGTCTTCTTCACTACTTTTCTTTGAACTATCAAATACACAAAATACAATATCTGCCTCATTTGCCGCTTTTTTTGAGTATTCTATGCCTATGGCTTCAATATTTTGCTTTGTCTCTCTGATGCCTGCTGTGTCGATGATGCGAACAAGATGAGTTCCTACTTTGATCTGCTCTTCTATGGTATCTCTAGTAGTTCCTGGGATGTCGCTTATGATAGCTCTTTGGTAGTGAAGCAATGAGTTTAGTATAGAGCTTTTACCGACGTTTGGTTTGCCTATGATAGCGACTTTATAGCCGTCTATCAAACCTTTTTTTGAATTTGATATATGAACTATATGTTCTAATTTTTTACTCGCACTTAGTAAAAACTCTTTAGTCTTATCTAAAATATCGGCAGGTAGATCATCATCGGCGTAGTCTATGCAAGTCTCGGTATAAGCTAGGATCTTTATTAACTCATCTCTGAGCGAACCTACAAAATTGCTAAGCTCACCATTCATTACTCTAGCTAGTATCTTAGCCGCACCCTCGCTTCTAGCATTTATCAGGGCTTGTATGCTTTCTGCTTTGGCTAGATCCATTTTTGAATTTAAAAAAGCTCTTTTGCTAAATTCTCCAGGACCAGCTGCTCTAGCGCCTAGCTTTAAAAGCTCATCTATGATTAAATTTGCTACTACTAAACCGCCGTGAGTTTGGAACTCCACAACATCTTCTCCGGTAAAACTAAAAGGTGCTTTATAATATATGACGATAGCTTCATCTAAAAAATTAGATTCACTATCATATAATTTTCTAAGATGCGCTTGTCTTGGTGTGAGTGGTTTTTTACAAAGCTTTAGAGCAAGCTCATAAGAGTTCGCTCCGCTCAGCCTTATGATAGATATGCTACCTACTCCATAAGCAGTAGCAAGTGCGACTATATTCATTTTTTGTAAAAATCATTTACGATAACATAGCGACCATCATCGCTAGTTTTTATACCTACATATTTATCTGGAAAACGCTTTCTAAGCTGCTCTAAAGCTATCTTCACAAGTACGCCATCAAGCGGTTTTGTCTGAGCTCTGCCTGAAGATTCCACTCTTTCTATAACACTAACTAAATACGCGCCTACTCCAGCTTCTTGGTTTTTCAGGAATTGGGCTATTTCCAAACGAATATTTAAGTTATATTTTGAGTTTATCCAATTAAAAAGTATATAAGAAACCGCTTTGTATCTATAACCTTCTTTTCCTATGAGAAGCGCCGCGTCTTCTCCGTCTAGCTTTATAAATACAGTATCTTCGTCGAACTCGCTGACTTCTACTACATTTATGTTGTAGCAACTGACTTTAAAAATAGTTATCAGCCCTTCTTTGATACGATCTAATAAATATTGCGATATAGGATTTTGCTTTTTAGCCTCTTTTTTTTCTACGACTTCATTTTCATCGCTTTTATGAAACGTATCGAAGATAGAATTATCCATTTCGAGTTTTTTTTGTCTTACTTGCTTGATCGGTTCTGGTTCTTTTTGCGCCTCGGCTATAGGCTTTTCGCTATGTGGTTTGCGTCTTTTCTTATCTTTTTTTCTATCTAGATGTTCTGTCTTTTGCCCTAGTTTATAATGCTCTTTTTGTCTTTTATCGCTGTATGAAGCACGCACTATAGCATCTTTATGGAACATACCTAATATCCCAGCTCTTGGTCTTTGAAGTATTTCTATATCAAGCTCCATCACAGAGCATTCCAACTCTTTTGCGGCTTGTTTATAAGCCGCTTCTAAATTTGGCGCAGTTACTTCAGTTGTTTTCATGATGTTTCTCCAAAGCAGCTTGCTCTTTGTGTTTTTTAAAGATTTTATTTACGAAAACTTGTTGCACAACAGAACAAAGATTGTTTATAAACCAATAAAGCGTAAGTCCGGCTGGGAAAGTTACAAAGAAAAATGTAAATATCAAAGGTAAAAACTTCATAATCTTTTCTTGCATAGGATCAGTAAAGTTTGTAGGGGTGATCTTTTGTTGAACAAACATAGTTACACCCATAAGTACAGGAAGCACAAAGTACGGATCCATAATCGCAAGATCCTTTACCCATAGTATCCACTCAGCCCCTTTTAGCTCTATCGCGTTCAACAAAACTCTATATATAGCAAAGAATATAGGGATCTGTAGCAATATAGGAAGACAACCACCCATAGGGTTTGCACCGTTTTTCCTATAAAGCTCCATAACGTGAGCATTTATTTTTTGCGGATCGCCTTTGTATTTTGTCTGGATCTCTTTCATTTTTGGAGCAAGATCTTTTAGTTTATTCATAGAAACCATACCTTTGTATGTCAAAGGAAATAGTACTATTCTTATTATAAGAGTCATAGCTACGATAGCCCAACCCCAATTTCCTATATAAGTATGTAACCAGCTAAGCAGTAAAAACATAGGTTTAGCTATAAAAGTAAACCAACCATACTCTATAACATCTATTAAATTTGGATCTATGGATTTTAGTATTTTATGATCTTTTGGTCCTATATAGCCTTTTGCACTGAAATTTTGAGTGCCTCTTACAAAAGCTATAGTATTATCTTTCGCATCTTTTTGCATATAAACGTCTAAAGTTTTATTAGTTTCAAAAAATAAAGCAGTATAGTATCTATCACTACTAGCTACTATATCAGCTCCTGGTATTCTTTCATCGCCTTTTATATCTCCATCTTCTAAGATATCTAGGCTACCATCTGCCTTTCTAACAAGCGTTCCATGCACAGTATAACCGTCTGCTATAACGTCTGGTCTAAATCCTGGGGTTATAAAATAGTCCTCATTTTTACTGAGCTCAACTTTTACATCATAAGAGCCAAGAGGATAAAACGTGATAGTTTTTGTAAGTATCAAGTCATTTAAGTTTTGAGTTAGCGTAACGCTAGCAGCTCCATTTGCAGCATCCACTTCTGAAATGTTGGCTACATAATTTGTCTTAAAAGCTGCATCGTTTAATGCCTTATCAGAAAATCTAACCTCTAAAGGTAGCGGAGAGTTCTTTGGACTTATCAAAGATATTTGCTCACCAGATTCGTTTTTAAATTTAGCTTCGTCAAGTACGAAAGTACTAATCCTACCTAGTTCGTCTATCGTAGCGTTGTATGTCTTGCCTTTGATACTTACTATACTTTTACTAGTAAAGATAGGTGCATTTTCTTTTGTTATATCATTTGCTGCGTCTGTTTTTGGAGCATTTGACGCCGTAGTAGTGGTTGTATTTATATCTGCGATTTGTTGTTTTGGTATAAAAAAATAATCATAAGCGATAAAAAATAGTATAGAGATAGCCGTTGCTATAAGAAGTCTTTTTTGGGTTGAGAGTTGATCAAACACTATGTTTCCTTTAATGAATCAAATACTTTTATAATATAAAATCTATCTTTTCCATAAGGAACAAACCAAAAGTTCAGTCTGCTAAACCTATTTTTTGAAAAGATAGTATAAGGCGCAAATTTTCTCTTTACGATCGGATAATCTATGCCGCCACGAAACAGCTGATTACACCTTAAAATCCTTAAAAAAATAGCAACTATAGCATAAAAAGTATTATTATATTTTAGTTGCCACAAAGCATATTCTGAACAGGTTGGATAGTAGCGGCAAGTCGCCGGCAATGCTGGAGAAAAGTATTTTTTATATAAAATGACGAAATTCCATACAGATATTTTTATAAAATTTGAAATCATAATATGGAATTTACTTTCTTTAAAGACCATTTTAAACTTTTTTGAATCCTATCGTATGGTAATTTTTCAAGCCCTGCTTTTGCTATCAAAATATAAACGCCATCTTTTAGCTCATTGCCAAAACTATAAAAAGCAGACCTTAAAAGTCTTTTTGATCTATTTCTGATCACTGCTTTTCCTACTTTTTTGCTGGCAATTGCAGCAAATTTAGTAGAACTAGACTCCAAAAAATACACAACCGCACAATCACAATGCCATTTTTTAGCATTTTGATATACATGCATAAACTCCTTGCTATCGCTAATAGAGCCAAACCTACCTATAATCAAGTTTGCCTACTACTGCTACGCAGCCAATCTTTTTCTACCTTTTGCACGTCTAGCATTTAGCACTTTTCTTCCGTTTTTAGTTCTCATTCTCTCGCGAAAACCATGTGTTCTCTTTTTAGGAGTTTTATGTGGTTGATAAGTTCTTTTCATAACTTTCCTTTTGTCATAAATTAAGTTTTGGATTTTATCAAATCATTACTTAAAAAACCTTTTAAATTAAATTTTGCGGATAATGATAGCTCATCAAAAGTAAATTTTAATTTTACTAATTATTTTTTTTAATTTAAGTTTTCTTTTATAATATTTTATATACAATTTCGAAAATCTAATTTGAAAGGTGGAAAAAATGAAGCTTATAACAGCGATCATAAGACCTCATAAGCTTGAGGATGTTAGAAGTGAGCTCGACAAAATAGGTGTTTGCGGCATAACTATCACAGAAGTGAAAGGGTACGGAAAGCAAAAAGGTCACATAGAAAATTATCGTGGAGCTGAGTATTTGGTAAATTACGTACCGAAACTAAAAGTAGAAATAGCAGCAGCAGATAGTGATGCAAACAAGATCGTTGATGCTATCATAGTTTCTGCTAAAACAGGATCTACTGGGGATGGAAAGATATTTATCACAAATTTAGAAGAAGTCATAAGAATACGCACAAACGAATGCGGTAGCGATGCACTATAGGAGAGAGAGAAATGAAAAAGATCACAATTTTATCGATATTTTTAGCTCCACTTTTTGGCGCAGACGATTGGATGACTTCATTTGATAAGATAAATAGCGGCGATACTGCTTGGATACTGATAAGTGCTGCTTTGGTTTTATTTATGACTATGCCTGGTATCGCTCTGTTTTACGCAGGAATGATCAGAAAGAAAAATATCCTAGCTACTATGATGCAAAACTATACTACAGTAGCCATAGTAAGCGTGCTTTGGGTTGTCATAGGATACTCTATAGCTTTTACGTCAGGAAACTCTTTTGTAGGAGGATTTGATAGGTTATTTTTAAACGGAGTAAGCGTTGTTAGTAGTGACGCACTTTTAAGCGTACATCCAAATGCAAGCTCTATACCAGAATCCGTATTTATCGTATTTCAAATGACTTTTGCCATTATATCTTGCGCTATTATAACAGGAGCTTTTGCCGAAAGGATCAAATTTAGCGCCTTATGTTTATTTATAGCCATTTGGGTTTTGGCAGTCTACGCACCGACTGCTCACTGGGTTTGGGAAGGAAGCGGCTGGCTGGCTAGTCATGGCGTACTTGATTACGCAGGAGGTACCGTGGTACATATAAATGCTGGTATAGCAGGTCTAGTAGGAGCTATTATGCTAAAACCGCGCCTTGGGTATAAAACAGAAGCTATGCCTCCACACAATCTAGTCTTAACACTCATCGGCGTTGCGATGCTTTGGTTTGGCTGGTTTGGATTTAACGCAGGAAGCGCAGTAGCAGCGGACGCAAGAGCCGGTATGGCTATGCTTACGACTCAAGTCGCAACAGCTATAGGCGCACTTACTTGGATGGTCTTAGAGATCATCTATAAGAACAAGCCATCTGCTCTTGGATTTGCAAGTGGAGCTGTTTGCGGACTAGTAGGTATAACTCCAGCAGCTGGATTTGTAGGAACTAGCGGGGCTTTGGCTATAGGAATTCTTACTGCTATAGCTTGTTATTACGCAGTTACTGTAGTAAAAAGAAAGCTAAATTATGATGATAGTTTAGATGCTTTTGGCATACACGGAATCGGCTGGATCGTAGGAGCCGTTTTAACAGGCGTGTTTTGCGACGAAGCTATAAGTGGAGCTACAGGAAGCATAAGCACTCAGATAATAGGCGTAGTCATCACTGTCATATATAGTGGAACCATAAGTTACATCATACTAAAGATAATAGATAAAACTATAGGGCTAAGAGTATCTAAAGACGAAGAGAGAGAAGGACTAGATATAGTAAGCCACGGTGAAAGACTGGGCTAATAAGACTTATAATATTAACCTAAAAAATGATATAATGTAGCCTTAAATTCCAAAAAAGGCTACATTATGTTTGAAATAAGAGAAGCGAAAAAAGAAGACCTAGACTCCATAATAAATCTTATAAAAGAGTTAGCAAAATATGAAAATATGGAAGATCAAATCACTTTTACGAAAGATGATTACGAAAAATCTCTTTTTGAAAAACAATACGCAAAAGCGCTTGTTTGCGAATATAAAAACAATATAATAGGATACGCTATTTATTTTTATTCATTTTCTACTTTTCTAGGAAAAGGCGGAATTTATCTCGAAGATCTTTACATACAAAAAGAATTTAGAAACAAAGGCATAGGCAAAAAAATACTAAAAACTTTAGCTCAAATTTGTATAAATGAAAATCTCGGTAGACTAGAATGGGCGTGTTTAGACTGGAATGAGCCAAGCCTTGCATTTTATAAAAAAATAGGTGCAAAAACGCTTGATGAATGGATCAGCCTAAGAGTTGATGGTCAAAATTTGATAAAACTAGCAGATATCTAAATTTATATGTATTTAAAAAGCTTTTAGATAGTATTACGATGAGTAGCCAAAATTTACTTTATAGCCTCTATTTTTACAAAGCTCTCGGGTATAAATTTATAGATAAAAACCAAATTTATAATCCGAAAATAGAAAAAAATGGTTTTTTAAATTTAGATATCTTAAATAAAGACATAAAAAATTGCAATCTCTGTGAGCTTTGCAAAAGCAGAACTCACGCTGTTTTGGGCAAAGGCGCTTCAAATATAATGTTAGTTGCCAAAAGTCCAAATTCAAGTAGCGATAAAACCGGATCTGCCATAGATGATGAACTTTTTAAAGTTTTAGAAGAAGTAAATATAGATAAAAAAGCTGTCTATTTTACGTTTTTGATAAAATGCAAAACTTCAGGACTAGATAAAGAACTTTGGTATGAACAATGCAAAATGTATTTCGAGCACGAGCTTAAACTAGTAAGACCAAAGATCATAGTGACACTTGGGCAAGAGACGTTTTTTTATATTACGAAATGCATTTGTGCGTTTGAAAGCGTAAGGGGCGGGATCTTTGAGTTCAAAGATCATTTCATACTCCCGACTTACTCGCATGAGTGGATAAAGAAAAATCCAAGCTATATGAATGATTTTAAAAAAGATTTAGAAAAATTAAAAGGATATGAATGAAAAAAATAGTAGTTTTATTTATAAGCATAGCCATACTTTTTGCAAAAACCCAAAAACTCTCAGATATCCCGCCTGCTCAAATTTTTTATATAAATTTAGATCCACAAATTTGTGATACAAAATGCCTTGAAAAACTTATAAAAGACGAACTTTATATAAGCTTTTTAACAAGATATGATGAAAAACAGGCAAATGAAGAGCTTAGAAACTTTTTTGTATTTTTGAATTCAGGAAATGATTTTTATAATCCATCAACCGCAGAAGTGCAAATAGCCATTTTACTACCAGAACAAGTCATAAAAAGTTACTCTATCATAGTTACAAACGCTATATTGTCATACGCTATTAAAAGAGGTCTTAGTAGCAATATCGAATTCTTCCTATCTCAAAATGAAACGAGTGCAAATATCGACTCTGCTCTACTAAAAGCAAGAGCTGGGGGCTTTAGATATGTCATAGCTCCGCTAACAAACACCGGACTAAACGTCATCTCAGATCCAAAATATTCAGATATGATATTTTATATACCTACTATAAATTCAAAAACAACAAATTTAGCAGCAAAAAATTTGATATTTGGTGGTATCGACTATGAAGATCAGATAAAAAAACTACTCTCTTATTCAAACCAAAAAATAGCCGTATTTAACGACGGTAGTAGGCTAGGAAATATGCTAAACAGCTATATAAACAACCTTAGTACGCCAGTATACACAAAAGAGATAAGCGGAAACAAGCTTGATCTAAAACCTACTCTTGAAAACAACTCTAGACTTAGAAACTCGTCTATATTTTTAAATACTCCTCTCATAAAAACAGCGCTTCTTAGCTCTCAATTTAGAGTATTTGATCTAAATCCAAACACTTTACTTTCAACTCAGATCAACTACAACAACGCTCTTTTGAGCCTAACTCAACCAAATGATAGAAAAAATATGTACATAGCAAACTCCATATCTAAAATCGACGATGAGATCATTTCAAATAACGCCATCTTAGGACAAAACATAGAGTACGACTGGGTTGCTTATTCATCTACTTTCGGGTTTGATTATATCTATACTAAATTTATAAATAGTGACGCAAGCTCACTGTTTGATGAAAAAGTGCAAAACAATCAAGTTATTTATGATACAAAGATAATGAAAAGCAATCAATTTGGCTTTTACAGCTTAGACGCAAATAGCGAAGCAAGTTCATCACCCATCTTTCCTACTCGTCCATGACACATAAAAGCCACTGTTATCTGAGCTGTGAAGAGCAGCTCAAAACACTGAGTTTCTAATGAAGCGACTCTGAAAATTTCTTGATCTAAGATCATACTTGCTTTGCCGATTTTATTTACTTTAGTTTTTACATCTATCATATCGCCTAAAACTGCGGGCTTGATATAATTAGCAAGTATTTTCGTAACAACAAAGTGTCTATCTTTGCTAAATTTGACACCGTTTGTAAAACAAAACTCACTCCTAGCACGTTCACAAAATTTAATATAGTTTGAATGGTAAACTATCCCACCAGCATCGGTATCTTCATAGTAAATTCTTATACGCATAAATTTCCTTTTTATGTGTATTATACTAAAATCTAGCTCCTAAGATCAAAGTCGATGTAAATTCCAAGTGGTTTATCGCCCTCATAAAGCTCTAAGCGATAGTTCATCACAGCAACTACGCACGAGCTAAGAACGATACTTCCCATATAGATATTTGACCTTTTTTCAAGCGCCGCTTTTATGGTTCCCATATCCATGTTTATACCATAAATTTGAGCGTTTAAATTTTTATACTCGCCGCCTAGCCCCTCTACTTTAAGAGTTACTGGCGTCATAGCGCTAAGAGGTCTTGGATAGAAAGAAAAAGTTATTGTTTTACCATCTTTTTGAACACTGCAACTATCTAAATTTAGATCGCAAGTTATGTTTGACTGGGCTACTACGCGGTTGCTTGTTTTAGTTGGACTATTAAAAATAAAAGCAAAAACAAGACCTAACGTGACACCTACAAATGAAAGTAAAAGAATTTTTTTCATATTTTACCTTTAGTCTAAATAATCGATCAATTTTTTTGTTATCTCATTGAATTTCAGTATCTTATGTCCTGAGTTTTTATCCATAAATTCTTTAGCATCTTCCATACTTGAAAACGGTATTAGATCATCTCCACTAGCACTTACTATGCGACTACCAAAAACATAAAAAGCATCACTCGCATCTATTAAATTTTTTGTTTTAAAGTCCGTAACGTACATCTTTTTAAGCGGTGAGATGTGCTTATATGAGCTAACGTAAAAATAATGAAACATAGGTTTGACTGAGCTAAAAAGAACTTTCTCACCATTTTTATACTCCAAAACAGATATCCAATCAGGATGAGAAAATACATCTATAAATTTAATAGGACAAGTAGAATTTACGTCTTTAAAAAATTCGCTGTCTTTTAAATTTGCACCCAAAGCCAAACCAAAACATAATATAAAAAATATAATTTTTTTCATACCAAATCCTTTTTACAAAACCATAAATATCCGCAAATAAAACAAATACTTCCGAGTATTATAGGATAAATCACAGAATAAATCAAAAAGCTGACTCTTCCAAAACCATCGAGTATAAAATACGCAGCCGGTCCGATAACAGCCAAATTTGGATCAAACAAGCTAATCGCCGCTATCCTAAAAATTTGCACAGGATTTGCTAAAGATATGATATATATGATATTTTCATTTACAGAACTTTGCATCATAAGCCCTATAAGAGCAAGATCTAAAAACGCCAACAAAAATAACCAAAACAAAAAAGAGAATCCAAGACCAAGTTCGCTGCTTTTTATAAGGCTTGATATCAAAAAACCAAACGATAAAAATACAAAAGACAAAACCAAAAGCAACAACGTATAGTAAAAAAACACATCCCAAGGGATAGTAGCGCCTTTAAATATTGCTATAAAAAGCGATAAAACCAAAGCCAAAAGCATAGGTAAAAATACCGTAAAAGCCCTACCTAAAGCCTTACCAAAATAATACTCTTTTAGTGACAAAGGAAAACTAAGCAGATACTCAAGAGCACCAGCTTCTCTATCAGAACTTATGCTTCTAACTGTTGTTATAAGGATAAATATAGGTAAAATGATAATGCAAATTTGGATAAAAAGCAAAAGCATTCTAGTAAGCCCACTAAATCCAGCAACCCTACTATCTACTACCCCTGTTACAAAAAACGTAGCTATAAGCCCTGCAAAAGCAAATAAATAAAGCAAGAACCATTTAGAACGAAACGACTCTTTTATGTCGATCTTTGCTATCAAAAGTAGATTTTTCATTGCGCGTCCTTACTGTCTTTTATCACATTTCCAAGATCCATTTCTATGACTCTATCTACTATACCTTTTACTTCACTTAGTCTATGAGATATGAAAATAAGCGTATGATCTTTAAATTTAGAACCTAAAATTTGCAAGAATTTATCTCTGGCTTCTGGATCTAGATTTGCCGTTGGCTCATCAAACATTATAGTTTTTGAGTGCCTTGCAAGCGCTATGGCTATCAAAACTTTTTGTTTCATACCACCTGAAAGTTTATAAAACGGTTTCTTGCATTCGCTATCATAGTCAAACTCTAGCTCTCTTAAATACATTTTTATATCATCTAGGCTTGAGCTAGTCGAGCTTATACTATACTCGCAAATTTCAGATACTTTTAGCCTAAGAGGAGGCGGCATTTGCGGTACAAAGCTTAAAAATCTAAGAGCGTTTTTCCTATCTTTTACCGGATCTATACCATCTATAGTTATGCTTCCCTTATCACAAACTAGTTCGCCTAGTATCGCTTTCATAAGGGTTGATTTTCCAGCTCCGTTTTGACCCATTATAAGCACTTTACTAGAGTCTTTTATGGTTAAGTTTATATCATTTAGAACTATTTGGTTACCAAATTTTTTTGTTATATTGCTGATTTGTATCAAGCCACGTCCTTATAATAATTTTTTTAGTCTATTTTCATAGCTAAGCGCATCTTGGTGACATACATCTATACATCTTCCACAAAGCGTACAATCCCCGCTTACGACGCTAAATGTAGTACCGTTTGCATCTTTATTTTTTGCTTTAGTCATCTCAAGAACTTTAGGCACTATGCAGACGTCCATACAAACAGCACAGTGATCGCATTTTTCTTTATTCCAACTAATCTTTATAGCTCTAAATTTAGATAAGATAGAATAAAACGTTCCTACTGGGCAGACATATCTACACCAAAACCTTCTACTAAAGAAAACTTCACCTAAAAATATCAAAATAACCCACCAAATAGCCGCGCTATAGCCATATATGATAAATCTAGAAACTATGCCAACAACGTTGAAAATCTCAAATATCAAATATCCACTGACAAAACTCAAAACCCAAAAAGCCAAAAGAAAAACATATCTGATTTTTGGATCAAATTCTCTTTGTTTGATGACTTTACTTTTTACTAACTTTGCGTTGAGTCTTTCTGCTATCTCAGCAAAAAAATTATATGGACAGATCCAACTACAAAATGCACGTCCAGCAAAAATCACGTAAAATGATAAAATCGTGATCGCGCCTATGAGCAAATTTATAGGAAATTCATTGCGCGAGAGTATAACTTCTGTAGTGATAAACGGATCTGCTAAGTGAAATCCTATCATTCTAGATCCGGTTATATCGCCTTCTAAGACTTGTACGTCGGCTACGAAAGACAAAACAAAAAAGAGATGGACTAAAAACATACTCAAATAACGGTAAAATCTTATACTCGGGCGTTTTTTTCCATCTTTTGTCGTGCTTATAAACGTACTGAAAAAACCGGCGTTTGCTACTGTTTGACGCTCGTTATATTTGTTCATATCGATTATTTAAATTTAGATATCTCATCAGCCAAAATAGTCAAATTTTCATCGCTGATGTTGTCTAAAAGTCCTTTCATCAAACTATTTGGCATTTTACCTGCTTTATAATCATGAAGCGACACTAGTAATTCATCTTTTGTTTTACCGACTATACTTGGTGCGATCACGCCTTTACCGTCTTTTGCGTGGCATGGAGCGCAGCTTTTTAAATAAAGCTTACTAACGCCGTCATTTGTAGGAGCAACACTTTGCTTTAGCTCTTTTATCTTATTTAACTCATCACTTGTTTGGAAGCTATTTTCCTCTTTTTGTACGACTTTAACCTCTTGTTTTTCTACCTTAGGTGTGCTATCTTTTGCCACAGATGAACCATCACCGCTAAGCAACATATAGCACATCAAAGCAACAACCAAAACGCCCAAAATAGACGCTATTATTTTTCCTATACTCATTTTTTACTCCTAAATTGTGCATTAAATTCACTTATCTCATTAGCAAGACCATTTATCTCTTTATCACTCATAGGCTTTACTAGATCAGCCATCAAAACATTTACTTTTGTCTTTGTTTTATAAGCTTTTATCATATCAAAGATCTCTTCACTACTTTTTGTAAGCAAAGATGGTCCTATGATACCATTTGCATAATCATCATGGCAAGCCGAGCATTTCGTGATAAAGTTTTTGCTAAGCTGACCGCGAATGAGAGCTTTATTTATACTTTGCAGAGGCGAACGCCTCATAGCTAAAGCTCCGATGGATTTCGTAGTCTCATTGCTATCATCGCCTATGCCAAATTTGATATTTTTAGCTCCGTCCATATCATAACTGATCCATTTGTTTGTACCACTAGCGTTTTCATCGCCTTTTTTGATAGTAATAGAAGTCTGATTTTGATCTACGGATTTTGTTTCTGGTCTATTTTTTTCATCAGAACAACCTATAAAAAACAGTACGCAGACCGTAAATATAGCTAATTTTTTCATGAGTTTTCCTTGTAAATTTCGTTATAAGTTTTATCTGGAAGTATTTCTATAACATTAGCAAAGCAGACTTCCTCGCAAACTCCGCAGCCAACACAACTCGGTTCTATCTTTGGAACTAGTTTTGCGTCTATTTCTATAAATTTTATAGCACCTTTTACCGGACATTCATCGATACACAAAGAACAAGCCTTGCCTACATTATCACTTATGATCTGTTTTGCTTTTTCTTCTCTTTCATTGAAAGTTTCTCTAGCAAGCAGATGCTCTACATCTTTAGATGAAACTTGCTTGTTTAAATTTGCGTAACATTTACTAAAGTCTTTTACGACTGCAACGCCCATACTTACGTCTGCGATAGTCGTGGTATTGTGATCTAAAGCACCACTAGGACAGGCTAGAACACAAGGGAAAAGATCGCAAAGATAGCAACCTCTTTTACTAGGATCTATATAAGCAGTAGCTAAGTTTATACCATCATCAACGCCTAATAAATCTATACTATGATACGGACATACTTGGACACATTGCCCGCATTTTATACACAATGACTCAAAGTGTTTTGCACTACCTGGCGGTCTTAAATGAAGTCTTGGTTTATGAAATTTATTTACCAAAACTCCTGTTATGGCTGTACCGCTAAGAGCTACTATACTAAAAGCGGCAAATTCCCTTCTATTCATAATGAGGCTCCATTTTTGGATTTGGATCCGTGATCAAGAGCTCCGGCTCGGAAAACGGAGCAAGTCTTGCTATAAAATTTAAAATACTCATTGAGGGACTTCCATAAAAAAATCTTAAATTTGGATAATACTGCCAAAGCGAATCCAAATACGCAAAGCTTTTATACTCTATATCTCCGATGCCGTCTTTATTTCTATCAAATCCTTCATAATCGTCAAAATAGTTTTTATTCCACTCGTTTTTGGCTATTTTAGATCCCGGAGTATCATTTATAGCGACTTCCATATTACCTATAAAGTCATTTTCTAAAAATATACTTTTATGTTGAGTAGCATGAAACTGAATTCCTACGGTATTGTATAAAATTTGATTATTTGTAAATTTATTTATAGTTTCTGGCTGAAATGGCGACTGATCTAGATAAAGACCTCTTGCATTGTATGAAAGTATGTTGTTTTCAATCACAAAATCACTAGTATCTTTCATACCTATACCTACGCCAAATGCTCCAGTAGAGCTTAAGACTTGGTTATTTCTGACTAAAGATCCAGAAGAAAACATAAAAAATATCCCAACGGAGTTATATTTAAATATATTTTCTTCCACTAAATTTTTACCCGCATACATAAAATGCAAAGAGTATCTACCATATTCGCCGTAATTTTTTCTTATGATATTATTGCTCGAATACCATACAACCATATCTCTACTTTTATAGATATGGTTATTTTCTACTAGATTATCATGGCTATACCAAAGCCTTATGGCGTCTCCTCTAAGTCCTAGATCAACAGGCTTTGAAGTAACTAGATTGTTTGTTATCTTTGAGGCGTTACATTGTTTGAAATTTATACCAAAAAGAGTATCTTTTAAAGAGTTGTTTGATATCTCTACGCCATTAGCAGAGTCGCAGCTTATACCAGAATCTATAGTAGTATGAGACCAGCCGCTATTTTCAATTGTTAAATTTAGAAGCTTGACGTTAGAGCTTTTTATCTTTATAACATCTGAGTCGCCATCTCCTCTTATGATCGCTTTTCTATCTTTGCCATCTATAGTTATGGGTTTTGTGATAACGATATTTCCTTGATAAACCCCGCTTCCTAGCTCTATAACGTCTCCGTCATTAGCGCTATTTATAGCATCTTGTAAAGGATTTGCCAAGCAAATGCTAAAAGCAAAGACTAAAAAGCAAATTTTTCTCACGCAGCGTCCTTATCTTTTAGATACTTTTTCTTTGAAAATATAGCTAAAATACAAAGTATGCTCATAGCCATCATCACCCAAAAGCCTATAGTAGGATATGAATGAGTTGTAAATTGAGCTACTTTTCCATCTCCTAGGGCTGTTGGCATAAACGGTTTGATCTTAAATGCACCCCATTCTTGCATATTGTGTCCATACCAGTAAAGCCAACCTACAAATGCACTCATAAATAACACCGGAGCTATGATAGTAGGTATAAGTAAAAGAGAGTTTCCTTTGCCATCATAGTATAGGTATAAAAGCATAAATATAGTCGCAACTAGTAGATAATAAGGCGCTATAGCTCTCTCAACGTTGCCACCGTGTTCCATAGGATACATTCCGATATAGTGATTTATAGTATTCATCTCATGCACATCGCCACTATATCCATCTACGTGAAAATACACAGGGATTCCATCTGGAAATGCCTCTTTTGGATAGTTTGGAGCTTCAAGTGAAACATACCAAATAGGAAGACTAGGAACGCCTATTTCAGACCTAGTTTCTATCATCTTTGCAAGGTTGTATTTAACATCTTCTGGCATAAGATGGTTTTTGTATTGTATCTTTGTGTATAGATTATACACAGGATAAACATAGCTAGGTAAATTTACCCCATTTTTTATCTTATCGCCCATTCCGTGATATGCGATAACTGGAATAGTAAATCCGATCGTCATCAATATAAGCGCTAGCACGGTGTAAATTTGGTACTTCTTCATCTTTCTTCCTTTTTTTGTTTAAATTTAGCCTTAAACTAAATAGTTTAATGATAAATTTAAATTTATGTATTGATTGAGTTTAATGGCAAAGCATCTTATAAAAACACTTTGCCAAATTTAGATCTAAGCAAATCTCAGATATACCTTAAGGTAAATTCTATTGAGATCTTTAACTCAAAATAAGATAATCTCATAGAGCAAAGATCTCAAATTTACCTAAAAGGTAAGCTAAAATTAATTTAAACCAGCATTCTCATCGATCCATTTTAGATATTCGATGATGTCTTTGATCTCTTGATCTGTCATATGTTGATTTGGCATTCTAAGATTAAAGTAGTTTATCATAGCTTTTACGTAATCTTCTTCATACTTAGAAGCTGGATTTTTGATGAAATCAAATACCCATTGTTCAGCATTTTCGTGTCTTAGTAAAACGCCTGTTAGATCCGGACCAGAACTTACTTGACCGATGACGTGACAACCATTACATCCGCCTTTTAGGTACGCTTCTTCGCCACGAGCTTGAACTTTGCTCATAGGTGTTGCAAGTGCTTTTGTAAGGTTATTTTTAGCTCTTAAACCAACGTCAGCTGTTTTTACCATATATTGCCATACTTGGTATTCCCAAAGTATCGCGCCATTTACATCGCCTTTTTTATAAGCCTCATCGGCTTTTGCTTTAACTTCGGCTATTTTACCGTATTGATCAAGCGCATCTTCAACAAGTTGTTTAACTTTTGGATATTTCTCGAAGTGTTTTTCTTTTAAGAATGCAACAACACTTTGGATAACATCATCAGTCGCTTTATTTGTTTCGATGACTTTTTTATACTCTGCTTGAAGCTCTGCTGGGCTAAGCTCTTTTAGTTTAGCTTTTTTAACAGACTCGTACTTTTTGTTTGGATCTTTTACATATAAATAACCCATCATCTCAAGGTGAAGAGCTGAACAAAACTCAGTACAATAATAAGGGAAAACACCTTCCATATCAGCTACAAAGCTAACACTAGCTGTTTTACCTGGCTCGATAGAAGCATGAACGTTATATAGATCAACTGCAAAACCGTGAGTCTCATCTTGAGCACGCTCTAGGTTTGTTAAGTAGATAGTAACGTTATCGCCTTTATTTACCTCGATATGCTCTGGGTTTATGTGGCTTCTTACCAAAGTCGCATATACAGTTACGTTTTTACCGTTTCTTTCTACTCTTTCTTGACCAGCTAGAGTCATACCGACTGATTGCTCGCCTGTTCTTGAGTTTGTACCCATTTTGTATGTCATAGCAGGTTTTAATTTGCTAGCTGCTATAGAAATTACGTCGTGAGGCTCACCTAATGGGATAGGCATATCATAGATAAGCTCCATTTTAGGACCTGTTATATCGATAAGTTGGTGATTTTGCGGATGAAGCGGACCGACTGGATTGAATCTATCGATTGAAAGCTTATCAAGCGCTAAAGCGTACTTACCAACAGGTTTTGCTGATTTACCTTCCATGGTATCAAGGTGACCTATGTTGTAATGAACATTTACCCTATCTAATGTTTTTAGATTTTTGTAATCCCATTTCACGATTTGGCTATCAACATACAAAGATGTATAAATGATGCCGTCTTTTTCTTCAAAAGCGTTGTGAAGTGGTCCAAGACCTAGTTCAACTTGTCCATGAAGAGTTTTTTTCATATCTAAGATAGGAATACCAAATGGATCTTTACCCACAAACTCTTTATTGTCGATAAGTTGTTTGATCTTTCTAAAGTCATAAACACTAGCGTGAGTATCTAGCTTACCGCCGACTATGATGTATCTACCATCTGGGCTTACATCTACACCGTGTGGAGATTTTGGCTCAGGGATCAAGAACAAAGCATTATTCGCAACCGCAACACTTATAGGAATAACTTTATGATCATTTATGATTTTGTAATTTTTAGGATCTTTTACAAGTTTTTCTAAAATTTGCCAGTTATAAACGTGCATATAGTCAGTATCATTTCTACTCATACCTGCTTCAAACGGAGGAAGTCCTTTTTCGATACCGCCTGTATACATCTCTGAGTTAAAGCTGTTTGTAAAGCCCCAACCCATAGACTCGCCCTTACCTGCATCACTTAGATCTTGCATATATGGAGGAAGTTCAAGTGAGAATGATTTTTTCTCGTCTATCTTGCCTTTTGGATAATCAAATTTCCAAAATGTTATAGCGCCTCTATAAACAGCCTCATACTCTTCTATCGGGTGATAGTTGTTATCAAGAGGAGCTGCATACTGACTAGCTTCGATAACATACTCGGTATTTGGAGTAACGAAGCTACCGCCGTGCTCACTTTTCATAATAGGGTTTACTACGATCTGAGTTGTCTCAAAGTCGTGCAAACTAATAACAGCCATTCTAGGGTTGGCTTTATCGTTTATAAATAGATAATCTCCAACGTATTCGCCGTTTTTCTCAGTGAAATTCGGGTGGTGAGTATCTCCCCAGCTTATCTCTTTACCTCTGATAGCTCCGCTTTTTAATATAGCTTTGCTCTCGTTGTCATAACCATAACCTTGCCATGGCTCTGGAGTAAATACGCCTATGTATTTATAAATCCTCATAGATGGGACACCATATACTATAACTTGTCCACTTTGTCCGCCGGAACTAAAGACGATATATTCATCCTTACGACCGCTTGGCTGATATGTTTTAGCAGCTGCTAGAACATCTTTTTCGCTCAAGTTACGCTCTTTCATGATAGTTTCAAGTTCGTTTGCGCCAAACATTGAAGTTAAGCTCAAACATAAGCCAGCACTCAGTGCTAGAGGCGTTTTTAAAAAACTACTCATAAGACTCTCCTTTTTAAAAGATTTGTATCAATTTACTTAATACCATTAAAATCACAGGCGAAAATAGTAACATTCCATAAAACTACAATGCCACCATTCTCAATAAATATTCCAAAAATAGTATCATCGCCTATCTTTGTTTTGTTTTTTAAATTTAAATCAGAATCATAAATATATAAATTTGAACGAGAATCCCCCACATAAATATTTTTATCTTTCACTTTTAAAGCACTTATCTGATTTTGCGTTACATCATAAATTTTTTGCTCATAGATAAGTTTTCCATTTATCAAGCCGATAAGTGGTTTTTGGTGCAATTCTTCTATAGAAGTTATCAAATTTGAAGCTTTTAAAATATGACTTTGTTTTAAAGTAGCAAGATCGAATTTATAAAGATTTCTATCGTAACAAGCTATGAATAAAGAGCCGTTTATAAATTTCGTCGCGATTATCTTTGAATTCAGACTAATGTCTGATTTTTTATAAATTTTATTTATAGTATCATATATGATTATATGGCTATTGCCTAAGGTAAAAATCAGTTTATCTTTAATTAAGTTTATCGAAGTAACTCGCTCAAAAACTCCTGTTTTTAAAGGATCTAGCAATGTTTCTTGAAAGCCTTTGATGTTTGTTTGTATAGCAAAGCCACTATCAAAACCGACTATAACATTTTGATCATAAATCTTTACTACGCTTATCTCATCAGATCCTGCTTTTAGATCAAATAAATTTTTCGCGCTATTAGCTTCTTTGATATATAGCGTTTTGCCATCGTTATAAGCTATAAGATTTTGGCTACAATCAACACTTAAAATGTCATTGCTAGCTTTTTGTAATAACTCGCACTTACCAAAAATAAACTGGGTAAACAGAAAAAATATCAAGACATACTTACACATAACTTAATCTTTCCTTATAGTTGATAATTATAGCATATTTATCATTTATAATGCTTGATATTGATCAAATTTAAATATTCTTTTTACAAATTTACACATATCAATATAATATATAGTTATATTTTAGTAATTAAATAAAATATAAACAAACTAATGCAAAGCATAAAAGTGACTAATTAAATTTACTTTATTAAATCACTTTTTAGCTCATCTATATTTTTAAGATAAATATCTTTTACGTCGTTGATATGCTTTAGATTTTCTTCTTTGATACACGCAAAGCAAGATGAAATTTCATCTATAAATTTAATGATAAACGCCCTATTTCCTATAAATTCATTTTCAAACTCATAGTAACCAAGTGAGCCAAGCACTCTTTCATTTATCTCATCAAGCTTAGGATAGTACAAAGAAAAAGCCAAAGGATCGCTCTCGTAATCGCTACTTGCTTTAAGGCATTTTTGCTCTATGAAAAATACAGCAAGTTTTATAGCGTTTTCATAGTTTGTAGCTATTTTTATACTGATTTTTTCAAAAAATAGTCCGAGTTTAGCATAGCTTTTAAAAAGCGTTTTTTCAAATTCATTCAAAAACCGTGCATAAACTTCACTACTAAACTTGCGAATATCGGCAAAAAGTACGTCAGAATGAAACTCATCACTCTTTCTAAGGCTTTCATATTTGGCTTTAAAACCCAAAACCCTATCTTTAAGAGTCTCGAAAATAGCTTCTAAGTCACTTTTTATGACAGTCTCAAACTCTCCTAACTCTTTTTTGAATTTTCTAAATATTTTGCTCATTTTATCATCATTATAGATGAGTTTTGAAAGCACTTCGTCTGAGTTTAAGATCACTCTTTCATACTCTACTTTTTCATAGATCTTTTTACCAAAAACGGTAGTTTTTTCTTTGAAATACTCTTTTTTCTGACTTATCAAAGATTTATTTATCTCATTTGCAATAAAATAAGAGTTTTGCTTTACCTCTTCAAACATAAGTTTAAATTTATCCCCGTACGCACTTTTTAGCTCTTCAAACTTAGCATTTGACGACAAGCAAAACTCATCAAAAACGGTCTCTAACTCGCTTAATATATTTATAAATTTCGCATTTTGTGCGATGCTAGAATCTCTTAATTCTTCGCATTTTGCCTTTATAAATTCCTGCTTTGTATCGTTTAATCTATCAATAAATTTAAAAACATTTTCAAAACCGCTATCCTTAGACCCTTTTATCTCTAGTTTAGATGAGACTGCGAAAATACCGCTAAAATAGTCTTTGTATGTAATACTAGCATGATTTAAAACATTTTGTATCTCAGTTTGACTAAGTTTATCTTTTTGATTTAAAAGGCAGATGGAGTTTAGCTTTAAAGATCTTGGTACTAAGCTTAGCTCTTCAAGCTCCGTGCTTCTTGCGGCGTTGTCAATAAGGCTTATCCATATAAGCGCGGTGGCGTCTTTTAGTATTTTTTTAGTTTCGTTCGTATCAGCATCACTTCTTGAGTTGAGCCCTGGTGTATCTATAAAACTAGCTTTTTTTAAAAGCTCGTTTGGTGCGTAGATATACAAAGACTTGACACCTTTTAAAGATAGCCTTTGATCTACAAAAGATGCAAGTTCATCTATATCTCTGTACTCTTCGCTGCCATCATTATAAAGTGCTTTGAGCATAAAATTTGGAGCGTATTTTATAAAAGTAGGCTTTGCAGTCACCGGAACTACACCAGTAGGCAAGATCTCGCGTCCTAAAAGAGCATTTAAAAAGCTGGATTTTCCACTGCTAAACTGCCCTACTACGGCGATGAGTGGCGGTTCGTGATTTAGAGAGTTTAGTAAATTTAATCTAGCTAAAAGCTGTCTGCTAGGATGAAACTTAGGCTCTGTTAAAAGTGCGCGAAATCTTTGCCACTGCCCTAAAAAACCACTATCAAAACTTATTTCAAATTTAGCTTTATACTCTTTTATAAATTCTTTTAACACGCACTTATCCTATTGTAAATTTCTTCTAATTTTTCAAATTTAGACTCTAACAAAGCCCTATCTTCTCTATGCTGCGCCTCATCTGCTTTAGCGACGCTAAGCATATCTAAAAGCTCTTTTTCTTTCGATTTTAGACTTTGTGATGTCTGATGAAGTGAAGTTTGCAAACCATCCATAAACTCTTTAGAACAAGCAAGGCTTAATTTTTTAAGCTCATTTGGTAAATTTAAATTTACTATAAACTCATCAAAAAGCGTTGTCAATTTTTGGCTCAAAATCTCCATATCGCTTACGTTTTTTACTGCAGAAAAGAGATCTTGCTTTAGCTGTGTGAAGCTGAACTTAGGCAAATTCTTATCTAAATATTCTTTGGTTTTAGGCAAATTTAGCGTAAAATCATCACTGCTAAATTTAATCCTTGCCGTTTCGTAAAGCGAGTTTATATCTTTAGCTATGACTAAACCAAATTCCCTAAAAAGATCTATAAACATATCGTTAAATCCGCTCTCACAGATAACTCCAAGCCTATCAAAATTCACTTTTTGTTTTCTATCCCTAGCATACTTCACATCGCTTATAATTCTATTTTTTATTTTAGAACTTATACTTTTTAGAGAACTAAGCTCACTAAAAGAGTAGTCTAGCTTTTTAATAAATTCGTTCATTTGTGCTTTTAGAGAGTTTAGATCTTCTTCTAAATTTGATAGACTAAGTTTTAAGTTTTCCATAGTTTCTTTGGCTAAAACTCTGTTTTCGCCGAGCATTCTAAGCTTAAAATCAACATCTTCTTTTATGAGCCTTGTTATGTAAAGCAACTCTTTTTTGTAGTTTTCTATGATCAAATTTGCTTTTTTAGAGTTACTTCCAAAAAAGCTCTCGTAAAGGTAATTTTTAAGATTTTCTATGCCGATATTTTTTACCGCAGAAACTAAGAAAAACTTAACATCCAAAGCAAGAGATTCATCAAATCCATACTCTTTAAGCTCAGCGGCAATACTTTTTTTCGTGTATTCTAAAACTTCAGCTTGATCATTGCTGCTTAGTTTATCGATGTGAGTCAAAACCACTATAAGCCCACCACTTTTGGAGTTTTTTAACGTATTTACTATAAAGCTCATATCTTTTTTTGTAGCGCTTTGAGCACCGTTCATAAGATGAAGCGTAAAGTCGCTCTCTTGCATATAAGCTTTTGTTAGCTCTTCTCTTAGGATTACTGCGTCATCAAGCCCTGGGGTATCTACGATGTTTATTCCATCTCGAAGCATAGGTAAATCCACTCCTAAAATCACTTGCTTCACGTAAGGCGCGAGCGGACTTGAGGCACCTGTATATTTTACGAGCTCGCTTACATCTACCTTTAGATCTTGCAGTTTTTTAGGCTCAAGTCCCATACTTTCTTGCTCGTTTCCACTCCAAAACACTGCTTTTGCAAACTCATCTTTACTGTAAGTTATAACGCTTAAATTTGCAGTCTCTGGTACATTTGAAACGCCGAGAATTTTTTTACCGATCATTGCGTTTAGAGTGCTTGATTTTCCTGCGTTTATGACACCAGTTACTGCTATATAAAATTTAGAATTGTTTGCACTATTTTCGGCATTTTCTAGCCTTTTTATATGGCTTTCATCTAAGGCTTTAAGCTCATTGCAGATCAAATTTAGACTATTTATATTTTTATAAAACGTCAGATCTTCTTTTTTTAAAACGCTATTTTGTTTTTCTACGAGCTTTAAATTTGAAAGATATTCGCTTATAAATTTAAAAGAAATAAAATCCAAAACGTCATTTTTTCTGAGCTCCTCAAGTCCGTTTAAAACTTCGTCTAATTTGATCTTTAAATTTATTATGCCATTTAGTATTCCTGTTTGCATAAGCTGGACGCTATACTCATTTAACTCAAGTTTAACCGTGTCAAAAATGGTTTTAAAACTCTCAAGCAACATATATCTGTCGTAATTTTTCGCACTCACGCTTAATATCACACTAGCAGTTTGTTCATCTACAAATATACTGAAATTCGGATCTATATAAAGTTTTTTAACACCCCAATTATGCTCTAAAAAATCATTCACGTTTTGTCCTATTTTTAAGCTGATTGATTTTATCATATCTAAATTTAAAAAATATAGAAATTCAAAAGTTAAATTAAATTCAAAATCTAAGTATAATCTAAATAAACATAAAAATTTCTAATAACGTTTATCATCATTTTTTATCCTATATTGAGCGTTTCACGCTGTTTTTTAGAATTTGTTTCATTTACATTTTTTTACTAGGCAAAAGATTGAAATTTCTACGTAAAACAAAAAACAGCCATACTGTAATTTTTTCTAATATTAAACCTTAAAACTAATTTAACCCCAAAAGACAATATTATGTAAAATCATAGTAATATTTCCACCAAAATACTTAAGCAAAGGATATAAATTTGGATAGTGATCTTTTTTTGAGTCTTTATCTTTATATTTTTATTATTCTAGCTTTGATAGCCGGACTTGCTTTTACAAAAAAGATAGGTCCTAAAGTGGATGGAAAATCCAAAAATAGAAGCTATGAAAGCGGTATAGTAAATATTTATGGTGGCATCAACTCAAGCATAAACGTCAAGTACTATCTTGTCGCGATTATTTTTGTCATCTTTGACATAGAAGCGGTATTTATGTATCCGTGGGCTCTGAATTTAAGAGACTTAGGTGTTTTTGGACTTATTGAAATGTTTATATTTATGGGTATTTTGCTTGTTGGATTATTTTACGTTTATAAAAAGAAGATCTTAAAATGGGAATAGAAAATCTGATCAAAAATGACGTCTTACTTACAAGAGTCGATGAGCTATTTAACTGGGGGCGTAAAAACTCGCTTTGGCCTATGGTTTTTGGAACCGCGTGTTGCGCTATAGAGTTTATGAGTACTGTATCTTCAAGGCACGATCTATCTCGTTTTGGTGCTGAAGTCATAAGATTTTCTCCAAGACAAGCCGACTTAATGCTAGTTGCAGGAACGATCTCGTTTAAACAAGCACCGATCTTAAAAGAAATTTACGATCAAATGTGCGAACCAAAATGGGTTGTAAGTATGGGAGCTTGTGCTTGTAGTGGTGGATTTTACGATAACTATACAACACTTCAAGGAATAGACAAAATAATCCCAGTAGATGTTTATATAAGTGGCTGTCCACCGCGTCCTGAGGCTATCATAGATGCGCTTCTAGCTATACAAGAAAAAATATCCAAAGAGTCCATAAGAGATAGGCATAAAGATTTTAAAGGAATACTAGATGTTTGATGAATTTTCTTCTAAATTTAAAGTCTTAGAAACCTGTAATGATAACTCGCTTCTTAGCATAAAGATAGACAAAGAAGATCTCCTAAGTGCCGTAAAATTTATAAAAGAAACGCTTAAATTCGAGATACTTCTTGACATAGTCGGCGTTGATAATCTAAATTTAAATAAAACAAAAAGATTTAGCGTTTATTATATCTTTAGAAGTTTAAACGCCAAAAAACTTTGCATTTGGGTAGATACTGATGATAGCGTACAAAGCGTACAAAGCATTTATAAGAGCGCAAATTGGGCTGAGAGAGAGTGTTTTGACCAGTTTGGCGTGATATTTAATGGGCATCCAAACTTAAAACGCATACTAAATCACAAAGAGTTCATCGGTCATCCGCTAAGAAAAGACTATCCTATAGATGCTTATCAAGTTTTACATACTAGCGATGATCTTGTTGATGAGATGAAGCTTGAGCTCAAAAGAAATAATCTTGCAAGCGAAGAAAATGATGAATTTAAAACAAAATATACATTTTTAAACATCGGGCCATCTCACCCAGCAACTCACGGAACTATTAGAAATTTTGTCGCACTTGATGGTGAAAAGATCGTTTCTTGCGTAAGCGAGATAGGCTATTTACACCGTGGATTTGAAAAGTCTTGTGAACATCATACTTACGCTGGGATCATCCCATATACCGATCGCTTAAACTACTGCTCAGCTCTACTAAATAACGTAGGCTACGCAAAAGCGGTAGAAGAAATTTTAGGCGTAGAAATAACAAATCGCACTAAATTTATGCGCGTGATCTTAGGGGAGCTTGCTAGGATAATCGACCACGAAGTCTGTTTGGCTGCTATGTTTGTGGATATGGGTGGGCTTACAAATTACTGGTATCTTTATAATCCTCGTGAGAAAATTTACAACTTCCTTTCAAAGCTAACAGGAGCTAGATTTACAAACTCGTTTGCAAGAATAGGCGGTATGGCAAATGATTTTTATGAAGGTTGGAAAGATGAGCTAAAAGCCCACCTGATAGACGTCGAAAAAGGGCTTGATGATACTCTAACTCTCATAGAAAAAAACCGTATATTTTTAGATAGAACACAGGGAATTTGTAAAATAAGTAAAGCTGACGCTCTAAGCTACGGCTTTAGCGGACCAAATTTAAGAGCTAGTGGAGTTCCATATGACTTACGTAAAGATAAACCGTACTATTTTTATGATAGTTTTGACTTCAGCGTTCCAGTAGGAAGCTGCGGCGACATCTATGATAGGATGTTTGTAAGATTTTTTGAGATGAAAGAGAGTATATCTATCATAAGACAAGCTATAAATTTAATACCAAACGGTGATATAAACATAAAAGACAAAGATATTGTATTGCCGCCCAAAGATCAAGTTTATGGAAGTATAGAAGGACTTATAAATCACTTTAAACTTGTATTTGACGGTATAAAATTGCCTAGTGGTCATTATTATAGTGCGAGTGAAGGCGCAAACGGAGAGCTTGGATTTTTTATACTAAGTAGTGGCGAGACAAAACCATATAGACTAAAGCTCAGACCGCCTTGTTTTTACGCACTAAACGCATTTTCAAAAATGGTAGAGGGCTCTTTGATAGCAGATAGCATACTAAATCTTGGTAGCCTAAATATCATAGCAGGGGAGCTAGATAGATGAATTTTAAATTTAGCGATGAAGAGTTACGTAGCATAAATGAGCTTAAAAATAAAGTAGATGATAAAAGAGCTCTTGTTCTTCCAGCTCTTTGGATGGTGCAACGCAAAAATGGATTTATAGATGATTTAGACGTAAAATACCTAGAAAAAACGCTAGGTATAAGAGCTATCTTTTTTAAAGAAGCCATTAGCTTTTTTGCTATGTTAAATGACAAGCCAAAGGGTAAATTTGAGCTCAAATTTTGTAGAACTATAAGCTGTAAATTAAGAGGAAGCGATGAGCTTATCAAGCTTTGCGAAAGCTTACTTGGTATAAAACTTGGAGAAACTACCAAAGACGGACTTTTTAGTCTTGAAGAGACTGAATGTCTTGGATACTGCGAAAAAGCTCCTTGTATGCTTTGCAATTTAGAGCAAATAGATACTTTAGATGAAGATAAAGTCGCAAATCTGATAGAAAATTTAAGGACAAAAGAATGCAAGTAGTAAGCGCAAGATTTTCTATAAAAGACGCTCATAAAATAGAAGTAGCAAAAGCAAACGGTGCGTACTTAGAACTTGAAAAATACTTGAATTTAGATAGAGAATTTATAGTAGAAGCTATCGATAAAAGCGGACTTAGAGGTAAAGGTGGTGGTGGTGGAAGTTGTGGTGTAAAATGGAAAAATATGATCGCCTACGCCAAAAAAACAGAAGCCAAAAAATGTTACCTTGTGATAAACGGCGATGAAAGCGAACCAGGAACTTGCAAGGATAAATATATACTAAATTTAGATCCTCACTTGCTGATCGAAGGCATTATAATTTCTGCTTACGCGCTTGGTGCAAATATAGCTTATGTCTATATTAGAGGCGAGTATGAAAGAGAATATAACTCGTTAAAAAATGCTATAAATGAAGCAAAAGCCGAGTTAAATGGACTTGAGATAATAGTTTATAAAGGCGCTGGGGCGTATATCTGCGGTGAAAAAACAGCACTTTTAGAGTCAATTGAAGGCAAAAGAGGTCATCCAAGGCTTAAACCACACGACAAAAGCGAGCCTGATTTTTTATTTGGTTCGCCTTGTGTTGTAAATAACGTAGAAACCATAGCAAGCGTACCTTTTATAGTAAAAAACGGTTGGGAAGCTTATAGGAGCGTAGGTACGGAAAAATCGCCAGGAACTTTGCTATTTCAGATAAGCGGCTGCGTAAATACACCTTGCGTAAAAGAAGCTGCGTTTGGCACTAAAATGATCGATTTTATAAACGAATTTGGTGGCGGAGTATGGAAAAACAGAGATCTTAAAGCAGTCATTCCAGGTGGCTCAAGTGCCGCAGTACTCACAAAAGACGAAGTTTTAAAAGCCACTTTAGACTATGAAAGTTTAAAAGATTTTAAAAGCTCTTTGGGAACTGGGGGAATGATAGTTTTTGACGATAAAACAGATATGCCAAAAACACTTTTAAATTTACTCGAGTTTTACACAGAAGAGAGCTGCGGACAATGCACACCATGTAGAGAGGGGTGCGGCTGGGCTTATAGAGTTGTAAAAAAGATAGTTGATGGCAAAGGCAGTTTAAAAGACTTGCAAACGTTAAAAGATATATGTTTTATGCTTGATGGTAAGACTATATGCGTATTTGCACCGGCTGTAAAAGACGTGATAATAGGCTTTATAACTAAATTTGAAGATGAATTTATACGATATCTTAAGAAAGACTGAAAATGGTTGATATAATTGTTGATGGCAAAACTCTTAGCGTAGATGAAAAAGGCAATCTAATAACGGAGCTTAAAAAGTACGGTATCGAAATTCCTCACTTTTGCTACCACGAAGCTTTAGGAGTGAGTGGAAACTGTAGAATGTGTCTTATCGAAGTCGTCGGTCAAAAACGTCCGCAAATAGCTTGCGATATGCCTATAACTGCAGGTATGGAAATAAAGATAAATAGTGATCTTACAAGAAAAGTTCAAAGAGGACTTTTAGAACTTGAGTTTATAAACCACCCACTTGACTGCCCAGTCTGCGATCAAGCCGGCGAATGTGCCTTGCAAGAATACTATATGAAATTCGATAAACAAGACTCAAAAGTAAAGCTTGTAGATAAAGTACAAAAAGCTAAAAAACAGGACTTTGGCTGCTTGGTTATCCACGATAGTGAGCGTTGCGTTTTATGCAGACGTTGTGTAAAATTCACTCAAATTTGCACTAAAACTTATGAACTTGGCGTGGCTGGACGTGGAGAACATAGCCACATCAGCTTATTTGATGATAGAAAGATAGACAATCCTTACGCAGGAAATATCGTCGATATCTGCCCTGTCGGCGCTATGACTTCAGGTGATTTTAGATTTAAAAAACGTGTTTGGCATCTAAAAATTAGCGAGGCTATCTGTCAAGGATGCGAAAAAGGATGTGCTATCTACATAGACTCTCATAAAGAAAAATACGAAGATCACAAAATCTACCGCTTTAGACCACGCTTTGACAAAGAAGTAAATGGGCATTTTATCTGCGATTATGGAAGGTATTTATATAAAGATGAACAACCGTTTTTTAAAGATACAAATGAGAAAGCTCTGTTAAATTTAAAATCTTTTGCAGAGCAAAACAGAGCTAAATTCGACGTTGTTGTCACTTCTGCGCTATCTTTAGAAGAGATGTACGCGGCGCGTGAGTTTGCAAATGAATTTGGTGCAAACATTTATGGATATGATGATTTTTTTGATGAGAGTTTTGATGATAAAGGAAATATGCTAAACCTTAGATCGCCAAATAAAACTCCAAATAAAAAAGGCTTAGAATACTTCGGCATAAGTACGAATTTAGAAGCCTTAAAAGACAACGTTATAGTTTTCAATCTAGGAATTCCTATAAAACTAAACATTCAAAATATAATCACGGTAAGCCAAAAAGCAGATGCTGATGTGCTTTGTGCTAGCGCGTATCATAGAAACGGCCACACTATAAATAAAGACGGTATTTTAAGAAGCACTAAAGCAGCATTTTTACCTTTGGCTCCTTGCATTGAAGAGATCATAGCTAAAATTTGCGATAAAAGTTTTAAATTTGACATAAAAAGGCTTTTAAATGAGTGAGATTGGGCTAACCATTTTTAGGATTGTTTTTATACTATCATTCGTACTATTATTGATACCGATCTTAGTACTACTTGAAAGAAAAATCTCTGCTTTCATTCAAGACAGACCAGGGCCAAATAGAGCTAGTATTGCAGGCATCAGACTAGGTGGTATAGTTCAAGCTTTAGCCGACGCCCTTAAACTAGCCATAAAAGAGGATTTTACGCCAAAAGGAATTAGATCTAAATTTCTATTTGTACTAGCCCCTATGGTGCTATTTTTGATGAGTGTTCTTAGCATTGCAGTAGTGCCATTTTCTGATTATTATACGATAAGTGGCGTAAAACACATAATGCAAGCAGTTGCGTTTGATGGCGGAATGCTATGGTACCTTGGCGTTGCTTCATTAAGCGTATATGGCATAATGTTAGCTGGCTTTGCATCAAATAACAAATACTCGCTCCTTGGCTCTCTAAGAGCTGCTTCTGGGGTTATAAGCTATGAAATTCCTATGGGACTTGCAGTAGTTAGTATGATGATAACATACAGCTCTATAAATTTAAACGACTTCGTATCATATCAACAAGGCTCTTTTTTAGGGCTTCCTGCGTGGGGCATATTTATTCAGCCACTAGCCGCTATCATCTTTATAGTATGTGCATTTGCCGAAACAAACAGAGCTCCATTTGACTTAGCAGAAGGAGAAAGCGAGATAGTAGCTGGGTATCATCTTGAGTATAGCGCGATGAGCTTTGCTATGTTTTTTATGGCCGAATACATAGCAATGACCGCTATGAGTGCGCTTATAGTTACGATATTTTTTGGCGGATACTCTTTGCCTTATCTAAGCACTTCAGATTTAGCGCAAAACTATGAGATAGTTCTTTTAGGGATAGCTGTTTTTATTAGTTTATTTGGAGCGGTATTTATCTTTTGGACGTATAAAAATAACGTTACAAGATACAAAACCACTTATGATAAACGAAAAAGAGAAAATAAATTTTATCTCATATCCACGCTTATTACGGTAATTCTTATAGACGCGATCTGCTTTTATCTTTATAACAGTGGGCTAACTACGCAAGGTAGCAAATTTTTAGCTTTAGTAGTAGATATGAGCGTATTTAGTATAAAAACTCTCATAGTGTTATTTTTATTTATCGTGGTTAGGTGGAGCATACCTAGATTTAGATATGATCAAATCGGACACCTTGGCTGGGAAAAGCTTATGCCACTAGCCATTTTAAATATCATTATAACTGCATTGGTGGTGACTTATGGCAATTAAAATCAAAAAAATAGAACGAAAGAAAATGCCGCTTTTACAAAGACTTTATCTACCATATATTTTTATCGGTATGGCTAGAACGCTTAGCCATTTTTTTAAGAATTTACTAAATAGTAAAAACATAGAGTTTTTAGAATATCCCGAGCAAAGACCTTCTGATATAACGCCTAGATACAGAGGACTTCACAGATTGCTAAAAGATGAAAAAGGAGCTTTAAAATGTGTAGCTTGTGATATGTGTGCCACTGCTTGTCCGTCAAACTGCATATTTATAGAAGCCCATGAGATACCAAATTCAAAAGAAAAAGAGCCTATTAAATTTGATATAGACTTGCTAGAGTGCGTATATTGCGGACTTTGTGTAGAGGCTTGTCCAAAAGATGCCATAAGAATGGATAGCGGAATTTTCACAAAAGTAGGAAATGATAGAAACTCATTTATAGTCGATATAGTCACTTTAGCAAACACAAAACAAGGAGATTTTTAATGGAGCTATTTTTATTTATAAATTTCTCTTTACTAGCTATTGTAAGTAGCCTTGGTCTGCTATTTTTCAAAGCTCCTATCCATAGTGCTTTAAGCCTTATAGTTACTCTTGTTTGCATAGCAGGACTTTATCTTTTACTAAACGCAAAAACGCTGTTCTTGATACAAATCGTCGTATATGCAGGAGCTATTATGGTCTTAAGCATTTTTGTCGTGATGTTTTTCAACATCAAAAGCGACTTTTTGATAAAAAGATTTTCTAAAAAATCATTACTTCTTGCGATGCCTATCGTAATTTTATTTGCGATATTTGCTAGTTTAGTTTTAGGCTTAAACCCTGAATTAGAAGTAGCAAACGATGGTTTTGGAGAGATAAAACCGCTTGGTTTTTATCTATTTTCAAATTGGGCACTTAGTTTTGAAGCTATATCGGTCTTACTAACTGCAGCTCTCATCGCAGTAGTAACTATCTTAAAAGGTAAAAACGATGCTTGATCTATATCTATTAGTTGCTTTGATACTATTTTTTATAGGAATGCTTGGGGTAGTTCTTAGAAAAAATATCTTTACTATTTTTATGTCAGTTGAACTTATGCTAAATGCAGTCGCACTCATCTTTGCTGCTTTTGCTAGAGCAAATTTAAATCTTGATGGGCAAGTCATCGTTTTACTTATCATAGCTATAGCCGCAGCTGAAGCTAGTTTTGGTTTAGCTCTTATCGTTTTGATGTATAAGCAAAAACGCAATCTAAATATAGAAAATTACAACGAATTAAAGGATAACGATGCTAATTAATATCGTAGTTTTAGCTCCGTTTATCGGTAGTGCAGTATTAGGCATAGCTTATTTAAATAGAGTAAATTTAAAAATCACGCAAAATACATTTGCAGCTCTTGGTATGAGCGCACCTTTGATCAGCTTAATTTGTATGGGTATTATTTTATTTGATGGCGGAGCTAGTAAATCAGTAAATTTAAGCGTATTTAACTGGATAAGCGCAGGCAGTTTTGAGATAAATATAGGATTTTATCTTGATAAGCTTAGCGTTATTATGGGCTTTTTCGTGCTTTTTTTAGCCACTCTTATACATTTTTATTCTATAGGATATATGGATAAAGATCCTGGATTTGGTAAGTTCTTTTCTTATGTGAATCTATTTTTAGGAAGTATGCTCGTGCTAGTTTTAGCCAACTCTCCTATTTTTATGTTTGTCGGTTGGGAAGGCGTAGGCGTTTGTTCATACTTGCTTATATCTTTTTATTTTGATGGAAAAGATAACGTAAAAGCTGGAAATAAAGCTTTTATACTAAACCGCATAGGAGACTTCGGCTTTGTAATAGGACTAGTCACTTTATATATAGCTGTTGGAATAAGTGGATTTGACTATGATAGTTTAGCATCAAACATATCTTTGATATCACCGAATTTAGCTATATTTATCGGATCTTGCTTCATCTGTGGAGCTTTAGCAAAATCAGCACAAATTCCTCTTTACACTTGGCTACCTGACGCGATGGCTGGACCAACTCCGATATCGGCTCTAATTCACGCAGCTACTATGGTAACTGCTGGCGTTTATATGGTTATACGTTTTGACTTTTTATATGAGAATTTAAGTAGTGTTTTAGAAGTTTTAGCACTCATCGGTGTTTTTAGCGCACTTTTTGCAGCCGTGATAGCTACAAAAGCAACCGATATCAAAAAAATTCTAGCATACTCGACTATGAGCCAACTAGGATATATGTTTGCAGCCCTTAGCTATGCTAGTGGTGCATCACTATTTCACCTTTTTACTCACGGATTTTTCAAAGCGCTTTTATTTTTAGGGGCTGGTTCGGTTATCATCGCGCTTCATCACGAACAAAATATATTTAAAATGGGCTCTTTACGTAAAAATAGGGTTTTATTTTATCCTATACTTATCGGCTCTCTTGCAATAAGCGGAATTTTCCCATTTTCTGGATTTTTCTCAAAAGACGCCATTATACTAAACGCCTTTTTATCAGGACATTATCTTATAGGCGCAATCTTGCTTTTTGTAGCTGGGCTAACTTCGTATTACGTTTTTAGACTATTTTTCTTGGTATTTTACTCTAAAAATGTAGCACCTAAAGCACATAAAGTGCCGTCTATTATGACTTTCGTAAATATTGTTTTATCTTTTTTGGCGCTCTTTGGTGGAGTGCTTATGCTAGCTCTTGAGCTACCTCACGTTAGCCTTATGGCAGAGATCATAGCAGGAGTTATTAGCTTAAGTGTGTCATTTTTGGGAATTTTTATAGCGTATAAAAAGTTCTTTTACTATGAAAATAAAAACGAGCAAGAGAGTAAATTTGAAATCATAGTCGCAAATAAATTTTATATCGACGAGATTTATGATGCGCTCTTTGTGCGTACTTTTGCTAGTGCTAGTAAATTTATCACAGGAGTATTAGATAAAGCGTTTTATAGCGCCGTTTTAAATTTAGCTTTAGCATTTAAATTTACAAGCAAGATCTACACCAAATTTACACAAACCGGACTTACAAATAGCTACGCGTTTTATATGGTTTTATGGATCTGCATCATCGTCATTTATATAAAGGTTGATCTATGATAGAAGTTATACTTTCTCATATACTTAGTTTTATGATATTTTTACCACTTATCATAGGACTTTTTATAGTGTTATTTTGCAATGACAAATTCGGCAAAACGCTAGCGTTTGTGACTAGCTTAACTATACTTGCTCTTGGATTTTATATTTTTTTAAATTTCATTCCAAACGGCGGTATGCAGTTTGTAGATAACTTTAATATAGTAAATATTTATGGTATAAACTACGGCGTTGGTATCGACGGTATAAATTTACTTATACTACTTATAGTTTCTTGTGCGTTTCCACCGCTATTTTTTTTAGTAGATTTTGATAAAAAAGGATACTGGGCGAATTTATTATTTATGGAATCTGCATTTTTAGCAGTTATTAGCGCTACTGATCTTATCTTTTTTTATGCAGGCTGGGAAATGATGCTTATACCGATATTTATCTTTATAGGAATTTATGGTAAAAAAGAAGATAGAAATGTAGCTGCTATGGATATGATATACTACGCCATATTTGGCTCTATGATTATGCTTTATGCTATCATCTATATAGGCGTTGCTCATTTTAAAGAGTTTGGGTTTTTCAGTTTTGCCCTTAATGATCTAGTCAAAACAAACTTTACACCTAGCATAGAAGCAACCCTGTTTTTTTGCTTTATGCTTGCTTTTGCTATCAAAGTTCCACTATTTCCGTTTCATGGATGGCTAAAAGATGCTTATACGAAGTCACCTACCACCGCTACGTTTATGCTATCGGTTATCGCATCAAAAGTCGCTATTTTCGCGATACTTCGTTTTGTATTGCCACTATTTAGCTTTTCATATTCAAATTTTGCTTGGATTTTTGTAGGTTTAGGGCTATTTTCGATGCTGTATTTTGGCGTAGCTGCTATAAAAACCAAAGATTTTAAAACGATCCTTGCTTACGCTTCTACTTCACACTTAGGACTTATTATGGCCGGAGTTTTCTCTTTGGATGTAGAGGGTTTTGTAGGCTCGATGTATCAAGTTATCGCTCACGCTATCACAAGCGGAATTATGTTTTTACTAGTAGGACTCATAAGTAAAGAGCTACTAACTAGAAACGTAGATAAGCTAGGGGGCATAGCGATAAAAGCGCCGATCTTTGCACTATTTTTTGCCATAGCTATGATCTCAAGCGTAGGACTACCAGGAACCATAGGCTTTATAGGAGAGCTTCTTATCATTTTTGGACTTTTCAAGTCAAATTTACTTTATGGTGTGATAGCAACCACTTCTATCATCATAAGTGCCGTTTATATGTTCATCGTCTATCGTAAAGCTATCTTACAAAGCGTAAATGAAACGACTGCGGTATTTAGAGATCTAAGCAAAAAGCAGATCATCGCATTTTTAGCGCCTATAGTTATGATCTTTGTTTTAGGACTTTACTCAAAACCGTTTATCTCAAAGATAGAACCTACTATGCAAGCGCACTATGAACAGTTTGTAAAACCATACTTAAAGGAGCAAAAATGATCCAGCTAGCACCTTTTATCCTATCTTTGATAATAATCTTGATAAATATATTTTTATGTGTAACAAACATATCTAAAAAGGCTTCTATAAATTTAAATATCTTTTTTTGGATCATTACTCTAGCTTCTTTTTTTATAGTTAGAGATAGTTTCGATGATACCGGACTACCAAATTTACTAGTAGGCTTCATCTCTTTAGATAAATTTAGCTTTGGCTTGTGCGTAATACTCTGCGTTCTTACTCTAATATTTCTCTTTTCAAGCAAATTTAGCGACGATGAAAGGTATTACAAACAAGAGTTTATGGTACTATCAAATTTAGCTACTTTTGGATTAATGGCGATGAGTCTTAGCACAGAGCTCATACTTACTTTGATATTTTTAGAAGTCGCTTCCATAGCCTTATACGCACTCATAGCGATGGATTCGAGTCAAAAAAGCGTAGAATCGGCTTTTAAATACTTCGTACTTTCATCATTTATGGGGGCTTTTTATCTACTTGGGACGGCTTTTATATTTGGCACGGTAGGCTCAACTCAGTACGAAAAGATAGCCGCTCGTTTAGACTCTAGTTATTTAGCGCTTATCGGTACTATCTTAGTCTTGTCTATGATGTTTTTTAAGATAGCGATATTTGGATTTTATCGTTGGAGCATCGACGTGTATTTTGGAGCGAGAACAAATTTAAGCGGATATCTAGCGTCTGCTTTTAAACTGGCTTCATTTGCTATTTTGATCAAATTTTGCTTTTTATATCAAACTCAAAATATAGCATTTTTACAAAATCTTTTTGCAATCTTGGCGATTTTAAGTATGTTTGTAGGTAACTTTTTAACCTTAAAAGAACAAAACGTTAAAAAGATACTTATAACGGCAAGTATCGTACATAGCGGATATATATTTATAAATTTAGCCTCTGTAAATTTTGAAATTTCACTATATCCAGCATTTTTTTATCTAGGTACTTACGCTATCGTAGTAGCGTTTGCTTTTGCTATCTTAAACGCTGTATTTAAAGATCAAAACGTTAAAATTTGCGACTTGGGCGGTCTTTACAAGACTCATCCATTAGAGAGTTTTGCTCTTGTTGTAGCGTCTTTATCTTTTATAGGTTTTCCTTATACCGTCGGATTTTTAGGTAAAGTTTTTATATTTGGTAGCGCAGTGACGAGCTCTGCTACTTATCTAGCAATACTAGGTATCGCAAATACGATAATTTCTGTGTATTATTATCTAAAAATAATTACTTCAATATATTTCAAAAACTCTACGCAAAAAACGACTTATAGCTCACTTGGCGCTAAGATACTAGCCGTTTTTGCCATAGCGTTTATAGTTTTAGAAGGTAGCGGATTTATGAGCGTTGTATCTTTTTTAAATTTATTTTAGTAAATTTGCTATAATATTTTAAAAAAGGATAGAAAATGCCACTTTTAGATAGTTTTAAAGTAGATCATACGATTATGGACGCTCCTGGTGTTCGTTTAGCAAAGACGATGAAAACACCAAAAGGCGATGAGATAAGTGTGTTTGACTTGAGATTTTGCAAGCCTAATATAGAGATAATGAGTGAGCGCGGTACTCATACGCTTGAGCATCTGTTTGCAGGATTTATGAGAGAGCATCTAAACGATGATAAAACAGAGATCATAGATATATCTCCTATGGGCTGTAGAACAGGATTTTATATGAGTGTTATCGGTGTGCCTAGCTGGCAAAAAGTAGCCGTTGCTTGGGAAGAGTCTATGAAAGACATTTTAGGTGTAGCCTCTCAAAGCGATATACCAGAACTAAACATTTATCAGTGCGGAACATGCTCTATGCACTCTTTAGATGAAGCAAAAGTCATAGCAAAAAATGTTTTGGATAAAGGTATAAAACAGATAGATAATGAATCCATAAAGCTTGATATAGATAAGATAAAATGATTTGTTGTTAAACTTTTTGAGCCATAATAGATAAATTTAAAGCTCAAAATCGACCATTTAAAAAGGGTTAAAACCCTTTTTAAATTTATCTCTTCTTTTTATCTTTTAAATTTATTTGGTCTTTCACAACCTCCACTCTACACCTATACCTCCACTGACTCCTTCTTTTTTACCGCTTAAGCCTTGAAGATTTAAGTCTATATTAAATCCTTTAGTATTTAGTACTTTGTATCCTACTTCTAGTATGCCAGTACTTCCCTTAAGAGTTGGAGCATCTATATCATAGTTAGTACTTAAGTTTTTAGCTTTTACTTTAGAGTCGAACTCATACTCATAAGCGATCCCAGCATATAAATTTGAGTTTTGGTTTAACTCATAGTTATATCTTGCTCTTGTTTTTGATCTGATAGAATTCACACTTGCAAATTTAAAATCATTACTATCTATATTTATATTTTCACTACTTGTTCTAGTATAGAGTATCTTTGTATAGATATCTAAATTTGATATAGTGTTTAGTTTTATTATATTACCTACTCCTAAGTGAGCACCATAATACATCTTTTTAGAATCAAAGCTTGGATTTGAGTTTAGATCAAATCCCTCACTTTCGTAATCACTCTTTATCTGCCCTACTCTAAAGCTATTTTCAAAGTAATAGCTATCTTTGAAGTCCAGCTTTGACATAAGACCAAATCCATAGTATTTGCTATCTCCACTACCGTGAACACTACTTGTATTAAAGCTATTATAACTATCATAGTTACCTTTACCAAGCTCTACAAACATACCATAGATAAACTCTTCATCTATACTCTTACTGATACCTACTAAGATACTAACTCCTTTAGTATCTACATGGCTTCCTAAGTTGCTTCTTATATCACTTATGTTAAGAGCGGAAAAAGAAGCTAGGTTGTTTGAGTTTGTATTGTTATCGTTTGAGTTATTTGAATTCATACTGCTATTTAAATTTGCTTGAGAATTTACCATAGCATCCATACCAAATCCAGCAGTTAAATCACTTGCTTGATTTATAAAAGCTAAGCTTCCTATGCTAGGCTCGGATAATGCTTTTTGAGCAGGATTGTCTGCTTTAGTGTTTAGTGTAGCATTGATAGCTTGAGCTTCACTAGTTATATCAAAGTTATAGATATGAGCTAAAGAACTTGCTTGAAAACTGGTATTAGATATAGTTAGTTTTGAAGTATCTATAGAGGTCGCACTAGATATAAGAGTTATACTATCTCCTATATTGAAATTTGAGTTTATGCTATTAGGTGCAGATACGTTCAGTTTGGTGTTAGAACCACCAAAGGTTATAGTATCATTTACTTTTAAAATCGTATCGTTTGCTTTGATATCATTTGGTAGATATAAATTTATAAACTCAAAGTTTTTTATATTCTTTACTTTTATATCTTTAATGCGAATGTTTAGAGTATTGCCTGTAAAGTTATCGACATCTGAACTTCCACCATAAAGTATAGTAGTTACTCCAAAAGTAGGATTTCCTGAGATGTTTATGGTGTTTGAATTTGCGTTACCTGATTGACTAATACCGCCGTAAATCAAACCATTCATAGTTCCGCCTGTGATATATATATATCTTGTTGTTTTCTACGTTGTCACTTGTAGCTGAGTAGCCACCTAAGACATATCCGCTTATATCGCCACTATTTACAGTTACACTGTTTTCTGAGAAGCTAGTAGCACTAGGAGCTAGTGAATTAGCCTTGCCAAGAACATTGGTAAGAGTAGCTCCTGGATACGTGATAGTTTCTCCTGCTATAGCATTTATAGCTGTTAGACTTAAAAGAAATGCAAAAGGTTTTAAGCGTAAATAGTAGTACCCCCCCCCAGATATATTTAGGAGTATTCATAGTAGATCCTTGATGTAGATATGTTTTAGTATAGGATAATTTTTAAGAAATGACTATTTAAATATACAAAATAACTAAATTTATACTATTTTATAAGATATAGTGAGTAGTTTGGTAATGAATTTGATATCTGCAAGGCAAAGTATAAGGTCGGAAAAGCTCCGACCTTGTGATAAAACTATTTTACGGTTGCTAGTTTGCGTCTCATATACGCTATCTTGCTTTGTAACGGAAGGTGTTTAGGACAGTTGTCTTCACAACCTAGTAAGCTCATACAACCAAATACGCCGTTGTCATCGCCTACTAGCTCATAGAAGTCTTCATCGCTTCTGTTATCTAGCGGATCTACTTTAAATCTAGCTACGCGGTTAAGTCCCACTGCACCGATAAAATCCGGTCTCATAAGTGCAGTTCCACAGCTCGCTACGCAGATACCACACTCGATACAACGATCAAGCTCGAATGTCTCTTGAGCAGCTTCAGGATCTACTTTTTCTTCCATTTTGCTGATATCGGTTTCTTTGTTTGTATGTATCCAGCTCTCTACTCTTTTACTCATATCGTTCATCCAGTTACCAGTATCGACACTAAGATCTTTTAGTAACTTAAACGCAGGTAAAGGCATAAGCTCTATAACGCCGCTCGGATAGTCTTTAGTAAGAGTTCTACAAGCTAACTGAGGGCGACCGTTTACGACCATACCGCAGCTTCCGCAGATACCTGCACGACATACAAAGTCAAAGCTAAGACCCGGATCAAATTTTTCTCTGATTTGGTTAAGCGCGATGAAAAGCGTCATACCATCTGTTTCTTCTAGCTCATACTCAGCAAAGTGCGGTTTGCTGACTTTGCTTAGCGGATTGTACTTAAATGCTCTTATTTTTATTTTCCTACTCATAGCCAATTCCTGCTCTTTCATTTAATGCTTTATATTTTGGTTGAAGCTCATAATGCATAAGAGCCTCTTGGATCTCATGTCTTGATTTTCCCTCGGCTTCTAGTTTTGCTCTTAGGCTATCTACTTCTTCTTGACGTTTTGCCGATAATGGATTTTCTATGATATTGCCTTTTGCGCCGTATCCACGGAATGCTGGTGGCATCTCCATTTTCATGATATCAAGCTCTTCATACTCGACTGTTGGCATAGTGTCGCCCTCTTTCCAGCTTGTAAGAGTTCTTTTACACCAGTTAAGATCATCACGTTTTGGATAGTCTTCTCTATAGTGTGCACCACGACTCTCAGTTCTAAGAAGCGCTCCATAAGCAACACAAAGCGCAAGTTTAAGCATCATAGGAACACGGTAAGCTTCTTCAAGCTCAGGATTGCCAAATAGCTCTTTGTTGCTTAGTTTTACGTTTGTTGATTCTTTGTAAAGCTCTTCAAGCTCTTTTACAGCTTTTGCAAGTCCATCGCCTGTTCTAAAGATAGCAACGTGTTCCCACATTATATCTTTCATTTTGTTTTTTATCTCAAATACGTTATATTTTCCGTCTTTATTTAAAAGCTCTTTTAGATAGCTTTCTGTTTTATTTACAAATTTTTCCAAAGTTTGGGTTTTGATATCGACTTCGTTATTTTGACAATAATCAGCAAAATAATCACCAACTATCATACCGCTAACTACAGTCTCTGCAACGCTGTTTCCACCAAGTCTGTTAAATCCGTGCATATCCCAGCAAGCTGCTTCGCCACAACTAAATAGACCTTTTAGAGTTTGGCTCTCACCAGTTGGTTTTACGCGGATACCGCCCATAGAGTAGTGTTGCATAGGAAGGATCGGAGCCCAGCCTTTTGGACCTTCATCAGCAGGATCTATACCGTTGAAAATTTGGCAAATTTCTTGAACGTCACGTAAGTTTTTCTCGATATGTTCACGTCCAAGTATACTGATATCCAACCATACGTGTTCACCATAAGGGCTTTTTACGCCTTTACCGTTTCTGATGTGTTCCATTATACGACGGCTAACAACATCACGGCTAGCAAGTTCTTTTTTCTCAGGCTCATAATCAGGCATAAAGCGATATCCATCGACATCTCTTAGTAGTCCGCCATCGCCTCTACAACCTTCAGTTAAAAGGATACCAGATGGTACGATAGGAGTTGGGTGGAACTGAACTGCTTCCATATTTCCTAGTTTTGCTACACCTGTTTCAAGAGCGATAGCAGCGCCGATACCCTCGCAGATGACTGCGTTTGTAGTATGTTTATAAATTCTACCATAACCGCCTGTTGCTATAAGAGTTCCTTTTGCGACATAAGCAGTTATCTCTCCTGTCACAAGATCACGAACTATAGCGCCATAACAACGGTTATTTTCGTGGATAAGAGCTATAGCTTCTTTTCTATCATGAACTTCAACATTGTGTTTTAAAGCTTCATTTGCAACGCCAAATAACATTGTATGTCCAGTAGCATCAGCAGTAAAGCATGTTCTCCATTTTTTCGTACCACCAAAGTCACGACTATGGATAAGTCCGTGGACTTCTTCTTTTTCATCTATAGTTGTTTTTTGTGCGTTTATGATAGCGCTTCTTTTACCTTTTGTTATACGAGTCCAAGGCACGCCCCAGCTTGCTAGCTCACGTATAGCTTTTGGAGCAGTTTGAACAAACATTCTAGCTACTTCTTGATCGCAACCCCAGTCGCTACCTTTTACAGTATCTGCAAAGTGAACGTCTTCATTATCGCCCTCACTCATTTTTGAGTTACCAAGACTTGCTTGCATACCGCCTTGCGCTGCTGCTGAGTGACTTCTTTTTACAGGACAAAGACTTAAAACTACCGTACTAAGTCCTTTTTCTCCAGCAGCAACTGCCGCTCTAAGACCAGCTAAACCACCGCCTATTACTAATGCATCATAATATTTTACATTCATACTCTTACTCCGTCGCTATTTATCTGCAAAACTTGAGCTGTTTTCCAGTCTCCAGTCGCGTAATTGTTATAACCTATTTTTAAGAAAGCAGCTAAGCTAAGCAACCCGAGAACTAAGAAGAATATGCTCAAAAACCATTTTGCTTTTTTAAGCTTTTTGCGAGATTCTTTTGCATCTTTTCCCTCAAACCAGCCCCATTTTACGCAAAGTCTGTACAATCCGATACTTCCGTGAAGCTCAACCGCAAAAAGTAAAACAAGATAAAATAACCACATAAAGTGACTAAATACTCTTTGAGCGCTTAAATCAGCACTTATCTTATCGGCATTTGTTACGATGATGATAAGGTGCGCAGAACCAAGGAAAAACATAATAAAACCTGTGCAAGCTTGTACCCACCAAAGCGTTGTATCTTCGTGTTTCATTCTTGCAGTATGAGCACGATAAATTTGCCATTGTCTAAAGTTTATAGGCATTTTTCTCATACCTAAAGCAGCATGAACAAAAAATATTATTAACACACAGGCTGCTAGAAAACTAGTGATATAACTCATAAATGGTGAATCAGAAATAAATCTTAGCTCTAATAAATGCACAATAGAATCAAATGCACTTTGACTAATCAATATAGTAGCGACAAAAAGCATATGTAGCCACATAAATAGTCCGAGAATTAGTCCCGTTCCACTTTGAATAAGGTCGAGTCTAGCAGGTATTCTGCTTTTTCTACCGCCCTCGCCTATACCAAGAAACCCTTCGATTTGCTTATTCATAAGCTCCCCTTTTGGAAAATTTTGAACCGGCTAAAATTATACTCTACAAAATCTTTTTTTAAGATTAAAACTATATTTAGTTTAAATATCTAAAGATAACTAAAACACGCTCTTAGCGTATTTTGCTAGGCGGTTATTTTAAACTAAGCTTTAAATATCAAACTAATACAAAATATAGTCTTTTAAATTTATTTAGTTTTATTATTTAAATTTATTAATATGTTGATAAGTTTTGGCTATTTTTTTAGTCTCTTTTTCTTTAAATTTATATAAACTATAAAGCCAAAAGCAAACATACAAATCGATAAAATTTGTCCCATACTCATACCAAAAGCTACAAATCCTATACCAAAATCCGGCTCTCTAAAAAACTCACATAAAAATCTAGCTAAAGTATAGAGCATAGCATACATAGCTATCAGTTCGCCATCAAATTTCTTATATTTTCTATAGATAAATAGTATAACAAAAAGCACCAATCCTTCCAAAACAGCTTCATAAAGCTGACTAGGATGACGAAGACTGCCTGCTACCATAATAGCCCAAGGCTCATTAGTAACCCTACCAAACAACTCTTGATTTAAAAAGTTTCCGATACGTCCAAAAAAGTAGCCAAGAGGAACAGATAGCGCCACAAGGTCTAAAAGCATCCATAAATTTTGCTTGTATCTTTTACAAAACATTAAAGTAGCAAGTATAAATCCTACAACAGCTCCATGATAACTCATACCGCGAATCCCAACAAACTCACCATTTGCGAAAGGGTTGAAAATTTGCCAAGGATGAAGAAGATAATAGCTAGTATTTGAATCGTATATAAGTATATAACCAAGTCTTGCACCTAAGATCACGCCAATCTCCACCCAAAAAAAGTAATTATCAAGAAGTGAGTTTGAGATACCAAGACTATCTTTTTTAGCAAAATACTTCGCCATTAAAAGAGCGACCACAAGAGCCAAAACATACATTATACCGTACCAATGCACACTAAGACCAAAAAGCTTAAAAGCTACTGGATCTATTTTACTATAGATTAGATTCCAAGAATTTAGATCAGTCAAGTGTAGCCTTTAGTCCAAGAGATTTTTTTATGATTTTACAGTAGTCTATCAAAAACTCCCCAAACGCTCTATAATAGTCGGTTTTAGCATTGTATCTTATAAATTTACCAAAAAGCATAAGACTAGGAAGTAGATACTCGCTCAAGTAAAGCCCTAAAATAGCGTGTGTTTTATCATTTACGTCACTTTTAAATATCACACAGAGCAGAGCTAGCATATTTGAGATATGTGAAGCTTTTAGGTCGCTAAAAGGCTTGTTGAAATTTATGGATTTATAAAAATTTTCTACTTTTTCTTCTGTGATACGCTTAAAAAATTTAAGATCACAAGCGCCTTTAAAGTTGGCAAGATCGTTTGCTATGCTAACACTATCGCAAGTTTGCAAGGCGTTAGCTAAAAACGTATGTCCTTTTTTGTTTTCTTCATTTTCAGTTTTTATAAGCCAGTTGATATTTAATTTTTTTAAATTTTCATCACTGATCGCAACTCTAAAATTATTTGCAAAAATGAGAGCCATTATAGAATACGCTTGTGCAACTTTCATAAACAACCTTTTTTTAAATTTTAAAACTAAAATTATACACAATATAGCTTAAATTGCGTACTTAAGCCATCTTTAGCTTCAATGCTCAAAAACATTTTTAACAAATTTTAGCCTTAAAGAGTTTAAAACTACGCTAAACGAGCTTATACTCATCGCTAAAGCCGCGTACATCGGATTTAAAAGAAGTCCAAAAACGGGATATAAAACTCCAGCAGCAACTGGTATACAGACAATGTTATATACAAACGCCCAGACTAAATTTTGTTTGATAGTTTTCATATTGCGTTTTGCCAAATAAAGGCTATAAGCAACGCTCGAAAGATCGTTTTTAATAAGAACGATGTCGCCTGCGTCTTTTGCTATATCACTACCACTACTCATTGCTATGCCTATATCGGCTGATTTTAAAGCAAGAGCGTCATTTATACCATCACCTACAAAGATGACAATGCCTTCTTTTTTTAAATTCTCTATAACTTCAAATTTTTTGCTCGGTAAAACGCCTGCTATAACCTCATCAATACCCAGCTCTTTTGCGACTATCTTCGCGATCTTTTCATTGTCTCCTGTAAGCATGATAGGAGTTACACCAAAACTCTTAACCGCACTGATCGCCTGTAAAGCGTCATCTTTTAAAGTATCGCTTATAGCGATAAAACCTGTGTATTTAAAGCCAAGAGCAACAAGCACAACTCCAAGTCCGCTATCTAAAACTTTTTGAATACTCTCTTTTTGCTCACTATCTAAAAATACATTAAATGAATTTAGTAGTTTTTCATTGCCTATAAGAATCTCTGAATGTTCTGCGCTGATACCCATTCCAGGGATATTTTCATAAGCGTAAATAACATTTTTATCTATATACTCTTTGGCAAATTCGCTGATAGCCTTTGATACTGGATGTTCACTTAAATTTGCAGCGTTTGCGACTATTTTTAGGCTTTCATCATCTAAATTCGAGCTTACGACTGAAATTTGACCTTTAGTAAGAGTGCCCGTTTTGTCAAAAACAGCGTATTTTGCATCTCCTAAGATCTCTAAAATTTGCGGATTTTTGATAATGATACCATTTTTTGCACTTTGAGAAATTCCAACTACGATAGCTATAGGCGTAGCAAGCCCTAAAGCGCAAGGGCAAGAGATGATCAAAACACTAACTGCAGCTAAAATACCATTAAAAGGCTCACCGCACAAACTCCATAAGGCAAAAGTGCCAAGAGCTATGAAAACTACTAAAGGCACGAAAATATTTGCTACTTTATCGGCTAACCTTGCTATAGGCATTTTTTTAGTGCTAGCTTCTAAAAGAAGCTCTAAAATAACAGAGATGAGTGAATCCCCGCTAAGCTTTGTAACTTTGATATTTATGTAGCCATTTGTATTTAAGGTGCCAGCATTTACGCTATCACCGACGCTTTTAAACACCGGCATACTTTCACCACTTAGCATAGACGCGTCTATCTCCGCTCCACCGCTTATGATCACTCCATCACACGGCAATGCATAACCGCTTTTTACCACTACGATATCGCCTAATTTTAAATCATTAACTAAAATAGGAGCGGTAGTGCCGTCTTTTTGAAGTACCAAAGCAGATTTTGGGCTTAAATCCATAAGCGCTTTTATATAGTTTCTTGCACTTTTTTTTGATCTTTCTTCTAAAAATTTACCCAAAAGTACAAACGTGATTATCATAGAACAGCTACTAAAATACAGATATTTCATCGCTTCAGGCATTAAATTTGAAAAGCAAAACGCAAAAATAGAGTAGATATAAGCAGCACTTACGCCAAGCGTGATCAAAACGTTCATATCATAATTTGAATTTTTTATAGACTTCATAGCATGCTTGAAAAAGTCAAATCCGCAGTAAAATATAACTATGCTAGTTAAGATAAAAAGTGCTAAGGATTTATATAAAGTCTCGTAAGAATTCATCTCAAAAACCATTATGATGACACTTAAAATGGCAGAGATGATAAGTCTGTTTTTTAAATTTATAGCATTTTTGTTTTGAGCGGCTTCTAGCTCGTCATAGTTATTTACCACGCCAAAACCTAGCTTTTTTATTTTGTCTTTTATTTTGCTTATATCATCATCATTTTGCACTTCAAACACGCCAGAACAGTCAGCAAAACTAACTTTTGAGCTAATAACGCCCTTTATTTTTGCAACATTTTTCTCAATAGCATTTGCACAATTTACGCAAGTCATGCCAGTAATTTGTATTTTAATAGTCGCCAAGATAGTCTCCTAAAGTTCTTTTATAACGGTAAATCCTAAGTTATTTAATTCGTTTTTAAATTTTTCCACGTCTTTATCAAGTAGATCGCAGCTAAGCACTCTAGGTTTTACGCTCATATCTACGTCTATATATCCAAAATCATCTTCTAGCGAGCTTTTTATGGTATTTGCGCAACGTTCGCAATTTACATTTTCTACTTCAAATTTTTTCATATCAAATCCTTTGTCATATATGTATATTTGTGTCCTAAGATCTCAAGCTCATTACTACCACAAAAGCCCAAACTTTCATAATATCTCTTTACTTTTGGTTTTTTAGCATCTACTATAAGAGATACTCTGCTAAGACCTAGCTTTTTTGCTCTCTCAAAAACAGCGCTTATAAGCTTTGTAGCGATCTTTTGTCCTCTATAGTTTATATCTACTGCTAAGCTATCTATGTAAAGTTCGTTTTTAGTACATTCTTGTTTGATGTTTGGCTCTTCGCCTAAGTCCTCAAGTCTTTTTATAAAAGGAATATCTAGCCTTTTAGAATCTAAGCCATTATAAGAGCAAATAGCGCCTACTACTTTTTGAGCATCTTTAAAAACTAAGATATTTTTGTAGCTTAAGCGATTATTTTCGCCTGTAAAAAACTCTTGTAAAATTTGGTTGCTTTGTTCTAAATTTGACGTACCGCTCAAACTAAAAGCGATATCTTCCATAGCTAAATTTAAAAGTTCTATGACCTTTTTAGCATCGTTTTTATCTGCTTTGCATATCATAAAAACTCCTTTTTTTAGTATTATAATTATTTTGATTAAACTCATAATAAATATAAAAATAAGAAGCAGTAGCTAAAAGTGTTTTGTATAATAAAGTATGCATTGTCACATATTTCTTACATCAAAAAATAAATTAAATTTAAAATAGCTCATCACTAAGCAAAATAGAGACTAAATTTGAAGTTTAATAAATGCTGAATTTATTGTAAAATCATATTATGAGATAAGAAATCGAAACGTTATTAGGCAACAATACAAAGAATCATGCGGTGCCGCTAGTATCGCCACTCTTTTAAATATGATAGATATAAAGCAATATAAAGAAGACGACATTCTAAATAAATTTAAAAATGATGGAAATAACAAGCAAAATACAGATATGGTTAGCTTTGCTCAGCTACAAGATGTTTTAAATGAGATAGGTTACCTTGCAACTGGATATCAAATTAGTAGAAATATATTTAATAAGATAAATATTCCCATAATCGTAAAAATAGAAGATGACCCAAGATTTCCACACTTTGTAGTTGTTTTAAATCATAAAGGAGATTTTGTAAAGATTTATGACCTCAGCTTCGGAGAATACATAAGCATTAAAAGTGATTTTTTAAACTTCTGTAAAATCCATAATGGGATTTGCTAAAAACCAAAGCAACACTATGGGCAGTCTCAGCGTAAGAAGCCCAGCTCTTTGGCGGCTGGGTACTTCATACAATGATCTATCTATAAAAAACTCACTTGCTTTATTAAGTATATTTAATGATTATTTAAAATAGATTTATTCTCTAAATAATATTAAAATAATTATTAAATTAAACTTAGATTTACACTTTAATATTGCTTTTATTTATGCTGTTTAAAAGGGTTGTTATAGAAGTGTTATCTAAATTTTGTAAATTAGCAAATCTCTTAAAAGCGTCAGAGTAAATTTGCCTTTTGCTACTATAAGTTGAGCTATTACTGCTTTTGCCTTTTATCGGCGTTCTTTTTTCATCAGCTTGTGGCTCATTTTGTGCTTTGGTTTGGGGATTATCTGTCTTATTTTCTTCTAATTTTACCCCATTTAAATCCATATCTTTGGTTAAATTTTTGATAAATTCCATACTATCAGGGCTATCTTTCCAATGCGACATAAGCTGAAATTTGACAAAATCTTTTATCTGTTTTTCTTGCGCTTCATCTCCTTTTTTATAATTCCCAGGATTAAGTGTATCTTTTATAGCGTAATCAACATCTATATATTTATCTATATTTTGGTATAGAAATATATTAAAAGCGTCCTTTTTATCTATATTATCGCCTAAATTTGGCATATTTTCTAAATTCAAACCGATATTTTCTAATTCCGATTTGCTAAAAGTTGAGTTTTTAAAATCTTTACCCAAAGCTAGATTAAAGTCTGTTAAAGCATTATTAGCCGTGTTTTTCCAGTTGATTTTAGCATTAAAATCAGTAACTGATCCTTTAAATATGCCAGTGGTGTTTTGGATTAAGCCTGAAATTAAAAAATTACTATCTAAGCTACTTCTATATGCTCCTTTTGTAGCCCCATCACTATGGTATTGCTTCATCTGCGTTAGCAATCCAAAGTCATTTGGCGGATTTAACAAGGTTAATTCTCTCTTATCATACAAAGCTCTATCTGCTCTAATAGAAGGGTCATATATGGGAGTAGCTGCATTTTTAATATCCATTTAATAGCCTTTTTATACCTTTAAATTTAATTTTGCTAGTTGCTTTAATATCTCAAGCTCCGTTTTGCCATTATCAAATTCGCTTTTAATCATCTCGTAAAGCTTTTTTAGTCTCTCTATGGCTTCATCTTGATAAGTTTTATTATTTAATGAAAAGCCTTGGATTGGTGTAAAGGGCTTTTTTGTATCTTCTTTGTTAGCTTCATTTAAATTTGACTTATCATTTTTATATTCACCAGCTTTTAGCTCTTTGAAAATATTCACTGCATTTTTAGCATCTTCATCGCTTATATCTAACCCATATTGTATCTTTATGACATGCTTTGCCCACTTGGCTTTGAAGTCTTCTACGCTAAGGTCTGAGTCTAGTAAGGATATGGTGTGTGGTAGCTCTCCATTAAGCTCATAAATTTGCCAAGGGCTTATTATGGAGTTGGCATTTTGTAGGGCTAACTCTTCTACTGTGTATGGCGTGGTTCTAAGTGTGCGGCTTTTTGGATTTGGATTATACTGAAGTGCTTCTATTTGCTCTATTGCTATACCACCACTTAAATCTATAAAATCTACCAAATCCTTAATCTCTTCTTTACTAAAATTTGGATCAAGCCCAGTTATCTTGCCCCAAATGCTTACTTTATCAGCGCTATATCTAGTAAATCCACTTAGCGGTCTATACTCATTTAATCCAGTTAATTTTACTCGCTCTTGATAGCTTAGTAAGGATAAATCGCCATTGATGATATCAAATTTTTGTGCATATCCATATGTGCCATCGCTATTTTTTTGATAACCAAATGCTTTAATGACCTTCTCTTTTTCTACTTCATTTAAATTTAATTTTAAATCCAATTTCACATCTTTTGAGCTTATCTTATATGGTTTTATACCATCTTGGCTATTATCTAAATTTGCATTATTACCAACAAAATTTTTTATCTTATCCATCCAGTTGTTGTAATCATATAAATTACTGCTTATGGTAGCTAAATTTCCTATCTTATCCATAATCCACCTAACCTATCGGTAAAATTCTTTTCTACATTTGCTTTTATTTCACGGATAATAGGATTATCTAAACTGGTGTTTGGATAACCAACACTGCCGTTATATAAATTGATGGCTGTAGGCGTATATGTAAAATATGAATATCTTTGTCCTTGTGCATTGATCCCAATATTTCTACTAACTATAAATGATAAATAATATCCTTGAGCAAGCGTATATGGTCCAAGTGCACTAGTGTATTGATAAAATCTTGCTATATTATTTTCCCAATGTGATTTAGTTGTCTTATTTTGATAACATTCTGTAACACCCAAACCGCATATTCCAACTGTATTTGTATCTGGCAAAAAAGAAATTAAATTTCCATTACTTGCCATAATTGAACTTAATTCCGTCGTATCATTAGGAATTGCAATAGCTATCATTAAACCATTAGAAGAGTCATCAATAGTATATAATTGATACCCGCCTTTAATCTCTTGCATTTCTTTGGTATTCAATGTTTTAGCACCAAAACTATTGCTATTAAACATCCCATTTGTAGCAATTTTTAGCAAATCATTTGCATAAGCACTTAAAAAACTATAGCTAAATAAGGCAACTAAAAAAAGTAATTTTTTCATAGTACTCTCCTTAATATAAAACATTTTATATTGTAGCAGATTAGATATAAAAACTAACTTATCAGATTTTAAGATAAATTTAATCAAGTTTCGTCTTTTAACTTATCTTAAAAGCTTAAGGAATTATAAGAACGCATGGGATAAAAATGCGTTATTATGCTTTTTTTGATTTTACTATCCAGCAAATAAGCATAGCACAAAGCAACACAAAAGCAACTGCGTAAGCTATAAAGCAAGCTTGCGCCATATTCATAAACTTAAGCGAAGGGATAAGATACCAACCCTCACTATAAAAATCTACAAACCATTGCCTAAGCCATGAAAGACTCACGCCATCAGGAACTATAGGATTATCATATCCACAATCCCCAGTCGGCTTAAACCAATCAGGCGCCCATATATCAAGCGGAAGCCCAAAAGGAAAACTAGGCTCAGCTGAGCAGCCTTGTACTCCAAAAGGATCTTCACTATGAACTGCGTGATGTATAGAGTTTAGTTTTATACAATACATCATTCCTATGATAGCTCCATAAAATCCCAAAATATATCCGATAATTTTTAGGATAATATTTTTAGGATTTATAGCAGCAATAACGCCGCCAAGAGCCATAACGAGCATAGAAAACCTTATATAAACGCACTGTTCGCAAGGTGCCATATAAACATAGTTTTGAAACAAGCTATGAGCGACTATAACTAGCCCGCCCATAGCCGCGACCATAATTATCCAGATAGCTCTTTCATCTTGTAAAGAGGCTATTTTGCCTATCGGATCACTTTTTAAGTCCTTGAAAAACTCCATTTTAACGACCTTATTTTAATGTATGTAGGTATTTTATAAGTTCAGCCATAGCATCTATACCTTTGATAGCTTTTGTATAGATAAGGTATTTTCCATCTACTACAAACGCAGGAACGCCTTGGATCTTTGCCACACCATACGCATATCCGCTATTTGCGTCCATTCCCCATCTCTCAAGCATAGCTTTTACTTTTTCATCTTTCAATCCAGCTTCTAAATCGTCTTTATTTATACCAGAAGCTTCAAGTCCAGTGCTTAAAAATGCATTTACGTTTTCTTGAGTGTTAGCATCTCCACCCCATCTCTCTTTTTTGTCGTGATAGGCTTTGTAGTATGCGAATTTAGCCTTTTTAAACAGTGATTTATCATCTAATAAACTCGTACCTGAAGTGTTATCCTTAGCTATCAAAACCGCAAAAAGCTCACTAGCTTGTTTGCCGAATTTACCTTTTGTAGCAAGGTGCATAGGATCGAATTTCATCTCGGGTAGTTTTTGCATAACCGCTTTTGTGACTGCTTTGTCATATTTATAGCAAAACGGACAGTCGTAACTATATACTTTTGTGACCAAGCCATCAGAGTTTGGGATAGGTGTTTCTAACTTTACAAAATCCACTCCCTCGCTAAACGCGCTTGCATTTATAGCCACGAAAGCAACGCTTGCAGCTAAACATTTTTTTACTAGTGTTCTAAGCTTCATCTTTGATCCTTTGTTTTAAATTTAATGAAATTATACAAAGAGCATCTAACCAAAATCTTACATCAAATTTAATTTTCACTAAATTTTTTAAGGATATAACCCTTGCCAGATACGTTTTCTACATTTATGCCCTCAAGATGCTTTTTGAGCCTTAAAACCGCCGTATGGATAGAGCCTTTTTTTGACTTCATATCCCTCATGAGCGTAATCTTCTATCATATCGTAAGTTACTACCATATTTATATTATAACAAAATAGCCAAAGAATTTTATTTTCGATATTTGTCAAAAATAGCAGCTCTTGCCATATCATCATCTTCTGCAACCAAAATATTTATCTCATTTAAAAGTTTCAGTCTCATTTTTTTATCCTTAGTTCAAATACAGTCGGATCTTTTTTACTAACAAGAGTTAGATCGCCGCTTAGCTTCGTATTTGCTATTTTTTTAGCGAAATACAGTCCGATACCGCTACCGCCTTTCTTTTTACTGATTTTTAAATTTGAAAAGAGTTTAGGCGCTTGCTCATCACTTATACCACCTGCAAAGTCGCTTACTTCGATATAAATATAATTTTCATCGCTTTTTACTTTTATATAAATGAGTGAGTATAAACTCATACTCTTGTTTGCGTTTATTTATCTTAGTATATAAGTAATTATGAAGTAAATTTGCTACTATGATCAGAATTATAAAAAAACCAAATATCGCCATAGACGTCTTTGCGACTACGATTAGATTTTTTTGAATGATGGCGTTTTCATTTATCCCAACTCCGACCGCCCAGTCTTGTGTAGATGTTTTTAGTACATTTACTTTTATACCCTGACTTATAAATTCTTTAGAAGTGAAATTTCTATCTATATTTTTTAACTCATTTACAAATGGATTTGGTTGATAATACGAAGTGATGATATCATGATTTTTATCCATCAAAAATAGATGAGAAACGATATTTTTATCCACGCCTTTTATCTGTTTTAGGATATTATCTGTTTTTATTATTCCGCATAGCACTCCTTTAAATTTACCATTAGCTTTAAGGGGAGAACATATATTTATCGTTTTTTCGTTTAATACTTTATGGTTTGGCATAACTCTGATAGTAGTTATATCGCGATCTTTCGTATCTTTATACCATTCGTATTTAGCTATCCTATCTAGATCTTTTTGATCTATCACTAGATATTTTCTAGCATGTATAAGAAGTCTGTCGTTTTCAATGTAGAGTTGAAACGTATCGAACATAGGATTTGTTTTGCTCAAAATATCTATGGAATCATACATTCTATCAGTGGTGATATTATCATCTAAAATCAAGCTTGAGAGTATGGTGGAATAGGAATTTACGCTAGAAATTCTCGAGTTCATCCACTCTGTTACATAGTTTGATAGTTCTGCGACGATAGTAGTTCTATAGTTTTTTGCTAAAGATACAAACTCGTCTTTAACGCGGTTTAAACTAAATATCGATATACCCAAAAATATAGCCGTAAAAGCCATTATAAGTATATAGATCTTAAATTCTTCTATACGAGTATAAATTCTGTTATAAATATCTATAAGCTTCAAGATAAACTCCTTGTTATAATTCTAACAGAAAATTACGACAAAATTCTAACAAAAAGCTAAAAATATAAATTTAGCTTAGGATATTTCATCCTAAGCTTTAATAAAACGGTAAAAATATATTTTTCTTCTAAAATACCGTCGTTTTCATGAGCATAAAGATATCTTAAAATTTGCATTTCTTGATTATCGGTTGGCTGAGCTCTATCTTTCATACTGACATAAAGCCCCTCCCAGCTAAGCATATCAAACTCTTTTGGGGCGTGCGTTCCGTGGCATTTTGTACATTTATCGTAAAATATATCGCCGCTATCTTCCCACGCTAATGCTTGATCGCTAGTTAAATTCGTATTTGGAAGTTCAAGCTCAATACTTGCTTTTTCACCGTTTTTGGTGAGATTTTTACTCTCGACAAGCGGAAGCTTAAAACTCTTTGTAGCATACAACACGTTTGGATTTGTACTATCAAAGTAGCCCTCAAATTTAACTATTTTGCTTTGAGAATTCTCTTTAAGAACCATCGCAGGACTGCCAAAATACACTTTTGCATCTTTTAGCTTAAGAGTATTTTCATCACTTTTTACAAAAACAGTACCGGCAAAAACATAGGCCGCTAAACTTAGGATTAAAAATATTTTTTTCATAATTATGCCTCTATTATTTTTGGTGGATTATAAGCTGGATTTGGCGGAATTACACCCGCAGCTTTTTTGATACCGACTAAATTCGTATTTACGCTAGTCGCTTGTGCCATACTTGAAGTCGGGCGGTTGCTTGTAAGTACATTTATATGACCGCTTACACATCTTGGCTTTTCATCGGTCGTGTTTTCTGGAGCATACCACGCACCTTATCGCCATGAGATATACCGTATTTTTTAGCATCATCTGGATTTATCATCACAGGCTCTCTATTGTTTATCTTATAAAAGCTTCTAAGATAAGTATTGTCGCCTTGCGAATGCACTCTATAGCTTGGATGTGGGCTTAGCAAGTGAAGCGGATATTTGCGATTTTTATCACCTAGCCACTCATCAGGTTCTATCCAAGTCGGATATCTGCTAAAATCTTTATATTTTAATTCGCTAAATTTAGGAACGGTGATTTGAATTTTGCCACTTATAGTAGCTAATTTATTTGCTACTGGATCATTTCTAAATTTAGCGTGACGTACAAATTTATACGACTCTTCGTTTCTAGGAAGTTCGATATATCCTTGCTCCCAAAACTTCTCAAAGCTCATAAGCTGCGCAGTTGGAGATATATCATACTCATATTTTATCTTATCCATCTCGTTTGGTTTTTCATCGGTAAATTTGTCATAAACTTTCTTGCCAAAACGCATTGCTTGCAATGAAAATATCTCTAAATCACTCTTTGACTCATAAAGTGGCTCGATAGCTTTTTTCATCGCATAAACGCCGTTTTTACCATGAACCCCGCCCATAGCTATATCGTTTCTCTCTAAAGTGCTGCAAGCTGGAAGAACTATATCTGCCATCTTAGCAGTCGGAGTCCACCACGGCTCTTGAACTACGAAAGTATCTAGAGTGCGAAGAGCTTTGATGATATTATTCGTATCTGGATGATGTCCTACTATGCTACAGCCTGCTACGTAAGCAACTTTGACGGTTGGATAGACTTTTTCTTTACCTTTATATGAGTATTTTTTACCAGGATTTAAAATAGCATCAGCTATCCTTGAAGCGGGAATTCTATCTTCTACTATGTTTCTACCTTGAGATATTCCTGCTGGAGTTCCTACTATGGCTCTAGCTTGTCCGCCACCGCCAAAATGCATGGAAAATCCAACTCCACCACCTGCAAGCCCTATCTGACCTATCATACTAGCTAAAACTATCAAACACCAGTCAGCCATCTCTCCATGCTGAGCTCTTTGCATAGCCCAATTTCCAGCTAAAAACGTTCTATCTTTGACAAATAAATTTGCAAGCTCGATGATAGTCTTTTCATCTATCTCAGTAATACTACTAGCCCACTTTGGAGTTTTTGGAGTTTTATCTGTTTTGCCTAAAAGATATGGTAAAAACTGATCAAATCCATCTGTGTATTTTGCTATAAATTCTTTATCGTATTTACTACTTGTATAAAGATGGTGCATCATACCTAACATCAAAGCTATATCGGTATTTGGTCTTATTTTTATCCATCTTGCTTTTAGCATTTGAGCGGTTTCAGTATAGATAGGATCTATTGATATGAAATTTATACCACTTTTTGCGTATTTTGGATAGTAAAGATCGTTTTCACGGCTTGGTACTTTCGTGTCTATTTTATTGCATTTAAAAAGATCAGCTCCCCACATCACGTAAGTTTTAGTATTTTCTAAAATTTGCTCGTGAGTAGTTTGAAGCGAATACGCCTCAACGTCGCCTATTATATCGACATTTACAGCTCCTGCAGCGCCGTTGCTATACTCTCCAGCTGTACCGATAGCTCCACGTTTTGCGACATTGAAAAATCTACCGCAAAGCGACGGACATGAGTGAATTCCACCTGGATGACTCCAGCCTATATAAGTAGCGTTATAGATATTTTCTTTTGGGGTTTCTTTGATCTTGTTTGCTACAAGTTCTAAAGCTTTATCCCAGTTAACGCGTACAAATTCCTCTTTGCCTCTTAGTCTTTCGTGTCCTTCTTTGCTTTCTAAATACGACTTTCTAACGCAAGGGTATTTGATCCTTGTAGGTGAATAAACTCTATCTAGCCACATTTTTGTCATCGCAGTAGGACGTTTGTCCATAGGGTGAGGAAGTATATCTATGATCTTCCCATCTTGAGTTAGAGCGTAAAACGGTTCAAAGTTACTTGCATGAGCGACTTTTTGCACCGGACTTAGAAGCTCGTCTGCTTTGAGCGACGCGCAAGCGGCACTACTTAGTGCTAAGCCTTTTAAGAAATTTCGTCTTAAATATGACATTTTCTCTCCTTGATTGAGATATGATTTTATAGGTTTATTGAAATTTGTTTTTTGAGTATGTAACCTTTGTCACAAAATGTAATTTGATTTTTTAATATAATCTTATTGTTGATAGTTTGACTGACGAATTCGAATCATTAACTAAATTTATGTAAGATGAGCTAAATTTAGCATTTTGGCAAAGGAGTAGCTATGAAAAGTTTTAAATTTTACTCGTTATTATCTCCGCAAAACCGACAAATTTTAGATAAAAACTCGATTTTCGTAAAAATCAAGGTCGGTTCAGAACTCTACAGACAAGGAGACGAATGCCCAAAACTTATGTTTCTTACAAAAGGAAGAGTAAGAGTCGTAAGAACGCATGAAAGCGGACAAAGTATACTTTTATATTATTTTTCTCAAGGCGAACAGTGTAATGTAAACTTCACAAGTACACTAAACTCAGTTCCTGCCATAGGCACGGCTATAGCCGAAACAGATCTTGAAGGATACATAATACCAACTAAAATAATAGCAAAAATGTTTGTAGATGATGGGGCATTTCAAAGATACGTTTTTGATCAATACGCAAAACGTATGGAACATCTAGCGGCTCTTATAGAAGATATTAGATTTTTAGGACTAGATACAAGACTTTTACATTATTTACAATCTCAAAAAAGCAGGATAATAAATTTATCTCACGAAGAACTAGCAAATATCATCGGTACTTCAAGAGAAGTCATTAACAGGATTTTAAAAAGCTTTGAAAATAACGGGATCGTAAAATTGTCAAGAAAAAAGATAGAACTTATGTAGGCTAGGATTATCCAGCCTACATAGATAGTCTAATTACGCGTGAAAGCTAAACTCATCTGGATGATCTAGAGCATAACGGAATTTTTCCATATCTATCTTTTTATCCCAGATAGCGACTATGAGACAAGCCACAGAGTTTCCACAAAGGTTTCCTACAGCCCTCATTTCACTCATAAATTTGTCCACGCCGAGCAGTACTGCGACAGTTACTACTGGTATAACATCATGTAATGCCCCTAGCGTTCCTGCAAGCACGATAAATCCAGATCCAGTTACGCCAACTGCACCTTTAGAAGTTATCATCAAAATGATAAGTATGCTAAGAAGATGTGTAAAGCTAAGATCTATATTGAAAGCTTGAGCTAAGAATATAACGCTCATAGATAAATATATGTTCGTACAGTCTAAGTTAAACGAATATCCAGTCGGTATGATAAGCCCCACACAACCTCTTGATATACCAGCAGCCTCAAGCTTTTTCATTAGTGGCCCAAGAGCAGTTTCACTAGAACTTGTAGCAAATACGACCAAAACTTCTTTTGCTATAAATCGCATAAATTTAAATATATTTACCTTTGCAAAATAGCATATAATGCCCAAAACTACAAATATAAATATAAGACACGCTACAGCCATAACAGCAAGCAGTTGGATCATTCCAAGAAGCGAAGATAAACCGAATTTGCCTATCAAATACGCCATAGCAGAATACGCCGCAATAGGGCTAAACCACATAAACCATGCTAATATTTTTAACACATAGTGTTGAGCAAACTCAAGTGGTTTCATACAAGTTTTTTTGTATTTTAATGGCAAAAATGACAATATTATAGCAGTTACGATCGCCATAAATAACACTTGAAGCGTATTTGCTTTGATAAAAGGAGTTATAGGATCACTTGGGATAGCACTCTTTAGTATGGCAAGAGTCGAGCCTACCTCTTTTGGATCTTTGATGTATTTCGCGACGCTTGCTGGATCAAGAGCATTAACATCAAGGTTCATTCCAGATCCTGGTGCAAAAAATATAGCCGCGCCGATACCAACAGCAAGAGCTACTGTGCTTACTACTTCAAAATATATAAAACCTTTAAAGCCTATACTACCGACTTCTTTCAGGCTTTCAAGCCCTATGATTCCAGATACTATAGTCAAAAATATGATAGGACCGATCATCCATTTTAGAATTTTGATGAACCAGTCGATTCCTGGCTTACTAGCTACGCCAAGATCTGGCCATGCAAAACCAACAATGATACCCAAAGCTATACCAAGCACAACCCAAAAAGCAAGATTTGTAACTGTTCTTACGAAGAGGGGCTGTTTATTTTTAACAGCAGCAGTATTCAAAATATCTCCTTTTGATTTTTCAGCCAAAAAGCATAGCATAAATTAATATTATTTTTTATTAAACACCATAAAATAACTTTATATACTAAATTTAGTGTTAAAAATGGTAACATTGCCTGGAATTTTGTTTAATAAACATGTTTGCCGATATCAATATAAACTGTTATCGGCATTTTGTAAAAGTAACAAATAAGATAATATATTTATTACAGTTTTTCTTTTATTTCAATTGTTTGTATCTTGTCATTTTGTCTTATAGAGTCTAAGATTTTTTTGCTATCTTCATCTATAAGAATACCAAAAACAGTATGAACGCCATCTAAATGAGGCTGAGCGCTATGACATACGAAAAACTGGCTTCCACCGGTGTCACGTCCGGCATGCGCCATAGATAGACTTCCTCTTAGATGTCTATGTTTTTGATTTACGCATTCACATTTTATCCTCCAGCCTGGTCCTCCAGTACCAGTACCTAATGGGCAACCGCCTTGGATAACGAAATTTGGTATAACTCTATGGAAATTTAGTCCATCATAAAATCCGCTTGTTGCCAAAGTAGCAAAATTTGTTACGGCTTGAGGCGCTTCGTCTGCAAAAAGCTCCGCAATCATATCGCCCTTATCTGTTTTTATCACGGCGTATTTTAGCTTTGCAAGCTCGTCTTTGTTTATCTCATAAACTTTTAGCTCTTCTCTCATTTATATTCCTTTTTTTAAATTTAACTTATTCTATATTTGTATAAACGGCTTGCACGTCATCATCGTCTTCAAGTTTATCTAGTAGTCGCTCAAGCTCACCCAAAGCAGATTCATCTAAATTTACAGTTGAGTTTGGGATAAATTGCAAACTACCTTTTTTTACTTCAAGCCCCATTTTATCTATACCTTCGCTAAGCGTACCAAAACTAGTATAATCTCCGTATATGATTATAGTTTCACCATTTTGTTCTATATCAGTAAGTCCAGCGTCGATGAGCTCAAGCTCCAACTCCTCTATATCTCCGCTTGGTTTTACTACTTCAAAGACTGCTTTTCTAGAAAACATAAAATTTAAACTTCCACTAGGCAGCATCTCTCCACCGTTTTTGCTAAATATCGCTTTAACGTTTGCTACGGTGCGAGTTGGATTATCGGTCGCGGCTTCTACTACTATCTGTACGCCGTGTGCCGCTTTTCCGTCATAAAATATAGTTTTTATATCGCTACTATCTTTTCCATTTGCTCTTTTTATAGCCGCGTCTATGTTATCTTTTGGCATATTTTGAGCTTTTGCCGTTGCTATTGCGGTACGAAGTTTTGGATTCATCTCAGGATTTATTCCGCCTTCTTTAGCAGCCACTGTTATAGCTTTTCCTAATTTTGGAAAAAGCTTACTCATTTTATCCCAACGAGCCTCTTTTGAAGCACGTCTATATTCAAATGCTCGTCCCATTGTGATCCTTAATCTATTTTTTAAGCTTGCAATTATATCAGATAAAATTTAAATTTAAAATATCTTGAACAAAACAGTCAGTATCGTCGCACTTCCAAAAAGCACTACAAACAGATCTGCAAATTTACTTCTATATTTTTTAAGAGCAGGCACGTTATATATACCGATCATCGGTAGTAAAAACAAGATCGCCGCGATCACTGGACCTGCTAAAGTGTCGATAATACCTAATATGCTAGGATTTAAATACGATAAAACAAACATAACTATATAAAAAGATATAGCAGTTATCTTAGCGATCTTTTTCTTGTTCGGCTCTTTTTTACCAAATTTAACGCAAGTCTTATGTACAAGCCCGTTTAATCCCTCTTTAGCACCAAAATAATGCCCGAAAAAACTCGTAGAGATCGCTAAAATAGCGATAATAGGACCAAAATAGCTAATAAGTGGCTCATTTAGCTTGTTTGCAAAATAGCTTACTATAGGTATATTTTGCTCAGCAGCTAGTAAGAAATCATTTCTATCTAGGCTTAGGACGCAAGAAATCACGAAAAACATTACGAAAAATAGCAAAAGTCCGGCATTGTAAAATAAAATTTGATTGCATTTATAATCTTTATGCTTATCTCCATAATGTCTTTGCATACTAAGCGCAAACGTCGAGATAGCCGGCGTATGCTCAAAAGCAAAAGCTAAAACTGGAAGTGCAAGCCATATAGTTATACCAAAGCTTTCTATACTTGGCACATATGAAAAAACGTCAAATTTCCAGTGTGGAACAAGATATAAAGAAAATATAAGAAGTAAAGCACAAAGCGGATAAACCAGCCATTCACAGACTTTTATAACCAAATCTTCATTAAAAATCATAACAAACATCATCAAAGTTATGACTATAAAACAGACCAAAAAACGGTTAAGCTCATCAAATCCAAGCTGATAAGTCATAAAACTTATAACAGTATTTGTTATGCCTACACCATACATTATACAAGCTGGAAAAAATGCAAAAAAGTACAAAAAAGTGATAATATAACCCCACTTAAAACCAAAATACTCTTCGCAAACATCTGTTATATCGCTCTGCTCTTTAGCAGAAGCGTTGCAAAATCTAGCCAAAGCTCTATGACTTAAAAAAGTCATAGGAAAAGCCAAAATAGCCATAACAAAAACAGGCCATATCCCACCTGCTCCAGCTTTTATAGGCAAAAACAAAATTCCAGCTCCGACTGCTGTACCAAAAAGTGACATAGTCCATCTAAGATCGTATTTATTGAATTTATCAAATTTACGCAAAATTTACCTTTTTTGATTAAAAATTGCGCTATTGTATCAAAACAAAACTTTTAAAATTAAAAAATATGAAATATATCCGATGTTTGTCTTATTTTATGGGAAATTTGTAGAATGATTCGCCTAAAAAGGCGAATTTATTATAGAATTTGAGATTTTATAGACTCAGTCCATTTTTTGATGCGTTCTTCAGTCTGGTCGCTCTCATTGTCAGCGTCAAGCGCAAGTCCTACGAATTTACCGTCCTTTACCGATCTACTCTCATCAAAACTATATCCGTCAGTAGAAACTTGACCTATGATATTTGCTCCTTTTTTGGTTAGCTTATCATAGATGATCCCCATAGCGTCACAGTACGTATCGCCGTAGCTTGAGCTATCTCCCAAACCAAATAAAGCCACAGTTTTACCACTCACATCTAAACTATCAAAGTCAAAACTATCCCAATCATCTTGCAAATCTCCACTTCCCCAAGTAGAGCTACCGATGATAAGTTTGTCAAAACTGTTTATAGTTTTAGCGTCAGTGTCAGCTACATTTAGTACGTTATCGATACCTAAATTAGAAGCTATCAAATTTGCCGCTTCTTCAGTATTTCCCATACTACTACCAAAAATTATACCTGTCATCTTTTTCCTTTATTATAAATTTTATTACAAACACTATAAGGAACTAGTTTAAGTCTAGCACCACTCCTAAAACATCCTTTTACTTCTATATGTTTTGTAAATTTAGAATGTCTAGGAAAAACTATATATAGATCCAAGCTCATAGATTCCATACTTTTTGCTATATCGATCTCTTCTGTGAGTTCATCTTTTCGCTCAAAGCTTATCTCTTTAAAGATAGGAAGCACTCCAAGAATGCCCTTGCCATCTGATTTTAAGATCAGCAGATTGTCTTTTATATCGATTTGTTTATCTGGATGTCTTCTTTTTATCTTGTCAAATACATAGTTAAAAAACAAAATTTGAGCATCTAAATTTAGATAAAAATCACCATTTTTATAGACACTTTTTATGAGTTTGGCTACTTTCATTTTTGGCTCATTTGCAAAAACCGGAAGTTTTTTACCATTTAGATACGCGTTTATTATAGCGTTTGATGTAAAACAAAAACTAATACATTTTTTAACGCTAAATTTATTTTTATACAACAGATCGTCTATTCTTTTTGTAAAAATATCACTTATGGATTTTGAATATTTTGCATATTTATTAGGAATTTTTAGCTCATCACCAACAAAACAATTGTAAAGAGATAGAAATATTTTTAGTCTATCTTCCAAACAAAGTTTACTATAAAAATTTGGAAATATATCGCTCGTTTTATCAAACCCAAAGCTCATTTATCTACACACCCAAACTCTTTATCCAATCCAAAAACTTTGCAGTATTCACAAAAAACACAACTTACGCTTCTTTTTGCACAAACGATCGGAATATTGCGTTTTTTAGCTTCACATTTGATTTTTTTCATCGTATTGTGATTTAAAAAACTAGTTAGCATAACAACACACTGGGTATCTTGCGGTATAGGTTTTCTATTTACCCTATTTTCATTTCTTGCATCCCAATGCTCTATGTTATCCGCACCTAAATTTTTTAAAACTGCTTTGATCGGGGTTATTTCATCTGCACCTATGACTAGTACTGACATTGTTAATCCTTCGATAGTTTTTTGATATCGATTATTATAATATAGCAATACTAAATTTAAACTTATTTTGAATATACTTATCAAAATTAAATATAATCCAAATTTTAAAAATTTAAAAAATATGTTATAATCGCCCAAAAGGATTTAGATGAAAAAAATTATAATTTTTGCTATTTTACCATTGTTTATAATAGGCTGCACTCCTAAAAAAGTATATGTGCATGATCCTTTAAAAAATGAACTTTTAGCATATACACAAAAATTTGAAGACGTAAATGATAAATTTCTAGTTATAGCGACTTACTTAAATCCGATACATCAAGATATTTTAGAAGATAAACAAAATGAGTATTTTATACTTTCTATTTACCCAAAAGAAAGCGTTATAGACTATAGATCATTTAAAGTAAATAATGACTCAAATGCTACAAAGATAAAAGTTTTAGCAGATGATGATCCTCTTTTAAAACTAACAACATTTAAAATGCCGTGGGGTAAATATCTAAAAGTTAGCGCACCGCAAATCGATAGCGATACGCTAAATCTTACTTTTGATAGGATTATAGATCTAAACGGAACTTCTCGCTCGCTCCAGGTATCATTAAATTTTCGAAAAATTGCGAAATCTTTGTACTGGAATTCAAAATAGCAAGATATATAATATAATTTGAAAGTACCTTTTTTGCGTAGTTTCTACTCTCTGCATAAGGCACTAGCTCCATAGATAAAAACGGCTCGTACTTCTTATATACGCTGTTTTTGTTAAAAAGATCGCCTTTTTGGAGCATTCTTTTTGTAAAACCTATACCGCCGTTGTAAGCGTACGCTATAAATACCGGATTGCTCAGATACTTTTCTAAGTAATCTAAATGGTGATTTGCAAATTTATATGCAACGCTTGGTTTAAACATATCATCTTGATCAAATCCTTTGATCTTTAGCTCTTTTTTTCCTATATGATTTGCTAAAAATGGCATAAATTGCATCATTCCAAGTGCGTAAGAAGTCGAAACCGCACTCGGTACAAACCTACTTTCTTGTCTAGCCAAAGCAAGTATTAGAGCTTTTCTTTTTGTATCATCTGAGCCGATATCTTCCATAAATGGAGTCGGATAAAAGTGAAGTTTATAGTTATGAGCTTTTTCCATTATATAACTATACTCGCCAATAGTGCTTTTAGTAAAAAATCTAGCTCCATACTTTAAAAGCTCAGCACTATCCATTTTAGATATGTTATTTTTCACTCTTTGCCAAGCTAAAGGATCGGTGTAGTCATAATTTAATAGCGTATCTATTTTTGGATTTGGAACTATAATCTTTATCTTTCCGCCACCGCTAAATTCTCTTGCATAAAGACTATAGATATTTATATCGCTACTTTTTGCTATGGTTTTTAATAGCTTTTTATCTTTTGTTATCAGATATGCCCAAAAATTTGCATTATCTCTTTTACTAGCTGCAGTTGCGTTTTTTGCCGCACTACTAAAAAATCTCAAAGCATCTTCATCTCTATGAAATAAAATAGCATTTAGCCCAAGTAAAAATGCGACATCACTATCGATAAGATCACTACTACTAATTCTTATGAGATTATGCCTAAACTCATTGTATTTTCGATTTATCACTATATCATTTATCAAAGCTTTAAACTGCCGATTTGAGCTTATTTTCGCTACAAATTCACTAGTAAGATTATGTTCGTTTAAAAACTTCTCTTTATCTCTACTTGCATTATAGTATTTTAGATAGCTAGCAGTATCGTTAGTATTTATATAGTATAAAACAGGATCTGGCATATCAAAACCGATGATAAAATTTGCCAAAGACGGCGATACAGTTTTAAATTTATCCGCCAACTCCTTTCTCTTTTCTTTAGGAAGAGTTTGCAAGTATTTGGTAGTAACGATCGCATTTTTACAAGTCGCATTCGCTTCTAAAAGATTGTTTGCATTTATGCTACTGCAATCCAAAGCAACCTGCTTTGGGGCGCCTACTTTATCTTCTATCTTGCTTTTTATCTTTCCGGCGTATCTATAAACATAAGGTTTTAGCTGGGCTATGTCTTTTTTACTCGGTTTTTTCTCATCAATATATCGGTATATGTAATAATCTCTTGCCAAACCGCGTGGGGCTTCTTTTAGTTCTTCTATGTTTAAAACTTGTGAATTTAAAAAAGAACTGAAAAATATAGTTATTAGACTAAAGTTTATTAGCGATTTCAAAGAGTAATCCTACAGCAAACATATCTAAAAACTGAAGTACTAAAAGCACAATGATAGGAGCTATATCTATACCGCCAAATACAGTTGGAATGCGTGTTTTACGAACCAACTCGTAAGCCGGAGTCGTGATGCGATAAAGTATTTGAACTACCTTATTATACGGATCTGGATTTACCCAGCTAATAAGAGCTGCAGCTATAATCACCCAAGTATAAGCCGTTATAACGATATGAAGTAAATTTGCCACAGCTACTAAAAACACACTCAAAACCATCATAATACTATCTCCTTTATATCATCTTTTATAAAATCATAAAGCTCTTTTAGCTCAGGTCCGTGCTCACTTTTTGTTAGCAAAAGACGAAGCGGCATAAAAAGTGCTTTACCTTTTAAATTCGTCTTTTGAATGATAGCGTTTTTAAATTCATCAAAACTACTAGGAATATCTAAATTTAGTATAGCGTCTTTTATCAAATTTGCATTATCGCTCCACTCGCCATCGATATTTTTATGAGTATAAATTTGATCTATTTTAGCCTTGATTTCTGGGATAAGACTGCTTTCTTGAGTATAAAATCTAGCCAAACTAGGCTTATCAAATCCAAGCTCTTTTAATCTCTCATCGCTAGCCATTTTTATATGTTCGCGATTTATCTGAGCTAGTTTATCTTCATCGAATTTGGCTGGGGATTTGGATATATTTTTGATATCAAACCACTTTATGGCGTCATTCAAACTAAATATCTCACAAGGCGTTTTGTTGCCAAGTAAAATAAGATAATTTGCAATAGCTTCAGGCATATAACCTTTTTCTAATAGCCATTTTACAGATGAGCTATTTTCTCTTTTGCTCATCTTTTTACCTTCTTTATTTAAAATGATAGGAAGGTGCGCATAGTCGATCTTACCGGTATAACCGAGTGCCTCACGAATGAGATTTTGTTTTGGGGTATTACTCACGTGATCTTCACCCCTTATAACAAAAGTAACGCCCTCAAGCATATCATCTATCGCACAAGCGAAGTTATAAGTAGGAGTTTTATCCGCTCTTAAAAGCACAAAACTATCGATGTTTTGCGGTTCAAATTTAACCTCACCTTTTATAGCGTCATAAAAACTTTGTGGCTCATTTTTGATTTTTAGGCGAACTGCTGCTGGATGAGGATTATGGAGCACCTCATCGTCACTTAAATGCTCACAAGCACCATCATATCTATACGGTTCTCCAGCTGCCTTTGCAGCTTCTTTTTTAGCTTCTAAGCTTTTTTCATCGCAAAAACATAAAAACGCTTTTTTTTCGCTCAAAAGTTTAGCCGCAAATTCTTGATGAAATTTGAGATTTTTACTTTGATAATACAGCGTGTCCCATTTCACGCCAAATTTAGTCAAAATATCAAAAATTTCTTTGTCTTTTCCGTCGATATTTCTAGCATTATCAGTGTCTTCTATACGTAAAATAAATCCACTTTTATCTTGAAGCGAACATATATAGTTAAATAAAGCGGCTCTTAAGTTGCCTATATGCATATCTCCTGTAGGCGATGGTGCGAAACGATACATCTATCTTCCTTAAAAAATTTTAGGATTGATTATATCACATATAGGTTAAATATTATCTTTGCAAAAAGCCTTTATCAAGCTTTTTTATAAGGTATTTTATCTTCTAAATTTGCTAATTCAAAACCTTTTAGTCTGAGTCTGCAACTATCACATTTACCGCAAGCCTCATCTTCGCTATCATAACAACTCCAAGTAAACTCAAGAGGAACTTTTAGCTCTAACGCTTTTTTAACGATATTTTCTTTAGTGCAATGTACTAAAGGCATTCTGATTTTAATATTATTATCTCCGGTACCCAAATTTATAGCACTATTCATCATACATATAAACTCTTCACTGCAATCTGGATAGCCACTACCATCTTCTTCTACGACTCCTATAAATATAGCTTCGCAATTTTCTTTTTGCGCAAGTGCGGCTGCGATACTAAGGAATATTCCGTTTCTAAAAAAGACGTAGGTTATCGGAAGATCGTTTTTTACACCGTCTTTTGGTACTTTAACATCTGGATCGGTTAAAGCATTTCCACCGATATTTGCTATAAAAGAAGTGTCTAAGATCACTCTTTTGCTTACACCTAAACACTCACAAATTTTGTGAAAACAATCTTTTTCTTTATTCATAGTTTTTTGTTTATAGTCAAAGTGAAGTGCGATTATATCATAGCCTTCATTTTTAGCCATATATGCGCATAAAGCGCTGTCCATTCCACCGCTTATCACGCAAACTGCTTTTTTATTTTCCATGATCTCCCCCTCCTTAATTAAGTTCTGACTTTATACCCTCTACTAAATTTAAAACTTTTTCTTCCAAAAGTTTAACAAACTCTGGGCTACTAGCTTCAAATCTAGTGACTAAAACCGGCGTCGTATTTGAAGCCCTAACAAGCGCCCAGCCATCGCTAAATTTAATCCGAACGCCGTCTATATCGATGATATCAAGGATATTTGGAAGTCCATTATCTTTTTTATTTAGTTCTTTTTTTAACTCATCTATGATTTTAAATTTAGTTTCGTCTTTAGTAGATACTTTTATCTCATCTGTTGAGTAAAGCACCGGAAGTTTATCTAGCTCAGCGTCAAGCTCAAAGCCTTTTTGAACCAGCTCCAAAACTCTTATCATCGCATAAATAGCGTCATCAAAGCCAAAAAATCTCTCTTTGAAAAATATATGTCCGCTAACCTCAGCAGCCATATCTATATTTAATTCGCGCATCGCTTTTTTTATGTTACTGTGACCCGTTTTTCCCATAAAAGATTTACCGATCTTATCGATTTCATCATACATATTTTGCGAGCATTTAACCTCGCCTAAAACTCTAGGGTTTTTCATATTTTTAGCATAAAGATAGGCTAGATCATCACCTTTTATAACTCTTTTTTTGGTTAAAACAGCTATGCGATCTGCGTCGCCATCAAACCCAAAACCGATCTCAAATTCACCCTTTAGTGCAGTTTTAAGATCTTTTAAATTTCTTTCTTCACTAGGATCTGGATGATGGTTTGGGAAATTTCCATCTGGCTCTTTGTAAAGCAAAGTCGCATTTAGACAAAGAGCTTTTACGACTCTTTCTAAGGCTATCCCAGCAACTCCGTTAGCGCAGTCACAAATAATCTTAGTTTTTAGTCCTTTTAAATGAGAAAACTCTTTTTCATAAAACTGAACGTAGCGACTCAAAACATCAAATTTGGTTGCACGAAAATCATCTTTTACGACTTCACCACTAGATAAAAATTCATTTACGCTATCTTTTAATTTTTGTAGATCGGCTCCGAAAAAACTTTCAACGCCAATAGTAATCTTAAAACCGTTATATTCTTTTGGATTATGACTTCCGGTGATCATTATATTTGCATCAAAAACACCTGTAAAAACACTAAAATATCCCACTGGAGTCGGTAGCATACCTATATCAAAAACTTCAAGTCCAGCTCTGTTTAGACCACTGACCAAAAAGCCAAAAAGAGCTCTAGCACTAAGTCTTGCATCAAATCCGACGCTAACACTTTTAACGCCGCGATTTTTCATAGTGATTCCAAGGCAATAGCCGATAGCTTTTACGCTGAGCTCATTCAAATCATTTTCATAGATCCCGCGTATATCATACTCTCTAAATATTGTTTCAAACACTTTTCATCCTTTAATAAGTGTTATACTAACAAAAATAAAGTTAAATTTTATTTAGTCCAGATTTTACTCTTTCAAGCTCTTTGCTCTGCCCTATCCTATAAAGCGCAAAATCATATTTTACCGGATCACTGCTATCGAAGATCTTTAAATTTGAAGTAATACACAAAGCCGCCTTATAATCATAACTCTTACGATCGCAAAGACCAAGCTCTAAACTAACTTTATGAGTATGTGTATCAAGCGGAAGTATAAGCTCGCTTTTTGGTAGACTTTTAAACAGTCCTAGATCTATGTCGCTATCTCTTACCATCCATCTAAGCCACATATTGTAGCGTTTATACGGACTTTTAGGCTCTTTATCAAACCCGCGTCCAAAGAAGAATTCATAACCGTCGCTCTTATATGAATTCAATTTATAAATTTGAGCTATAAGCTCATTTATAGCATCTACCATTAAAGATCGTTTATTAAAACTATCTAGCAAAATACCTTGTAAATCATACTCTTTTAAGCGTTTTATCGTTATAAAGATCTCGCTTACGTCAGAGCTATTTTGAAAACGATACAAAAAGTTTTTTGATTTTACGATCCTTCTTATCTCATCATCGCTAAGATTTAGCATATCAAAATCTAGCGAATTTAGAAATTTAACTATCATTTTTGCGTTTCCATACGCAAATAACGCACAGATCAAAGCTATAAACGGATCTTTAAATTTGGATGCTATTTGAAGCGGATCGGCTTGAGAGTATAAATTTGCTATCGTATTTTTGCTTGCAAGCTGTGCATCTAAGATATCTTTTAAATAACTATTATTCATAATTTATTGCTTTAATCCTATCAATGTTTCGAGCATTTTTTCTACAGTTGTTACGATTTTAGCCGCTGCGCCGTATTGAGACTGAAATTTGATCAAATTTGAAAGTTCTTCGTCCATATTTACGCCACTTACTGATTGAAACTCAGAATACACGCTCTTATACAAAGATGTATTTGTGCTGTTTATGCTATTTACGGATTCTGTTTTCGCTGCTATATCAGTAGTGAGATATCTGTAGTACCCAGATATCGTTTCAGTTTTAGTAACGCCATTTTTTGAAGTGAAATCTAATTTTATATTTTGTAAATTTACCATAGCGTTCGCCATACTGTTATCTCCGTCGATAGGAGCTTTGTTGCCTTGTATCTTTGAGCTATCTTTAGCCAAAGAAGTCTCGACTTTGATACTAGAGGCGTCATTTCCGTCAAAAAATTTACTAAGACCAAAAACACCGGCAAAGTTAGTTCCGTTGTCTTCTATGGCGATCTTATACTCTCCTGATGAATATTTTGGCGTAAAGCTAAAGCTGCCTGTTTTTGATTTTTCGTCATAGCTGAAATTTGCTACGAAATAATCATTTACGTCGTTATTTAAGTTATTATCACCGTTATCATCGGTATTTGCGTTAAAATCGCCGATTATAGAGTTGCCTTGTTTGGTATCGTTCATAGTGGTTGATTGGTTGATATTTATGGTTTTTTTAGCTACAACCTCGCCAGAAGCGTTATAGATAAGCACGTCAAAACTTCCGCTTTTTATATCTTTATCTATATTTTGAAGCGTTGCATTATCTCTCATACCAGGGATATCAGAAGTACTCATCTTATCTTGAGCCGAGCTTGCATAGATATTATTCGTCTGTTCAATAAGGGTTTTTGCAAATGCGTCTAGGTTGTTTCTAAATTCGGTTATCATACCGTCTTGCATATTGCCATTTTCATCCGTAGTTCTACCTCTAAGATCTAAAATGGCTCCTAGCTTTCCGCCTGTTATCTTTGAGCTCATATCAACTCTTGTTTCGTCATTTAGTTCATAAAATATATCGCTAAAGCCGTCTTTGTTTTTGCTAGATTCGAGTTTTAGCGGGTGAAATGTTACGCCATCAACTAACGTAATGCCTCCTACGTTTAAGTTATAGTTTTTACCTTGATCTGTTAATGTTCCGCTCACAGTACTATCGCTATAAAGCTCATTTTTAAAAGTAGAGATATTTACTAGCTTTGCCATAGTTAGTTCTAACTGATCTCTTTTATCTCGTAGATCATTTGCATTGCTTGTTCCATTTGATTCTACGGTTTGAATTTGAGCATTTAGCTTAGCTATTTGTTCTCCTAAACGGTTTATCTCATCAACCGTAGTTTTTACTTGATCATTTACGGTAGTATGTACTTTTTCTAGTTGATTTGCAGTATCGTTTATACGTGAAGTTAGAATTTGAGTTAAATTTAGCAAATTTGTCTTTTGTGAGCTCTCGTAAGGATGAGAAGCAAAATCATTCCACGCACCAAAATAATTTTCCATATCTTTTATAAGTCCAGTATCTTTAAGATCAGGAAATCTTTGAGCTATCTCTTGCAAAACTTGTTGTTTATATGTTGTATTTTCTAGGTTGTTAGTCGCTGTTTTTAATCTATCAAATGTAAATTCATCGTGAATTCTAACTATCGTATCTATCTTAGTACCCATACCAACATCCCCAGGAGTGGTATGTAGTGGATAAGCAGCAGACTGCACGGCTCTTTGTCTTGTGTAGTAGTCGCTATTTACGTTTGTTATGTTTTGACCCGTAACTTGAATTTGAATTTGAGCCGCACCTAGCCCAGAAACTCCAGTATATAATGAATCAAAAATTCCCATCTCAAATCCTTAATTTAAAAAGTTGCTCCATACTCATATTTTTATCGACGTACGATGAGTCGCTCTCTTTGCCAAACATCTTTTTTACTAAAGAATCATAAAACTCTTTGACAACCACGACAAATTTAGCGTACTCTTTATTTTTATTTTGCAACAAAACCAAAGATTCTCTTAAAACACCTAGTTTATCTTTGATCTCATCTGAGAGAAGACTAGCAAGATCTGTTCCGTTATGTTCACTAGAAATTTTTATAAGCTCTTTATCTAAAAGATTTTTTGCATTTTCAAATTTTTTGATGATGATAGCTTTTTGTTTTGTATGTTCATCAAGCTGAGTATGGTCTGCGTTTTTGATATTTTCTATATCGTTTTGTGTGATTTCTATGAGTTCGTTTAAGAGAGTTATGCTCTCATCTAAGTATTTATTTATCATAAGTTGCTCCTTTATCTAACTCAAAGGAGCAACGCTTTACATAAGGGAATCTGCTATTTTGCTTGCTAGCCCTTTAAGATCTATCTTGTAAGTGCCTTCATTTATCTGTTTAGCTATAGCATCAACCCTACTCTCCGTACTACTTTGAGTATTTTGTGTTGATTGTGTTTTTTTTGTTCCGTTTTTTTGTACTGACTCATTTTGTGCAAGGTATTGCACAGAACCTACAGAATTTATCATATTAAATCCTTTTTAACTTTGAAAGCTAAATCGGATAAAATAATTTTTTATTTAGCCTCTCTCTTTTAAAAAATTAAACAACATCTCGCTAAATCCTAATCCACCACTAAGTGCCTTACTCATCGTATCATTATACATTGATGAGTAGATCTTATCTCCTGCATCTTTTGGGAACAAAGAGTTGTCGTTTTTCATAGAGATATCCAAAACCTCTTTTACTAAAAATGCTTCAAAAGCGTCTGTTTGCTCTTTTAAAAGAGCGTCATCTTTAGAAAGACTTTTATCTTTCAAATTTGAAGTGTTTAATTTGTTGTAAGCATCAAGTGCTAAAGAGTTATCTACTTGCATTATATGATCTCCACTGGCGCATGTATGGCTCCTGCTCGTTTAAGATTTTCTATGATAGCTATGATGTCTTTTGGACTAGCTCCTAGCTTGTTTAAAGCCCTTGTTATGTTTGCAACCGTAGTTTGGTTTGCACCGATTTTTAGCATATTGTTTGCCGTATCTATAGACGTGTTCCCGCCTATATCCACGTCCGTTGCATTTTGTGCCCCAGTGGCGGCATAAGTATTTGGATCTATCTTTATAGTTATGGCTCCATGAGATATGACGACTGGATCGACTGTGATATTTACACCGCTCACTACGGTTCCAGTTCTTTCATCTATGATGACTTTTTCATCTGCTTTGTAGTTCATATCTACGTCTAAAACTCTAGCTAGAAACTCTACCATATTTAAATTTGCAGGTTTTGCTAGCCTTACTGTTCTTGGATCTATGGCGGTGGCAGACTTTGTACCAAATTTCGCATTTATAGCTCTTTGCATATCTACTGCTGTTTGAAAACTTGAGTTTTTAAGGCTTAGATTTGCAAATTGTTGAGTGTAGATATCAAATACAACCTCTTTTTCAACCAAACCACCAGCAAGTATAGTTCCAACAGTGGGATGATTTCCGCCTTTGCTTGTTCCGCCACCTATAGTCAAGGCTCCTTGGGCAAGAGCGTATATATCACCATCAACGCCTTTAAGAGCAGTCAAAAGCAAGGTGCCACCTTGAAGATTTTTAGCATCGCCGATAGAGCTTATAGTCACGTCTATCTTATCGCCTTGTCTTGCAAAAGGCGGAAGCTTGGCTGTGACCATCACAGCTGCTGTGTTTTTTGATTTTATATCGTTTGGATCTATTTTTACATTTACCGTTTGTAGCATATTTGATAAAGATTGAATAGTAAATTCACTACTACTGCCATCTCCAGTACCATTAAGTCCCACAACAAGACCATATCCTATAAGTTGGTTTTCACGAACGCCGATTATGCTTGCTATGTCTTTGATCTGAGTAGCATTTAAAGTCGCGCAAAAAGATATTAAAATGCAAAGCTTAACTATAAATTTCATATCAATCCTTAGAATTTTAAGGAGTAAAAGCAAAAGTTATTCCAAATTTTGCTTTATGATAAATTTATGATCTAGATTTGTTTATTAAATTTGGTAGTAGCTTAGTGTGGTTTTACCAAATTTTCGTGATTTAAACTTTATAAATTCGCCGCAACTATTTGGCGCGTCATAGCTAGATATATGTTCGATAACTACTAAACATATCTTTGATCTATCTATAAAAGTCAGCATATCCCAGACTTTTTTATAGATATCTTCAAAACCGTCTCTTATATCAAAAGGTGGATCTATATACAAGATCACGTCACTGTTTTTACTAACAAGTTCAGGCGTGATCTTAAAAGTATCTCCGTTAAAAGCTTTTATATTTTCATCTTTCAAACTTAAGGTATTAGCAAGAGTAAGCTTAAAAGCATTTTTATCTATCTCTATAGCGTAAGCATTTTTTGCTCCGTTGCTAAGAGCTTCCATAGCCATAAGAGCAGATCCACCAAAGACTTCTATAAACGTCTTTTCATAAAGTTCGTTTTGGATAGTGTTAAAAAATGAACCTTTTACGATAGATTTTGTACTTCTAGTAGTCAAAGAACTAGGAAGCATTACTTTTTTGCCTTTGTATTTTCCACTAGTTATGGTTGTAAATAGGTTATTTTTCATATTCGTTTTTTATCAAATTTAAAAGATCTGCTTTAAATTTATCTACTAAATTCGATAAATTTTGCTCAAAAGAGCTATTGCTCGCCTTAAATAAAGCAGAGTTATTTTGTATCTGGATAGCAGAGTAAAACTCTTCAAGCGTGCTTATGAGAGACTCTTTCGTAAATGGGATCTTTAGATATGGAGATTTTTCATCTATTACAAAAACAGGTTTATCAGAGTCTATTTTTTTATCACTTATTATAAAATCACAATCCTTTTTTGAAGTGTAAAAACTGTCTAAAAATAGTCTTAAACTCTCACTAAGTAATAAACATTCGCACTGCGTAAATATCTTCATAAAATCTCCTAAAGGTTTGTATTTTAACATATTTTATCTCAATATTTCAATATAACTATAAAAATTTATCTTTCTTAACCGATATTTGGATTAGACTATAATTTCAAAGGATATGAAATGGAAATTTTCAAAGCAGCTTCGCAACAGATTGATAATTCAATAGCCTTAAATAATAGACAAGGCTCTGTTCATACAAGGAGTGTAGAACAAACAAAGATCAACGAAAATTTAGTTAGAGACAATGCCAATCAAAACGAACAAAATCAGGAAAGTACAACTCAAAAATTAAATGAAGCTATAAGCAAATTAAACGAAAATATGGAAAAACTCCAAACAAACGTCAGATTTGCTTATAATGACAAAATCAGCGCAATGTACGTGAATGTAACCGAAGTCGGAAGTGGCAAAGTCATAAGAAAAATACCGTCTGAAGAAGTGATGAATTTAACAGAACATTTTAGAGAAATAGTCGGTATGCTTTTTGATAAAAAGGAGTAAAAAATGGCAGTAGGTAGCATAACTGCACTTGGTGTATTTGGCAAGGCAAACGGTGGATCAAATAGCGTCTTAACTCAAGAACTAATAGATAGTCTTAAAAAAGTCGACGAAAAACAGTCAATAAATCCGCTAACAGAAAAAATAACAACAAATCAAACAAAACAAACTGATCTAACTGCCATAACAACGCTTCTTAGCAGTTTTAAAACAAGTGTTTCATCGCTAACTGATAGCTCAAGCTATATGACAAAAAAAGTTAGTAGTACCGGAAGCAATAACGCTACTATTTCCATAAATAACGGCGTAAATGCTGGAAATATGAGTATAAAAGTAAATCAACTAGCCACAAAAGATTCATACCAAAGCAAGACTTTTTCTATGAGCAACGAGCCAATACTCTCAGGGGTAAGTTCAGCTTCATTTAATATATCTATAAATGGTAAAAATTACGCTATAGAAGCAGATAGCTCAACATCATTAGATGATATAGCAAAACAGATAAATGAAAAAACAGACGGCAAAATAAATGCAAAAGTCCTAAATGTAGGTGGCAACGAACCTTATAGACTAGTGCTTAGCTCAAGCGAAACTGGCAAGGAAAATGCGATTAAATTTAGCCTTTACGAAGGAAATAACACAGCTCAAGCTAGTTCATCAAATAATGAAAAAGAAAATTCAAAAAAATTGCTTGAAGCACTTTTTAATAACATTGTAGAAACAAACAACAAAGAAGTTACATTTCAAGATGGCGGAGTAAGGCTAAGCTCAGCTAGTGATGCACAATTTGAATTTAACAGCATACAAATCACTAGAAGTACAAATACTGTCAAAGATCTTCAACTTGGAGTAACAATAAATTTAAATAAAGTAGATAAAAACGACGAATATACAAATTTTAATATCACTCAAGATACCGAAACTGTTACTAAAAGCATTCAAGATATGATAACATCGTATAACTCGCTTGTAAACAACTTACAAGTTGCAACATCGTATAATCCTGAAACAAAAGCTAGCGGAACTTTTCAAGGAGTTTCAGAGATAGTAAATATCAAAACCAGCTTAAATAAGATCATAAACGGTGTAGATAGCAATGGAAAATCATTGCAAGATTTTGGGCTTAGCTTAAGTAATGATGGACTTCTAACACTTGATAGCGCTAAGCTAAAAGATAAGCTAGAAAATGACTTTGATAATTTCCAAAGTTTCTTTAGCACAGCTACAAAATATACGAATGTAAGCACAAGTTCAACTGGGATACAAGATAACGTAAATCCGATAACTGGAAAACTTAAGATCAACGATAAAGAGATAGATATAAATTTAACTGGTAATGATAAAACTCAAAAAACTAAAGAGCTTCTAAAAGCTATAACAAATGCAGGAATTACCGATATCACAGCTAGTTTAAATACAGATGGAAATTTGGTACTAAAAGGTGTAGGTGGAGCAAATTTAAAGTTAGAAGGCGATGATAGTTTGCTTGAAAATCTAGGCTTTAAAAAAGTAGATCTAAAAGGTAGCACGTCTACTACGACTGGATTTTTTGAAAAATTAAAAGATACGTTAAATAGCTTAACAGGAACAAACGGAACTTTGACAAAATATTCAGAAAATTTGATAAATGAAAAGAAAAAATTAGACGACGAAAAAGAAAAAACACAAAATAGTATAAACGAAAAGTATGAGCGTATGCAAACTCAATTTTCTCAATATGAAGTTATTTTAAACAAACTTAATAATCAAATGAATACTCTTTCGACCATGATACAAATGGCAACAAAAGATAACTAGGACAAAAAATGCAAACAAATTTAGCCTATCAAGCGTATAATCAAAATAATATAGGCATAGAATCTCCTAAGAAGCTCATCACAATGCTTTATGAGGGGATTCTTCGTTTTATATATAGAGCAAAAAAAGCTATAGATGATGAGGATATAGAAAATAAAGTTCTATTTTTAAACAAAACAAGTGCCATATTTTTTGAGCTTATAAACTCGCTAGATATGAATCAAGGAGCAGTTTCTCAGTATCTAAACGGACTCTATGCTAGACAAATTCAGCTCATAGCAGAGGCAAATTTAAAAAACGACAAAGCTCCACTAGATGAAGTAATTCATGTAACAAGAGAGCTACTTGATGCGTGGCGTGATGCTACAAAAGAAGAGTAATGATGAGCTGGATAGACGAGTTTAAAATAGCTCTTGTAAATGAGGATCTTGACAAAATAGACTATCTTACAAATAATTATCCAAATGAGATGAGCTTAGATGAGATGAGAAGCACTTTAGCTCTTATAAATGAAGCTGCAAAAATGTTTAAAGAAAAACAAAAAAAACTCGATATCGAGTTTCAAAAGATAAAAAAAGCAAGACAATATAACATATAAAAGTGCGACCATAAGCCGAGTTCTGTTTACGGTAGTCATTTATCTAAATTTTGATTTCACAATCAAATTTGAGCGAAGGGTTGAATATAAGACTCCAAACCATCCCTTCTTGCTGCGAGTTGGGTTTACATAGCCGAATGTATTGCTACAAATGCTGGTGAGCTCTTACCTCACCGTTTCACCATCACCGCAAAAGCGGCAGTTTTCTTTCTGTTGCACTATCCCTTAGGTTTCCCTAGCCACCCGTTAGGTGGAACTCTGTCTTATAGCAGCTCGGACTTTCCTCAAGACTTGCGTCTTGTAACTACCAGTCGCACTGAACTGATTGTATCTAAAAACATTTTAAAGCAAGTTAAATCTCAAATATATCTCTACCCAAAATTTCTTTCAAAACAACGGTCGCATAAGAGCCTTTTTGAAGCGTAAAACTCATACTAAACTGAGCTTGCTGCTCGTTGTATTTGTATTCTAAATTTTCTATCCAAACCCAAGCGTATCTTCTTGAACCGTTCATCAAATGCTTAAAATTATTCGCCTCTTCAAAAAACATATCTTCGATTTCTTTAGCTACGTCCTTGCTCTCATAAGCCTTAGCACCTACTATAAGCCCTGAGCTAGTCCTATCTCTAGCGACAAATTTTTCAACTTCTGCGTCTAAATCCTCACATAAAAAGACTTTGCCGTATGGATAATGCCCTAAAACTTCACCTTGTAAAAGTTTGAAAAACTGTTTTTGGGATTTTAGATTAGCAATAGTCTGTTTGTCAAATTTATATATCTCTTTTAACTCGTTTGCATTAAAACACTCACTAAAACGGCTAATTTCCACTCTTTTGCTAAGCCATTTATTGAACAAGTCGCTTTGATAAGCAGATATGAGAAAATCCCTAAGTTTTGGGTTATACTTTCCAAATACTTTTTTATCGCCGCAATTTAGTGCTTCTAAAATTTCCAGTCCACTTTTTGAATTATCACCAAACTTACCAAATCTTTGATATCCAAAATAGTTCGGATAACCGTTTTTATCGATTAAATTTAAAACTTCTCTAAGCCTAGTAGCCTCACTAGGGAGTACTTTTTTAAGTCTGATAAAAAAATTATTTGATTTTAAATGACCGATTTTTATTTTGTTATTATGCCTTGTTGTGTTTAGAATTTTTAGTTTTTCGTGGCTAAAATTATTTAAATTTTGCTCAAATTTTGATGGTAAACTTATGAATTGAGTCGTCATTCCCTCTTTATCTTTTAGACCAGCATAGCCAAAATCACGCATCTTCGCACCACTTTCACCACTCAATATGCTAAGAGCTTGAGCGGTAGTAAGATCTTTTTTTTGAATTTCGACGATCAGATGCTCGCCACTTCCACTAAACTCATAAAGAGGGTTTTCACGCACGACAAAATCGCTGGCATTTTTACTAAAATGTGCATTTATAGGCGAATGAGTAGTCGAAAGAAGTGGCTCAAAAATGGGTGAATTTTCCATGTGTTTTTTGTTTTCCTTTTATGATTTTTCCTAAAATATTTAGCTTCACACGGCATCTTTTTGCCTCATTTTGCACTCTTTTTAGATTGCGAGGAGAGATGCAAAAAAGCAGTTCATACTCCTCGCCACTAAGCCACTGCAATTTAGATATATTTTTGTAAAATTTAACCCTAAATTTAGAACAGATCTTTGGTAGATCACTAGCTAACCCATCGCTGATATCCATAGCACATTTCATAAATTTAGCCGAATGCTTCATAAATTTATCTCTTAAAATCGGAGTTTTAAATTTAGACTTGCTAGAGATATGTCCGCCATTTAGCAGAGTTTTAAGCCCTTTTAAAGAGCCACCAAGGCTTCCTGTATAGCAGACTAGATCCCCTAGTGCTGCGCCGTTTCTACTCACTTCTTTTGTATTTTGAAGATACGAGATGATGCTTAAGCTGATAGTTATCTCGCTAGATTTTACGGTATCGCCACCGATGATCTTAACGCCGTATTTCTCAGCAGTATGCTTTATGCCTTTACAAAGCTCTAAGATATAGCTATTTTTTAAATTTGAAGGCACACCAAGTCCTAGAAGAGCAAAACACGGCACCGCGTTCATAGCAACAGCGTCGCTTAAATTTACTAGCATCGCTTTTTGACCGATCTCAAATGCACTAAGCCAGCTACGCTTAAAATGCGTATTTTCCACAAACATATCTTTGCTAAGCACCATTTTACCGACTACAGCGCCATCATCGCCGATAAATTTATTTGTAAAAATATCTATGATATTTTGTTCTTTATCCATTTATTTTCGACTCTAAATACGCCCAAGAAGTTTTTGTATCAGTCATACTTAAGACTCTGCCATATTCGCAAAAATCTTCGCTTGAGTATTGGCAAAACTCGCTTAAAGCATTTTTGTATCCGCCTCTTATGGTAGCCTTGCCTCCATCTAAAAATCCAGCGCCCGCAAAAAGCAAAATACCAAGATCTAAGCCTATTTTTAAGTTGGCCTCTAAGCCACTTTTTATCCAACTCAAAAATATATCGTCATATCTTAAATTTAGAGCGCCAACGCCACTTGGGATAGCTACTATATCATACGCGTATAAAGACTCTGAGTGTCTTTCTGCTCTTAGCTCAAAGCCTCTTTCATCAAGCACAACTTCACTTAAAGATACCACTTCAAAATCAAGCTTATTTTTGGTAAAAAAGTCATAAATTTTGGCAAAACTAAGCAAATTTACTCTATCGTACAAAACAATACAACTCTTCATTTTTAAACCTTATAAATTTGTATAATATTAGCAAATACTCTATAAAATAGTTATAAATTTAGCAACATTTTGCTATAATCACCCTCTTTTAAATAAAATAACTATAAAGCTAATCAACCAACTAGGTGATAAATGTTTGATATAAAAAAAGCAAAAGAACAAGAAAATTTCAGAGAGATCAAAAAGACAAGGACACATTCTAAATTTATCGAAATTAATGGCAAAACACTTCTAAATTTAGGAAGTAACGATTATCTAGGTATAGCCACAAACGCAAATTTAAAAAACGAATTTCTAGAAATTTGCAAAGATAAAGATTGGTTTTTTGGTTCAGGAGCAAGTAGGCTAGTTTATAGCGCAAATGAAGAATTTGACAAGCTAGAGAGCTGGTTTGAGACTAAATTTAATTCCAAAAAAGCGGTGATTTTCAACTCTGGATATTGTGCAAATCTCAGCTGCATCTCAGCTCTAAATGGTGATAAAACGCTATTTTTAGCAGATAAACTAATCCACGCTAGTATGATAGATGCTCTAAAACTTGCAAATGCAAATTTTAAAAGATTTGCTCACAATGATAATGAAGCGCTAGAAGATTTACTCAAACAAAACAGCGATAAATTTGATCACATCATCATACTAACTGAAGCAGTATTTAGTATGGACGGAGACAGTGCTGATATAGAGTTTATGGTAAATTTAAAAAAGACTTACCAAAATGTTTTGATTTACGTCGATGAAGCGCACTCGTTTTTCGTCAAATCCCAGCTTGGACTTAGCGCAGAACTAGGACTTGATAGGCAAATCGATTTTTTGTTAGTAACTCTTGGAAAAGGCGTCGGAAGTAGCGGCGCAGTGATGATAAGTGAGTTTAAAGATATTTTTGTAAATAGCGCTAGAAGCCTCATCTTTTCAACAGCGATTCCGGCGATAAATGTAGCTTGGACGAATTTTATTTTGAGTAAAGATCACAGCGTCCAAAGAGCGAATTTAAAAGAAATTATCACATTTTTAGGGATAAGTGATAGTCATATCAGCCCTTTTATAGTCGGTGAAAACAAAAAGGCACTTGCACTTTCACAAAAGCTTTTTGAAGCAGGATATTTCGTACCGGCGATTCGTCCGCCGACTGTTCCACTTGGAAAATCAAGACTTCGCATAAGCTTAAGGGGCGATATTTTAAGTGAAGATTTATTAAATTTAAAAGAGATTTTAGATGAAAATAGATCTAATTAAAGACAAGAAAAAGCTAATACTGCTATTTTTAGGATATTCTTTTACTCCTAGCTCAGTTAAACACTTAAATATTGATGACTACGGACTTTGCGTAGTTTATGACTATAGCGATTTAAAATTTGACTATGAAATTTTAAAAGAGAAAGAAATCTATCTGATCGCTTGGTCTATGGGCGTTTGGGCGGCAAATTTAGTGCTTAAAGACATCAAGCTTAAAACCGCCGTAGCGATAAATGGAACACCTTTTGGGATAGATGACGAGTTTGGGATAAAAAAAGATATTTTTTACAAAAGCATAAGCGATTACGATTTTGAAGGTTTTAAAAAACTATGTTTTTTAGGTATTTCAGAGAATGAAATAAAGGGTTTTCAATTCAACCAAAATGCAAAATTCGAATTAATAAATTTATATAAAAATGCCTCACAAAAAAATGAAGATCATATCAACTGGAACAAAGCGATAATCAGCAAAAAAGACCTGATATTTCCAAGTAAAGTATGTCTGGACTACTTCAAGCAAAAAGCCGTTTGTATAAACGCTCCGCATTTTGTATTTTTTAAATTCAAAAGTTTTGGAGAGATCTTTGAAATTTGAAAAAGCAGCATTTTACGACGAGTTTGCACTTCCACAAATTTATGCTGCACAAAAACTAGCAAGAACTATAAAAAAATACAAGCAAGATTTTGAAGATATCTATGAGATAGGTGCTGGAAGTGGGGTCTTGACTAAAGAAATTTTAGGTTCATTTAAATTTAAAAATATCACTCTAAACGACATATATAAAAGTGACTATATGAGCGAGTTTAACACACAAATAGGCGATATTTTAGAGATACAAATACCAAAAGATCAAAGCCTTATCGTATCTAGTTCGGTTTTTCAATGGATAGAAAACTTAGAGCTTTTAAGAGATAAAATAAGCTTAAGTCTAAAAAATGAGGGTTTCCTTGGATTTTGTACTTTTATAAAAGGTACTTTAAATGAGCTTTCATCATATACAAAACAAAGCTTAAACTACAAAACAAAAGAAGAAATACTGCAAATTTTCGGAGATAAATTTGATATTTTAGAAACCAAAACAGGCGATTTCGAGCTTAAATTTGCAAGTTTAAAAGAGCTACTAACGCACCTAAAACAAACTGGCGTAAATAACCTAAATGGAAGCTTTAAACTTACAAAATCAACATACAAAGCTTTAGAATCTTACTTTGAAGGTGAGTTTAAACTCACGTATAGTTTTATGATAGTGATATGTAAAAGGATAGAAATTTGAGAAATATCTGTATAAGCGGAATCCACACAGACGCTGGAAAAAGCTGTGTTAGCGCTGCACTTTGTTATGCTTTTGGATTTGAGTATTTTAAACTCATTCAAGCAGGCAGTAGCACTGATAAAAGTTTTGTAGAAGCAAAAGTAGCAAATTTAGTATCTCACGCTCCAGGCATTAGCCTAAAAACAGCTGCTAGCCCACACATAGGAATGATAAAAGAAAACGTTACTTTTGAAGGTCTTAAGATAAATATTCCAAAGCAAAACGGCGTATTAGTAGAGCTTGCTGGCGGACTTTATTGCCCGATGGATTCTAAAAAATATATGATAGATTATATAGAAGCTAAAAAATTGCCTACATTTTTAGTCTCTAGAAACTATCTTGGGAGCATAAATCACACTGTTCTTAGCCTAGAAGCTTTAAAGAGTAAAAATATAGAAATTTTAGGAGTTATCTTTAGCGATGAAAAAGACGAATTAAGCGAAGAATATCTAAAAAGACAATATCCAAATTTAAACTTTTTTAATCTCAAAAACTTTGATAAATTCAGCTTTGAAAATGCCGCAGACGACCTGGGAAAGCAAATTCTAAAAGCAGGAGTAAGGTTATGATTTATAGTGATGATTTTATATATCTCGAGTTTGAAACAAGTGAAATTCCATGGGTAAAAATCTTTACGAAGCAAGTTTTTAAAGAGCTTAGCGACTGCGATGAGACTACTAAAAAAAGATTATTTGAAGCTGCTTTTATAGTCGAAAAAACTATGCTTGAGTTTTATAGACCTACTAAAATCAACTGGGCGAGTTTTGCAAATTACGTTCCAAAGGTACATATACACGTGCAAGCTAGGTTTGAAAACGATAGCTTTTTTCCAGAATCCATGTGGGGAGTAAAACAAAGAGAGGGCTTACAAAGAGATCTAAGGCTAGAAGAGTTTAAAGTCTTGCTTGCTTCAGCGCTAAATAAATCGTATTAACTATAATTTCTATTATTTTTAATTTAATATAAATTTTTATTTAAATTATAAAATAACTATATTTTAAATAAAGGATAAAAAATGACAAAAAAATTATTTAGTTCCGCTATCTGCGCAATGTTTTTAGCAGGAGCTGCATTTGGCGCTACTTACGAGCTAGACACTGCCCACTCAAGTACGAATTTTAAAGTAAAACACCTAAGCATTAGTAATGTAAATGGAGCTTTTAAAGACGTAAAAGCCGACATCGACGTTGAAAACGGAATACCAAATAAACTAGACGCCGTGATCAAAACAAATTCAGTCTTTACTAATAATACTGCGAGAGATTCTCATTTACAACAAGCTGACTTTTTTGACTCAGTAAAATATCCAGATATGAAATTTACAATGACTAAATTTGAAAAAGAAGATGCAAATGAAGGAAAAGTAATCGGAAATTTAACCATCAAAGACGTAACTAGACCAGTAACGTTAAGTTATGAATTTGGCGGTAAAACAGTAGATCAAAAAGGCAAAGAACATATAGGATTTAGTCTAGAAGGCGATATAAAAAGAAGCGATTTTGAGTTTGCCAAAGGAACATCAAACGCAGTTCTTGGCGATAAAATAAAAATAAACGTAGAAATAGAAGCGATAGCAAAATAAACTAGAAGTTAAAAAGGCGGTTTTGCCGCCTTTTATAAAATGAATTATGCTAAAGTTGAGTTAAGCATCCATATTTTTTTCTCATAATCACCGTAATGATCTTGAGCTATATTTGAAGTTGTTGTATCTCCTGCTTTTTCAGCTACTTCTTCTAGTTTTTTAAACTCTTCAACAAGATATTTATAAGCTTTTCTTATCTCTTCTAAAACCTCAGTTGGAGTATAGCTATCTTTTTGTAATACAGGAGCTTTTGCGCCTAGTTTTACTAGCTCATCAGCTTTTAGTATAGCTTTTCCACCGATTTGTATAGCACGTTCAGCTGTATCATCATAAAGCTCTGCCATCTCTTCATATGCTTTTTCAGTATACTCATGAATAGCGTAAAATTGAAGACCTTTTACGTTCCAGTGATAGTCGTGGAAAGCTATAAAAAACGCATGTGCGTCAGCTTGAATTTGGTTTAGTTGTTTAACTACATTTGTCATTTTGTATCCTTTATCTTTTTAATTTGTGGAATTATACCCGAATACTCTTAAAAGAAAATAAATCCTAATTAAGAATTTTTATTATTTAGATATAACCTTCCTTCAAAGTTAGATTATATCTATTAAATGGTAAATAAAAAGTAATTTATAGCCATTTTATGGCAGTTTTTTTGATAATTCATTATCAAAATTTATCCAAATAATACTACTTATTTGATAGTAAATTTTTAAGTATTCTTTTGCCTACTTCAACTCCTGGCTGATCATACGTATTTATACCTAGCATAAGCCCAACTGCGCTTGTAAGTAGCTCATAATAATACACTAAAAATCCGACATGCCACTCATCTAAAACATCTAGGCTTATAGTATCAATGCTGATATTTTCCCCAAGTAATGCTTGCATAGTAGATCTTGCTTGGGCATTAATGATATCGCCCATATAAAGCGAATTTGCAAAATCACAACTTTCTAAATTCTTTAGACTTAAATTTGGTACCAAAATAGTGCTGGAATGATCTTTTAAAGTTATAAAAGTAACCGTTTTGTCTTTTACACCCTCCATTATAAGCTGTAAAAAAGAGTGCTGGTCCTTGCTTCCTATGAGTCCGACTGGAGTAAGTCCCACTCTTTTATATCCACGTTTTTTTCCTAAACTCTCAGCCCAAAGTTGCACATACCAGTCGTTAAAACTTTTTAGTCTTGTGCTATAACTAAACAAAACATTTATTTTTGCATTTTTATGCGTTGCATAATGATACGCTTTTTGCAATATCGTATCATCGCCCTCTTCTAAAAACTGCTTTTTACAAGACAATGCACCATCAAGCATTTTTTTGGTATCTACACCACAAAGCCCAAGCGGTACAAGTCCGATAGCCGAAAGTACGCTAAAGCGACCTCCGACGTTTTTTGGTATATTAAAAACTGCGATATTTTGTTTGGCATAAGCTTCGAGTTTGCTATCAATATCCGTAATAACTATGAAATTTTCAAAAGTTTTAGGTTTATATAAGCCCAAAATATATTTGTAAATGCTTATAGGCTCTATAGTCGTTCCAGATTTACTAGAGAGGATAAAAAGAGTTTCGTTAAATTTGATATCTTTTAGCTTATTTTCTATATCAAACGGATCTATGTTGTCTAAAAAAACCAAAGGAATTTTAGGACCCAGCATCTCGTAAACAGCCTTAACCCCAAGAGAGCTTCCTCCTACTCCTATCAAAACTACTTTTTTAAATTCGGTTCTGTTTTTAAACTCAGAAATTTCATTTAAGATCTCATATCCAAAATCAGGAAGATGATAGTAACCTATCTCGCCCTCTTTTAGCTCATCATTCATACGCCTTTCGTATGAACTGATATTTTGTATATCTGATCTTGAAAATTTAAGCTCATTTATTACCATTTTCGCTCTCATAAAAGAAATTTGTAGCTTCGACAAATCCAGCCACACTTCCGCAGTCAAAGCGACGTCCTTTGAATTTATAAGCCAAAACCATACCGTTTTTAGCTTGTTTTAAAAGTGCATCAGTGATCTGAATTTCGCCGTTTTTACCAGGTTTTGTAGTTTCTATGATCTCAAAAATATCCGGAGTTAAAATATATCTACCGATTATAGCTAAATTTGTAGGAGCTTCGCTAGTATCTGGTTTTTCTATCATATCATTTACCATTATCAGATCATCTTCGATAAATTTACCATTAATTATACCATAGCTGCTCACACTTTGCTTTGGTACTTCCATGACTGCGACTATACTACAACGGTATTTCTCATAGATTTCACTCATTTGAGCTAAGACATTAACCCCATCTTCATTTATACATAAATCATCAGCCAAAATAACCCCGAAAGCTTCGTCTCCGACTAGCGTTTTTCCCGAGTATATCGCGTCCCCTAATCCTCTCATCTGTTGTTGGCGCGTAAAACTAAATGTACATGAGCTCATAAGCTCTCTGATCTCGCTTAGCATATATTCTTTACTCGTTCCTGCGATTTGATGTTCAAGCTCATAGCTTATATCAAAATAATCCTCCAAAGCCCTTTTTCCACGTCCAGTGACAAATGCCATATTGCTCATACCAGCCTCTCTAGCTTCATCAACACCATAATGAATGAGAGGTTTCGTAAGGATAGGAAGCATCTCTTTTGGTAAGCTTTTAGTTGCGGGTAAGAACCTCGTGCCATAACCAGCTGCTGGAAAAAGGCAAGTTTGTATCATTTTCATCTCCGTTTTTTATAAATTTTATCTAACTTCTTTAAATTTGACCTAAGAAACAACCCTACAAGGCGATCCATAAGCAAGCTGTCCATTTAAGATGTCTTTTAGTATCACGCTTGCAGCGCCTATAAAAATATCGTCTTTTATACTCACATTTTGGATAGCAACGCTACCTATTCCTATCCACGTTCTTTTTCCAACTTTTACGTTTCCTGCTAACGCAACTCTAGGGCAGATATGTGCAAACTCTCCTATGACACAATCATGCTCGATCACTGCTCCTGAGTTTATGATAGCCCCATCATATATAAGTGCATTTGCATTGATAACAGCGCCAGGCATAACCAAAACACCTTTACCAAATTTAGCGCTTGGGCTGATAATCGCACTTGGATGGATCAAATTTACTACGTTAAAACCACACTCCAAAACTCTTTTTTGAAGCTTTTGCCTTATAGCACAGTTACCTATAGCTATAAAAATATCATATTTTGGAAGATCAGGGCTAAATTTAAACTCACTAGCGTCATCTAAAAATATCACATCATCATAGCCATTTGCCTTAGCCACGTCCGAAGAAACCCTTCCATGTCCGCTAAATCCATAAATATAAATTTGTTTCATCAGTTGTGTCCATTGAATTTTTGCGTAGTTGCCATACCTTCACGACTAACACCTTCTTTTTTTATAACTTTTTTTATAGTTAAAAGCGCTATTTTAAGATCAAGCATAAAGCTTAGATTGCTAGCATAGAAGCTATCATATTCGAATTTTTTACTCCAACTTATAGCATTTCTACCATTTACTTGTGCAAGCCCTGTGATACCAGGACGCACACTGTGACGAAGACGCTGAGCATCGTTATATAAAGGTAGATATTCTACTAAAAGCGGACGCGGTCCTATGAAGCTCATATCTCCTTTTAGCACGTTAAAAAGCTGAGGAAGTTCGTCGATACTAAGGCTTCTAAGCCTAGCTCCGAACTCACCTAGCCTTATCTCGTCACTCAAAAGCTCACCATTAGCATCTCTTTCATCGCTCATAGTTCTAAATTTATATATCTTAAATATCTTCTCATTTAGTCCAGGGCGACTTTGCGTAAAAATAACAGGGCTTCCCAAACGTCTTTTTATAGCAAAAAAAGCTATGATCATCACAGGACTTGTTAAAACGATAAGCACCAAAGCACCTAGAAAATCAAAAAAACGTTTAAAAAATAGCTTATACATCTATAAATTCCTTATAAACTTCCAAATATTTTTCTACTATTATAGGTTCGTCGTATTGCCTTAAAACTAACTCGCGCGCACTTTTACCCATATTACTAGCAAGCTCTTCATCATTTAGTAAAATTTCTATATTTTTAGCAAGAGAATGCGGATCTCTAGTGTTACAAACAAGCCCATTTATACCGTTAGTCACCGCTTCAATATTTCCAGAACAGTTGCTCACGACTGAAGGCAGACCCATACTCATAGCTTCTAAAACAGTACGTGGAAAACCCTCTTTATAGCTAGGTAAAACATAAACGTATGAGCCTTTTAAGATCTCTTTTACATTGTCGCTCCATTTTAGCCATTTTACGTTTTTATTTTTCAAAAACTGCTCACCCGCACTACTTGGATTTCCTAAATATCCATCACCCACGAAGACAAACTCGCAGTCTTTTCTATGACTTAATATATCTGCTGCCTCATAAAACTCCCTTATGCCTTTATCCCAAAGTGCTCTGCCTACCATAAGTACGACTTTTTTATCACTAAGCTTAAAAGGCTCTACTAAATTTGGATCAAATTCAGAAGCATTTACACCGACACTTTTTATACGCCTTACTTTTGATTTATCTATAAGACCTTTTTTTATCATATAATCAGGATCGCTGTCATTTACAAAAATACAAGCATCGCTTATCTTAAATGCTCTTTTATAAAGCAACTCTATAACTTTTCTAACAATTAAAGTTTTGATATCATTATGGATATAAAAGCTTCCAAGTCCTTCAACTAAATTTATGACAGTTTTTATACCTGCTTTTTTTGCTGCCCATGAGCCAAACACATTTGATTTATGAGCTCCTGTTTGAAGCATATCTAAATTTAATGATCTTAAAACTTTTGTAAGGTCATTCGTATCTTTGTAAGCTCGCATAGGATTTAGGCTAGCTTTATCTATCTCATATATAGCCGTCTCAAACTCGCTTTGCACTTTACTTGTATAAACTCCATCTGGAATGATCGCAAAAACATCATGACCACGTGCTTTTAAAGCTCTCATTATAGGGCTTCTAAAGTAATAAACGCTCATATCAGAGTGCGATAAAAAACCAATTCTTGCCATAGTTTAAAACCTTTTATAAATTTAACTCTGATATTCGTCTATTGCGTATTGTCGTTACGAACAAGTTCGTAACTCCACGCCAACACTAAAGTCCCCGCAAGCGGGGTACCCCTATTTTCAGAGTGCGATAAAAAACCAATTCTTGCCATAGTTTAAAACCTTTTTTATTTTTACTTCACACATAAACTAACACTTTTACTGCTGTGCAAATAAAACTTCTCCTATTTTTTGAGCTTATAAACTTTCGCGCTCGGATCCAAAATGACTGGCTCAAAAATATTTGTGTCATAATCTTCAAGCACGAAAAGCTTTATATATGTAGAGCCAAACATCTCTTTATCCATTATCAAAAATCTACCATAATCAGCCATATATACGATATAAAACATTCCAGTATCATCTATATGATGAATATCTTTTTTAAGCGTTCCGTTCTCGTCGTATTTTGTTTGTATGTATGTGTTTGTTCTAAACGTTTTGCCGTTAAATGATATGTTAGTTCCGTCATTTGAGATTATGATGCCCTCACTCAAAATGATACCATCTTTGCCTTGTGCAAATGAAGTTGATGGTATAAAAAACGGATCGCTAAATTCCTTACCACTGATAAGATCAAGCCTTGAAAACTTTGTTACGACTGGGAAAATTTGGATCATACGATCTGGTAAATAATAGTAGATATCGCGACTTTTTAGAGGAATAGTGAAATTTTGATCCCCTAAAGATAGCAGAAATTCATTTACATTAGGTATCCTAAAGTCTTTTAGCATTCTATTTAAATTTGAGCTCTTATTTTTATCGCTAAAGGCTTTTTCTGTGTATTCTACCTCAAGTCTAGCCATATTTGCAGAAGATTCTTGTGGCTTAGATAGAGCAAAACTCACGGCAAAGTTTTCACGCCCTAAATGTTTTCCGCCATCTATCAAAGTCTTTGTATCGCTGTAATACCTAATCCCATATCCATAATCCCACCATGCAATAGTATAATCCTCTCTATCTGCGATGTTTTTTAGCCTGTCTAAAACCTTTACTTCGCTATTCATAAATACCGTAAGCGGTTTATACTCATAAATGTGTATCATACTTGGAATGATCGCAAAAAATACTGCTAGAAATAGTATCATCATTTTAGCGTCTTTTCTAAATTTAAAATAATATAGAGTATAAACTATCACAAAAATAGGCGCTAAAAGTTTAAATTCATCTAAAAACTCACCATTTATAACCTGCAAAAATGCTAAAATTACAAACGGTAAAAAACTAAAAATTCCAACTAAATACAGTATAGTCTTACGTTGCTTTTTGTCTATTTTTATCAAATTTAAAAGGTAAGATAGTATAAATCCAAATCCAAAAGCCATAAAAGGAACAGCGTAAATAGTAAATCTAAGCCCACCTTTTAAAGCCAAAAATCCAAGAGCAACCATAGGAAGCGTTATCAAAAATAGTCTATTTTTAAAGCAAAGCAGTATGTATCCTGCTAATGAAAGCAAAAATACAACCACGCTTCCACTTATCCTCTGTGCAAAAAGAGTGGTATCTACGATGCCTGACTCCATTATAGTCTGATTTACGTTAAAATACTTAAACATCACGTCATCGCTATCGCTAACGCTTCTAAATACGTAAAATTTGAGTTGAAACCAGATAGGATTTAGTCCGCCAAAAGCTACAAAAGCCCCAAATACGACTGCAGCTACAATGAGCATAAATTTTAAATTTACTAAATTTGACCTAAATCTAAAAATCGCAAAAAGCACCAGTATGAAAATGCCTCTATAGATATACTCTATATTTGTTATGGCGACTATCATAAACAAAATAGCTTGATAGTTTAAAATATTTTTTCTATCAAAGATAAAAGTATAAAGTCCAAAAAATAGCGTAATAGCCGCATTTAAAGAGAAGCTTGATGGATACCACCAGCTATAAATAAGCATAGAAAACGAAGTGATCAAAAATGACAAACTATCTTTTTTAATACTAAGTCTTATAAGCCCCCAAAATATAAAAACCGGCATTACGATGATAAGCATATCAGTATCATAATACCCAGCCATAGTGCGGTTATAATAGCTATTTGCGATACTTGCTAGCAGTGCGGCTACAAACCCAGCTTTTATATCTCCGATCTCTCTTGCGATGAGGATTATAGGTACAACCACAAGTCCGGCTAAAAAAACGCTCAGGTAAACGAGTACGGTTTCTAGAGAAAACGGAGTTACTTTAACCAAAAAAGCACTTACTAAGCAAAGCGGAGCGTCATAAAAACTAAGATCATTTGGCTGATGAAATCCAGCTAGTAAATCCCTAGCGCCCTCTGCAAACGCATATCCGTCATTTGTGCTTATCATAAGCTGATTATTCCAAAAAAACTCAGCGTAATTACTGGCCCAATATGTCCATTCAAATCTACAAATCACGCTAAAAGCGTATGCTAAAATAATCAATATAAATGTATTTGATCTAAACAGAGACAAAAAATTAACCAAGTTTTTCATACATATCCTCTAATTCTATAGTAAGCTGCTGGGCTATTTCTTTCTTATCAAAGAGTGTTGCTCTTATGATAGCGTTTTTTTCATAAATTTTCACCCAAAGAGGCTCGTCCAAAGCTTTTTGCATAGCTCTAGTAGTGGCGACTTCATCGTTTAAAGGAACTAAAACACCCCATTCATTATCTCCAAGTAGCTCTTTTGCGCCACTTTTATGTTCGCTTGAAATGACTAGTTTAGAACAAGCAAGTGCTTCTATAAGAGCGTTTGAGAAGCCTTCAAAAAGGCTTACAAAAACAAAAGCGTAGCATTTTGACATATATTTATATGGATTATTATCAAATCCTAAAAGCTTTACTCGACCGTTTAAATTTAGCTCATTTATAACGTTTTGTAGATGCTCTTTTAAGACACCATCGCCTAGTATCAAAAGATCCTTATCGCAGTTTTTTAAATTTGCATAAGCTCTTATCAAAAGCTCGTGATTTTTACCGCTATCAAGCCTGCCAACACTCAAAAAAAACGGCTTTGTTTGGGAAATTTCATCTTTGCTTTTTTCTTTTATCTCTTCTAAGTTTAAAGCGTTGTATAGAACTCTCATTTTAGTAGGATTTATACCGAAATTATCACGTAAATCGTCTAAATTCCCTTGTGAATTTGGATAGATAAAATCAGCTTTTGGATAGAGCCATTTAAGCAGAGTTTTGCTTATACGACTTTTGAGATTTGGCACTTTATAAAGAACGCTAGGAGTCGAACACTCGTTCATCACAAGAAGTTTTTTATCGCCAAATACTCTAGCAAATCCAGCCACATAACAAGGTCTATTCATCCAAACAAAATGTAAATCAATACCCAAATTTTTACAAAGTTTTTTGTATTTTAGACCCAAAAAAGGAAGTTTTATAAGCTTCAAAAACCCATTTTCAAACGGCTTTGAACGCTCTAAAAAGTGTAGTTTTACACTGCTTGGAATTTCATAAGAAATTCTATCATTCATCAAAATCAGATGAATTTCATACTTTTTTACAAGCTCCGTTAAAAGGTTGCTCACTACTCTTTCAGCACCGCCTCCTGCCATAGAATATATAAATACACTCATCTTTTTCATTTTTCGCACTCTTTTATAAATGTTTGCCACTGATCTATGATATTTTCTATCTTAAATTGTGGTTTTCTCAAATTTGCATTTGCACTAAATTTGCTTAATAAATCGCTATTTTTTAGCATTTTTTCAAGTTTTAAGGCGTAAGCCTTAGGACTAAAGTCTTCACTTATAAATCCATCAAAGCCATCATTTATCAACTCTTTTGCCCCATTTGTAGGAGTTGAAATTCTAGCACAACCGTAAAATATGCTTTCTATTAAAACATTTCCAAGCCCTTCGCTTCTTGAGCTAAGAGTTAGAATTTTAGCTTTTTTATAAAGCTTAACAATGTCTTCTTTGTAGCCTAAAAAGTCTATTTGCAAGCCCAAATTTAGAGCTATTTTTTTAAGATCTGCTTCTAAGCTTCCACTTCCTGCTACGTAAATTTTCCATTTTTTAAGTAAATTTTTATCTATCAAACTTAAAGCTTCAAAATAAATATCGTAGCCTTTAACAAACTCAAGCCGCCCAACACTTAATATAATATCTTCTTTTTGTATATTTTCACCATTTTTAAATTCAAAAATCGGATTGTATATAATGGCTCTATTTTTGACAAATTTATAATACTCAAAATCAGCCTTACTAAGCACACTAAGTCCGCTAGCAAATCTATAGCTAAAATCCCTGATAAATCTCCAAATCCTGGACTTCAAAAGGTCGTGGCTAACGTGTTCTGTTATAATCAAATTTCTTTTCATAAACATAGTTGAAATTATCAAATTTATATTTGTTTGATCCATAAACGAGATGATGACGTCTGGTTTTTTACTTTTTATGAATTTTCTTATAGTTATAAATTTGCTAAATTTAGATAAAAGACTTGTATTTTGATATATATTTAAATGCGTCTTTTTACACTTAAAATCATAAAGATGAAGATCTTCTTCAAAATACACTATTTCACAACTATGATTTATCTCTAAAAAAGCGTTACTTAAAGCTTGCAAAACTCGCTCAGCTCCACCGTTTCTAATGGCCGATATAAAAAAAAGTATTTTCATTTTACGACTTCTTTTATCAAATTTTCCCACTCTTTAAAAATAGTTTCCAGCTCAAATTTATCTCTTTTAGATCTTGCATTTTCAACCAAGCTTAGATCATATCCTAAAGCTATTTTGATCTTTTTGGCTAAACTTTGTGGCTCAAAATCTTCGCTTAAAAGACCATCAAATCCATCATTTATCAGTTCTTTTGCGCCGCTTGTAGGAGTCGCCACCCTAAGGACGTCGTAAAAAATCGCCTCTATGAGGGCATTTCCTAGCCCTTCACTTCTTGAGCTAAGAGTTAGTATTTTTGCTTTTTTATAATAATCAGATATATTATTTACCGCTCCTTTAAACTCTACATTTAGCCCTAAATTTAAAGCTAATTTACATAAGCTCTCTTTATCTTCTCCATCGCCCAAAACAGCTATTTTCCAGTCTTTTAGATCGTCTTTTATCAAATTTAAACTGCGTAAAAAGATATCGCAACCTTTTACTTTTATAAGGCGTCCTACAAACAAGATCAAATTTTCTTTTTCTAGTTTGGTATCAAAACCATTTAAAAACATAGGATTATAGATTACTTTTGATTTTACAAAATCATAATGTCTCAAATCCTCTTTTGTAAGAACGACAAGAGCATCTGCAAGCGGATAAAAAATTCTTTTTAATATCTGCCATTTTATGCTTAGAAATTTATGATAACTATGCTCAGTTATGATAAGTCTGCTTTTTAAGCCCAAATTTGCTAGTGTTACAAGTAAATTCGTACTATCCATAAACGACACAACTAGATCAAATTTTTCATCTTTTATAAATTTTCTTATCCAAAATATCTTGCCAAATCTCTTTTTTAAATTTCCCCAAATTCCCTTGTCACTTACGCTTAAACCCGGCTCTTTTAGCTTTACTTCATCTCCCAACTCATAAAACGGCTCGTCGTTATCGAATTTTAAAAGAGTTACGTCAAAACATTGACTAAATTTATGAGCTAAAGTGCTAGCGACTCTCTCAGCACCACCTGCCCTAAGAGTCGAGATGACAAATAAAACCTTCATAGGCTTCTCCTATTTTTTATTTTGTTCAATACTAAGCTAAATTTTCTCATCAAAACAGACATCTCAAATTTGTCAAATATAAAAAACAGACTCAAAGCATATCCGACCAAAAGCATAAAAAATCCATAAAGTACAAATTTACTCCAAGTAGTTATCACAAAAAAGCTATGCATCACATATAAACAAGCTAAAATAACGGCAAAAACAGAAACATTTCTTAAAAATACCGGATAAAATAGACTCATTTTTTGATTTAAATTTACTCCGGCATTTGGTATATCAAATAAAATTATTCTAGCCAAATATCCGCTACTTGCGCAAATCGCGATAGAATAAAGCCCGAAATCTTTTATAAAAATCAGCTGAAAAGTAACAACACTAAAAGACATAATAAGATTTGCGATGGCAGGGCGTTTAAGCTTGTTTGTAACCGTGTTTAAACTAAGAAGAGGCTGCATAGCTGCTATAAAAATTACTGGTATTAAAGCGATGAGAGAAAGATTGTAAATAAAACTTATCTCATAAGCAGTTTTAAAAGGTAGCCAAAGAGTATAAAATTCGCTTCCAAGCACTGCAAATACAGCTACTGGAGAGATACTTATAAAAGCCAACGTTTTTAAGCAAAACTTCACTTCGTTTATGAGATCATTTATGCTTTGTTTTGAGTATAACTCTATAAATTTAGGCATAAAAGTCGCGCCAACAGTACCTATAAATGACTCAGCTATCAAAATAGCAGCTTTTGATACAGAGAGAATTCCCATAGAAGCTGCATTTATAAAGATATTGCAAAGCAGCAAGTCAATACCATTTATCAAAGTATGACTTAGCATATTAAAGCTATTCCAAGTTCCTGAGTTTATGAGTTTTCTGATTAAGCTTAGCCTAAAATACTTCAGCCTAAACTTAAGCCCGGTTTGTAGTTTTTTCGTTATATAAATCGCGCTGACAAATACAAAAATCGACGCTAATAACGCAGAAACCGCGGTGTAGTAGATCATCGGCTTAAAAATATAAAAAAGCGCCACCAAAACAAACGCGAAAATCGCAGTCGAAATGGCATTTCTAACTGAAATCATATAAAGCTTGTTTTTCACAAAAGCACTTATGGTTAAAACCGCGTTAAAAAGTCCTAAACAAAAATTTATAAAATAAAACGCCATAGTGAGCTTGACATCGTCCACTAAGGCTTCTGAAACGTTTATAAACTCTTTTAAATTTAGTATAAAAGCAGAACAAACCACGCAGATAAAAATACAAAATATGAAATTTACGGCAAGAACAGATGAGTAGTATTTGCTTGCTTGCAAGAGGTTTCCTCTGTGGTATTCATACGCCACAAAGCGTCCTGCGACTGAGTTTATAACCAAAGTTAAGATATAACCGTAATTTACAAATGAGTTTGCAAGGCCTAAAAATCCATACGCTTCATCTCCTAAAACCTTTAAGATAAAAGGAGTTAAAAAGAAATTTATAAGCATCTGAAGACTAAAAACTACGATACTTGATATAAGATTTAAAGCCATTGCAAACAAATCACTTTATTTTGTAGATAAATAAATTCATCTTTTCAAAACCTATAAAGTTATGCATTTTGCATTGCAAAAATTTATATTTAGTAAGTAAATGTCATTTTTAGACACTTTTTTAAATTTAAAAATCATTAGCAACACCTATCTCAAAATATATAAATCCAAGCTCTTTTAAAATATTTCTATCATACTGATTTCGTCCATCAAATATAATAGGAGTTTTAAGGCGATTTTTCATCTCTATAAAATCGGGAGATCTAAACTCACTCCACTCAGTCAGTAACGCTACGCAATCAGCATCATTTAAAGCATCATATTTGTTTGGAGCATAAACCACATCTAAATCTTTAAAATAAATTTTAGCTTCAGCATAAGCTTTTGGATCAAAAACCTGTACTTTAGCTCCATTTTTTATAAGTAACTTTATAATAGTTATGGAAGTTGCTTCCCTCATATCATCAGTATTTGGTTTAAATGCAAGCCCCCAGATTGCTATAGTTTTACCTTTTAAATTGCTATTAAAATATGTATTTATCTTATCAAAAATCACTCTTTTTTGAGCTTTATTTCTATCTTCAACTGCTTTTAAAACCAACGGATCTATACCGTTTTGTTTAGCGGTGTAGATAAGTGCTTCAACGTCTTTTGGAAAACAGCTTCCACCATAACCGCATCCAGGATAGATAAAACTGTATCCTATACGAGAGTCGCTTCCAATCCCGCGCCTAACCATATTTATATCTGCTCCGACTTTTTCACAGATGGTAGCCATCTCATTTATAAAACTGATTTTAGTAGCAAGCATAGAGTTTGCAGCGTATTTCGTCATCTCTGCACTTTTTACATCCATCTCTATAAGGCGGTTATGATTTCTCATAAACGGCGCGTAAAGCTCTCTTAAAGCATTAAATCCAAACTCACTACTAGCTCCTACCACAACGCGATCAGGCTTTAAGAAATCCTCAACAGCAGCTCCTTCTTTTAGAAACTCAGGATTGCTAACTACTTCAAATTTGATCTCCACGCCTCTATTTTGCTGCTCTTTTGATATAACTTCGCTTACTTTATGCGCAGTTCCTACTGGAACTGTACTTTTATCGACCACGACGAGTGGGCGCTGCATATGTTCGCCTATGCTTTTTGCAACTTGTAAAACATATCTTAAATCCGCTTGTCCATCTCCGCCCATAGGCGTACCGACTGCTATAAAAACAACATTAGCAAAGCTTAAAGCTCCTTTGATATCTGTGCTAAATCTTAAATTTTGCTTCTCATAATGCTCGATTACTATCTCTTTAAGACCTGGTTCATAAATTGGGATAATGCCTTGTTTTAGATTTTGTATTTTTTCTTCTGCGACGTCTATACAAATAACATCGTTACCCATCTTTGCAAAACAAGCTCCACTGACTAATCCAACATATCCTATACCTACTACTGCTATTTTCATTTAAGTTTTTTCTCCCACTCTAAAGCTGAGCTAATGATGAGCTCCAAACTCTCGCGAGTCGGTTTCCAACTAGTTTTATTTCTAAGCCTACTAGCGTCTGATATAAGCATAGCTGGATCTCCCTCACGGCGCGGGGCGTTTAATACTTTAAAATCCACTCCGCTGACTTTTTTAGCTGTTTCGATGACTTCTTTTACACTAAATCCTCTACCATAGCCAACATTAAATATATCACTATCATTTGTTTTTAGATATTCAAGTACGGCCAAATGAGCACTCGCAAGATCTTCTATATGGATGTAATCCCTTATGCAAGTTCCATCTTTTGTAGCATAATCACTCCCAAAAATACTCATACTTTCTCTTTTTCCAGTAATCGTCTCAGTGGCTACTTTGATTAAGTGAGTCGCATTTGGATAGTTTTGACCGATAAGCCCATCCGTGCTTGCTCCAGCTACGTTAAAATAACGCAAAATACCAAATTTAAAATCCCTGTTTGCAAGCGCGGCGTCTTTTAAGATCCATTCTGTCATGAGCTTGCTTCTACCGTATGGATTGATCGGATTTTGCTCACTTTGTTCATCAACTACGCCGCTACTAGGCTCCCCATAAGTAGCAGCAGTCGAGCTAAATATAAACTTACTCACACCGTGTTCAACAGCTAAATTTATTAAATTTGCGGCGTTTGCCGTGTTATTTAGATAATATTTCAGTGGTTTTACCGTACTTTCAAATACTTCTATATACGCTGCAAAATGTATGATCGCTTCAAAATTACGCTCTCTAAAAATCTCCCTAAGGCTAGAAGTGTCTTCTAAAGAGCATTTTATAAACTCAAATTTCCCAACTTTTTCAAGCGTTACTAACGCCTCTTTACTTCCTGTGTAGAAATTATCTACAACTGTTATATTATGCCCACCCTCTTCTAACAGAGCTTTTAAAACGTGAGAGCCGATATATCCAGCTCCTCCGGTTATCAAGATATTCATTTTTCGCCTTTGTCTTGCTTTAAATTTAGTGGTTATTATAGCTAGTTTGGGCTTAAAGATTATCTTGCATTCTAAATATATAAAACAAAATAAAAAATATCACTATAAATCCAAAAGAAATCAAATTTAGCACTTCCCAACCACCACTTGCTAGCACAAATCCTACGCTAGAACTTGCTAACAAATTTGCTCCAAAAATGCTAATGGCATTTAGACCTTGTAAGCGTAGTTTATACTCTGAGTTTATGGCATTTAGCATAAATGTTCCGCCATTAAAACTAAAAGCCCAGCCGATACCAACAAGCACTAAACTCACCCAAAATCCCCAAAAACTCACGCTAAAAAGTGCTACCAAAACAGCAATCAAATAAAACAAAATCCCAAGTAAAATAAGCCTAAACGGACTTAAATTTTTCATAAAAAACGCTAAAAATAAGCTTGGTGCATACATAGCTATGAAGTGCCACACAAGCACACTTTTAGCTTCGTCATAGCTAAATTTATATTCACTCATCGCAAGTGGTGCTGCGTTCATAATGAGCGTCATAAATGCAAATCCAAAAGCGCAAGCTAGCGTAGCAAGAATGAAATTTGGCTCTTTTAAGCAAGTTAGTAAAGGAACTTTTTGAGATGGTTTTTTAGTATTTGGTGAAGTAAGCGTTAATGGCAGAGTAATAGCAAAATTTATAGCACAAAGCAAAAGCACAAATAAAAATGAGCCAACAAAAGGCGTATCAAATATCAAAGTGCCGATGTTTGCTAAATTTGGTCCTAAAATACCACCCATTATCCCACCTGCTACGACAAAGGCTGTAGCTCTGTTTTTGTCATTTTGCGTAGCTAAATTTAGAGCTTCATTAGCTAAAAATCTATAAAATTGATTAAGCGCAGTAAAAAATCCGAGCAAAAAAGTCGCAAAACAAAATAGATAAAATAGCCCAGACACTAGTGAAAACATAGCAAAACCAGCGCCCAAACAACCAATCAAAGAAGCATATAAAAAGACCTTTTTTCTACCAAATTTTTGCATTAAATTTGATGAAAAAAATACAGCTATAAAAGCTCCACAAAGCGTAGCAGAGATAGGAAGCGAGGCAAAACTACTGTTATAACAATGCAGACAACTAGGAGCCTTAGCATACAAAATACCATCAAGCAGCCACTTTCCAGCTAATCCACTACTAAAAGTTAGCAAAGAGACAACAGCGCCACTAAAACCTTGCCCTAAAAGCAATAAAATGATATTTTTGTTTAGAAACATTTATTTTTTTGCCTTTTAAATTTATATCATTTTAAGCAATCATGGTTAGTTTTTGGATTAAAAAACGCCTACTTTTGAAAGCGTATATCACCAATCCCTCTTCTTACTTTCTAGCTTTTCATCCATATAATTCCAGCCTTTTATGCACCATTCAAGCTCAGCTGAGTCTTTAGCATATCTATCAGTACATTCCCATTTACCTTGTCCTAACTGTCTATAGATAGAACCTTCATTATGATATTTTCTCTCAAAAGCGTTACTAGCTTCGTTTATAGGCCACGCACCAGCGCTCATAGCAAATACTATGGCTAAAAAACATACTTTTTTCATATTTTATCCTTTATCTTGTTAAATTATTATCACTTCTAACACGTAAAAATATGGGAAATCTAGGCTTTAAATTTTTGGTTAAATTTTGATATTTATAAGTAATAATGCTACCTATTTTTGGCGGATTTCGCCTTTGCTCATCGCTAAATCCAGAGCCGATCTTAAGCTCTACATTGCTAAAAATATCAACACAAATAAGCGAACCCAAAAGCCCTTCAAATTTACCTTTACCACTTTGTAGTTTGACGACTTTGCATTCACTATCTTTAAATTTTTTGAGCTTTAAAATTTCACCACTTCTACCGTTTTTATAAGGCACATTTGCATTTCTTACGACTACGCCCTCACCGCCACCACTAATAACCTCATCTAAAAACGCAAAAGCATCTTGGTTTGAGTTTATTTTTATTTGTTCTATTACTCGTATAAAATTATTTGGATTTTCTTTTAAAAACTCACGCAACACTTCTAGTCGCTCACGTAAATTTCCCTTAGCGTTTGGCACGTCAAATACCATAAATTTGATATTTGCCCAACCTTTATCATCAAAAGAGCTTACCACTGAGCTGATAAACTCGAACTCGCCTCTTTTGCTCCAAAGCTCGCCATCTATAGCAAAACTCGGAAAATCTTTTAGCCACCATTTTGGAGCGTTGATGATCTTAGCATTTCTGCTTTTCAAATTCTTACCATCCCAGATAGCTCTCACACCATCATACTTTTCACTAGCATACCAATCACTTAAATTTTCATCGCTATACTCTTTTAATAGCATAACTTCGGCTTTTAAACCTAAAAATACGGATAATAATAGAGCTAAAAACTTCAAATTTTTACTTTATAATAGTCCACATACCACTTCACAAATCTTGCAACTCCGTCATTTACGCTAGTATTTGGCTTATAGTCAAAGTCCTCTATTAGATCGCTCACATCGGCGTAAGTCGAAGGAACATCGCCTGCTTGAAGCGGCATAAGATTTTTTTTGATTTCTCGTCCTAGTTTTATCTCGATCGCCTTTATATAGTCCATTAGCGAGGTTGGAGAGTTATTACCAATATTATAAATTTTATAAGGCGCGTTTGAAGTAGCTGGATCTGGATTTTTAGCGTCCCAAGCTAAATTTGGAGTAGCTGGATTATCAACGCATTTCATTATACCTTTTACGATATCAGCTACGTAAGTGAAGTCTCTTTTCATCTTTCCGTAGTTATAAACATCAATAGTTTTACCCTCTAAGGCAGCTTTGGTAAATAAAAACAGAGCCATATCTGGACGTCCCCACTCGCCATAAACGGTAAAAAATCTTAGTCCAGTCGTGCTAAGTCCAAAAAGATGACTATAAGTGTGAGCCATAAGCTCGTTTGATTTCTTGCTTGCAGCGTATAGACTGATAGGATGATTTACGCTCTCGTGGGTGGAAAACGGCATTTTTTCATTTAGTCCATAAACTGAGCTTGAGCTTGCATATACTAGGTTTTTCACGCCGTGATGACGACAGCACTCAAGTATATTTGTAAAGCCTAAAATATTGCTATTTATATAAGCGTGTGGATTGATGAGTGAGTAGCGAACTCCTGCTTGCGCGGCTAAATTTATGACACAGTCAAACGAGCTCTCTTCAAAAAGCTTTTGCATGGTTTTAAGGTCACTTAAATCTGCTTTTATAAAGCTTAAATTTGGATAAATACTAGAACTAACAGCTATGTTTTCTTCTATATTTTCACGTTTGATACCAAGCTCGTTTAGCCTTGCGTATTTTAAATTTATATCGTAATAATCATTTATGCAGTCAAATCCGACCACCGTGTCGCCACGCTTAGCTAGCTCACGGCTTAGATGAAATCCTATAAATCCGGCTGTTCCAGTAACTAAAATCTTCATAAGCCGCCCTTAAATTCGTTTGATTTTATAAGACAAGCATTTGCTAAAATCTACGCTTAAAAACTCTTTATGTGCTACAGCCAAGATCACGCATTCATATCCATCTAAATTTAAATTTTCTAGAAGTTCCAAGCCGTACTCTTTTTTCACATCATTTGCGTCCGCCCAAGGATCATAAACATCTACATTACAGCCAAACTCTTTAAGCTCTTTTATCACATCGATAACTCTTGAGTTGCGAATATCAGGGCAGTTTTCTTTAAAAGTGATCCCAAGCACCAAAACTTTAGCACCATTTACTTTCAAACCGTTTTTTATCATCATTTTAACAGACTGATTTGCATGGTAAATTCCCATATTGTCATTTATCCTACGTCCTGCTAAAATGATCTCTGGATGATAGCCGATCTCTTCTGCTTTATGCGTAAGATAGTATGGATCTACGCCGATGCAATGCCCACCCACAAGTCCTGGGCGGAAATTTAAAAAATTCCATTTTGTAGCTGCTGCGTCAAGCACTTCATTCGTGTCTATCTTCATCTTGTCAAATATCATAAGTAGCTCATTTACAAAGGCGATATTTATGTCGCGTTGCGTATTTTCTATGACTTTTGCAGCTTCGGCTACTTTTATGCTACTAGCCTTATAAACCCCTGCTTTTATGATCTTGCTATAAACAGCTTCTACGGTTTCAAGGGCTTTAGGACTACTTGCGGAGATGATTTTTTTGATTTTTGTAACGGTGTGCTCTTTATCACCGGGATTTATACGCTCAGGACTGTATCCACACTCAAAATCCACGCCAAATTTAAGTCCGCTAGTCTCAAGCACAGGCACGCACTCATCTTCAGTAACTCCTGGATAAACCGTGCTTTCATATACTACTATATCGCCTTTTTTAAGCACTTTTGCTAAACTCGCGCTTGATTTATAAAGCGGAGTGAGATCTGGGCGATTATTTTTATCTATCGGTGTTGGAACGGTGACTATGTAAAAGTTACACTCTCTTATGTCATCTAAATTTATACTAAATTTCATACCGTTTTTTAACACTTTAGTCATCTGCATAACGTCAAGTTCAAGAGTCCTATCGATACCATTTTTTAGCTCATTTATTCGTTTTTCATTTAGGTCAAATCCTACAACGCTAAAAGCGTCACTAAACGCCGCAGCTAAAGGCATTCCGACGTATCCAAGACCGATAATCCCTATTTTTATATCTCTCATTTTTTCTCCTAAAGTTTTTTAAAATTATGCCAAAAATAATATTAACTAAGCCTTTTTAGCTCATCTTCTACATATCTGCAAAATACGTCAGTATAGCTCATACCTTGCTTTTGATCATTTAAAAATTCACTCATCACACTTATATAATTAGCGTAATCATCTTTTGTCAAATTTCCTCTTAAAAGCTCGTATTTTAAAAATAACCAGTAAGTATTTAAAGTATCGCTTTCGCAGTATTCATTTATCTTATCAAGCTTGGCATCGTAAAACATCTCAAGGACTTGATCGCCGTGCACGTCGTACTTTCCAGGTAAATTTAAGCTACTACAAAGATGATCTAGCTTTAGTCCACTTACTGATCTAAACTCGCTGATATGATCAAGCAAATCCAAATGAAAAATACCATCATATCTACTTCTGTAATTTGTCCATTTATCCTTACCGTTTTCTTTATCATTCACATCAAAATACGATGGAGAGGATATATTGTAGCGCATCGCCCTGATCATAAGCATAGGGATATCAAATCCACGACCATTAAAACTCACCAAGCGCGGATTAAATTTATTAATAAACTGGATAAATTTAGTTATTTTTTCCTCTTCGTCTTGCCCTTGCATCGTTGAAACTCGCAAAAATCTGCCGAATTTATCAGCCATAACAGCCGATATAGCAACGACTTTATGAAAACAAACTGGTAAAAACTCGCTACCGGTGTTCTCTTTTTGCTCACTCATAGCGCGTTTAGCAACTTCCTTATCGTCTCCTTCATAGCCAAAAACTTTTCTCAAAGTATCACTGTCTGGCACAGTTTCACAATCAAATACGCAAATATGATCACTCTTTATCATTTTACCTACTTTTTAGAATATTTTTTATACAATCATACCAAAAAACAATGGAAAAATAGTTGAAAATAGCCATCATAAAACTCTCTAGCCTTGGCGATATAGTACATACGGTCATAGTTTTGCAATTTATAAAAAAATATTGCAAAGCAGCGGAAATTTCGTGGTTTGTAGATGAAAAGTTTGGCTCCATTTTAGACTCTCATCAAGATATCAAAGAGGTTGTAAAACTTCCTTTAAAAGATAAAAAATTTGTAAAAACTTATAAGATTTTATCTAAATTTAGAAATAAATTTGATATCATCATCGACTTTCAAGGACTTATAAAATCAGCTATCGTCGGGCGAATTCTAGGAAAAAATGTAGTAGGATTTGACAAACTTAGCGTAAAAGAGCCACTTTGCAGTATGTTCTATAGCACAAAAATTAACTGCGATTATAATGAAAATATAATAATTAGAAATTTAACTCTAGCAAGCAAGGCTCTTGATTTTAAATTTAACACAAACCAGATAGATAATAAACTGCCGTGTTTTGCAGCTAGCGACGACGATTTTGATTTTTTAGATAAAAATAGTAAAAATCTACTTATAGCTCCATTTGCAAGCGAAAAAAGCAAATGCTACGACAAATTTAAAACGGTGATAAATGGGCTAAAAGAGTGCAATATCCTTATAAGTTTTGGTTCGCAAAAAGAAAAAGAAAAAGCATTAGAGCTTACAAAAAATACTCATGCTAAGCTGCTTCCAGCGCTTAGTTTAAATCGCGTGATAAATCTTATAAACAAAGTTGATTTGGTCATAGGAAACGATAGCGGTATAACTCACATTGCGTGGGCGCAAAACAGAGCTTCTATAACTATTTTTGGTAATCGTCCAAGCAGACGAAATGCTTATAAAACAGATAAAAATATAGTGCTAGACGCAGGCAAAAAAGTAGATGCAAAATGTATTGATAAAAGCGATTTTTGCGTATGCGATATAGATCCAAATTTAGTTATAAAAGAGGCAAAAAGGCTACTTAATGAGTGATATGATTTATCTATTTTTATATAAATTTTTTAAATTTATAGTAACTTATACTCCGCAGTCTTTGCAAAGTCCGTTTTTTACGGCACTTGCGTATATTTTTTATAAATTCGATAAAAAACATACAAATATTATGAGAGTAAATTTAAAAATGTGCTTTCCAGAATTTACAGAACAAAAAATAGAAAAAATCATAAAAGCGACATATAGGAATTTTGGATATTTTGGAGCTGATTTTTTACGAAATCAAGATAGCACAAAAGAAAATATACTAAATAAAGTTAGTTTCAAAAATGAAAATATACTGCTGGACGCATTAGCCACAAAACGCCCTATCATAGTGCAAACTGCGCATTATGGAAACTGGGAGCTTTTTAGTCTTGCGATGGCAGCAAAGTTTGGTAGTGTTTCTATAGTTGGTAGAAACCTTGATAGCAGTGTTATGGATCAAATTTTAAGCAAAAATAGAACAAAATTCGACATAGAGCTTATACCGAAAGACGGCGGTGCGAGAGATATTCTTAAAGCTCTTAAAAATAGACGTATGCTTGGAATTTTGGTAGATCAAAATACAGCCAAAAAAGACGGAGTTCAGTGTGAGTTTTTCGGTAAAAAGATAATGCACACCCCAGCTGCTAGTATCTTTGCTAGCAAAACAGGAGCTATTATCATTCCTGCTTTTATAAAACGCATTTCAAGAAATAAAAACGAAATTTGCTTTTTTAAAGAAATTTTAGTTGAAAATTATGGAGAAAATAAGCTTCAAAAGGCAACTCAAGCTCAAAGCGACGCTACTGAGCAGATGATAAAAGATAAGCCGGATGAGTACTTTTGGATGCATAAAAAATTTAAACATTTTTATGAGGAAATTTATAAATGATAAGCTTTATAGTGCTGACTTTCAACAGTGAAAAATATCTCAAAGAAGTGTTATCAAGCATATCTTGGACCGATGAAATCGTGGTAGTAGATAGCGGCTCAAACGATAAAACTTTAAAAATCTGTTCTGAATTTAAAAACGTTAAAATCACTTGCCAAAAATGGCTTGGATTTGGTGCACAAAAACAGCTCGGTGTTGATTTATCAAAAAACGAATGGATCTTTGTGCTTGATAGCGATGAAGTAATTACTAAAGAGCTTAAAAACGAAATTATAGATGAGCTTAAAAATCCTAAATTTAAAGCATACAAAATTGCTAGGCTAAATTATTTTTTTGGTAAGCCAATTAGAAAAATGGGGCTTTATCCAGACTATACAATAAGATTTTTCAATAAAAATTATGCTAAATTTGACGGTAGAAGCGTACATGAAAGCGTGATTACTAACTCAAAAATAGGAGTACTAAAAAATCACTTTATCCACCATGCTTATGAGAGCGTGGAGCAGTTTATAAATAAACAAAACAGCTACTCAAGCCTAAATAAAAAATCAAATAGAATAAAAGCTGTACTTAATCCTTGCTGGACTTTTTTTAAATTATATATCTTAAAAGGTGGTTTTTTGGAAGGTTGGAATGGCTTTATTATTGCTAAACTTTATAGTGAATATACATTTTGGAAGTATATAAAATGAAAATTTTAGTAATGAAATTTAGAAATATAGGCGATGTCTTGCTCACAACTCCTTTATTAGAAAATTTAAAACACTATTACCCTGATGCAAAGATACATTTTGCTTTAAATAAAGGCTGTGAGGCAATGATAGAAGGTAATCCAAATGTAGATAAAATCCATATATATGATAGAAATGAAGTAAAAAAGACAACTATTTTTAAGCGCATTTATCTTGAATATAAATTTGCAAAAGATCTAAAAAATGAGAAATTTGATATCGTTATCCAAACTACAAAAGGAGACAGAGGTCTCATCATAGCCAAGTTTTGCGGTGCAAAAACAGTTGTATCCTATTTGGCTAAAAATCGCATTTTTAATAAATTTATAACTCACAAAATAAAAGAACAAGGCTCTACACATACAGTACTAGCAAATTTAGACGCACTCAAAGCTTTAGGATATGAGCCAAAAAATGCTAGAGTTAAGATATATTTCGATGACTACTCACAAGATTCTAAATTTAAAAATATACCAAATAAATTTATCCATATTCATCCTATGAGCAGATGGCTTTTTAAATGTATAGATGATGAAACTTTGGCTAAAATTATAGATTTTTGCGAACTAAATTTAAATCAAAAAGTAGTATTAACCTGTGATAAAAACCGAGTAGAGCTTGAAAAAATGGAAAATATACTCAAAAATTGCCGTACAAAACCTGTGCTATTTTTAGGAAATTTGAGCTTAAAAGAAGTAGCGTTTTTAAGCTCAAAATCAGAACTCTTTATAGGAGTAGATACTGCAATTATGCATATAGCAGCAGCCAATCATGTGCCTTGCATAGCATTTTTTGGACCTAGCGGAGCATTTCATTGGGGACCTTGGGATAACTCTTGTATAAAAAGCGGATATACGCAAAAAAACGGTATTCAAACGATGGGAAAACACAAAGTTATCCAAAAAAACTTAGATTGCGTTCCTTGCGGGAAAGATGGTTGTAACGGCTCAAAAAGGAGCGATTGTCTTATAAATTTAGACTTAAATTTGATAAAAAATAGTATATCTCAGTTCTTCAAAGCTGAGTAAAAACTTCCTAAAATATCATTTTGATATATAAATAGCGTCTTTTTTAACCATTTAGCGTCTTTTTTAACCGCAACTCTTTTTATATATTTTAAATTATTATCAGGTTTATTTATACCTCGTTTCGTGGTATAAAATATCTCATAACCGATCTTTTTTGCCGCTTGCAACTTGTTTTCATCATATTGTCCGCGCGGCCAACAAAGATGAGCATCATCAAATCCTAAGCGATCTTTTATTATCTTTTTACAAGCAAAAATATCATCTTCAAATCTTAAATTTCCGAAATAAGCATCATCATGCCCATTTGTATGAGAGTGAAAATCAAAAACATCTTTCATTTTTTCCACCTCATCCCAGCTTAGAAACAAACTAGCAGGCTCGCTGATAGCTTTTTGTTTTGCTTCTTTATGCGATAACGCTCTAAACTCGGCTTTTCTAAGTGCATTTTGCTCGCTTGCTTTTTCTATCCAACTAGTCACTAAAAACAGAGTTGCATTTAAACCATATCTCTTCAAAATTGGATAAGCGTAGTAATAATTATCTCTCCAACCATCATCAAAAGTTATAAAAACGCTCTTTTTGGGTAGTTTAAGCTCACCTTTTTTAAATTTCAAAAATTCATCTGAACTTAAAGTTTTATAACCATTTTGACTAAGAAACTTCATTTGAGACTCAAATTCGCTAAGACTGCTAGCGATAAATCCTGATTTTGGCAAAACATGATGATACATAAGAACGGTTATACTCATATCTAATCTTTTTATAATAAAAAAAATAGTATTCTTACAAAAAAACAGAGGTTAAATTTGTACGTTATATACTACTTTTTGTTATATCCTTTTTTGTTGATTTTATCATTTTTTCGCAAAAAAACAGATAAAATATTGATTATTCAAACAGCCAAAATCGGCGATTACGTCAACTCTACAATCATTTTTGACGCAGCTAGCAGCACTAAAGGCGGTAAATTTGATATTGTTTTAGATAAAATAAATCTTAATTTTGCAGATTACGACTCCAGAATAGAAAATAAATTTGCAATAAACAAATATAAAAAAGGGATTAAAAAGTTTATTTTGGGTTTTAAACTATTTTTTAAAAGTTATGATAAAATTTATGTTTTAATGCCAAATAATCTAAATTTATTTCTAGCTAAGTTCGCTTTTCCAAAGCATATAATTACGATCAGCCACTACAAAAACAGCTCTTTTTTTTATTTACTTTCAAAAAACGCCAAGGTAATTCAACATACAAAAAACGATTTGACGCTTAAAACATACTTAAAAATGCTTGATTTAGAACTTTTTCAAAATGAACCCCAAAAAGATACGATTAAAGTTAAAAAAATGGTTCAAAAACCACTATTCATACCTGAAAAGTGTGAGAATTTACTTATAAATGAGCATAAATTCAAAGTTGGGTTAAGTCTTAGTGCCGGAAATAAAATGAAAACGATAATTCCTCAAACGTGGGATAAAATCTTTGAAATCTTAAGCAAATTCGATGTTGAAATTTATATTTTCGGAGTCGCAGATGAGATAAATTTACTTAAAAATACCAACACAAGAAATATAAAAATAGTATCATTAATAGATAAAATCAGCCTCAATGAACTACCTTTTTACATATCAAAAATGAACCTTTATATCTCAAGTGACACTGGAAATTACTACATCGCAGACACTATGGAAGTACCTACTATATGTTTTATGGGTCCTTGTTTTGCAAGCGAACAAAGAGGTGTATTTAACTCGCTTATCATAACATCAAATTTGCCACCATTTAGTGCTGTTTTTGATACGATTTATAAGACGGATGCTAAAAAGTATTTTGAAATCACTCAAAAAGATGAAAAAAATATATATGAATTTATAAATAATCTTTATAAATCTTTTCTATCTTGCAAAGATAATTTTCCAAACTAAAATTAGATATTATAGCCATATCAGGCTCTTTAGATGATGGTTTTTTAAGCTTTTTTAAACATTCTAACAAAGAAGCGCTATCGCGTTTTACTATATGAAAATTATCTTTATTTGATGAAATATTATAAATTTCTTTTATAACTGGGATATCAGAATATATCACTCCAAGTCCAGCGCTAAGTCCTTCGATAACAACTCTAGGCAATCCCTCATCACTTGAAAATCCAAGGATATAATCGCTCTTTGCATAAATTTCATCCATATTTTTTATAAAACCAAGATATTTTACCTTGCCTTGCTCTTCTAATATCTGAAGCTTTTGGATAAGTTTTTTATCTACTTCGCCTCCTGCAAGATAAAGCTTGACATCATCTCTTTTTAAGTCTAAAAAAGCGTCAAAAACAAGGCTGTGTCCTTTAAGACTTAAGAAATTTGCCGGCATAATGATAGAAATATCAGAATTATCTAAATGTTGATTTGTAGCTAGACCGCTGTAAATGACAGGGTTATAAACGATATTTTTAGAAATTTCCATCTGATTAGCGTAAAAATCATAGGTTGAATTTGAAACACTAATAGCTAAAAAACTAAGCTTTTTTAGTTTAGACAGCTTAAAATCTTCTATTTTTGAGTTCTTTCTTAAATGCTGGATAACTTTTATACCAAGCAAATTTGCAGCTTCATTGTAAGCCAAATTCGTTGAAAAATGGTTGTTGAGATGAACTAAATTTATATCTATTTTTTTATTTAACTCATAACTGCTATTGATATTAGTACCGATATTATTAAATAACTTAATAGCAAAATCAAGATCATTTTTATACAGAACTTTATCCAAAAGTTTTTTTGAAAACAATCTAAGAAGTTCTTTTTTAAATTTACAAATCCTCTTTTTATGCTCAAAATATATGAACTTAGCTCCATAACTTTCTATAATGGAAGATATTTTTTTATCACCAACCATATAATCATTTTCAAAATATACATAAATTTTATACTCATTTTTGCTTGATAAAGCGCCTAAAAGATACAACAAACTCTTTGTTCCGCCGCCATACTCAAGCCCGGTATCTATAAATAAAATCTTTTTCACATCATCTCTTTTATCATATCAAAAACTTCTTTTGCTTCTATTTGCAACATACAAGCTTGATATTTACAGCTTTTTGCTATGCAAATTTCGCAAGTTCTTTCTTTTTTTATAAATTTATGTATATCGGTGTCAAAATTTGGATTTGAGTTTTTGGGTTCTGCTACGACAAATAACGCTATAGTAGGCGTTCTAAGTGCAGCTGCTATATGCAAAGGTCCTGTGTCTGGAGTGATAAAAATATCAAGCCTGTCTATCAACGCTGCTGCTTCTTTTATACTAAATTTACCAGCTAAATTCAAAACATTTTTACTATCAAGCAGTTTTTCAAGAGAGTCACACATATGTTTTTCACTAGGGCTTCCGGTCAAAACTATTTTTGCGTTAGTGCTACTTAAGATCAAATCCCCAAGCTCTTTCCAACGCTGTGAAAACCACTGCCTAGAAACTGTACTAGCGCCCATTTGAAAACCGATAAATTTATCACCACTACTTCTTTTTAAAACTTTATCTACATTTTTATAGCAGCTATCTTCCAAAAATAGCTCAAGCCTCGTATCATCAGAGTTAATCCCTATAAAACTAAGCTGTTCTAGCCTATTTAGAACGATATATCTCGGTTTGCCGTAAGTCGCAGTGGAGTTTGAGTGAAAATGGTTGAATTTATTTTTAGAATTTGGTAATTTAAAAATATATTTTATACCGCTAAGAACGGCTAATGGCGTAGCTTGAGGCTCGTTTGAATGAAGCAAAAAAGCTATATCTACATTTTTAGATTTTAATATCTTTAAAGTCTTGAAAAAACCGCTCCATTTACCATTATATAAAATTACTTCATCTATAAACGGGCTATTTATAAACAGATCTGCATTTGATGGATTTAAAAGAACTATAGCTTTTTTATCCGGATATACTTTTTTAAATTCCCTAAAAACAGGAGTGTTAAAAAGCGTGTCTCCTATGGCGGTATTACTAAAAAAACAGACAGTTTTGAAAGATTGACTTACTGAGTTGGTTTTTATAACTTTTTTATTTCTAAGTAGAAATTTAACGACCAACTCATAAAAATTAATCCTCATTTACCAACTCCTCATAAATTTGTTGCGTCTTTTTTGCCATAACTTCAGTAGAAAAGCTATCTTTTACATATTTTATACCATTTTTTGCAAACTCAGCTCTAAGATCTGCATTTTCTATCAAATTTTTCAGAGACGTTTTCAAGCTTTCTAAATTTCCATTTTCAAACAAAAGTCCTGTTTGAGCATCTTTGATAGCTTCTGGTATGCCTCCAACTCTACTTCCTATGCAAGCAACTCCTGCACTACTTGCTTCTAAGATAGCAGTACCCAAAGCTTCCATATTCGATGGTAACACAAAGATATCAAGCGAACCTAAAAACTCGCTCACATTGTCTTTGTTCCCAAGCATAAATATGTTATTTCTACCGATTATAAGATTTTCTAAATTCTGTTTTTGTGGTCCATCGCCGATGATTACCAAAGCTGTTTTAGGTAAGTTTAATTCGCTAAAAGCTTCTACTAAAAGTTTATGATTTTTAGCCGCTCTTAGAACTGCTACTATACCTATCAATACTGTTTCTTCACTCAATCCTAACTCTTTTTTTAAATTTAGTTTAAAATTTTTAGTATATTTTTGAGTATCGACACCAGTACGGATAACTTCTATCAAATTCTCTTTTACGCCGCGCCTTATAAGAGACTCTTTTGTAGCATTTGAAACAGCTACTACTTTTGAGCTAAGATTATAGCTAAATGGTGATTTTATAGGAGTTTGCAAGTGTCTTGTACGCACGACTTTTACGCCGCAGATTTTACCTACGATAGAGCCGATATTTCCATCTTTTCCAGAATGCGTAGAGATAATCTTAATACCATTTTTTTTAACAAACCAGCAAATTTTAATAATAGCAAAAACATTATAAACTTTTTTTAGATTAAACTCTACAAATCTACATTTTATAGGCTTTTCAAGAGACTTTGAACCTCTATTTAGCCCGTAAAATACCTTAAATTTACTCTCATCAAGCGCGTTGATAAGACGCATAGTTCTATGCTCTTGTCCGCCAAATCCAAGTGAGCTTTCAAGCTCTAGTATATTTATCATTTCATTACCTCGCTAACTGCGTCAAATACCGCTTGTATATTTAAATTTGAAGCCACTAAACTCTCATCTTGCAGACATTTTGCTCCCCACGGCGACCAACGATTTATATCTGTTTTTCCAAGTATTCCTATAGTTTTTACGCCAAGTGCAGGTCCAAGATGCATAACGCCGCCATCGCACGACAAAAGTAGTTTTGCACCGCTTAAAAAGCTCGCAAGTTCATTAAAACTTGATGTTTTTAGATATTTTATACCGCTTTTTTTAGATATATTTTGTCCAAAATCAGGATCTTCAGCTGTTATAACAACATTATCAAATTTAGCTTTTAAAAACTTAGATATATCCAAAATTTGCTCATCATTTAACATATTTTGAGAAATCCTTGAACTAATATGAAAAAATACAAAATCCTTGTATTGCTCACTTATAGCATCTGGTACGAAAAGTGTTTTTTCACCGTTATAGCGTACTCCAAGCGACTTTAAACACTCAAAACAGAACATAACTTCATGCTCACCTGAAAATACTACTTTATCGTTAATGAGTGATTTACCATTTTTATCGCCTACGCCGATTATTTTTTTTGCTCTGCTAACTATGGCAAATAATTCAGCAGAAGCGGAGTAGCCAGTGCGAAATACAACCGCCGTGTCATAACCGGTTTTATAAATTTCAAAAAGCATTTTAGCTTTACCAAAAATGGCTTTTAGCTTTTGAAAAACTCCTTTTTTATGCTTCGGTTTTGTATAACTATAAATTTTATTTATAAATGGATTGTTTTTGATAACGCATTCATTATAACTATTTACTACTATATCGATTTGATCGTTACAAAAATGCTTTCTAAGCGCCTCTATGGCAGGAGTTGTGCAGATAAGATCACCTATATTATCATTTCTTATAAGTAAGATTTTCATTTTTATCACCATTTAATAAAATCGCACAAATCATACCGAATAAAACATAAAAAAACGCCGCTTCACTATCACCAAAAAAACTTCCAAAAACTAAATTTATCACAAAGCTTATCCCGCCAAAAAATCCAAAAAATCCAAAAAATTTATATAAATTTTCAGTGCTATTTTTCATCAAATTTAGTCCAAATTTAAAATAAAAATACCATATAAAAAGAAAAATTATTAATCCAAAAAAACCTAATGAAAAGAAAATACCCATAAATTCATTATGAACTTGAGCAAAAATAGCAAAAGGTTGATTTTCTTTATCGGCTAGTCTGATAGTTTTTCCATATAAAAATCTACCATAACCTGATGGCGTAAAAATACTGTCTGATTTATAAAGCAAAGCCGCTTTCCACATAGACAGTCTTGAAGATATAGAAAAATCTAAATTTTTTTGTTTGTATTCTTCACCCATACCCTGAGGTGAGTTTTGCAATAAATTTATATAATCAACTGCTTTAGCGACATTGTATCTGTTATTTAAAGAGCTAGTTTTATCATATAAACCTACAAAAATAGATAACAGCAAAAATACAAATCCAAATTTAATAAATTTAGACTTAATAAACATAAATACAAATATCACGATCAAAATCAAACTTGCTAAATATGACGCCCTTACATGAGTAGTAAAAATACTAATTAAACTCAGTAATATACATAAAAATCCAACTTTTTTATTTAAAAAATAAAATACACCAAGGCTAAATGCAAAAGCATAACATGCCCAAATCGCAAATCTTTCACCCCCACCACCATGCAAATATCCATCTAATAATCCGCCAGTTCTTGTACTTAAACTAAATCCACTTAAATACCAAGTAAAAAGGTTAATTAATGTATGCACGATAAATACGGCAAAAATTATAAAAATATAATATTTTATCTTATTTTTAGGAAGAGTAGAAAAGTATAAAAACATAAATAGCATTACTACAATCTTTTTAAGCAGCTCACTATTTATCTCTTTTAAACTCTCTTTAAAATCAACAGTATAAAAAAGAGAAAAATATGATACAACCAAAAACAGTAAAAACACAACAATCAAATTTTTTAAATATAATAAATTTTTGATATTTAAATTTCTAAAATCACAAATTAAAATCAAAAATATAAATAACCCTAAACTAATAGACTGAACAGCAGCAGTGTGGGCAATAGGTAAAAATAGCATATAAATGGAAAATAAAAATAACTTAAAGTATTCTAAACAAGAAGTATATTTTTGCATAAAAACTCCAAAAAAAATATTTGAATTTTAGCCTAATTTGGATTAATAATCCATAAAATATTTTTATGCTAAAATCATCAAATGAAAAAGATAATATTTTTAAGAACAAATCCAAAAGCAACTGGCGGAGCTGAGAGATACTTAATAAGGCTTAAAAACGCACTTGAAGGCTCAAATATAAGCTCAGAAATAAGAAGCTTTAAAGGAAGTCAAAAATTAAGCTCATGGCTAAAAGCACTTAAATTTAATGCTCAAGTAAAAAATGAAAAAAAAGATGATGAGATATACTTCAGCTTAGAACGAGTCACATCAGCTGATATCTATAGAGCTGGTGATGGGGTGCATAAAGTTTATAGATCTCTAAAACCGTTTTGGTTTTTTAATCCTTTAAATTTCGTATATGTTTATCTTGAAAAAAAATGCTTTTTAAATTCCAAAAGCATAATCGCAAACTCAAATTTGATAAAACAGCAGATCATAGATACATACGGTATCGACAAAGATAAAATCACAACCATATACAACGGTATAAATCTTCCAACAAAAGTAGAAAAAGGAAGCGCTAAAATGCGACTTTGTGAGAAATTTGGGCTAAATTATGAGCTTCCTATACTGCTTTTTGTAGGAAGTGGTTTTAAAAGAAAAGGCGTAAGCGAGTTTCTAAACATTGTGTCAAACATATCGCTCACTATAAACACAATTATAGTAGGTAGTGATAAAAATATAAAAAAATATAAAAATCTAGCAAAAAAACTGGGTATAGACGCCATATTTACAGGCAAACAAAGAGTTGTAAATGACTTTTATGAAGGCGCTGATGTGTTTATATTTCCTACTCATTACGAGCCGTTTTCAAATGTCATTTTAGAAGCTCTTAGTTATGGATGCGTTTGCATAACAACCAAACAAAACGGTGCTAGTGAGATACTTGATAAAGATTTTATAATGGATAATCCTAAGAGTTTTGAGATAGCAAATTTCATAGAAAAAATCTTAAGAGATAGCAAACTACTCTCAAAAATACAAGCTTCAAATTTAGAATTATCAAAAAAATTCAGCATAGAAGATAACGCTAAAAAAACAATGGAAATCATAAATGCGCATACTAATTGAGCTGCCCACATGGCTAGGTGACGCCGTGATGGCAAGCGCTGCTGTTCAAAGTCTAGCCCTAAACTATCCAAACTGTAAGATAACCTTTTTTGGATCAGAGATTAGCACGAGTATCTACAGCTCTTATCCAAACTGTGAAAATATCATTATCGATAATTCGAAAAAAGCTAAGTTCAGACTGTTTTATCTGCTAAAAACAGCTTTAAATTTAGATAAATTTGATATAGCCGTAAGTTTTAGAAGTCACTTTTACTCAAAAGTATTTTTTAAATTTATAAAAGCAGACAAAAAAGCTATTTTTACACCTACAAAAAACGAAATTCATCAGGTACAAAAATATATGAATTTTATTATCAATTGTCTGAGTTTAAAACAAAGCATAGATGAGCTAAAATTGTATTTTGCTCCTTTTAAATTTAAAAACAAAACTCTAGGGCTAAATCCAGGAGCAAGCTACGGAAGTGCGAAAAGATGGTATCCGCAATATTTTGCAAACGTAGCTATAAATTTAAAAAAGAGTTATGAAGTTGTCATTTTTGGAGGAAAAAATGAACAAAATATCTGCGACGAAATAGCATTAGAACTTGAAAAAAACGGAGTAAAATACCAAAATTTATGTAACAAAACCACTATTTGTGAGCTAGCAAGCTTTATAGCAGGTCTTGATATGTTTATCACTAACGATAGCGGTCCTATGCACATAGCAGCAACTTTTAAAGTGCCTACTATAGCACTTTTTGGACCTACTAAGTTCAAAGAAACCTCTCCATATAAAAATAACAATGCAAAGATACTACATCTTGATTTAGACTGTATGCCCTGTATGAAGAGAGTTTGTCCTTTGAACTCACACGAATGTATGAAAAATCTAACACCAAAAATGGTGCTAGATGCTATTTATAAGCTAAATCCACAGCTTGACAAATAGTATGAATCACCAAAATATGCATCTCTTGGATTCTAGCAGTATCATTAGCAGGTATTATCAAATTTAAATCACAAAAATCATTCATAGTGCCCCCGCTTCTACCACTTAGCCCGAGTGTTTTTAGTCCGTTTTGTCTTGCTGTTTTTAGTGCTTTTAAAACATTTGCGCTATTTCCACTAGTAGAAATTCCTATCAAGATATCACCACGTCTGCCTAAAGCCGCTGCTTGTCTTGCAAAAACCTCATCATAGCCATAATCATTTCCGATAGCAGTAAGAGCCGAAGTATCGGTGCTAAGAGCGATCCCAGCAAGCGGAGTTCTCTCTGTTTTATAACGCCCTGTAAGTTCTGCTGCAAAATGCTGAGAATCAGCAGCGCTTCCACCATTTCCGCATATCAAAACCTTGCCGCCATTTTTTAAAGTTTCAACCACCATTTCACACGCTTTTAAAACATTTTCATTTAGCTCATAAGTTTTAGCTAAAGTCTCTTTGTGAGCTTCTAGCTCATTTAAAAATACAGTATTCATTTTTAACCTTTTATCTTATTTATTATATTTGTGGTGCTTTTTCCATCTACAAAATTTATCAACTTTACCTCACGCACAAACTCACTTCCAACAACCTTTTTACCTGCGTAATCAGCACCTTTTACTAAAATATCGGGCTTCAACGCTTTTATCAAATTTAAAGGCGTATCCTCATCAAAAATCACAACAAAATCTACAAATTCCAAAGCCGCCAACATACTTGCTCTGTCACTTTGAGCATTTACTGGTCTATCTTCTCCTTTTAGCTCTTTAACAGATCTATCTGAGTTCAATCCTACAACAAGCATATCTCCTAGTTTTTTCGCACTTTGCAAATAACTAATATGCCCAAAATGAAGTATATCAAAACAACCATTTGTAAATACCATAGTTTTACCGCTTCTGCCCACTCTTAACAGCTCACTAAGACTTATAATCTTACGTTCAAAGCCGCTTTTTTTAGACTTCAAATTCTCGATTTCACCCCAACTAGCATCCGCACTTCCTACTTTACCAATTACAACAGCTGCTGCTAAATTTGCTATTTCTATAGACTCTTCTAAGCTCATTTTGCTAGCAAGACAGTATCCAAGAGTAGCAAGCACACTATCGCCTGCTCCTGTTACGTCAAATACCTCTTTTGCAATTGCTGGAAATTTTTTTACTTCTTGATCTAAAAGCCCTATTCCATCTTCGCTTAAAGTGATTAACGAATAATCGAGCTTGAATTTATCTTTAAGCATTTTTAAAGCACTTTTTAAATCATCTTCATCATTTATCGCAAATCCAAGCGCCTCGCTAGCCTCTTTTTTATTCGGTGTTAGCAAAGTAGCGCCGCTGTATTTTGAGTAATCTTTACCTTTTGGATCTATTAAAACCATTTTCCCTGATTTTTTCGTGATTCTTATAATCTCTTTTGTAAGATATGGACTTAATACACCCTTTCCATAATCACTCAGTAACACGATATCATATCGGCTCAAAATATTTTCAAATTTAGATATGATATCATCGCTTACGCTTATCTCGCAAACACTTTCGGTATCGAGCCTAAGAACTTGTTGATGAGCTACCATAATGCGACTTTTTTGGCTGGATTTTCGTCCTTTTTCTTTGATTATAAGCTCAGTTTTAGCGCCCCTATCTTTTAGAAGTTCAAGTATCTCATCACCCACATCATCATCGCCAACAACACTGATAACGCCTACTTCACTGCCAAGAGTTTTTAAATTTGAAATAACATTTCCCAAGCCGCCTAAGCGTTTAGTTTCGTTTTTGATATTTACTACTTGCACAGGAGCTTCTGGAGAGATTCTATCGCAACTTCCCCACACATAGTGATCTATCATCAAATCACCGACCACTAAAACATTAACCATTTAATTCTTCCTTAAAAATACGTCTGATCTCTGGCAAATAATCCTTAATCCCATCTTCCAAACTCCATTTTGGTTCATATTTTAACCCATTTTTTGTAGTAGTGATATTTGCTTGAGTATGAAACTGATACTGAGTGGTATATGGATTTTTTATATATTCGTTGCCTAAATTTACACCGATTTCACGCTGCAAAATATCAGCGATATCTTGAAAACTCCTAGGATTTGCTGTTCCTACATTATAAACTCCGCTTATACCATTTATAGCTAGTTTATTTGCGTTTATAACGTCTTTTATATACACAAAATCTCTTAAAATTTTATCACTACCTTCAAATAATTTTGGAGTTTTGCCACTTAAAATTTGAAGCCCAAACTGCAAAATCATAGAAGAAGTTTTGTTTTTGAAAAACTCACCTCCGCCATATACGTTAAAATACCTAAGCCCAACGATATGAGTTTTGAACTTAGCATAAAACTCTTTAGCTAGCTCATCCATCATCAGCTTAGAAAAACCATAAACACTTGCTGGATTTTCAAGATGTCCGACAGTTTGCGGACTTGGAGCATTGCCGTATGTGGCACCGCTGCTTGCGTATATCATTTTTGAACCACAGTTTTTAGCTATTTTTAATAGATCCTTGAATGAGTTTAAATTTATTTTTATTATCTCGTCTTGCTCACTCACAGTAGTATCTGAGATCGCTGCTTCGTGAAATATAACATCTGGATTAAAATTCTCTATGCGTTTTAAAGTCTCTTTAGAACAGATATCGCCGCAGTAAATCTCGCCTTTGAAGCCGATTAAATTTTTAAAATGACCAAAACTTTTTAAATTTCCGTTGCTAAAAACTTCATTACTTCTAAATTTATCCACAACCAAAACTTCATTTTCGTCCATAAAATATTTGGCTAAATTTGAACCGATAAATCCGGCTCCTCCAGTTACTACTATTTTCATATACATTCCTTATATACTAACTTATACACGTCTAAAACGGTTTTTAAGCTGCTATCTTCGCCGATTAAATAGCAATTATCGATACCTGCGGAGTTTGCGGCTAGTATATCGCTATTTTTATCACCTATCATCATAGAACTTTCTAAATTTATATCAAATTCGCTCAAAGCCTTTAAAATCATACCCGGCTTTGGTTTTCTACAATCGCAGTTTTCTTCTGGAACATGAGGGCAATAATATATTTTTTTTATGTCAATGTCTTCTTTTTTAAATCTATCAAGCATAAATTTAGTTAAATTTAAAAAATCATCCTCAGTGTAATATCCTCTTCCTATGCCAGATTGATTCGTAACTACAAATAGCGCAAAACCAAGCTTCAAAAATCCGCGCAAAGCTTCAAAAATACCATCACAAAACACGAAATCATCGATTTTACTAACATAACCCAAGTCTTTATTTATAACTCCGTCTCTATCTAAAAAAATCGCTTTTATTTTTTTCATAAAGTGCATTTTACACGATTTTACATTAAATTTTTATGATTTATTTTTATTTATCAAAATTTAATCATCTCGTTTACTATTAATTTTATAAAACGAATATATAATTTTAAAATTAATTTTTTTATTTGAGGGAGATTATTATGAGAAAAATTTTATTTATCTCTGCACTTGCTGCTTTGAGCTGTAGTTTGTACGCTGCTGATGGTGCGACTATTTTTAACAAATGTAAAGCTTGTCACGGCGCAAAAGCTGAGAAAAGCTATCTAAACAAAGTTCCAGTACTTACTACGGTAGACGCTGCTGAGAGACTTGCTCTTATGAAAGAGTATAAAGCTGGCACAGTAGAAGGCGGTAAAGGTAAATTTGGAATGGGCGGCGTAATGAAAGGTCAAATGGCTACACTAAGCGAAGCTGATATGGCTGCTGTCAATGACTATATTTCAACTTTGAAATAATATTAAGCAGCGAAATCGCTGCTTTTTTTATCCGCAATCACCGCAAATCTTAAGCATTTATTATACAAATTCTATTAAACGAAAATTTAGCCTTTTATCATTATAATAACGAACATTTCTATTTATTAAGGACAAAAAATGAAAAAGATTTTATTTGTTTCTGTTATAGCTGCTTTCGCATGTAGCGCTTTTGCGGCTGATGGCGCGACTATTTTCAAAAAATGCGCAGTTTGCCACGGCGCAAAAGCTGAGAAAAAATACCTAAATAAAGTTCCAGTACTCACTGAGATAGATGCTGCAACACGTCTAGCAGATATGAAAGCATACAAAGACGGAACATTAAATGGCGGTAAAGGTAAAGTTGGTATGGGCGGAATTATGAAAGGTCAAATGGCTCCACTAAGCGAAGCTGATATGGTCGCAGTTAATGACTATATCTCAACTTTAAAATAAGCTTTTAGTAAAATTTGCATCCTAAATTTATCAAATTTGGGTGCAAATTTACTTTAATCAGGTGGGCGATAACCGCTTTCTTTTTTCTTTTTTATAAGCTCTTCTTTTCTTTTTTCCATCTTATATGCATCATTGAGTGAATCCTCGCTATCATACTTTGTACCATCTAAAAATTTGGAATAATCATCAAATTGTCTATTTTTCACACCCCAAATTAGCCCAAAAAGAGCCAAGGCTCCAAGAAATGTAGAAATTCCAAGCATTATAGCTATGATCGCTCCCATTTTTAACCTTTAAATTTGATCTTAGATGAGTTTAAAACAACTATTACCGAGCTAAAAGACATAGAAAGTGCAGCAAATAGCGGTATGATGAACCCTGCCATAGCTAGAGGCACGGTTATAGCGTTATAAATAAGCGAAAAAGCGAGATTTTGTTTAATAGCTTTAAATGTATATCTAGAGATATCTATGGCATCTTTTAGGCTACTTAGATTATCATTTAGCAAGATAACATCGCTTTTTTCTACGCTGATAGCAGCGCCACTTCCAAGGCATATACCCACACTTGCCATGCTCAGCGCAACGCTGTCATTTATACCATCTCCTACCATAACAGTAGGCATATTTAAATTTAACTCTTTTATGATAGCAGATTTTCTAATAGGATCAACTCCAGCATAAAACTCATCTATACCAAGTGTTTTAGCTACTTTTTTAGCTACTTTTTTATCATCTCCAGTCAGCATAACGACCTTAAAACCGCTATCTATCAGCTTTGTTATGACATCTTTTGCATCACTTCTTAGCTCGTCTTCTAGCTCAAACAAAGCAACCACTCTACCATTTATCGCAAAACAATAATTCGCATCACTAAAATCTGCATAAATTCCAAGCTCACGCATAAACTCACTACTTCCACCAACTAAGCTAATACCATTAAATTTAGCTTTTACTCCACGAGCCAATACATTTTGCACTTCTTGTAAAGGGTAAATTTTCCCCTCTAATGAGCTTTTAAGTGCAACGCTTACTGGATGAGTAGAAACACTAAGCAAAGAATAAAGCAAGTTTTCATCAAATTCTTCAAATTTAGTAGCTTTTACCAAAGTCAGTTTAGCTTTAGTAAGAGTGCCAGTTTTATCAAAAACTATACATTTGCACTTTGCTAAACTCTCTAATATCCTTGCTTCTTTAAATATCACACCTTTTTTCAAGCTCACCCCAAGACCTATCAAGCTAGCTACTGGCGTAGCTAAGCTCAGAGCACAAGGACAAGCGATGATTATAACAGAAACAGCGATGATTACTGCATTTGACACACTAGAGTTAAAGCTCCAAAATATAAATGTAAGCATTCCTAAAAGCAAAATTACAATAGAAAATTTACCCGAAATTTGATTTGCAAACTCTTCGATGCGTGGCTTTTTAAAACTTGCATTTTCAAGCAAAGAGATGATTTTACTAAGCATAGAACTTTCAAAAGTTTTCTTTGCTTCATACTCCAAAGCTCCATCTACACATATCGCACCGCTTATTATCTCATCACCACTTTTTAACAGCACAGGCAAGCTCTCACCACTCAAACTCGAATAATCAAAGCTCCCAACTCCACTTTTTACAATACCATCTATCTGAACTCTTTCTGACTGACGCAAAGCTAAGATATCGCCTATTTTTACATCATTGACGCTTTTTAGCTCATAATCATCACCATTTTTCACGCTAACTTCACTAACTAGCATACCGCTTAAACTATCTAAGTTATCAATAGCTCTTTTTTTGCTTATAACCTCTAAAAATTTCCCTATAAACACAAAGGTGATTATCATCGCTACACTATCAAAATATACTTCGCCACTGCGTGAAAGCATCGCATAAACTGAGTAAAAATACGCCATGCTAGCCCCGACAGCTACACTTAAATCCATACCTACTCTTTTGTTTTTCAGCCCCAAATAAGCAGATTTAAAAAACTCACTACCGGTATAAAAAAGCACAGGGCTAGAAAGAACAAACTCAGCAAAATGCAAGATGTCTTTTATCTCACTACTCATTCCGCTAAAATATCCAGAGTAAAGTGCTACTGCAATCCACATTATATTCATCGTGCAAAAAAGCCCAGTAAGCATTTTTGCATAAAATTCCCTTCTTTTTTGCGAAGCTCTTGCCTCTGCTTTGTTTGGGTCATAAGGCACAGGATTGTAGCCAATAGCCATAATCATATTTAAAATTTCAGGCAATTTTACTATGCTATCGTCCCATTTTATGTGAGCCTTATTTGATGCGGTATTTATTTCTATTTCGACTATGCCATTTAAATTTGATAAAACTTTTTCATTTAGCCATACGCAAGCTGAGCAGTGAATTCCTTCTATAATAAGATAAATTTCGCAAAAGCCGTTGCTATTTTTAACATAATTTTTGTAAAAACTTTTACTAGACTCATCTTTAAACTCTTCTACTTTTTTTGCTTTTATATGCGTCTGTTTTCCAAGCCTATCGTAAAACTCATCAAGCCCATTTGAACTCAAAAAAGCAAATACATTTTTACAGCCATTACAGCAAAATTCATTGCCATTTTCGTCTAAAATCGCACCGCTAGTATCAAACTCGCTTTTACAATGAAGACATTTAAATTTACCCATAAAGATCCATATTTTAAATTTAGATAATTATATAAAAATATCGCTTAAGGTATAAAATAATCTGTTTTATTTTTGTCACAAATAAATTTAAAAAACGATTTTTATAGGATAAGGCAAGAGATCTGGAGTATCGTTCTACTTTTATTTTTTACTTTTATTGTATAATAAACAAGGAGTACAAAATGCAAACAAGAAGAGAATTTATATCAAATTTAGTCAAATTTAGCGGAGGATTAGCGCTTATGAACTCAAATTTATTTGCTACAAACAAGCCACAAATTCCAAGCGTAATTTTAAATAATGGCGTAAAAATGCCTATTTTAGGCTATGGAACATATGATTTGAGCGATACTACCAAATGCGTTTTAGACGCGCTAAGCGTAGGATATAGGCTTATAGACACAGCCCAAATGTATGGCAATGAAGAAGAGGTAGGAGAAGCTTTGCGCATAAGCAAAGTGCCATTACAAGAGCTCTTCATCACTACAAAACTATCACAAAATATGAGCTATAAAGAGACTTTAAAGTCCATAAATGTAGCCCTTAAAAAGCTTAAGCTTGAATATATAGACCTACTTCTTATACACGGGGCGTATTCTAGCTCAAAACAGATGTATAAAGCTATGGAAGAGCTCTATGAAAACGGCATTTTAAGGGCTATTGGGATTTCAAATTTTACCGCTAAAAAATATGTTGATTTTGTAAAAGATGTCAAAATAACGCCTATGATAAACCAAATGGAAACTCATGTGTTTTTTATGCAAAAAGAACTAAGAGCAGTCATGAAAGATACGCGTTTAGAGGCTTGGAGTCCTTTTGCAAACGGCAAAAACGGGTATTTTTCAAATCTTGTTTTAGACAAAATTGCTAAAAAACACGGTAAAACTATAGCACAAATCGGGCTTAGATACTTGATACAAAACGGCATCATCGCTATCCCAAAAACCAGCAAAAAAAGCAGAATGATAGAAAATATAGATATTTTTGATTTTAGTCTTGATGATGAAGATTTAACTAAAATTTCACACTTAGATACAAACAAATCATTATTTGGATGGTACTAAATCAAAAAAATAATTCAGCCGAACTTGTCTTGATTATTAAAATTTAAAATACGGCGTTAATCTGATGATATTAAGGCATCAATCTTGACAAGTTTATATTTTTTGTATAAAATCTCAACTTCAAAACTACATATTTTATTCATTGTGACTGCATATTATCACAAAAATTTAAAGAGGTTTAATGGAAAATAAAGACAATGTCAAAGAGCAATCCTACAACGCAGGGAACAATAAAAAGCAACATTCGCGTACTCATATTCCAGTTGATGGATACAAAATCGAAGAATTAAGACAACTCGACCTTAACAACCTAGTAGCCATAGCAGACGAAGTAGGAGTGGAAAATCCACGCGAATTTCGCCGTCAAGAGCTCGTATTTGAGATACTAAAAGCACAAACAAAACAAGGTGGATTTATACTATTTACAGGTATTTTAGAAATAGTTCCAGACGGATATGGATTTTTAAGGGCAACAGATGCAAATTTAAGCGACTCGGCAAATGACACATACGTAAGTCTTAGCCAAATCAAAAAATTTGCTCTTCGTGTCGGAGATATCATAACAGGACAAGTTAGAGAGCCAAGAGAACAAGAAAAATATTACGCTCTTTTAAAAATAGAAGCTATAAATTATAAATCCATCCAAGAAGCTAAAGAAAGACCGCTATTTGACAACCTAACACCGATTTTTCCAACTCAAAAATTGAAATTAGAATATGACCCGATGAAGCTAACTGGGCGCGTTTTAGACCTTTTTACGCCGATAGGAAAAGGACAGCGCGGACTCATAGTCGCTCCTCCAAGAACAGGTAAAACCGAGCTTATGAAAGAACTAGCTCACGGGATAGCTAGAAATCATCCAGAAGTTGAACTCATAGTTCTTCTTATAGATGAGCGTCCAGAAGAAGTTACTGATATGGAACGCTCAGTAAGAGGAGAGGTATTTAGCTCGACTTTTGACTTGCCTGCGCTAAATCACGTAAGGGTCGCTGAGCTTGTTATAGAAAAAGCAAAACGTTTAGTAGAAATGGGTAAAGATGTAGTGATCTTGCTTGATAGCATCACTCGTTTGGCTCGTGCTTATAACACTGCAACTCCAAGTAGCGGTAAGGTATTAAGTGGTGGCGTAGATGCAAACGCTTTACATAAACCAAAAAGATTTTTCGGTGCAGCAAGAAATATAGAAAATGGCGGAAGCCTAACCATAGTCGCAACAGCTCTAATAGACACAGGCTCACGTATGGATGACGTGATATTTGAAGAGTTTAAGGGTACTGGAAATAGCGAGATCGTGCTAGATAGAAACATCAGCGATAGGAGAATTTATCCAGCTATCAACATCTTAAAATCAGGTACTAGAAAAGACGAACTTCTTCAAGGTCCAGACAAATTAGGCAAAATTTGGGCTATAAGAAATATCATAGCAACAATGGAAGATGTAGAAGCGCTCAAATTCTTATACTCAAAAATGCTTAAAACCGCTAGCAACGAAGAGCTTCTTGGAAGTATGAACGATTAGGAAAAAGCTTGAAAGCACTAGCCCTAAAATACCGCCCAAAGAGCTTTGATGAGCTTATCGGTCAAGACGTTGTAGCTAATAGCTTATCTCACGCACTTGACTCTAGCAGACTTGGTCATGCGTATCTTTTTTCAGGATTAAGGGGAAGTGGTAAAACAAGCAGTGCTAGGATATTTGCCAAAGCTTTGCTTTGTGAGAAAGGTATCAGCTCGCATCCTTGTGAGATTTGTGCAAACTGCATTATGGCAAACGAAGGACGTCACCTAGACATCATCGAGATGGACGCCGCTAGTCACAGAAAAATCGATGATATAAGAGAGCTCATCGAACATACAAAATACTCTCCATCAAGCGCTAGATTTAAGATCTTTATCATCGACGAAGTTCATATGCTCACAAAAGAAGCATTTAATGCTTTACTAAAAACACTTGAAGAACCGCCAGAATACATAAAGTTTATACTAGCGACCACTGATCCGCTTAAGCTTCCAGCCACGATACTCTCACGTACACAGCACTTTAGATTTAAACCAATATCAAAGTCAAATATACTAAAACATCTTGAGTTTATACTAAACAAAGAAGGTATAAAATACGAACAAAAAGCACTTGAGATACTCTCAAGAAGTGGATCTGGAAGCCTTAGAGATACTCTAACTTTACTTGATCAAGCCATTATCTTCTCTCACGAATTCGTTAGTCAAAAATCAGTCGCAGATATGCTTGGACTTCTTGATCCGCAAAAGATAGAAGAGATCCTTGAAGTAGTAGCTAGCAGAGATAAAAACACTCTTTTAAATTTATTAAAAGAACTTAGCCGAAGCGACGCAGAGCTGATCATCGACGAACTCATTATAAATTTAAAAGATAAATTTATAAATCAAAACTCAAAGTTTTCTATACTTATTTTTGAGCGATTTTTTAGGATATTGTCTGAAACAAAAAATATGCTAGGTCAAGGCAGTGATCCTGAGTTTGCCTTGTATTTAGCGCTTTTTATGATGCTTGAAGCTTTTAATCTAACTAGCATAGATGACGCTATAAAAGAGCTCAAAGACAGTAAACTAGAGCTTGTGCAAACAAGCATAGTAGCACCAGAGCAAATACAGATAAAGAAAATTCAAACTCCTTATCAAGACTTTTTAAATCAAATTTACGATAGAGATTTTGATCTTGGAAGTTGCTTTGATGAGTGCGTGAAATTTGTCGAATTTAAAGATAATATTTTGATACTAAACTCAAGTGCAAGCGGTAAAAATCAAGAAATTCTTAGAAGGTCATCTGCTATCATAATGGAAATACTGCGCAAATGCTTTGGAAATAGCGCAAAAATAGAAATAAAAAAGGTAGAAGCTGAGCATAAAGAAAACAAAGCAGTCCAAAAACTTTTAGAAAGCGAGCTACCTCAAGTCCCAGATAAAAAGTTAGCTATAGAACAATCTCAAAACATTGAGACAAAACTCAGCATACCAGTCTTCACAAAAAAAGACGAAGATCCTCTTCTAGCACAACTCAACTCAAATGCGAGAGAGCTAAAAAGACTATTTGGCGAACCTGAGATTTTGAAAGATAATGATTAGATAAATAACACCTTAGTTAGGGTACTCCCATTTCCCCAACTTAGTTATTTCTATTTTAATTCAAAAGAATAATATAATATATCAATATATCTTGACATATTATAATTTTTATGATATGATTACAAAAATTTATTTTATAAGGGGAATAGATGTTAGAAAAACTTCTTGAAAGCATTAAAGCTTTTATATTTTATTTTATTGAACTTTCTGTTTTATTTATCGCGATTGCTTTTATAGTGGCACTATTAAATCAGAAATTTTCTAAGAAAATAGAGAGATATCTAAGTGCAAACTCTCTTTTGAGCTATATCAAAGCTATGTTTTTAGGAGCTTTAACACCTTTTTGCTCTTGCTCTACCATACCTTTGCTAATTGCTTTGCTAAAAGCAAGGGTAAGCTTTGGAGTGAGCGTGGCTTATCTTTTAGTCTCACCACTTGTAAACCCGATAATCATCGCTATGCTAGTCATATCTTTTGGTTTAAAACTCAGCTTATTTTATATATTATTTATTTTCGTTTTTGTTTTTATATTTTCTTTGAGTATTTCTAAATTTAACTCTGATAAATTTTTAAACGATGATTTTATCAAAAAAGAGTATTTCACGCCATCAAATCATCACAATATAAGCAAACAAAACTGCTGCCAAACTAAAATAATAAATTTTAGCACTCAAAAACAGAGCTTAAATTCTCAAACTAAAAGTAGCTATAAAGATCTATTTATAAAAGTGTTAAAAGATTATAAAAAACTACTTCCGTATATCGTCATAGGTATGGGCATCGGAGCTCTTATCCACGGTTTTGTTCCAAAAGAATTTTTGCAAACTTATCTACAAGAATTCGAGATCTTTAGTGTCGTAATAGCTGCTTTTGTCGGAGTTTTGCTTTATATCAGAGTCGAAGCCATCATCCCTATAGGTCTATCTTTGATGGATTGTGGCGTATCTTTAGGAGCAGTGATGAGCTTTTTAATATCTGGGGGAGGCTGTTCTTTACCAGAACTCATCTTACTAAAACGCATTTTTAAAATGAATTTCTTACTGATATTTATCTCTTGTGTGCTTTTTATCGCTATAATATTTGGAGTATTAATAGATATATTTTTGTAGGAATAAAATGGAAAATTTAGATGATTTTTTAAAAATTACTGGGGCTTTGAATGATGAAAGTAGAGTAAAAATTCTAGCTTTTTTACACAAATATGGCACTCTTTGCGTATGTGATTTACAAAATTCTTTACAAATGATACAATCACGTCTTTCAAGGCACTTAAAAATCCTAAAAGACGCCGGCTTTTTAAGTGTTGAGAGAAAAGGTGTATGGGCTTACTATGGACTTAATGAAAATATGAACTCATATTGTAAAAATGCTTTAAATGAAATTCAAAATATCCAGCTTAATTTGCCAGAATTAAATAGAATTACTCAAAAAGAAAAGTGTTTTTAATAAAACACTTTTATCAAATTTACTCTTTGAATTTATCCCACGCAAGGACAGTAGAGCCGTTTTCGCCTACTACGGCGTCGCCCATTCCCATTATATTATATCCTGCATCAACGTAGTGAATTTCACCCGTAACACCACTAGCAAGGTCGCTTAAAAGATACATTCCACTTTTGCCAACATCATCTATACTAACGTTTCTTTTTAGTGGAGCGTTGCATTCATTCCATTTTAGTATCATCTTAAAGTCGCCTATTCCACTAGCCGCTAGTGTTTTTATAGGGCCTGCTGAGATAGCATTTACCCTTATATTTTTCTTTCCAAGGTCGCGAGCAAGATATCTTACGCTACTCTCAAGAGCCGCTTTTGCCACACCCATTACGTTATAATGCGGCACAAACTTAGCTCCGCCAAGATAACTTAAAGTAAGCACCGAACCGCCCTCTTTTAGCACAGGCAAAACAGCTTTAGTAAGGCTTATAAGCGAATACACACTAGTACCCATAGCCACGTCAAATGCTTCTTTTGTAGTATCTATAAACTCACCCTCTAAAGCTTCTTTAGGAGCGTAAGCAACAGCATGAACTATAAAATCGATATCCCCAAAATCAGCTTTTATCTTACTTGCTAATGAGTCTAAATGCTCTTTGTTGTTTACGTCAAGCTCATATATAAGAGAGCTTCCAAGCTCAGTTGCGATAGGCTCAACGCGCTTTTTGATAGCGTCATTTAAAAACGTAAAAGCCAAAGTTGCACCCTGATCTTTACACGCTTTTGCGATGCCATAAGCTATGCTCATCTTATTTGCTACGCCGACTATAAGTCCTTTTTTACCATTCATTACCACTATTTTTTCCTTTTTATTTAAGCTTTTATCAAATTTATAAAGTTTTTTGCGTCCCAGCTTGCAGTTCCTACCAAAACTCCGTTGCAGTTTTTTATAGCTTTTATATCACATATATTTTTCTCATTTACGCTTCCACCATAAAGCAATGGCGCAGTCGTTTTTGTAGATATAAAATCCAAAATATCTGTTATGATCGCAGAATTTGCGCTTTTTCCAGTACCAATAGCCCAGATAGGCTCGTAAGCTATGACTAAATTTTCATATTCTAAGTCGATATTTTCAAGTTGATCTGTTAAAAACTCTTTTGTACTTCCGTTCATATGAGTTATATCATCTTCACCTATACAGTAGATGATATCCCAGCCTTTTTGCTTTGCAAAATCAAATTTTGCCTTTAAAAACGGCTCGTCTTCTCCTAAAGCTCTTCTTTCGCTATGTCCGATCAAGACAGTAGTGATGCCAAACTCATCAAGCATAGCTGCCCCTATCTCTCCGGTAAATGAGCCACTATCACACGGATAAAAGTTCTGTGCACCTTGAACAAATTTAAACTTAGCTTCTAAAAACGCGCTTGAAGGCGGAAAAACTATCACATTCTCACCGCTTATTTTATTGTCAAGCTCTCCTGCATACTCCAAAAAACCGCTTCTTGTGTGGTTACATTTCAAATTTGCCGCATATATCATTTATGACCCTTTAATGCTTCTAGTAAAAACAGATATGTTAGTCTATTATCTAAATTTATTTGAGTATGCAAGCATCCACTTCGTGCTGCTATCAGACTCAAGATTCAGCTTTGAGCAATACTTTAACGCCTGGAAGCTCTTTGCCTTCTATAAGCTCCAAACTCGCTCCACCGCCAGTCGAGATAAACGTCATCTCATCTGCGTCTCCGGCGCGCTCTACAACATCAGCCGTATCACCACCGCCGACTACTGAAGTAGCAAAACCCTCAGCTATAGCATGGCTCATTTTTATGCTACCTTTGCTAAATTTATCCATCTCAAACACGCCCATAGGACCATTCCACCATATGGTTTGCGCGTCACTCAAGACTTCTCTAAATAGTCTAATGCTAGCTGGACCTATATCAAGCCCCATCCAACCATTTGGAATTTCTTGAACAGAGACGTACTTTATAGCAGAGTCAGCACTAAATGTTTGAGCCGCAACTACATCAACTGGCAAATAAATTTTAACGCCTAGTTCGCGTCCTTTTTTAAGTATATTTGCAGCTTCTTCTACAAGATCTTCTTCAAGAAGAGAATTTCCGATATTTTCACCAATAGCCTTTAAAAAGGTAAACGCCATACCGCCGCCGATGATGAGTTTATCAACTCTAGGAAGTAAATTTGTAAGTGCTTGAAGCTTTCCGCTGACCTTGCTTCCGCCCACGACTGCCACAAACGGTCTAGTCGGTTTTTTTATCAAATTTCTAGCAAATTCAATCTCTTTTATCAGTAAAAATCCAGCAGCCTTATGCTCATCGTCAAATAGTTTTGTAATAGCATGAACCGAGCTATGAGCTCTATGGCATACTCCAAAAGCGTCATTTACGTAATAATCCCCAAATTTACTTAGCTCTTTAGCTAAGTTTTCATCGTCTTTCGTTTCACCTTTTTCGAAACGAAGATTTTCTAGTAAAAGAACTTCTCCTTGTTTTAAAGAAGCTACTTTGTTCTTTGCGTCATTTCCTACTACATCAGTAGCAAAGATTATATCTCTATCTAAAAGCCTGCCTAACCTCTTTGCTACTGGAAGTAAAGAAAACTTTTCTTCGTAGCCGTTTTTTGGACGTCCTAAATGACTCGCCAAAACAACAGAGCAACCTTGATCTAAAATGTATCTGATAGTAGGGATCGCTGAGCGGATCCTTCTGTCATCTGTGATATTATAAAACTCATCCATAGGAGTGTTAAAATCGCATCTTACAAAAACCTTACTACCGCTTTTAAAATTTATATCTTTTATAGAAATTATCTCGCTCATATCATCTCTCGCTTATAAATTTAGCCATCTCTACGAGTCTTGAAGTATAACCCCACTCATTATCATACCACGCCATAACTTTTATCATATCGCCGCAAATTACTTGAGTAAGATCGGCTGCAACTATGCTTGAGTAATTAGAAGTGTTAAAATCGCTACTAACTCTTTCATCAAAATCAACAGCCATAATGCCTTTTAGACTTGTCTTACTAGCATTTACAAAAGCAGCGTTTAGCTCTTCTTTACTCACGCTTTTACCCAAAACCGCAGTAAGATCGACCATAGAAACATTTGGCACAGGAACTCTAACACTCTGTCCGTGGAGCTTACCGTTCAAGCTTGGCATAACAAGCTTCATAGCTTTTGCTGCGCCCGTGCTAGTAGGTATTATATTTGCCGCAGCGGCTCTACTACGGCGAAAGTCACGGCACTTTACATCTACTAAACTTTGACCGTTTGTATAAGCGTGGATAGTAGTCATAAGACCTTTCTCTATACCATAAAGATCTTCTAATACTCTAGTAACAGGACCCAAACAGTTTGTCGTACAGCTCGCATTTGACACTATCTTTTCGCCTTTATAAGTGTTTGAATTTACACCTAAGACAAAAGTAGGAGTATCGTCTTTTGCAGGTGCGCTCATAACTACTTTTTTAGCGCCTTGTTTTAGATATGCTTCACATTTTTCAGTTGTGAGAAATTTACCTGTACATTCTAAAACAACGTCGATACCCTCTAGATCTAAACTCTCAATCTCACGAGTAGAATAAACCCTGATCTTTTTACCGTCCACTTCGATATAATTATTATCTATAACATTTACTTCTTTATCAAATTCGCCATGAACGGTGTCGTATTTCAGTAGATATCTAGTCATCTTTCGCTCAGCGGTATCGTTTATAACAGCAAGTTCATACTCAGGATTATTTAATATAATTCTTGCAGCACATCTACCGATTCTTCCAAAACCATTGATTGCAATTTTAAGCGCCATTTTATTCCTTTTTTGGGTATAATTAAGTTTAATTCTACTAAAAAAAAGGTTAAAAAATATTGAATATTGCAATTTTCGGCGGAAGTTTTGATCCTCCTCATAACGGTCATAACGCAATAGTAAAAACCGCTTTGCTAGTTTTAGATATAGATAAGCTCATCATTGTCCCAACATTTTTAAATCCATTTAAATCTAAATTTAGCACAGATCCCAAAAAACGCCTTGTTTGGTGCGAAACTCTTTGGGGAAATTTAAAAAAAGTAGAGATTAGTAAGTTTGAAATAGAACAAAATAGAGCCGTACCTAGCCTAGAAAGCGTTTTGCATTTTAAAAAAATTTATAATCCGGGTATGATCTATCTCATCATCGGCGCGGATCAGCTTGCAAATTTAGAAAAATGGTATAAATTTAACATTTTAAATACCTTGGTAAAGTTCGTAGTCGCCTCAAGGGATGATATTTATGTACCGCCGAATTTGCAAAAACTAGATTTAAATGTTAAAATCTCATCGACAAAAGTCAGAGACGAGCTTGACTTTTCTAATGTTCCAGAACTTATACGCAGGGACGTTATCAAATTTTACGAGGAAAAACAAATGCAAGACAGGATAAATAGGATCACGAAACTACTTGATGAAAAAAAAGCTGAAAATATCGAAGTTGTAGATATGCAAGGTCGCGAATATTTAGCTAAATTCGTCATCATAGCCACGACTCTTACTGGTCGCCATGCTTACGCACTTTTAGACGATCTAAAAACTGAACTCAAACCAAATGGTGAAGAATTTCTAGGCGTTGAGAGCAGCGATGACTGGACAGTGATCGACCTAGGCGATATCATGATCCATCTTATGAGCGAAGCTTACAGAGCAAAATACAATATAGAAGAATTTTTAAAAGATCTTAAAAAATAAATTTGCAGCCTTTTAAATTCTTCTATTTTAAAAGGCTTATCAAATAAAACTTTTAGCCAAAATAAATCCTAAAAACATCAACCAAAAAAACAAAATAGTAGCCAATATAAAAGGTATTTTTCCAGCACTTTTTAAAGCATTTTTCGTGATAGTAAGCCCAAGAGCTCCCATCGCCACGCATAGCATAAACGTATCAGATAAATTTATCAATGGCATCAGCGTGTCTCTAGGAAAAAACGGTAATGAGCCGACCACTAAAGCCACTATAAACCAAACTGCGAAGTAAGGGAAAGACCCTCTTTTATCACCTTTTTTCTTTTCGCATAAAAAATATAAGCTAAACACGCTTAACAAGATCAAAAATGGCACTAGCATCAAAACTCTGAGCATCTTAACAATGACAGCAACTCTAGCGCCGTCTTCTCCTATGGCATTTCCCGCTGCTACTGCGTGAGCTACTTCGTGTAAGCTAACCCCGCTCATAAACCCTGCTTCTAGCTCACTAAGTCCGCTAAAACCAAGATTGTAGATCAAAGGATATAGAAACATTCCCAAGCTTCCAAAGACGACAACCGTACAAATCGCCACGGCGACTCTGTTTGAATCAGCGTTTACTACACTATTTGTAGCCAAGACGGCCGCCGCACCACATATACTAGAGCCTGAGCTAATAAGAACTGCCGATTTTTTATCAAGCCCGAGTTTTATACCTATGAAATACCCAAGTAAAAATGTACTAAAAACAATGATCGCAGCCGAGACAACACCGCCAAATCCTACGCTTAAAGCTTCATCCATAGTGATACGAAAGCCGTAAAATATAACGCCAAGTCTTAAAATTTGCTTTGTACAAACAGCTAGAACTCCTGTTTTGCTCACAAGAGTGACTAAAGAATGAGCGGTATTTCCAAAAAAAGCACCTAAAACTACAGCTATGATAAGTGCTGATATACCAAGTTTTGCAAACGGTTCTGTTAGTGAAAGACTATAAGCGCAAACTCCAAGTATCATCATAAAAATCCAAGCTTTTACTCGTCTTTTGATATAAATATCTTTATGAGTCATATTTTTCCTTTTTTTTATGAATTATACTAAAAATGACTTTGATATGGAAAATATATTTTTTATGTTATAATCATATATTTTATATATGGATAAATATGACGATAAAACAGATAGAACACTTCTTAAAGCTATGTGAGCTAAAAAATGTAAGCACAAGTGCAAAGGAATTTGATATATCACAATCTGCACTTTCAAACTCCATAAAAGAGCTAGAAAACTCGTTAAACGGGCTACTTTTTGATAGAATAAATAAAAATCTCATCTTAAATCAAAAAGGTAAAGCATTTCTCGAAATGATAACACCGATATATAACTCGCTTAAAGAAGTAGAGCTTAAAATGCAAAGCAGATCTATTTTAAATTTAAATATTTTAGCCAGCCAAAATACCGGAAACTATCTTTTAGCAGATATCATAGCAGAGCTAAATGATAAATTTAACATCAAATTCAACATAAAAAATACGTATGATATCGTAAATGAGTTGTTAGAGCATAAATGTGATTTAGGAGTGATAGAGAGCGATATCTACGATAAAAATATCTCAAAAATAAAAATTTGCGATGATGAGCTAGTAGTCGTAACAGGAGATAAAAATTACGCGGATAAAGAGTTTTATATCGACGAGTTGGCCAAATTTAGCTGGATATTAAGAGAAAATGGCTCAGGTACAAGGCAGACTTTTTTATCTCAAATTCCAAGCGACGTAAGATTAAATATATCTTTGGAAATAAACTCTACAGAAGCGATAAAAAAAGCTTTGATAGGTAAGAAATTTTTTAGTGTTTTACCTAAATTTGCATTATCAAAAGATCTATATGAAGTGCGTATTAAAAATATCAAATTTAAAAGAGATCTAAGTATAGTTTTTCATGCGAAAAAAGATATGGACGCTGATTTTTTAAGATTTGTAGATGAGCTAAAAGATAGCATCATCTACAAGCTCAATGCTCCATCTTCTCTTTTGCCTTGATCCCCATAAGATTTAGGGCTACTTTAATGCTTAGAGCCACGACTGAAAATAGCTTTAAGTACTCATTTTCATTACTAGCGCCTACCACGCGATTTTCATTATAGAACTTATGGAAACTCGCACTTAAAGTTTTAAGATAGTCGGGTAGCTTATGTAAAGATCTTGAACTAAACGCATCTTCTAAAACCTCAGGCAATAAAAGAGCTTCAAAAAGGAGATTTTTCGCATTTTCGTCCAAGCTTGAAAGATCAGCATTTATGACGTCGCTAGGTGACTTTTTGGCTTTTGCGAAAATTTGATTTATTCTAGCGTGTGCGTAATTTATATAAAAAATAGGGTTTGAGCTATCTTGCTTTTTAAGCTCATCTATATCAAACTCAAGACTGCTCGTATTTGCTTTTGAGATAAATATAAATCTAAGCGCGTCGCTTCCTATCTCACTTAAGATATCACTCATAAGCACACTAGTACCTGCACGCTTGCTCATCTTAAACGGTTTTCCCTCTTTTAACAAGCTAACCATCTGCATCAATATAACTTCAAGACGATTTTCATCATAACCTAAAAAATGTATAGCAGCTTTTAGCCTAGCTATATATCCGTGATGATCTGCTCCCCAAATATTTATATAATGATCAAAATTCTTCTCAAATTTAGCATTGTGATAAACTATATCTCCAGCTAGATATGTAGGTCTACCATCATTTCTTACTACAACTCTATCGTTGTCATCGCCTAGTTTTGTAGAGGCTATATAGATAGTACCGTCTTTTTCGTACATCTCACCACTATTTTCAAGCTTTTTTATAGTTAGTTCAAGACCGTCATAAAGCGCTTTTTCACTAGCCCAGCTTTCTATAAATATACCAACGTCGCTAAGATCTTTTTTAATGACCTTCAAAACCTCATCTTTACCAAATTCTGCAAGCTCTAAATTTCTACTTTCATCATAAAATATCTCTTTGCCAAATTTATCAAGCGCAAGTCTAGCGATATCTTCGATATATTCGCCACGATAATATTTCTCAGGATACTGCACATTTTCACTAAATAAAACTTCACGGGCAAAAAGACTTATGGATACACCAAGTAGATCTATCTGATTTCCTGCATCATTTATATAGTACTCTGTAAAAACATCTTTTCCTATATGTCTAGCTATCCTTGCTAATGTATCGCCATAAACCGCGCCTCTTACATGCCCTATATGCAAAGGTCCAGTTGGATTTGCGCTGATATACTCGATAAAGATACTCTCTTTATTTGATATATTAGTGCCAAAAGCGTTATCAAGTTTTAAAGCTTTGGTTGCTAAATCATCTAAAAACTCACCTTTGAGCTTGAAATTTAGATATCCGTTTATCGAGATAGCATCAAACAACTTGCTATTTTTAAATTTATTTGCAATTTCCTCCGCTATAAGCATAGGAGATTTTTTAAGCTCTTTAGCCAAGCTAAATGCAAGCGGAGTTGCGTAGTGGGCTAAATTTTTATCTTTTGGTTTTTCTAAGATAAAGTCACGCTCTAAAATACTGTAAATTTCAGCTTTAACACTGTTTTTCATCAAACGTTCTTTGTGGTTTCGTTTTGTTTTTGAACATTCTGTGTATCTTCAGCTTTTTCTATTTTTTCTACTGGCTCATCTTCCATCTCTTTTTTAAAACTTTTTATACCTTTACCGACACCTTTTGCTAGTTCTGGTATCTTTTTTGCTCCAAATAATAAAACGACTATAGCAAGTACTATTAGCCAGTGTCCCATACTAAAACTACCCATATTTTCTCCTTAATTTTAAAAATATTCTAACATAAAATTATAAATTTAACAAACAGATAAATTACTTATTGCACCAATCATCTATCACTTGATTTACGGCATAATTTTCGACTTTTACCAAAAGAGAGCTAAAAATAGCCCTTAAATCTAGATATGATTTTTCTAGATTTTCATTGATGATCAAGTAGTCGTATTCACTTATGTGAGCCATCTCAGTAGCGGCGTTAAAAAGCCTATTTTCTATAACTTCATCGCTATCAGTACCTCTAAGTTTTAGTCGTTTTTTTAGTTCGTCTCTATTTTTGGTAGTGACAAAAACCGATGTTATGATTTCGCCGTATTTTTTTTGTGCTAGATGAAAACCTTGCACGTCTATATCAAAGATGACGATCTTTCCAGCTTTTAGAGCTGCTTCAACTGGCTCAAGACTAGTTCCATAATAATTCTTATGTACTTGTGCCCATTCTAAAAATTTACCCTCGTCTATGCCCCTTTTAAACTCATCTTCGCTGATATAATGATAGCTTACTCCAGCAATCTCGCCTTCTCTTATACTTCTAGTAGTGCTTGAAATGGAAAAATAAATACCATCAAATTCCTTCATCAATTTTGATAAAAGCGTACTTTTTCCACTTCCGCTAGGACCACTTAAGATAAGAATTTGTCCGCTCACTCTTTTTCCTCAAAACTGATATTTATCTTTATATTTAGTCCTTTTAAGACCTCTTTTAAAGATCCACTACTTAGCAGAGTTTCTAGCTCTTTTCCTATATTTTGTGCCAACTCGCCGGGCAATGCATCTTTTGTCTGTGGTAGATTTTGCGTTGTCTCAATGATAGGCTCGTCTAAAGCTTGTTTTATCTCATCTTCTTTTATCTCATCGAGATTTTGTAAATTTTCATTTGGTTCCATATCTTCTTCTAAATCTTTCAAATTTTGAGTATCGTCATCTATATTTTCTTGTTCTGGTTCATCAACTATAGTTTGTTTTTCATCTTCTATATCTTGCAAATCAAGATCTTCTTTTAAGCTTTCTATATCCTCAAAGGCAAATTCATCCACATCTTGCTCTTTTATATCGCTATACTCTTCTATATCGTTTTCATTAAGATCTTTAGCATCTAGATCCATTTGGTCTATCTCATCGATCATACTACTAAGTTCATCAAGCTCTTTATCGCTATTTTTAGTTTGGATATTCTCTTTAACATCTTCATCATTTAGCTCATCAAGCTCATCTTCTTTTTCGCCATTCTCATCTATCTTTTCACTTTCAAGATCATCTAAATTTAAATCACCATCTAGCTCATCTTTCGCGTTTTCGTCTTCTTTTATTTGTATTTGAGTATTTTGAGCTTGATCGTTTTGTATTTCATCTGGTTCTGATTTTTCATCTGATTTTTCATCAGTTAAAGCGTTATTAGTCGCTTTATCGTCATCATCAAGATCTAAAAAGCTATCATTTGAAGCTTCTATCTCATCTTGATTATCTTCAAAATCAGCGTCTTTAATATCTTTAAACTCTCCAAATTCATTTCCTAGCTTTACGTTATCATAAGCATCTAGATCGTTAAAATCGCTATTTTTATCTTCAGCTTTATCGTGATTTTTAGGGCTGATTATTTTTTCTACAGTCTCTATAAAATCCGTCGGCAAAAATGGTTTTTCCAATATTTGAGCATTTTCATCTATTTTACTACCTCTAGGAACCAAATATAAAATATTTTTAGCATAAGAACTATAATCTACGTCTTTATCAAAAAGAGAGCTATCGCATATTAGTAGCTCATTATCCTTACTAGTTATATCTTCTAGATTTTTGACTTCGTTAAATTCATAGCCAAGTCTTGTAAGACTTATATTGATAAGACGAGAAACAGCTGGATTATCATTTACTACAATAACTTTCATTTTAGCCCCTTACACAATAATTTTATGTATTTTACGCTATTTTTCATTATTAAAAGCTTTATTTAAAAAAATAAGCTTGGTAAATCATTAAAAACTCTCATCATTAAAGTGGTAAAAAGTTTTACGAGAGCAGAGATTATAGCTGCTAAAACTACAAATCCTATTGCGATCTTTATAGGAAAACCTACGACTAAAAGGTTAAACTGCGGCATAGTTTTCATAAGCATACCAAAGATAAGATCAGCTAAAAGAGATAGTGCCAAAATAGGAAACGATATAATAAAACCAAATAAAAATAGATTCATGACACCTTTTGCGGTATATCTTACTATATTTTCATCTGGATAAAATCCACCAAGCGGAATAAAATTTAGCGAATAAGCTATAAATTGCAATATGATATGATGTCCATCAAATAGCAAAAATGCAAGCAAAACTATGAAATTTAGTATATTTGAGATAAGCGGTGAGTTCATACCACTTTGCGGATCTATAACGCTAGCCATAGAAAAACCCATTATCATTGATATCTGTTCACCTGCTAGCTGGATAGCTCCAAAAACAAGCATCAAAAGCACTCCAGCACAAAGTCCAAACATAAGCTCAGCAAATGTTTCTAATATGAGATATTCTATCTGTAAATTTGCAAGGTTTAAAGAAGAGTCTGCTAAAGGAAATAAAAAAATAGTAAGCATAAAAGCTAAAGTGGTTTTTACAACAACTGGAATTTGCATATGGCTAAAAAATGGAAAAAATATCATCAATGCACCAGTTCTTACAAAAAGAAGAAAAAATGTTACTACATTATTTTGACCTAAGAAATTGACAAACTCCATAATTTTGCTCTAATTTTTTATAAATTTAGCAAAATTTAGCTTAATTGCTCTAATTTTTGCTCACTTAGCCTAAATTTAAAATCACACTTGCTTGCTAAATCTTCATCGTGTGTTACTATCACAAGCGCAGCATTTTCATTTTTAACGTAGTCAAATATCACGTCCATAACTTCATTTGCCGTATTTTTATCTAAATTTCCAGTCGGCTCATCTGCAAATATAATACGCGGTTTTTTACTCATAACTCTTGCTATGCTAACTCTTTGTTGCTGTCCGCCACTAAGTTCGCCGATTTTTTGGTTCATCACGTGGTCTATTTTTAACTTTTTTAAAAGTTCTATATTGATCTTATGTCCGCTTAGTACGTTTGCAAGCTCGATATTTTCGTAAGCATTAAAACCCTTAAAAAGATAGTGTGCTTGAAATATTATCCCAAATTCTAAGCGCCTAATTTTTAAAAGCTCATTTTCATTTATATTATAAATTGATTTTTCATTGTATATAACTTCGCCACTAGCAGGTTTTAAAAGCGTGGAAAGAATATGTAAGATAGTAGATTTCCCGCTACCACTCACGCCTGTTATGGCTGTGGTAGTGGCGGGATTTATATCTAAATTTAGATCACTAAAAAGCGGATAGTCAAATTTATGGGATAAATTTACCGCTTTTAGCATTATTAAGCCATTTGAGCTGCTACTTCAGCTGCAAAGTCTTCTGTCTTTTTCTCTAAGCCTTCGCCTACTTCAAAGCGTACATAGCTTACGATCTCGATGCTACCGCCAAGTTTTTTTGCTTCTTCAGCGATAACTTGTTCGATAGTTTTTTTATCGTCCATTACATAAAATTGTCCTAAAAGAGTAAGGCGTTGATCTAGTTGAGTATTATCCGCTATATATCTATCGATTTGTCCAGGAAGGATTTTATCCCAGATAGCTTCAGGTTTGCCTTGTTTTTTAAGCTCTTCTTTTAAATGCTCAGTAACCTTTGCAATGATTTCATCATTTAGCTGAGCACGGCTTGCAAACTCCGGTATTTTATGAAGAGGTTTTTTAAGACGAACTAGCTCTTCATTTTCTTTTTCAAGCTCACCTTTAAGAGCTAGATACTCTTTTTCTACAAACTCAGGGTCAAACTCTTTATAGCTTATAACTTGAGGTTTCATAGCAGCAGCATGCATACAAAGATTTCTTAGGAAATCATGAATTTTACTAGCTGTTGCCTCAGAGTCGCAAGCTGCTCCTATCAAAACGCCCACACGGCTATTTGAGTGAATATATCCGGCAACTGCGCCATTTACTCCAGCTTTGATAGTTTCAAATCTTCTTACAACCAAATTTTCGCCGATAGTTGCGATCTGGCTTTGAAAATACTCTTCAAATTTAACACCGTTGATAGAACTCTCTTTTAGCTCTTCAACTGTATTTATAGAGTTGCTTTGAACATGAACAGTTGTGTTTTTAACTAGGTCTACAAAAGTCGCATTTTTAGCCACAAAATCAGTTTCAGAGTTAATCTCAGTTATAGTTGCAGTCTTGTTGTCCTGACTTACGACTACGCTTACAAGGCCTTCACTCGCTAAACGATCAGCTTTTTTGGCTGCTTTACCAAGACCTTTTTCTCTTAGTATATCAACTGCTTTTTGCATATCTCCATTTGATTCTTGGAGAGCCTTTTTGCAGTCCATCATACCAGCTCCGGTACTTTCACGGAGCTCTTTTACCATACTTGCGCTTATTTCCATTATTGCTCCTCAAAATCAGCTTCGCTCATAGCCTCAGCCACGACTTCGTCTTTTTCTTCTTGACTTACTGGAGCTACTTCTTGCTCTGTTTCGTCTTGATCTCTTAAAGCCTTACCTTCGTTGATAGCTTCAGCCATCTCTTGGCAGAATAATTGAACGCTTCTTATAGCATCGTCATTTCCAGGTATCGGGAAGTCGATAGTGTCTGGATCGCAGTTTGTATCGATAGGAGCAACTACTGGCATTCTTAGTTTGTTTGCCTCAGCAACTGCGATTTTCTCTTTTACAGTGTCAATTATAAACATCATATCAGGTAAGCTTTTCATATTTCTGATACCGCCAAGAGTTGCTAAAAGCTTCTCTTTTTTGCGTCTTAGCATCAAAGCTTCTTTTTTAGTAAGTAAGTTTATAGAGCCGTCTTCTTCCATAGCTTCTATAACTTCAAGTTTTCTTATTGATTGTTTTATAGTTCCAAAGTTTGTCATCATACCACCAAGCCATCTGTGATTTACATAAGGCATTCCGCATTTTTCTGCGTACTCTTTTACTGCTATACCAGCTTGTTTTTTTGTACCGACAAATAGTATAGTTTTGCCCTCAGCTGCAGCGTCTCTAACAACATTATATGTGTATCTGAAGTATCTAATAGTCTTTTGTAAATCTATTATATAGATACCTTTTCTCTCGCCAAAAATGAATTTTTTCATCTTTGGATTCCAGCGTCTTGTTTGGTGACCAAAATGCACACCACACTCTAGTAAATCTCTCATAGTAACCATGAGTTTCTCCTTAAAAAATTTGATTAGTTTATTCCTCTATGCTCCTTAACAGCGACATTAACTGCAACTAAACAAGGATTAGCATATGTGAAATGAAGTTTGGATTTTATCTTTTTTTTGCTTATATTTTTATAAATTTAAATATGATTTAAGGTTTATTGCTTAGCTGACTATTTTGTTTGATACGTTCTAAAACTTCAAATATATGAGATAAAGCTTCTAAATTTGGCTGAGCGATCTTTGTCTGTTTTTTGGAAAATAATAGTTCTAAAGTACGTGGATTGCTCATAAAATCGATACCAAATTTTTTGGCATTTTGAGCTATAAGTATCAAATTTAAATCACTAGGTTTAAACTCGTCATAATGCATTGTATTCCTTTAATCTATATTTTTAAATTTACCTATTTTAGGTAGATAAATCCGCAAAATCTTCCTGTCACACCATCTCTTCTGTATGAAAAAAATCTCTCGTCGCAATGTGTGCAAATATCACTAAATTCATAATCTCTCACACCAAAACTATCAAGCTCACATTTTAAAGCCGCATTCATATTAAATTTAACTCCGTTTTTAAATTTATTAAACTCACCTAGATCTAAATTTCCTATATCATAACATTTCCCGCTTATATTTGCACCTACTACTACTTTTAAATTTATAGCCTTTGATCCCATTTTTTTGATCGTTTTTGTAACTATTTGAAGTGTTACTCCAGCGCGTCCTGCGTGGATAGCAGCTATTTTGCCTTGAAGCTTATCATATATCAGCACAGGCGAACAATCAGCCACCAAGACGCATAATGCTACGTTTTTTAGACTAGTGATAAGAGCATCGCAAGGCGGAATTTCATCATCTAAACTTAATACTTCAAAAATCTCATCGCAGTGAATTTGATCCATAAAAATCAGCTTTTTCGCGCCGATTTTACGCCTTAAAATTTCTCTATTTTCAAGTACGTTTTGTCTGTCATCGCCAACATGAGTAGCTAAATTTAAGCTTTCATAAACGCCGCTCGAAACACCACCTTTTTTAGTGCTAAATCCGGCTAAAACGTCATTATTTTCAATACAAACTAGCATAAAAATCCGCTTCTTGCCACGATAGTTTTTTGTTGTGGCTATTTTTGATACCCAAAATCCGCTCTACATATCTAGCCAAAAGGTCTGTTTCGATATTTACTCGCCTACCTACTTTAAACTCGCCAAAAAGCGTATCTCTAAAGCTAATAGGTATGATAGTAAGTCTTATGCTATCTTCAAAAACTTCATTTATCGTAAGACTCACACCATCAACTGCGATGCTTCCTTTATTTGCCACTAAATGCATAATATCTTTTGGGAGTTTTATAAAAAAATCAGTCCCGCTTAGCAACTTTTTGATAGTTATTATCTCACCTACAGCGTCAATATGACCTTGCAACAAATGCCCATCTATCCTATCGCCTATCTTCATCGCAGGCTCTATATGGACTTTATCTTTATAATTTTCTATGGCTAAACTCTTAGAACTTTCGCTACTAAGCTCTACGCTAAAACCATCATTTTGAATGCTAACGACACTCAAACAAGCTCCATTTATCGCTATGCTGTCACCTAAACTCGGTCTAAATTTAGCTTCTAAACTTAAAAATTTGCCATCAAAACTTTTAACTTTTGCAATCTCTCTAATCAGCCCATTAAACATTATCTTATCCTAAAATTTGATAAGAAATTATATTAAATTTAGCTCATTTTTACAAATTTTACTTTGGAAATAATATTTTTTTGCTATTATACATATATTTAAACTATAATTTTAAGGATCAAAATGATTTTAAATAGAAGATTATTTTATATTTTGCTTGTTGAATTATTTTTGAGTATGCTTTTCTATAATATTGTCATAGGGGGGGGTATAAATGAATTTTATAGAATGCAAAAACAATGCATCGCACATCTTATTTCAAATTTTTTAGTATTTTTCTGCCTTTTTTATATACTTAGTTTTTTACCCATATATATGCATAATTATTCAACGTATTTTTGTCATTATTTTTGCATTAATTGGTATAGTAGAAATATTTCTTATTATTAATTTTCATGACACATTAAATTTAGTGTTTTTTGATACACTTTTATCTACAAATCCAAATGAGTCGCTAGAATTCCTAAACTCATATATAACGAAGCCACTTCCATTTTTACTTGGTTTTACTGCTTTTTCTATTTTATTTTTTTGTACTAAATCAAACAAAGACAATCTAAAAATACTCACTAAAAAATTTAAAATCATTCTTTTGATAATTTTTATCATATCAACCGGAGTGCTAATTAAAAAATTTGATAGCTTCATAACAAATGATAAAATGTATCTCAAGCAATGGATAGACATTATTTATCAAACATTCATCAACCAAAATGAGATGTTAAAAGAGATAAAAATTATGGAAGGAAATTTAGACAAATCCATAAAATCTACAAATTATCAAGTTGAAATAAAAAATGCAATTCCAAAAATAGCTTTAATAATCGGTGAAAGCACACAAAGAAACTATATGAATTTATATGGATATCCATTAAAAAACACGCAGAATTTAAGCCAAAAAACCAAAAATGGAGAACTTTTTATTTTTAACGATATAATATCATCATATTCACATACAAATCAAGCTTTAGAAAGCGTTCTAACATTTAAAAACTATGAAAATTCATCTACAGCTTGGTATAAGCATATGAATTTGATTGACATTTTAAAACTTGCCGGATATAAAACATTTTGGCTTAGCAATCAAGAATCAGTAGCCTCATATGGAAACTCTTACTCTGTAATAGCAAAAAGAAGTCATATTACAAAATATTCAAGTCAAAGAGTTGATGGCAAATCGCCACTAACGTATGATGGTATTTTACTTGATATTTTTAAAACTTTACCGCAAACAAAAGAAAATAGCTTTTATATATTTCATCTTCTTGGTACACATAGAGGATATAAAGAGAGATATCCAGCAAATTTTGAAAAATTTACTTATCAAGATATCAAAACCGATATTAATCTAGATAAAAAACAATCCAAAATAGTAGCCAATTACGTAAATGCAATACTTTATAATGATAAAATAGTAAGTGATATAATGGATAAATTTAAAGATGATGAAGCAATTGTATTTTATCTTAGCGATCATGGTGAAGAAGTTTATGATTTTAGAGATTTTGCAGGACATAGTGATACCATGGCCTCAAGATATATGGTAGAAATTCCTTTTATGATTTACGTCAGTTCGCAACTAAAACAAAATCGTCCAGATATTATAAAAAAGATACAAAATGCTCAAAATTTGCCATTTATGAGTGATGATTTTATTCATGCTTTTATGGATATTGCAGGAATAAAAAGCAAAGATTTTAACAATACAAGAAGTCTATTTGATAATGCATTCAATGCTAGCAGAAAAAGATTTTACAGCGGAAAAGATTATGATTTGGAACTAAAACCATGAATACATGTACTAATAATAAATAATCAGCATAATTTAAATTGGCTCTGTTTTTATAGTGTATTGATTTCTAAAAAATGCTATCAATAGAGTGTTGATTTATTTTGTTACTTATTTATAAAATATAAATTATGATTTCCATTTTAAACATATTTGCAAAAAATGTTCGCAAAAGACGACAAGCACTAAATATTACTCAGGAAAAGTTAGCAGAATTATCTAGTCTGCATAGAACTTATATTGGCAGTATAGAAAGATGTGAGAAAAATATTACCCTAATAAATGCTTATAAAATTGCAAAAGCTCTAGGAGCTGATTTGTCGGAGTTACTAAAATGATGAATATAGTTATAGAGCAAATAGAACGTAATGTTATTGATATTTTGTCGCAATATAAAAGTAATTTTAAATCAAAGAAATTTGACACAATTGTTTCTGACTCAGATATTTTAATGGATTTTTTTAATATAACTTATGAAACAAAAATGCAAAATATGCAATATTGGAATAGAGAGCTTGGAAGAGTTTGGGAATTAATAACCAAAGAGCTTTTTACTTCCAATAATCTATTTAAGCCACCAGAAAGTGTTGATTTTGGAACAGACCACCCTGTAGATTATTTCATAGGTAATTTGGCAATTGATGCTAAATATCGAATTGGTTCAGGCGATAGTGGAACGCTGAAAAAATTTAAATTATATGGAAAAATGTTAAAAGAAATGGGATATAATCCAGTTTTCCTGATTTTAAGAAACGATAACCTACCAGCGGCTATTACTGCTGCTATAAACGGCGGTTGGGAAATTATCTCTGACAAAGATGCTTTTGATTTTATCATAAACTATGGTGGAATAGATATAGTTCAATATTTGGCTTGTTTAAAAGCCAAATATGATTTTTAAGATAATCGCATATTTGCTATTTTAATATACTCTTCATTTAATTCAAAACCAATATATGGAATACCTAAATTTTTACAAGCTAATGCTGTTGTCCCACTTCCCATAAAAGGGTCAATTATAATATTATTTGTTTGTTTTGGAACAATCATCTCTGCTAATTTTTCTATAAGTTTTATTGGTTTAACCGTTATATGCTTATTGAAATCATCTTTTTTATCTCTTTGATAGCCTTCAAATATATTTGATAGAAAGCCATTATGATTTATATAGCCTTCTGTTTTTAAAAGTCCTACTCCGTATTTCTTTACATTGTTTACATAATTGTTTTCTATTGGTTTTTGCAAGACAGATACTGCCTCGTAATTGTTTCTTGTTGCACTATGCCAGCCTTTCCAATTTTCTGCCAATTCATATCCATCTTTTTTCATTTTTTCATAAGCATTTAAGCCTTTTGGAATACCACTATTTCTTATCCATATAAACATATCTTTGGTATAAAAACCCACGTTTTCAAGTGCTATTTGAATATGTGCCACACTCCTATTGCTATTAAATACCATTATAAACGCACCAGGCTTTAAAATTCTATATAACTCTTTCCCCCAATGCTCCACCCAAGATTGATATTCTAAAATATTATCCCTATTTTTTTTATACCATCTTTCATTTTTAACTCCTCCTGCTAACCCACTGCCATAAGGTATATTTTTTACCAATATATTTTTATTGTTATTTGCTTTATTTTTTCTGCGTTTTATTTCTACATTATCCCAATTTCTACCAAAAAATTCATAATTATATGGTGGGTCAGTTATGCAGCCTGAAATATAATTATTAGGAATATTTTTCATTAGCTCACAGCAATCACCCAATGTAACATTGTTTAAATATTTTTTATATGACAATTTTATTCCTTTTTTAAATTTTTTACAGCTTACGCTACCAATAACGGCACGGCAGGTCTATTTGCTACGCTTATGCTTTGGCTTATGCAATTTGTGTTTAGTATATGGTTTAGCAAAATTTGTTCTTTATCTTTTCTACTCTCTTTTGCAAAATTTACAAAGTTGTGATAGACAAGATAATTATTTAGATACTTAGTAGCCACACCTTTAAAATTATACACAAGCATTGATTTAAGTCTGCTATGGTAGTTATTTACGACTTGAATATTAAACGAGCCGTTACTATGTTTGTTTCGTGGTATGCAGATATGGTTTAGGCTCATTTCATTTGATAGTTTTAAATATGAGCGTAGGCTATCAGTTACAAATACGCTTTCTTTCTCAACTTTGCCTTGTATTACTTTGGATAAACTAGCAATATTTGGCTTACCCAGATTAGATATTTTTGCTATTGATTTGCCATTTAAATTTACTACGCAAGGTATGCAAACAAGTTCTTTTGATAAGCCACGCTTAGTGTTTGCAGTTCCTCTTTTCTTTGCTAAGCGTGGAAAGTTAAAATCCTTGTGATGACCTTTATATGAGATAGGCATAAATGTTTCATCTGCTTCTACTATGCCATTAAGTTTTACTTCATCTTGCATTTTTTGCAATGTGTCTAAGATTTTATGTCGCCAAAAAAACGCAGTAGATAGTGCAATGCCACAAATTTCAGCGGTTTTTCTAAGTGAGTATTTTTCAATCATACAATGGATATATTTTTGCCAAATTTCAAGGTCTTTTTGGGTTTTAAAAAAGATTGAGTTATTTGTAACAGTAAATGTCTTATGACAATCCATACACATAAATCTTTGTTTGCCATCTTTTTTTCCATTTTTCACAAAATTAGTAGATTTGCAATGCGGACACGCTTTTATCTCTTTTGAGAGTATTAAATTTTGCTCTGATTTTTCTTTGTTTTTGATAGATTTTAGAAATGATTTTTTATCATCATCGCTTAGAGTGCTAAAAAGCTGTTTTACGATTTCAAGTTCTGCGTTAGAAGTTGCCATTTTACCGCCTTTATTGTGCTATTTTTAATGTAGATATTTTAGCAAAATAAAGCTTAAATTTCAATACTTAATAAAAACATAGCCTTTAAATTTATACTTTTTTTACACTAAATTTGATACAATCCTTCGCTTAAAAAAACAACAAGGTTTGAAATGATGAATTATGATGTGATAGTCGTGGGCGGAGGACACGCCGGTATAGAAGCCTCTTTAGCAGCGGCAAGAATGGGCGCTAAAACAATGCTTATAACCATACTTGCAGAGCAGATCGGAGCAGCTAGCTGTAACCCTGCTATAGGCGGCCTAGCCAAAGGTCACTTGGTAAAAGAGATAGACGCTCTTGGGGGACAAATGGCTCTTACTACGGATGCTTGCGGGATTCAATTTCGTCTTTTAAATGAAAGCAAAGGTCCAGCAGTACGCGGAAGTAGAGCTCAAATCGATATGGATAAATACAGAGTTTATATGCGAAATTTACTTTTAAATACTCCAAATTTAGAAGTCACTCAAGAGATAGCTACTGAGATTTTGACACAGAATGGAAAAATCTCAGGCGTAAAAACTCACTTAGATAACAGATACAAAACACAAAAACTCATCATCACTACAGGAACATTTTTAAATGGGCTCATCCACGTAGGACTAGCCAAACTTGAAGCCGGACGCGTCGGAGAACTAAGCAGTAAAAATCTCTCAAGCTCACTAAAAAGCTTAAATTTAGAAATGGGCAGACTAAAAACCGGCACTTGCCCTAGAGTACTTGCTAGCAGCATAGATTTTAGCGTTTTAGAAGTTCAAGAAGGCGACGCAAATCCAGCTCAGTTTAGCTTCCGCACAAAAGATTTTAATCCAACTCAACTACCTTGTTATATAGCCTATACAAATGAAACTACTCACGATATCATAAGATCAAATTTTGATAGAGCCCCACTATTTACAGGTCAGATAGAAGGGATCGGTCCTAGGTATTGTCCTAGTATAGAAGACAAGATAAATCGTTTTGGCGATAGAGATCGCCATCATCTCTTCATCGAACCTCAGACTATAGAAGCTACAGAGTACTATATAAATGGTTTTTCAACAAGTTTGCCTTATGATGCTCAAGTAGATATGCTACACTCTGTTAAAGGCTTTGAAAATGCTAAAATAGTTCGCCACGGATATGCTATAGAGTATGACTACGTGATGCCTACAGAGCTTAAACATAGCTTAGAAACAAAAAAAGTTAGCGGACTTTACCTAGCAGGACAGATAAATGGTACCACAGGATACGAAGAAGCCGCAGCTCAAGGGCTAATGGCTGGCATAAACGCTACTTTAAGTTTGCAAGGAAAAGATCCGCTGGTATTGCGCCGTGATGAGAGCTATATAGGCGTTCTTATCGACGATCTAGTCACAAAAGGTACAAAAGAGCCCTATAGAATGTTTACGTCCAGAGCCGAGTATCGTTTGCTTTTACGTGAAGATAATGCAAACCTGCGTCTTAGCGAGTATGGATTTAACATAGGACTTTTACCAAAAGATGCGTACGAAGATATGCTAAATTTACGTTCAAATTTAAAAAAAGGTATGGAAATCTTGCTTACAAAAGAGCTAAGTCCTACAAAACAAAACTTAGAGTTTTTAGCAAGCTTAAACGAAGACAATATCAACGAAAAAATGCCACTACAAAAGATAGTCGCACGCAAAACATTTACTATAGAAAAGTTAAAAAAACTAGATGACTTTTTTGCAAATTTAGATGAAAATAGCCTAAACCAAATTCTAACTGGGGCAAAATACTACCATTACATTTCTCAACAACGCCTTGAAGTAGAAAAGATGAAAGGACTTTTAAATGTTGAAATTCCTAAAGATCTTGAGTTTAAAAGTATAAGCGGACTAAGTAATGAAGTCGTCGAAAAACTAAATAAATTTGCTCCGCCTACGCTAGCGGCGGCTTCAAACATCAGCGGTATAACTCCAGCAGCTATCGATATACTCCATATAGCCATAAAATCGCTCCAAAAGCAAAGTAAGTGATAAACGCTTTTATCTCAGGCTTCTTGCTTGGGCTTTCGCTGATTTTACCTATAGGCGCTCAAAACGCCTTTGTGCTAAGACAAGGCATCAAAAAGGAATTTATATTTCTAGTCTGCCTTATATGTGCTTTTAGCGATGCTTTGATGATATGGGCTGGAATTTTGGGATTTGGCGTTGCTATCCAAAAATTTCAATACATAGAAACATTTGCAAGATATTTTGCGTTTATATTTTTATTTATTTACTCTTTAAAAAGCTTTTACTCGTCATTTAGACTTTCACATAGCATGCAAACTTCACAAAATTTAGGCTCAAGCAGACTAAAAACAGTTCTTTTAGTACTTGCATTCACTTGGCTAAATCCTCACGTATATCTTGATACTGTGATTTTACTAGGTAGTGTTTCTACTAGCTTTGGGAGTTTAGCATGGATGTTCGGACTCGGAGCTATGAGCGCTTCTTTTCTGTTTTTCTTTAGCTTAGGATACGGCGCTAGAGTATTGATACCACTATTTAACAAACCTATATCTTGGAAAATCCTTGAGTTTATCACGGGCGTCATTATGATGATCTTAGCTTTTACATTTTTGTTTTCATAAAAGCGTTAAAAATTTAAATAATATTAATATGCAATGAATTTGCTCATATATATAAAATTTAAATAAACAGATTAAATAGTTTTTTAATTTTAAAATACTATAATTACAAGTTATCAGGTGATTTTGCATTACTATTATTTAAATTTAGTATTACGTGATGAGCTTGACTAAAACCAAATTTGATCAAAACAAATAATAAATCAAATCGAAAGGAAATAAATGTCTGTAGAGAAGCAAAGACGTGATTTCATAGGCATGGCATTTGGCGCAGTCGCTGCAGTGGGCGGCGCATTTGCTCTTGTTGGTATGAAAAAAACATGGGATCCGCTTCCTAGTGTAAAGGCAGCTGGATTTACGACTGTTGATCTAAGCCCTATGCAAGCTGGAGAGTTCCGCCAAGTAGAATGGCGTAAAAAACCTATTTTCATCATCAAAAAAAATGATGAAATGAAAGCAAATCCAAATAGAGATATAGTTATCGGAAACGATAAATACATGGTAGCTATCGGACTTTGCACACACCTTGGCTGTATCCCTAGCTGGTCAGCTAGTCAAAATACTTTTAAATGCGCATGTCACGGAGGTGAATTTGACGCAAGTGGAGTGAATACTTTTGGACCGCCACCACGCCCACTAGATATCCCACCATTTAGAATCGACGGTACAAAACTTGTTTTAGGCGAAGAAGGTCCTGAATACAAGAAACTCGTCGGCTTAGCTTAAGAGAAAGGGAGAAAATGGCACATATTACAAAAGCTACTAGTGTTTATGATTGGTTCGAGCAACGTATCGCTATCACTAAGTTATGGAATGTTTTAGCTGGACAATACTGGATCCCAAAAAATATAAATTTCCTTTGGGCAATGGGTGTTATCCTTACGACGTTATTTACAGTTTTGTTTGTGACTGGTCTTTTGCTAGTTATGTACTACAAACCAGATGCAAATTTGGCTTTTGATAGCGTAAATTACACTATTATGAAAGAAGTCGAGTATGGTTGGCTATGGCGTCATATGCACGCAGTTGCGGCTTCAGTTATATTTTTGATACTTTATATCCACGCATTTGTAGGAATTTATTATGGTTCATACAAAAAAGGTCGCGAGATGATATGGATAAGCGGTATGCTTCTTTTCCTTATATTTTCAGCTGAAGCATTCAGCGGATATATGTTGCCTTGGGGACAAATGAGCTACTGGGCAGCACAAGTTATCACTCAACTATTTGGCGGAATTCCTGTTATAGGTGAAGCAGTCGTTGAATGGATAAGAGGAGATTACGCAGTTAGCGATCCTACTCTTACTAGATTTTTTATGCTACACGTTTGTTTACTTCCTATAGTAATTATCATGGTTGTAGTTATCCACTTCTACACTCTAAGAGTTCCTCATGTAAATAACCTAGAAGGTGAAGAGATAGACTTTGAACTTGAAGCTGAAAAATACTTAAGCGGTGACACAAAAAATTCAAAAGTCATACCATTTTGGCCTGGATTTTTAAGTAAAGACTTTATGTATATATCATTTTTTATGATTTTCTTTACTTATTTGGTATCTTTCCATTTTAGCTTTGCTATGGATCCTATAAACTTTGATCCTGCAAACGCTTCAAAAACTCCTACTCACATCTATCCTGAGTGGTATTTCTTGTGGCAATATGAAATTTTACGTGGATTCTTCTTTGATATAGGACCTATGAAAGCTGCTGATATTGGTTTGCTTGCATTCGCATTTGCCGGTATTTCATTATTTTTTATGCCTCTTTATGATAGAAGCGATGTAGTTGCTCCAGCCCACAAAAGAAAGGCATTCTTCGTGTGGTTTTGGCTTCTTATCATCGACTTGATCATACTAACAGTTTATGGAAAGCTTCCTCCAACAGGCTTTAATGCTTGGGTAGGCTTCTATGCTTCTGTTGGTTATCTAGTTTTATTGTTAGTAGTATTGCCTATCATAACAATACGCGAAAGAAAGGGGAATAAATGAAAGAGTTAAAGGCGTTCATCGTAGTCGTAATAGTCACTGGTATCATCTACTGGGGAGTTGAGCCTTACGCACATTCAGTTTTGCACCCTCACGTAGAACCGGCAAATTTTGATTTTGCAAAAGAAGATATAGACCTTGCTAAATTAAACGCGGCAAATTCTCAAGCCGCCTTGCAAACAGCAAAAGCGAGCAATAACGAAGAAGCTATAAAATCAGCTCAAAAAATAGCAGATATAGACAAAGCTACTTTGGACAAATATACAGCATTTTGGGATGATATAAACTCTATAGATCTTGCTAAAGGCGACGCAAACAGAGGTGCCGAGCTCGTAAATGCAGCAGGTTGTACAGGATGTCACGGTATAGCATCAGCAAATGTTCCTGAGCCTATGGATCCAAGAGCCGCTAGTGAAAGCTTTGGCGTAGCTCCTCCTGATCTTAGCACTGCTGGATATCTTTATGATCCTAAATTCCTAGCCGCTCTTATCAAAGATCCGGTTACCGCACTAAAAGTCGGTCATAAATTCGGCGATGAAAATCCATTCCCTATGACTGCGTTTATGGGTGCTGGCGGTGATCTAAACAGTGAGATTGCTGACCTAGTAGCTTACTTTAAAAGTATAGCTCCAAAAGAGATGAGCGATAAAGAAGTATTTGTAAATGCTTGTGCGAGATGTCATGATATGAAATATGAGGGCGTCTATACAAACGGTAACAAACAAAGCATAGCAAGCTATCTTGGCACTACGCCTCCAGATCTTTCTATGTATATCCGTTCAAGAAGTATTGATTACTTGCATAACTTTATAAACGATACTCAAAAACTTCTTCCTGGCACTTCTATGCCACGTGTCGGACTAAATGAGAAGGCTCAAAATCAAGCAATTGCTTATATGAGCCAAGCAGGAGATAGCAAAAAAGCTGAGCGTGAAACAACTGGTCTATATATGATGGGTTATTTCTTTATACTTGGTATATTTGCACTACTTTGGAAAAAGAAAATTTGGTCTAAATTACACTAATATTTTGCCCCTTTTTTTATAGGGGCAATTTTACTTTTTATTATTTATTTTTATCATACCAAAACAAAGCCTTATTATCTCAAACTATAAATATTTACACTTTTCAAATATAATTTTAAAAATTTAAAGGTCTAATTTTGAATATAACTAAAAAAATAAAAGCAAACAGAGCTATCAAAGCAGCAAGCTCAAAACTACAAAAAACATTTGATTATGCAAAGCTTGGCGGTAGCAAACTTAAAAATAAAGTAGATACAAAGATACAAGAAAAAGCAGTTCTTGCCCTAAAAGCCAAACTGGCTATGAATCACAAAAGTTTTGATGATTTTAACGATGATGAGCTTGAGATAATGCTAACAGATGAAAAAAGTCGTATAGTAGATAGCTTAAAGAACAAAACCATAGTAGCGGCTTTAGCTATACTAGGGCTTGATTTTCTAGTCTAGGAAAAACAGTGATAAAAGGTATAAAATCAGCCATATTTTGGACGTTTATTTACAAATTTAGAAAACGACTTGCACTGATCTTGACGCTTATATTTTTAGTGCTCATTTCACAATTCATATATGCCGACGTAATAGAATATCTCAAGCTAACAAAGCAAGAAGATATCATAGGATATGCACTTTTTGCAAAGTGGATATTGTCTATATCTTGTATATTTTTTGCGATATATATTTTATTTGGACTATCAAAACAAAGACCACAAAAATCAAAACCTCTAAAAGAAGATGAAGATAGCAAAGATAAGCTAAGTGATAGAGAGAAAAGATTTATAAATAAAAAGCTTAGAACAAAAACTGAAATAATAATGGGATCAAAAAAAGATGATAGATAGTGGCTCCGGATGCTGGATTCGAACCAGCGACCAATCGGTTAACAGCCGACTACTCTACCGCTGAGCTAATCCGGAATGCATATAAAAAAGAATATGAATTATACCCAAAAGCCTTTTATTTGTCAATAAAAATTAGCTTAAATAAAACTCTACTTGATCTTAGTAAAACATACTTTCATAAATTTAAAGAGCTTTTTTAAATTTTTACCTTTTCTATGATCTGCGGATAGATAACACTACTAGCTTGTACTTCAAACTTTCCAGCCCTTATCTCATCAAGTACGATGATAGGAGATAAGCTAAAACCGACTTCTATAAGTTTTCTTACTTTTAGTTCGCGTCCTAATTTAGGCGGACATCTCATAAGCTTCAAAACATCTTTATAATCAAATCCGCCAAGCTCATTAAACTTAGCAAGACTTAAGAGCTTAGCGCCCTCGTTCATTACATTTATCAGCTCACCCCCACTATGAAGAGTAAATTTAAGCGTATTTCTACCAAAATGCGAATAAAACAGCATATAACTAGGCACAAGAACACCATCAACACAAACTTTTGCAAATTTCAGACGATAGTTTAGTATTTTTTTTCTCACTAGATCAAATTCTATACCGTTTTTTTCATATTTTCTAACTTTTTTATATAATTTTAAACGGCTTTTTATAGAGCCAAACTGAACCTGCCCGCCCAAAGGCTCAAAAAGCTCGTCAAAGATCTCATCTTTGGCTCTTTGTTTTTCTAGAGCAAATACACAACCACAGTAATTTTGATGATAAAGCTTATCTTTTTTAGCTAGATCAAACTGTTCCATTGTCCCGCCATTCTTACGGAAATCCACTGCCACAGGTTCTAAACTCGTATCTTTTACGGCATTTTTTAGTGCATTTTTTAGCTGAGTAAAGTCTTTTTTTGGACTCATTAAAAGCGTTGTAGTAAGCCTTTTACAGCCTAAATTTAACGCCATTTTAGCAGAATTTCCTACACGAAAATCAAAACAATACTCGCACCTTTTACCTTTTTCAGGCTCTTTTTCAAGTCCTTTCGTACCGCTAAGCCAACTTTCATAGTCATAGTCTCCACATATAAGCTCGATCCCTAGCTTTTTACAGCTTCTTTTTACGTCTTTATAACGCAACAAAAACTCGCTATAAGGATGAATGTTTGGATCATAAAAATAACCGATAATTCGCTCGTTTGGATATACTTTTTTAAGCTTTTGTAAAAAGTAGTGACTATCGACGCTACAGCATATATGGACTAACAAATTTAAACCTTTTTGTTTTTATGATAGCAAAATGCGGTTTTTAAATTTATTAAATTTATCTACTTTGTACTCATTTTTTTATATAATTAAGCACTAAAAAGGAGAGATCTATGAAAACTAAAATAACTGCGGTGATTATCTGCTTTCTCGTTGCACTATACGCAGCATTTGGCTTTTTTATAGCCCCAAAACTTATAACTCATTACGCTACGAAAATCGCTCTTGAAAAAGACTTAAACTTAACACTAAAAGATATTTGGATAAATCCTTTCACGTTTGAAGCAAACATCACTGGCGTAGAGGTTTCGCAAAAATTGCCTATCATTAGATTTGACGCTATTTACGTAGATCTTGAACCATCAAATTTATTTGATAAAACCATAAATATAAAAACGTTAAAACTCCAAAATCCTCAAGTATTTGTCCAAAAAGATGAAAATAACACCTTTAATTTTTCATTTTTACTCCAAAATGATGTTAATCAAACAAGCAAAAGTGAGCCGCAAAGCGACGGACTAAACTTTGAGTATAAGATAAAAAATCTCGAGATAACAAACGCAATATTCGACTATCTAGATCTAAAGAGTGGTTTTAAGCTTAATTTGCAAAATATGAACTATAAGTTGTCAAATTTATCCACAAAAGATAAAAAGCTGGGATTTCACTCTCTCTTAGCTGATTCAAACCTAGCAAATCACCTAACTATTGATGCAAATGCTAGTTTTAATCCAGTGAAAATAGACGGAATTTTAGAACTCAGAGAATTAAAGATAAATCCTATTTGGGTCTCATTTTTACAAGATATGCCCCTTAGCGTTGAGAGTGCAACTTTAAGCTCAAAGATAGATTATAAGCTGGTTTTTGATGAAAATTTAAGTATAAAAGCAGATGTAAATACACTCATAAAAGACTTAAATATCTCTCAAAATACAAATAAATTCGCGCTTAGCTCTTTTTATGTCCCACACTTTAGCCTTGAGCTTGAAAATAGTAATGAAGATTTCAACATAAAAGTACAAGCAAAAGAGATCGTGGCTTCTAAATTTAAAACTAAATTTGAAGGATTTGATGCAAAACTAGGTGATATGAACTTAACAAACCAAACTATAACGTATAGCCAAAAATTCGGCACCAATCTAAATATAGATCTACTAAAGTTGGCAAATTTTAGCGCCGCAAAACAAGGATTAAATTTAGATATAAGTAAGTTTGATCTAAGTAAATTTGAGTTAAAAAACGAACTTATAAGCGCAAAAAATATCTCCATTTTAGAAGCAAATTCACATCTAGATAAAAAAAATCATCTAGAACTTAAATCATTTATCATAGATGATCTAAATTTTTTGGATAATAATCTTTCCATAAAAAACGTAAGCGTTCAAAACCCGAATTTTGCTAGCTTTATAGACGATAAAGGCTCTAAACTCGTAAATTCTTTTTTAAATTTAATACCTAAAAGTAGCAATAAAACAAGCAAAAATAGTAAAGAATTTGACTACAACGTACAAAATTTCAGTCTAAAAAATGGCTCACTAAACCTCAGTGATCCATTTAGCCAAAACAAACTAAAAAATATAGAAATAACGGCAAAAAATATCCAAAATAAAGATAAGTTTGCACTAAATTTAGACATAAAAGATCCGATTTTGGATCTAAAAAGTAGTAATTTAATAGATACTAGCAAGTTAAAATTCGACTCAAACTTAAAGCTTAAGCTACACAACTTGCATTTTATCAAACCATACTTAAAAGAACATATAAACACGCAAAATTTAAATGCGAATTTAAGCCTAAATGCAAAGACAAGCTTTGATAAATTCATAAAAACAAAAGCAGACCTTGCCATAAATAATTTTTCTATAAATGATGAGAAAAACGAACTTTTAGGTTCGTTTAAAAGCCTTACGGGGCATATAAATTTCCAAAAAAACAACCTTTTTATATCAAATATCAAACTAGAAAATCCTAATCTTAAATTAGCAGTTTCAAAGCAAAAAGAGCTAAATATCTTAAATCTCATCAAAACAAAAGATGCAAAGCAAACTAGCAATGATAATCCAGCTTTAAACATAAATTTAAAAAACATCAATATAAAAAATGGTTCTTTGGAGTTTAAAGATGAAAGCTTACCTATAGTTTTTGATACAAATATAACTAAAATTTCAACAACCATAAACGAGATATCAAGTAACAAAACTAGCAATATCGCACTTCACGGGGTTGTTGCAAACTACGGATTTAGCGAGATCTTGGTCACCACTATGCCTTTTAACCCTACTTCTAATACAGATCTTATATTGCGATTTAAAAATATAAATTTGAAAAACGTTACGCCGTATTCGGTCAAATTTTTAGGATATGAGATAGATGATGGCAGACTCAACGTAAATCTAAACTATAAGATAAAAAATTCCATTTTAAATGCCTCAAACTCGCTAAATTTCGATAACCTTACTCTAGGACGCGAAATTCCTAGCAAAGACGCCGTAAGTCTTCCTTTAAAGCTAGCTATATCTATACTAAAGGACTCAAACAACCAAATAGACGTCGATCTACCTATCTGGGGCGATCTAAACAGCCCTGAGTTTAGCTATGCAAGTATAGTATGGAAAGCTATTTTTCAACTATTTAGCGATGTAGTTACGAGCCCATTTAGATTTATAGGAAACGCACTTGGTATAAGCGTAGATGAGCTTAGCAGTATAGACTTTGCTCCTGGAAGTGCATTTTTACTAGAGACAAGCGAAGATAAAATCAAAAAATTAGCAGATATCGCTCAGAAAAAACCAGATATCGTATTTACTTTATCACCTACATACAGCACTAAAACAGATACTTACGCCATAGCAAGCAGAGCCGTACAAAGAGAGATAACTCTAATTATGAATACTAAAGATCTAAACTATGAAAATGCTACAAAAACGCTCTTTAGACAAAAAATAAACAACGAAAACTTTGTAAATGCCGACGTTGCTATAGAAAAGCTCATAAATTTGACAAAAGTCTCAGAAGACAAGATCTTAAATATAGCGGCAAAAAGAGTGGAGAATCTACGTAAAAGATTGCTAGAAAGCGGTGTCAATGAAAGTCAGATAGAAGTCCTTGATATAACTGATGCTAACGGAGCTAAAGAAGATAAAAAAGTATCTATGAAAATAAATATAAAAACAAAGTGACAAAATCGTTTTGATTGCGCAATAATATATAGATTTAAAGCACTTTGAAAGCGCTTTAAATCTTTTTAAAATTATTTTACTAAATCTGCTAAAACTTTAAGAGCGTGACCGGCAGCTTTTACGCTTTTATATACTTTTGCGATACGTCCTGTTTTATCTATAACAAAAGTCGTTCGTACTATGCCAAGATACTCTTTACCGTAGTTTTTACGTACTTGCCATACTCCATAAGCCTTTGCCACTTCTTTATCTGGATCGCTTAAAAGTATGTGTTTAAGACTCTGTTTTTGGGTGAAATTTGAGTGTGATTTGACGCTATCAGGGCTAATGCCTATTATTATAGTATCATTAGCGATAAAATCATCGTAATTTGCACTAAATTCGCACGCTTCAGTCGTGCAACCAGGAGTGTTATCTTTTGGATAAAAGTATAAAACTACGTTTTTACCTTTGAAATCTTTAAGTGCGATTTTTACGCCATCTGCGTTTTCTAGCTCAAAGTCTGGAGCGAGCTCACCAGAAGCCAACGTGACTTTTCTCTCTATATCTTCAGGCAAAAAAGCCGAAGTTTGAGCAGACGCTTTTACTTCTACTGGGCAACTTGGATCTTTTTTCTTGCAACACGCCATTTATTTGCCCTCCTTTATCGCTTGGACTGATTTGGCTCCAAAATACGTCGCCTCAGGGCGAATTTCATCGAAATTTATCACTACTCTAGCTGGGTTTTTACCTAGATCATTTACCATTATATCTGTGATTTTGACTGCGATTTCATCTAGTTTTTCACGGCTTGGCATAGGAGCAGTAAGCTTTATGTTTATAATCGGCATATTATTCCCTTTATTTTAAATTTAATGCACGGATTATAGCATTTTAAATTTAAAAAATTTAAACAACGAATCTAATAGCACAAATATAACTACCAATCATTTAGACATTTCTATAACTTCGTCAAAGACTAGGTCAAATTTTGCATTATTCAAAAGATATTAATCAAATTTAGGATAAAATCAGGCAAAAATTTATAATAACGAAAGGTAAAAAATGGCACTACTAGAAGCAGAGCATATATGGTTTGATGGTAAATTAATAGCATGGAAAGACGCGACCGTTCACGTTTTGTCTCACTCACTACACTACGGAAATGCGGTATTTGAAGGCGTAAGGGCGTATCAAACTCCAAAAGGTTTGGCTATCTTTAAACTCGCCGAACATACAAAAAGACTTTTTGAGTCTGCAAAAGCTTGTGGGATAAAAATACCTTTTACACAAGAAGAGATAAATAAAGCCCACGTAGAACTTCTAAAAAGCAACACTTATAACGATAACGTCTATATCCGCCCACTTGTATTTTTAGGGTATGGTAAAATGGGCGTTAGTCATATCGGATGTCCTGTAAATGTCGCGATCGCAGCGTGGCAATGGGGTGCTTATATGGGCGATGAAGCACTTGAAAAAGGTATCAAAGTCAAGATTTCATCTTGGATGAAACCAGCTCCTTTTTCTATGATGGCAAAAGCAAAAGCAAGTGCAAATTACTTCAACTCTCAAATGGCAAATTTCGAAGCTCAAGAGGCTGGTTGTGATGAAGCCTTACTTCTTGATCCGCAAGGATTTATCGCTGAGGGTAGCGGCGAATGCTTCTTTATAGTAAAAGATGGCGTTATAATCACTCCACCAAACGATACAAGCTTAGAAAGCATCACTCAAAAAACAGTCATAGCCATAGCAAAAGACCTAGGATACGAAGTCGTACGTCACCGCATCACTAGAGATGAAGCCTACAATGCAGATGAAGCATTTTTTACTGGAACAGCAGCAGAAGTCACTCCGATCAGCAATATAGACAGCAGAATCATCGGTAGCGGTAAAAGAGGCGAAGTAGCTACAAGATTACAACAAGCGTATTTTGATGTTGTAATGGGTAAAAATCCAAAATATGAGCATTTCTTAACATACGCAAAATAAATTTACAAAGGAAACGATTTGCCAGCAGATTTAAATGATTATTTTAATAAAAAAAACGGAAACGGTGGCGGAGGCGATAATAAGCCGAATTTTAACTTTAAAAAGCCAAATATTCCAAATTTTAACGGTTTTAGTAAAGTAAGTGGCGTAGTTTATGCCATTATCATTATCATCGCTGTTCTGGCCATAGCAAAGCCATTTGTCGTCATCAACTCAGGTGAAGTCGGTATCAAATCCACAGCGGGTAAGTTTGATCCAAGCCCACTTCAGCCAGGCTTTCACTTTTTTATACCTTTCATACAAGAAGTTAGGATCGTCGATACTAAAGTTCGTATCATAAACTATACTTCAAGCGAAGGTAGAAATGAAGCAAATTACCGTGGTAGCGGTATCGAAACTAAAGATACTATCTCAGTTCTTGACTCTAGAGGACTTCCAGTCAGTATGGATATAACAGTCCAGTACAGACTAAATCCCTTAAACGCGCCTCAAACTATCGCTGCGTGGGGCTTTAGCTGGGAAAGTAAGATCATAGATCCAGTCGTTAGAAACGTCGTTAGAAACGTGACTGGTAAATACACCGCAGAAGAGCTTCCAGAGCGTCGTAACGATATAGCAGTAGCCATAGATAATGGCATAAGGACAGACATAGACAGTCAGCAAAACAAGCCAGTTGAGCTTTTAAGTGTTCAACTTCGTGAAATAATACTTCCACCAAAAGTAAAAGAGCAGATAGAACGCGTTCAAATAGCAAAACAAGAAGCTGAACGAACAAAATACGAAGTAGAACGAGCAAACCAAGAAGCTCTCAAAAAAGCAGCTCTTGCAAAGGGTAATGCAGACGCTGTTAAGATAGAAGCTCAAGGTAAAGCAGACGCTGTTAAGATAGAAGCAAACGCTCAAGCTTATGCGAACAAAGAAGTGGCAAAAAGCTTAGATAATAACTTGCTACAACTAAAACAAATTCAAACTCAAAAAGAGTTTAACGAAGCTCTAAAAGTAAATACCGATGCTAAGATATTTTTAACTCCTGGAGGAGCCGTGCCAAATATCTGGGTAGATACGAAAGATAGGCCTAAACAAAGCGTGATGGAACAAAAATAAAAAGGAATAAAGGTGTGCGTGAATTGGGATAAAATAGACGGGCTTTTACCTGTTATCGTTCAAGAAGAGAGTTCAAATGAAGTTTTGATGATGGCTTATATGAATGAAGAAGCTTTAAATTTAAGCCTAAAAACAGGTTTTGCCCACTATTTTTCACGCACAAAAAATAGAATTTGGAAAAAAGGTGAAGAGAGCGGAAATATCCAAATAATCAGATCCGCTTTACTCGACTGTGACAATGACTCGCTACTCATAAAAGTCGAACAAAAAGGCGGTGTAGCTTGTCATACCGGTAAAAAATCTTGCTTTTTCAATGAAATTTCACTCACTTCAAAAACGCTTACAAATACCGAATTTATAAAAAATGAAAAATACGATATCTTCGATCATCTATACCACGTCGCGCTTGATAGAAAACTAAACTGCGATACACAAAACTCGTATATAGCAAAACTCTACTCAAAAGGCGAAAACGCATATCTCAAAAAAATCTGTGAAGAAGCCGGAGAGTTTTGTTTTGCACTCAAAGATCTATCTAAATTTAAAAAATACAAGGAACTTGGCAAAGAAAGTTTTGGCGAACATAAGGTTGGCGACCCTAGCTATGACGTGATATACGAAGCCGCAGATATATTTTTTCATATCGTAGTTGCGTTAGCAAACTTCGATTTACATCCATCGCGTATTATAGATGAACTAAAAAGAAGAGAGGGGATAAGCGGCATAGAGGAGAAAAATGCACGCGATAAATAGTCTAAAAGAGATGGTGCGATTTTATACGGCACATTTTGTATTTATTGACTATTTTGCCATACTTTGGGTTTTACTTATTTTTTTAGTAGTACTTTTTTTAGTTATCATTTTGGTAGTAAAAAGACCATTTTTTGCTAGTTTTATACTCATACTAGATGTCTGTTTTATCATTTTTGGTATCATCTACACACATAAGATAATTGATGAAAATATAAGGAAAAGAGAGTTGGATCTAAATTTTATCAAGCAGCTAAGCTTTTCAGATACTCTTATAGTAGATTTAAATTTAACCAATCTATCCAAAAAACCATTTTCTTATTGTAGTGTAAAAGTCAAATTCTACACCCATTCAGATAATAAATTTAAAAATTATATAAACTCTCTAAAGCCCTTTAAGGTACAAAAAAGCGTTATCAACGAGCAGATAGACATAAACACTACAAAAAACTTAAGGCTAATCATAAATAATTTTAAGCCGATAGATTATAATACAACTATAAATTCGGAGTGTTTCTGATGTATTTTACAATTTTTCATATCATAGCGCTAGTTATTATCTGTGTATTTTTCATACTATTTTTGATTTTGGCTTTAAAAAAAGAAGAACGGATATCTGTTATAATCAGTATGGTAGGACTAAATATATTCGTGATGACTTGTCTAGCGATATTTGCCATGCTTAGCATAGATCAATATACAAAAAAAGCTAGGATAGAAAATCTTAATTACGATCGAGTTTTGCTCAACGAAAGTATGGTATTTTTCGGCACCATAAGAAATATCGGGGATTACACTATCACGAGTTGTACTCTTGAGATGAAACTCACAAACTCACCGGTAGAAAAAGGCGTTTTAGATGGAAATATATTTAAACAAAAAGGCTTTTTAGATACTTTAAAATCCAAGCCAGAAGCCAGAAGCTCAGTAGAGATGGAGTTCAAGATAGGCACGAATTTAAAGCCGAGCGAGTCAAGAGCTTTTAGCGTCTCTTTACCTTACCCAGCTACTTTTAGAACCCCAACTTATCATTATAAACTCTATTGTCATTAGGATTATTTTATAAAATAATCCCCATCAAAGCTAACGAGCGAGTATTTTCTCTCATTTCCAAGAGCGTTTGTAAGCTCATCTATACTTAAAAACTCCAAACTATCAGCACCTATGAATTTACATACTTCGCTAGCATTCATATTTGCACTTATGAGTTCGGCAAAGCTCGGTGTGTCTATACCGTATTTCTCAGGAAATTTTATCTCTGGAGCTGCGATCTTCATATGGATCTCTTTTGCCCCTGCATGTCTTAAAAGCTCTACGATCTTCTTACTAGTCGTTCCTCTTACGATGCTATCATCTATCACGACTACGCTTTTACCTTTTAAAACATCACTCATAGGATTTAGTTTAAGTTTGACTTTGAGATTTCTCATCTCTTGAGTAGGCTCGATAAATGTTCTTCCTACATAGTGGTTTCTTACTATTGCCATCTCAAAAGGAATTCCACTCTGCCTTGCATATCCAAGAGCTGCTGGCACGCCTGAGTCTGGTACTGGGATGACAAGATCGGCTTTTATTTTTGATTTTTTAGCTAATGTTTGACCTAGCTTTTTACGGATATCGTAGACATTTTTACCATCTATCACGCTATCTGGCCTAGCAAAATATATATACTCAAAAGCGCAAATTCTAGGATCTGTTTGTCCAAAAAGTTGTATGCTCTTAAACTCACTTTTTCCCTCTTCAAAAATCAGCATTTCGCCTGGCTTTACATCTCTTAAAAAAGTAGCTCCAACAAGATCAAATGAACAAGTCTCACTAGATACTATATATCCACCATCTTTAAGCCTACCGATACTCAGTGGTCTTATGCCATAAGGATCACGTAAAACAAACATTTTTGATCTACTAAGTATCAAAAGGCAGTAAGCTCCTTTTATCTGCTTTACGGCTTCTACTATGCGGTCTTGCAGATGCTCTTTTTTGCTTCTTGCTATCAAATGAAGTATGTTTTCTGTGTCCATATTTGACTGAAATATAGCGCCATCTTCAACAAGGCTTTTGCGAACTTCATCTTTATTTATCAAATTTCCATTATGGACTATACTTATCTCGCCTAAAGAATACTTAGCGCTCACAGGTTGAGCGTCTAACACGCTGTCGCTTCCAGCTGTACTGTAGCGATTATGTCCGATAGCCATTTCACCTTTTAGCACTTCAAAGCTGCTACTATCAAACACTTCAGTTACTAGACCGCGATTTTTTATAGTTTTGATATGATGATTATTGCTTGCACTGATACCACTAGCCTCTTGACCTCTGTGCTGCATAGAAAATAGCCCGTAATAAGCCGTTTTTGCAGCGTCTTTTGAATTTATAACCCCGACTATTGCACACATTGTCTGCCTTAAATTTATGATCTTAAATATGTATTTTACTATAAAAAGTATTTTAAAGCCTTAAAAGTCAAAACAATTTTGGAATTTGCCAAAAACATAAGATAAAATAAACCTTAAAAATCATACAATTTGTCATCAAACATCTAAAATAGCTTTTTGAACTAAGCAAAGTAATAACACCTTAAATCATAGTAAGGATATGCCCTCTAAAAAAGATAGTAAAAGGTACTATAAAAACCACTAAAATATATTTTATAGCAATATAGACTAAAAATAACAAAGTAATGGTATAAAATGAAAAAATATAAAAAGAGTTGCTAATGAAACAAACGTAAGATAAAAATAAAGATTAAATTTAGTTACAAAAGACGAATTCTAAAGTCAAATCCGTCTTTAACTTATTTGGCTTAAATTCCTAAACAATCATATATACTATAAAGCCCTGCTTGTTTGCCCTCTAGCCAAATCGCAGCTTTTATAGCACCTTTTGCGAAAGTAGCTCTAGAAGTTGCGGTATGATTTAGCTCTATAAACTCCCCATCATTGTAAAATCCTACGGTATGGCGACCTACTACATCTCCGCCTCGAAGAGCCATAACAGCTATCTCGTCTTTGCTTCTCGCTCCAACCATTCCATCTCTACTACTCACCCTGACGCTACTTAAATTTAAATTTCTAGCTTTTGCTGCGTGAGTAGCTAAGGTAAGTGCTGTGCCACTAGGAGCGTCTTTTTTATGTCGATGATGCATCTCTACTATCTCGATATCAAACTCACTAAGAGCTTTACTAGCAAGCCCTACTAGTCTGTTTAGTACGGCTACGCCTAAACTCATATTTGTAGCTTGAAGTATAGGCATAAGAGAACTTGCAAGTCCTAAAAGCTCCTCGCCTTCACTACCAAGCCCAGTTGTACCGATAACTAAAGGTTTTGGATAGGTCCTTGCGTAGTTTATCAAATTTAGCGCACCTTCTTTTATAGTAAAGTCTATGATAACATCGCTATTATCAAATAAAACTTTTAAATCATCAGTGACTAAAGCATCGCCCGTATCACAAAGCACTGGATCTATGCTATAAGCTACGCTGACTTTTGCTAAATCACTATTTTTTAAATTTGAGATTATCTCAGTGCCCATTTTACCGCTTGCGCCGTGTATGCCGATCTTTATCATACTAAACCTTAAGTGTAATTTTCGTGGATTTTAGCATAAAGTTATTTATAAAACGGTTAATAAATTTGGATAATTTTCGTATATAAAGTCGGAGGGCATCTCCGACTGATGATCAAAACAGACCTACTATCTGTGAAGCTATCTTTTCTTCTAGTATAGGAGTTGCTTCTGGAAGCTGAAGTCCTGTTTTCGTAGCTTCGGCAAATATCATAGTTTTTTTCTCTATATAATCCGTCTCATAAGTCTGATTTTTAGTATCTATTTGATTGCTTTGTAAAGCTCCTGTGGCATTTACGTTTCTTATATCGCCACCAAATGAGTTTGTAAAGCCTGACTTTGCTCTATCTTTCACGCTAGCTTGTCCGCTTACATTTCCTGTCTCACTAAGAACAGTGCCATTTTTTGCTTTTTGTCTGATATTTATATCGACTTGCATCTGCCAAATAGTGTCTTCTGTAAGCTTTCCTAATACTCCGCCCACCAAAGCTCCTGCGGCTCCTGCGGCTATCATACTACCAGCACCACCATTGTTATAACCGCTGATAGCAGCTCCTGTGGCACCTAAAGCCACAGCACCGCCAACAGCATTATTTTCTGATTTCTCATCGCAATACAAAACATTAGTCATCAACAAGTAAGTAGCGACTTCTGGATCATCTGTTATAGTATAACCTTTTGCTTGTAAACCTTGGATAATTTTTTGTTCCAAATTTATGTCATGTCCGCTGGTATTTTTTATACTGACAAAGACGACTCTTTTGTCTTTAGCGACTGGATCTATAAATATACTTTGCGTCATTTTAGCGCTTGTTTGCAAGGTTGTAGTAGCACAACCAGCTATCAATGAAGCCGCAACGACACTGCTAAGTATGGCTTTAAATGATGTTCTCATTATAATACCTTAATTGATAAATTTAAGCCTAATTATATCAGATAACTATAAATTTGGCTTAAATAAAATCTTATTTATATTAATGCAAACTCTCTATGTAGCTCATCGCTGAAAGTGCTGCTACTGCCCCATCTGCCGCTGCACAAACGACTTGTTTAGGAGCGTCTTCTCTAAGGTCGCCCGCTGCAAAAAGTCCTGGAATATTTGTTTGCATTTTTAAATTTACCCTTACTTGTCCAGTTGGTAGAGTATCACAGATGAACTTACCGTCTTCGCCTTTTAAAACATCATTTCTTACATTTAGTCCAACAAACGTAAATATACCAGGAACTTGTAGATCACGTATGCTACCGTCTTTTAGTTTGACTTTTATACCTTTTACTCCGGCTATATTGTCGCCGTAAACTTCATCTACACTAGCACTTGTTATAAACTCGATTTTAGGATTTTTCTTAGCTTTTTCCACAGTAACAGGAGCTGCTCTAAACTCATCTCTTCTATGTATCAAATACACTTTTGAGCAGATATTTGCTAGGTATTGGGCTTCTTCAAGAGCAGTATCGCCACCACCTAAAACGGCAACTTCTTTGTTCTTATAGAAAAATCCATCACAAGTCGCACAAGTAGAAACGCCTTTTCCAAAGAATTCATCTTCGCCTTTAAATCCTGCTCTTTTTGGAGTAGAACCGGTGCAAACAATGACTGCTTTTGCTTTTTCTTCTTTACCGCCTTCTAAAAAAATACTAAAGCTTCCATCGCTATTTTTCGCTACTTTTTCTACGTTTGCCATCTCATGTTTTAAACCAAACCTAGTGCATTGCTCAGTCCATGGAGCCATAAAACTCATACCGTCCATCACAGTAGCGACGCCTGGATAGTTCTCCATCTCAGAACTACTAGTGATCTGACCACCAGGCATTCCTTTTTCAAACATAACCACGTTTTTAAGTCCACCTCTAGTCGCGTAAAGTCCTGCGCTTAGTCCTGCTGGTCCACCACCTATTATTGCTACATCTAACATAATTAAACTCCTTAATATAAATTTATACATGTATAATTACGTAAAATTGATAATTATAAAAAAATAAATTTTAAATTTTGAAATCAGATTGATAGATAGTGAGCGTAAAGGGGATATCTTCCCCTTTTTTTTAGTTAGATTATAAAAGTGAATTGATTTTATCTGCGATAGCCACTTTTGATTGAGCGCCTATCATTTGATCCACTATTTGTCCGTCTTTAAAGAAAAGTAGAGTTGGAATAGAGCGAACACCGTACTCAACAGCCAAATCTTGAGCCTCATCCGTATTTACTTTGCAAACTTTAGCTTTTCCTTCAAACTCACCAGCAAGCTCATCAATAACTGGAGCCAACATTCTGCAAGGTCCGCACCAAGGTGCCCAAAAATCAACCAACGCAACGCCTTCTTTTGCTATATTGAAGTTTTCTGAAGTAAGTTCAATATATTTACCCATTTTTTTCTCCTTAATAAATTTTCAAAAAATTATACATTAAAAAGCTTAAATTAAAAGACAATATAAATTTTAAAAACTTATATTTTCTAAAAATTTAAATTCACCATTTTCTATGCATATTAAATCTATCTGATAATCTGAATTTATGCTAGATTTTAACATATAAAAGTTAATAGTTTTTATTATCTTATAAATTTTCTTTTGAGTGACTCTATATACAGTCTCATAATCCTTAGATGTAGATTTAACCTCTATAAAATGATACACATCATCTTTTTTTGCGATTATATCTATCTCGCCAAATTTTGAGTGGAAATTTCTACAGATTATCTCAAAACCCAAACTTTTAAGATAATCTGCAGCCAGATCTTCACTATGAAATCCGAAAATATACTCTCTTAAACCCAAATTTACTCTTCGATTCGTATCATAAAAGGCCTACCTTTTATAAAGCTCTCGCTCTCAAGAAGACCTACTACTCTTAGCATATCAGCTTCTAAACAAGTATGCGTTGTAAAATACAAAGTACTAAAATCAAGGCTTTTATCGATTCTAGGTTTTTGTAAAAAACTATCTATAGAAAGATTATTTTGACTCATTAAATTTGTGATTTTAGCTAAAACACCAACTTCATCAGCCACTTTTAGCCTTAGATAATACTTTGTTTTTATCTCATTTGGCTTAAAAAGCCCAAGAGGCAAAACTTCTAGTGGAGCTTTATAGCCTAGCATAGGATTTTTAACTTCTCTAGCGATATCGATAAGATCGCTTATAACAGCACTTGCAGTAGCACTTCCCCCAGCTCCAGCTCCATAAAACAAGCTCTCGCCAACAGCGTCTCCAGTGACGCTTACTGCGTTCATCACACCATCTACTTTTGCTATCATTTTTTCTTTTTGAATAAGTGCTGGATGTACGCGAAGTTCTACTTTATCTTCTCTTCTTTTTGCTATAGCCAATAACTTTATAGCATACTCAAATTCATTTGCAAAATATATATCTTCATTCGTAATGCCTTCTATACCTTCTATCAGTATATCTTCTGGTTTAGCATGAACAGAATACGCAAGACTTGCTAAAATAAGCAGCTTATGAGCAGTATCAAAACCACCAATATCAAATGTAGGATCGGCCTCGGCATAACCTAATTCTTGAGCTTTTTTAAGCACTTCATCAAATTTAACGCCACCTTGCATCATATTTGTAAGTATATAGTTACTAGTACCGTTCATAATACCGACTATCTTTTGGATATGGTTTGCACTTAAACCTTCTCTTAAAGCTTTTATGATAGGAATACCCCCAGCTACGCTAGCTTCGTAACCAAAAGGAGTATCTCCAGCTAGTTTTTCAAGCTCATTTCTATGATATGCAAGCATAGCTTTGTTTGCGGTAACTACAGGCTTTTTCTTTTCTAAGATTTTGCTAACGATTTTATAAGGCCCATCTATACCACCCATAAGCTCGACATAAACATCTATATCATCTCTATCGATCACGCTATTTATATCATCTGTTAGAGGTATTTTAGAATCTCTTTTTTTATTTAGATCGCGAACAACACCAACAACAGGAGTTATATTCATACCAGATCTAGCCGAAATTAATTTTTGATTTCTAAGCAAAACGTTAGCAACCTCGTTGCCAACGGTTCCTACTCCAAGTATCGCTACTCTCATTCAAATTCTTTTAGATATTTTTTGATGTTTCTCGCAGCTTGCCTGATACGGTTTTCATTTTCTATAAACGCGATCCTTACGTATTTATCACCCGCTACGCCAAATCCAGCGCCAGGGCTAACTGCTACGCAAGCTTTTGTTAGTAACTGTTTTGCAAACTCTTTGCTACCGATATTTCCTACTTGAGTAGGAAGCTTTGCCCACGCAAACATACTAGCTCTTGGTTTTGCTATCTCCCATCCAGCAGAACAAAATGCATCTATCAATATATCTCTTCTTTTTTCGTATGTTTGACGAATTTGCTCAACGCAATTTTGATCGCCATCAAGTGCTACAGTAGCTGCTACTTGAATAGGAGTAAACATACCGTAATCAAACCACGATTTTATCTTTTTAAGAGCAGCAACTAGTTTTTTATTTCCACATACAAAACCGACTCTCCAGCCTGCCATATTGTATGATTTTGATAGAGTATAGCACTCGACTGCAACGTCTTTTGCACCTTCTACTTCAAAGATGCTAGGGGTTTTATATCCATCAAAACTAAGTTCTGCGTAAGCTATATCGCTTATGATGTAAAATCTCTCTTTCTTTGCCATTGCAACTAAACGCTCATAAAAACTTTTTTGACAAGTTACAGTCGTAGGATTGTGCGGAAAATTTACTACTATATATTTTGGTCTTGGGATACTTTCATCGATAGTATGTTGTAAATTTTCAAAAAATTTATTTTCATCGAGCTCAAATTCGGCATTATAGTCAAGAGGCATCTTCGCTACATTGCCACCAGCTATGATAAATGCTTGAGTATGTATAGGATAAGCAGGATCAGGCACGATCGCGACATCTCCTGGATTTACTATAGCTTGAGTCAAATGAACAAAACCCTCTTTGCTTCCCATAGTTGCGACTGCTTCAGTTTCAGGATCAAGCAAAACGCCGTATTTTCTTTTATACCAATTGCAAATCGCTAAACGAAGTTTATATATACCTTGAGAGACGCTATAACCGTGAGTTTTGTCTTTTTTAGCACTTTCACAAAGTTTATCTATGATATGCTCTGGCGTTCTGCCATCGGGATTTCCCATAGAAAAGTCGATTATATCGGCACCATCACGCCTAGCAGCCATTTTTATAGCATTTACTTCGGCAAAGGCATAGTTTGGTAGTCTTTCAATTGTATTAAAACGAATCTCGTCAAACATAAAAACTCCTTATGATTTTATATAAATTTTTAAACCGCGTTTTATATTTTCCAAACTAAAAGCATCATCTATTAGTATATAAAATGCATCGTCCGGAAATTCAATATTTAAACTTTTTTCTTTTATATCAGATTTTATCTGACTGATGAGTTTTAAATTTCTATCATATATTTTTACAAGCGATATCCAATTATCAGCCGGATTTGCCATTATTTCTATATTTTTTTTACCGTTGATATTTAAAAAATACGGTTCTAGTGGTTTAGAAAGCTCAACTGTTGTGTCTGATTCATAAGGCAATGTTTTTAAAATCGCCCTACTCATATCTATATCATAAGTATAAGAAAACGTACCTGTTTTGTGAATACCTTTTATATATACATTATTTTGTTTTAGCTCTTTATATAAATTTCCAGGATTTAAGATAAACTGAGTATTTATAGTCACAAGCCATGAGATTTGTGAGTTTTGAGTAGAAAAGTTTTTTGTAAGAAAGTAGTTATATCCAAGATTATTTAAACTTTGAGTTATGACTTTTAAAAAAAGTATGGTAGAACTAGTACTTTTAAACGTAAGATCCATATATGCAGGAGATGAATAATTCAAGCTTAAAATAGAATTTGTTCTTAGTAAATTTGTGATCTTATCGTAGTTTGGATTTGAGTTTTCGTCCAAAAACATAGCTTCATTTGAAAAAAGCGTTCTAAGTTTACCGGAGTTTTGTTCATAAACTTTGTCGCCCAATAAATTCTTTAAATTCAGATCTAAATTTGCACTAAAACATAGGCTTGAAACAAGAAAAAATAGTAATACCCTTACCACTCTTTGCCTTTGTTTATATTAACATACTCATCGTAATCTATCTGTCTTATTTCACCGTTTTGAACTAAAAATCTGATGGAATTCTTTGAATTATAACTTCTATTTTGATCACTAAGCTCAAGAGTTATATCACCGTGCCCCGCTACTACTATAGCATTTCTATTTAGATCTATTTCAAAAGGTTTATTTGTAGTTTTAGAACTTTTTTCATTTGTATCTAGGTACTTGATGCCTATCCAAACGCTTTTTTTAGGATTTATAGTAGCAAATAAATTTGATCTTGAAATTTTTAGTATATCATCTACTTGCGATGAAGTGATGTTGTCTTCTGTTTGCATAGCCACTTGTTCAGCAGATACTTCATTCATCTGGCTACTTTGAGATTCATTCATATCCGTGATATTTGCATCTATGATCTTTTCATCAAAAGGAATAGTTATATTTGTTTCTATTTTTAAATTCTCTTTAGCATCTTCTACTACTGGGCTAGTAGAGTACGTAACGCTTTTATTTTTATCATCAAAAAACGAGCCGATATCGTCAAAATATTTTGTAAAACCAAACAGCCATATAAATCCACAAATAATGATAACAAAGACAACAACCCATATCCACGAGCTGCTATTAGAACTACTAGTAGATGTATAAGCAGGAATTTTTGGAGCTACACAGAACATAGAGTCACCGTCTTCTGGATGCTCTAGACAATAAGCCTTAAACTCTTCAGTCCAATCGCTAAGATCCCAATCATACTCTCTTGATAGAATTTTAACAAAACCTATCGCGTTTAGCTTTTTAAGCTTATCAAAGTTTTTATCGCACATATACTCCAAATATTCGGCTTCTATATGCGTACGCTTTGATACTTCCTTTGCACCCATATCCCTGATTTTCAATATATCGTTAGCCATTTATCATCCTATCAAATAATATTCCAAACGCTACGCTGACATTTAAACTATCCCAGCCTTCACGCATTTTTATGCCTAAACTTTCATCGCATTTTTCAAGAGCTTTTTTATGGATTCCTTCGCCTTCACTACCCATCACAAGTACGGTTTTTTTATCAAATTTACACTCGCTAGGATTTTTACCTTTGGCATCAGAGCCGTAAATTTTATATCCCACTTGTTTTAGTTCATTTAAAAGACTTAACCCGTCATTTACTAAAGCTACTGGGATCTCATAAGCAGCGCCACTACTAGTTCTAACTATACCTTCCATAGCAGCGTTTTTTGCTACTATGATAACGCCGCCCCCGCCAAGTGCGTAAGCACTTCGCACTATACCGCCTATATTCCCAACGTCGCTAAGTCCATATAAAACCACTATAAAATCTTGCTTTTTGATAAGATCTAAATTTGCAAACTCAAACTCACTGACTTCGGCCAAAAAGCCCTGATGATTTCCACCGCGAGCCAAAGCTTGAGCTTTTTTATTGTCTACTTTTTGAATTTTGATACCACTTTTAGCGATCTTACTAAAGATATCCTTTTCAACTTCTTTAGCTAAGTAGATATTTATAAGCTTATCTTTATGTTTGTCTAATAAATGTAAAAATAATTGTTTTCCATAAATAATCATAAGAATGATGATATCCTAAAGCCGTTAAAAATTAGCTTATTTTATCAAATTTTGATATATTTTTTTTGAGTTCTCGCCTGTGATTTTGCAAAGTAATTTCGCCTTTTGTTTTGGTGGTATATCAAGAGCTAAGATATCGCTCTGACTTATGCGCTCAAATGCACTAACAGGAGATCTATCTACGACTACGCACCACTCTCCGCTTAAATTTGATTCTTTTAAGATAGTGAGTAAATTTGTAGCATTGTCTTTAAATTTGGTTTCAAATTTCTTCGTAGCTTCTTTTATGGCAAAGATCTCTCTATCTGGCGATAATTTTGCTATATCTTCTACTAGACTTAAAATTCGTTTTGGAGACTCATATATGATCACCGGATATAGTGAATTTAACGCATTTTGGATCGCTATGCGTCTTTCTTTGCCTAAATTTGGTAAAAATCCTAAAAATGTAAATTCTTTTTCTATGATCCCGCTAGCTGCAGCTGCTAGTAGAAGAGCGTTTGCGCCGCTTAGAACTTCATATTTTATACTATTTTGCTGAGCAAATTTCACTAGTGAAATTCCTGGATCACTTATACAAGGCATTCCTGCGTCGCTTGCATAAACACAAATCCTAGTTTCAAGCTTAGATTTATCAAATTTATCAAAAAAATCTTTTTCGTTGTGAGTATGAAGAGAATAAAACTCTTTTGGGCTGATCTGCAAACCAAATTTAGCATTCAAAAGAGTTATGAGGGATTTTGTTACTCTAGTATCTTCGCAGATGATGATTTCACAAAGTTCTAAGACGTCCAGGCATCTCTTTGAGATATCATCTAAATTCCCTATCGGGGTCGGAAGAAAATAGAGCAACGTTTTATTTCATATTGTATTTTTTCTTGAATTTATCAACGCGTCCTGCACTATCTACGATCTTTTCGCTACCTGTAAAAAACGGATGGCATACGTTGCAGATATCAACTCTGATCTCTGGTTTATTTGACTTGCTTTTAAATGTGTTTCCACAAGCGCAAGTAACTGTGCATTCAACATACTCTGGATGTATATCTTTTTTCATTGCTTGTCCTTTTAAATTTTATAAAACTTGGCATTATAGCTAAATAATCTTAAATTCAATTTACTTCGCATCGCAAAGCAGTTCACAAGATGTTTTAGTACGTAAATTTAAATACTCAGCATTTAGACATCTTGCATTTTTATCGCCACTTAAGATCTCAAGTTCATCACCTATTTTCCAGCCTTTGCAAGGTAAATTTAAAGCCAAATAGTCTTTGGCATCTATAGTGAGTTTTAGACCATCTTCGCTTATAAAGTCTATCTTTAAATTCCTGGCAAATAAAGAAACACAAAAGAGAGATATGACGATGATATGCTTCATTTTACTATCCTATTGCTATTTGGATCCATTTCGATGATTTCCCACGGCAAACCTTGTTTATTTAGCTCGTCCATAAATGGTTTTGCGTCAAAATCCTCCATGTTAAATACGCCTTTACTGCTCCAAATTCCATTAGCGACCATCATACTTCCTATCATCGCAGGAACTCCTGTGGTGTAGCTCACTGCTTGAGCGCCCGTCTCTTTGTAGCACTCTTCATGATCACAGACATTGTAGATATAAACTTTTCTTGGCTTATCATCTTTTATACCTGTTATCACGCAGCCGATGTTTGTTTTACCTTTTGTACGCTCCCCAAGACTAGCAGGATCTGGTAAAAGTGTCTTTAAAAACTGTATAGGTACGATTTTTACGCCGTTATGTTCTACTTCGTCTATGCGTAGCATTCCAACGTTTTCAAGACATTTCATATGAGTCAGATAGCTTTGCCCAAATGTCATAAAAAAGCGAATTCTTTTAAGCGTAGGTATATTTTTTACTAAGCTCTCAAGCTCTTCGTGATAGAGCAGATAGCTATCTTTTACGCCTACTTTTGGATAGTCCCATTTAAACATTATCTCCATAGGATCTGTCTCTATCCATTTGCCATTTTCCCAGTATCTGCCCTTTGCGCTTACTTCACGCAAATTTATCTCAGGATTAAAGTTTGTAGCAAAAGCGTATCCATGATCTCCAGCGTTACAATCTAAGATATCGATCTCATAAATTTCATCAAACAAGTTTTGTTTTGCATAAGCACAAAATACATTTGTCACGCCCGGATCAAATCCACTACCAAGAAGCGCCATAGTGTTAGCACTCTTAAAATCACTATCTTTTGCCCATTGCAACTTATACTCAAATTTAGCAGTATCTGGATGCTCGTAGTTTGCAGTATCGATATATGGAATTCCAGCCTCCACGCAAGCGTCCATAAGGGTTAGATCTTGATAAGGCAAAGCAACGTTTAAAAGCAAATCGGCTTTTATATCTTTTATCAAATTTACGACTGCTTTTGTATCATCAGCGTCTATTTTGACCGTGTTTATATCCACGTTTAAACGCTCTTTTATAAATTTAGCTATTGCTTCACATTTGCTTTTTGTTCTGCTTGCTAGAGTTATCTTTGTGAAAGTTTTTGTATTCATAGCACATTTTACGGTCGCTACTTGGCTCACGCCGCCAGCGCCGATGATCAAAATATGGCTCATTTTCATCCTTTGATAAATTTTTAGCAATTGTATCAAATTTTTGCTAAAATACCATATAAGACAAGCCTTAAATCAAATCAAATTTGAACGATATTATATATACAAATTCAAGGAGAAATTATGCAAATCAATACGGCTTTAAACAGATATGATCAGACATTTGCCACTTCAAACAACAAAAGTTCTACTTTTAACACAAAAGATAAAAGCATAGATGAACTAAAACAGATGGGTGCTAAAGGTATAAGCACTGCGTATTTTATGGAATTTTCACAGCAAAGTCTTAGCCTCTCTTCAAACAACACTCAAGCTCAAAGCTCACTTATGGATATACTTAGCGGTGCAAACGAACAAGGCAAGGCTTTGATATCAAATTTAGCCGCACAAGTAGGCTATGAGGGCAAAGATATAGGCTCGATGAATAAAGATGAACTTCAAGAGCTAGTAGGCGAAAATGGATTTTTTGGCGTGGATAAAACAAGCGAACGCATCGCAAATTTCGTTATAAGTGGCGCAGGAGACGACGTAAATAAACTACAAAAGGGTTTTGAAGGTATGAAAAGAGGTTTTGAAGAGGCTAGCAAACTTTGGGGCGGAAAACTTCCTGATATATCAAATCAAACCATAGACAAAGCCATACAAAAAGTTGCTTCAAGGATCGAAGAGTTAGGCGCAAATGCACTTAATATAAATGCTTGAGCTTTGAATTTAGTAGCATTTTACTTGAGTTCAAAAGCGATATCAAGTGAAATTTGATACTTGCTATCTACTTTTGGAAAGTTTGAACTCGCATTTTTCAAAGCTTTAAGAGCTGCGGCATTTAGTGAGCTAAAGCGGCTCTGTTTTTTTAGTCCGTAGCTCTTTAGCCCATTTTTATCCAAGACAAACTCCACTTTTACCACGCCTTGTTGCCCTAGTTTTCTTGCTGTTCTTGGATAAGTTACGTTTTTGACGATCTCGTTTTTTATCTTTATAAATAGCTCGTCATCATTTTTTAGATAAATAGGCTTTGAGATATCACCAGTAGTAGTTGTTTTTTCATCTTGCAAAAGAGCGCTTGAAGTTGTATTTACGTCTATTGCGTTTTGATCTAATGCCGTTTTTTGGGTTGTATTATCTGCTTTATTTGAAATGTTTTCTTTTGGTGTTTGCTTTTTTCCACTTTTTTTGGTATAGGTTTTTTAGGAGTTTTAGGAATTTTTGGGTTAGATTCTTGTTTTGGCTCTTCTAGTTTTTTAGCCATTTCTGGAATAGTTTTTGGCTTCTCAGCTTTTTCATCACTTTTTACATTGTCATTTAAAGCTTCAAATTTATTGAGAGATAGCTTAAGGCTGTGTTTAGTTTGCTCTTTTGGAGTTTTGATATCCAAATTTAGAGTGTAAGCAAAAACGCAAACGTGCAAAACGGCCGATATCAAAAACGCTAGTAAATTTATACTAATCGTTTTTTGTGACGATGGAGAAATTCTCATGGTTTTTCTCTTTTAATATATCAATGATCCACACGAAAGTCTCAAATTTACTCTCTTTATCGCTTTTTATCTCTATAAAATCACTATTTTCTAGTTTAAATATTTCGTTTTTTAAGGCTTCTTTATCTACCAATCCGTCATTAAAATATAAGTTGTTTTCTTTATCTACGCTTATTACAATCTGGCTTTTTTCTATATTTTTTATACTAGAATCTGCATTTGGCAAACTTAGCTTTATGTGTCCGCTAGCTATAAACGTCGATATGCTAAGCACAATGCAGAGCAATACTAGCATAATATCTATAAAAGGAACTATATTTAGACCGTCATTTTTAGGAAGTCTCAAAATGTTTCCTCAAATTTAGCGAGCAAAACATCTACTTTTCTATTTAGCAAATTATATACCGCCAAAGTTGGGATCGCCACTGCTATACCAAGAGCGCTAGCTTTAAGGGCTAAAGAAAGTCCTATCATTATGGTATTTGCGTCTATGTTTCCTGAAGCACCCATGTCATAAAACGTTATCATTATCCCACAAACCGTCCCTAAAAGCCCTACGTAAGGAGCGTTTGAGTATATCACATACAAAAAAGTTAAATTTTTAGTAAGCGCTATCTCAAGCTCTTTAGCGCTCTTATAATGCTTAGTATCGATCAAGCTATAAAACAGAACTCTTTCTATGCTAAAATATAGTGAGAAAAAGCTCATAAAACCCAGAATTCCCATAATGACAACATTTTGCTTTAAAAACAGAACCGCTTCCATAATGCAAACCTTAAACTAAAATTTCTATAAAAGCCCAATTCATTTCTTTATATATAGTGCTGTTTTTTTCATAATAAACTCTTAAATTTTGCCTATCGGCTTCGCTCACATTTTTACCATAACTCCACTGCACTGCAGCGATAAACTCATCAAAACTACTAGCTTTAAATTTACAATCACTATGGCTTATAAAATCAACTTTTGCAAGATAACCCATCTGATAAAGTATGTTTAAAATATAAATATAATCAGGCTTTGGATAGACTTTATCACTCAAGATATTGCTTATCTCATCGCCTAAAAAACTTCTTCCGATATTGTAAGTTATATAGACTGCTTTATTTGCTTTGCTAATAAGCTTTTTTAAAGCGTCTTTTGCATCATCCACTTCAAGACACCTTGAAGCAGTGACTATGTCGCATTTTGGAAGCTCTTTCCAGCTATCTTCAAATGATATCTTTTTAACGCTTACATTATCTAAATTTAAATTTTTTGCATTTTGCTTGACGCATTTTAGCATCTCGTCGCTATAATCGCAGCAAAGTACGTTTTTAGCATCTTTTGCAAGCCTAAGTCCTATAGTTCCAGGACCACATCCCATATCTAAAACACTAGTAGAACTATCAAATTTTATCTTAGAGATAAAATCATCAACGTAATGACTTTTATGCACACTTTCATTCATACTAGAAGCTTTTTTATCCCAGTCCGCACTACTTTTTGGCTTAAAAGTGCTTATCTTTTTTTGCTCTATATAAAGTCTAGCAAAATCTATCTCATCATAATTTGAACTCATCATCATAGTAACTCCTCATATTTTTTATAATCAACTCCGTATAATTTGGATATCAAAGAGCTATCTAAAAGCTCACTAGCAGTGTCTCTAAATATCTCACCATTTTTTATCAAAATCGCCCTTCCACCGATAAATCTAGCGTGTCTTGGGTGATGTGTGGTTATGATAAAATCATACCCGCTACTAGCGACCATTTTTATCATCTCTAAAAGCCTTATTTGATTGCCAAAATCAAGCCCGTTTATAGGCTCGTCCATTATGATAGTTTTTGCTCTGCTAGCTAGAGCTCTAGCTATCAAAACAAGCTGCTTTTGTCCTCCGCTAAGGTTTAAAAACTCGTCATTTACTAAATTTAATATACCAAGACTTTCTAAGGATTGCATAGCTATAAGTCGGTCGTTTTTAGAGTAGTTATCAAAAAGCCCCTTATACGCAAGTCTTCCCATCAAAACCATATCAAGTACGCTATAGTTAAACGGAGTGAAATTTGATTGAGGTATATAGCTTATAAGGCTTGCTAATTCTCTTGAACTAAAAGAACGTAAATTAGCTCTGTTTATCAAAACATCTCCGCTAAATTTGATAAGCCCCAAAATAGCTTTTAAAAGACTCGACTTGCCAGAGCCGTTTTCACCAAGTATATTTAAAATTCCACCCTCAAACTCAAAACAAATTTGCTTTAATACCTCTTTTTTAGCATATTTCACGTTTAAATTTACTAGCTTTATCAAGATCTTCTCCTAAGTAAAACAGCTAAAAATATAGGGATTCCAAATAGGCTTGAAACTATACCAATAGGAACTTCGTAAGTAAAAAGCTCCCTACTTAAAAGATCACAAACAAGCAAAAACAAAGCTCCTATAAATGCCGAACTAAACAGCATAGTGCGTGAGTTTGCCCCATAAACGAATCTAGCTATATGAGGCACGATAAGTCCTATCCAGCCTATGATTCCAGCTAGCATTACGCTTAAAGCAGATATCAAAGTAGCAAAAAATATAACACAAATTTTAAGCATCTTCACATTTACCCCAAGACTTTTTGCTTCTTCTTCACCCATACTAAGAGCGTCTATCTGCTTGCCAAAAAATATAAGAGATAAAGTACCAAAAACCATAGGTATAAAAACGACAAAAACAACTTCTTTTGTAGCAAAACTCAGGCTTCCCATAAGAAAATAAGTTATCGCAGGAAGCGTTTCATTTGGGTCTGCTATATACTTTAAAACTGCTAAAAACGAACTAAAAAGAGAGCTTGATATAACGCCGCCAAGAACTAGCATTATCATATTTTTGCTTCCGCCAAACAGAGCAATGATCACTGCTAAAAAACAGCAACAAAACCAAATATAAAAGTAAAAAGCATCTGATGAAACACACCAAAACCCATCACCATAGCAAGCGCCGCGCCAAAACTAGCACCACTCAAAACTCCAAGGATAGACGGACTTACTAATGGATTTATAAACATATTTTGATAAGCACCACCTGCTACGCCAAGTGCTGATCCTATGATGATAGCTGCGATCACTCTAGGAAGCCTGATATCAAGCACGATAACAGAAGCAGGAATTTGCTCACCGCTAAAAATCCCCGTAAAAACTCTTAGATATTCGCTCATACTTATATCAAATTTACCATTTGTCAAAGATATAACGCTAAATATAACAAGCAGAGCAAAAATAAAAATAAAACTAATTTTTTTCATTTAATATAAAATCCAGATCGTCTTTACTTAGATCCACATACAAAAATAGCCTGTAAAACTCACTAGCTTCACGCCTTACATCTAAGTTTAAAGCGTCTTTATGCAAAACATCTATAAGCCATCTAAGCCCTAAAAGCTTTGTAAAACTAGCATGTTTTCCTACCCACGAAAAAGGGCTTCTGGGTATGAGATAGACTCTTTTATTTTTAACTGCGTTTATCAAGCTCCACTTTTTATCACTCCAAATTTTATCAAAAAATTCCTTTTCATAGACTAGTATGACTTCAGGGTTTGCCGCCAAGATTTTTTCAAAATCCGCCTTTACTCGGCTCATTTTGTTTTTTGATTTACATTTAAATTTGGCACTGTCTCCACCTGCTAGATCTACGAGTTTTATAAAACTTGAGCTTGCGCACTCAGTCTCAAGCCCATCACTACCAAAAGCGTAATATACGCTTGGTTTATCTAAGCTAAGACCAGCTAAACTTTTAGCCAAATTTTTACTTTGCTCGGCGTAAGATATCAGCTCATCTGCTCTTTTTTGGTTGCCAAAAACCTCTCCAAATGCCTTGTACAATTCAACTCCAAAGCTATCTTCATCATCTATATACAAAACTGGGATTTTTAAAGCTCTAAAAATTCCTCCGTATTTTGGATCGTCTTTTGTGCCTCTGCTAGTTATGATAAGATCTGGTTTTAAGCTTAAAACCATTTCGATATTTGGCACTCTACCTTGTCCGTAAAATCCACCTACAACTGGCAAACTATACACATTTTTATCAAGATATCTTTTTTCGATATCCCAAAACTCAAAAACAAGTCCAGCTATCAAGCTTTTATCAAAGCTATAGAGGCAATAAAGCAAAGTCGGATTGCTCGCATAGACTTTTTTGATATTTTGCGGATTTAAATTTTCGCAGTTTTGACACTCAAATTTACCTAAAATCAAACTCGCATTAGCCGCTATAGCTAAAAAACACAAAAGTATAAATTTAAACATAAGGCATTATCTTTCTAGCGTAATCTTTTAAAATTTCTTTATGGCGTTTGTAGCTTAAAGCTGCTGGTTTTAAAATGATATGATCTATATTAGTAGCTTTCACTAGCTCTAAAACCTGCTTTTTACACTCTTTTACGTCTCCTGTTATGGCAAATTTTTGTAGCAATTTGGGATCAAAAAACTCATTTCTAAGTTTTTCATACTCACTATCTTTTACCATTTCAAATGTAGCTTCGTTTTGCGCTCCGGTCATCGCTTTAAAGAAAAAGCTTATAGCTTTGCTAGCTTCAAGGCTTGATTTATCCTTGTTTTTGTTTATATTTATAGCTCTGATCAGTCCCATTTTCGGATAAAATCCAGCTATTTTTTTATAACGCTCTTTTATGCTCAAAACATCATCTATACTTGATCTAATGCTTGCTAAAATAGGATATCCGCGTCTAGCAGCAAATCCCAAGCTCTCATCATGCACACTTGCCATATAAAACTGCGGTTTATTAACTTTTGGAGTGATATTAAGCTCATCAAACATAAAATTTAGCTCATCAAGCTTTTCAAGCATAATTTTTCTGTTTAAATTTGGATTTCTGCCTTGAACTTTATCGATGATAGGAAAAGAGCCTTTTGCAAAACCAGTTATTAATCTACCGCCGCTGATCGCTTCTAAATTGCTTATATCACTAGCTAAGCGAAGAGTGTCATAAGCAGGAAGTATAAATCCCGCAACGCCGATTTTAAGGCGTTTTGTTTTTGCCAAAGCATAGGCCGCAAGAGCAACTGGACTAGAAGTAAGAGAGAAACTATTAAAATGATGCTCACTTATCCACGCTTCATCAAAGCCTAATTTTTCTATAAATTTTATAGTTTTAAACGCCTCTTTAAAACTCTTTTTCTCGTCATTTTCTAAATTTTCAAATAACGCAAAGATCCCGTGTCTCATTAGTATTTGTACCTCGCATTAAACACGAAAGTTCTACCATTTTCATAATAACCATCTGTATAAGCATAAGCTTTATCAAACAAATTCTCAACACCTAAATCAAAACTAAGATTTTTTGTAGCGTCATAGATAAGCTTTAGATTTGTCACTGCAAAACCTGCTGGAGAGTAAGTGCCGTTGCTATTTGATTTGGCACCAGTTTGTCCATACTCGCTCAAATAAACTCTAAATTTAGAGTTAAGTTTGAGATCTGCATAAGCAAAGAATTTATGTTTTGGGATATCTGTGAGATATATGCTCTCTTGCTTTGCGTCTGAGTGCATATAAGTATAGTTTGTTCCAATTTTTAGGTTATCAAGAAGCATAGCATTGGCTCCTAGCTCAACACCGTAAATTTCAGCTTTGCCAACATTTTGGTTTTGTTCTAGAACCCCTACTTTTATGGCTTCGATCTTGTCACTAATATCTGAGTAAAATAGTGCTAAACTAATATCAAAGCTATCAAAGTCTCTTTTGTAGCCTATCTCATAATTTAGTGATTGCTCCGGAGCTAAATTTGGGTTTTGTAAGTTTTTACCAAATCTTGAACTATATCTTTCCTTTAGCGTAGGAAAATATGTCTTTTTAGCAAAACTTGCATAAATGCTGTCTTTATCATCAAAACTATGCTCTAAAAGTGCTTGATAGTTAAATGCGTCATCGTCTTTTGTAGGGAAGTTAAATAGATAGTAAGCTGATCCAGAACCCCACTCAGGCACTCCAAATTCCTGAGCAGATACAGCGTCTCTTTTATCATATCTAGCGCCAATGGTTAAAGACGTCATCTCACTAAAACTATATGTATCTTCTATAGCAAAGCTATACATCCTATCTTTGCTTTTTTGCGACGGCTCATTATTCGTAGGTAATTTTGGATATAGATTGCGTTCTTTATGCAAGTCTTCTTTAAAACTAGGGGCAAATTTGATAATATTATTATCGCTTGTATCTACACCTACTTCAATCCCACCGCCAAAACTATAATCATCATAATAGCTTACCCATCCTTGCTTACCGTTTGCTATGGTATTAAATTTGCTATTAGCCATATTTTGTAGCTCATTTATAAATTTATCATAGTAAATTTTGCTTTTGATATACCAGCCATCAAACTGAGTATCTGAGAGAAAATACCAACTCTCTTTATTCCAATCAGGCCAATACCAATACCTATCTTTTCCTAAGCTATTTGGATCCTCTCCTTGATAAATTTTGCCTGTTTTATCACCTTCTTGTTTAGCGGCTATACTCGTCCGTATCATTTGGAGTAAAACCTGCTTTTAGCCCTATCTTTTTATCTCTTGTTTCATTTGAATGGCTAAGATCAGTAGTTGAATGTAGACCATCAGGAGTAGGACCGTTGTAGCCTTCTCTAAATGAGCCAGTAGCTTGCAAATAAAACTTTTCTTGCTTAGTTCCTACTCTAAAATCCTCTTGGCTATCAAATAAATTTTTGCTAGCTTCGCCTTTTGTGGAGCCGTATTTCATACCATAGTGAAGCTCTGCTTCAAGCTCTTTTGTAGGCTTTATAGAAACTAAATTTATAACGCCGCCAAGCGAGTTTGGTCCGTATAAAACACTACTTGCACCTTTTGAAATGTCGATTTGAGATAGATCCGCAGTCGTAAATCTACCAAGATCCATATTTCCATCGTATGGTACGTAAGCAGGAATTCCATCTATATAAATAGGAACTCTAGTAGAAGTAAATCCACGTACGTTTATCATACTTTCATTTCTGCTACCACTAGCACCCTTTATGCTAACTCCTGGCGTAGCTATAGCGACGTCTGTTACGCTGATAGCGTTATTTAGCTCCATCTGGGATTTTGAGATCTTTTCTACACCGGGGGGGGTGTAGCGTTTTTGTTGGTGCTGATCTCGACTACACCAAGATCAAATACATCATCAGCTCCAAATAAAACAGAGCAAAGAGCAAAGCTTAAAAATAGATGTTTTTTCATATAAATTCAAATCCTTTCAAAAATTTAGATTTGTCATTATAACCATTTTTTTAAAAATATTAAAATTTATATTTTAAGTTTTATTTATCTATATATAGATATTTTATCAGTATATTTTATTAATTTCATAAATTTGATAAACGAAAGTAACATAAAATTTAGTAAAATATCAAGCGTTATGTTTATATTCTACACATTTTATATATTTTTGTATATTTTGTAGATAATAAGTCTAAATTTTTATATAAATTTAGACTTAACTGGATTATTTGTAGTGTTTACTAAGACTTTTTAATACGTATTTTGCTAGCTCTAAGCCCCTTGATCTATGAGAAATCTCCAGCTTTATTTTAGGCTCTATCTCCCCTACTGTTTTATCAAAACCGTCTGGTATAAACATAAAATCATACCCAAAACCATTATCGCCACGCTCTTCATTTATAACCGTGCCATGCATAAATCCATGCGTACTAAACTCACCGAATTTACTCACGACTGCTATACAAGCAGTATAAAATGCTCTGCTTTTAGTCAGTCCGAGTTTATGAAGTTCACAGGCAAGCTTTTCTCTATTGCTTGCATCAGTAGCACGCTCACCGCTATATCTTGCCGAGTAAATTCCTGGTGCAAAACCAAGCGCTTCTACGCTTATCCCACTATCATCACTAAGACTTACAAACTCATTTTCAAGTCCAAGCTCACAAAGCTTTGTATAGACTGCTCTTGCTTTTATAAGCGCGTTTTCCTTAAAACTTTTTCCGTTTTCTTCTATTTCAAAAGGCTCACAAATTTCACTCAAGGCATAAATTTCATAATCCTTATAAAATGCTTTTATCTCTTTTACTTTATCTTTGTTGTTTGTCGCAAGAACTATTTTCACGGTTTTTCCTTAAAAAATAAAAAGTAGAATTTTACTAAAAACGGCTTAATCTAAGATTTATCTTTTTCATAGATCTTATCATATCCAAATCTTAAAACAACAGATAAAATAACCAAAACAAACACCCAAAAAACAGCCCAAAAGAACTTTGTCGAGCCTATATCAGTTACGTTTAAACCCAAATTTAAAAAGACAACGCTACTTATTATTTTGCCTAAAAAACTTCCCAAAAAAAATCTCCAAAATCTAAAAGCAAACGCTCCAGCAAAATAATTTATGGCGTTATATGGGATAAGCGGGATAAGTCTAAGTAAAAATATAGTAAAAAACTCATCTTTTATATAAGCCTTTTTAAATTTACTCACGTCAAAAAATCTAGCCAAAAAGTCTTTACCTAAATATTTGCCTATAAAATACATAATAACCGAGTTTATAGCAACTCCTATCATAGTCAAAACAAGACCTTTGAAAAGACCGAAAAAGACTCCGCCAACTACGGCTAAAACAGCTGCTGGAAACATAAAAATAGGTAAAATAATCCATAAAAGTATATAAATAATCTCACTAAATTTACTCTGTTTTTCTATGTACAATCTTAGAGTTTCGGTATCTAAATTTAGATAAACAATTACGCAGATACAGCACAAAGTACAAAGTATACAGAATTTAACGATATTTTTATTTGTCATTATTTGACCTATTTATCTATTTTATTTTTACGAATAATTTTAATATATACACATAAAAGACCGTAAAATCAAAGCCGCCTACGTTTATACAGATGAAATTACTGGCAAATTCTAGCTTGTTTTAGTTAATAATTTAAGTCAAATTTTGCTAAAATCAAGCTTTAAGTTACAATTTGGATATATTATGAAATTATTTGCAAGATATACTAGCGCGGTTTATTTAAAATATTTTTTTATTATTTTTATAGCTTTAGAGCTATTTTATGTAGGTATAGATACTTTAACGAATTTAAAAGATTTTCCAAAAAGTGCGAATTTAGCTCTCATTTATGTTAGTTTAACAGCACTTACAGCGATAAATTACGTATTGCCTCTAAGTCTTATTTTTGCACTCATAGTCTCAAAAATAAATATGATAAGAAGCAATGAACTAGTCAGTTTTTACTCACTTGGCATTAGTAAAAACGCACTTATAATATCCCCTTTTCTCATCTCTTTGTTTATAACGTTTTTTTACATTTTTCTTTCATCCACGCCATTTGCTTATGCTAGAGATTACCAAAAAAATCTGATGAATTTCCAGTCTCCTTCAAGCATATCTAAAGATAGTATATTTTTAAAATACGAAAATAAATTTATATATATCGAATCCTTGCTTCCTGGGATAGGAGTTGCAAATAACGTCAAGATATTTGAGACTACAGATAGCGAGATAACAAGTAAGATATTTGCAAAAAAGGCTGATTTTAAAGACAATACATGGGTGCTAAAAGGTGTTTCCATCATCACTTTACCACAAAATCTTGACCTAAATAAAAGCGGTTATACGAAAACTGAAGAAAAAGAACTTCTAGTTTTAAACGGATTTAAACCAAAAACAATCGATAACATATACCAATCAAACGCTAATTATTCAATTACTGATGCCATAGATTCTCTTCTAGCTCTTAAAAACGAAAATTTGAATTTAAATAAAATCAAATCAACCCTGTATTCTTTACTATTTTTTCCGTTATTTGCACCACTTATGGTGATGATATTGTATTATTATCTACCAATCACAGGTAGATTTTTTAATCTAGCTCTTGCTAGTTTTATACACATTATAGTTACACTTTGCTTATGGGGAGTTTTATTTGTGCTTATCAGATTTAGCTCAAATGGAGTGATAATTCCCGAGATCGGCATCATAGCGCCTATAATTTTACTAGCCATTTTTGCATTTAAAAAGTTTTATCAAAATAGTTAGCTTTTTTTTAGACAAATTTAGATAAAATAGCGACCAATTATATATTGTTTGGAGACGTGATGGATTATTTACTGCTTGCCAAAAAGTACGGTACGCCGCTTTATGCCTATGATTTTGACTATATAGAAAATCAATATAATAAATTAAAAAAAGAATTTAACGCTAGAAAATCTCTCATAGCTTACGCGGTTAAAGCAAACTCAAATTTGAGCGTTTTAAAACATATCGCCGCGCAAGGAGCTGGTTTTGACTGCGTGAGCATAGGTGAGATAAAAAGAGCGCTTATGGCAGGCGCACAAAACTATAAGATCATATATAGCGGTGTCGGTAAAAGCGATGAAGAGATAGAGCAAGCTCTAAATTTAGATATCTTGATGCTAAATTTAGAAAGCGAAGAAGAGATGAAAAGAGTGGAGTCAATAGCTGAAAAACTAGGCAAAACAGCTAGAATTTCAGTACGCGTAAATCCAAACGTAGATCCAAAAACACACCCTTATATCTCAACTGGACTTAGCGAAAATAAATTTGGAGTCAGCATAGATAAAGCTCGTAAAATGTATCTCTACGCGCATAAAAGCGAATTTTTAGATCCGGTCGGCATTCATTTTCATATAGGAAGTCAGCTAACAGATCTCTCTCCAGTAGTCGAAGCAGCAAACATCGTAAGCAAGCTCTTAAGAGAGCTAAAAGCTCTTGAGATAGGTATCAAATTCTTTGATGTAGGGGGCGGCGTTGGTATCAGATACGATCAAGAAAATGATCCTGATCTATACGCTTACGCTCAAGGAATTTTATCAGCGCTAAAAGGAATGGACGTAACCATAATCTGCGAACCAGGAAGATTTTTAGTAGGAAATTGCGGAGTATTTATCACTAAAGTACTTTATGAAAAAACGAATGACGCTAAGCCTGAGTCCCGTAAAAGATTTGTGATAGTAGATGGCGCGATGAATGATCTTATTCGTCCTAGTCTTTATGAAGCATATCATGAGATAGACGCTTTAAAAGAAGGCGAAAGCGAGCTTTGCGATGTCGTAGGACCTGTTTGCGAAAGCGGAGATTTTTTAGGTAAAAACATAAGCTTACCAGAACTAAGCTCAGGAGATATACTAGTCGTAAAATCAGCTGGAGCTTACGGTTTTTCAATGTCTAGCAACTACAACTCAAGACCAAGAGCCGCAGAGATCGAGGTAAAAGGCGGAAAAGATAGATTGATCCGCAAAAGAGAGAATTTCGAAGATCTAATCAAAAATGAAAAAGAGTTTATATAATGTATTTCATAGACGTACAAGGTACACTTATAAGCGATAGCGATAAAAGCCCTATAAATGGCGCTTGTGAGCTTATAGATATCTTAAATTTAAAAAACATTCCATACGTTGTTATCACAAATAACACAAAAGCAAAAAGCGATGACTTTTTAGAAGATCTACACAAAAAAGGATTAAATATAAAAGATGGCGCCTACCTTGATCCGTTTTGCGTTTTAAAAGAGACATTAAGTCCCTCAAATGCCGCGATGTTTGGAGCGAGCGAGTTTATAGCCACTATGCAAAGCTTAGGATACATGCAAGATCTAAAAAATCCAAAAGCCGTACTCATCGCCAGCTGGGACGACTTTAAATTTAGTGATTTTGCCAGCATAAACGAGCTGATATTAAATGGAGCCGAGTTTATCGCTATGCATGAAACCAGCATTTACAAAAAAAACGGACGTCTTTATCCTGGAGTAGGAGCAATAGCCGCAATGGTATCATACTCTACAGGAGCTAGCTATAAGGCGATTGGGAAACCTAGTATGGCATTTTATAACGAAGCCTTAAGGCTCATAAATTTACAAAAACCAGGCGTTAAATTTAGCGATATAACTATCATTAGCGACGATGCGAAAGGTGATCTCGTAGGAGCAAAAGAGCTTGGAATGAAAACTGTTTTAGTACTAAGCGGTAAAGTAAGCGACGCGGCAAAAACAGGTGTAAAAGAGAATATGATAGATCAAATTTATAAAGATGTACAAAATTATATAAAGGTTATAAATGCTTAGCATTGATGATTTAAGAGTTAAAATAGACTTGGTAGATAACCAAATTTTAACTCTACTAAACGAGAGAATGGACTATGTCAAAAAAATCGGCGAATTAAAACAAAACTCGAAGACCTCGATATACCGCCCTGAGCGTGAGCGTGCCATACTTTCGCGTTTAGAAAACCAAAAATATAACCGTTTGAGCAAAGAAGCCATAGAAGCGATTTATTTAGAAATTTTTGCAGTTAGCAGAAACCTTGAAATGCCTCAAAAAGTAGCATTTTTAGGGCCTATTGGCACATACACGCATCAAGCAGCCGAAAGTAGATTTGGCGCTATGAGCAACTACACACCACTAGCCACTATAGAAGCAGTTTTCAAAGAGCTAAATAACGGCGAAGCAAAATACGGCGTAGTGCCTATAGAAAACAACACCGAAGGAGCCGTAGGTATAACGCTTGATTGCCTTGGAAAATATGAAAAAGTAAAAATCGTAGCTGAAATTTATATGGATATTCACCATAGTTTTGTTAGCATAAATGAAAATCTAAAAGATATAAAAAGAATTTACTCACATCCTCAAGGATACAATCAATGCAGAAAATTCCTAGAAGATCATAACCTAAGTGAGATAGCATTTATCCCGACCAAATCTACAGCCGAAGCAGCTCTAAAAGCGTCAAAGGATAGCGAGTCTGCTGCTATCTGCTCGAAAATAGCAGCAAATATAAGCAACGTTCCTATAATGTTTGACACCATAGAAGACAACCTTGCAAACCGTACTAGATTTTTTGTCTTAAGCGATTTTAAAAACCAAAGAAGCGAACACAACAAAACTAGCATTTTAGCAAAAACAGACCATAGACCAGGCGGACTTATCGAGCTGCTTTCTATGTTTAGAAACGAAGGCATAAACTTGACGAAATTAGAAAGTCGTCCGGTGAAACAAAAAGACTTCAAAACGGTATTTTATATAGATTTTGAAGGACATATAGATGATGAAAACGTGCAAAGAGTTATAGAGCTAGCCGGTAAAAACAACCATGAAATTCATTGGCTAGGTAGTTACATCAATCAAGAAGGATAAAAATGAAGTTCAACACACATTTGCAAAATTTACCTATTTATGAAGCCGGAAAACCTATAGAGCTAGTCACTAGGGAGTTTGGCATAGATCCAAAAGACGTTATCAAGCTAGCTAGCAACGAAAATCCACTAGGAACCAGCAAAAAAGTAATCTCTATCATAAAAGAAAAAGCCAGTAACGCTAGTTTGTATCCAGATGATAGTTTTTATGAGCTAAAAGATGCTCTAGCAAACTTATATGAAGTAAGCTCAAAGAACATTATCATCGGTAGTGGAAGCGACCAGATCATAGAGTTTGCACTACATGCAAAAGCGAACGAGAAAAGCGCGATTTTAACAGCAGGTATAACTTTTGCTATGTATGAGATCTATGCCAAACACGTCGGCGCAAAAATTTATAAAACAAAAAGTAAAGAGCATAATCTAAAGGAGCTAAAAGAACTCTATCTTGCTCATAAAGATGAGATTAGCATTATATTTCTATGTTTGCCGAACAACCCTTTAGGCGAATGTCCCGATGCAAAAGAAGTGATGGATTTTATAAGCATCGTTAGCGAAGATACGTTAGTGGTGACTGATTGTGCTTATATGGAATTTGCTAAATTTAAAGATAGCAAAAAAGCTATAAATCCAAAAGAGCTTATAAGCAAATTTAAAAATACACTATATTTAGGTACGTTTTCAAAAGCTTATGGTCTTGGTGGAATGAGAGTTGGATATGGTATAGCAAATACAGAGATAATCACCGCTCTTCACAAACTAAGAGCCCCTTTTAACATCACTACTTTAAGTCTAGCAGCAGCATTGCAAGCTTTAAATGATCAAAAATTTATAGAAAAAACTCTTAAAAATAACCTTGAAGAGATGAAAGTATATGAAAAATTTGCAAAGAAAAATGGTATAGAATTTATCCCTAGTTATACAAATTTTATCACTTTTGTGTTTGATAAAAAGCAAAATGCGTCACAAATAGCAGATAATCTTCTTAAAAAAGGTATTATATTAAGAAATTTAAAAAGTTACGGACTAAATGCCATTAGAATCACGATAGGCAAAAAGAAGCAAAATAAACGAGTTTTGGCTGAGTTAAAGAAGGAAATTTAATAAAATATGGATTTTAAAACGCTATTTCATCAAGTCGGTCAGCTATATCAAAATCTAACGATAAAACAGAAGATAGTCGCAGCTAGTAGCATAGTTGTCGTAGTTGGGTTTTTGGTATTTTTAAGCCTGTATAAAAGTAGCACAAGCGGGGGCGAACAGTACGACGGATATAGTGTTTTATTTAGAAATTTAAATCCAGCAGACTCAGCGCAGATCATCGACCAGCTAGAAAAAGACGGAGTAAGCTACAAGCTTGCAAATGAAGGAACGATACTAGTTCCTACAAAAAGCGTCTATAAAGAAAGGATCGCCGTTGCGAGTCTTGGCATTCCAAAAGAAGGCAAAAACGGTTTTGAGATATTTGATAAACAAGATTTTGGAGCTACTGATAACGAACAAAGAGTTAAATTCCAAAGAGCCATACAAGGTGAGCTTGCTAGAACTATCGAGAGCCTTGAGCCGATACAAAGAGCTACTGTATATATAGCGTTTCCAAAAGACAGCGTATTTACCGAACGTCAAGTCCCACCTACTGCTTCAGTTGTAGTCAAGATAAAAGATGGTGAAAAACTAAATAGAAAACAGATAGATGGTATAAAAAGAATAGTCGCCGGCTCTGTATCAAATTTAAAACTAGAAGACGTAAAAATAGTAACTAGCGATGGCGTAGCAGTAGGAGAAGACGAAATAGCCCTAGAAAACGAGCTAGTAGCTGCTCAGATAAAATACAAAAGAGAATTTGAAAGCTCCTATGAGCAAAAGATCATAGATATGATAGGTAAATTTATAGGAGGGCGCGACAAAGTCACGGCAAAAGTCAGCATCGAGTTTGACTTTTCTACCAAAGATAGCCATAGTGAAATTTACGATCCAAACTCAGTCATTAGAAGTGAACAAAATATAGAAGAAAAAAGAGAAGGCAGACAAGAAAAAGAGGTAGGTGGAGTCCCAGGCGCAGTTAGCAACATAGGACCGGTACAAGGGCTAGAAGACAACAAACCAAACGAGCTATACTCTAAAAACGTAGCAAATACAAACTACGAAATATCAAAAAAAATTATAAAAGTAAAAGATCAATACGCAACCATAAAAAGAGTAACTGCAGCAGTAGTAGTCGATGGCAAATATGAAAACACAAAAGACGAAAATGGCGCATTTACCGATACCTTAGCGTACGTTCCATTAAGCACGGAAGAGCTAGATAAGCTTAAATCTTTAGTTGAGCAGACCATAGGGTACGATAAAAACAGAGGAGATGAAGTCACTGTTAGTAATTTCGAGTTTAAGCTATCACCAAAAAGTCAAAGCTCAAAAGTAGACTCGTTTGTAAATACTTATTTAAGTCCTTTATTGCCATTATTTAAATATCTCATAGCATTAATAATACTCTTTGTATTTTACAAAAAAGTCATAACTCCGTTCTTAGAAAAAATGCTAAAAGACGTCAAAGAAGACGAGTTTATACCTCAAAAAGAAGATACGAAAGTCGAGGAAGAAACAGAAGACGTTTTAGAGAAATTTAAAGCAGCAAGAAAAAAAGTTGAAGAACAGCTCGGTATCGGCGAGGAATTCAACGAAGATGAACTAAAATACGAAGTATTATTAGAAAAAATGAAACTTATCGTATCAGATAGAAGTGAAGAGATAGCAAATTTACTTCAAGGTATGATAAAAAACGACTCTGACTTTAGTTCTCGCAAGGAGTTTTGATGACAAAGCTGGACGAACAACAAAAGATGATCTATGATGACCTTAGTATGCCAGAAAAGGTCGCAATACTCCTGATCCAACTTGGTGAAGACGCTACAACGCTTATATTTTCTCATATGGATATCGACGTTATCACCGAAATATCAAGATATATAGCAAGTGCTAAAACTATAGATAAAACAGTCGCCGCAGCTGTTTTAGAAGAGTTTTACGCCCTTATGCAATCAAATCAGTATATGAAAAGTGGCGGTATCGAATACGCAAAAGAAATTTTATTTCGTACTTTTGGTCCTGAGATCGCACAAAAAATCATGGATAAACTTCAAAAATCCATGGAAACAACTAAGTCTTTTGGCTACTTAAGTCAAGTCAGACCTCAGCAACTAGCTGATTTTATCATGAAAGAACACCCTCAAACCATAGCTCTTATAGTAGCACATATGGACGCTACGAGCGCAGCTGAAACGCTTGTATATTTTCCTGATGAGCTTAGAAGCGAAGTGATAATCCGTATGGCAAATTTAGGCGATATAAGCCCGTCTGTAGTAAAAAGAGTTTCAACTGTACTTGAGAGCAAACTTGAAAGTCTTACTAGCTACAAAGTCGAAGTCGGAGGCCCAAGAGCCGTTGCCGAAGTACTTAACCGTCTTGGTCAAAAAGCTAGTAAATCTACTATCGGCATCATCGAACAAACAGACGCTACTCTTGCAACAACTATAAAAGAGATGATGTTTACGTTTGAAGATATCAACACGCTTGATAACAACGCTATACGCGAGATACTAAAAGTAGTAGATAAAAAAGATCTAATGATAGGACTAAAAGGTAGTGGCGAAGAGCTAAAGCAAAAATTCCTATCAAATATGAGCCAACGCGCAAGCGAAGCATTTGTAGAAGAGATGCAGTTCTTAGGTGCGGTTCGTGTAAAAGATGTCGAAGAAGCTCAAAGAAGAGTCGTAGAAATGGTACAAAAACTCTCCGAAGAAGGAATATTCCAAGTCGGTGAAAGCGATGAGATGATAGAATGATACTAAGCAACGTCATAAATCAAGAAGAAAATAAAGAACATATCGTAGAACAGTATAGATTTAAGGTAATAAGTTCATTTTCGCACTCTGGGACAGAGCAGCAAACAGAGCAACCTATAAAAGAAGATCAGCCTGAGCTTACAGCAGAAACAACAAAAGATGACGCTCCAAAAGCTGTAAATTCATCAGAAGATACGAAGCTAGAGCCGAGTTTTATAGAAGAACTTCTAAAACGAACTGAAGAGCTTAGCGAAAATATAGTAAAACTTCAACTACAGATAGAAAATCAAGAAAAAGAATTTAAAGAAAGGCTTGAAACTGAAGTAAATAGAGCAAAAGAAGATGCATTAAAAGAAGGAGAGAGTTTAGCTAAAGCCAAATTTGACGCCGAACTTAGTGAAATTGAGACAAAATATACAAACTCTATCAAAAAGCTTGATGAAGAAAAAGATAAATTAGAAAAACTATACCAAAAAAGCGAAAAAGAGATAGCAAGCACAGCCATAGATATAGCAAAAGAAGTGATATTAAAAGAGATAAAAGATAGCTCGGCAACCATAGCATCAAATATAGCAAAAAATTTGATTGGGGAGCTAGAAAATGCTTCGCAAATAGAAATAAAAACAAACCCAGGAGACTATGAGCTTGTCAAAGAAAATATCAAGTTATCTAGCAACCTAAAAGTATCTGCTGATGATGCCATAAACAGAGGTGGTGTTATCATATTGAGCGATATAGGAAATATAGACGGAAGCGTTGCTGAGAGATTTGAAAAAATCAAAAAAATACTAAGCGAGTAGAAATGGACATAAAATCAAAAAGCATAGATGAACTCTCAAATTTATGCAAAGATATCAGAAGCAAAATACTCAAAACAGTAAGTTTAAACGGAGGTCATCTTAGCTCAAATATGGGTGTGGTAGAGCTGAGCGTGGCTATGCACTATGTTTTTGATCCAAAAAACGATCCATTTATATTTGACGTAAGTCACCAAAGCTATACTCACAAGCTCTTAACAGACAGATGGGACGATTTTGATACTCTTAGACAATTTGGCGGCATAAGTGGATATACAAAACCAAGCGAGAGCAAATTTGACTACTTTGTAGCAGGACATAGCTCTACTTCTATAAGTATCGCAGTGGGTGCTTGTAAAGCCATAAAACTAAAAGGCGAAAAAAGACTTCCAGTAGCCTTAATAGGAGATGGGGCGATGAGTGCTGGTATGGCGTATGAAGCTCTCAACGAGCTTGGGGATAGAAAGTATCCTTGCGTCATTATACTAAACGATAACGAAATGAGCATATCTAAACCTATCGGAGCTCTTAGCAAGTATCTATCTCAAATGATGGCAGGACAGTTTTATCAAAAATTTAAATCCCGCGTAAATCAGTTCTTAAGCTACGTTCCAGACTCAGCAGCATATATGGCAAAACGCCTAGAAGAAGGTATAAGGCTCATAACACCGGGTATGTTTTTTGAAGAGCTGGGGCTTGAGTATATAGGACCAGTTGATGGGCACGACTTAAAAGCGCTCATTTCTACTTTAAATACTGCAAAAACAATGAATAAACCAGTCATAGTTCACGTCCAGACCATAAAAGGCAAGGGATATGAGCCAGCTGAGGGTAAATTTGAAAAATGGCACGGAGTAAGCCCGTTTGATCCACAAAGCGGAGAATGTACAAAAAAAAGTAGTACAAAAAATGCAACTTCTATATTTAGCGATCTGCTTTTAAGCTTAGCTAAAAAACACGAAAATGTTGTGGGAATTACTGCTGCTATGCCAAGCGGAACCGGACTTGATAAACTTATAAAAGCCTATCCGGAGCGTTTTTGGGACGTGGCTATAGCCGAGCAACACGGAGTTACATCTATGGCGGCTATGGCAAAAGAAGGCTTTAAACCATATATTGCTATTTATTCAACTTTTATGCAAAGGGCTTATGATCAAGTTATTCACGATGTGGCAATTATGAACTTGCCAGTCGTCATCTGTATGGACAGAGCAGGTATAGTAGGAGAAGACGGCGAAACTCATCAAGGAGTATTTGACATAAGCTTTTTAAATACAATACCAAATTTAACGCTAATAGCACCTAGAGACGCCGCAACTTTCTCAAAAATTATGGATTTTTCATACTCTTTTAACGCACCTTTAGCCATCAGATATCCAAGAGGAAGCTTTATGCTAGGCAATGAGTTTGAAGCAAAAGAGATAAAATTCGCAAAAGCTCAGATCCTTCAGCAAGGAGATAGTGACGTGGCGTTCATAGGATATGGAAATGCAGTCGGAAAAGCTCTAAAAGTTGCTAAGAATTTAGATTTTAAAGGAACGATCATAGATCTAGTGTTTGCAAAACCACTTGATGAAGAGATACTTTTGGATCTTGCCAAAACAACTAAGCGTTGGTATATTTTTAGCGATAGCGCAAAAAAAGGTGGGATTGGCGAGATATTAGCTGGATTTTTACAAGAAAAATTATTACCTAATATCAGTATAAAAAGTTTTGAATACGAAGATAAATTTATAAAGCATGGAAATCACGCTCTTATCGAGGATAGCTTAGGTATAAGCGTAGAAAAAATTTCTGAATTCATTTTAAAAGATAAAAAATATTATTTATTATAATCTATTCTTAAACTTTTTTTTGATAAAATCAACTACAAAAATTTAAGAGGAAAATAGTATGGATTTTATCGAAATGCTTAAGCAAGCAAATTTAAAAGCTACTCCGCAAAGGTTGTGTGTTTTGAAACTTCTTGATAAACACACCCATCCAACTATAGAAGAACTATACTCTGAGATAAAAAAGGATTATCCTTCTATATCTTTAGCTACGGTTTATAAAAATTTAAATACTTTGATTGACGAAAAATTAGTCATAGAAGTAAATACGCCTAACCAAAAAGCAAAATACGACATATACGAAGTACCGCATATTCACGTAGTTTGCTCAAATTGCGGCTCGGTAACCGATGTAAGTTGCGATGATGCTAAAATGACAGAATATCAAGAGCACCTAGAGAAAAAAATAGGCAACTTTATAGACAGACTAAGCATCGTAGCTACGACATCAGGCTGCAAAAAATGTAGATAATCCGACAAAAGTCGGATCATCTATCTTAGAATGCTTCTTCTAAAAAATATCAAAGTTATCATAAAAATAACTATACCAAAAACAGCCATAGGCAAGATATACTCTAAAGACTGCGTAAAACTTATATCTTTTAAAAGTACGCCTTTCACAAAAGTTATGTGATAAGTTAGCGGTACGAAGTAACTAACTGGCTGAAGCCATGAAGGCATATTTTCTATCGGTGTAGCAAACCCAGAAAGCATAAACGAAGGAAGTAAAAATACAAAAGCTCCTAGTATGGCTTGTTGTTGCGTATTTGAAAATACGGATATAAAAAGCCCGATACTACACACGCAAAATATAAAAATAGCAGTCCCTAGATACAAAAGCCATAAAGAACCCACTATAGGCACTTTAAAGAAAAAATACGCTATAAACAAAACTACGCTTGATAAAGCCAAACTTATCAAAAATGCAGGTAAAAGTTTCCCAAGAAGTATCTCAAATGAGCTCAAAGGCGAAACTATGATCTGATCAAAAGTGCCTACTTCTCGCTCTCTTGATATACTAAGAGATGTTAAAACTATAGACATTACCATAAGGATAGAACACGATAAATTCGGAACTATCCACCAAAAATTATCTAAATTTGGGTTATAAAAATTTCTCGCATCTATGCTTAAACCAGAAATAGCTTGCTCAATATAGCCATTTGCTATCTGAGCAGAGTTTGAATACCTCCCATCCATCACGAGCGCTAAGTTTTCACCCTTACTAAAGTTTTTTGGTATCACTAAAAATGCTAAAACTTTTTGATTTGTGATCAGTCTTTTACCTTCTTCATAGCTTTTTACCATTGTTATGCTTTTTATAAATTTAGCACTCTCAAGCTTTGTGATAACCTCTTTAGCGTAGCTTGAACCATCTAAATTTAAAATAGCCAAATTTAAATTCTTAACTTCAAGTGTAACAGAAAATGCAAAAATCAGTATCTGCAAAAGAGGCGGTACGATGATGACAAACATACTTCGCCTATCATTTCTTATAGCCAAAGCCTCTTTTTTGATGAGTGCAAGTAGTCTCAATCCAGCCTCCTTTTAGACTTCAAAATCACAAATGCAAACAGCACAGATCCTATCAAAAGCATACATAAAGCATCTTTGATAAATATCTCATAGCTATCTCCAACTAAAAATATATTTCCCAAAGAGCTTACAAAATAAGTCGCCGGAACTACTTTTGCGACATATTGCAACAAATTTGGCATATTATTTATCTCAAATATAAATCCAGATAACAAAAACGCAGGTAGAAATCCTACGAGTATGGAGACTTGAGCTGCTACAAACTGATTTTTAGCCAAAGTAGATATAAGCAGTCCTATACAAAGTGCCGGAAAAAGATAGATAAAACTTAGTAGAAAAAGTATAAAAATACTGCCACGAAAAGGGATTTCATACCAAAAATATGCCACAAAAAAGCATATAAGCACAGAAAGCATCGCCAAAACAAAATACGGTATGAGCTTACCTAAAATTATTTCTAAATTCGATAAAGGAGTGGTCATAAGTAGCTCCATAGTCCCTCTCTCCCACTCTTTAGCAACTATAAGAGAAGTAAGAAGCGTACCTATTAATGTCATAATCACAGCTATGGATCCAGGTATCAAAAAATATCTACTTGATAGCTTTTCATTAAACCAAAACCTGCTGTCTATAGTATTTTTTGATGATATAATACTGCTTGCATATTGTTTTATCAAATTTGCACTATTTGGTTCGCTTCCATCAGTGATAATTTGGAATTTCAAGCCACTTTTATCATCGTCTATAACCAAAAATCCACTTATCTTGCCTGTTTCTAGATCTTTTATTAGCTCATTTTTATCATAGCTCATTTTAGTATCAAAAAAATTTGAAGCGCTAAATTTAGACGTTATCTCTTTTGCATCTTTAGAACCACTAAAACTCACCAAGCCAAAAGGTATATTTTTTGCGTCTAAAGATACGGCGTAACCCATTAAAAATAGCAAAATAAGCGGTAAAAGTAGAGCGATAAGAGCCGTGCTAGGATCACGAAGAGCTTGTAAACTCTCTTTTAATGCCAGAGCAAAAATCCTTTTAAAGCTCATTTGAACCCTTTACAAGTCTGATAAACGCCTCTTGCATACTGATATCATCTCCAAATTTAGATTTTATCTCACTTGGCGTTCCTACTGCTATACAAGTTCCTTTATTTATGATCATGATCCTATCGCAAAGTTCAGCCTCATCCATAAGATGAGTCGTGATCATAACGCTAATGCCCAGCTTTGAGATAGCATTTATATGTCTCCAAAACTCTTTTCTAGTGATAGGATCAACACCGCTTGTCGCCTCGTCTAAAAACAACACAAGCGGCGAGTGCATAAGCGAGCAAGAAAGTGCCAAACGCTGTTTTAGCCCAAGACTTAGCTCATCTACTTTGTTTTCTAAGTACGGTTTTAAACCGAAAATTTCTATCATAGAAGCTATTTTCTCACTCTTTTGTTTTCCTTTTAGACCATAAAGTCCAGCAAAAAACTCAAGGTTATCTTTAAGACCTAAATTTCCGTATAAAGAAAACTTTTGAGCCATATATCCTATGGCGCCTTTCATATCATTTATATCTTTTTCATATATTAAAGACTCTCCGCTGCTTCTTGCTAAAAGTCCGCATATCATCTTAAAGGTAGTTGATTTTCCTGCTCCATTTGGTCCTAAAAATCCAAATATCTCACCACTTTTTATCTCAAAACTTACATTATTTGTAGCTACAAATGAACCAAATTTCTTGGTCAAATTTATAGCTTGCACAGCAAAACCATCTGTCTTACGAGCTGGTGTTAAGACTTTGCTAAGCTCTGAATGAGCTTTTGTTTTTATTTTTAGTATGTCTATGAAAGCATCTTCAAAATTCGGTTTAATACTTTTAAATTTAACATCTTTAAAATCATCAAAAAATACCTTATCTTTTGTTTTTAGTATAAATTTAATATCTTGTCCTATCAGATAAGCATCAAGCACATTTTCATACTCCAAAAGTTTTGTTAAAAGCTCTCTTTTATCTACTTTAGTTCTAGCCAAAAACACCCTATTTTCAAGTATAAGATCTATCTTTTTTGGACTATCATCATATAGAATTTGACCCTTGTTTAAAAGTATGACTTTATCGCACAAGCTAGCTTCATCAAGATATGAAGTAGCCCAAAGTATGCAAACGTCATTTAGACTTCTTGCCATATCCCAAAGCTCCGCTCTAGATATAGGATCTACACCTACTCCTGGTTCGTCCAATAAAAGCAATTTAGGCTTTTTTAAGAGTGTCACGCCAAATGCGAGTTTTTGCTTCATTCCACCGCTCAAACTACTTGCAAGTCTATCTTTGAACTGCTTTAAATTCGTAAATTCAAGCAGCTCGTTTATTCTATCGTTTGGGTTTTTTATACCTTTGAGTTTTGCATAAAGTTTTAGATTTTCTTCACAGCTAAGATCACCGTAAAGTCCGAACATTTGTGGCATATAACCTATATTATCTAAAAACTCCTGAGAGCTCATCTTGCCTCCTAGCACTTCTAGCTCTCCACTACTTGGGCTTAAAAGTCCGGCGCATAGTCTAAGAAGAGTAGTCTTTCCTGCACCATCAGGTCCTACTATCCCAGTTATCCCACAAGTAGCGCTAAAGTTTAACTCACTTAAAGCTTTAGTGAGCGGTTTATGAAAAACTTTTGAGAGATCAGTTGCTTTTATCATCGCCGAATTTAATATGTACTGGCATTCCTTGTTTTATCCTTTCATCTGCGTCACTCAAAGTAACTTCAAATTTATAAACAAGATCAGCTCTAAGCTCTTGTGTTTGGATATGTTTTGGAGTAAATTCCGCAACACTTGAAATAAAACTCACGTATCCTTCATAAGGCTCTTTTTTTGCGTCACTAAAAACTCTCATTTTTGCCCCGAGTTTAAGACTTCCAAGACGAGGCTCGTCTATATAAGCCCTTATGAAAAACTTATCCATTCTAGCTATCTCTACAACTGGCTCGTTTGCTCCTGCCATACTTCCTGCTTCTTTGTAAATTTTTTGCAAAACGCCATCGTAAGGGGATTTTAAAACTGAATTATTTAAGTCTAACTCTACGCTTTGTAGCTGTATCTTTAGGGAATTTACAAGCTCACTCTGAGCCAAAATATCCTCTTTTCGGTAACCGTTTTTTAACTGCTCGTAATTTGCTTTAGATAAGTTCAAATTTGCTCTCATCGCTTCAAGCGTAGTTTGCGAGTTCATAAATATCTCTTTTGAAGTAGCGTTTGCTTGCATGAGCTTCTTTTGTCTATCAAAAGTGTTTTGCGCTTCTTTTAAATTTGCCATAGCCATTTCGTATTTTGCTTTTGCTTGTTCTATCTCTTCAACCCTATAGCCTGATTTTAATTTTTCTAAATTTATCTCTTCAAGTTTAATCTTTGTTTGCAAATTTAAAAAAGAGTTTCTAAGATACGAATCATCCATAAATACGATATCTTCGCCTTTTTGAACACTTAATCCTTCTTTTTTGCTTATCTTTTCTATCTTACCTAAAAATCTAAAAGCAAGATCAACCGTTTTTGTATCCACATTTCCGTAAAATACGGAAACTTTGGTATCAGGGGCATTTTGTTTTTCATAAAATTTATAACCCAAAAACACCAAAACAAACGCTAAAATAATTAGCAAGATCTTTTTCAAGCCCGTCTCCAAAAAACAAAATTTAGCGTAATTATACAATTACGGGCGTTAAATAGTTCTGAATGACGAACCGCATATAAAGCTATGTTTTAGTAGATTTTAGTTAAAATGTTTGCGTTTTTATAAAAAATAAGGACTAGCTTTGGTTTTGGAAATAAAACGTAAATTTTTACTTGATGAACCGTTACAACCAGCTCTAAAAGAGGACGGTGCAGAGTTTAAACAAATAGACATCTTGCAATTTTACACAAAAATTTCATCAAACGAAGAGATAAAATTTAAAAAAGTCGCAGATCTTTATACTAAAACAAAAACGATCAAAAAAGGTCTCATAAAAGAAGAGAAACAAGAGCCAATATCAAAAAAAGAGTTTGAAGCCGCTTTAGATTGTGGAGTTTATCCACGTATATCAAAAAGCAGATTTAGCTTTAAACTAAATAATCAGCCTTGTAGCATAGATATCTATAAAGACGAGCTTTGCGGACTTTTTATATTTGAGATAGAATTTATGACAAGAGATGATGCAAATGAGTTTATGTTGCCTGAGTTCTTACAAAACCGTGTCTTAAAAGAGGTAACAGAGGATGAAAATTACACAGATAGAAATTTAGCACTTTTTGGAAAGCCAGATTTTAAATTCAACTATAAAAACTCACTAAAACTTATAGAAAAACTGGGCGAATTCAAGCTATTTTTTGCTTCATCTATAAGCACTTACGACGCCATTAGAATGGTACTTTTCCAAATTTGCAGATCTATGCTAAAAAACAACTTAAGCTACCTAAAATCAAAAGATAAAAACTCACTTGAAAAGCTCTGTTTTGATATGGAAAAAACTCTATTTTTCTTAGAAACTTTTACAAATGTAATAGATGAAAAAGTCGTAAGTAAATTTATAAACGAATTTGAAATTTTACATTCTAAAATATCAAATTTGATAGAGCTAAATTATGCCCTTGAATGCGCCGGAGCCGCCGGATTTGAGTTAGAAAAAGCATTTATCACAAAAAGGCAAATTCTAGAAGATGAGATAAGACTATGTCTTAGCTCTGAAGGTTTTGATGAGCTAATAAAAGAGTGGGAAATCGTGCTTAGCGACGAAAATGATTTTTACGTATCAAGCAACTATAGAATTCTTATAAAATCAAGTGTCGCGTATAATCTTAGAAAACTTAGTCTAAAAGTCATAAAAAGCCTAAGAAGTCAAAACTCCAAAAATACATTCTCTGAGTGTAAAAAACTAAATGTTTTTTTAGGATACTTCGAGGATTTATTTATGATAAAATGCGAGAGCAAGCTCCTTAAACAAACAGATAAAATAATAAAAATATATAAATTTATTTCAGAATGCAAGGTATTTTTGGACATCAAATTTGATCTAAAATCTAGTCAAAATTTAGATACTTTTAACAAAAATATAAATTCTCAAATCAAAAAATCAAACAAAAAAATAGCTAAAAAATCCAAAAATATCATAAAAAATTTACATAAATTATCAAGAAATTTGAAGGTTTATTATCAGAAGGAAATTTAAGTGGAAAAACAAGAAAAAATAATAGAAATGTTCAACCAAATAGCGCCGACTTATGACAAAGCAAACAGAGTTCTTAGCTTTGGAGTTGATATAAGCTGGAGAAAAAACGCATGTGAAATCTTACTGGATAAGCTAAAAACCAGTGATATAAATATAGTAGATGTTGCATGCGGAACAGGCGATATGATGGGTATTTGGGAGCAAATGGCAAAGAAAAAAAGTATAAAAATTTCTTCTATGACTGGAGTTGATCCGAGCACCGGGATGCTTGAAGTCGCCAAAGAAAAATTTCCAAACTACAACTTTATAACCGCATTTGCAAACAAAACTTCGCTGCCAAACGACTTTGCGGACATAGTAAGTATCAGCTATGGTATAAGAAACGTAGTCGAGCTAAAAGAGGCGTTAAATGAGTTTAACAGGATATTAAAACCAGGTGGATACGTCGCTGTATTGGAATTTACAAAACGTCAAAATAGCGGATTTATATCAAAAATAAGAGATTTCTATCTGAGCAAGATATTACCAAAAATAGGCGCTCTCATCAGCAAAAATGAAGAAGCTTACAAATATTTACCGAGCAGCATAGAAAACTTTTTGGATAAAACGGCTTTTTGTGCCTTGCTTGAAGAAGCCGGATTTGAAGTAGAAATCTGCAAAGGCTATAGCTTTGAAGTCAGCACGCTCTTCGTAGCAAAAAAAGTAAAATAAATGACTGTTAGTGAACTAAATGAACAAGCCAAAACTCTACTAGAAACCCACTTTAGCTTTGTTGAAGTCACTGGGGAAATTTCTAGACTTATAAAACACAGCTCTGGGCATTGGTATTTTAGCTTAAAAGATGAAAAAAGCGTCATAAGTGCCGCTATGTATAAATTTAGCAACCAATCAGTCAAATTTGATGTAAAAGACGGGCTAAAAGTCACACTGCAAGGAAAACTAACTATTTATCCGCCAAGTGGAAGCTACCAGCTTTTAGCAAATAAAATGCTACCTGAGGGGATTGGTGAGCTTGAGCTTGCATTTAATCAGCTAAAAGAAAAATTAGAGCGAGAAGGACTTTTCGATCTCAAATTTAAAAAATCTCTCCCTAAATTTCCCAAAAAAGTAGCTCTCATCACTAGCCTTACTTCAGCAGCCTACCAAGATATGCTAAAAGTCATAGGATCAAGATTTAAGCTGTGCGAGTTTGTAGCATTTAACACTTTAGTTCAAGGCGAAAATGCCGCTGAAAACATCATAAATGTGCTTAATAAAGTTGATAAAATGGGTTTTGACGCTTTAGTTTTAGCAAGAGGCGGCGGAAGCAAAGAAGATCTTTGGTGCTTTAATGACGAGAGTTTGGCAAGAACTATATTTGCTTTGCAAACTCCACTTATCTCAGCTATCGGACACGAAATAGACTATAGCATAAGCGACTTTGTGAGTGACCACAGAAGCCTTACTCCAACAGCTGCGATGATGGATCTTTTACCTGATGAGTTAAATTTAATGCAAGGTTTAGATATGGCATTTGACACTTTAACAAACTGTGTAAATCAAAAAGTACAAGAATGCCAAAATACTTTGGATTTAAAAATATTAAATTTAAAAAATCAAGCACTAAGCCAAAAGATAGAAAAATTAGCCATAAGCTTAGAAAATAAAAAGTCAAATTTAAACAATATAGTGCAATCAAAACTGGTAAATCAGACGCATAAATTAAGAGAGTTTGAACTGATATTTTATGAGCGCGAACAGTTTTTTAAAGCCACAAAAAATATGGTTCAAATAGAAAAAGATGGTAAATTAATCTCACTTGAAAAGCTAAAAAAAGATGATGTTGTAAAACTTTACTCGCAAAATGCACAAAAACAAGCAATAATAAAATCTTAGAAAGGTATAAAATGAACAGAGTTTTAAATTTCAGTGCAGGACCTAGTGCCTTGCCACTTAGTGTTTTAGAAAGAGCAAGAGATGAGTTTATAAGCTACAAAGGTATGGGATTTAGCATAATGGAAGTAAGCCATAGGGGAAAAGTCTTTGATGAACTTCACAACAATGCCATAGCTAAAGTAAAAAAATTTTACGGCTTAAATGACGATTATGCCGTATTATTTTTACAAGGCGGAGCGACTTTACAGTTTGCCCAAGTTCCGATGAATTTATATAATGGCGGAGTAGCACAGTACGTTAATACTGGCGTTTGGACTACAAAAGCTATAAAAGAGGCAAAAATTCAAAATATAAACTATGAAGTTGTAGCATCAAGCGAAGATACTAAATTTGATAGAATTCCACAAAATATCAAATTTAGCGACAATGCAGACTATGGATATATATGTTCAAACAATACGATCTACGGTACGCAATACGATGAAATTCCAACTACAAAATGCCCATTAGTAGTAGATAGCAGCAGTGATCTTTTAAGCCGTGAGATCGACTTTAACTCAAAAAATATCGGTATGTTTTACGGTGGAGCTCAAAAAAATGCAGGACCTGCTGGTATAACCATCGTTATAATCCGCAAAGATTTAGCTAGCAGAGTAAAAGATAGCGTCCCGACTCCTCTTCGTTATACGACTCAGATAGAAGCAAACTCTTTGGCAAATACGCCTTGTACGTTTGGTATATATATGTTTGATCTAGTTTTAGACTGGATAAAAGATCAAGGTGGACTAAACGCTATAAATGCTGCTAACAAGAAAAAAGCTAGCACACTTTACGGTTTTATAGACAACTCAGACTTTTATAAAGCTCACGCAAAACAAGGCTCAAGATCGCTTATGAACGTAAGCTTTACTACGCCTAGTACCGAACTTGATGCTAAATTTGTAAAAGAAGCAGAGCAAAACTCTATGATAGGACTAAAAGGACATAGACTTCTTGGGGGGCTTAGAGCTTCGATATACAACGCAGTTTCTCAAAAAGAAGTAGAAACTTTGATAGAATTTATGAAAGAATTCCAAAGAGTAAATGGATAAAATTTGATATTAGACCAAAAAATAGTCTAAAACAATAAAAACTCGTATCTGAATTTAAATAGCTAAATTCAGATAACTCATAAATAAATACTTTAAATTTAATAAAAGATTGGATAAAATAACTTAAAACTACGTAGGAAATTTATGATTATTAGAAAATTGTATGATTATGAAAATGCTCATATAGTTAGATTTTGTAGCTCAAAAAGATGCAAGGAAAGTATCCACGGCCATAGTTATAAATGTGAAGTGTTGCTAAGCTCAAACTATCTTGATAACGCTGAAATGGTTTATGATTTCGGACTTATGAAACAAGGTATCAAAACCATAATTGATAGTTTTGATCACAGTACTACGCTTTATGCAAAAGATGACATTGGGTATAAAAACGATATAAAAAGGCATTCGCGTCGTTGGATAGAACTACCTTTTAATCCAAGCGCCGAGCAGTTTAGCAGGGTGTTTTTCGTTCTCATTGACAGGCTTTTAGAGCTTACTGATATGATAAACGGAGAAAAGGGCGTAAAGCTTCATAGCATCATCGTGCATGAAACAGCATCTGGTTACGCGCAGTGTTTTAGAGAAGATGCTTATAATCCAAATATGGGTAAGATAAACTTAGAAGATATCATTTTTAGCGACGGTATCAAAGAAGAATGGGATGAACAAGACTTTTATGAAAATTTAAAAAACGGTGTTAAATTTACCAATCCAAAGGAGTGTTAGTGAAAGTTTTATTGCTATTTTTAGCTCTATTTTTAGTAAGCTGTTCTAATGACGAAAAACAACCTATATCTATAGATATAAATCAAACTACGCCCCCGCCTGATGTGCCTATCGCAAAAAGCGATGCAAACATCACCATAGATAAAGATTTTCCGCCATCTCCAGTAGCGGAGTGAGTTATGAGTGAAGTTTATGAAATGAGTCTAAATTTGCACCTGCTTTTTATAAAGGTGCTTTTTGGGCTACTGATACTTCATATTTTACTCGTTTTTGTAGGTGACACGGCTAAATTTGCTTATATAAAAAGGCTTATGTATTTTTTACCTACTTACTATCTTTTTATGGCTTTTGTGTTTTTTACCGGCATTTTGAATTTGGCTATTACGCATTTTAGTGTAGGAATTTCTGTTTGGATTATGATATTTTGCTGGATTGCTTTGATCCCGCTTGGAGCTATAGGATTTAAAAGATTAAAAAGAGTCAAAGTTACAAAGGAATTTGATAAATTTAAGAAATTTATGCTAGTAAAAATAGTGTGCGAGATAGCTCTTGTAGTTTTTGCTACTTTGATTGGAGTTTTATTTTGAGATTTTTATACGATGAAAATGCCGGAAATGACTTCTTAGAGATAAAAGGCGATAATTTCAATCACCTAAAAGCTAGGCGCGTTAGCGTAGGTGAGCGTTTAGATATAAGAAATTTAAAAGACGGCTATAGCTATCTTTATGAAATAAAAGAATTTAGTAGAAAAGCGGTCTGTGAGCTAGTTTTTAAAAGTCTTGCTAAAAATTACGAAAGTGATCTTACCCTAGCGTGGGCTGTAGTCCAGCCAAGCGTGATAGAAAAAACTTTGCCTAGCCTAAATGAAATAGGCGTTAGAAAAATACTTTTTGTTTATACTGATTTTTCACAAAAAAATATAAAGCTTGATTTTGATAGATTTAAGCGTATTTTGATAGGATCGTCTGAGCAATGCGGTAGAAATTCTATAATCAAATTTGAAACTTTTGCTAGTGTAAGTGAGCTTTTAAATGCTTATAAAAACGTGAGTTTGGTGGATTTTGGTGGAGTAAATTTAGATATGGCTTCTAAAAATGAGATACTTTTTGTAGGAAGCGAGGGTGGATTTAGCGATGCTGAACGAACTAAATTTGCAAAAAGTTACGCTTTAAACTCGCCAAATATCCTTAGATCAAACACCGCTATCATAAGCGTAGCTGCTAAAATGCTTTTATAAAAGAGGACGATATGGCTATAGTTTTATTGCTTTTAGTTTGTATCACGCATGCGATCTTGTGCTTACTACCTGGATTTATCATAGGATTTTTTTGGGATATAAATAGATACAAAAAGTGGCTATTTTTATTTTTTGCGTTTCTTTTATCTTGTGGATTATTGATCAGTGAGCCGTATTTGGGAGTACAAAAGAGCTTTATATATTTCTTTGAAGATTTTTTTGGTACTTACATAGGTTTGGTACTTCTTTATGGATTTAAAAATATGGCAAAACGAGCAGCTGGATTTTGTAAGATTTGTGATAAATTTAGGAGAAAACGTTGAAAACAGTTACTATTATAGATACATTTGGATTTTTCTTTAGGCTTTATTACGCGATGAGTGGACTAAAAAGTAGCGATGGTAAACCAAGTGGTATGGTGCATGGTTTTGCAAATTTTATTCACAACCTAAAACAAGACTTCCCAAGCGATTATATAGTTTTTGCTCTTGATAGTGGCGGCAAAACATTTAGAAATGAGATAGATCCAAACTATAAAGCAAATCGCGTAAGTCCGCCAGAGGATCTTAAAGCTCAACTTCCAGTTTGTATAGAAATGATAGAACAAATGGGGCTTTGTAGCCTAAGAGTAGAAGGCTATGAAGCAGACGATATCATCGCAAGTTTTATCAAAAATAACAAAAACAAAGATCTTCAGATCAGAGTCGTAACTCACGATAAAGATCTGTATCAGCTAATAGACGACCGGGTTAGCATTTTTTCTCCTGCAAAAAAAGAGCTTTATGATAGAGATGGTTGCTATGAAAAATACGGTGTTTATCCCGAGCAAGTTAGAGATTTCTTAGCGCTTTGCGGCGACAGCGCCGATAATATACCAGGAGTTAAAGGCATAGGTGAAAAAGGTGCTAAAAAGCTACTTGACGAATTTGGAAGCATAGAGACTTTATATGATAATCTATCACAAGTCAGAAATGAACGCATGAAAAATATGTTGTATGAGAGCAAAGACAGTGCCTTTGTGTCAAAGCGGTTGGCTACTTTATATGACGGGCTTGCTACGCCTAGTTTAGATGAGGCTGTATTTCCAAAAGAAAATCCACTCATAAAAGTTACACAAACCTTAAAAGACTACTCTTTAAATAGGCTTTTGGCGTCATTAAAATCATCAAATGAAGTAAAAGAGATGAGTTTTGAACCTACGCTTTTAAATGACGAAAACGAGCTTGAGCGAATTTTGCAAAGCATAGATGAAGATACGTTGATTAGCTTTGATACTGAAACCACAAGTATAGATGCAAAAACTGCGAAAATAGTCGGATTTAGTTTTTGTTTTAACCTAGAAAAAAGCTATTATGTACCTTTAAATCATAGTTATTTAGGCGCTCCAAAGCAAATTTCAATAAGCAGCGCAAAATGGGCTATAAGTCAAATTTACAAAGGTTTTGTAGTTGGGCAAAATTTAAAATATGATTTTAGAATCATCAAAAATAACTTTGGATTAAATCCGCCAAAACATTACGCAGATACGATGATACTAGCTTGGCTAAATGATCCGCAAAGTAGCGTAGGTATGGATAATTTGGCAAAAAAACTTTACGATTATGATACTATCAAATTTGAAAGTATCGTGAAAAAAGGTGAAACATTTGCGAGTGTAGATCTAGAAGACGCACTAAAATACGCTAGTGAAGATGCATGGATAACTCTTAGATTTTACCGTACTTTTATGAATACTATGGATAAGAATTTGATAAAGATCGCAGATGAGATAGAGTTTAAATTTATCCGTGTTTTGCTTGATATGGAGAGTAATGGTATCGGTATAAATACATTTAAGCTTAGAAATTTGATAGCGCAAAATGCCGAGCGGCTAAGAGCTTTAACCTCTGAAATTTATGAGCTTTGCGGCGAAAAGTTTAATATCAACTCCACTAAACAGCTTGGCGTTATCTTGTTTGAACATCTTAAGCTTCCTACTAAAAAGAAGACAAAGACGGGATATAGTACCGATGAAAGTGTGCTTTTAGAGCTTAAAGAAACTCACGCCGTCATAGAAAAATTACTAGTTTATAGGGAGCTTTATAAACTTCAAAGTACGTATTGTGAACCTCTTTTAAATTTAGCCATAAAAGACGAAGATCATAGAGTTTATACGAATTTTATACATACTGGAACAGCAACCGGAAGGCTTTCTAGTAAAAATCCGAATTTACAAAATATACCTGCTAGAGGAAGCCTTGCTAAAGAGATGAGATCTGTTTTTGAAGCTAAAAAGGGGTATAGTTTCATCTCTCTTGATTATTCGCAGATAGAGCTTAGATTGCTGGCACATTTTAGTGAAGATCCGGCTTTGCTTAATGCGTTTTTCAGTGGTGAGGATATCCACGCAAGAACGGCCATAAGTATATTTGGACAGAGTAATCCTAAAAATAGAGCCATAGCAAAATCGATAAATTTCGGTTTGATTTACGGAATGGGAGCAAATAAACTAAGTGGCGAGTTGGGGATCGATAAAAAAAGTGCAAAAGAGTATATCGAACTATATTTTAAAGCTTTTTCAACGATAAAAGATTTTTTAGAAAGCTTAAAAACATCAGCTAAAAACAATGGTTTTATCGAAACTTTACTAGGTAGAAAACGTCTGTTTGATTTTTCAAATGCATCACCTATGCAATTTGCGATGTTCGAAAGAGAAGCAGTAAATACGAAGTTTCAGGGTAGTGCAGCCGATATCATAAAAATAGCCATGCTCAGAGTTCAAGATCTTCTTAATGATGATGCAAGACTGCTTTTGCAAATTCACGATGAGCTTATCTTTGAAGTGCGTGATGAAAAAGCAGAGCCTTTTGCATCTCAAGTAAAAGAGCTTATGCAAAACGCCGTAAGTCTAAAAGTACCTTTGATAGCTAACTGGGCTATAGCTAAAAACTGGGGTGATTTAAAGTAAATTTAAAGCAATTATTTGTATTAAAGCTAAAATTAAGTTAATTTTTTGCTTATTTATGCGATAATTAGCCATTTTAACAATCGGGGATTTTATGGATTTATCAACTATATTCGGTATGGTACTTGCTATAACTAGTATATCTGTGGGTGATATACTAGAAGGCGGAAACCCGCTTCATGTTATACACATAAGTTCGGTTTTGATCGTTATCCCGACAGCTCTGTTTTCTGCTGTTACGGCTACAAATAAAAAGTACGTAAAGGCAGCATTTAAGGAGCTCAAAGTCGCATTTAAAGGCTCTGGCGTTGATATGTCAAAGCGTATATCAGAAATGGTAGAGTATAGTACTCTCGCTCGTAAGAATGGAATTCTCTCATTAGAGCAAAAAGCCGCTCAGATAGATGACGAGTTTTTAAAAACCGGACTTAGTATGCTAGTTGACGGTCAGCCTATAGATGAGGTAAAAGAAAATCTTGAGCTTGCCATAGAAACAACCGAAGAGTATTATCATGAGTGCGGACACTTTTGGATAAAAACCGGCGAAAGCTGCCCTACGTTTGGGCTAGTAGGAGCCGTTATGGGTCTTATGCTCGCCCTTCAACTACTAGATGATCCAGCAGCGATGGCAGCAGGTATCGCAGGAGCATTTACGGCAACTGTTACTGGAATTATGGGGTCTTACGCTTTTTTTGGACCATGGGGGCAAAAAATACTTGGAAACGCAAAAGATATAGTAAAAGAAAAGACTATGATAATAGAAGCTTTAGTCGGTATAGCTGAGGGCGCAAATCCAAGAAGTTTAGAGGCTAAGCTCTTTAACTTTTTAGATAAAAATGAACCTAGAGTTTCACAGTTTAATTAGGAAAACAAATGGCTAAAAAAAAGAAATGTCCGGAGTGTCCAGCTGGTGAAAAATGGGCTGTTCCGTACGCGGACTTTCTTTCACTTCTTCTTGCTCTTTTTATCGCACTTTACGCGATATCAGCCGTAAATACCGCAAAAGTTGAAGCTCTAAAAACTGAGATTATAAAGATATTTGATTTTCCAGACTCTAAGGGCGTAAAAGAGAGTTCTAAAAACTCAAAAAGTGAAAAACAGTTTGATGGTCCTGGTATTGCTATGCAAAATAGCGACAATACGATAGAGCAGCAAAATACAAATAACGAAAGATATAAAGTTTCTTTAGATCAAGCAGAAAATCAAGTAGCTATAGATCTTCCTACCGGCGTTAAATTTGATGATAAAAGTGCTGAAATTTATAATCCAGATATGATAAATTTCATAAAGATAATCTCTATGATAATAAATAAAATGCCAGAGTCAGTATCTGTGGAGATCAGGGGATTTGCTAATGACTACGATAACAAATTAGATGATTATAAATTAGGATCTGATAGAGCCTATAATGTTTTAAAAATGCTTATAAGTAATGGTATAGATCCAAAAAGACTTAGATATTCATCATTTGGTGATAGTGTAAAAATAAAAAATTCAGATCTTAAACTAGCTAAAATCTATTTTAGAGTGGATATAAAAGATAAAAAAGCCCAAATGTCCGTGCTTGACATCATCAGTGAAGTCAAATAAATAAATGGTATATTAAGTCATATTTTAGTCAAATTTTGATAATCTTATAAACTAAATCTAAATTCAGGAGATATTTATGGCAGTAAAAATTACAGATATATGTATAAGCTGTGGATCTTGCATTGACGAGTGTCCAGTGAGCGCTATAGTTGATGATAGTGATAACCCGACAGGTGAGGATGCATACTATGTTTATGCAGATAAATGCGTAGAGTGCGTAGGTCACAATGATACTCCAGCTTGTGCTGATGCCTGTCCGACTGATGGCTGTATCGTTTGGAGCGAAGTAGTAGCTGGTCAGCCAAGCAGAAGTGATATAGACGCAAGCTTAAGAAATTCACAAACTCCAGTTATCGCATAAATAATAAAGCCACATTTAAGTGGCTTTATTATTTTTTTAAGTTAATATCTGATATAATCACCGTTCTGTAAAAAATTTCAACCATCATTGAGAAGGAGATTTAATGGAACAAACTTTATCTATAATCAAACCTGATGCCGTAAAAAAAGGCGTTATCGGTAAAATAATCGATAGATTTGAAAGCAACGGATTAAGAATTGCGGCTGTAAAAAAAGTTCAACTTAGCACAGAAGATGCAAAAAAATTTTATGAAGTTCATGCTGCTAGACCGTTTTATGGCGAATTAGTTGAGTTTATGACTAGCGGACCTGTTGTTGTTATGGTATTAGAAGGTGCTAATGCGGTTGCAAAAAATCGTGAGCTTATGGGAGCTACAAATCCAAAAGAAGCTGCTAAAGGCACTATAAGAGCAGACTTTGCAGAAAGTATAGATGCAAATGCGGTTCATGGAAGCGATAGCTTGGAAAATGCAGCTATAGAGATAGCGTTTTTCTTCGCAAAAAGAGAAATTTGCTAAATTTTTAAGAATAAACATTGAAAATACCATTTGATAAAATAACTACTTCACTATATCCATTTGAAGTTATATATGAAGATCTTAAATTTACTGGGAATTTTAGAAAAAATAATCCGCAAATGGTAGAGTGTAAAGCAAAGATTTTTGGCAGATTAAACCACTATTGTGATAGATGCGGTAAAGATCTGATTTTAAATTTAGATGAAGATATAATTGTAAATTTAAGTAACGGTATTTATAAAGATTTAGATAACGTGCTTAGTGATACTATTGAATTTTATGATGGCGAGATTGACATCGATGAAATTTTTAAAAGTGAGATAGAAGCTTATAAAAGCGGCTATTTTTACTGTGATGAATGTAAAATTTTAGAAGGAGAATAAAATGGCAGTACCTAAACGTAGAGTGAGTCATACACGTGCAGCAAAACGTAGAACTCATTATAAAGTAACTCTTCCTATGCCTGTAAAAGATAAAGACGGTAGCTGGAAGATGCCACATCGTATGAATAAAACAACCGGCGAATATTGATAAATACTATGATTAGTATAGCAATAGACGCTATGGGAGGGGATTTTGGTCCGGATCCTATTGTAAATGGCGTGATCGATGCTCTAAAAACAAAGGAGTTTCATGCTGTTTTAGTCGGCGATATCCAAAAGATCAAGCCCCTTATACCAGATAATTACAAAAAGTTTATAACTTTTGTAGAATCAACCGAAGTATTTTCTATGGGAGAAAGTGCTACTGATGTTTTAAAAAGAAAAGACAGCAGTATATTTAAAGCTATAGAATTAGTAAAAAATGGCGAATGTAAAGCAGTAGTTTCAGCCGGTCACAGCGGTGCTACTATGAGTTTAGCTACTCTAAGAATAGGTAGGCTAAAAAGTGTTGCAAGACCGGCGATCGCTACTCTTATGCCAACAAGTATAGGCAAAAAAACTCTCGTTTTAGATGTTGGAGCCAATGTGGATTGCAAAGCTGAACATCTGTTTCAGTTTGCTGTCATGGGCGAAGCATACTCAAAACAAATTATGAAAATCCAAAATCCAAAAGTTGGACTGCTTAGCAACGGTGAAGAAGACTGTAAAGGCAACGAAGTCACAAAAGATGCGTTCTTGATGATGTCTAAGCTTGATAGCTTTGTTGGAAACGTTGAAGGGCATCAAATTTTTGATGGTAGCGTGGATGTGATAATATGTGATGGTTTTGTTGGTAATATCTTGCTCAAGACAAGTGAAGGCGTGGCTAGCGCCATCAAAAAAATTATTAAAGAAAATGTTAAAAAATCACCTTTTGCGATGCTAGGTGCAGTTTTGATGAAAGGTATATTTAAAAATTTAAAAACTCAGATTGACTATGATGAGTATGGCGGAGCACCGCTTCTTGGTGTTAAAGAGTGTGTTATAATAAGCCATGGAAAAAGTAGTCCAAAGGCAGTTAAAAATGCTATTTTTCAAGCATTAAAATTTGCCGGGTCTGATATAAATAAGACTATTGAAGATGAATTATCGCATTTTGCGAGATAAACTTTAGGTAATATATGAAAAAAGCATCGATGATTTCGGTAGGAGCCTATGTTCCGCCACATATTTTGACAAATGCAGACCTTGAAAAAATAGTTGAAACTAGCGACGATTGGATTGTAAAACGTACTGGTATAAAAACAAGACATATAGCAAAAGATGATCTTACTAGCGATCTGGCTTACAAAGCCGCTTTGGTTGCTATAGATAGGGCAGATATCAACAAAAGCGATATTGATGCTATCATCTGCGCTACTATAACTCCTGATTATTTTTGTATGCCATCGACTGCTTGTAAAGTGGCAAATAAACTTGGATTGTATGATATAACTGCGTTTGATATAAGTGCTGCTTGTACTGGTTTTATCTATCTTTTAGAGCTTGCAAATTCGCTTGTAAAAAGTGGTGCTAAAAAAAATGTTCTCATAATAGGCGCCGAAAAATTAAGCGCTATAATCGACTGGCAAGATAGAAGCACCTGCGTACTTTTTGGAGATGGAGCGGGAGCTGCTATAATCAGCGAAGCAAAAGATAACTATATCATAGATGTCCATACATCAAGTGATGGTTCTAAGGGAGATCTTCTTATAACTCCTGGTTGCGCCATAGCTCATCCAGCTAACAAAGAGACTATCGAAAATAGACTAAATTATCTTCATATGGCTGGGAATGAAGTTTTTAAAATAGCCGTTCAAACCTTGACTAAAGATGTTGAAGGTATTTTAGAAAAAAACTCGATAACCAGTGATAAAATAGATCTTTTTATCCCTCATCAAGCAAATCTTAGGATTATAGAAGCAGTAAAACAGAGATTAAATTTCACTGATAAGCAGTGTGTCGTGACAGTAGCAAACTACGGTAACACAAGCTCAGCTTCCATACCTATGGCTATGAATGATGCTTATGAGCAAGGTCGCCTAAAAAACGGAAGCTTGATACTGCTTGACGCCTTTGGCGGCGGATTTACCTGGGGTTCGGCACTTATAAAATTTGGTGGTAGATAGATTTATCGACTCGGATTTACATTACTGTGATATAATCTCTTCTTATTTATAAAGGATTTTCTTGGACTACGCTGGTAGAGAGATACTTATTATGGATTGTATGGATATCTTACAAGATGTCAAAGACGATTATCTTAAATACGTCACAAATTTGGTAAAACAAGGCGATATATATGTAGATCATTATGATCTAGAAGAGGCTTTTTCTCTGATATTTGACTCTTTATATAGTCAAAAATCAGATAATTCTTTGATTTTAAAAGACGTTTATAAACTTTTTAATGATGATAAAAATTATACTAAATATATCATTTTAAATTCCTTCTTTTTCTTGCTAAAACGTTTTAGTTTAGCCGTAAAAAACATAGCTAAAGCTATAGACTATATCATTTATCTACAAAATGCGATTGAAGCTTTTGGAAAATTATTTATAAAAGCTAAAATCTTAGACGAAGAAGAAAACGACGAAGAAAAGATTATAAATTTCAATGCAGATGCAAATTCGATGTTTTTTTCTAGCAGTATAGATCAGTTTAAACATGTAAAAGCACTCAATGAGAGTATTGATTTTTTAAATTTATACAACGGCGTTCCTATAAAATGTAGCGGTAGGATAGTAGAAATAGACGAAAATAACATTTTATGTGAAGTAACTTTGATGCAAATAGTAGCTATGAAAGAAGAAGGAAACGCTTATATAGTCAAGAAAGACGGGCTTTTACGAAATACAAAAGCCGATATCTTGAGTATAAATTTAAGTAATAACACTGTTTTGCTAGGCAATTTCGTACATATAGAAAAGATGCTTGCCAACCAAAGAAGATACCCAAGAGTTCATCCAAATGCCCTTACTCGCGTAACGCTTAAAAATAAAAACGGCACTATCATAAATGGAAAACTTTATGATATTTCGCAAGGCGGTATCAGTGTTGTTAGTTTGGAAAATGGTAAATTTAGTAGTGGAGATGATCTGTTAGCGGAGTTTGAACTGACTATGCCAAAAGATGGTAAAAAGATAAAAGTTTGTCTTGAAGTTTGTCTTGTGATAGCACTTAATTATCAAGGTTCTATGAGATATTGCTGTGAGATAATAAAAGAGCAAGCCGTAAAACAAGATATAATAGAGTTTGCAAAACAAAGGGAAATTGAGACGTTAGAAGAGCTAAATAATAAAGTAAAGCTTTACGCGTAGCAAAAATAAAAAGGATAAAAATGAATGAAAATATAATCGCTTATCTGCTCGCTTATTTGATAGGCGCAATTCCGTTTGGCTTGATCTTTGGTATGATCTATGGTAAGACAAATATAGCAAAAGAAGGCAGCCATAGTATCGGAGCTACAAATGTTTTAAGAGTTCTTAAAGAAAAAGATCCGAAATTAGCAAAAAAAGTAGCGCTATCCACGGTAATATTCGATGCTCTAAAAGGCATTGTTCCGATTTTAGTAGCTAAATTCGCTTTTGATCTTAGTGAGCAGACTTTATGGACTATGGGCGTTCTTAGCGTGGTTGGACATTGCTTTTCGCCGTATCTTAAATTTGAAGGCGGGAAAGGCATCGCGACAGGAGCTGGAGTGCTTGCATATTTTTTACCTATCGAGCTCATTTGCGCTCTTGTAGTTTGGTTTTTGGTCGCAAAGGTCTTGAAGATATCAAGTTTGGCTTCTTTATTTGCCCTGCTTACTCTAGTGATAACTTCATTTATTTTTGATTATGATATGCCAGTTATCAATACTCATGCTCCTGTGTTTATCATAGCGTTTATCGTATTTTACAAGCACATACCAAACATCAAGAGGCTGATCTTAGGCGATGAAAAGAGAGTGATTTGACGACTATTTTTATTGAGGAACTTAAATTTAAAACCATAATTGGGCTTTTGGATTTTGAGCGGATAACGCCGCAATACATCGTCGTTGATGCTAAATTTAGAGCTAAAGAATTTGTTGATTATGCTTTGGTTTGTGAGTATTTAGTTGCCGAGTTTAACGAGATGAAATTTGAAACTGTTGAAGAAGCATTGAAACATTTTAGAAAAAAATTTAAAAAAATATTTCCTACTTTAAGATATTTTTATATGAAAATTTCAAAAATAGATATTATACCAAATGCTAGAGTTGGGGCTCAGATAGAGAAGTATTATTAAATTTACTTTAAAATAACTTGAAATATTACTTAATTTATGGTAGAATCACGATTAAAATTTGTATTTTAAGGAAAACATAATGAGAATTTTGATAGTAGAAGACGAAGTTACGCTAAATAAAACCATAGCGGAGGGGTTGCAGGAATTTGGTTACCAAACAGATAGCTCAGAAAGCTTTAAAGACGCCGAGTATTATATAGGTATTAGAAATTACGATCTAGTTTTGAGCGACTGGATGCTGCCTGATGGAGATGGCGTAGATCTGATCAATGTTATAAAACAAAAAAGCCCGCGTACATCTGCTGTCATAATCTCAGCAAAAGACGATAAAGAAAGCGAAATAAAGGCTTTAAGAGCTGGCGCTGATGATTACATCAAAAAACCGTTTGATTTTGATGTTTTGGTAGCTCGTCTTGAAGCTAGACTTCGTTTTGGTGGTACAAATGTTATTAAGATAGATGAACTAACCATAGATCCAGATGAAGAAAAGATCACATATCTAGGTCAAGAGATAGAGCTAAAAGGAAAGCCTTTTGAAGTTTTAACTCACCTTGCGCGTCATAGCGATCAAATAGTAAGTAAAGAACAGCTTTTAGATGCTATTTGGGAAGAACCTGAGCTAGTTACTCCAAACGTTATCGAAGTTGCTATCAATCAAATTCGTCAAAAAATGGATAAACCGTTAAATATCTCTACTATAGAAACAGTAAGACGTCGCGGATATAGATTTTGCTTTCCCAAAAAAGCTTAAGGACTAAATTCGCATTACAATTAGCATCTGCTGGAGCGATGCTGATTGTAATTTTTTCGGTGATGTTGTATCATTATATCAAGATCACTATATTTGAAAACATAGTAGGAAGCTTAACTTTACAAGCTAAAAATATACTTTTATCAAACGAATCTCTGCAGATCGGAAATATGGAATTTTATTATCCGAATATCAAAGATTTGACTGTTATAAAAATAGAAGAAAACTCAGAAAATCTTTCACGTCCTAAATTTATCCAAACTCAAAGAGAAGAAAGTACTTTTTTAACACTGTATTATCCATTTAAAGATACTATGCTTTTGGTGATAGAAAAAGATACTACGGAATACAGCGATATAGTAAATCAAATTTTGGTTGATATTTTGATAATAAACGCGACTGCTATATTTTTAGTACTATTTTACGCTCTATTTTTATCTAGGATGTTGCTGCTTCCTATAAAGCTTTTGAGTTTAAAGCTTAGTAAATTAAACGAGAGATTTTTAGAAGAAGTTAGTGTAGATGAGCTTCCAGATGAGTTTAAGCCTCTTGGTGATAGTATAAATCGTCTGATCGGACGGATACTTACGTTTGTTAAATATCAAAAAGAACTTTTTGTCGGTGCCGCTCACGAGCTAAAAACCCCTCTTGCTGTTATGAAAACTAAAAATGAAGTTACGCTCATAAAACAAAGAGAGGCTGAAAAATATATCGAAGCTCTGAAAAATAATAACGAATCCATAAATCAAATGAATAAAATGATCACTTCTATCTTAGAAATAGGTCGTCAAGAAGGAGCTCAGTTTGAAAAGCCCGTATATATCGATATCATAGCCTATCTAAATGAGATAGGAAATAACTTTTTGATACTAGCTAGAGGCGATAATAAAGATATAAAACTAAATTTAAAACCGCAAGCTTTAAAGATATTAGTCCAGCAAACGCTTTTTTTACACGTGATACAAAATTTCGTGCAAAATGCGATCAAATTTTCTCCAGCTGGAGCTACTATCGAGATCAGATCAAATTTAGTAGGAAATGAGTTTAGCGTCTATGTTATAGATAGCGGTAGCGGGATAGATGAGAGCAAGGATCTGTTTGCGCCATTTAAAAGATATGGCGATAAAGGTGGCACGGGACTTGGGCTTTTCTTAGCAAAAGGTGCTGCTCAGGCTATGGGTGGCACGGTTAGTATAAAAAACAAAGAAGACTTAAGCGGAGCGATAGCGACTTTAACCATACCAGTAAATTTAAAAAAGCGTTAAATTATGCCAAATTCAAATATTTTAAAGTGAAAATATAGTATAAACCTGCTTTGAAATAATTACTTTGAAAGGTTAAAAATGTCTTTAATGATAACAAAAGATTGTATAAGTTGCGATGCGTGTCGCGAAGAGTGCCCAGATGAGGCTATTTATGAAGATGAGCCTACATATATGATAGATCCAGATAGATGCAGCGAGTGCATTAGCGATTATGCCGAACCGGCTTGTATCGTGGTTTGTCCAGTTGATTGTATCATTCCAGATCCAGACAACATCGAAACTCCAGAAGAGCTTAAATTTAAACATGAACAGTATTTAGAAGGGAATTAATGCCTAAACGTGTAGCAGTCATCGATCTCGGTTCAAATTCGGCTAGAATGGCTATTTTTGAACGTACGAGTAGGCTAGGATTTTATATATTGCGTGAGTATAAGATCAAAGTAAGATTAGGAGAGGGCGCGTATGAAAACGGCGGAGTGTTACAAGACGCGGCTATGGATAAGGTATTTTATGCTTTTAAAGAATTTAGCTATTTTATAAAACTTTATAAAGTTAATAAGGTTTTATGTGCAGGTACTTCGGCCCTTAGGGATGCACCAAATTCAAATATCTTTATAAATAGGATCAAAAAAGAGCTTGGACTCGGACTAAAAGTGATAGATGGCAACAAAGAAGCGTACTACGGTGGGATCGCCGCGCTAAATTTACTTTCTCCGCTTGATGAGGCTACTACTATAGATATAGGCGGCGGATCTACTGAGTTAGCTAAGATAAAAAACGGCAAGATAGAGAATACTATATCTTTAAATATAGGAACAGTGAGGATAAAAGAGCTATTTTTTGATAAGAAAAATACAGCAGGTGCTTCTAAATTTATAGATGAAGTCTTGCAGAACTTACCAAAAGAGTTTGCCAGTAACAATATAGTGGCTATAGGAGGAAGTCTTAGAGCTATATCAAATGCTATTATGCAGATACAAAAACATCCATTAAAGCTTGTTCATAACTTTTCTTACCCTTACGCTGAACATTCTGCATTTATAGAAAAATTAGCAAATTCAAATATCTTTGATATGAAGGATTTTCCTATAAAAAAAGACAGATATGATACCATTAGAGAAGGCGCGATAATCTTTTCAAAACTTAGTAAAAAACTAGGGGCTAAAACTATATATACAAGTGGTGCTGGAGTTAGAGAAGGCATATTTCTTACAAATATACTAAGACCTGGTATCAAATTTCCAAAAAACTTTAATCCAAGCCTTAGAAGTTTGCAAGATAGATTTTCTAAAAGAGGCAATGAAAATACATATAGATATGCAAAAAGGTTGTTTGATATCTTAAAACCTATCCATAAAGTCGATGATAGATATCTTCCAGACCTGCTTTGTGCGACTAAACTTTATAATATAGGTAGGTCTATCGGATTTTATTCAGAACATGCACATAGTAGTTATTTAGTTCAAAATGGACTTAATTACGGTTATACTCACGAGCAAAAAGCCTTGATAGCCCTTATCATAGAGTATCAAAATAAGCAAGTTACGGATCTTGGTGAGTTTGCAAATTTACTTCCTGATGTGAGCGATGTCTGGTGGCTAAGCTTTTTGCTAGGACTTGCGAAATCTCTAAGCGTATCTGATGAAGTAGGTCTTGAGTTTATAAATCATACGTTGCATATAAAGGGTATAAAAAACTTTTCGATGGTAAAAGATAATATCAAAAAACTGTTTAAACCCGCTATTTTTGCTATAACTTTTGACTAGCTAAAGACCTTCTAATACGATATAATAAAGGCTGTCTATGTCATTATCGCTAATATGCGCACATTTTTTTGAAGAAAATAGTTTTGTGATATCTTGATGCAAGAATTTGGTCTTATTAAGACAACTGATATGGGATGGTAGAAAACTCCTAGCTAAAGATAGCTCTCCTTTTATTTTTTGATTGCATAAAAAACAGTAGATATCTTTATGCAGTCTTCCTTCAAAATCCAAAATTTGTAGATATGCCTCTATAATTACTCGTTTTGGATTTTGTTTTTCAAATTTATACGCGCATACATCTAGTAAATTATAGTAGAAATCACCAGGTTCTTCTACGTCCTTTAAATGCTCGTAAAGCAATCTCATAAAATGTTGCCAAACCAGCAGTCTTTCTCTTTCAAAAAGCCATTTAAATCCTAAATGCATAGTATTTCTAAGGTGGGGTAAAAATACTCCTCCGCCTTCAAGCTCAAAATCAAGCTTAAAGCCTTGAGTGATAACAGGGTGTCTTGCGCCGTAAAACCTATATGATTTTACTAGTTTATTTTCGGTAAGTATAAAGACTAAACAGTCCTCATCACGCACCTTTTGTACGCGCAATATATAGCCTTGCATCTAAAAAAAGGCTTTTATGGCTTGGAGCATTTCATCTTTGTTTCTTATGGAATTTATATCGTTTCTAAAAGAACTTGCACCGTTTATACCTTTTGAGTATTCGTGTAGGTGTTTTCTAAAGATCGCTACTCCTTGATCTTTATAATGTTTTATCATCTGATCAAAATGCTCTATAATAATGTCTTTTTTGAGCTTAGGATCTATACTTTTTTTATTTTTTATCTCATAAAAGATCCACGGCTGACCGATTACCGCTCTTCCTATCATCGCTGCATCGCAGCCGGTTTGTTCAAAAACCTCTTCGATGTTCTTACTGTTTATATCGCCATTTGCAATGACTGGTATATTTACGCTTTGTTTCACTTTAGCGATTGCATCATAATCAACTTTTGCGCTGTATCCACCGGCTCTTGTACGTCCATGAACGCAGATATAATCACATCCGGCGTTTTGTAGATCTCGCGCTATCAAATGTGCCGTTTTTTGGTTAAATCCAAGACGAATTTTAACCGATGTATATCTTTTTTTGGAAGTTTTTTTGATAGTTTCTAAAATGCCACATAGTAAATTTATATCGTTTAAAAGAGCAGAACCGGCATTTTGTTTGACTACTTTAGGAACTGGACATCCACAGTTTAGATCTATACCGTCTATACCCTCTATATCATTTAATATCAAAACGGCTTGTTCTATAATGCGCTTGTCGCTTCCTGCTATTTGAACTATATATGGCGTTTCTGCCGTATTTTTTTCTATCATAGCAAGAGTTTTGCTTGACTCATAAACCAAAGCGTTAGAGCTTATCATTTCACTTGTCGTAACATCACAACCGAATTTTTTGACTACGCCCCTGAGCGCGATATCAGAAAATCCGGCCAAAGGGGCTAAAAACAGAGGCTTTGAGCTAAAGTCTATCATTTATAGAAAATATCTGCGGATATCATTTTTCCATTATCTCTTAAAAACATAAGAGTTTTTAATTTGTCAAAATCATCGTTTTGAGAGCTTGCCAAAGCTTCTCTTAGCTCTTCTATCATTTGAAAATCATAAAGCAGATATAAGTAAGCTTCACTAGCATTTGAATGCTCATTTCTAAGCTTGTCAAATATGCCCATTAGCTTATCTGGAGCTACTTTTGTTTTTAAATTTATAGCCATTTTGATATATTCTTCACACTCAAATTGATTTTTATTGATGATGTTAAACAGATCAGAAGTTGCTATCTCAAAGTTTTTATCTTCAACATATCTATTTATGAGTTTTATGATATCTTCATTAGAATATTTTAGATCAAATTTAGATATTTCTAGGTAAGTTCCATACTCTATCAAGGCGTTATATGCTTCTTTGTATAGACTTTCGTTTATATCGCCTTTTGTGGATAATACGCTCAAGGCGTACTTATAGTCGGCTTTTATCTTATTTTTTTCATTTTGTATAAATAGTGGATTTGTTTTTAAAAGTTTAACTTTTTTAATTTCACAAGCTTCACCGTTTTTGATCTTTTGCGAAGTCTCGTAAGCCAGCTTTAGATCATCATTATTAAATTTAGGTTCACCTAAATTTAGCCATGGAGATAGTGCTTTAGTAGCCTCGCTAGGATTTAAAAAAAGATCTGTTTTAAACTCTTTATTTGACTCAAGCCCTAAAAAAACCTCTTTTGCAAGTATGTTATAGAGTTGAAGATCGCTTCTTACTGCTCTAGCATCTAAAAAGTTTTTAAACCCGTAGTAACTCATATGTAAGATGCTAAGTAACGCAAATAGCCCTACTGGTAAGATGACCCATGATGCGATAGGCAAGTCTATACTGTATTCAAGTACGCTTATCGTAAAACGTCCATTAAAAAATGTGAAAACTAGTACCCAAACCAAGGCAACATATAAAATAGAATACAGTATATATCTTCTTGCTTTCATCTTAAATCCTTGTTTTTATTATTTTTTTCTATCAGTTCTCTACAGCTTATACAATGGCGTGCGTGAGGATTTACTTTTAGACGTTCTATGTCTATGTCATCTTCGCACATTTCACAAATTCCATAAGTTTTGTTTGCTATCTTTGTTAAAGCTACGCCTATTTCGTTTAACTCTTGTTTTTGTTTTGAAGAGATAGACTGTTCTAAAATGGAGTCTGCGCTTATATTTGCAAAATCAAACTCATCACTTGCTCCGCTGTCTCTTAATCCATTTATTTCATCGGTGGCATCTAAGATATTTTTTTTGATTTGTAATTTTCTTTCTTCAAGAAGTTTTTTAAAATACTCTAAATCGCTGTTTGTCATCGAATTCCTTTATTTGTGGTATGGATGATTTGCATTTATGCAAAGACCACGAAAAATTTGTTCAAAAAGCATAAGCTTTGCTATTTTGTGCGCCAAAGTAAGCCTAGATAGACTTACTAACCTGTTCATTTTTGACTTAAATTCCGAGCTTAGACCGTAAGCACCGCCGATAAAAAATGAAATTTTTTGATTGTCTTTTAGAAGATCTGCAAACTGTGGGCTGTCTAGTTCGTCGCCTTTTTCGTCAAGCCCTATGCAAAAACCATCTACACAAGGCATATAAACGTTGTCATAAGCAACGTGAGCATTTTGTTTTGATAGGCTTTGTGCTTTTGCTATTTGAGAATTAAATTTATTTATATCTTTTATATCGGCCCATTTTGAGCTCATTTTTATGTATTCGTTTATTTCTTTAAAATCATCACTGTTTTTTTGAATACAATGAACTAAAATTTGCATCAAACCGCCTTAAATTTAAAATCTATCTTTTGTTCTATTTTTGGGTTATTTGTTAAAAATCTTACCATATCTGCAATGTATTTTTTGTGTTCGCCTCTAGGGACTATGGCGTCTATCAGACCATGCTCAAGTAAGAATTCTGCTCTTTGGAAACCCTCAGGCAAGCTGGCTTTTATGGTTTGTTCGATCACTCTTTGGCCGGCAAATCCTATAAGTGCTCCTGGCTCTGCGATGATCAAATCACCAAGCCAAGCAAATGAGGCTGAAACTCCGCCCATAGTAGGATCTGTTAAAATAGATATAAATGGAAGTTTTTCATCACTTAAAAGTTTGAGGGCAGCACTTGTTTTGCTCATTTGCATAAGGCTAAACGTACTTTCTTGCATTCTTGCACCACCACTGGCGCTTACTATAATAAGAGCTTGCCTTTTTTCTATGGCTCTTTTGGCAGCTCTTGTGATTTTTTCGCCTTCTACTGAGCTAAGACTTCCTCCCATAAATCCAAAATCAAACACAACTAGCTGTATAGGAACCGAGTCTATGGTGGCCTCTCCTGAGATAACGGAGCTTGATTTGCCCGTCTTTTCTTCGCTCTCGCTAATTCTTTTTTTATATGATTTTTTATCTACGAATTTAAGTGGATCGATCGGCTTTAAATTTGAATCAAATTCAACAAAACTTCCATCATCTGCTATTAGTTCTATTCTTTTTTTAGGGCTAAGTCTCATATGGTAGCCACATTTTGGGCATACATTATAGCATGCTTCGACTTCTTTATAATACATTAAAGAGTTACAGCTATTACACTTTATCCAGTGGGTTGGTGCTTCGCTAGGATCTGATTGTTTTCGTCTTATTTTTGAAAAAAAGTCACCAAACATTTTTTTCCTTACATTAAAAAATTGGTCGATTATAGCTAAATTTAGCCAAATTTATCTTTAAAGAAAAATTGCATTTAAATTCAATAAAAATATATTAAATGTGTAATTTTGTACTAAATTTGTATGTTTTTGTATAAATAACCTAAAAAAGGTAGTAGCGTTTAAAATTAATTAAACTATATTTAATATAATATACGTACAAATAAAAATTATTAAGGAGATTACTTATGATAGTAACAAACAAAGCACCACAACTAAGCGGTGTAGCAGTACTTGGCAATGGACAAATCGAAGAGAATTTCGAACTTTACAAAAATATAGGACCAAAAGGTGCGGTAGTATTTTTCTATCCAAAAGATTTTACTTTTGTTTGCCCAAGTGAGATTATAGCATTTGATCATAGATATAAAGAATTTAAAGAAAGAGGCATCGAAGTTATCGGTGTAAGTTGCGATAACGAGTATTGCCACTTTGCATGGAGAGAGACTGACGTAAAATGCGGTGGTATCGGCAGAGTTCAATTTCCATTAGTTGCAGATCTTAAAAAAGAGTGGGCAAAAGGATTTGACGTATTATTTGATGAGGCAGTTGCTCTAAGAGGTAGCTTCTTACTAGATAAAGACGGAACAGTAAGACACGCTGTTATAAATGACCTTCCACTTGGAAGAAACATTGATGAAATGGTAAGAATGGTAGATACAATGCTATTTACAAATGAGCACGGTGAAGTTTGCCCTGCTGGTTGGAGTAAAGGCGATAAGGGTATGAAACCTTCTACTGATGGTGTTGCTTCTTATCTTAGCGAAAATGGCGATAAACTATAATCGTTGCTAAGCAGGCCTTAAAAAGGCTTGCTTTTTATTTATCTTTCTACTCACACTTAAAAATCACAATAAAATCAAATTTGACGATATATAACTTAGATATTTTATTTTAAAGGATATATAGTGTCTTATGATTTAAATATTTCTCAGATAAATAGAGTTGTATCACAAAATGAAAACTCACTAAAACCTAGTGTTAAAGCAGATCAAAACAGATCTTCAGGCTCATCTCAAACAAGCAAAACAAGTAGCAGTTCTAGCAGCATAGAAGCCATAAAGAAAATGTTAGAAAAGCGCTTAGAACAGCTACAAAAACAGCTCGAAACTATTCAAAAGCAAATAGCACAGTATCAAAACGATACGAACAAATATGCTCAAGATATGGTTCAAACTCTATCTCAAAAAGCAAGTAGTCTATTATCCCAAATAGCAGAAGTATCCGCAAGTTTGGCAGAAATAGAGAAAAATAGAAGCGGAAGCTAAATTTATTTAAATTTAAGCTTTAACACATTAAAAGTATTTTAAAATCGTAATCAAATTTTAGATTATGAGGTATAAATATGAGCGACTTTTCTTTCTATTTTGAGAAAGGTGAATTTGTGTTAGAGGTCTCAAAAAAGAATTTCAAAAAATCAGATGGTTCTCTTGTTTTTAAAAATAAGATGAATTCTATTCTTTTCCCTGTTAATTTTACAGCTAGAGATTATGACATATTCTTTACGATTTGTTGGTTTGCAAAGCAAAAAGGATATGTTGAAAATAGAGGCTTCATAGAAATGCCTTACTCTGAAATTTGTAGATTTATGCCGTCTGGCTTGAATAAAACTAGATTTAATGATGAAGTAAAGAATTTTAGATCTAAGGTATTGGGGCAAAATGGTGCTGCCATTTATAGAAGTGTTGAAATTACCAAAGATGATGAAATAACTACTGTTGGCGTATTTTTTACTGATATAAAAATTTTTAGAAATAAACAATCTTTAAGCTTTAGATTAAATCCTATCGCTCTTGATGTTTTATTTAGTACTCTTAAATTTATGAGAATAGATTTAAACGACTTTGTCTCCATTCGTGGTAAATTTGCTAAGACGTTGTATCGCTTGCTACATCAATATGATAACATCAAAGCCGACAAAGATGGTTTTAAATGTGTAAATTTTAGTAGAGATGATTTTGAAAAATTTATGAGCACTCCTATGACCTATAATGTCACCGACCTAGATCGCTTTGTAATAAAACCATCCATTAGCGAACTTGACGAAAGCTATTTTAAAAAGATTATTTTTGAAAAGAAAATAGCAGATGGCTCAAAGAAAAATGTTATCGGCTATTCTTTTAAATTTATTTTAAAAGATGCTTCATAGAGAATGGATATAATAATAAATAATAAATTGCCATAAAATACAGAGCTTACAAATTAAGACTAATAAGGAATTATTGATTATGGACGAGTTAGTAGGATTTCTTGCAATGTACGTTATTGCATTCTTATTAGGTGTTGTTTTTACAAAAATTTGGATTGAGCTTTTTGAATAACTTGGTTGAATATGATTGAAAATGATAGAAGAAAGTAATAAAACCATAGAGCAAATAGCAAGAGAAAGTTTGCATTCTTTAGAAATGACATTTGAGAATTTTGCTATATTTGGCGTTTGCTCACTTATGATAATAGGAATAGTTACAGCTCTCATATTGTCTTCCACCAGATAAAGCAGATGATTTGAGGGTGTAGAGAGTCACCCTACTTTGTAGGAACTTTAGTGTTTTCTATCATTCATGCATTTTTTATTGTTTATATCATCCCTTTATTCTCATTGCAATATATTCATCTAATTCTAGATCGTAATTCATCGCTTCTGCTTTAAATTGCATCAATTCTTCAAATGTAAAAATATCTTTTAGTTCATAGGTTGCCTTAATTTTAATTTCTGAATACCTATATAGGCTTAAGCCTATATTCTCTGCATTTCTTTTTATAATTTTCTTATTATCATTGCTAACATATAAAATTTTATTTTCAAGTTTTTCTTCGTTTTTATTTAGCTCATTTGGCTCTGGTGCCTCCATTAATCCCATTTTATATCGCACAAAGTCCGCTATGCTTGTGTTAAACCATTCTGCTTGTTGGCATATCGTTAGCAGTATATCTTCATTTATATGTGGAATTTTTACCATTAATGCCTGTTCTATATATTTTGTTAATGGCATTTTTGGATATTTTAGTTTAATTTTATTGCTTAACTCTTTAGATATCTTTGTAACAACTGAGACTTTTTTATCTATTGAAGTATCCTTTTGTGTATCTGCCCCATCTATAAACGCATCTAAATTTTCAATTGAATTTGTAGTTTTTTTAAAATTCATCTTTATTATCCTTTTTTTATTTTTAATTTTTTACTAAGATGCTTGTGATAGAGCGTGATAGTGCTCTATCCATTTTATATACTCCATCGCTCATCTCAAAGCAATGTTCTCTTATTTTATCTTTGTGAACGTATCCTCCACTTAATCCCAAAGCATTAAATATGTTAGCAAAATCAGTGCTACTGAAGTTACTTCTACAGTTGCCATTACCGCTCTTCTTTTGTTATTTTATATATCAGGTACAAATCTCATTACATAAATCTCTTATCTCCTGTTCAGCTTTGTTGCCGTCTTTCATTTCAACTACACCAAGACCTAGTTGGGTTGCTACTTTATATCGTTCTCTCTCGTATACGATTGTTTGAGACAGTTTTATATAATCTTGTTCTATCTCTTCTATAAAGTTTCTTAGACTTTCAATTTTTTTATATAAAAATGGATTTGTCGAGGCTCTATTGATTACTATATAGGCTACGAGTTTTTCGTTTTGCTCCTTTGCCATCTTGATTATATTCACCATTTTATCTAATACGCTGACGTCAAATTGACTTGGGATTGTTGGAATTATAATCATATCGCTTAAAGCTATAGCTATTCTCATCTCTCTACTATCTCTTCCGCCTGTATCAATTATCACGTCTTTATTACTATTATAACTTTGTAAAAATTCCTTTAAATTTTCACCGTATTTATATGTAAAATCAAAAACCTTTGGGTTATTTTCTTCATTTCTTATATTTAAAAATGTAGCTATTGATTTTTGTGGATCCGTATCTATTAATAGCGGTAGTTCGTTTTTTAGATAGACTTTGATTAATGGCAATATTTGTTGCTAGAGTGCTTTTCCCGCTTCCCCCTTTTTCATTACAAATTGATACAATCATTGCGTTTCCTTGCGTATTGAAATTTTATGAATTATATCATTTATTAGTTTAAAAACATATAAAAAACAAATAATAAAAATATATTTTAAAGTATAATTTAGATATATTAAAACAATAAAAAACATATATAAGATTAATTTTTTATGTATCATTTGATATTTTCAATCAAGCCCCACCAAACTTTGCTAAATTTTCGCTAAATTTTCCGACATTTTGTTGAGATTTTGTAAAAATTTACTAGCCCAAAAACTCCACCAAATACCTATAAAAAGGTGGTAAAACACAACTTTATAAAAACTTACGTAATGCTTAAAGTTCAAAAAACGGCTATTTTTTCCTTTTTTATCTTTGTCTTGAACTGCTGTTATATTTAGCGGTGCTTTTTTAATTATTGAGTTTTTAATTCAAAAGCGAGTTTGATTGTCCTCTTTGTTCTATCTCTTCATCGATAAACGTTAGGATTTCTTGGCTTAAACCTTTAAATTCGAAGCCTATTGAGTCAAGATAATTTGCCATCATCCCTATGGTCTTTTTTAAAAACATAATCTCTCTGTCGCTCATATTGCTTATTTGCTCAAAAGGGAGAGGAGTATTTGATAGCTCGGTCATTGTCTCGTATGCCCTTTGAAATATATTATAACGTCTATCCATATTTTATCCCCCCCCCTTTTTTTTTACTTTTTTAGAACATTTTGTAAAAAATAGCAATTCATAAAATACTATTAAATAGCGATTTTATCGGCTTTAGTGCTATATTTTATAAGCTTATATAAGTCTTAAAGTTTAAAAAACGGCCATTTTTTCCCTTTTTATCTTTGTCTTGAATAATCTTTTTCTATCTTTCTACAGATAATATCTAGTCTTTTATAGCACTCTCTCATTCCTGCTAAACATTTTACTTTTGTCTCTATTTCTCTAAATTTGGCTATATTGCATCCATATAGCTCTTTTACTTTGCTATTTTTTGCCCGTGGTTCTAAAAAATCGTATTTCTTTGATAAGTATTCCACTTTTTTATTAAACTCATTTAACGGCTTTGTGATGTTCTCTTTATTGATTTCATCCGCTTTTATTCTGTAAAGAGTTATTTAAAATCTAACTGATATAAAAATGGCTTAGAGATTGATTTTAGCGATATTTGAGAGTATTTTTAGCAAAATCAAACTAATGAATTTAACTTTACACTTCTTTGCATTTTCTTTCCATAAACTTTACAAAGTTTTTAAAAATCATTTAAAAGCCCATTAAATCGCTTTTAAATCCTAGAAGTATGAGCTACTACTCTTCCTATTATTTTGCAATTTGTTAGATCTGCTACTTCTATCTTAATAGGTTCATACTTTGGGTTATCACTAATGAGCGTAAGAGATTTTGTGACTGGATTTTTATCTACTCTTTTAACAAAAATATCGCCATCATAGTTTATCACATATATACACCCACTAATAACGCCCTGTTCATTCTCGTAAGGATTTATATATAGTAGTTCCCCACCGCTTATAGTAGGCTCCATACTATCGCCTTTTGCGTTTATGATATGCAAGTTATTTAAAGAGCCAGTAATCTTTAAAAATACACGCAAAAAATTTATATCAAAACTCATGATAATAGGAGTTTCATCATAATTTATAATTCCAGATCCTGCACTAGCGTAAGTATCTTCAAAATAAGGTATATTTATAGTATCTTGTGACTTTTTAAGGTTTGGAGCGTTTAAAGGCTTACTAGGAGACAAATTTGGCGATTGACGAACTATTGACGACAATTTTTTATTTTTTGACGAACTTATTGGCGAACTTATTGGCGAACCAAATTCACTGTCTAGAAAAAACTCTACATTTACATTTAAAGCATTAGCGATTTTTTTTAATATAGTAGTTGTAATACCTTTATTTTTTCCAGCCTCATACATTTTTATGCTTTGTAATGATACTCCGCTATTTTGTGCTAAATCATACTGAGTCCAATCTTTTTCCGATCTTAAAAGTTTAATTTTTTGAGCTAAATTCATTAAAATACCTTGACAAGTCTAAAATTTTATACTATAATTTTGAAATCAATTTAAAAATTTTATCACAAAAAGATAAATTTAACAAATGTTATTTAAATTTTTATTGTTAAGTTGGCAAGAAAGGTGTGAGATGAATAAAAGATGTCGTATTGAATCGTGCAATAGATGTATGGATAGTCAAGAGATAGGTAAGGTAGCGGAAAGATTTTTAAAAACACTCAGCTTTATGGGGTGTAATTATGACTTTATTAAGCGTTGTGATTTTGAAATAACAAAACAAATTGCTAATATAAAAACATCGCAAAAGTCTTATTGGCCGTGCAAAAAGCTAGAAGATATGCGTTGTACAATTTTGTGTAATGGATTAGATCCGAATAGTCAAGAAGATATAATCCAGCAAATTCATCATTTGTGCTAGAAAGATCTTTATGCGAAGCTTTATAATATGGTTTTTCCGTAATTTCGCTAAAAGTATATGAAAAATTATAAAACGCTGGTATATCATAATATCTAGGGTCTAATATACTATCATCGTGTAAAAACATCTTTACACTTGTATTTATACATTTAAATTGATAACCGATTATATCAAATCTTGGGGAAATGTGTATTTTATAGTTTTTGTCTTGATGGTTATCTACTTCTTTAAAAAAAATTTCTGATGTGGAGTTGTATTGCTTGAAATCCCTTCAAACTCTATCCTAGAATAAAAATAGGCATTGGCGTGTTTTTTGAATAATCTATGCCACTCTTTGCTTAATTTGAAAGCTAGTTTTGGCAATGCATCTGCATAGTATTTCTCGCCACAATGACAGCAAGATAGCGTATTTACCCTAAGAGATTTTATAGAATTATATGTAGATTGTCTACATTTTGGACAAAATAAGATCATTTTAGCTTCATGCATTGAATAACCTAATTGTATAATTTTAGAAAATTTAAGATACAATGAAAAAAATTATCAAATTTATAGCGTGGTTTTAAATGAACAATTTTAATTTTATATGTCCGACAAGGGTGATTTTCGGTAGCGATACGATACAAAATTTATCAAATTTAGTGCCAATAAATTTAAAAATACTAGTTATTTTCGGTGGCGGAAGCGTAAGAAAAAATGGCATATACGAACAAGTAAAAAACGCTCTAAATAAGCATAACATAAGCGAGTTTTGGGGTATAGAGCCAAATCCTAAACTCGAAACTTGTTTAAAAGCTGTAAATTTAATAAAGCGTGAGAGTATAGATTTCTTACTTAGTGTTGGGGGTGGAAGTGTTTTGGATGCCACTAAATTTATAGCCGCTGCAGCTAAATTTGATGGGGATCCTTGGGATATAGTCGGCAAAAGAGTGTATTTTGATAAAGCTTTGCCGCTTGGCTGTGTGATGAGCTTACCGGCTACTGGAAGCGAGATGAACTGTGTTTCGGTTATATCTAATGATAGCTTAAAGATAAAAAGAAGCTTTAGAAATGAGCTTTTATATCCTAAGTTTAGCATCATAGACCCAAAAACAACTTTTAGCCTTCCGCTAGCCCAAATTCAGAACGGTATAGTTGATACTTTCGTACATATACTAGAACAGTATGCGACTGTAGATTTAAATACGAGCGTACAAGATGGATTTTGTTTTTCAGTATTAAAAACCGTGATAAAAAACGCAAAAATCGCCATAAATGATCCGCAAAACTATGATGCGAGAGCGAATTTATGCTGGGCTGCAACTTGTGCGCTAAATGGCTGGTGCAATGTAGGATGTATTGTGGACTGGTCAAGTCACGCCATAGGTCACGAGCTAAGCGCGGTTTATGGTTTGGATCATGGACTAAGCCTTGCTATCGTTACGCCTAGACTTTTAAGATATAATCTCAAGTTTAAAAAAGCCAAATTAGCCAAAATGGGGCGTGAAATTTTTGGGCTAAATTTAGACGAGCTAAACACAGCAAAAGGCTGTATAGACGAGATCGAAAGCTTTTTTAAAAGCATTGGCATAGCAACTACTCTAGCACAAATCGGCTTAGAAAAAAATAGCGTTGCAAATTTGATAAGTGAACGTTTTAAGCAAAGAAATTTAATAGCGGGAGAACACGAAAATATCGACTATAAAGCTGTAAAACAGATACTTTTAGAGTGCTAAGCTTAAAACCTATATTTACAATAGACCAAAAAGACAAAGCCCTACCTAGAAGCTGACTTACACGCCTTCTTTATCATTCCATAAGCGCACGTGGAGTCTATCAGAGTAGTTAAAACCGTTTTTGATACAAAACTCTGCTACATTTAAGGCGTTTTTGCCTAGCTCAAAGCGGTCTTTGCCAAGAGGCATACACCAAACTTCGCCGTTTTGTAGCTCCAATATCTCGTTTATCTCATCAATCTCACTTCCGCAAATCACAAATTTATAAAATGCATCAGCGTTAGCAAAGATCGCTTGTAAGGCCTTTTGATTTATTCTTTTGGATTTTGGCTCACTGCTTATGGATAGTTTTACGCTTACTGCAAATTTAGACTTTTTATACACTTCAAATTTATCAAAATCCACAAAAACAGTGCCGTTTGTTTCAAAATGCACTTCATAATCTTGCTCAAAACACCACTGTGCAAATTTGATCAGATCTTCATCTTTATGCCAAAGTAGCGGCTCACCGCCCGTTATCACGATGAGAGGTTTAAACTCCGTTTCTTTTACTAAATTTACAAGAGCTTTATAATCAAATTTACTATGCCCAAAATGCGATGTTTGCACCGCTTTGATCGTATCACAACCGACTAATATCTCGCCTGTTTTTGGAGACCTTGTCTTGACGCCAAAACCCTTGCAAGAAAGGTTGCATCCTCCAAGGCGGATAAAAAGTGAGTAACGACCACTAAATTTACCCTCGCCTTGAATGCTAGTAAAATGCTCGACTACTCTTACCATCAGCCGCCTGTTTGGTAAAATGCACGGCTAGATATCTCGCCTTTACCGTCATTTTCCCATTTGTTTTTCTCTGGCTTTTTTTCTATGACTTCTCTTAGTATCTCGCATGCTTTTTTGATGTCTCCAGCCCTCATTGCTTCTCTTATGCTTTTTCCATCTTCGTAGTAAAGACATGGTATCAAAAGCCCTTCCGCGCTGAGTCTTAGGCGATTACAAGTAGCACAAAAGTCATGTTTGTGTGGATCGATTATACCGAATTTATAACCGTCTTCAAGCTCAAAAAGGCTTGATGGACTATGTGGACTTTTTGTTATCTCTTTTACTTTATATTTTTTTGAGATCAAGCTCAAAATATCATCTTTTTTAAGCCCTCTTAACTCGCTACAAGCGCTACTATTTTCCATAAATTCTATATAACGAATTTGGGCGTTTTTACTTTTTGCAAATTCCATTAGATCAAGAAGTTCGCCATCATTTACACCTTTTAACGCCACAGTGTTTAGCTTAACCCCAAAGCCCAAATTTGCAGCTTCATTTATACCATCTATAACCTCATCAAGAACATCTTTTCTAGCTATAAAAGCAGCTTTTTGTCTGTCTAAAGTATCTAAAGATATATTTAAACGTTTGAGTCCCGCCTCTTTCAGGGCTTTTGCTTTTTTTGCCAAAAGATAGCCATTTGTAGTCATAGCAAGATCAAGATTTGGCTTATAGTTATTTATCATAGCCACAAAGTTTTCAACACCTTTTCTAACAAGCGGTTCGCCGCCCGTTAGCCTGATCTTCGTAACGCCGTTATCTAAACAAATTTTGATAAACTCAAACATCTCTTCGTAGCTTAGCACATTTTGATGAGAGATATTTTCAATGCCCTCTTCTGGCATGCAGTAACGACAGCGAAAATTACACCTTTCAGTTACCGAAACTCTAAGATAATCAACAACCCTACCATAACTATCAATTAACATCAAATCACCTTATGAAATTTTAAGACCATATTTACTCTTCCGACGCTTAGCCTTAGGTCTCTTGCTATGCTTTCTACGCTTTTTCCAGCGTTATAAAGCTCTATTATCCTATCTTCTTCACTATCAAAGCTAGGCGGAGTGATCTTAGTAAATGTTTTTGTTCGCTCTTCTAAGCTATAAAGTCTATTTTGCTGATCATTTTGAAAGTCGTCTATAACTTTTTCTATGCTTTTTAGACTCTCTAACATCGGCGCTACTTTTAAATTTAACGCTTCATCAACATGCTCTAAAGCGACTTTTATAATACCACTATCGTCATTTACTTGGGTTTTAGGGAGAGATGAAATTTGCTTTTTGAGCTGATAATTTTCTTTTATAAGTTCTTCTAAAACTATCTCAAATTTAGAAAACTTTTTCCTAGCTTCTTTATCTTTCAAATTTATATAAACAAACATCACTACTAAAATCACGCTAAAACATATGTAGATCAAAACCTCACTACCCATTGCTTTTTTGCTTCCTTATCTCTAGTCTTTCACTCTCTGCTACATACATCGACCACTCTTTTTCATCATTTCTTGATACTCTTATTATCTTTGCAGTCTTAGTACTTAGTGCTTCAAAATACAAAAGAATGTCACGTTTTATAAAAAGAGGCAAGGAAACTCTTGCAAAGTAGATTTTGCTAGGATCTAAGCATTCGTTTTTAAACTCAAAACCTTCAAATCCTATCAAACTCGTAATCTCATGATATTTTAAAGGAGTCTGCGGCGACTTTTCATGTTTTATTAAATTTGAAAGCTCATCTACTTTTTTATAAAGCTCAACTAGCAATTTTAAAGTAAGCGGATCTGAGTTTTCAGCCTCGCCTCTAGCTTTTGCTAGACTAAGCCACTCTTCTATATTTGCACGAGACGAGTTAAACTCAAGCTCAAACTTATTACCATCATCCTCTTCGAATTTCACTGAAATTTGCGAAGCTATAAGTCTAAAGTCTACCATAAGTCAATCCAAATAAAAACAAAGAACATAATGCCTAAGTAACCGTTTAACGTAAAAAAAGCTTTATCGATCTTTTGAAAATCGGCCCTTACTATCCTATGCTCTTTAAAAAGTATAAATCCCGCTATAATAGCTCCTAAATACGCAAAAAAGCCCAAATGACTAGCACCTATAAATAGCAGCCAAAACAGAACGCACAAGCCGTGAAACAAAGCAGATATAAACATAGATGCTTGCTGTCCGTATATCGCTGGTATGCTATAAAGTCCTGTTTTTCTATCGTAATCCATATCCTGTAATGAATAAAGCACGTCAAATCCAGCCACCCAAAATACGACTCCAAGACATAATAAAATAGACCAAAGCGGTATAGTGCCACTTACAGCGATGGCGCCGGCTATAGGAGAAAGTCCTAGACTTAGTCCTAAAACAAGATGAGCTAAATGAGAAAAACGCTTAAAATAAGAATACCCGCCTAAAATGATAAGAAATACAAAGCTGAGCCAAAAAGCCAAAGAGTTGATAAAATATGCGGTAACAACGAAAATAACAGCGTTTGCGATTATAAATAAAAGTAAATTTTTTCTACCTATGCGACCATCTACACTAGGACGAGAAGCACATCTTGGATTTGGCCTATCGATATCCTCATCAAGATAACGATTTAGCGCCATTGCGTAGTTTCTAGCGCTAACTGCGCACAAAATTCCTAAAAAAAGCAACGACAAACCAAACCACATAGTACCATTTACTAATTTACTAGAAACTATCATAGCCATAAATATAAACGGTAATGCAAAAACGGAATGTTTAAAAACTATAAGTTCATTTATATCTTTTAAAATTTGAATAAATTTGCTCATTATTTTCCTTTAAGTTTATCATTGTAGCAAATATTTCATAAATTTATAATTATTGATATTTTTTTGATAAAATTAAACCAAAAAAAGGTTGCTCGTGTTTTTTGAGTTTGCACTTATCGGAACGACTGCTAGTGGTAAAAGTGAGCTGGGGATAAAACTAGCAAAAAGGCTTGACGCTGTCATTTTGAGCCTTGATTCGCTCTGTCTTTATAAAGATATCAATATAGCAAGCGCAAAACCTAGCAAAGAACAATTAGAAGAGATAACCCATTTTGGTATAAATTTAGTCTATCCAAACGAGCATTTTTGTGTAGGAAACTTCATAGACGAGTATAAAAAAGCAGTGTCTTACGCGAGATCTAAAAATTGTCCGCTCATCATCACAGGAGGAAGCGGTTTTTATCTAAAAGCTATGCTAGAAGGGCTAAGCCCCAAAATTCCAGAATGCGACATAAAACTAAGCGATGATGAGATCTGGGAAATAGCCTTAAAAATCGATGAGAAATTTTGTGCTAAATTTAGTAAAAATGATAAATTTCGACTTCACAAATGGTATCAAATTTATGAATTTTCAAAGTGTATTCCAACTATTTGGCTAGAACAAAACACAAATAAAAAAGTTATCGAAAATATCGATATTTATGAGATCTGCTGGGATAAAGAAGAGCTCAAAGATAGGATATATCTAAGAACCAAAAAGATGCTTGAAGTAGGGCTTTTAAACGAAGCTCATCTGCTTTTTGACAAATACGGATTTGAAGCAAAATCGTTAAAATGTATAGGGCTTAAGGAATGTGGGGAATTCTTACGCGGCAAGGGAGAATTCGAAAATTTCGGTTTGAATGATCTAAATTCAGATAAATTTGATAAAAACTGCATTCTTAATGAGCTTAAAAACCAAAAATCTAGCGTATATAAGCTTTACTGGCTTATAGCTACTCATACTATCCAGCTAGCAAAAAGGCAACGCACGTTCAATAAATCTCAGTTCCCAAATACAAAAAAAGTAAAATTCCAAAGCGGATTTGATGAAATTCTGACCGATATAAAAGCTAATTTATAAGCTTACTTTGCTGCTCACATAGGTTTTTCCAAGGCGAGTCTAGTCTCATCTTCAAGCACTCATCTACATAAATTTTAGCCGAGTTTGGCTCATTCATAGAGATATAAATTTCAGCCACTTGATATAAGGCTCTGATTCTACTCTGCGGAGGCATATTAATGCCTAGCAAAGCTCTAGCCACACTTAAGGCTTCATTAAATTTGGCTATTTTTAAGAGTGATGATATATATATAAAATCAATATCTGGACTAAACGTACTAATGCCTAATTTTCTTTGCATATCAATAGCTTTTTTTGAATAATTAAGCGCAGCACTATCAAAGCCCTTGTCTTTTGCATATTTTGCTGCAGCATCGTAAATTTCGACTAAACGTATATCATTTCCCCTTAAACTTTCAAGAGCATTTATACTACTTAGTGCTTCTTCAAATCTATTTAGCTTTAAAAGCGAATAAAAACGGTAAAAAATCGCCGCTGTCGGATCGGAATATTTTATAGTAGAAGCTAGGCTCATAGCCTCATCGCAAGCCCTTATGCACTCTTCATACCTGCCTACTTCATAAAGAGCCCTGCTTGTATTTGAGAGCCACTCGACTCTATCGTGCAAGTCATCATCTCTGATGTGAGATACTGCTAAATTCAACGCTTCATCGTATTTTGCAGTTCTCATAAGACAATTAAAAAGCTTGAACTTATCTTTTATAGCATCTTTTAAATCGTATTTATTTGTTATATTTACTAGCGTTCTACAATCTCCGCTTTGATTTGCTAAATTTGCTAAAAAACTAGCCGAATCTTTAAGAAATTTTGTAGAATCACTATCATTTAGATCCAAAATTTGCTCACCAAAACCTAAAACTTTTTTATAATTTTTCTCTTCAAAGCTAAGCTTAACTTCTTCTTTTAAAGCTTTTTTCCCTATATCTAAGCCTTTGTATTTGTCCATAAGCTGAGCGTAGTTTTTATGTTTTTCTTCGTTTGTACCGTTTAAATCAAAAAACAATCTATCTAAAGCGACTGATACCTCAGGTATAAACTCGCTACCGCTAAATTCTTTTTGATATCTTTGCAAGTACTCATAAGCTTCTTTAGCCCCAGATATTTTTGACAAGCTTAGGCCTAAATTTCGAAGCGCTGTTTCATAAAAGTTGTCACCTCTTTTTGAGTATTCAAAAACAATCCTATAAATTTGTGAAGCAATACCTTGCATACCCTTATCCCTAAAAGCGGCGGCTTGTTCCATAGAGTTTGCAAGATCCTCAGCAAAATACTTTTGATTTGAGTCTATAACCTTTTGGATATATTCTTTTGCATCATCAAATTTTTGCTTTGATATACTAGCATCTGCTAGCTTTATGGCTGCTCTGCTTGCTAGATCGAGATCGCTTGTCGAGTATAAAACATCTTCGTAAAGTCGCACCGCATCTTCTAATTTTCCTTTATTTAAAAGAGCGTTTGCGTAAGCTAGTATGGTAGTTTTCGTCCAAGGCGAGTCTGGATGCTCCGTCATAAGTATATCAAGAGCGTAATTTGCATCACTTGTCATATCTTTATCAAGGTAAGCTTCTGTGATGAGATATAAAACTTCAGGATAATTTCTATCAGAAGGATAGTTTTTCATCCACCTTTTACCACTATTTATTATATCATCAGCGTACTGCTCTGCTAGCTTATAGTCGTTTGCTCTTTTTGCCAACTTTTGCGAAGAGCGTAGATAATAAAGCCAAAACTCACTTGCAAAGATACTTTGAGGATGAAGCTCAAGTGCTTTTTTAGCATCTTTTAACGCTTCGCTATATGCTTTGCTATCATAGCTTTTTTTGATACTAAGGTATGAGCCCACATCAGCGCCATCTCCATAAGATAACGGCTCTTTATTGAGATCTAGCGCACCTATACTAGGTCTTAAAACATTAAAAAACGTGATAGGAAAATCTATACCGACGCCCCTATTTTTCGGCGATTCTATTATGTTTTGTCCGATGAGTATAGTAAAATGTTTAGAAAAATCAGCTGTTTTTTGCTTTGGATTTTGTGTATTAAACAGACTCACGCCAGCATTTATAAGCCTAGATTTTTGTTTTGCTCTTATGATAACATTGTAACTATCGCCGCTTTTTTCAAATAAAATATCTGCAAACGGTAAATTTTGATTTCTGATCTTATCATCAAGACTACCTAAAACTTTACAAGTATAAATGTTTTGTGCGTCTTGCTCTGCCTTGCATTCTATATCAAAGATATCTTCTAAATGTAAAACATAATAATCGTTACCGTTTTGCCTACCGCTGTTTATCGTAAGAGAAAACGCGAAAACATTAACGCTGACAAAAATTATTAATGCTAGAAATTTCATCTTTAAATTATATCATAACTATCATTTAAGTCTTATGAGCTCTAAATTTGAACGTGGATGAATCTGCATCGTTAAAGCGTCTTCAAACTCGCCATTTTTAAATTTAGTGGCTCCAGCGCGCGCTATCATAGCCGCATTATCACTACAAAATTTAAGAGGCGCATAAAGTAAATTTGAACCGAATTTAGAGCAAAGTTTTTCTAGCTTATTTCTTAAATTTAAATTCGCGCTAGCTCCACCTACCACTCCGAAATTTTTAAATTCAAATTTATCAAAAATCTTTTCTAATTTATCGATTATATGATTTACGGCAGTCTCTTCAAAGCAAGCAGCTACGTCACTTATGTCTTGTTCGCCAAGATCTCCTAAATTCGCAATTTGAACGCGTACTTGGTTTTTAAGCCCAGAAAAGCTATATTCTAAACGTTTATCGTATTTTAAAGGAACGCTAAATTTAAAACGATTTTTATCACCACTTTTAGCCAAATTTTGTATAACTTCTCCACCTGGATAGCCAAGATCCATCATCTTTGCTACTTTATCGAAACTCTCACCAAAACTATCATCACTAGTAGTAGCAAGTATGCTTATAACACCGTTTTCATCGATATTTAGCACGAGCGTATGTCCGCCACTGACAAGCAAAACTCCAAGCGGAAAAACCGGCTCATTACCCAAAAATAAAGAGTAAATATGTCCTATCAGATGATTTACTGCGATAATAGGTAAATTTAGAGCTACACTTAAGGATTTAGCGACGCTCACACCGCTGATCAAACTGACGCTAAGACCCGGTTCGTTTGTAACTGCGATGGCTTTAATACCACTAAAATATGGCTTTATCTCTTCTATCAAGCGCGGCAAAGCTGCGGCGTGAAGACGAGCCGCAAGTTCTGGAACTACGCCGCCGTATTTACTATGCTCATTTTCTTGAGTGATTTTTTTATAAAATTTAAGCTCAAAAGTACCTAATTTCATCAAAGCTACCGAGCTATCATCACAACTGCTTTCTATACCAAGTATCATGATAAGGCTCCATCATTTGGTAGATCTAGCATGGCAAATTCTACCAAAAACATACCGATAAATTTATCATTAGCGCCGTCTGTTTGCTCATAAAGCTCTATCCTAAAGATTTTGCCTTTTTTATCTATAGAGTAGTTTCTGATGATGTCTTTTTTATTTACTGTGATGTCTGATTCGTCTTTTAGTTTTGAATTATAACCTATGATATTTACTCTTACGTTAGGACGACTTATGACTTTTATATTTTCTTCAACATTAATTTTTGAACCAAGAGAGATCTCTTTTAAAACACCATCGGCTTCTATTTTTACGCTACTTTCTATATCTGAATAATTAAAATATTCAGGGATAAGTTTTGTAAGAACTTTATTTCCATAATGCACGACGTATCCGCCTTTGTCCTCTATAAGAGCGGTTAGCGGATTTGTAGAGTTATACTCAAGCGCCGTGTTTTTAGGTATCGGTACATAGCCTATCTTCGCCCTTGGATTATTTAGACTAAGATAGAATTTATTATCAAATAGTACGACTTCTATCTCTTTTTCTATAGCTTCTTTTACATTTTGCGGATTTAGCTCAAAACTTCTTTCAAACTCCACTCCAGCTACCTTTAGATACTCTTCGATAGCTAGTAGATGATAATACGCTCTTTGATGACTAGGTAAGGTTTTACTCGCTTCATTCGCAAATGCGGATTTATTATTTTTGATAGCAAAATAAGTAAGAGATTTCAACATCTCTTTGTCGCCTTTTGCGGTTTGCGTATTTTTTAGATGATACGTATGTTTGGCGTCTAAGATATTTTGGTTAATATTATCCATAACTCTTAAAGCTATGCCCTTTAAATCGGTGTATTTGGAGCCTTCAAGACTTTCTTGATCAATTATACAGCTATTTCCCCAGCGTTTTGGATTTTCTAACTCATTTATATAGTGATCTCTGTAAAATCCGCTTCCATCGTGTAAATTTAATACCATAGAAACGTTTTTATCTACGATGAGACTTTGTATACCATTTACGCTTTTAAGATCTGGATCATTCTCTTTTATCTTATCAAATTTACGGTTCATATCTCCGTAAATTCCGCGATCTCGTTTGATGATACTGATAAAATTTAAATTTGGTACGACCCACAAAGAGCCTTTTGTAATGTTGTATTCAGTAGCTAGCAAACTAGCAGCTAAAAAGCCTCCAGGCTCGTCTCCTTGGATCCCGCCTATGACAAGAACGGTATTGTCATCAAGCGTACCTTTTTTTATAAGAGAATACTGTAAATTATTTGCTTCTAAGACGTAACAGCAAATTATTAAAATAAAAAATTTAATAAAAATCCCTCTCAAGCTAAACTCCGTTTTTTAAATTTAAATCAGATCAATATCCATTATATCCACTAAATTTATCTGTTTTTGGTAGTACTAAATTTAATATCACGCCTATGAACGCGCCAAGTCCTATACCGCTAAAACTAGCCACGCCAAAATCAAACACCATACCGCCTATAGCAAATACGAGTATGAGCGATACTATTATCATGTTTCTAGGATCGGCAAGATCGACTTTATGCTTTATGAGAGTTTCCATACCGACACTTGCTATGATACCAAAAAGCAAGACCATGATGCCTCCGATGACTGAAGCTGGTATCGTAGCAATGAGCGCACCCAGCTTCCCCACAAAAGCAAGCAAGATAGCAACTATAGCAGTCCAGGTCATAATGCCAGGATTGTAAGCTTTTGTAAGTCTTACTGCGCCTGTCACTTCTGAATAAGTCGTATTTGGCGGCCCACCAAAAAACGCAGCCGCAGACGTAGCTAAACCATCACCCAAAAGTGTATCTTTAAGCCCAGGATTTTTTATAAAATCGGTTTTTGTCACATTGCCTATAGCTAGGATATTTCCTATATGCTCGATAGTAGGAGCTATGGCGACTGGGATCATATAAAGCATAGCATTTAGCTCAAACGTAGGGGTACTAAAATTTGGTATACTAAACCAACTAGCCTTTGTAATAGGAGAAAAATCCACTATCCCATAAAATATCGAAACAATATATCCGACAAAAATACCTATCAAAATCGGAATAAGCTTCATCATGCCTTTTCCAAAAGTAATGGCTATGATAGTAGCTACTAGCGAGATCCCAGCTATGATAAGAGAAGTCTGACTAGAGTAGCTAGCGCCTTTGCCCATAGCCATATCTACAGCGCTTGGAGATAGTATAAGACCTATAGTGATGATGACAGGACCTACGACAACAGGAGGGAGAAGTTTATAGATAAAATCTTGACCTTTAAATCTAACTATAAAGCTAAGGATTACGTAAAATCCACCAGCAGCCACAAGCCCTCCCATAGTAGCGCTCATACCCCACTGAGCCACGCTAAAAGTAATAGGCGCTATAAAAGCAAAGCTTGAAGCTAAAAATATCGGAACGACTCTTTTTCTAGTACAAATTTGAAATATCAAAGTACCAATTCCAGCAGTAAATAACGCTACATTTACATCAAGCCCCGTCAAGATCGGCATAAGCACAAGAGCGCCAAACGCTACAAATAAAAACTGAGCACCAAATAAAGCATCACCGGCTCTAAAATGGTAGCCGTCATAAAATCCCTTATCGTTCATCAAAATCCTTTACAAAACTCTCTTACTTTTTTATCTATTTCAAAAACGCCCTCAATGTCATCTACTCTAGGCGAACCAAATTTATCAAGCGCTTTAAAAATTGCTCCTGCTATATCTAAAAATCCACATTGGCCACCTAAAAATTTATATACCATTTCTTCATTTGCCGCATTTATGATGACGCCTAAATCTGGATTATTTAAAACATCGTTTTTTAATGAAAATATAGGGTATTTTTTTAAGTTTATCTCTTTAAATTTGATACTTTTTAAGCCTAAAAGATCCACACATTCTAGCGTCTGCTCGCCCCCTAAACCTATGGCGTGCGCGATAGCTAGTTTCATATCTGTTTTTGAGATATGAGCCGTAGTCGAGCCATCATAAAAATTTATAAGAGCATGTACAACCGAAGTTCGCTCTATGAGCGCGTCTATGTTTTTAACAGAATAAAGATGATACGCTTCAAGCACTTCAAATAGCTTGTTTGCCATAGTCGCACTATCTATCGTGATCTTTGATCCCATGTTCCAGTTTGGATGATTTAAAGCCATTTCTGGAGTGACTGAGCTAAGAGACTTTAAAGGAAATTTATAAAATGCTCCGCCGCTTGCAGTGATGATAAGTTTTTGAATTTTAGGTCTGTTTTTTAGTAAAAATTTAAGCCCGAAATGCTCACTGTCGATAGGTTCTATGCTTTTAGCATCTAAGAATTTACCGCCGGTTACTAAGCTTTCTTTGTTTGCTAAACATAGCTTAAATCCAAGGCCTTGCGCCACTATACTAGGCTTTAAACCACTAAAGCCCACAAGAGCGTTTATGAGAATGCAAGAAGTAGGGTCAAACTCGTCGCTGATAGCTTTTAAAAAAGTATCTATGCCATCATTAGATGTAAAAACATTGCCATGATCTACTAGATTTTTTAAACTAGGATCTTTTATATAAACAAATTTTGGATTTAGTTCTTTTATTTGACGATTTAGTTCTGTATAGTTTTTTTCACAAGCTAGAGCTTTTACTTTTATATCGTGCTTTTTAGCTAGTATTACGCTATTTTTACCGATACTTCCTGTGCTTCCCAAAATAATCATGCAAGCACCAAAAACATAGCCACAACGCCAAATAAATATCCGTCCATTCTATCTAAAATACCGCCATGAGCTCCAAGCAAAGCCCCGCTATCTTTGATGTCTACTCTTCTTTTTAAATAACTCTCGAAAAGATCGCCAAATACGCCAAAAATAGTTAAAAGAATAGAACAACTAGCAGCCATAAAATAGCCTACATCAACAAAAATAAACGCAAATACAGTTCCAAATACGCTACCAAAAACCACTCCGCCAATAACGCCCTCTATGGTTTTATTTGGACTAGAAGCCGAAAACGGATGTCTTCCCAGGTATTTCCCGACGAAATACGCCGCAGTGTCGCTGATTATTATAGTAAAAATAAGCCAAAACAAGCACTCTATACCGTAGTTTTGATACAATGCAAACATCATAAATATCGGCACCGTAGGATACAAAAAAGGTAATATAAGCTTCATATTATCTGATTTTGTGTATGCTAAAACAGACGATATGATGATCAAATTTAGAAGTATTACTTTAAAAATATCATTAATTCCTTGCAAAAATGGTAAAATACCATAAAAAACGAGAGCTATAAAAACGAGATTTTTTTGCTCTATTTTATAAAGCTTCAGACTTTCTAAAAACGCAGTAGCCAATATAATACCAAATATCAAAAAATTAAGCCAAAATATATCGAGCAAAGCTATGCCCAAAAACAGAACAAAAAGCAATAAGCCGATGATTATACGATTTTTCATAGAACTTCCTTTGGCGGGATTTTATCTAAATTTAACTAAAACATTACTTTAAATTTAGTCTGAAAATCACTCGATAAATTTAGAAATTTCTTGTCTTTTGCCAAAGCTATCTGTGAATGAAATAACAAGTCTGCCAGAGCTCTTAGGAAGCTTACATTTAAGCGTCCATTTTCTAATGATCCCATCAAAAGACGCGCCTGCAGCTACCAAACTGCATTTAGATCCCTGATTTTCATTATTGTACATAACTAGCAAAGAGTTTGTATTTGTCCCAAATACTTTTGCGTAAAGAGTTCTTTGGCTAATGCTTATAATGCTGATTTTATTGATATTTGAAGCATTTAAATTTATAGTAAAAACAGTCAAAAATATAAAAAATAATAAAACTTTTTTCATCATTATACGACTATATTTAACTTATGCTCGCTGCTTAGCTCATCTTTTTGATCGCTATTTTCTTCTTTTTTTTCATTTTGATCTTTGGTTTGCTCTTCTAAGGATTCGCGCTCATGCTGTTTTTCATGCTCATTTTGCGGATCTATCTTATAAGTCTCTTCAGTCGGTCTGATCTGGGCAACTTCTTTTTTCTTTTCATTAGCAAGCTCTGCGGCAACGACGTTTTGGAGCTCCAACTTTGATTGAAAATCACTTTGTACGCTAGCGACTGCTGGCGCATTTTGATTAACGTAGATAGTTCCACCTACTGGAGTTATAGCCATAGCATCTCCTTTTTTATCTATATCGGCATTTTAACTAAAGTCGGTAAATTAAAAAGAAAAATTACGTGAAATATCCATATCCGCGGCACTATTTATACCACAAAAAACAGCTTTATTTTAATAAATTTAATAAAATATAAATGGGTATGCGAAGAAAAAATAATATTTATTTTATTGTGCTTAATGTAGCCAAAGATATTTTTATGGAATTTATATGATTTTAATAAAAGTGGCTCCGGATGCTGGATTCGAACCAGCGACCAATCGGTTAACAGCCGACTACTCTACCGCTGAGCTAATCCGGAATAAAAAAGAGTGGGAATTATACCTAAAACTTTTTTGTTTGTCAATAACATTGATTTATTTTTAAGCACAAAACTAAAATACGAATTTTACTAAGCTACAACATTTCAAAACATAAAAAGCTCAAAATAAAATATCAAAACGTTACAAGATCACGACTTCACTTTTTAACTCTACACCGAATTTGTCTAAAACTCGCTCTTTGGCTAAATTTATAAGGCTCAAAGCATCTTCAAATTTACCACCACCATAATTTATCAAAAAATTCGCATGCACCTCACTAAATCCGCAATCCCCTATCCTAAATCCTTTTAGCCCAACACTCTCGAGTAAAGCTCCAGCGTAATGTCCTGGCGGATTTGCAAAACAAGAACCAAAACTAGCGCCTTTTGGTTGGTTTGCCCTTTTTGCATTTAACACTTTAAATAGTTCATCATCAAACTCACGTATCACTTCAAAACTAGCTTCAAATATCACGCCTTTGATATTTGAATGACGATAGCTAAAGCCGCACTCTTTTTTAGAAAATTCACCATAACTAGTGGTTATATTTTTTAAGTTCAAGCTGATCTCGTGCTCTTTTACTCCGGCGTTCATAGTGATCATTCCACCAATGCTACCAGGGATTTTTTTTATAAACTCAAATCCTCCGATATTATGATCTTTGGCAAATTTAAAAAGCTTTGCACTGCTAGTTTTTGCGCCCACTTTTAAGATACGGTTTTCAAATTTGATATAGTCGAATTTAGAGCTTAAAATCCCCATTTTAGGTGGATTTGGCGAGATCAAAATATTATTTGCACCGCCTATCATCACTCCGCTGAATTCACGTATCTCGTCTATAAGTTCTACATCAAAAACTCCGCCGATCTTAACAGAGCTAAATTTAGAAAAGTCGATCTTCATTGTATAAAAGTCGGTATCATATTTAAAATTCTAGCCGTAAAATCCGTCATTTGGTTCATCATCCAAGGCATTAGGAAGATGATTATCACGACGACTAAAATGATCTTTGGTACAAAGCTCAAAGTCATTTCGTTTATTTGAGTCGTAGCTTGAAATATACTAATAAGAAGTCCGGCAATAAGACCGGCTAAAAGCATAGGGAGACTTATCATAAGAGTAAGCTTAAAAGTCTCGACTCCAAGCCCTATAAGATCGCTTTGCATCAGGCGTTTCTGCTTTCTAAATACTCAGTAGGGATAAAATTTGGCTCTGCTTTTATAAGGTTAGGATAAAATCCGTGTTCAAAACCTAGCTCAAAAAGCCTATCTAACGCTTTTATCTGAAGTTTGTCCATACTTATAGAGCTATCATTTGCATATAAATTTAGATAAATTTCAAGTTTTTTATCATCTACTCTGACTAAATTTCGCTCTAAAAGCATTTTGCAAAGTAATTTTTTATTTTTATTTGCGATATCTACGGCTTTTGTCAAAACTCTTTCACACTCTATAGCGTCAGTTAGAGGCAAGCTTCTTCGCACTGCCATTCCACCAAGTGGCAATGGCAAAGTATCATCATTTCTAAACTCACACCAGATATCCCAAATTTCACGCTCCACACAAAGCTCACTGCTAAAGTCCAAAATACTTTCGTGTATAAGTACGCCAGCATCTACTTCACCACTTAAAACAGCACTTTCTATCTCCAAAAAGTTCTTATAAATCACCCTAGCTTTTGGATAGGCTATCTTAAATAAAAGCGCATTTGTAGTATGCTCGCCGCTTAAAGCAACTTTGAAATTCGGTTTTAAGCTCACGCCTTTTTTCTTGATAAGTTTTGGACCATACCCATTACCAAAACTCACAGCAGTCCGTAGAAGTGCGTAATCTTCCCAAATGAATGGATACAGACCAAAGCTTATAGCAGTCGTGTCATAAGTGCCTTTTAACGCTTCGAAATTTAGAGTTTGGATATCAGATGGGGTATTAGAAAACGAGAGTTTTTCACTACCGATCCAACCAAATTTGATAGCCTCGTACATAAAGATATCATCGGCATCTGGAGAATGAGCTACTGTTATATTTTTCAAAATTGCACCTTTTTTTGACTTTTTGTTAGCAGTGTATTCAAATTTAGCTTAATTTTTAATACTTTTTGATAAAATGGCTCAAATTTTTGCAAGGAAAAATATGGATGAAAATAAGAAAAAAAGCTTAGATTTAGCTTTAAAGCAGATCGATAAAGCTTTTGGAAAAGGCACTATTTTAAGACTAGGAGATAAAGAGTTTGAGCCAATCGACAGTATCAGTACAGGCTCTATAGGACTTGATATCGCTCTTGGCATCGGCGGCATTCCAAAAGGTAGGATTATCGAAATTTACGGACCTGAAAGCTCAGGTAAGACAACTCTTACTTTACACCTCATAGCAGAATGTCAAAAAGCCGGCGGAGTTTGCGCGTTTGTAGATGCAGAGCACGCACTAGACGTAAAATACGCAGGAAATTTAGGCGTTGATACTGAAAATTTATATATATCACAACCAGATTTCGGCGAACAAGCTCTTGATATCGTAGAAACTCTAGCTAGAAGCGGCGCAGTTGATCTCATAGTCATAGATAGCGTCGCGGCGCTCACTCCAAAAAGCGAGATAGAAGGCGATATGGGAGATCAACACGTCGGACTTCAAGCAAGACTTATGAGTCAAGCACTTAGAAAACTAACTGGCATAGTACATAAAATGGGGACTACGGTTGTATTTATCAACCAAATTCGTATGAAAATCGGTGCCATGGGATATGGTACTCCTGAGACTACGACTGGCGGAAACGCACTCAAATTTTACGCTTCAGTTCGTCTTGACGTACGCAAAATCGCCACTTTAAAACAGAGCGACGAGCCTATCGGAAACCGCGTAAAAGTAAAAGTCGTAAAAAATAAAGTCGCGCCTCCATTCAAACAAGCCGAATTTGACATAATGTTTGGTGAAGGTATAAGCAAAGAAGGTGAGATAATAGACTATGGTGTAAAACTTGATATTATCGATAAAAGCGGCGCTTGGTTTAGTTATGACAACAGCAAGCTAGGACAAGGAAGAGAAAACTCAAAAGCATTTTTAAAAGAAAACAAAGCAGTAGCAGAAGCAATCATAGAAAAAATACGTGCAAACATGGACGATGGTGTTATGAGTAGCACGGATATAGATGAAGAAGATTTAGGAGAAGAATAATGCCTGTTATAAAAAGTGTAAAAGCGATAGAGGTTTTGGATAGTAGAGGAAATCCAACATTAAAAGTAAAAGTAAAACTATGCGACGGTAGCGTTGGTGATGCTATCGTGCCAAGCGGTGCAAGTACCGGTAAACGAGAAGCCTTAGAGCTAAGAGACGGCGACAAAAGCAAATTCGGCGGAAAAGGCGTTTTAAAAGCCGTAAATAACGTAAATACGTTAATAGCAGAAGAAGTAAGCGGTATGGACGCGCTCGACCAAAAAGCTATAGACGATGCTATGCTAGGACTTGATGGCACAGACAACTACTCAAATTTAGGTGCAAACGCAGTTCTTGGCGTATCGATGGCAGTAGCTCGCGCAGCCGCAAATAGTCTAAATTTGCCACTTTATAGATACCTTGGCGGCACAAATGCCTGCACGTTGCCCGTTCCTATGTTTAACATAATAAATGGCGGAGCTCACGCAAACAACAGTGTAGATTTTCAAGAATTTATGGTAATGCCTTTTGGTTTTTCAAGCTTTAGCGATGCTTTGCGTGCCGTAGCTGAAATATACCAAACACTTAAAAAGATCCTAAATGACTTAGGACATAGCACGGCCGTTGGCGATGAGGGCGGATTTGCTCCAAATTTAAAAGACAATGAAGAACCCATAAAAATCATTATGGAAGCTATAGCAAAAGCCGGATACAAGGCCGGAGAGCAGATCAAAATCGCTCTTGACGTAGCTAGTAGCGAACTGTACGAAGACGGTGTTTATAAACTTGAGGGTAGAACGCTAACAAGCAAAGAACTAGTAGATAGATATGAAGAACTTTGCAACAAATATCCGATATTTTCTATCGAAGACGGACTTAGCGAAGACGATTGGGAGGGCTGGAAACTGCTAACAGATAGACTTGGTAGCAAAGTTCAGCTCGTCGGAGACGATCTATTTGTAACAAATGAAAAAATCCTAAAAGTCGGTATAGAAAAAGGCATAGCAAACGCTATACTTATAAAACCAAATCAAATAGGTTCAGTAAGTCAAACCATGCAAACAGTGCGTCTAGCTCAAAGAAATGGTTATCGCTGCATTATGAGCCACAGAAGTGGCGAGAGTGAAGATAGCTTTATAGCTGACTTTGCAGTAGCATTAAACACTGGCGAGATAAAAACAGGAGCTACAAGCAGAAGCGAGAGAAACGCAAAATACAACCGTTTACTTGAGATCGAGCTTGAAACTAGTGAGTATTTGGGGGATAAAATTTGAATGAAATTTTAGATGAGCTAAGCGTCCCTAAAAAAAAGACTAATAGCTCTTTTAAATTTCTAATATTATATCTTGGAGCAGCTTTTTTTGTAGTTGTCGCAGGAATTTACGTAGGAAATGCACTTTTTGGTTCACGCTCTCTTGATGTGATGATAGATCTTCACAATCAAAAAAATAGCTTGAAAACAGAAGTACAAAAACTACAAGAGGCAAACTCGGCACTACAAAAAGAGTATTTTGAGCTTATAGGCTTAGATCCGGATAATTACAACAAATAAATGGGCAATATATGAAACGATTTTTAACTTTATTAGCTTTTGCGTCTATTTTTTACGGACGTGAAAATCCATTTTTACCGAGCGATATCAATGAAACTGATATGGTCGCATCAAACGTCATTGAGAGCGCTCCAGCATTTGAAACAAAGATAATCAAATTTCCAAGCGATGCTAGAGAGCTAACTCATGCGGTTTTTTATTATAAAAGTATAGACGGTAGCATAAAACAAAAGATCATAGATATAAATGGAAGTTTTGATTGGCACGATGAGTTCGTGCTAAGAAATCAAGCAAATCCAAACAAAAGCGCCACAAAGATCTTAGACGTATCAGTAACCAGCAAACCAGATATCAAAAAAGAAAATGTAAATATAGGTCTAAATACCACAAAAGCACCTAAAATAGAGCCCCCACTTAAAAACGTAAATTTTTCAAAACTTGTTAAATTTGATATTTATAACTCAAAAATCAATATCTTTACCAAAGACGAGAAGATCCGTGATTTTATCATCGATCAGCCAAACAAGATCGTCATAGACTTTAAAAGACCAAAAACAAGCCTAAATACTAAAACGTTAAAAGTGGATAAAGGGGTAGTAAAAAAGATAACTTTTGGATCGCACGAAGAGTTTTATAGAGTAGTTATATGGCTGGATGGAAACTATCATTATGGTATCAGACAAAGCGAGGGCGGCTATACTCTCATCCTTAAATAAGCTAGAAAATCTAGCTTATTTAAAAAACAAAAATCCTATGCCTATTTTATTTGTATGTTTATCGTAATCCACTAAATTCTCTGCGTAACCGTTAAAGTACTGGATATATCCATAAAGTCCCGTATAAAATAGTGGAAACATCCATCCAAGCTCAGCAGATCCTCTATTTGTTTTATCAAAATGAAGGTTATTTGTAAGCTTTAGACTAAATATATGCTTGTTAAATTTATAGAACATACTCACATCGCCATTTCCTGCGTAATCCTTAATATCTGGATTGTCATCATCGTGTTCTGGGATTCTCCACCAAAGACGCGGAGCTATGCTAAAATTATCATAAACAAAATTTCCCCTTAGATAAACCCTATTCCAAGAACGCGACTGCTCGCCGTCTTTACCGTTTGAACTATGCAAAACTCCAAGCTGGAAATTTTTTAAACTCGGAATTTCTAAGATATCTGTAGGAAAATTTACAAAGAATTCAGGCTCATAATTACTCTCTCTAAATGGAGATGAATCTTTTGAAGTTTGCCACCACGAACGCTGAGTATAACCAAAATATAAGGTTTCATCTAAACCGAAAATATCTCTAACAAGAGGTTTTTTAACACTTATTTGAAATTTAGTCTCAAATTTCTTGCGTCCGTCATTTGGTATATTTTTTGTATAAGTTGCTGGTAAAAGATAATTTGTATGAAAAGTTTCAAGACCGAAAAAACCGGTTATCGGCTCATCTGTATGAGCAAAATTCATGCTATGATCTTGCTTTTTATCGATTTGCGGCTCCTCGCTTAGATCTTTTATATCTAAAGCAGCTTTCGCTGCTTGCTTATAGAAAAAAAGTGCATTTTTCGTATCTCCATTTTTTTCAAATTCACCAGCTTTTTTGTATAGCTCATCAGCTGAGTTTGCATAAGCTATCAAGCATAAACTTGAAATCAAAACAGATATCTTTAACATCATCTTACAAGCTCATAATCAGCCTGAGTGTTTAAATTTAAAAACTGCTTTTTATCTTTAAATTCAGTCATAGCAGTAGGACAAAGATCTCGCAAAAGTGAGACTTTTTGCATACCATTTTTTAACAAAGACTGCGCTGCTAGGCTCACTTTAGGATTATAAAATCCACAAAGCCCATGCACAAACTCGCCGTCTCTTGGAAGAGATATATCGTTATTTTTTAAATTTAAATACAGCTCTTTTATCGTTTCAAGTTTTACAAACGGTGTATCTGCAGCTATGATGAAAACCGGCTCATCATAGTTTTTATCTAAATTTGCTATGACTTTTAAGACGGAAAACTCACCAAAATCATCGATCAAAACAGGAAGTTTAGGCTCAAATTTATCATTTTTTGCGCTGATTTTAACATCTTCAAAAATCTTGCTTAAACGCTCAAATAAAAAGTGCGTAATGCTAGGATAATCTTTGTAAGCAAGAAGCGTTTTATCGCTTCCCATTCTGCTACTTTTTCCTCCTGCCAAAATCAGTGCATTTTTCACGTTTGACTTTCTTATAGCACTCTTGGATCTGCTATCTTACCAGCTATCGCAGAAGCCGCCGCGACTGCAGAGTTTGCAAGATACACTTCGCTAGTTCTATCGCCCATTCTGCCTACAAAGTTTCTATTTGTAGTGCTCACGCATCTCTCCCCTGCCCCTAAAATCCCCATATATCCACCAAGACAAGCTCCACATGTAGGGTTGCTGACCACAGCTCCTGCTTCTACAAAGATATCCATAAGCCCTTCTTTTTGCGCTGCAAGTGCGATCTTTTGCGTAGCTGGAGTGATGATGAGCCTAGTGTGCTTAGCTACTCTTTTTCCTTTTAAAATTCCAGCAGCTATCCTAAGATCGCTAAGACGTCCATTCGTACAGCTTCCTATAAACACTTGATCTATTTTTAGGTCGTCTTTCAAAGCCTCATTTATGCTTTTTCCATTGCTCGGTAAAAACGGATACGCGATAACAGGATCAAGCTTACTCACATCTATGCGTAAAATTTGCTCATAGTTTGCGTCCTCATCACTATAGTGGAACTTTGGTTTTGAACGTAAATTTTTACTAGCTAAAAATTCTTTTGTTATATCATCTACTGCGATTATACCGCTTTTTCCGCCTGCTTCTATAGCCATATTACATAAACTAAAACGGCTATCCATATCAAGATATTTCATAGCGTCCCCGCAAAACTCTAAAGCTTTGTATAAAGCTCCATCAACACCGATTTGACGTATAACTTCAAGTATCAAATCCTTGCCGTAGATGTGCTTCGCAGGTTTTCCCACGAACTCAACTTTTATGGTCGCAGGTACTTTAAACCAGTTTTTACCAGTTATCATAGCATAAGCCAAATCCGTGCTTCCCATTCCCGTGCTAAACGCGCCAAGAGCACCGTGTGTACAGGTGTGAGAATCTGCTCCTATGATAACATCTCCTGGTACTACAAGACCTTTTTCTGGCATCAAAGCGTGTTCGATGCCCATATCTTTTTCATCAAAAAAGTTCTTTAGATCATGTTCATAAGCAAAATCACGACTGATTTTTGCCTGATTTGCGCTTGCTATATCTTTAGCCGGGATATAATGATCCATTACTATAGCAAAACCGTCTGGATTTGCTAGTTTTTTTGCTCCACTCTCCTTAAAAGCCTTTATAGAGATCGGCGTAGTGATGTCATTTCCTATGACCATATCGATCTTACTTTCTACTATTTGCCCCGCATAAACAGCGTGTCCAACATGCTCGCTAAAAATTTTTTCAGTAATAGTTTGTTTCATGATTTTCCTTAGCTAAATTTGGTCTATTGTAGCAAATTTTTGGTATAATCAGGCTTATGAAGTACAAAATTTTAACTCGTATCTCAGAGTTTTTAACCAAATTTAAAAAAATAAATAACATCAAAAGAGTTGATGATTTGGCTTTGCAAATCACGTTTGATGGGAATTATTCTTTAGTTTTTGATCTAAATAAAAGCAGCTCTAGCATCTATAAAACAGATGAAAAGATAGCTTTTAAAGAGTATAAAGCTCCATTTGATATAATGCTCAAAAAACGCCTAAACTCAGCCAAGATAGATAGCATAGAAACGCTAAAAAACAACAGGATACTGAAAATACAAGCAAGCCTTAGCGGCTCATATAAGAAGGTAAATTCAGTTTTATATCTAGAATTTACCGGACGATTTACAAATATCATTTTAACAGATGAAAACGGTATCATCTTAGAAGCCTTAAGGCATATGCAAAACGATAAAAGAGTCATAAAACCGGCCAAAAAATTAATCATGCTTGAGCCATTTGACATAAAAGAAAGTGATTGTGAGCAGATCACTGACTTTGACGAATATTTTCAAAACGAATTCTTAAAACTCAAAACGAAAAGATTAGAAAATTTAAAATCTGCGAAATTGGCGAACTTAGATAAAAAAATATCGAGTTTAAAAGCTAGCTTAGATAAGCTTGAAAGCAAGGAATTTTTAGAAGCAAAGAGTAAAGAGCTAAATAAAAACGCGAGCCTTATAATCTCAAATTTATATCTTTTACAAGGATTTCAAAGAGAGTTAAATTTGATTGACGAAGATGGCAACAATATAAATTTAAAGCTAAATGATACTCCAAAAAATAGTGCAAATGCTATGTTTAAAGAAAGTAAAAAGCTAAAACAAAAAGCAGCAAGCATAGAGATAGAGCGCTCAAATTTAAATGAAAAAATAGACTTTTTACTCAAACTAAAAAATGCTATAAACCTAGCAAATACCAGCAGCGAGTTACTCATCATATCGCCTAAAAAATCGCTAAATAAAAACAGTGCTAAATTTAGCGACATAGTTCGTGATTTTTACGTAGGCGAGTTTAAGATCAGTGTCGGAAAGAATGAAAAAGGGAATGCATTTTTACTTAAAAACGCAAAAAAAGATGATTTTTGGTTTCATCTAAAAGATATCAAAAGCGCTCACGTCATCTTAAAGACAAATAAACAAAATTTGAGTGAAGATATCATAAATTTTGCTGCAAAACTTTGTATAAATTTTAGCACTAGCGAACGCGGAAGCTACAACGTCGATTATACGAAAAGGCAAAACGTCAAAGTCGTAAATGAAGCCTTTGTAAATTATGTAAATTACAAAACAGTAGGAATTAAAATTTAATATCATAAGATATGATTATATTTTAAAGGAGAAAATATGGTAAAAGTCGAGTTTTTAGGGCCGATAAATACGGACGCTTTAGAGCTAGATGTAGCAAATTTAAGGCAGTTAAAAGAGATCTTAAATAAAAATGAGAATCTCAAAGAGTGGCTAAAACTCTGCGCCGTTGCACTAAATGACGAGATCGTTACGGATCTTGATACTCCTTTAAAAAACGGTGATAAAATTTGTATATTACCGCCAGTTTGTGGGGGCTAAATATGGAACTATACAACGGCGAACTAAACGTCACTGAGATAACAAACCGCTGGTTTATACAAAATAAAGATAAAAATTACGGCGCTATCATAACCTTTGTAGGCGTTGTGCGAGATGAAGACGGCATAGACGGCCTTAGTTTTGATATCTATGAACCGCTGCTCAAAAAATGGTTTGATGCGTGGCAAGAAAAGGCAAAAGAAAAAAATGCTACTATATTTATGGCACATTCAAAAGGCGACGTGTTAAATCACGCCTCAAGCTTCATAGCAGGTGTGCTAAGTCCAAAAAGGAAAGTAGCACTAAGTCTTATAAATGACTTTGTGGAGGATTTTAAAGCAAACGCTCCGATCTGGAAATATGATCTAAAAAACGCCCAAAGAATCTATGCCAAAGATAGAAGTCAAGCGATAAATGGAGCTGGGATTTTAAGCTAAGGAGTATAAAATGAAAAAGTTACTAGTTTTTATAGTTTTTGCAAGTTTTTTATTTGCCAGCAGTGTTACTGCTACTTTTATAGGCAAAACTGGAAAGTTGAGTTTAGAGCTATCTGGTATAAATATAAATTATAACTTTGTAGGTGAGCCAACAATACCAAACTCAAAATCCGATGGCATATTATCAAAATATGCAAAAAGCATCTCATTTTCTATCAATGAGCAAGAAAACAACTCTAAAGAGCTTCTTAAATTTATATCTAAAAATGATAAAATAGATCTCATAATAAAAACAAATATGGAAGGCACTCTTAGCACCTATACGCTCAAAGATGTGAAAGCCTACGACTTCTCTACTTCATACTCAAGCTATATTAATTATGAAAATAACACTACTTCGCCACTTACTTCAAGCACATACTTTTCATTTTACTATGAAAATTTAGAGTTAGACGGGGTAAAATTGACAAAATAAGCAAAAATTTAAAACCCGCTTAAGTGCCGTAACAATATAAGTTTATTATGTAAAAAAAATTTATTTTAGCTTATTTTTTAATAAATTTTTAATACCAAATTCTTAATTTATTTAATTTAATCTAACCTTAAAAATATTATTTATCTGAGAAATACCATGAAAAGAAAAAGTATAGCCAGAAAGGTATCATTTGGAGTGTCGCTACTCTTTATAATTTTGCTTGCGATTCTAAGTTATATAAATTTATTCAGACTTAAAAGCCAACACGACAGAATTATTAGTAAATGAAAGAGAGAAAGTCACTCAATCAGCTGAGTCGTTATTAAAAACGCAATTTGGAGATGATATCAACACCGTAGAAAGTCTAGCCAAACTGCTTGGTTCAAGCAACTATAGCAACGAAGAAGTAAAAAAGACATTAAAAGTCATAGAAAACTCTTCAAACTTTGACTTGATGTTTGTCGGCTATCAAAATGACGGTATGATGATACGCTCAAATGGTAATTCTCACCTACCTACAGACAAATACGATCCTAGAAAACGTTCTTGGTATCAAGAAGTTATCAAAGAAAACAAGACTATCATTTCAGAGCCTTATATCAGTGCCACCGGACAAAGACTATCTATTACTATTGCAGCCCCTATATATTCAAATAATACATTAATAGGAGTTGTCGGCGCAGATACAGCCATAGATAAATTAAGCAAGGAATTTGTAGAACTAGGAAATGCCGAAGGAGCATATATACTTTTGATGGATAAAAATGCAAAAGTGATTATGCATCCAACCAGTGAATACATAGGCAAAGCACTAAATGCTACAAAAGAGATACTTAAGAACTATCAAAACAAAAACTTTGATAAATACGGCAGAGTAAGCTATACTCACGAAAATGGGTCTCAAAAACTTCTTTGACTTCCTAAACCATAAAAATAACAATCCAAAAGATATAAAACTAAACTCTAATGATGAGTTTGGAGTAATGGCTAAAATGATCAATGAAAACATAAATTTAGTCAAAGAGAATTTAAATCAAGACTCTATAGCTGTAAATGAGTCTCTTCAAAGAGCAAAAGAGGTAGAAAACGGAAATCTAAGTGTAAGAATAACTTCTAAACCAGCATCACCAGGATTAAATCAATTAAAAGATGTATTAAATAATATGTTATCTGCATTAGAACAAAAGATAGGAAGTGATATAAACGTTATTCAAAACACGTTTGATAGCTTTAAGAATTTAGACTTCACTAGTAAGATACCAGAGGCTAAAGGTGAAGTAGAAAAAGTAACTAATCTACTTGGTAATGAGATCACAAAGATGCTAAGCGATAACCTAGCTCAAGCAAATAATCTACAAGAAAAAGCAAATAGTCTAAAAACTCTAGTAGATAGTTTAAATACTTCAACTAAATCTCAATCAGATAGTCTTCAAGAAAGTGCAGCTGCTGTTGAAGAGATGAGTAGTTCTATGGAAGCTATAAATGAAAGAACTGCTGAAGTTATAAAACAAAGCGAAGATATCAAAAACATCATAACTATCATAAGAGATATTGCTGATCAAACAAATCTTTTAGCACTAAATGCTGCCATTGAAGCAGCCAGAGCTGGAGAGCATGGACGTGGATTTGCAGTAGTTGCAGATGAAGTTAGAAAACTAGCTGAGAGAACTCAAAAATCTCTAGGAGAGATTGAAGCAAATGTAAATATCTTAAGTCAAAGCATAAATGAAGTATCTCAAAGTATCAATGAGCAAACAGAAGCTATAAATCAAATAAGTCATAGCGTAGTAAGTGTTGATGAGCTAACTAAACAAAATGTTACTATAGCAAGTGATACTAATAGAGTTACTAAAGAAGTAGAAGGTATTGCTGATATTATAGTTAGTGAAGTTAAGAAGAAGAAATTTTAAGCATCAAAACGCCGTCACCACCGCCATTGTAGTAACGCGGTAAAGTTTTTTTGACGCTAAAGCCGAGCTTTTTATATAAGCTTATGGCTGGAGCGTTGTCGCTTCTAACTTCAAGTCTAAGAGAGCCAAATTTAGCACAAACTAGATCTAAAAGTTTGCTAGCGACGCCTTTGCCTCTAGCATCTTTACTGACTGCTAAAGAGTAAATTCTAGGCACTTTAAATTTGTTTAGCACCAAAATATAGCCTAAAATTTGCTCATTTTCTATAGCTTTTATAAGATAGTTATTTTTGATGTGATATCTGAAATTTGCTTTTGAAAGTGGAAAATTAAACTCATCAAATACGCTAAGTTCCAGCTTTTCAAGCTCATTTATATCTTTTAAATTTGCTTTTGTTAGTTTCATAGTTTTTGATAGATCGAGTATTTTACTTCAAGACTATTTGGGCGATAGCTCATCTTTACTTTTTTCAAGTTCTCAAATCCCATATCGTCTCCGACATTTATAAAATCACAGTCGTATTTGCTTTTTAACACTTTTGAAAACTCTCTAAAAATAAACTGAGCCGAACCCAAAGTCGCAAAATCTGTCTTTTCGATGATCACGCTAGCCACTCCTTCATTTATCCGCTCGCCAACTGTAAAGCCTTTTAGCGTATCATCGATAAATAAAACAATACCGATAAGCTCTAGCTCAGCGTAGTGATCAAGCATCCTTTTTATCGCCGCTTTTTCTTGATAAATTCCTTCTAAAAAATCATCTACGTTTTGGCTCGGCATATATTTTATACGCTCACTGACCCATACGTTTGCTAAATTTATTATCTCTTCTCTATGTAAATTCGGCTCAAGCGTTTCTATCTTAAAGTTTGGATATGTGTTTTTAAATTTATTTATCTCCGTGCGTTTTGTGTGGTACGAGTTGCCTCTTAATTCTATTAGATCATCGCTCTTGTAGATATAATCCACCAAGCGTTTTTCAAATATATAGTCCTCAAAGACATCGAAGATATCGGCGCCTTTTTCTATCTGCTCGGCAAATTTCTCTAGTATGCTTCCTGCTACGTAGTCTATCCTAGAATAATGCTGTTTCGTGTTGTTTTCATTCATGATTTCAAAACATTTTACGATAGCTTTTTTGAGATTTGATATCTTGCCAAGTGGCGGTAAAAGCATACTTAGCTCACTTCCTGCCATACAAAATAGACAAAAGCTATCTTCGATAATAGCATAAAATCCACTTGCATTTTCAAGCCAAATATAGTTTGCCGCGAATGTATAATCGCTTATATCGACTTCAAGTTCTGTACCAAGGAGGCTTAGATATCGCTCTATCAACGGTTTTGATTTGATGCTGAATTTATTAAATTCGACATCGTTTATGACAAATTTCATTTCGTCTCTTTGTTGTAAATTTGGGCGCAATTATACAACTTATATTGTAAATTTAATCCAAATTTTATGCATTTAAACCATTGTTATGTATTCTACTATTTCGCCTTTTTTTAAGCTAGTTTTAGCTCGTAATAATACGGCTTTGTTGTTTAAATTTGTAACTATCGCCGATGAGCCTGATTTTTTAGTCGAAGTAGATATCTTTATAACTCCGTTTTCGTTTACTGTGCTTGCTGCGCTAAACTCTTCAAAAGGCGATTTTTTATGATAATCCTCTGCTAAAATCGCTTTAAATTTGTAGTTTTCTTTCACTCCAAGTAGTTTGTCTATAAACTCTCTGAAATAAAGAGCGCAAGTCACCATAGCCGAATACGGAAATCCAGGAAGCGCAAATATGTATTTTTCGCCTAGTTTTGCTACTTTTATATGACGACCTGGCTTGATAGCAGCCTTATTTACTACTATTTCGAATTCTTTTACAATATCACGCATAAAATCAAAATCCCCAACACTCACTCCTCCTGTCGTGATGATGAAATCCACACTTTTTAAAGTGTTTATAACGGTTTGTTTTATCAAGTCATGATCGTCTTTTATAATAGGCAATGTAATGACTTCGCAATTCATACAAGCTACCATATTTGCGATGGCAATATGGTTTGAGCTATGAATTTGAGCATTGTTTTTAGGTCTCTCACCGATATCTACTATCTCACTACCGGTACTAAGAACCGCGACTTTTGGACGCAAATATACATTTACGTAGCTGATCCCAAGTTCGGCTAAAAGTCCAAGCTCCGAGTAGCCGAGTTTTGTGCCTTTTTTAATAAGAATATCATTTTTTTTGTAGCTTTCTCCTACTGGACGCACGGCAAAACCTTTTGCGACTCCTTGCAATATTTCTATATTTTCACCTTCTACGTTTACATTTTCGATCGGGATTATCGTATCGCTACCATCGCAAAGAAGAGCTCCTGTGAATGTTTTTAAACATTCTCCATTTTTTAAATTTATACTTTTGCTTTGTGAGCCCGCTGGAAGTGAACCCAAAATCTTTAGTTTTTTTAGTTTTAGATCTTCAAATTTGATAGCGTATCCATCCATAGCCGATGTAGGAAATTCCGGATAATCACGCCTAGCAACGATATCTTCACAAGCTATCCTATCTCTAGCCGCGCTAAGTGGTATGCGCTCGATCCTATCCCACGGACTAACTGCGCCTAATAAATCATTTAAACTTTCATCATAACTTTTCATTTTTATTCCCAAATATATCATTTTTTAGGATTTTAACATAAGTTTGCAAATTTAATACGAGTTTAGATGGGTTTATAAAAAAATTTGGATTTGTGTTACAAATACATTAAAAATTTGTTATAATTTGCGCAAAGTCAGTTTGACTTACACAAATACAAGGAATTCTTATGAATACAAAATGGTTTATCATTTCAGGTGGAGTTTTGGGTGTTTTAGCAGCTCTTTTAGTGCAAGCCGGAAATCCGGGCAATATGGGAATTTGTGCGGCTTGTTTTCTTAGAGATAGCGCTGGGGCTTTAGGATTTCATAAAGCAGAAGCGTTACAATACCTAAGACCGGAGATTTTAGGGCTTATCATAGGCGGATTTTTAGCAAGTCTATTTTGGACGAAAGAATTTACTCCAAAAAGCAGTCCCGCGGCATTTTCAAATTTCTTTCTAGGCGTTTTTGCGATGATAGGAGCACTCGTGTTTTTGGGTTGTCCTTGGCGTGCATTTTTACGTCTTGGCGGCGGAGATATGACTGCTATAGCTGGATTTTTAGGACTAGGAGTCGGTGTTGGTATTGGAATGTTTTTCAAAAGCAAAGGATACAAAGCAGAAGAAAGCGTAGCTGTTAGTAAAACTTTAGGAATTTTACCTGTAGTTTTTAGTGTTATTTTACTTTTGGCTCTAGTTTTTGGACTAAAAGCTGGAAACGGTGCGCTTTTTACGTCTATAAAAGGTCCTGCTAGCCAGCATGCTACTATAGTAGTTTCTTTGATAGCTGGAGTTTTAGTCGGCGTTTTAATGCATAAAAGTAAATTTTGCTCAGTAGGCGCGTTTTCAAGAGCTTTTAGGGGTGATTTTTCTATGTTTTGGGGCGTGATATCTATCATCGTTTTTGCAAGCATAACAAATTTGGCTTTAGGTCAGTATAAATTTGGTTTTGAAGCTCAGCCTATAGCCCACAACGACTTTATATGGAACTTTTTAGGTATGGTTTTAGCAGGGCTTTGCTTTAGTCTTAGCGAAGGTTGCCCTGGAAAGCATCTTGTGCAAATGGGAACTGGAAATTTAGGATCTGTTATATTTGTCATAGGAATGATGGCTGGGGCTGGATTTGCTCATAACTTTTTACTTGCGAGCTCAGGAGCTGGGATAACTGCTTACGCACCATACGCGCTCGCACTTGGATTTATATTTGCTATTTATCTTGGATTATTTAGTAGAAAAGCGGCGTAATTTTACAAATTTGATAGTCTAAAGATAGATAAATTTATAATATATTTGCGGATATGAGTTTAAAATAAGTGCCAAAAAGGCACTTATTTCTTAAAATTTCTTCTTCTTAACTTCACTAACTATAATATCAGCAATACCTTCTACTTCTTTAGTAACTCTATTAGTATCACTTGCTATAGTAACATTTTGTTTAGTTAGCTCATCAACACTTACTACGCTATGACTTATTTGATTTATAGCTTCTGTTTGCTCATTGATACTTTGAGATACTTCATTTATGCTTTGACTTAAGATATTTACATTTGCTTCAATCTCTCCTAGAGATTTTTGAGTTCTCTCAGCTAGTTTTCTAACTTCATCTGCAACTACTGCAAATCCACGTCCATGCTCTCCAGCTCTGGCTGCTTCAATGGCAGCATTTAGTGCTAAAAGATTTGTTTGATCAGCAATATCTCTTATGATAGTTATGATGTTTTTGATATCTTCGCTTTGTTTTATAACTTCAGCAGTTCTTTCATTTATAGCTTCCATAGAACTACTCATCTCTTCAACAGCAGCTGCACTTTCTTGAAGACTATCTGATTGAGATTTAGTTGAAGTATTTAAACTATCTACTAGAGTTTTTAGACTATTTGCTTTTTCTTGTAGATTATTTGCTTGAGCTAGGTTATCGCTTAGCATCTTTGTGATCTCATTACCAAGTAGATTAGTTACTTTTTCTACTTCACCTTTAGCCTCTGGTATCTTACTAGTGAAGTCTAAATTCTTAAAGCTATCAAACGTGTTTTGAATAACGTTTATATCACTTCCTATCTTTTGTTCTAATGCAGATAACATATTATTTAATACATCTTTTAATTGATTTAATCCTGGTGATGCTGGTTTAGAAGTTATTCTTACACTTAGATTTCCGTTTTCTACCTCTTTTGCTCTTTGAAGAGACTCATTTACAGCTATAGAGTCTTGATTTAAATTCTCTTTGACTAAATTTATGTTTTCATTGATCATTTTAGCCATTACTCCAAACTCATCATTAGAGTTTAGTTTTATATCTTTTGGATTGTTATTTTTATGGTTTAGGAAGTCAAAGAAGTTTTTGAGACCTGATCCTATAGTTTGGATAGGACTAAGCATCTTTTTTATCAGAACTAAGACTATCACAGTAGTAATTATAATAGACAATATAGCCATAATAATTGATTCTAATAGTATTTCGTTATTTTTTTCTTCAAAAAATCTAGTATCACGAGCGGTACAAACTTGCCAGTTATTATACTTAAGCTCGGCACATTTTGCTAATTTTTGTATGCCATCTTCGCTTTTATATGAGACTCTACCAAACTCATCAAATTTTTTATTTTTGACATTGTTGGCGATCTCAACTGAAGAATTAGCTTGTTTACCGACCAACTCTTTATTTGGGTGCATCAAGATCTTACCGTCTTTATTTATGATTATAAGATAGCCGCCCTCTACCTTTGCTATATCAAAAATTTGTTTTGATAGATCATCGCTTACTAAATCTATAGCCATAACACCTATTAATTTCGAGTCTTTATACACAGGTTGCGATGCTGTGATGACCATTTTACCAGTTGTTAAGTCCGGATAAGGCTCAGTGATTACAAGCCTATTTTTCTCGATCGTCTCTTGATACCAAGGACGTTTTCTAACATCAAAATTGTCATCCTTATAGTTTATTCTTCCACCTGAACTATACATATTTCCATTTATTTCAGAACCAAAATATGTAGATTCAAGACCGTTTGTATCATTTACGATAGTTAAAGTCAACATAAGAGTATCGTCTATGCCGTGTTCTGCTATGTACTTAGCCATAGCTTCTACTGTAGTTTCACCATAACCCAATTCGTTATTTGATATTTCTGTAGATGCTTCTAGGATCTTTGAAGTCTCCGAAATCAGTAGTTTTAGCGAATTGTTTCTAGATTGTGTGTAATTTACATAAGACACTATCGATAGTAAAATAGCAAAAATCACTGCTATAATAATCGAAACTTTACCTGAGATACTTTTCATAACCTACCCCCCCCCTGCATTGTAATTTGAATGTTAAGGAAGGATTATAAATGTTTAAATATAAAAAATCAATAAAAATTTAAAAAATATTATAATTTAGGATATAAGATATCTGAATACAAGCAAGACTATGTCACCCAGCAAGGATAGATCTGATCTCGCTTTCATTTATCAAATTTGAGTTGTATTTGATAACATAACCTCTTTTGCTATGGTACCTTTCTATGATCCCTAAAATTCCATCGAGTTTGCTAAAATCAGCGCTCTCAAGATATAAATTCTTAAAGATCTTTGGATCGCTAAGCAGACTTAAAAGCGCTAACCAAAGTATAGATAGAACAGCGTAAAAAATCGCCAAAGTAGTTATATCGAATTTATGTAAAAAATATCCACCTAGAACTCCTCCTAAAAAACTGCCGCAATATCCAAAAGCGTTGAAAACGCCTAGAGCTGAGCCTTTTTGGCTACTTAGGGCAAATTTACTAGCACAGCTTTGCATAATGGGTTCGTGCAAGTTAAATCCGATAAAAAACAGAACAACGCCAACTATAAAAAACGTACTATTTTTGCTAAAAGCAAACGTCAAATACGCAGCTATGAACAAGACTACACCTATAAGCAAAAGCTTTTTACTATGACCTTTTGCATCTCCTAAAAATCCTGCCATTCCCATAGATACAAATCCAAATAAGCTAGCAAGGGCATATACTATCCATAAATTTTTGCCATCAAAGCCCATTTCACCAACTAAAATGATAGGGATAGCAACAAACGCGGTGCTCATAAGCATTTTTTGCATTAAATTCGTGATATTCATAATAAAAAGATTTTTTTGTTTAAGAAGTTTTAAAAAGCCTATTTTGGGTTCGTGATAGACTACTTTTATCTCACTAGGCACAACCGCGTAGAGCAAAACTATACAAAAAACACAAAGCAAAGCCGAGAGATAGAACAAGCTAGAAAGTCCAAATTTAGAGCTTAAAATAGGGCTTAAAACCATAGATAGTCCAAAAGATATACCTATCATACCGCCCATTATCGCCATAGCGTGGCCTCTTTTCTCCTCGCTGACAAAGTCGCTTATCATAGCAGTCGCAACTGCGCCGATAGCCCCACTACCTTGGATAAGACGCCCTAAAAGCATAGTGTAAATATCATTTGCATTCGCACAAATCAGCGAACCAATGATGAAGATAATCAGCCCAAAACTCATCGTGATTTTTCTGCCAAATTTATCGCTAAGAGCCCCAAAAGGCGCTTGTAAAATCATCTGAGTGATAGCATAAACGCCGACTAAAAGTCCGACTAAAAACTCATTTGCGCCTTTTAAATTTAAAGCATAAAGACTAAGTACCGGTAACACTATAAAAAGCCCAAAAAATCTTGAAGCGGTTATAAAACTAAGCGGTAAAACTGTTTTTATCATATCTTTCCTCACGTAAAAGTTATGATTTTAGCATAAATTTAATTTTATATAAATTAAATCGGATAGTTTTTCTCTATTAAAATGAGCCATTTTATAGAATTAAAAATTAAACTATCAAATTTATTCATTCTATTTAGCCAGACATAGCATTTTTTATTTTTCGTATAAATTTTTTGAGCGTTTCTAAAGACAGAACTATAAAATTCATCATTATTTCTTAGTTTTTGCTTGATATTTGATTTCGTATCGACAAAAAGATCTATCTCGATGTTATGTTTTTTTTCAAATTCTCTAAGCTCACCTCTAAGCCTTACTAACTCATCGCTAAAATTTGGCTTTAGTTTCTTTTTAACCAAAAATAGATCCATATCGCTAGATGCTGTTGGGTTTCCTTTTGCATAACTGCCAAAGAGCCAAACCTCCAAAGGCTTTAGCTGTTTGAACTTTTCTATTAGCTCTTTTTGCGTATTTGATGGGATATTAACCAAATTTGCCACCGACATACTCTTTTAAAAGTTGCTCTTTTGGAGCATTAAAAATTTGCTCAGTTTCGCCGTATTCTATCATATCACCTAGATACATAAATGCGGTATAATCACTAACTCTAGTGGCTTGAGCCATATTGTGGGTGACTATAACAACTGTGTACCTATCTTTTAAACTATGTATTAACTCTTCTATGGCTATAGTAGATATCGGATCAAGCGCACTTGTAGGCTCATCAAAAAGCAAAACTTCCGGACTTACTGCTATAGCTCTTGCTATACAAAGCCTTTGTCTTTGACCTCCGCTTAGAGAAGTGGCGTCATCGCCCAGCCTATCTTTTACCTCATCCCAAATATTTGCACCTCTTAGAGACTCTTCGACTTTTTTTGCTAGTAGTTTTTTATCTTTTACGCCACTTAGTTTTAGCCCATAAGCTACATTGTCTTTTATGCTCATAGGAAAAGCAGTTGGCTGCTGAAATATCATACCGACTTTAATCCTAAGATCTATAAGATCTATCTTTGGATCAAGTATATTTTTGCCCTCAAACATTATCTTACCCTCATAAGTATTTCCTGGATAAAGATCGTGTATGCGGTTAATAGAGCGTAAAAGTGTGGATTTTCCACATCCACTAGGTCCTATCAGAGCCGTAACTTTGTTTTTGACAACTGGCAAATTTATATTATTTAGACTTGGTTTGCTCGATTTTGCATACCAAAATGAAAAATCTTTTATATCTATAGCCAAATTTTTACTCATTTTATTCCTTTATTTACGTATTAAAATGCGTCCTAAAATATTGACGCCTAAAACAAAAATAGCTAGTATCAAAGCTCCAGCCCACGCGACTGCATTTAAATTTTCATCAGGCATAGAACTAAAATCAAATATGCTAACGCTAAGAGAAGGAATGGCTTCATTCATATTAAAATTGAAAAAGTCACTATTTGAACTTGTAAAAAGCAGCGGAGCAGTCTCACCAGCGACTCTTGCGACAGATAAAATCACTCCGGTTAAAAGTCCGTTTTTTGCAGCTCTAAAAACCACGCTCGTGATACATTTGTATTTTGAAGCACCAAGTGCAAAACTAGCCTCTCTTAATGCTTTTGGCACAAGACTAAGCATATCATCAGTAGTTTTTAATACAACAGGTATCATCATAATAGCAAGCGCAAAACTTCCTGCCCAGCCGCTATATGAGTTTAAAGGCCTAACCAAAATAGCGTAAGCAAAAGCACCTATAACTATACTTGGGGTACTCATCATGATATCACTGATATTTCTTATTAAATTTGATATATTTTTATTTAACCCATATTCGCTTAGATAAACTCCTGCCATAATACCAAAAGGCACTCCAACAAGCGATGCTATAATAACTAGCTCAAGCTGTCCTAAAAGAGCATTTGCAAGTCCGCCAAATGATGTAGGAATGGTAAATAAAGTCAAGCTAAAACCAGAAAAACCCTTATAGATAACAGTAAGAATAATCCAAAATAAAAATATAAGTCCAAAAATCGCAAAAGCCGTGCTAAGATAGCAGATGAGCTTATCTACTAAAACTCTTTTAGCTATGTAATTTACAGATCTCATCTCTTGCCTCTTTTCAAAAATACAAATTTAGCCAAAGCAATGCTTGCAAAACTGATCAAAAACAGTATCAATGCTAGATAAAAAAGACTACTTTCATAAAGCTCATTTCCCATTGCCTCACCAAACTGAGATGCTAAAGTCACCGGTATGGAAGTTGCTGGGCTAGCTAAATTATCTGGTATCTTTTGGATCGCACCCAAAAGATAGATAGCTGCCATAGTCTCACCAAAAGCCCTACCTAGAGCAAGTATGATAGAGCCTATGATTCCTAGCTTTGCATACGGAAATATCACATGCTTTATCACATCAAATTTAGTAGCGCCTAAAGCGTAAGCCGACTCCTTTAAAATCTCTGGAGTCGTGTTCATAGCGTCTCTTGAAACAGAGGCTATAAAAGGCAAAATCATCACGCCTAAAACTAGCCCACCAGTAAGAAGTCCAAATCCGCTTCCTCCAAAAATCACCCGAACAAGCGGAACAAAGTATATAAATCCCCACATCCCATAGACGATACTAGGAATCGCCGCTAATAACTCTATGCTCACACCAAAAAAGCTTCTGATCTTATGAGGTGCGATCTGTGTAAGAAATATAGCCGTGCCTATGGCCACCGGAGTGGCTAAAATCATAGCTATAAAAGTTGAAATCACGCTTCCGTAAATACTAGCAAGTCCGCCAAATTCATTTGTATTTACGTCCCATTTTAGGCTAAATATAAACCCAAATCCAAACTCCTTCATAGCAGGTATCGCCTTATAAAGGAGAGCCAAAAATAGTGCGACTAGCAAAATCATCACTATAATCACAGATGCTTTTGCACCGCTAGAGAACATGGCTTCAACGACTCTGTCTTTTATAGCTATCTTTTTCATATTTATTCTTTTATTTGGTTAATCTTCCAGTACTCTTTTATCATAGCCACAGTTTCATCTGGAAGCGGCTCATAGCCGAGTTTTTTCGCAGCAGCTTTGGCACTCTCATCACTAAATGCCCACTCAAAAAATTTAACTACCTTTTTATTGTTTTCACCATTATCATTAGGTAGTAAAATAAACGTAGCCGCTACGATAGGATAACTACCTTTTCCAGCAGAATACGCCAAAATATCATAAAAGTTTTCTTTTATACTAAAGTTTGAATTCGCTGCTGCTTTTGCAAAATTTGCAGGAGTAGCTTTGACCCAGTCGCCGTCTTTAGTTTGCAAAGTAGCTGCGTTTAGTCCAGTTGAAAGCTTATAAGCATACTCGATGTAGCCTATAGAATACGGAATTTGCTTTATAGAGCTCGCAACAAGCGGATTGCCATTTGCCGGTACGACTTTAGCGCCCCAATTTATAGTTTTATTAGCACCGTATTTTGTTGCCCAGCTTTCATTTGCTTTTGAAAGATAACTAGTAAAATTAAAAGTCGTTCCACTAGAATCGCTTCTAACAACAGGTGTTATCGTTTCATTTGGAAGTTTTAAATTTGGATTGTCTTTTGCTATGATCTTGTCGTTCCATTTTGTTATCTCGCCTGAAAATATACCAGCAACAGCGGCGCTTGATAGCTTGAGTTCGCCGTCTTTTATGCCTTCTATATTATAAGCCAAAACAACGCTACCGATGATAGCTGGGAACTGTAATAAACCTTTTTCTTTTAGCTCATCTGTTTTAAGCGGTGAATCGCTTCCGCCAAAGTCGCCGTTTCTATCTGTTATCGCACTTATGCCTTTACCGCTTCCACCACCGTTATAAGTTACTTCGTTTTTTGTAGTTTTATAGTAAAGTTTGCTCCACTCTTTGTAGATAGGAAGTGGAAAAGTAGCACCTTGACCCATTAGTTTATCGGCTGCGCTTAGTCCTAAAGTACCAACCAAAACCGTACAAATTGCTTTTTTTAACATATCGTCTCCTTTGATTTGTAGTGCAATTTTAACTACACTTAGAAACAAAATGGAAACATAAATAGTTTGGGGTTTGAATTTAAAATCAAAATGAGTCTAAATTTAAAAAGACCTTAGCTATGGATATTTTGGATAAATTTAAGATAGGAATTTAAATTTGGTACAAGGTTTTTATTTACTGCCAAAAAATAATCATTTTTAAGATTTTCGTTATCATATCTGAGCTCTTTATGGTTTTTTAGAGAGACGACTTTGCCACCGCTTTGAGAAAGTAAAAAATCGCCTGCTGCAATATCCCAGATAGATGAGTTACAAAATCTTGGATAAATGCTAGCCTTGCCCTCTACTAAACGACAAAATTTCATAGCAGAACCGCATTTTACAATATCAAATTTAAACCTATCGGCAAATGCCTGTGTATTTTGCGAATAACTATGACTTCCAGATATCAAAGAGTTACTTTGTATCAAACTTTCACCGATTAGAAAGCCGTTTTTATAGACTTTAGAGTTACCAGAGCTATAAAACATCTCGTTGCTAAAAGGTATATATATCACGCCTAAGACTGGTCTTCCAAATTCTATAAGAGCTATACAAACGCAAAATTCACCATTTTTACTTATAAACTCTTTTGTACCATCAAGTGGATCTATAAGCCAAAATTTCGAACTCTCATCTCTTTTTTCATACTCTAAAATTCGCTCTTCAGAGCAGATATCTATGCCTGTTTTTTCTAAATATGAAAAGATAGCGTCGTTTGCAGCAAGATCAGCACTAGTAAGAGGCGATCTATCGTTTTTAAAAGTTAAGTCGTAGTTGTCATAATGCTTTAAAATCGCATCTCCAGCCGCCTTAGCAGCTAGAAGTGCGATACCCATAAGCTCTTTCATTAAGCTTTAGGAGGGCAAGTAGGTCCAACGTAAAGTTGTCTTGGACGAACTATTTTTATGCTATCTTGGGATTTTAGCTCCATCCATTGGCTCAACCAGCCAGGAACTCTACCCATAACGAAGATAGCCGCGAACATCTCATTTGGAATTTTTAACGCTTTTAAGATAAGCCCACTATGGAAATCAACATTTGGATATAAATTTCTTGATACAAAATACTCATCATTTAACGCTATCTCTTCTATCCTGCTTGCAACTTTTATAAGATTATTGTCTATGCCGATCTCATTTATAAGTTTATCTCTTAGTCCTTTTAGTACTTTAGCGCGTGGATCAAAGTTTTTATAAACCCTATGCCCAAATCCCATTAAACGGAATGGGTCGTTATGATCTTTTGCTCTTTTGATAAACTCATCAACTCTATCTGGAGTTCCTATCATTTCAAGCTGTCTTATAACGCCCTCATTTGCACCACCATGAGCGTGTCCCCAAAGTGCACCTATACCAGCACTTATGCAAGAATACGGATGAGCGTGAGTCGAACCGACAGTCCTAACAGTAGTAGTAGAAGCGTTTTGCTCGTGGTCAGCGTGCAACATCAAAACAGTATCAAAAGCCTTGACTTCGATAGGTTTTAGATCGACTTTATTGTGTGGGAATGCTCTTAGCATATATAAGAAATTCTCTGTAAATCCACGATCTAAATCCGGATAAATCACAGGAAAGCCGCGAGTATAACGATAATGAAACGCTATAAAAGTAGGAATTTTAGCTATCAAGCGTTTTGCAAGTTCCATATAATCTTTCATATCATCAAAGTTCATATCTCTTTTATAATAAGCACTCATAGTAGCAACGCTCGCTTGAAGAACTGCCATTGGATGAGCCTTGTCAGGGAAACAATCAAAAAGTTTCAGCATTTTTTCATTTAAAAAGCTTCTTTCTTTTAGTTCACGTCTAAATGCTTCTAATTCATCCTTGCTAGGTAGATGTTTATTTAGTAAAAGATATACGACATCAAGATATAGTTTATTTTCCGCCAACCACGCTATATCATATCCGCGGTGCATAAGTTCGCCTTTTTCACCATCTATAAACGTGATAGCTGATCTACACATAGCAGTGCTAGTATAGCCCCTATCAAACGTAAACATACCAGTATCTTTATAAAGCGTAGATATATCAATAACGCTAGGTCCTTTTGTTCCATCTAATATAGGAAACTCATAACTCTTGCCATTTCTATTATCAGTAAGTGTTACGGTATTGCTCATTTCAATCCTTTAACTTGAATTTTTGTTTAATTCTATCCAAATTTTATTTAAAGAAGCTCATTATCACACACTAAAGTTATCCTTTAAGCCTACTTTTAAGAAAGAATATAAATTTTATCATTGTCAAAGCTACTATCGCCTCAAATAAACTTGCCAAAATAAATGAAAAATACAGCTCTTGGCTGATATTTCCAGCATTATACGCTATCGTTGCAGTAGCGATAAGAAGAGTGAGCGGCATAGATAAAGAAAGTCCAAAAAGTAAAGAGTCAAGGCTTCCCAAACGTTTTAAAAATATCACACTAGAAGCCACTCTTATAACAGTCATAAATACAAGCATCAAAAATGCGTTGCTTAGAACACCGGGCATAAACACAGATTTTAAATCCACAGTTGAGCCTATATAAACAAAAAACGTAGGCACTAAAAAACCAAAACCAAAGCTACTGAGCTTATGAGGAAGATCTTTTTTATGGTCAAAAAACGTCGCTATAAAGCTACCTGCGATGAATGCCCCAAAGGCTATTTCTAAATTTAGATAGATCATCACAGCAACAGTCGCAAAGAAAAGTGCCATAGAAAGTCTTATGTCTTTTTCATCTTTATCATAATGAGGCATAAGTAGTACTTTTAAATTTGGATACCACCAAAAAAGTACTTCGAGCCCCTTAAATCCAAGCACACAAAGCACCATAAAAAGGATAAAATAATATATGCTGTTATAAAACTGTGCGTTATCCCCAAACTCCACGTAAGCGCCAACCATAGTTATGATAACTATGCTTATGACTTCGCCTATACTCCCAGTTATCATAGCCAAATTTAACCAAGGCTCATTTTTACCGTATTCTTTAAAAAGAGTAGATAAAATCCCAACAGACATAAGCGGTACTACTATTACGACCAAAAATGCTGGAGATATCAATATACTAAGAAGTCCTGCTAAGATATAAAGGATAGCCATATAAGAAAGAACTAGCTTTATAACACTTTTTTCGATTTTAAAAAATGATTTTAAGTCTATCTCTGTTCCTGCTAAAAACATTAGATAAAAAAATCCCACCTCTGCTACTATTCGAAACAGTTCGCTTTGCGGGATAAAACCAAAAAAGCCAAAAAGAATTCCTAAGATGATCTCTATAGGAGCGATAGGTATTTTAGAAATTTTCGAAAAATATGGCGATATAAAGATTATAAACGCCAAAACCAGCAAAATAGAGAGTTCGTTAGTGGCACTGTGATGCAAACTCGAAGCCTCGTTTTTTTAACTCTGCTATGTCTTTACTAGCAATCTCGCCACTAGTAGTAAGATAATCGCCCACAACAATAGCGCTAGCTCCGTTTTCTAAGATCTCGTACTGTCTATCTCCAAGTACGACTTCTCTTCCTCCAGCTACCATTATGCGAGTATCGGGTAGGGCTTTGGCGGTATCATTTAGTATGCCAAGAGCTTCATCTGGGCTAAGTTTTGGCTCTTTGATCTTAAGTGCTGGATTTGGTATAAAGAAATTTACCGGACTTGTAAAAGGGTTTAGCTCTTTAAGCGAGTTTCTAAAACTTATCCTATCTTCATTGCTCTCTCCAAGACCATAAATTCCACCACAGCAAAGCTCAAGTCCAGCTCTTTTGGCGTCTAAATTTGTCTGAAATCTCTCATCCCAGCTATGAGTAGAGCAGATCTTGGGAAAAAACTCGCGGCTAGTTTCAAGATTATGATTATAGCTAAAAACTCCAGCTTTTTTTAGCTCTTTTAGACTCTCGTAACTTGCGCTTCCATTACAAGCTATAAGTAAAAGCTCTGGTACCTCTTTTTGCAAAACTCTAGCCACCTCGCATATAAAGTCTAGCTTTTTATCATCTAGGCTTCGTCCGCTAGTTACAAGACAAAAGCCAAGAGCTTCATTTGCTCTAGCCATTTTTGCTTCTATTAAAATTTGCTCTATACTTTTTTGCTTAAATTTGTTTATATCGGCTTTTATGTGAGCGCTTTGGGTACAGTATGCACAGTCTTCGGCGCAGTTTCCGCTACTAACGTTACATATTGCGCACAACATTACTACTTTATTCGTCATTTGTCACCTCTTTTTTAAATTTACACTGGGGACACTCTTTGAAATTACCCTTTTTTAGCTCTTTTAAGACCATAGGCTTACCGCAGTTCGGACAGTTTTCTCCAGTCGGTTTGTATTTGCTTATAAAATTACATTTTGGATAGTTTGAACAGCCATAAAATTTACCTTTTTTACCAAATCTCTCGACTAATTCACCACCGCAATCAGGGCATTTTATACCGATCTTAGCAGGTTCTTTTTTCTCAAATTTATCAACTCCGTTTAAATTCCTACTGTATTTACATTTTGGAAAATTCAAACAAGCTATAAACTCGCCAAATCTACCTTTTCTTTTGACTAGTTCTCCACCGCAATCAGGGCATTTTTCACCTATAGGCTCAGCTACTTTTTGGCTTTTTATATTTGTTTTTCCATCATTTATCTTTTGCATAAAAGGATGATAAAAACCGGACAATACTTCTTGCCAATCAGCTTTATTTTCAGCTATATCATCAAGTTTTTCTTCCATTTTAGACGTAAATTCACTATCTACGATATCGTTAAAATGATGTTCTAAAACCTCGGTTATGCTAAATGCGATCTCATTTGGAATGAGCTGTTTTTTTTCTATTTTTACGTAATCACGACTAGTTAAAAGCGAAATAGTCGGTGCATAAGTAGACGGTCTGCCTATACCTAAGCTCTCTAGTTTTTTTACAAGACCAGCTTCGCTATATCTAGTAGGTGGCTCGGTAAAATGACTTTGTGATTTTATATTTTGCAGTTCTAGCCTATCTGCAACATTTAAATTTGGTAGGATCTTATCTTTATCAAGATCGCCATAAACTTTATAAAATCCATCAAATATGACTTTTCTACCAGATATTTTATACACTGCACTTGCACTTTTAACAAATACGCTTTGAAGCACAGATACACTAGGACTCATCTGAGACGATAAAAATCTATTATAAATGAGAGTATAAAGTTTTAGCAGATCTTTTTCCAAAAAATTAGCCGCAATCTCTGGAGTAAAGCTCAAATTTGTAGGGCGAATAGCCTCATGAGCTTCTTGCGCTCCTTTGCTTTTAGTAGCGTAAATTTGAGCTTTTGAGGGTAAGTATTTATCTCCAAATTCGCTCTTTATGAGCTTTCTTGCAGACTCAACTGCTTCTTTGGCTAAATTTAAGCTATCTGTTCTCATATATGTGATAGCTCCCATAAATCCGTTATTTGTCTGCACGCCTTCGTACAAAGTTTGTGCTAGCATCATAGTCTTTTTAGGACTAAAGCCCAAACGATTTGACGCGCTTTGTTGCAAAGTAGAAGTCATAAATGGCGGTTGTGGGCTAGTTTTTCTCTCTTTGCTTTCGATATTATCTACACTAAATTCTTCAAATTTAAGACGCTCTACTATAAAATTTGCACGCTCAGAGTTTGTAATAGTAAGTTTTTCTATCTTTTGATTTTCAAATTGTATAAGTTCAGCTTCAATGTCTTTTTTAAATTTAGTATCAATGCTAAAATACTCAATAGGTTTAAATTCTCTAATCTCACGCTCACGATCGACTAGGATTTTAAGCGCTGAGCTTTGGACGCGTCCTGCACTAAGACCGCGCTGAATTTTTGCGTTTAAAAGCGGACTTAACTTGTAGCCAACTATCCTATCTAAAAGCCGCCTTGCTTGCTGAGCATTTACGCTGTTCATATCAAGCGTTCTTGGGCTTTTAAGCGCACTTTGTATGGCTGATTTAGTTATCTCGTGAAAAACGATACGCGGCATCGACTCAGGCTTCTTTCCGATCGCCATAGCGATATGGTACGCGATCGCCTCACCTTCTCTATCTTCATCAGTCGCAAGATAGATTGTATCTGCATTTTTAGCAAGCTCTTTTATCTCTTTGACTATTGCGGAGTGGTCGCTGCTAACCCTATACTCTGGAGAGAATTTATCATCTTCTATTTTGATACCAAAACTCGACTTTGGAAGGTCTCTTATGTGGCCTTTGCTAGCTATGACTTTATACCCGTCGCCTAAAAAATTCTTTATAGTTTTTGCTTTTGCCGGGGATTCTACGATTATCAATTTGCTCATTTTAAACCCTAAATTTATTTGGCGTAATTCTATCCAAAAAACATAAAATGCATATAAAAAGAGTTTGAAAATATTTTTAAATTAAATTTTAAAATATATTTTTTTAATACTATTTTTGCAAATAATTATCATTTATCTAGTAAAACTGCTTAAAATAAGCTTTTTGCAATAAGCATATATACTAGAATGAAAAACTCTGTATTTATTATATAAATATACTTTTTTACCACTCTTTTTTTAAATTCAAACCATACTATAAAATAAATTTATTTGAATAAAAAATTTATGATTTTGAGATACTCATAATAACCTAAAAATAATTATAATAGTATAATTTATAATAACCATAAATATTTTTAAATCTTTATAATAATTTGGAAGAATTGTTATGTTTTAAAGAATACCCATAATAATTTAAAAAGGTTTGCAATATTTATAATAATTTAAAAGAATTCGCAAATATTTAAAAACTCTTTATAAAAATATTAAAAGTTTTACTAACTTAATCTTAAATATTATAAAGATATCTTTATAGTAAAGTAGTCAAAGAAACTACTTTTAAAAGAATTACATTAATTATAAATTGGTACTATTTTATTAGAAATATTTAATAGTAACGAGTTTTATATATTTATAAATTTAGATACATAGTAATGTATAAATACCATAAGATATTTATACACAGTATTTAAAGATGCTTTTATACTTAGTACTTACTTTATAGGTTTTATTAGATGTGGGGTAAATGTTTTACATTTATCAGGTGTATTTTTATCTATTTTCATATTGCGATATAGAGCCTTGATCTAAGCTAAGAATAATCATTTATAAGCATAAATTTATAAATGATAGATACGAGAGTTTTTTAGTTTAAAGTCATAAACAAGTATACATAATATTTATCTACTTTAACGCTTGAAAGCAGTATTAATAGGTATAAATCAATCTAATGATTAATACCATTGCATTTACAGCTAAATTATAATCTAGCTGTTTGATTTATAATAAGCTAAAAAAGTATATAAATTTGCATATTTTACGTATTATTTATGGAGTTAGTTTGTTTTATAGCAGATATCTATAGAACAGTTTATCTAAGCTATGTTTATTCAATTATCTACAGTATTTGTTTTACTAAGACTATAATAGTTATTTATTGCACACAATATTATAAAAGATAAAATAAGTAAAGATACTTTAAAAAAAGTGATATAAATTTAGTAGCTTAGATATGTAAATAAAACTTTTAATAATAAGTTTAATTAATATTAATTAGCTATGTGGGAATTGATTTAAATGAAATAAGAGTTAAAACATAAACACAAAGCCCGCAGCGACCTACTTTTCCACATCCCAGTAAGGGAGAGTATCATCGGCCATGATGAGCTTAGCTTCTTGGTTCGAGATGGAGCAAGGCGTTTCCTCATCTGTATAGCCACGGGCAGTGTTAAATAAAAGAATAAAAATAGTTTAACTATTCTCTTATTTAACACTGTTGTGTTATTTATCGTTAAAGTCTTTTTGGTTTTAATTGCAGTAAAACATGTTCTTTGTAAGGTATTTATATCCTTAACAAGGAAGTGATGCTTATATAAAGATAAGCAAACGAGCTATTAGTACTGGTCAGCTAAAGGACTTTCATCCATTACACACCCAGCCTATCAAACTAGTAGTCTACTAGAGCTCTTAAAAGAAGATTCATCTTGGAGTTGGCTTCGAGCTTAGATGCTTTCAGCTCTTATCACATCCCGGCTTAGCTACCCAGCGATGCTCTTGGCAGAACAACTGGTACACCAGTGGCCAGTTCGACCCGGTCCTCTCGTACTAGGGTCAACTCTCCTCAATCTTCTTACGCCCACGGCAGATAGGGACCGAACTGTCTCACGACGTTCTGAACCCAGCTCGCGTACCGCTTTAAATGGCGAACAGCCATACCCTTGGGACCTGCTCCAGCCCCAGGATGCGATGAGCCGACATCGAGGTGCCAAACCTCCCCGTCGATGTGAGCTCTTGGGGGAGATCAGCCTGTTATCCCCGGGGTACCTTTTATCCTTTGAGCGATGGCCCTTCCACACAGAACCACCGGATCACTAAGACCGACTTTCGTCTCTGCTTGACGTGTATGTCTCGCAGTTAAGCTGGCTTATGCCTTTATACTCTACGAACGATTTCCAACCGTTCTGAGCCAACCTTTGTAAGCCTCCGTTACATTTTGGGAGGCGACCGCCCCAGTCAAACTACCCACCAGACATTGTCCTACCTAAGGATAACTTAGGCTAGTTAGCTACCCGAATAAAGAAGAGTGGTATCTCAACAATGGCTCACCATAAACCAGGGTCTATGGATCAAAGCCTCCCACCTATCCTGCGCATCTTTATCCAAGTAGCAGTGTCAAGCTGTAGTAAAGGTCCACGGGGTCTTTCCGTCTTGCCGCGGGTAGGAGGAATTTTCACCTCCACTACAATTTCACTGGATCCCTCTTTGAGACAGCTCCCATCTCGTTACGCCATTCATGCAGGTCGGTATTTAACCGACAAGGAATTTCGCTACCTTAGGACCGTTATAGTTACGGCCGCCGTTTACTCGGGCTTCGATCAAATGCTTCGCATAGCTAACATCATCAATTAACCTTCGAGCACCGGGCAGGCGTCACACCCTATACATCCTCTTACGAGTTAGCAGAGTGCTGTGTTTATGGTAAACAGTCGGGAGGGACTCTTTGTTGTAACCTTCTTTGCTTTGGGAGTAAATCTTAATACAAAGTTAGGCACACCTTATACCGAAGATACGGTGCTATTTTGCAGAGTTCCTTAAAGAGAGTTCTTCCACGCGCCTTAGAATACTCATCCCACCCACCTGTGTCGGTTTACGGTACGGGCAATTATTACTAAACTTAGAAACTTTTCTTGGCTCGATAGTATCATGGATTCTCAATCTACTCCGAAGAGCGTCATGAGCCTTTTAGGTCTCGGATAAAGAGTTACGGATTTGCCTATAACTCAACCTACACCCTTAGACTAGCACTTCCATCCGCTAGCTCCACTAACTTTAAGCGTCCTTCCATCGCACATAATAATTGGTATTGGAATATTAACCAATTTTCCATCGCATACCCCTTTCGGACTTTGCTTAGGACCCGACTAACCCTACGATGACGAGCATCGCGTAGGAAACCTTGGGTTTTCGGCGTCTAGGATTCTCACCTAGATTATCGCTACTCATGCCTGCATGCTCACTTCTATCCGCTCCAGCACTCCTTACCGGTATACCTTCAACGCTGAATAGAACGCTCTCCTACCACTTAGTTAAAAACTAAGTCTAAAGCTTCGGTACTCATTTTAGCCCCGTTATATTTTCCGCGCAGAATCACTAGACCAGTGAGCTATTACGCTTTCTTTAAAGGATGGCTGCTTCTAAGCCAACCTCCTGGTTGTTTAAGTAACTCCACATCGTTTTCCACTTAAATGAGATTTAGGGACCTTAGCTGTTAGTCTGGGTTGTTCCCCTCTTGACGACGGATTTTATCACTCGCCGCCTGACTGCTGTGATTACACTTTGCGCATTCGGAGTTTGATAGGGTTTGGTACATTGGTGTATGCCCTAGCCCATTCAGTGCTCTACCTCACAAAGTTACTACACAACGCTATACCTAAATATATTTCGGAGAGAACCAGCTATCACGATGTTTGATTGGCCTTTCACCCCTATCCACAAGTCATCAGGAGCCTTTTCAACGGCCGTCTGTTCGGTCCTCCACTGGCTCTTACACCAGTTTCAACCTGCTCATGGATAGATCACATCGTTTCGGGTCTGCAGCATCTGACTATACGCCCTATTAAGACTCGCTTTCGCTACGGCTCCGGGTTTCCTTAACCTCGCCAGACACCACAACTCGCAGGCTCATTATGCAAAAGGCAGTCCATCACACGTCATAAAGAATCGTGCTCTGAATGATTGTAAGCAAATGGTTTCAGGTTCTATTTCACTCTGATCACCTCAGTTCTTTTCACCTTTCCCTCACGGTACTTGTGCACTATCGGTCTAGTAGTAGTATTTAGGGTTGGAGAGTGGTCTCCCCAGCTTCAGACAGGATTTCACGTGTCCCGCCCTACTCAGGATACTGCTAAGTATGAACGCACTTTCATATACGGGACTATCACCCTCTATGGTCAACCTTTCCAGGTTATTCTATTAGTTAGTTCAAGTCTATGTTGCAGTCCTACAACCCCGTTAGTAAACTAACGGTTTGCCCTCTTACGCGTTCGCTCGCCGCTACTAGCGTAATCTCTTTTGATTTCTTTTCCTGTTGGTACTAAGATGTTTCAATTCCCAACGTTAGCTCCGCATTGCGGTAGTATATATCACTATATACTGGGTTGCCCCATTCAGAAATTCCCGGATCAAAGCCCCTTGACGGCTCCCCGAGACTTATCGCAGCCTGGCACGTCTTTCATCGCCTCTACTAGCCAAGGCATCCACCATTTGCTCTTAGTAGCTTACCTTTTTTAGTTCGCATCTGAGCAAAGCTCAGATTTACGACAAACTTTAAAAAAGTTTGAACAAACTAAAGTCCCTACAAGTAGGGTTACCCTATGATTGCTATCAAACTAATTAAAAATTATCGTTACGAATTTTATATTTTTGTTTAGATTATTATTCTAATTTGCATCACTTCCTTGTTAAAGATAAAAATAAATAACTAATCTTTCTAAAAGAAAATCTTTTATAAAAATATAGGTATTAAATTTACAATGTTTAAATATTGACTTATAAGACGGAAAGCATTAACCATCATTAAGTAAGTTTTAGAACTTAATAGATTATGATGTTAAACTTAATAGTTAATATGTTTAGTTATTGGGATAACAGATTGTTTAATTAACTATTTGCTAAAGTAGTCTCTATTTAAAGCTTTAACAAGTCCTGTAAAATTGTTTTATTTTATTAAAACTTGATTGTGACTTTAACAATGATATTTTAAATAACTTTTAGACTAAAGTCTAATTTAAGAACTAAATTTTTAATTCTTAAATTAAATTTTATCTGGTGGGCCTAACAAGACTTGAACTTGTGACCTCACCCTTATCAGGGGTGCACTCTAACCAGCTGAGCTATAGGCCCTAATAATAGAATAAAAATGTAAAACTTGTCAATCTCTCAAACCTAAACAAGCGTGATTGAGCTATCGTATCTTTCTTTTACTAGTAGTTGTGAGACGTACTAGTATTGTACTCTAGAAAGGAGGTGATCCAACCGCAGGTTCTCCTACGGTTACCTTGTTACGACTTCACCCCAGTCGCTGATTCCACTGTGGGCGGTAGCTAATTTAGCATTCCGACTTCGAGTGAAATCAACTCCCATGGTGTGACGGGCGGTGAGTACAAGACCCGGGAACGTATTCACCGTAGCATGGCTGATCTACGATTACTAGCGATTCCGGCTTCATGCTCTCGAGTTGCAGAGAACAATCCGAACTGGGACATATTTTATAGATTTGCTCCATCTCGCGATATTGCGTCTCATTGTATATGCCATTGTAGCACGTGTGTCGCCCTGGGCATAAGGGCCATGATGACTTGACGTCGTCCACACCTTCCTCCTCCTTACGAAGGCAGTCTATTTAGAGTGCTCAGCCGAACTGTTAGCAACTAAATACGTGGGTTGCGCTCGTTGCGGGACTTAACCCAACATCTCACGACACGAGCTGACGACAGCCGTGCAGCACCTGTCACTAATTTCTTGTAAACAAGCACTATCTTATCTCTAAGATGTTATTAGGATATCAAGCCCAGGTAAGGTTCTTCGCGTATCTTCGAATTAAACCACATGCTCCACCGCTTGTGCGGGTCCCCGTCTATTCCTTTGAGTTTTAATCTTGCGACCGTACTCCCCAGGCGGTATACTTAATCCGTTAGGTGCATTACTGCCGTGACTAGCACAGCAACAACTAGTATACATCGTTTAGGGCGTGGACTACCAGGGTATCTAATCCTGTTTGCTCCCCACGCTTTCACGCATTAGCGTCAGTTGAGTTCCAGCAGATCGCCTTCGCAATGGGTATTCCTGGTGATCTCTACGGATTTTACCCCTACACCACCAATTCCATCTGCCTCTCCCTCACTCTAGATTATCAGTTTCTCAAGCAGTTTAACAGTTGAGCTGTTAGATTTCACAAAAGACTTGATAATCCGCCTACGCGTCCTTTACGCCCAGTGATTCCGAGTAACGCTTGCACCCTCCGTATTACCGCGGCTGCTGGCACGGAGTTAGCCGGTGCTTATTCGTTGGGTACCGTCATGGTTCTTCCCCAACAAAAGGAGTTTACGCTCCGAAAAGTGTCATCCTCCACGCGGCGTTGCTGCTTCAGGGTTTCCCCCATTGAGCAATATTCCCTACTGCTGCCTCCCGTAGGAGTCTGGACCGTGTCTCAGTTCCAGTGTGACTGATCATCCTCTCAGACCAGTTATGCGTCATAGCCTTGGTAAGCCATTACCTTACCAACTAGCTGATACAATATAGTCTCATCCTACACCGAAAAAACTTTCCCAACTTAACTTATGTTAAGAAGGAGTATGGAGTATTAGCAGTCATTTCTAACTGTTGTCCTCCAGTGTAGGGCAGATTAACTATACATTACTCACCCGTGCGCCACTAAGTATTAAAAGAGCAAGCTCTCTTAATACTCCGTTCGACTTGCATGTATTAGGCACGCCGCCAGCGTTCACTCTGAGCCAGGATCAAACTCTCCATAAAAGTTGAATAAATAATTATTCGTATTATGAAGTTTTTAATCTAAAAAACTTTTTAATGTTTTTATATATTAAAAAGTATAAAGATAATATAATTATTTTATACTAATAGAACTAACTTTAAAAGTAGTTCTGGCTCAATCGATCACTTGTTTAGATTTCAAAGATTGACTTTAAAAAATAGTTTAACATTTATAATTTTAAAAAACATCGAAAATAAAAAAATGATTTCTAACTAGAAGAGTTAAAAGGTGTTTCTCATTTCGTGAGCTGGAATTATACAAGAGTGAAGCTTAAATACAGATTAAATATACTGAACAATTGATGAGAAGTTTTTTAGGTTTTTTATTGGGGGGGGGATTAGAAGATTATAGTTGGTGTGTTGTGTATGTTTGTATATAATATGTAAAATATCTATATAAATAAAATAGAAGTTAAAAAATATAGCAGGAGAGAATCGTTGATCAAATTTATAATACCATCAAATCAATGTTTAGATGATTATATATTAAATTATGAATTATGCAAAATTGCAAACATAAATTCAAATACCTATCTTTTTTGGAAAAATGTAATTTGTGCTTCCTATCAAGGTTCAAAAACCATTTTTTTACATAAATCTTCTATTTTAGATAAGTATAAATCATACATAGATAAATGCACAAATTTAGATGGTTATGTCCTTGCTAGTGCATTTTGCTCATTTACAGGGCTTGCAAATTCTCATTTAGTAAAGTCAAATAAATCAAATTTATATGATAAATTTGATATAAAAAGTATAGATAAGCTCAAATTTATTAATTTAAAAAAGTTTTATGATGATTTGGGATTGCCTTATGGGGTGCGAATATACATAGAAAAGTGTAAATACTTCTCTCCAACTCCACTAGAAAAGCGTATCAAGCTTACCGATACGCTTTGCTTGGGATATTATTAGACTATTCTTGCGTTTGCGAACCAGTCTTTAGAGTGACTTTTACCGCACCTATACTAGCTCCGTCCATTTTTGTGACTTCATAGATGCAGTTTTCATCATCTATTTTATCTCCAACTATCGGAAGTCTTTCAAAGAGATTAAAGACGTATCCGCCTATAGTAAGCTGCTCTGTTTCTTCATCAAAGCTTATATCCATTATCTCTTCAACAGCCTCTATCTCAAAGCGTCCGTTAAACTCAAACACATCATCAGAAAGCTTTTTATAATCTTGAGATTTATCATCATGTTCATCGTTGATATCGCCAAGTATCTCTTCGATAATGTCTTCCATAGTAAGAAGCCCTGCTGTACCGCCGTACTCATCGACGACAAGAGCCGCAGAAATCCTATCTTTATTCATCATAACAAGGATTTTAGATATTGAACTATTTTCTGGAACTATGATAAATTTACGAACTATCTTGTCTAAATTTGTATCTATATCTCTTAGATTATTTTGCAATATATCTCTTATATGTATCATTCCTAGTACTATATCTTTACTTCCATCTACATATGGAAAACGCGTATATTTACTCTCTTCTATGACTTTCATATTTTCTTCAAAGCTTTTTTGCTTATTTAGACATACCATATCTTTACGTGGAGTCATAATCTCTTTAGCAACGGTATCGCTAAAATCAACGGCATTTTTTATGATTTCACTTTCCATGCTATCTAAAACACCGCCTTTTAAACTCTCGCCAACAATGATTTTGATCTCTTCTTCAGAGTGGGCAAGCTCACTATCTTTCGCAGGTTTTATACCTATAGCTTTAAGAGATAAACTAGCAATGAAGTCAAATGTCCTAATAACAGGAAAAAATATCACCCAAAACATATAAAGTGGTTTAGCGATAAATAAAACTGATTTTTCTGCTTTTGCTATGGCTACTGATTTTGGCACAAGCTCTCCAAGTACGACGTGCAAAAGCGTGATAAGAGTAAAAGCTATGATAAATGCGATAGTATGGACAGCAACGCCATCTATACCAAAATAAGTTTTAAGAGGTGCTTCTATGAGATTTGCAACTGCTGGCTCGCCTATCCAACCAAGTGCAAGAGAGCTAAGAGTTATACCGAGTTGTGTTGCACTAAGATAAGTATCGAGTGAATTTGACATTTTGTAAGCGAGTTTTGCATTTGGAACTTTATCTTTTACAAGCTCCTCAAGTCTTGATTTTCTAACTTTAACGATCGAGAATTCAGATAAAACAAAAAAGCCGTTTAGAAATATAAAAACAGCAGCTAAAATCACCATAATAAAGGGTTCCGTGTCCAATTATTGTCCTTAATAGAAAAAATTTTAGATTATTATACCAAAAAATTTACAAAAATAAATTTAAAAACATTTTTTGTATATTTTTAAATTTCGATGATCTTTTATAAAAAAATAGATAAAATCAGTAGATATTTTTATAACATAAAATATAAAAAGATCTGGGCTATAAAGCCCAAATCTACTATAGATAACCGTAAAGTCCGGCTAAGATATAACCAAATATACAAGAACTTATAACTCCGATAAGTCCAGGGAAAATGAAGCTGTGATTGATAACATATTTACCTATATGAGTAGTTCCTGAACGGTCAAATTGTATCGCCGCAAGATCACTTGGGTATGTAGGTAAAATATAATAACCGTAGCAAGCAGGAGCAAATGCCAAAATAATAGCAGGATTTACACCGATTCCAAGAGCTAATGGAACAAACGCAACCAAAGCTGCTGCTTGAGAATTAACAAATTTAGATATCAAAAGAAGCATAACAGCATATGTCCACGGATAATCGCTCACAACGCCGCCAAGAAGCTCTTTTATCATAGGAGTATGCACTCCAAACATAGTTTCAGCCATCCATGAGATACCAAATACCGCAACCAAGGCTATCATACCTGAGCGGAAAATCTCGTTTTTGCCTATACTTCCTGCATTTGTAGGAGTAAAGATCAAGATAAGAGCACCAGCTAAAAGCATGAAAATTTGGATAGTATCGACCATACTTAGAGTCTTTTTGCTATCTATTTTATTTTCTAAAGATATGCTCGACTTAGGATATTCTTTTACTTCGCCTTTTGCATTTGTATATACAACGATACCTTGTTCATTTTGAATAAAAGTTATTTTTGAACCGTCTTTTTGAGTAAGCGTCAATCCAGAAATATTATTTACATTTCCTTTTAGCTTACTACCAGAAATATCTATATGTGAGCCTAAGATCTCAGCTTTTGCATCTTTTAGAACGATTTTTTCTAAGATCTTTTGTTCTGTTGGATACGCAGCTACGATTTGAACTACTGCTCCATCTTTGGTCGAGTTCCAAGCTGGTCTTAAATCTTTGAAATATCCTAATGTTGCAACTACTGCTATAGTTCCTAAGAATATCCACATAGCAGCCCAGCTAGTACCAGGAAGTTTTTTACCAAGAAGAGACGTACCATCACCATATACGTATTTTTTTACTTCAGGATCTTTAATCCTCTCTTGAAACTCAAGGTCTTTATCAAGATCTTTTCCTCTAAACCAAGAAAAAATTCCAACACACAAAACGCCAAGATATGTTGATGGGATTGTTATTTTAAGAAGATCAAGGTAACCGTCAAATCCAGCTAAATGATGCTCTGCGTTGATAAGAAACGCTGTTAAGGTTACGACTGCGACTGAAACTGGGCTTGCAATGATACCCATTTGAGAAGCGATCGAACTAGCTGCCATAGGGCGTTCTGGACGAATTCCATTTTTGATAGCTATATCATAAACAATAGGAAGCATTGTATAAACAACGTGTCCAGTTCCACAAAGTATCGTAAGAGTAGAAGTTACGAATGGAGCTAAAATGCTTATGTATTTTGGATTTTTACGTAATATTTTTTCTGCGATCTGAAGCATAACATCAAGTCCGCCACTTGCTTGCAAGGTAGCACTAGCAACGACAACTGCTAGTATTGTTAGCATAACAGAAATTGCAGGTTTTCCTGGTGCAATACCAAATGCAAATACTAAAACTATAAGACCTATGCCACCAAGAAGTCCTAAAGCTATACCGCCTTTTTTTGCTCCATAAAATAGACAAATAAGGACTATTAGAAGCTGAATCGCGAATTGCCAACCTTCGCTAAGATTCATTAAAAAATCCATACGGTTCTCCTTTTTAATTTAAGATTTGTAAGCATTATATTATCAAAAGCTTTATTTTTTTCTTAATTAACCTATAATATTAAAGTTTATTTAAGATATTAACTTAATTATATAAGTTATATATATATTTAAAACTTAATATAAATTTATAATTAATAGTATAAACTTAGTTATAAATTATTTATTGCCATAAAAATAGATAAGTTGGTTTAAATTTAGCTAAATTTGAAAAAAGATAAAAACAAAATATTAGAAAACCTTGCAAACTATGATTTTTTTGATAACTCATTTCATAAAAACAAATAAATTTATTTAAGAAAACTGTGATATAATCGCTCAAATTTAAAAAAGGTGTATATGTTTTCATCATTTTTCAAAAGTAAAAAATGGGCTTTTTGGGCTTATGGCGGACTTGCTCTTATCGTGGTCTCTTTAGTATTTCAAACTCATTTAAATGTAGCGATAAACGACTGGTATAAAGATTTCTACGATATTTTGCAAAATGTAAAAGAACATAGCGTTGATGAGTTTTGGGCTGGAATTTTGCAGTTCTTATATATAGCAATGCCTTACGTGATCATAGCTACCATAACAAGCTTCTTTGCTAGCCACTGGGTATTTCGCTGGAGAGAGGCGATGACTTTTGCCTATGTAGATGTTTGGAAAAAATGCGAAAAAGATATCGAAGGCTCAAGCCAACGTATGCAAGAAGACGTTTATCGTTTTGCAAAGATCACTGAAACTTTGGGGCTTCAAATTTTAAGAGCCATAATGACGCTTATCGCATTTATACCGGTTTTGTGGGGGCTTAGCAAGGGCGTAGATATGCCTATCATCAAAGAAATACCAGGATCGCTTGTATGGATAGCTTTAGTTGTTAGCGTCGGTGGACTGATAATTTCATGGTTTGTCGGTATAAAACTACCAAAACTCGAATACAACATACAAAAAAGCGAAGCTGCATTTAGAAAAGAGCTTGTATATGCTGAAGACGACAAGATAAACTATGCAAGCTCACAGACGATCTTTGAGCTTTTTACTGGACTTAGGTATAATTTCTATAGACTGTTTTTACATTATGGATATTTTAACGTTTGGCTTATATCATTCTCGCAATTTATGGTAATAGTCCCTTACGTCATAATGGGACCTGGGCTATTTACTGGCGTCATTACACTTGGTATCTTAGTACAAGTCAGTAATGCATTTGATCAAGTAAGAAGTAGTTTTAGTATATTTATAGATAACTGGACTACTATAACCGAGCTTAGAAGCATACATAAACGTTTAGATGAGTTTGAAACAAACATTAAATTTAAAGGATAGTATGAAAAATGAAAAAACGTTCTTTTACCGTTTTAGTAGTAAGTCTGCTTATTTTTGGAGGCTGTTTTTATAGCTCTACAAAGCCTTCTGTTGCTCAAAGCAGTAACTCTCAACTGTTTTTAGTAAGCGAATCAGAGATGGATAATGCAGCCGCACAAGCTTACATGGTAGCTTTAAATGAAGCAAAAGCAAAAAATACATTAAATAAAAATGAAGCTCAAACAAAAAGAGTAAGAGAGATATCAAATCGCCTTATAAAACAAGTCGGCGTTTTTAGAGATGACGCTTTGAGATGGGACTGGCAAGTCAATGTAGTAAATGAAGATACTATAAATGCTTGGTGTATGCCAGGAGGAAAGATAGTTGTTTATAGCGGCATAATAGAAAAGCTAAGCTTAAGCGACGATGAACTAGCCGCCATAATCGGACACGAAATTTCTCACGCTCTAAGAGAGCATAGCAGAGAAAAAGCAAGTATAGATCTAGCCAAAAACGCCGCTTTATCAATAGGTGCTAGTGTGCTTGGACTTGGGCAAGAAGGGGCGAATTTAGCGAATTTAGCAACGAAATATACAATAACTCTTCCATTTTCTCGCTCAAACGAAAGCGAAGCAGATGCCATGGGAACAGAGCTAATGGCAAGAGCAGGATTTGATCCAAACGCTGCTATAAAACTATGGCAAAAAATGGCAAAGCAAAACGCAAATACGCCTCTTGAGATAGCTTCTACTCACCCATCAAACGACACTAGAATACGAGATCTTAAACAAATAGTCGCAAAAGTAGAGCCGTTATACAAAAATGCTAAAAAATAACAACACTTTTTTAAACGAATTTAAAGCTGTTTTTATGGTCTTTAAATGATTTTATAAATTTATATAAACTTCAAAAATATACTCTTAAACCGCTTACGCCCAAATTCTAAGCGGTTTTGGGTAAAATCTATCTTTATCATCTATCAAATTTAGCTCACTATTTTGGCTTTTTTCTTGATTTTGTTTATTATCTTGATTTAAAATTTGATTAAACATAGTATAAATTTGATCTACGATTATGCTTCTGCCATCGTTTGTTTGGAGTGCGAATTTGTTATTTGATAGCTTTTTGATTATCTCTACGCCTAGATCTTTTAGGGATTTTATCTCGGTTTGCCCTGTGATTTCATCTTTTATTTTGGCTGCGCTTACTACTAAATCTATATTTTGATTTAATTCTATTTCGCTCATAAACTTAGCATTTAAATTTAGCTCCACATCAAAAGCTTTACCGCTATCTTTATAAAGTTCATTTACAATTATCTCTCTTCCGCTATTAAATTTAAGGGTAAATGTGCCATTTTTATTTATTTTTATAGCTGTTAATGCGTCTGTGTCTTTTAGCATATTTGCGGTATTTGCTCTATCTTTTTCAAAGCTATCTTTGACTTTTTGTAGATTTTCTAAGGTGAAGTTAAGTCCGGTTGCTGAGCTAAATTCACGCTCTATAGATAGCATAACGCTAGATTTTACATTTTTATATTTTGCCTTTGTTTCATCATCAAATTCATTTATATACTCATCTCTATTTTTAAGCTCACTCATATAATCATTATATAAATTTATAAATCTAGTGTATTGTTGATTTTGATAAGAGTTTTTATCGCTATCTCGCCAATAATACTCTTTGGTTGTTTTATCAAATACATTATTAAAACCAAAATTTGTAGTGTGTGGATAGCTAGATAACTCTTCTAATCTATAATTCCCATCAACCCCTTGCTTAGCATAAGCAATCCCAAGTAATCCATTAAAAGCTCCTGAATTTGAATTTATATCTATCCAGCCATCTTTATCAGCTAGTTTTGAAAGCTCGTTTAAGTCATTTTGAGTAAGGCTCTCATATCTTACTTCAGCTTTAAAAATAGAGTATGGATTATAATCTTTTAGCAATTCTAAAGAGCGTTCATAACCTTCTATCGTTCCATAATTATCTTTTTGAGCTTCAAGTTTTTTTAAGGCATTACTTTTACTATCTATAAAATCTTTTAAATTTATACTATCAACTACTTCGCTGAGTTTTTTGATAATCTCATTTCCATCTTTATCATAAGCTCTTATTTTTAATTTATCAAAGTAAGTATCATTTTTATCTACAAATCCATTTCCATCACTATCAAATCTAAAAAGTTGTGAATTTGAGCTAAAGCTTCCAACCCCTAATCTATCATTATCCCCAGCTAAATCTAAAAATAGCTCTGCTTTACCAAATTTAGTATCAATTAAATTTGAGTTTGCGTAGGAGTTTAGGTAGTAGGAGTTTGGGATTAAGGGGTTTTGATTTGAGTAGTTATCAGCCTTATAATATCCAGCATTTGGGCTAAATTTATTTGCGTAGCTGTAGTTTCTGCCAAAACCCAAAGAATGCCATACATCATAGCTTTGGTCGAGCTTTTTACCTAGCATAAAAGATGTCTGTTCTATTATCATATCATCAAGCATTTTTTGCATAAAATATGCTTCATCTTTTACTACGACTTTTTCATCTGTTGTATCATTTTTATTAAGTAAAAACATTTTATCAGCCAAGCTAATCTTTGAGAGTAAATTTATATCAGTATCTTTAGAGATAGCATAATATGCGTTAGTGCCTTCATAATACAATAAATATTCATTGTCTGAGTATATAATATAATCTTTATATTTTTTGCTTGTTATTGGCTCATTATTTTTGATACCGATATAGTTTTCGCTCTCATTTTCGCTAATTATATGAAAATTTCTATCAGTTTTATAAATATCGGCTCTTTTTTTAGATATTTCTTCATTTTGCTTTACAATGTCTGCATATTTGTCGAATTTGAAGTTAGTTAAATCTAAATTTGTTTGAAAAGATTTTATATCCATAGGTTATTCCTCTTTGATAACTAGGCTGATTGCTAAACGCAACCAGTCTAAAATATATTAGTATTCTCGAACATCAGCAATAATATAATTATCTGCAACATAAACCCTAAGCTGATTAGCATTAAAATTATTTTGCCCCATAAATAGATCGCCATATACTTTATTTATAAAGTTTATATCCACAACAAGGCTTGTATTTGGTTGAAAAACCGTATTATTGCTAATATCTGTTTTATTCATATCTGCAAACATACCAGTTGAAGCATTCCAAAAGAAATTAGATATCAAATGACTATTCTTTTTTTGATTATAGAATTCTACTGTTTGTTGCATTTTACTTCCGAAATCAATTTTTATACAACCAGAATTTCTTTCATTAATCCCAGTAAGATTTGGTCCAGACTGACAAGATACTTTATTATTTCTAGCTACCCTATGCTCATCTATATCAGCTGGGATAGAAAATCCTTGGTGGCTTCCATTTGCTATTGAGCTAGTTCCATCAAGCGTAATCCAGCCTACTTCATAGTTTATTCCACTATTGTTAGCTTGTAGATAAACTTTAGTATTTAACGGTATAGCTTGTGGTGTTGATACTGTTTGAGTGCCACCAGTTACTAAGGTAAATGTTACGCTAAGCTTACCATAAGTATCAACAAATACTTTAAAATGCGGTTTGCCACCCATAAATTTTTGAGATCCACCAGCATTTCCTCTTTTTGTATTTATTCTATTGATTAAAACAAATTCATCATCATTAGATGGATATTGTGTGAAATAAAACCAACCGCCGATACTGTTAAAAGCATATTCAACTCTAGTATGATACAAATCAAAATCGCAATTAGCTTGATGTGAACCATCATAATCACAACGATAATTTTGTGAAATGTTCTTAATTAGAAAATTTGTAGGATCACCTTGAACTTTATTATAAGCTAAATAAGATAAAAACTGTCCACCACTTGAAACGCTTGTAAGCTCATCTAAGTTCTCATCAAATACAAACTGACTTATAGGAAGTGGCGTGTAAGAGCGAACACTTAGCTTGGATCTGCTTGGCTTTTTAGCAGAAATTTTACTTAAAATCTCTTTTGGGTTATTTACTTTTTCAAAGGTAAAATTATCTGCTGAAAATATAGCAGAAACTAAAAAGATAACTCCTAAAACAAATTTTCTCATAGTATCCCTTTAAGATGCATATTTGTAAATCGGTAATAATATAAATAAATTTATATATCACAAATTTGACACTTGGCATCTTAATATATTTTAGTTTATTTTATAGTGAAGTTATTTGGTTTGAATTTTGTTTAAGGATAAATTTATATTAGAATGGCGATCTTTCTATCACCATTCAAGAAACAAAGTGTAGATTTAGCCTTTTTTTGTATTGTCAATGAGATTTTTAGCAGCCTCATAAACTCTATCACCAAGCTTTTTGGCTTGCTCTTTAGCGTTTTCAAATGTTTGTAGACTCTTCATTTGAGCGAATTTTTGACCGGCTTTTTTCTCTAGTTCTACTATCTCTTTTTTTAAATTTAGTATTTTTTCGTCTATGTTTAGTTCATCTTTTAGTCTAAGGCTCTTCCCTCTGATCTCTTCTATCTTTTCTAGTATTTGCTCTCTTGCTTCGGCTGAAATTCTTCTTAGCTTTGCAAAATACGTATCGTAATCGCTTTGCAAGATCTCAATGATAATACTGCTTGCAGGCTCGTCGCATTTTGTGCTTAGCTCTTTTAGTAAAGATACGAAGTCATCTTCTACTTTGGTTATCTCTTTTATGCTCAGCTCTAGACTATCGCTGATCTCATCTGGGATAAATTTAAGCTCGTCTTTGAACTTTTCTATCGCTTTAGATATACCGTCATTGCTGCCATTTATAGCACCTTTTAGCAACTCTTTTGCATAAATTTTACTCTCATTTGAAATACTTATGGCTGATTCTATAACAACCAAAGTTATATCTATAAAACGGCTCTTTGAAAGCTCGCCTTCGTTTATGGCTAGATAGACCATACTTTTTGCTATCTCATAAGCCGTATCTTCGACGTCATTTCCCATCTCTATAGTGGTTAAAAACGCGGATTCTGCCGTCTCTTTTAAGATACCGAGCAACTCAAGATCATTTATAAGTCTATCTTTTAGGATCTTTGATATCTCGTCTTTATTTTTAAATTTACTCGTAGAGATGAACTCTTCTAAGCCCTTGCAAGTAAGGCTCATCAGAGTTTTCATATGCTGTTTTTCATCTTTTATCTGTTTTTTTAGTCTGTCTCGCTCAAACATTATCTTATAAAGATACTGCTCGGCGTCATAGTTCATAGCTTTATTTATAGACTCCAAAACAACATCTACATTTTTTGAGTTTAAAATACTAAATTCATCTAAATCTGTGCAGACTTTTGCAAAGAAACTCTTTGAAATTTCTAGTTTTTCTTCATCGCTTTTACCGGCAAAAATTTCCTTAGCGTCTTTAAAAACTTTTTCTTTTATCAGATCCAATAAATTTGGATCATTTAAATTTGAACTTATCAACTCAGTTAAAATCATATTTTTTCCTCACAATACAAATTTAGCATATCTTTTTAGCAGACTAAAAAGCTCCAGACGCTCTTCATCGCTATAAACTAGCACCGCCAGATTAAAGCTTTTAAATTTACCATTCCCTGAATTTTTTGAGAAATTTAATGTATGTTCTTTAGTACCGATCAAATTTTTTACAAGCTCTTTTTCATCGTCATTCTTATCTAAAATGATCTTATACTCCCAAAAAACAGGATATTTGATATCAGGTTTTTTATCAAAATCACAAACACTAGGCATCCGCTCTCCTGTAATCTCCACTTTTCCCACCACTTTTTCTTTCTAGGACTATCTCGCTTATCATCATTGATTTATCTATGGCTTTTATCATATCATATATCGTGAGTAGACCTACGCTTACGCTAGTTAGCGCTTCCATTTCTACTCCTGTTTTACCGTCTGTTATGACCTCGGCTTCTAACTTAAACCCCGGAAGCTCTTCAAGACTGGTAACATTTATATTTACTGAAGTTATAGGAAGAGGATGTGTCATAGGTATGAGTTCGCTTGTTTTTTTAGCACCCATAACCGCAGCTACTACAGCTGTTTGTAGAACTGGACCTTTTTTACCAGTGTTTTCTTTGATAGCATTATAGGCGTCTCTAGACATTTTGATATTACCGCTTGCGAGCGCTATTCTTCTTGTTATATTTTTATTTCCTACATCAACCATTTTTGGTAAATTTTGTTCATTTAAGTGTGTTAGCATAGTTTTTCCTTTTTGGGAATTATATCAAAAAGTGTATAAATAAAAAATGCACCTCTTTGATGAGATGCATTAGCTGTTATAAAAAGGAGGTTTTTGTTGGACTTTGTAATGATACATTTATTAAGCTAATTTGCTCTTAATGGCTAGTTAATAAAAAATAAAGTTAAATATTATAAAAAATCAAGTGATTTTATCAGATAATTATAATATTAAATAATTATTTTTTATATATTAATAATTATATTATATAATTTAAATTCCTAAACAAATAACCTCCTTTTATAATGCCCTATTTGGGGCATTTCCCCTTCTTGATTTAAGCTTACAAAATGTATAATTTGACTTTAAATTTTTGGGCAGATGTCCGAGCGGTTGAAGGAGCACGCCTGGAACGCGTGTAAGGTGCAAGCCTTCGAGGGTTCGAATCCCTCTCTGTCCGCCATAAAGCTAGTCAAATTTATAAATTTATGATGCTAAATTCAAATTTACTTTTTTGATATTACTCTATATCCAACGCCTGAAATATTTTCTATGATATCATTTTTGGTTTTTAATCTTATCTTTTTGATTACCATACGCAAAGCTTCGCTACTCATCGCCTTATCGCCCCATACGAAATTTTCGATCATTTCGTAACTCACTATTTTATCTATATTGCTCACGAGCAGATACAGAAGTTTTGATTCTATTTTCGTAAATGAAATCATATCTGCGTTTTTGTAGAGTATTTTTGAAGCCAAGTCATACTCATAGCCGTCTTTTAAGGATATTTTATTGTCGTATAAATTTTTTGTAGCCATTAAAATAGTTATTTGAAGCTCTTCGATCTTAAAAGGCTTTCTAAGATAATTGTACGCTCCAAGCTCGATACTTGCAAGTATGTTTTCACTTGTGTCATATGATGTGATTATGATAGATGCTACGTGCGGAGCTCTTTTTTTAATCTCATCTAGCATCTCAAGACCGTTTAAATTCGGTAAATTTATATCAGTAACGACGATATCAAAATTATCTTTAAAAAATTTATCAAATCCCTCAAGCCCGTCACTTGCGACATCTATTTTTTTGCAGTAAAACTGCAAGGATTGAGTTATCGCAAATCTTGTATTTTCATCATCTTCAACAAGCAAAACCGATATATTTTTTAGTTTTTTAAGTATATTTTCATCTATCATCTCTTACCTTTTTTAGTATCGTTAGCGTAAAAATAGTCGGATTTTTATATCTGCTTACATACAGATCTCCGCCGCATTTTTTATTTGCTATTAACTTTGATATATACAAACCAAGTCCAGAGCTACCTTTTGTACTCATAAAAGGAGTAAAAACATTATCTTTGAAATTTTGAGCTATTCCATCACCGTTATCGATGACTCTGATGATAAAATGCGTTTGAGTTTGTTTTATATTGACCACTATTCTAGTTCTTTTTTTGTTTTTACTGTTTTGCAAAATTTGTTTTGAATTTTGGATCAAACAAGCCGTTATCTGCTTGAACTCATTTATATAGTTTTTACACATCGGTATAACGCCTTTTGCCACAGTAACTTTGATATCTATCGTTGATTTTACTGGAAAAAGAACGCATATCGTATCGTTTATCGCTTTTTGTATATTGAATTCTTGAACGTCTTTTTCGATCTTATAAAAGTTCTTAAACATATCCATAGTTTTTGACATATAATCTATATTTTGTAAAGATCTAGCGATATTGTCATAAAAAATTTCATCGCTTAGTTTATTCATTTTTTTAAACTGCATCAAATTTCCAAGAAAAATTCCAAGTGAATTTAAAGGCTGTATCCACTGATGAGAAAGCGCCGCTATCATCTGACCAAGTTCCGCCATTTTAGTTTGTTGAAACAAAAGAACCTCATATTCTCTTTTTGCCTCTTCAAATATTTTTGATTGTCGCTCCAATCTTTTATTATAAAAGTAAGCCAATATCAAAAACAAAATAATACTGATAGCATATATTATAAGATTTATTATAAACTGCTCGTTTATTTTGTTGTATATATTATCTTTTAGCGTTTTTGCTACTAAAATCAACTTTGAGTTTTCAAGTGGCTTGAAATTTAGGATTTCATTTTGTGTTTCATGGCTTAATGGTTTGATCAAATTCAAATTTTCTATGTCAAATTTTACTTTGGAAAGCCCTATTTTATTGTCTGGGTGAAGCAAGATGTTAAGATCTTCGTCTATCAAAAATATATATCCGTTTTCTAGTCTTAAGTCCAAAATTTCATTTTTTATACTCTCGAAAGATATCACACCGCATATCACGCCTTGTAGTTCATTTTCTCTTTTTATACTTTGACAAATCGATATAACTGGGATTTTAAGTCCGACATCAAGATATGGTTTGGTGATATAAATTCCATTTTGCAAAACAGTATTTATATACCAAGGTCTTTGCGTTGGCGCATAATCTTTGGGGCTTTGAAATAATCTGCTAGAAAGCATAGTATTGTTTTCATATCCGACGTATGTGCTTGAAAAATTTGCTATTTGCTGACTTCTAATAAGTATATCTTGTATCGTATTTTGCTCTTTTGTATGGTCGAAATTTGAGACGAGCAGACTAATAAATTTAAGACTAGTTTTTTTATTTTCAAGCCACTCTTGTATCTTGTCGCTTGAATTTTTTAAAATACTAAGCTGCTCATTTGTGAGAACTTCTTTCACAAATGAGCGATTTAGGTAATAATTTCCTATCATAAGCAATAAGAAAAATATAGAAAATACTATAAAGATATTATTTTTGTATAATATCTCTTTCATAGGGCTCCTTATTTTTTTATCTCATCTCCCCAGTCTCCAACAGGCGGATGTTTGATCTCATACAGTATTTTACCCAAATTTTTATGACCTACTGTTTTATGACAGCTTACGCAACTTAGTTTTTTATCTTTATTTTGAATAGATACCGCATATAGCTTATGCATATCATTGATATTTTGATTGCTTGAGTTTATATCTAAAATTGTTTGATGACAACTTATGCAACCGCTATCATATACAAATTTCTCACGATTTTTTCTGTTACCTTGCCAATCCATATCTTTTGCATCGTTAAAAACCATATGAGTAGCTTCGCTGATACCGTTCAAACCTTTTTTGAAAACGTATTTTACATAACTATCATTAGGTAAATGGCAACTCGCACAACTCGCCTTAAATCCGTGATTATTTGCGCCTCCGTGAATGCTTTGCCCATAAGCCTCCACCATAGGATCCATCCATTCGTGACAAACGGTACAAAATTTATCGTCACTTGTAGCATGTATCAAAGAGTTACCGCCAAAAAATATGACGAATACAACAATACAAAATAGGCAAATTTTTATAAAAATATTTTTCATCATATCTCCTTATGGCACCAATATTTTTTTCATACCATCTTGTGAATGGCACATTACACAATAATTTTGTGAAGACTTGTGTGACTTATGGCAGTTATTGCAATCCATATTAGGATAGTGCGGACTACTGTGTATATTATCATCATATCCAAGGTGACCGCTTCTCTCAGCCAAACGTTTGTAGCTCTTATGACAGCTCAAGCACTCATCTGTTTTTAAAGCTTTATATTCGTTTGGATTTTTTTCTTTATGACAATTTTTGCAGTCAAATCCAAGTTTCTCGTGATGAGCTTTTATAGGATAATTTTCTTTCGTAAATTTATTAAGATCTAAATTTGCGGCAAAAGAGCTTATAGATAGTCCAACACATATCGTTAAAAATATCTTAAAAATTTTTAACATTTTTTCTCCTTTTTTGCTAGATTAGCAGCGTTTTTACCAGCTATCCTTCCAAACACTAAACAATCAGGTATAGCGCAACTTCCAAGCCTGCTAGCTCCGTGCGGTCCGCCAACTGCTTCTCCGGCAGAAAAAAGCCCTTCGATGATATTTCCGTTTTTGTCTATAACTCTAGCTTCGGTGTCTATTTTTACTCCGCCCATAGTATGATGAACTTTTGGTAAAGCTTGCCATGCGTAAAAAGGCGGTTTTGTGAGATCTGGGATCATATCGTTAAATTTAAAAAACGGTTTATCAAACTCTTCGTCTTTTCCATTTTTTGAATACCTAGTATAATCATCAACTGTTTTTTTAAGCCCTTCGTATGGAATTTTATAAAAATCCGCTAATTCTTTAAGCGTATCAAAAACCCTTATGACTTTTTTGTCGATTCCTCTTTGTACGTTTGCTTTTGTAGTGCCTTGTGCGCCGATACTATCACATATAACAACTGGATGAGTTATGCTTCCGTCTGGATTTTTATGCATTTTCAAAATGGCATCTGAGCGAATTTTTCTATCGGCAAGCTCATTGACAAATCTTTTTCCAGTTCTTGCATCGACCATTACACCATAACTAAACGCAGGTATCGCAAAAACAGGAGCTATACCAAATCCTTTTTCATCTGGGCTTCCCCAAGGTCCTAGTTGTATCCATTTTAGATCAACCGTATCAGCGCCATTTCTCATCATAGTTTTTAGAGCGTATGCCGTTGCACCATAGTGATTTGTACAGTCTAAATCTGCAGTTAGTTTTGGATCAACTGTTTGTCTGAAATTTACGTCATAAGCAAAGCCGCCTGTTGCCATAACGACTCCGCCATTTATCTTATAGAATTTCACGATACCGCTTTTATTATCATCTTCATTTTTTAAAGGATCAAAGATAAAGTCATAGTTTTCCCTAACTTTTGCTCCGATAATTTTTCCATTATCATCTCTTACAAAATCATCTAACACGACTCTAGTCCTGATCGTTCCGCCACTTTTCATAATGTATTCTTGCAAAGGTATCGTGATTTTACCGCCCGAGTTTATTTCTGGCCAAATCGTTCTTGGAACAGAATGTCCGCCGAACTGACCTAGCGCGTCTCTGTAATACACGCCTTTTTTTAACGTATATTCATAAGCGTCATTTCCGTTTTTAGCTATAACCTCTACTAGATCCATTCTATTTAACCCAAGTCCGGCTTTTAAAATATCTTTTACGTAAAGTTCATAAGAATCCTCTATACCGCGAACCTTTTGAAAGCTTGAATTTACAACTGCAAACGCTCCGCCATTTATGGCTGAGTTTCCGCCAAGAACTGGCATTTTATCTATAAGTAATGTTTTTGCACCCTCATCAATTGCTTGACAAGCAGCAGCCGTACCGGCAAATCCCGATCCAACTACCAAAACGTCCCATTCTTCGTCCCACTTAAACTGCTCATCGCTAAAGCTATTAGCTTTTAACATGGCAGCTGATGTAAGAGCGCATAGACTACCTAAAAATTTTCTTCTACTATTCATCTAATCTCCTTAAAAACTATAAATCAGCCCGACGCCGACTTGAGTCAAACTAGGATATCCAGCTTGAGCTTTAAATACTTGATCATATATCAAAAGTCCTTGTAAATTTTTCATTATAGGATAACTAAGCCATGCGCTAAATTCGTTTTGTCTATAATCCGTATCATCGCCGCCTTTAAGCTTATACTCTGTTGTACCAAATATACCAGTTAAGGAAAGATCTGCTATGCTCGTCGACAACATCGCATAAAAAGTCTTAGCATCTCTTTCATACATTACATCGCCCTCTTCAAATTGAACGATTTGATCTCCAGCCATATTTAAACTACCCCAGCCGATCTCTTTACCTGATTTTACATATCCCAAAGTAAGTTTCGTATCTAAGTATTTAGCATAGAGCAATCCCTCAAAAACGCTACCATCATCTTTGTTTTTATCTTCGTCGCTTTGGGCATAATGAATGGTACCGCCAACACCAAGCTCATCGCTTACTTGTCCATCATAGAAGATCTTTGCGCCAAGAGCTGAAAATACCTCATCTGCGTACAAACCGTACGCTTTAAATCCAAGTCCATTATCAAATTTATAAGTTCCACCGAGGTTAAAAAGTCCACCGTTGTCTTTATTTATACTTTTAAAACCCCACATCTCTTTCATATAAACTCTACCTTGAGCGCGTGTCCAGATAGCGTCCAAAGTCAAGTTTTCTATAGAGTTGTTTGTCACTCTAACTCCGTCATTTATCTTACCGACCCAGTCAGTTATCATCTCTTGACGACCTACTTTAACAGACGTATCGTATGCGTTGTATTCTAAATATAAATTTGACAACATCATCCTATCGTCTTCGTAAATTCTCTCCGTAGAATCTCCAGTTCCGTGCAATGTTTTATAATTTTTATCTTTTTCATATAGAGGAGTAGTACCTCTAAAACCTGTTACAAATTTGAAATTTTTATAAAAATCGCTTTCGTATTTTAAGCCAACAGAGCCTATGATATATGATGTATTATTATAATAAACGCTTTTTTGACCTTCATTTATATGACGAGTTTCTGAAAAAGCGGAGATATCTCCGCTAAACGTACCATCTTTAAGCGCACTTTGCAACGTATCACTACTTGCTAAAGCCATACTAGCGATCATTGAAACAAGCAAAAATGTACTTTTTTTCATAGCGATATCCTTTTATTTATAATCTTTCAAAAATTTCGCCGAATTTTTGAAATCGTCGCTTAAAGGTCTATCTATATCCATAAATTTAACGACTTTTCTATACTCATCATATAATTTTTGTGTAGATTTTGATAGTTTTAAATTTGGGTCTTTTTGTTTTCTTAGATCGATAGCTTGCGCTGCGTGGATGAGTTCCATACCTAAAATATGATAAAAGTTATCTATCTGTTTTTGGAACTTTTGAACTACAAACGGCGCATTTGTCGCAATATCTTCTATATTTCCTGCTACAGGAGAGTAATCAAGCGAAGCGGGATTTGCTAGAAATTCATTTTCACCTGCTAGTGACACAAAAGGTTTTTGCATAGCTCCAAAAGCGTGGACGGTTTTATCTGTGCCTAAAAATCTACTAAGATGAGTGAAACCATCGTCTGATAATTTTATAGTTCTGTGTGCTGAAGCTTTTGAGTTATGAGCTAAAACTATAGACGCTTTTTCAAACTCAACTACCCAAAGTAACGGCTCAAAATTTGATGTAGGAACAACAGCGCCACCGTTTGTAAATAGTTTATTTTCTTGAAAACTAGCATCTTTTGAACTTTTTCCTATATAAATTCCTGGATTATCGTCTGAGGAATTTAGCTGAATTTGCATTAGTTTTTCTAATTCGTCGATGCTGCTTTTAAGTGCGGCAAACAGATACGTAGCGTCCCTATAACTAAGCGGATCTTGCAAAGCTCTCTCACTGTTTTGTTCCCAAAGATAGCTACCTTTTAAGATCTCTCTTATCTCTTTTGCAGTTGAGACAAAGCTTGGATAAGGTCTTAAACTAGTAGCTTCTGGTAAAAATGGAGCAACATTACCGTTTAAAGCCTCTAAACTGAGCGCAAATACTGTTTTTGAAACTTCAAATGCTTGTTTAAAATCTTCAAGCGCAAGATTTGCAAGTGCTGCTGAGTAAGCGTTTGAACTCAATATAGACAAACTATCTTTACCAAACGGTGATAGTTTTTTAAGCCCTGCTTTTTGCAAAGCCTCGCTGGCGTTCATTTTTACACCTTTATAATAGACCTTACCCTCTCCTAACATCGCAAGACCGATGTGTCCTAGTATAGTGATATCAGCTTCGCCCATTGAACCACTACTTGGCATAACAGGAAGTATGTCTTGATTTAAAAACTCTTGATAAAGATGTATAACCTCTTCTTGAACACCAGCTCCGGCAAAAAGCATATTATTAAGTCTCGTTGCAAGGATCGCTCTTACTGTTTGAAGCGGTAGATCTTCACCAACACCGCCACAATGAGCGTGTATAAGACCTATGTTAAAATCCGTTGATGCTTTGATGACTTCTGGATCTAAATTTCCTTTTGCATCAACGAAATTTTTATCTTTATTAAGACCGACGCCGACTGTTAGTCCATAAATTTTTTGACCGTCCTTTGCGGCATTAAGCAAAATTTCATGTGCTTTTTTTACTTTTGAAAAAGCATTTTGATCAATGCTCACCTTTGCTCCATTTGCTATATCTACTATATCGCGAGACGTTACGTTACTACCGTCTAATGTTACGCTACTAGCATTTAAGCTAAGAGCCAACGCTGCTACAGCAGATAAAATCATAAAACTTTTCATACTATCCCCCTTGTAAAAAATTAACATAATTTTAAATAAAAATAATTTCCAAAAAGTAATCTTGTAAATTTTGTATATTTTAATAATTTTAAATCACGTACTATACTACAATACGCTTAGAAGATGAATATAAATGAATTTATAAATGTCTGTATGCATTTTAAATTGTTACTAAAAGTAGCATTGGCATAGATAGTTTTAGATATGTAAAGCGAAGCATCAAATTTATAAATACTATAGTAAAAGCTACAAAACGATCTATCTTATCCCAGCTATTTTTAACTGCTTTTATGCGTAAAGGCGATGCTAATAGAGATTTGATTTTACTATAAATATAAAAAATACAAAAACGAAAAGCTCATAAAAATGCTATCCTAGTCTAAATTCATAGACTATTTCAGTATCAAAATGCAAGAAATATAAATTCCAAATTAAGTTTTAAAATTATACAATTAAAATTAAAAAATATTTAACTTAACATTAAAATATCCGTGTTGCGTTATATAAATTTAGAATAAAAATGATAAAAATGGGGTCAAATTTGGATAAAAAGCATAAATTCGTGATCTGCGATCCTGAGCTTTGTATAGGCTGCAAAGCCTGTATGAAAGCGTGCAGCAAAGAGGCTTACAAACGCGGAAAATTAGCAAAACCGAGACTTGATGTTATAAAAATGACGAACGGCGTTATGCCAAATCAATGTCGCCAGTGCGATGACGCGCCTTGTGCGCTGGTATGTCCGAGCGCTGCTCTACGCAACAAAAATGGATATGTTGAAGTGTATGAGCGACTTTGCATAGGTTGCGCTTTATGTGTAAATGCTTGTCCATACGGTGCGATTCATCTTGATAGCTTAGAAATTCCATCAAACGGATCAAATTTAGACGAAATGGACGTATGCGGAGACGGTTTTATGAGCGTAGCGATAAAATGCGATATCTGCGATGGCAGAGATGAGGGAAGTGCTTGCGTAGAAGTCTGTCCAAAGGGCGCTTTGGTGATGCTTGATCCTATCACAAATGAACATAAATATGGTAAAAAACTCAAAGACGGACAAAATATGTCGAATTTCATATCTAAGATCCTAAATTGTCCGCCACCTCAAATCATAATAGCACAAAAAGAAAAACCACCAAAAGAGACGCTAGAAACGCAGCAAGGAGAAGCAGATGCTTGAGTTTATATATCTTGGATTTTTCTTACTTGGAATTTTAGGATTAGCAGGATATAAAGCGCCGAATTTTATATCGTACGTCGTTTTTGGTCTTTTAAGCATACTTTGCTTCGTTGCAAGTCTATTTTTTATATCGAACTTACAAAGCGAATACGGCTTTAGACTTGGCGGAAATTTTTTATTTGAACCTAGCTTTTTGATAACTCCGCTTGGAGGATTTTTTAGCTTTATCATCGTTTTTATAGGATTTGGAGCTAGTTTGTACTCGCTTGGCTATATAAAAAATATGAAAAGAGAGTCAAATTTGAGCGTTTTTGCGGCTCTATTTTCGTTTTTTATACTCACGATGCTACTTGTCGTATCTAGCAACAATGTCTTTGGTTTTATAGTTTTATGGGAGATAATGACTCTGCTCTCAGTACTATTGCTCAAATTTAGCGATGAGCCAGGTAGCAATAAAACCGTTATGATCTATCTAGGCATAGCGCAGGTAGGGGCGTTTTGTATCATCATCGCTCTTTTGATACTCTCATATTTTGCTAATAGTTCTGAGTTTAGCGGATGGGTAAATTTACAAATTCCTCAAACCGCGGCTCTTATTATTTTAATACTTTTATTTATAGGATTTGGCAGCAAGGCAGGAGTTTTTCCTTTACATGTTCATTCGCCACTAGCCTATCCATTAGCAAAGTCAAATATATCTGCTTTGATGAGCGGAGTTATGTCAAAGATAGCTATATTTGGACTTATTAAATTTAGTTTGATGCTTCAAATTTTACCCAGTTTTGCTTTAAGCGTTATCATTTTTGGTGCAATTAGCGCAATTCTTGGTATATCTTACGCGTTAGTTCAAACACAATACAAAAAGCTTATAGCATATAGTTCGGTTGAAAATATCGGGATAATCTTACTTGGCGTAGGAGTTGGATTTTATGGCGTGAGCATAAACGAGCCTACTTTGATATTACTTGGTTTTGTAGGCGGACTTTTTCACACTTTAAACCACTCTGTTTTTAAATCTCTTCTGTTTTTTGGAGCTGGAGATATCCACCTAGCAACTGGTCAAAAAGATATGACAAACCTTGGCGGACTTGCTAAAAAGATGCCGCTTAGCGCATTTTTTATTTTGATCGCTTGTATAAGTATATCGGCTCTTCCGCCGTTAAACGGATTTGTTAGCGAATGGTTTATATACCGTTCTATGCTATTTGGCGGGCTTGATGAGAGCTTGCTAGCAAGAGCTATATTTAGCCTTAGTATAGTAGCATTAGCGATAACTGGCGCTTTGGTAGTTTATGCTTTTATAAGGCTTTATGGATCGATATTTTGTGGCGTTTGTAAAAACGAAAATATAGATATCAAAAAGAGATCTTTGTTTATATCTTTTGCAATGGGAATTTTAGCCATAAGCTGCATTTATCTAGGTATTGCTTCAAATAATATTTTAGGAATGCTTACAAGCGTGGTGCTTAGCTTAGTACCAAATACAGATCTTAGCGTAAATATAAACACTATCTCGCTTCCGCTTATAGCTTTACTGCTTTGTATGTTATTTATATTACCATTTATATTGTATGGTTTATTTGGCGCAAATATGAGCAGAGCCAGACAGAGCGAGCCTTGGGCTTGCGGATTTAAATTTAATCCGCAAATGAGTATGAACTCAAATTCATTTGTCGGGGATTTTAAAAGATTGTTTGGCAAATTATTTAAATTTAAGCCTGAATTTAGCCAAAATAGCTATTTTAAACCGGCGGTTTATAAGAACGATACCAAAGATTTTTGGTGGGATCTGCTTTATGAGCCGATCATCAAATTTAACGCATTTATAGCGGATAAAATAGGTGTTTTTCAAAACGGACGGAGCAACTTTTACGTAGTATATATACTAATTTATCTTTATGCTATGCTTGTAGCTGGATTTTACTTTTTGGGGGCTTAGATGGAAGCTGCTTTACTGATGATTTTACAACTTTTTGTTGCCTTGGCGCTTACTCCGTTATTTGACGGTATAGCTAGAAATCTACGCGGTAAGATCCAAAGCCGTAAAAGCTCTCCATTACTACAGACTTATTACGATATATTTAAACTCTTAAAACGTTCTCGCACGATTCCAAACTGTGTGCATTGGTTTTTTAAATTTAGCCCGTATATGCTTTTTAGCGTAACTGCCTTACTAGTGATGATAATGCCAATAACTTACGGCGGATTAGCAAATGCAGGAGCCATAAGCGATATCATAGTTGTGGTTTATCTAGTCGCATTTTTTAGATTTATCTTTGGTATCGCTAGCTTAGACAGCGCAAATCCTTACGCAGGAGTAGGAGCTAGTAGAGAAAGTTTTATAGCTATTTATATAGAACCTATAATGATAATTTGCTTGATAGTCGTAGCAAGTCTAGCAAAAACTACAAATCTTCCAACAATAAAAGAGCTAGTAAGCAGTGGCGAAGTTGGCTACGCAAGCGCATCTTACGCGCTGTCCTCAGTAGCGTTTTTATGGGCTATGTATGTTGAAACAGGAAGAAAGCCGTTTGATCTTGCAGAAGCCGAGCAAGAGGTGCAAGAAGGAGTTATTGGCGAATACAGCGGAAGAGATCTAGCTTTAGTAGAGATGGCTCTTATGCTAAAACAGTTTGCTATGATAAGCTTTTTTATAGTTGTATTTATACCACTTGGCTTTACAAATCCTTTATTGTCACTTATCTCTCATCTGATTTTAGTCGGACTTTTTTATATAGGAGCTATTTTGATAGACAACTTTGGACCGAGATTTAGGATACTAACAAGTTTGAAATTCAACTCTGCTTGTATACTTTTGATATCTCTTATATCTCTTAGCCTTTACGTAGTAGGAGTATGATATGGAAATTTTAGTCATCTTGATGATGATCTCAAGCCTGTTTGTTTTTGGCTTTAGAAGCTTTAGACTTAGCATCTTTAGTTATATTTTACAAACTATATTTTTAGTTAGTATTTTTGTATCTTTGGCGCTTACATACGATGCAAAAGAGCTATTTTCGTGGGCTATAATAGCATTTTTTACAAAAGTCTTATTTGTCCCTTTTATATTGCTTTTTTTAGTAAAAAAACTCGGAGTTGCTTATGAAGTCGAACCAGTTGGCGGATTTTTAGTTTCGCCGTTAATTGCATTTGCTTTTGCTATAGGCTCTGCTATGATTATGGCTCCAGTACTTTTGGAGTTTTCACTTATCAAAAGCGAAACGGCTTTGATCGGCACTATCTTCATCTTTATAGTAGGAGTATTTGGTTTTATACTGAGAAACTCATTTATAAAACAAATTCTATCTTACTGTTTATTTGAAAACGGTATTCATCTAAGTCTAGCTCTCACAGCTTATAATTCTCACGTTTTAGTCGAGCTTGGAGTTCTTAGCGATGCTATTTTTGCTATCATCATAATGAGTATTTTAGCATTTCGTTACTATAAAATTTACGGCACTCTTGATACAAGCATAGCCGACAACTTAAAAGGATAACCCTTGGATATTTTATTTTTGATCTTACTACTTCCTTTGGTTTGTTCTCTCATCTTATTTATATCTCCTTTAAATCTAAGAGTTTTAAGTGCTCTACATATACTTTGTAGCGCGGTAGTATCTTTAGCTTTACTTTATGCAATCAGCAGAGTTTTGAGCGTAGGAACTATTTACGCATTTAACGATATGCTATTTTTAGACTCTTTGGGGGCTGTATTTTTAGTACTCATCAGCTTGACTGGATTTTGCGTAAATTTATACTCAACTAGTTATTTTAAATGGCATTTAAACTCATCAAATTTGAGCTTAAAACAGACAAAAATAAATTTTGTTTTATCCCATATAACCACTTTTGCTATGACTTTAAGCTGTATTAGCAACAATATGGCGATAATGTGGGCGGCTCTTGAAGCAACCACTCTAGCAACTGTATTTATGGTAGCGCTAAAAGACAATAAACGCTCACTTGAAAGCGGATACAAATACATAGTTATCTGTTCAGTCGGTTTAGCGTTTGCTATGTTTGCAACTATACTTTTATACTCTTCTAGTTTAAATACCTTACACGATGAAAAAAGCGCGATACTGTTTTCAAATTTAATACTTCAAGCTACAAATTTAAATCCCGATGTTTTAAAGCTTATATTTATATTTGCATTAATCGGTTTTGGTACAAAAGCCGGACTTGTGCCTACTCATACTTGGCTTCCTGACGCTCACGCACAGGGTCCCGCTCCAACTTCGGCTATGCTTAGCGGGATCGTTATAAAATGCGCTATGCTAGGACTTTTGCGCTACTACGCTATCGCTTCAAATGCGACCATAGGTGACTTTAGCGAGCAAGTGATGCTGATAAGTGGCACATTAACACTTTTTGTATCGGCATTTTTTCTTATCAGACAACACGATATAAAAAGAATGTTTGCTTACCATTCAGTAGCGCATATGGGAGTTATCGCTTTTGGGCTTGGAGTCGGTGGAAAAATAGGCATTTTTGCAGCAGTTTTTCACTGTGCGGCTCATAGTTTTACAAAAGCTTTAGCATTCCTCACCACAGGAAACACAGCTAGAATCTACGGTACAAATGATATGGATAAAATGGGAAATATGGTGCGTTTAGCACCACTCACAACTGTTTTATTTGGCGTATCTATCTGCTCGCTCGTCGGCGTTCCAGGATTTGCTATCTTCGTAAGTGAGTTTTTGACGTTTAAAGCAGCGGTTTTAAGCGGTCAATTTACAGCAGTAGTATTATTTGCAGTGGCTTTAACCATCATCTTTATAGCCGATTTTTCACACTTTTTTATGGCGAGTTTTGGCGAAGTTAAAGGCGAGATCAAATTTAAAAAAGAAATGAGTTTATGGGAAAACATACCACTTATTTTACTTGCGTTTTTAGTGATAAGTTTTGGTGTATGGCAGTTTGAGAGCTTTTGGACATTAGTACAAAATAGCGTTATGATTATAAAAGGGAACTAATGATAGGCGATAAATTTATAGATATTTTAAAGAGTGAATTTAGTATTTTAGAAACAAGCAGACAATGCGAAGATCAGATAACTATTTTAGTAGATAGAAACGATCTACCAAAAGTCGTTCATAAACTATACTATGGTATCGGTGGCTGGCTTTCTAGTATGGTAGCAAACGATGAAAGAAGCATAAACAAAAGCTACGCGCTTTACTACGTTTTGTCTATGGAAGGCTCAAAAATGAGCAAAGAAGACGGGACTATAGATGAGATAGAAAGTAGCGAAAAATGCTTTATCACAGTTAAAACACTTATCCCTCAAAATGACCCTTGCTATCCCTCCGTTACACCTTTGGTTCCTGCTTGTGTATGGTATGAAAGAGAAGCTTACGATATGTTTGGTTTGGTAGCTGAGGGCTTACCAGATAAAAGAAGGCTAGTTCTTAGTGATGACTGGCCTGAAAATTTATATCCGCTTAGAAAAGACGCTATGGATTATAAATTTCGTCCAGACCCAGTGCAACCAAAAGACGAGCCAGACTATGAGTTTATGCGACCAAATGGCTCTGTAACAGACATACCTTTAGGACCTCTACATATAACAGCCGATGAGCCTGGGCATTTTAGATTATACTGTGATGGCGACACCATAGTAGATGCTGACTATAGACTATTTTATCAGCACAGAGGTATGGAAAAACTAGCCGAAAATAGACTAAACTATAACCAGATGAGCTACCTTGCAGAAAGAGTATGTGGAATATGCGGATTTGCTCACTCTATAGCTTGCGTTGAAACAGTAGAAAGAGGCATCGGGCTTGAAATTCCACGCCGTGCACAAGCTATTAGAGTTATGAGTAGTGAAATAGAAAGAATGCACTCAAATCTTTTAAATTTAGGCTTAGCTTGTGAAGTTACTGGAAACTATACGGCGTTTATGCATATATTTAGAGTTCGCGAATACACACTTGAACTAGCTCAGCTCATAACAGGCGGTAGAAAAACATACGGTACTATCGTGATCGGCGGCGTTAGACGAGATATCACGCTAAATGAGATAAAACGTTCTTATGAAATTCTAGAAAAAATTGACACCCAGCTAGATGAAATTTGGCAAGTTGTTATGGAAGATAAGCGCCAAATAGGACGCTGGAAAGGCATAGGCATTCTTGATAAACAAGTAGCACGTGACTTTAGCCCAGTCGGTCCAAACGTACGCGGAAGCGGATTTAAAAGAGATACAAGATATGATCATACTTATGGATTTTACAAAGAGCTTGAGCTTACTCCTAACGTCCAGTTTGGCGGCGATGTGCTAAGCAGAGAATTAGTTCGCTATAATGACTGCAAACAAGCCTTACGGCTAGTAAAACAGTGCCTTGATATAATGCCTGGAGGCGCTATTTTTATAGATACTAATTATAGGCTAAAACCTGGAGCTTACTGTTTAGGATATGATGAAGCACCACGCGGAGAAAATATGCACTGGATCATGCAAGGCGATTCTCAAAAGGTGTATCGCTGGAGATGTAGAGCTTCTACGTATAACAACTGGTCAAGCCTAAGATATCAGCTACAAGGAAATACCATAGCAGACGCCGCGCTTATCGTATGTAGTTTGGATCCTTGCTACTCTTGCACCGAGCGCGTGACTTTGGTAAATGTAAAAAGCGGAAAGTCAAAAGTGATAGGCGAAAAAGAGCTTAAAAAATACTGCCAAAGCCTAAAAGATAGTCCAACAAAGGATATAAGATGAAGATTTACGATATAGTCAAAAAAACAGGTATCGTCACAAGCAAATATCCATATGAGCCTTATATAGTAGAAGAGCATTTTAGAGGTAAACCGACGTATAATTACGCAAACTGCATAGGTTGCGCGGCTTGCGGAGTAGCGTGTCCGAGCAACGCCATAAGCGTAAAATGGGATGGTGAGAAAAAATCCATAAAATGGCGATACGACTGTGGTAGATGTATATTTTGCGGTCGTTGCGACGAGGTATGTCCTACTGCGGCTATAAGGCTAAGCAATGACTTCGAACTTACGGTTAAATTTGATAAATCAGCACTCATCCAAGAAGGAGAGTTAGAAAGTGAGCTATGCACTGTTTGTGGTAAAGCGTTTTTGAGTAAAAAATTCATTCAGTTTTGCGAGCAAAGGCTTAGCACTTTAAGCGAACAAAGACTAGAAGAAGCTAAAAAATACCTACATATCTGCCCTAGCTGCAAGAAAAATAGAGTAGTAGAGATGATGACAAACAAAGAGTATAAGGCGGTAAAATAATGTACGTTGTACCTGATGATATACAAAGATCAAATGATCTAAACTCAAAGCTAAATTTACTCAAAAACATAAAACGCAGTTTCAGCGTATTTCGCATAGACTGCGGAAGCTGCAACGGTTGCGAGATAGAGATATTTGCAGCTCTTAGTCCGCTTTGGGATCCAGAACGCTTTGGATTTAAACTAGTAGCAAACCCACGCCATGCAGACATTCTCATAGTCTCAGGACCTATCACTAGACAGATGTACTATCCGCTTCTTAGAGCCTACGAAGCCACTCCAGATCCAAAGATAGTAGTTGGCTTTGGCGCGTGCGGAGTAAGCGGCGGGATATTTCACGATAGTTACGCAGTTTGGGGTGGAGCCGATAAGGTTTTACCAGTTGATGTATTTGTGCCTGGTTGCCCACCTCATCCAGCAAGCATTATCTATGCTTTAGCTACCTCAGTCGGTCTGATAGAGCAAAAGTTAGAAAAACAGAGCTTCAAAGACGACGATTTGCTACCAAATTTAACTCAAAAATCGCTACTTGATGATGCTTCTTTTGAGCGCGATCTACTTGTAAAAGCTAAGTTTTTGATGAGCTATATATATGGCAGGATTTTATATGATAAATTTATAACTGCCCTAAAAACTTGTGTCAATCCAAAAGATCCAGTTCTTGCAAAAGAAGCGCTAAGTTTAGCTATAAAAGAGCAAGAAGATCCGAGATACGCTGAGTGTCTAGCCGTACTTTTTAATGAAATTTATCTAAAATACGCAAATGCTTCAAATGAATTTTATATAAATTTAGATCAAATTTGGGATAAAAAGTGATACAAGTCTGGAAACTCACAAAACGTCACGTTGATGAAAACGACGAGCTTCCACAAATTTACAAACAGATAGTCACGTTTAGTACTTGCATAGGACACGGCGTAGGAACGATAGATTTTAACGAAAAGATAGCCGAATTTGATGATGAACAGTGGAATAAAATGCTTGATAGCGATGATGAATATGTCAAATTTAAACTCGGAAATATAAATAAATATTTTGAAGTAGAGATCTTGCCTGCTCACGCAAAAGTGCTAAAAGACAAGCTTCCAAGCTCAAAGTTTAGAGATATACTTTCTAGCTTAGACGAAGGCTATATCGTCCTAAAAAGAGCTAAAAATGCCTAAAACCAAAAAAGAGTTTAAAAAGGCTCTGCTTTGCATAGGCAACAAAATGAGGGGCGATGACGCTGTTGGTTTATACGTGGGTGAGCTAGTAGAAGAGCAGATACCTAGCTGGAGAGTATTTTATGGGCAAGACGTGCCCGAGAACGAGTTTGGCGCTCTGCGTGAGTTTGATCCTGATATCATTGTGGTAGTCGATGCTATGAGTGGCTTTAAAGATGATAAAATAGAGTTTTTTGACCTTAGTGACGAGAGAGATTACATCTACTCCACGCACAATCTACCAACTCCAGTTTTACTAAGCTATCTTAGAACCATCACACCAAAAACGCTGTTTTTAGGTATCTCGGTGCTACTTGAAAATGTTCTTAACTTTGAAGAAGGCTTGAGCAAAAATGCAAAGATATCAGCTAATAAAGCTATAGAAAAAATCAAAGAAATAGATAAGAATTTGGATTAAAAAAGCCGGAAAAGTTTCCGGCTATGGTTTTAGAGTCTAGACTCATAACGTCTAAGCATATAAAGTCTTTTAAGCATTTTTTTGCGAGCTGAAATTTTTTGTTTTTTACGAATTTCAGTCATAGGCTCAAAAAATCTTCTAGCACGAACTTCAGTAACAACTAGATTACGATCAGTTTGTTTTTTGAAACGTCTATAAGCTTCATCAAAAGACTCATTAGGATGTACCTTTACTCCTGGCACAGTCCTCACCACCTTTCAGATTAAAATAAGTCTTAATTCTATCTAAATAGAGCTTAAAATTTATTTATAAGTAAATTTATGGTAAATTTATTTAATCTATTTTTAAAAACAGAAGTTATATAATAGTGTCAGATTAAATTTAAAGGATGAACATGTCAGATTGTATGCACTCCTGTTCGCAAACTCATTATGCGAAAAAACGTTACGCAATATATGCTATAGTTACTTTTATAGCGCTTGTTTTGCCGTTTATAAAGATAAATGACAACCACTTTTTTCTACTCAGTTTTGACAAAAAACAGCTCCATCTATTTTTTACGTCATTTGATATGCAAGAGCTATATCTTATGCCGTTTTTGCTTATTATATTATTTCTTAGTATATTTTTTCTTACGACTTTGGGTGGGCGTATTTGGTGTGGCTGGGCATGTCCGCAAACCATATTTAGAGTTATTTATAGAGATCTTATCCAAACAAAGATACTTAAAATTCGTAAAAATATACGCGACAAACAAAAAGAATTTGATGGCGATTACATCAAAAAAACCATCGGTGTTCTTCTTTGGACTTGTCTTGCTCTGATAGCAGCTAGTAACTTTTTATGGTATTTCGTGCCACCAGAAGATTTCTTCAGTTATCTTTCAGATCCGCTAGAACATAAATTTTTACTTGGGATTCTCATCTGTATCACTGCTTTTATAGTATATGACGTTACGATTTTGGCTGAGAATTTCTGTATCTACGTATGTCCTTACGCAAGAGTTCAAAGTGTAATGTTTGACAATGACACCGTGCAAGTCATCTATGACGAAAAACGCGGCGGTAAAATATATGATGGGCATACTAAAATAGGCAAAAAACCAGTAGAGCCTGACGCTGAGTGTATCGGATGTGAAGCTTGCGTACATATCTGCCCTACTCACATAGACATAAGAAAAGGTATGCAACTTGAGTGTATAAACTGCCTTGAATGTAGTGATGCTTGCTCGGCAGTTATGGAAAAACTTGGTAAAACAAGTCTTATCAACTGGACAAGCGCAAAATCATTGCAAACAAGACAAAAAGTAAACTATTTTAGATTTAGAACTATCGCTTATATAGTAGTTCTATCTATCGCAGTGATAGCCTTAGCGCTGATGAGCACAAAAAAAGAGTATATGCTACTAAATATAAACCGCACAACCGAACTATATAAAATAGTTGCAGATGATGGTAAATTTGAAGTACAAAATGCATATACATTTTTGATCCAAAATACGCAAAACAAAGAGCATACGTATTATTTTGACGTAAATGATACGAGAATAAAGGTGAGCAAACCAAAAGATAAGATAAAGATCGGCGCTGGCGGGAAACGTAAGATCATAGTTGTGCTAAAGACAAATGAAACTCTAGTAAAAGTAGATAAAAAAGATACTCCGATCGATATCAAGATCAATGCTTACGCTATTGATGATCATGAGCAGATCGCAGTCACAAGAGATACGAGATTTGTATTTCCAAAAATGATAGAACTGCAAAAAGCTCTACAAAAAGGTAATTAATGCATGAAAATGGGACTAAAAATTTAAAAACACAAAAGACAAAAGACAGATATGAGCTAATCATATCTGCCGGTTTGGAACTATTTTTAAAAAATGGTTTTACAAACACCAGTTTAAATGACATCATAAACAAGAGTGGTGGATCACTTTCGACCATATACAAACTTTTTGGTAGTAAAGAAGGACTTTTTAAAGCCATAATCGATCGTGGTGTTCAAAAAATTCACTCAGATATCAGTAAAAAAATATCTTTAGAAGATTCCGATGACTTAGAGGAATTTTTATATAAATTTGCCGAAGAATATATAGGTATAGCCTTTAAAGACGAATCCTTTTTACTTAAAAAAGTTATATTTAGTGAGTCATTCAACGAACAATCCCAAATTTGTCAGATATTTTATGAGAGAGGGGTTAAATTTATAAACCAGATTCTAATTAATTTTTTCTCAAAACCATCTATAAGATCTAGATTTAAAGATCAAAATTTAGAGATCCTAGCTGCTAGATTCTGTTTTATACTAGAAGAACCATTTTCTATCGATAAAGTAGTATTTTCAAAACGTTTTTCTATGACCGAAGATGAACAAAAAAAATGGGTGAAAAATTGCGTAGATTTCTTTTTAAAAGGAGCTCTTGGCTAAAGTTTTGATTGACATTTTTAAAAAATTGATGTATAATCCCAAACTATTTTGTAATAGTCATTACTAAATTAAAATAAAAAGATAATGAAAGGCAAATAAATGAATAAACTTTATAAACTAGCTATTTTAGCCGCCTCGCTTATAGTAACTGGCTGCTCTAATGCGAATGAAAAAAATGCTGGCAACGCCTCACAGATGCCTACTCTTCCAGTAGGAGTTATCGAAGTAAGTCAAGGTACTATACCTATAACGCTTGAATTTAGCGGACAGACAACGAGCGATATGGACGTGATCCTAAGAGCTAAAGTTACTGGAACTATAGAAGAGCAGTTTTTTAAAGCTGGAGCTAGCGTAAAAAAAGGCGATAAGTTATATCTTATAGATCAAGCAAAATACAAAGCCGCCTATGACACCGCTTTAGCAAATTTAAAAGTATCTGAAGCAAACTATAAAAATGCTAGCACTGATTTTGAAAGATCAAAAAAGCTCTACGAGCAAAATGCTATCTCACAAAAAGAATATGACGCTTCTAAAGCAGCTTATGAATCAGCAAACGCAACAGTTTTAGCATCTAAAGCGACTTTACAAACCGCAAAAATCGACCTTGATTACTCAGTGGTAACAGCTCCGTTTTCTGGTGTACTCGGTGATACTCTAAAAGACGTTGGATCTTACGTAAGTCCAAGTGATGGTGAGCTTGTTCGCTTAACAAAGCTAGATCCTATATTTGTGCAGTTTGCCATTTCAGATGTCGATAAACTAGATATCGCACAAAAACTTCAAGATAAAGAGTGGGAACAGCTAAATTCTTTAGTCACTATGAAATACGAAGGAACTATTTACAACGGAACTCTTAGTTTTATCGACAATGTCATAGATGAAACAAGCGGAACCGTAAATGCTAAAGCAAAATTTGACAATAACAATACGGCAATAAGACCAGGGGCGTTTACAAAAGTTAATGTTTATGGATTTTACCAAAAAAACGGCTTTAAAATTCCGCAAGTCGCTATATTACAAGATCTTGTAAATCCATTTGTTTATACAGTTCAAGACGGAAAAGTCGCTAAAAATCCTATCAAGATCATATCTCAAGATGCCACAAGTGCGATTATCTCAAGCGGTTTGAAACAAGGCGATCAACTCATAGTAGATAACTTTAAAAAGATAAAAGTAGGACAGCCAGTCAAACCAGTTCCAATGGATAAAGGCGGTAAATAATGTTTTCCAAATTTTTCATCAACCGCCCAGTATTTGCTTGCGTTATATCAATTATAATCGTAATTGCCGGCTACATAGGACTAAAAAGTTCAGCGGTTGAAGAGTATCCGCAACTCACTCCGCCTCAAATAGTCGTTCAAGCCACCTATAATGGTGCCGATGCTCAAACCATAGCAGACACAGTAGCAGCGCCACTAGAAGAAGCTATAAATGGCGTAGATGATATGATATATATGCAAAGTACGTCTAGTTCATCAGGAACTATGAGCTTAAATGTGTATTTTGAGATCGGTACAGACCCGCAAACAGCCAGTGTAAATGTTAATAACAGAGTAAATCCAGTTCTTTCAAAACTCCCAGAAGAGGTTAGAAGAGTCGGCGTAAAAGTAGATGAAAGAAGTAGTTCTATACTTGAGGTTTTGGCTTTTTATGATCCAAGTGGCAAGATGAGCGATACCGAGCTTAGCAACTATATAACCATAAATATAGCAGATGCTTTAAAACGTGTCCCAGGCGTAGGAGATGCTGTAGTTATAGGCTCTAAAGAGTATTCTATGAGAGTTTGGATAAAACCAGATCTTCTTAAAAAACACAAGCTTACAACATCAGATGTTATAAAAGCAATACAAGAGCAAAACTCTCAATACGCAACCGGTAAAATAGGAGAGCAACCTACAAGTGCCGGAAATCCTTATGTCTATGCTATAAAACCAGAAGGCAGACTAAAAACCATAAAAGAGTTTGAAGATATAATCATTACCGCAAATTCAAAAGGTAATATACTAAGGCTTAAAGATGTAGCAAATATCGAGCTTGGAGCTCAAAGTTATACGTTTACAGGTAAATTTAACGGCGGAAATATGGTTCCTGTACTACTATTTTTACAAAGTGGTGCAAACGCACTAGATACTGCAAAAGCTATAAAAGAAAAGGTAGATGAGCTAAAGCCAAATTTTCCAGGAGAGATGACTTATCAAGTAGCTTATGATACTACTGAGTTCGTTAAAGTATCCATAGAAGAAGTTATAAAAACATTTATAGAAGCGATGGTGCTTGTTATTATCGTTATGTATATGTTCTTAGGAAATTTAAGGGCGACTTTCATACCTATGTTAGCAGTGCCAGTATCTATTTTAGGAGCGTTTGGCGGAATCTACGCTATGGGATTTTCGATAAATTTGATTACGCTATTTGCACTCATACTAGCTATAGGAATAGTCGTCGATGACGCTATCATCGTTATAGAAAACGTAGAGCGGACACTGCATGAAGAACCAGAACTCACCGTAAAAGAAGCAACTATAAAAGCTATGAGCGAGATAGTAGCTCCCGTCATTTCTATCGTTCTTGTTTTATCAGCGGTTTTTATTCCTGTTGCATTTATGGAAGGATTTGTAGGCGTCATACAAAGGCAGTTTGCGCTAACTCTAGTCGTATCTGTTTGTATATCAGGACTTGTTGCATTAACTCTTACGCCTGCTTTGTGTGCTATCATACTTCGTAAAAAAGAGAATCCACCATTTTGGTTTGTGCGTAAATTTAATGAATTCTTCGACTTTTCTACGAGAATATTTACAGCAGGTGTAGCAAAGATACTCAGACATGTTATCATAAGTCTTATATGTGTTGGAATTATAATATTTATGATGATAGAGTTATTTAAAGTCATTCCAGGCGGTTTGGTTCCAGCCGAAGATAAGGGCTCTATTCTTGCTATAACAAATTTACCACCGGCTTCCACTCTTACTAGAACTCTAGAAGATACAGAGTTTATACGTGAAATAGTAGCAAAAAATCCAAACGTTAAAAACGTTACCGGACTTGCAGGATATGATATGCTAGCAGGAACTCTTAGAGAAAATGCTGGCATTATGTTTATCACGCTAAAACCGTGGAATGAAAGACTAGGAGTACAAAATGCGGCTGCTACCATAGCAGGACAACTCACAGGACAACTTTACCCAGCAGATAGAGAGTCTATGACTTTTGCTACAACTCCACCGCCTATAATGGGTCTATCTATCACAGGAGGTTTTGAGCTATTCGCACAAAATACAACCGGTAAAAATTACAACGAGATAGAAGCCGATATGCAAAAAGTAGTTGCAAAAGCAAACGCCCACCCAGCTCTAACTCAAGTAAGAACCACTCTTGATACGAATTTCCCTGAGTATAAACTTACTCTAAATAAAGAAAAAATTAAGATGATGGGGATCGCGTTTTCTGATATATTTGATACTATAAACGCGACTATAGGACAGTATTATGTCAATGACTTTAATATACTTGGTAAAACATATAAAGTAAATATCAGAGCCTATGAAGAGTACAGAGACTCTCCTGAGGACTTTAGGTCATTATATGTGAGATCAAGCGAAGGCAAAATGGTTCCGCTTGATTCATTAGTAAAACTCACAAGAAGTCTTGGACCAGACAATGTAGATAGATTCAACGGATTCCCAGCAGCAAAGATTATGGGCGAGCCAAAGCCAGGTTATACTTCTGGAGAAGCCATAGAAGCCATAAGACAAGTTATCACTGAAGAGCTAGGATCTGAGTACGATATAGGCTGGTCTGGATCGGCGTATCAAGAAGTAGCGTCAACTGGTAAAGGAGCTCAAGCATTTGTATTTGGTATGATATTCGTATTTTTGATACTTGCAGCTCAGTATGAAAGATGGCTTATGCCTTTAGCGGTTGTAACTGCTGTTCCTTTTTCCGTATTTGGTTCACTTCTTTTTACATGGGGAAGAGGACTTAGCAACGACGTGTATTTTCAAATAGGACTTTTACTTCTCATCGGACTAGCGGCTAAAAACGCCATATTGATAGTGGAATTTGCTATGCAAGAGCACTTAGCAGGAAAAACTATAAAAGAAGCCGCTATAAATGCTGCTAGGATGAGATTTAGACCTATCATCATGACTTCTCTTGCTTTTACTCTTGGAGTTTTACCTATGGCGTTAGCTACTGGAGCTGGAGCTGCGTCACGTCACGCGCTAGGTACTGGAGTTATCGGCGGTATGATAGCAGCATCTACGATAGCTATTTTCTTTGTACCGCTCTTTTTCTATATACTAGAAAGTTTTAATTTGTGGCTAGATAAAAAACGTGGTAAAATAGCTACTAAAGGAGAGGAAAATGCGTAATTTAATTTTGATCGCCTCATTTGGTTTGCTTATAGCAGGATGTTCTTTAAAGCCTGATATGATAGATATAGAGCAATCATATGAGTATAAATTTGATAGTTATAGCATCAATGAAAAATGGTGGGAAGATTTCAGTGACGAGAGATTAAACTCTCTTGTCGCAGAAGCATTAAAAAACAATAGTGATCTTCTAATAGCTCTAAATAATATCGAACAAGCAAAAATAAACCTAAATTTAGCTAATGTTGAGCTATTTCCAAATATAAATTTAAACGGTGAAGCAACTAAAAATCGCTCAAGCGGTGAAACATACACAGGTCAAGATAATAAAAAATACAACGCATTTAGTCTAAGTGCTGCTCTTAGCTACGAAATAGATCTTTGGGGTAGAGTAAGAGACAACGCAAACGCCAGTGAAGCTACTTTTAAAGCCACAAAATACGACTACGAGAACGCAAGACTAAGTATAGCAAGTACTACTGCAAGCACGTATTTTACGCTCATATCTCTAAAAGAACAAGAAAATATACTAAATGAGACATTAAATACTTACGAAGAAACACTTGCTTATAGGCAAAAAGAGCTTGATGCAGGAGCCATAGACGAGCTTACGTATTATCAAGCCAAAGCAGCAGTACATAGTGCTAAAACTCAACTTATAGATGTGCAAACCAAGGCCGCACAAACAAACTCAGCTTTAAGCGTTTTAGTCGGTAAAAACTTAAATGAAATTCTATACAAAAGCATAGATGCCCCTTTAGCTCTTCCAGCTACGCCAGAAGTCCCAAGCGGCATAAGCTCGGATGTGCTTTTACATAGAGCAGATATAGCAAGCGCACTACAAAGACTTAAAGCTTCAAATTTCTTAGTCGGAGTAGCAAGAACTAGCTATCTACCTAAGCTCTCTTTAACAGGAATTTTTGGATTTAGCAGTGATGAATTTGATAGATTTTTCGTAAACAATGCAAATACATGGAGTGTCGGTGGAAGCCTCGTAATGCCTCTTCTTGATTTTGGAAGAACAAAAAACAAAGTAGAGCTTGCAAATTTAGAACAAAACGCAAGCTTTTTATCATACGATAAAGCCGTAAAAACTGCGTTCGGTGAGATAAGAACTGCTCTTGATACACGCAAAAACTCGGTGTTAAAAGAAAAAAGTATGCAAAATCTAGTAGAGTCTCAAGCTAAAATTTACGATCTTTCAAAAGCCAGGTACGACAACGGATACAGCACTCATCTTGAGTTTTTAGATTCACAAAGAAATTTGTTATCAGCAAGACTAAACCTTGCTCAATCAAAACTAAGCGTAGCTACTAGCGTAATTGATGTGTATAAATCACTTGGCGGAGGATTTAACTACGAAGACGATCCTAGCTTAGCAAGCCCTAAAACTGCTCAGAAATGAGCGGTTTTGGCAAGCGTCATATACGATTCATAAATTTAAAAAATAGATCACATCATTTAGACTTTTTATAAGCATAAACTTCTACAGAAATCACCGCACATAATGATATCAAAACTATAAGCAAACTTGGCAACGCAGCAGCGTAAAGTCTCTCATCAGTCGCATAAAAAAACGCTCTGATGCTTAGAGTTTCAAAATCAAACGGACGCAAGATCAAACTTAAAGGAAGCTCTTTTACGATATCTACGAAAGAAAGAGTAAAAGCAAGTAAAATAAAGTGTTTTAAAAGCGGTAAATGCACTCTAAAAAACATACTAAAAAGACCGATTTTCATAACTTTAGCAGCGTCGTCTATAAATTTAGATATTTTTGTATATCCACTATCAAGAGCATAAACGCTAGCAGTCATAAAACGAACCGCAAAGCCAAATATAAGTACGACAAAGCTGCTAGAAAGCAAACTCGTACCAAAGTTCCTATCCACGTAGCCAAAGACTATCATCACGCAAACTCCAACGCTAGCTCCTGGCAAAGCATATCCTAAAGATGAACATTTTAGCACAAAACTTCTGGCTAAATTTGATACGAAAAATCTCGAAGAAAATGTCAAAAATAGACCTATGACGACTATCAAAATAGAAGCTATCGCTGCTATAAAAAGCGAATTTGAAGCCATAGAAACAAAACTCATATCAAATTTAATATCTCCAAAAATAGACCAATAAACGAGCCAGTAAAAAGGTAGTCCAAATGCCAAAATAAAGATTACAAGACACCATAAAAAAGCTAAAGATTTTTTTACCGAAGATAACTCTTGTTTTTGAATTTCTAAATTCGTATTGTTATTGAAGCTGTATGATTTTTTGTTTATATGTTCTATAAACATGATGCCAAAGACTATGATCATCAAAATTCCAGCTAAAAAACTAGCCAAATATGAATCATCAAGATCATACCAAACCTTAAATATGCCAGCGCTAAAGGTATTGACTCCATAATAAGCCGCCGTCCCATAATCGCTCAAAGTTTCCATAGCTACAAGCATAATTCCACCAAAAATCGCAGGTTTAGCCAGTGGAAGTGATACCTTAAAAAACGCACTAAAAGCAGATATATTATGTACTTTTGCGATCTCAAATACCGTCTTTGACTGCGTTTTAAAGCTAGTTTTAGCGAACATATAAATATATGGATAAAGCGACATACTTATGACGAAAATCGCACCATAAATATTCATCATATCGAGTCTAAAGCCAAATATTTTCATAAATTCGCCATCATAATCCATAAGTCCAACATAAGCAAAACTAAATATATAAGCAGGAATAGCAAGCGGCAAAACAAGTCCAAATTCAAAAAATTTACTAAAAGGAAACTTGAAATTCACGACTAAATAAGCACTTATACAAGCTATAACACTACTAAGAAAAAGTACACCAATAAGCAGCGTAAAAGTGTCTTTGGTGTATGGAACCAGTAGATATCTCGTAAAATGGCTCAGCAAAGAAAAATCGCCGAAAAACATTTCGATAAAGATAAAAAATATAGGAAAAACAATGATTAGGGCGACGAAAATCGCCCCGAATTTAATAGCTCTCAATTATTTCCAACCGGCCTGATCTATAACGAAGACGGCTTTTTTGAGATTTTCTCCTATTTTGTTTAGAGATATCTCGTCTTCTTTAAATTCGCCAAAGCTAGCCGTAGTTTGGCTAGGTTTCACATTTTTATTTACCGGATACTCATAATTTATATTTGCTATGATCTCTTGAGCTTCAGGACTTAGCAAAAACTCCATAAATTTGATAGCGTTATCTCTATTCTTACTAGCTTTCGTAAGTCCCACGCCGCTGATATTTATATGCGTTCCATAGCTTTTTTGGTTAGGAAAGATTATACCGATACTCTTTGCTGCTTCGATATCGCTTTGTTTTGGAGAGTTTAACATAAGACCGATATAGTAGGTATTTACGACTGCTATCAAGCCCTCACCAGCAGCCAAAGCTCTTATCTGATCTCTATCCGCGCCTTTTGGATCTCTAGCGAAATTTGCAACTATACCTTTTGATAATTCAAGCGTTTTTGCCTCACCATTATGTGCTATTTGAGAAGCGATGAGCGTTTTATTGTATCCTGCAGAGCCACTTCTTATAAGAAGTTTATCTTTTAAATTTGGATTTGCAAGATCTTCATAGTCATTTAGACCTTCTTTTATTGGATCAAATTTATCCTTTGCATAAACGATCACTCTAGCTCTTTTTGTCACGGCAAACCACTGATTCTCATCATCTCGTAAATTTGATGGAATAGTTTCTTCTAGATACTTAGAACTCACGCTTTGTAAAAGTCCTTTTTCTTTTGCCGAGTACAAATTCCCGATATCAGCTGTGATAAAAATATCTGCTTTTGAGCTTGCTCCTTCTATCTCAAGCTTTTTGATAAGCTCACCAGCTTTTGCTTGGGTAGCCCTGACTTTGATGCCGGTTTTTGCTTCAAATGCGTCGTATATTCTTTGATCTGCATCATAATGTCTTGCGGTATATATATTTACCTCATTAGCCAACATAACGCTTGCTAAAAGCCCTAAAAACAATACGCTTTTTTTCATTTTTACCCTTTTGTCTGAGATTTTTGGAAGTATATCTATCAAATTTAAATATAATATTAATTATCATTTTGAATACAAAACAACACAAAAGCTAATTTAGCTTAAATTTATCATTTTTTTGGTAAAATCAGCGTTCATTTTAAATTTAAAGGATTAGTATGCCAAAGATGAAGTCTGTTCGTGGCGCAGCTAAACGCTTTAAAGTTGGAAAAAACAAGATCAAAAGAGGCTCAGCATTTAGAAGCCACATCTTGACTAAAAAACCATCTAAGCGTATGAGAGACCTTAGACAATCACATTATGTTGATAGTACTAACGTTTCAGCTGTTAAAAAAATGCTTTGCATATAAGTTTTTGACGAAAGTCATTTAACCTCCTAAATTTAGAATTTAGGACAAGTTCCAAATTTGGACGCCAATTTGTAAAGGATAAATATGGCAAGAGTTAAAACAGGCGTAGTAAGAAGAAGACGCCATAAAAAAGTTCTAAAACTAGCTCGTGGATTTTACAGTGCTAGACATAAACATTTTAGAAAAGCAAAAGAACAATTAGAAAGAAGTTTAGTCTATGCGTTCCGTGATAGACGTGCGAAAAAACGTGATTTCCGTAGATTATGGATCATCCGTATTAACGCAGCTTGCAGACTAAATGATATAAGCTATTCAAGATTTATGAATGGTCTTAAAAAAGCAAATATCGCCCTAGACAGAAAAGTTTTGGCAAATTTAGCTATGAATGACGCAGCAGCATTTGCTGGTATCGTAGCAGAGGCTAAAAAAGCTCTATGATCCACCCGAGTCCTCTTTTGGACTCGATCAAATTAAACTATGACAATTGATTTAGCTAAAGTTAAGATCGAAGAGAGCTGGAAAGAAATCTTAAAAGATGAATTTCTAAGCCCGTATTTTTTAGATATAAAAGCAAATTTGATAAATGCTCTAAAATCACAAACTGTATATCCTCCAAATAACCTTATATTTAACGCATTTAATCTCACTCCGTTTGATAAAGTAAAAGTAGTCATCCTAGGACAAGATCCGTACCATGGCGCAAGACAAGCTATGGGACTAAGTTTTTCAGTACCAGCTGGGATCAGAATTCCTCCAAGCCTAGTAAATGTCTATAAAGAAATCAAGGACGATCTAGGTATCACTGAACCAAACTGCGGCGATCTCTCATACTGGGCAAAACAAGGGGTTTTGCTGTTAAATGCCACTCTTAGCGTAGCAGCAGGTATGCCAAACTCACACGCTCATTTCGGTTGGCAAAGATTTACGGACGCCGTTATAAGGGCTATAAGTAGGCACAAATCAAATGTAGTTTTTATGCTATGGGGAAACCCAGCAAAAGCAAAAATGGAGCTAATAGACGGTTCGCGTCATCTTATCTTAAGTGCGGCTCATCCAAGCCCCTTAGCACGCGGCGCATTTTTTGGTTCACGTCACTTTTCAAAATGTAATGATTATCTCATAGCAACATCTCAAACCCCTATAGACTGGGATTTAAACAACTCGAATTTATAAATTAAAACACAAAAATAATTTAAAGCCAAATGTTTGTCAAATTTAAAAATGAATTTTGGTAATTTTAAGCACCTATCCAAATATATAAACAATAAAAAAGATTTTATATATTAGATTTTTGCCAAGTTTAGTGAATTTTGTAATATAAAAGAGCCTTAAACCCTTTTATATTAGAGTAGATCTTTTGCTTTGTTTGCGATATTTTCAGCAGTAAATCCAAAATACCTAAACAGCTCATTTGCAGGAGCCGAAGCACCAAACGTTTTCATTCGTACAACATCATTTGCAAATTTATACCACTCTAAGCCACTCGCTGCTTCTACTGCTAAAACCTTTGTAGATGGATCAAAGATAGTATCTATATAGTCCCTATTTTGTTCACAAAGCAGGTCAAAACAAGGCGCAGAAACTACGTTTGTATCTATATTTTGTTTTTCCAAAAGATCAGCAGCCTCTAAACAAAGCCCTACTTCACTACCGCTTGCGACAAGCGTTATCTTTGGATTTTGTGATTTTTTGACTATATAAGCTCCATTTTTTACGTTTCCAAATTTAGGCTCATCAAGCGGAACTAATGCTTGACGAGAACACACGAAAGCAGAAGGCGCATTTAAATTTAGTGCAGTTTTCCAGCATTCTACATTTTCATTTCCATCAGCAGGACGGAAAACATAGAAATTCGGCATAGCTCTAAATGTAGAAAGCTGCTCGATAGGTTCATGAGTAGGACCGTCCTCTCCTACGCCGATACTATCATGAGTCCATATAAAAAAGTGTTTAACGCCCATAAGTGCTGCTATCCTAGCTCCTGCTTTTAGATAATCACTAAAGATGAAAAATGTCGCTGAAAACGGTAAAAATATACCATATCTTGCATAAGCATTGCAAATAGCAGCCATAGCGTGTTCTCTTATACCAAAATGTAAATTTTTACCATTTGGAAAATCTCCAAATCCTTTTAACTCTGTTTTGTTGCTAGGTGCTAAGTCCGCACTACCTCCGATAAATCCAGGAAGCGCAGCTGCGATAGCATTCAAAATCTTACCATTGCTATCTCTAGTTGCTAGTTTTTCACCCTTTAAATTTGGAAAGTCAATACGTGAAAAATCCGGATTTAAAAGAGAGTTTAAAAGCTCTTTTTTACTAGGTTCGAGTTCGCTTACTAGCTTATTCCACTTAGCTTCTTCAAGATCACCAAGCTCGATTGTACTTCTAAAAGCAAAAAGTACGTCATCATCTACAAAAAACGTCTTAAGCGGATCAAATCCAGCTTTTATCTTTGCCTCTTTTATGATATCTTCGCCAAGAGGAGCTCCGTGTGCGTGGTGGCTGCCTTCAAGTTTTCCAGCGCCTTTGGCTATTTTAGTATTTGCTATGATAAGATACGGTTTTTCTTTATCCGCAGCCTCACTTAGAGCAAATTCGATCTCATCAAAGTTGTGTCCGTCTATCTTTGCCACTTCAAAACCTGCAGCCTCAAAACGTACTTTTACATCTTCACACCAAGCTATGGAGGTATCACCTTCTATAGTGATATTGTTGCTATCATATATGATGACCAAGTTATTTAAGCAGTGTTTTCCAGCAAGAGCACAAGCCTCGTAGCTGATACCTTCTTCTAAATCGCCATCGCCGCAAAGACAATAAACTTTATGATTTATGATCTCACTACCTAGTAAATTTGCCGCACTTTTTGCCGCCATAGCAAAACCAACTGCATTTGCAACGCCTTGCCCTAAAGGTCCAGTAGCTATCTCTACTCCGCTAGTTTCGATCTCTGGGTGACCAGGGGTTTTTGAGCCAAGCTTTCTAAAGTTTTTTAAATCCTCCAAGCTAACATTATAACCGCTAAGATATAAATAGCTATAAACAAGGCTACTAGCATGCCCACCGCTAAAGATCAAGCGATCTCTATTTAGCCATTTTGGATTTTTTGGATTATGCTTTATATGCCTCATCAAAACACTCATTAAATCAGCAAGTCCCATTGGCGTACCAGGATGACCTGAATTCGCATTTTGAACCATATCCGCGCATAAAAATCTTATAGTATTAGCCTGTTTTTCTAGCATTTTATCCCTTTAGGTATTTATTTATTAAATTTGTAACAAGATTTTTTATAGGAGAATCTTTTAACTCATCAAGTATCTGTTCTTCTAGTTCGTCTCTTTGTTTTTTTGCTTGACTGATTCCGAGTAAATTTGTAAAAGAATTTTTAAATACATCATTACTTGTAGGTTTTCCAGCGTCTGCTTGCTTGCTCGTAGCATCTATGATATCATCATGGATTTGAAACGCAAGACCTAGTTTTATGCCAATTTTATAAATTTCATCGCACTTTACTTTATCAAGTCCAGCTATCACGGCTCCCATCTGCATACTTGCAGCGATCAAGGCTCCTGTTTTATGAATATGCAAAAACTTTAGCTCATCTAAAGCCAAGCGTTTTCTTTCAAAAAAACAATCACAAGCCTGCCCTATCGCCATACCATAAATTCCACCGTTTTTAGATAAAATTTGCGTACATTTTACTATAATTTCAGGAGCCAAATCGGCATTAGAAATAACGTAAAACGCGTGAGTATTTAAAGCGTCACCTACTAAGATAGCCGTGACTTCGTCATATTTTACGTGAAGAGTTTCTACGCCTCTGCGAAGCGGTGCATTATCCATAGCAGGAAGATCATCATGCACCAAAGAATAAGTATGAAAAAGCTCAACTCCAAGAGCCACCGGATAAGCATTTTGTAACATATCGGGTTTTATAGCCTCAACGACTCCAAGCAAAAGCTTAGCTCTAAAATGTTTGCCGCCAGCTTTCAAAACCCAAGCCAAAGCGTCATTAAAATGCGGATGAAAGCTCTCTACTCGCGGCAAATTTAAATTTAAATACTCATCAAAGCTCATTTATAAACTCTTATGAAAAATTGAAAATCATCTCTTGAAACTAAAAAATAAAATTTATTTTTCTGAGCTCGCATCGCCTTTTCTATATCTGCTGCTGAGAGGACAGATCTTTTATCTACAGCTAAAATCTTATCTCCTACTCTAAAGCCTGCTTTTGCTGCTTTAGAGCGTGGAGTTACCTTCTGAACGGTTGCATTTTTAGAAACTTGTATGCCGTATTTTGGTAAAAATGAGATATATTTTTTAGCTTTTTTTGTTTCGGTTTTCTTTGTGGAATTTATGTCAGCAGAGCCGATTTTAAGCTGGTTTTGAATTTGATTTGGTGGATACTTCATATCAAAGACAATAGTCTGATTTTGATCGTTTCTTACGATATCAAATTTAAAACTACTATTTTTTGGTGCAAATAGTATCATCTCGTTTAGATCTCTTAGATCAGTAGGGATTTTATTATTTACCATAACTATCTTATCGCCACTAAGTAGCTCTTTACCCGCAGAAAATGGATTTGAGCTTTTTACGCGCAAAGTGCCATTTATATCACCAAATTCAACCCCTATATCGCCATAAAAAACATCATCGTCTTTCATAAAATGCTTTATGTAGCGATTTCCTATAAATTTATTTCCGCCTATAGCGATACCTAGCATAGAACAGCAATCGCACAGCAAAAGACCTGGTTTTTGAGCATCATAAGTCAGCTCATCAAAGTCGCTTATAGTATTCCCAAAAGATTTTATATGCCCTATCTCGCTTACGTTTTGATCTAGTACATTTACCCACATGCCAGGTTTAGTATCTAGCTCATTCATCATAAAAGGAGCTTTTAAAGTGCGATCTACCCTAACTAGATAAAGCCCTAGATATGGATCAAATTTAATATAATCACGACTATCTAGCTTCTTATCTTTATCGTATAAAACAGCAGCCAAATCTTTGTTCAAAGATATAGCCATCAGCCCTTTGTATTCAAAAACAGAATCTCTGTTTTTTTCATAACAAGCTTGTAAGTCTTCTGGAGTGGGACGAGGCTCGGCAAAAACACTAAGAGCACCAAAGATAAAGCAAAAAAGTAAAACCAGCCTTTTCATCTAAATTCCAAATCCGCCAAAGCCTCCAAGCATTTTAGAGGCTGCACTTTTTTTCTCGTTTTCAGATAGTTTTATAGCATCATTTACAGCAGATATCAAAAGTATCTGCAAACTCTCTTTGTCTTCTAGTAGGCTATCATCTATACTTATATCTAAGATCTCGCCTTTGCCATTTGATTTTACGCTTATCAGTCCACCGCCACTTTTAGAAATAAACTCTTTGGACGCAACCTCATCTTCAAATTCTTTAGCTTTTTGTTGTGCTTGCGCTAAGACTTCGCCCATTTTTGAAAAATCAAAATCTTTAAACATAACATAACCTTTCTTTGTTTGATTATAACAAAACGGCTATTAAACTTGGCTTTACACCTAAATTTTGAAAAAATCCATAAGATCATTTAGCTTCTTAGAGATAGTTTCTAACTCTTTTAATCTAGCTTGGTTTGAATCCATATTGTCTTTTGTGTCGTTTGAAACTTTTGCGATATTTTCTATATTTGACGCTAATGAATTCATAGAATCTACTTGATTTTCAGCCACATTTACTACTTCTGCGGCTTTATTTGACGAATCTATGGCTTGATTGTAAATTTCATTTAGTAGCTCTGCTACTTCATTTGAAAGCTTGTATCCATCCTCGACTTTTGGGACGCCTTGCTCTATGATGCTAACTGCAAGTTCTGTTTGCTCTTGTATGATTTTGATAGTGTTTGTTATCTCATTTGTCGCGGTTCCTGTCTTCTCAGCTAACTTTCTTATCTCATCAGCAACAACGGCAAATCCACGTCCGGCTTCTCCTGCGCGAGCTGCTTCTATGGCTGCATTTAGAGCTAAAAGATTTGTTTGGTCTGTTATCTCTGAGATAAGCTCAGCTGCACCGCTGATGTCTTTTGCGTGACTGCTTAAAAGCTTGATTTGATTTACTTGTTCTGTTACATTTGCACTGATCTCATTCATCTTAGCAGAAACTTCTGTAGATGAATTTTTGCCATTTTGACATAGATTTGTCGCTTTATTTGAGTTTAACTCGGTATCTTTTGCCATACTTGCGACATTTTCTGTTTTTTGTTTAGCCAATTGAACTATTTTTGTGGAATTTGAAGTGATCTTGTTTTGTTCCTCAACTGAAGTACTTACTAAACTAAATGTTTCTACAAGCTTTTTGGTTTTATCATCTACTTCTTCGCTAGCTTTATTTATAGAATTTACTATCTGTTTTAGCGTATTTTTCATCTCTATAGCTTGAGCTAATATACTGTTTGGATAATCTGTGTGAGCTACGATAGTAAGATCTCCGTGAGCTACTTTTGAGATGATTTTATTTACTTCATTTGGTTCGCCGCCGAGAGATTTTTTGATGCCGTGTTGTATCATAAATGCGATCAAGATAGCTATGATAGCGGCTATAAGCGTTAAGATTATCATAATCTCTTGAAAACCGTTTGCTTCATTTTTAACTATATTTGTAAGTTTACTATTTGCTTGCTCTTGATAGTCTATAAATTTATTGATCGCAGCTAACCAATCAGTAAAATTGCTAGCGATCTTATGCATCAAAAGTTCGTGAGCTGCTTCATTTTCGCCTTTTAGTTTAAGATCTATAGCCTTTTTATAAGCAGACATAGTCGCCACTTTGATAGACTCTATATCTTTTATCATTTGTAGCTCTTCTTTTGTGACAGAGCCATCTTGTTTTATAAATTTATTTAGCGGTACTTCGGACTCTTCATAAAATTTCTCTAGTCTTACGATATCGTTCAAAAATCTTTTTAACTCGCCATCTTCGGTCGTCAAAATAACATCTCTGATAGCTATAGCTCTATCGTGAACCGAGCCTCTGAAATTTATACCGTATCTTTGTTTTAGCGAATTCACATTATTCATTACAGATAATGATTCATCGATAAATTTGACTTTGCCTATACCTATAACACTAACTATAATCATAAGGATTATAATCACAGCAAAACTAAGATAAAGTTTGCTAGAAACTTTTAAATTGTCAAAAAATCCCATACAAATTCCTTTTATTATTTTATTGTCCTTACCAAAAAATCGGTGATATTATATCATTTTTTTAATATTTTTTGTTAATACATGATCAAAAAATTATCATTTGATATGTAATTGTTTTAGATCGCTTATTTTAGTATTCCAACCATCTGGTAAAAGCGAAAAATATCTATCTTTGTCTTTCCTGCTATGATATGTTCCACCGCTTTGTTTTTTGGGTTTATATGATTTTGGTTAAATTATCTCGTTTTTGCTATCTACATGAACGATAGTAGGGCTAAAATCTTTAGCTTTTTTTGTTTTCATAGAAGCGTAGGCGACTATTATCACAAGATCTCCTACGCAAACCTTTCTAGCTGCTGCACCATTTAGGCAAATTTCGCCTTTTTTATTACCTTTTATAACGTATGTTTGAAATCTCTCGCCGTTATTTATATCTAAAATTTCAACTTTTTGATACTCAAGTAAATTTGCTGCTTTCATAAGCTTTTCATCTATCGTTATCGAGCCTACGTAGTTTAAATTTGCGTCAGTCACAGTGGCTCTATGGATCTTACTAGATAGCATTTGTATTTTCATATATTGCCTTTGTTATTTAAATTTAGTATATCTCTTACGACGTCTTTGTCGCTAAATGGATACTTTACGCTTTTTATCTCTTGATAAGGCTCGTCGCCTTTACCTAGGATTACTACAGCTTCGCCGTTTTTTGCTAGATTTAGAGCTAAATTTATAGCTTTTTTACGATCTACTTCTTTTATGATATTATCACCAAGCTCTATTTTGCTAACTATATCTTCGATGATAGAGCTTGGCTCTTCACTTCTTGGATTATCACTAGTAACTATAGCGATTTTAGCGTATTTCTGTACGATTTGACCCATAACCGGGCGCTTAGTTTTATCCCTATCTCCGCCTGCACCAAAAACAACTATAAGCTCTTCATCTTTCAAAGCATCAAGTACTTTTTCAATACCATCAGGAGTATGAGCAAAATCAACTATGACAAGCGGATTCCTGCTTACTATCTCAACTCTACCAGGTGCTCCGCTAAATTTAGACAACGCCTTGCTTATCTCATCAGAGCTCTTCTTTGTCAAGAACTTAAGCGCACCAAAAGCACATAAAAGGTTATAAAGATTAAATTTACCCTGCAAAGAACTTTGAAATTTGATCTCTTCGCCGTTTGTTTTTATAGTCGCATTTATACCGCCTTTTAGACTATAATCAAAGGCGTAAAACGTAGCGTCAGAAGTAAAGCCGTATGTCATAGAATTTGTTTTGTCGTATGATAAATTTTTATCATCGCCATTTATAAGTTTTGGCGTAATATCTTTAAAAAAGCTCGACTTTACTCTAGCATACTCTTCTATGGTTTTATGAAAATCTAGATGATCTTGGCTTAAATTTGTAAAAATCTTAAGTGCAAATTTAAGCCCTTCTATACGATCTTGTGCGATAGCATGAGAGCTTACTTCCATCACAAAATACTCACAACCTGCTTCTTTAGCTAGTTTTAGATAGCTTAAAGTCTCTAGAATTTGACTTGTAGTAAGTCCTTTATCTGCGATTTGTTTGCCATTTATAAAAGCACCTCTTGTGCCGCTGATACCTGCTTTAAAACCCAAATTTAAAAGGGTTTCGTAAATGGCTGACGCAGTAGTCGTCTTGCCGTTCGTTCCTGTGATGCCTACTAGTTTGATGCTATCATCTAAACCTAAAAGAGTTTTTGCTTCTTTTGGGGTTATAATCTTTGCCCCTAAACTTTTTGCGACGTTCTCAAATTTAGCATTTGAATTTGAAAGTGCAAAGTAGCAACCAAAGGTACAATCTTTGGAATTGTCCGTGATAAAATTCCCATTTTTAAGCATTATTTTCATTGCTTTTTCCTAAATCTTTTATGATTTTTTCAACTCTTTGATCGCCCAAAAATATCGCGGATGAATTCTCCAGATAGTTCAGACCCATCTCTTTATATCCATTTTTAATCAGATTTTCTACAAATTCCAAAAGATCATTTTTATCACTTATAATAACTTTTGTAGAGAACATTATATCTTGAAAAATGGTTTTGAAATTCCCTTGTTCGGACACTAGCTTCTTAAAATCGCTATAAGTGATAGCATTTTCATAATCAAGCTCTTTAATGAATTGATTACTATTTTCTTCTAAGATATTTATGATCTTGTTTATCTCTTTTTCTTGATCTGGAAGTTTTAAATTTATATAAATTTCAAATAGACTCATAACATCGTCTGGTTCGGTTTTTGCAAGCTCACAAAGCTCTATAAAAGACAAAAGCTCTTCACTTTTTTCATCTTCATATGCGAGCGAAAAACAGGACTTAGCTTCGTCAAATTTATACTTTCTAAAAAGTTCAATGCCTAACTGCTTATAAGATATTTTATAACTCAAATTTTTCACCTATAGGAATATTTACTACACTAAGCTCTGGATGGATATCTAATTTTAGTTGTCTTTCTACACCGTATTTTAGTGTCTGAGAACTAGCTGCGCATCCGTGACAATGTCCAGTAAGCCTGACATACACTACGCCATTTTTTATACCTAAAAGATCCATTCCGCCGCCATCTCTTTCAAGCATAGGTCTTACTGTATCTAAGCTCTGTTTTACTGGCTCAAGTAATTCTTCATCGCTAAATGGTATCATAAAATCCCTTTTTTGTCTTTTTATATTATTATATCACAAAGGCATAAATGAAATTAGAATTTTTAGGAGTAATTTTAACCAAATTTATCTAAAAATAACTTTGAAAGATAAATGTAAGAATATACGGTATTTTTATAGTTTTAAATCGTGAAAATAGATAGAAGAGTAAGAAGGATTGCCGATAAAAATCGGCAATAAATTATTCGCTAACTAGCTCTATATAAGCCATCTCAGCTGCATCGCCTTTTCTGACGCGAGTTTTGATGATACGAGTATAGCCACCATTTCTTGTGGCATATTTTGGAGCTATTTGGGTTACAAGCTTGTTTGTAGCTTCTTTGTCTTGCAAAGCAGCAAACACAAATTTGTGAGCATTAAAATCGCCTTTTCTAGCTCTTGTGATAAGTTTTTCTACATAGCCTCTTAACTCTTTTGCTTTTGGTAAAGTTGTTTCGATTTTACCAGCCTTTACGATAGCTATCGTAAGGTTTTTAAGCAAAGCAGCACGGTGAGAGCTAGTGCGACCTAGTTTTCTATATCCGTGATTATGTCTCATTATATTTTCCTTCGCCTATTTTATGATTTTAGCTCAGCTATTTTTTTTCTGAGCATTTCTTTGCTATCACCAAGTGTGTTTTCACCAAAAGGATAGCCTATTTCAGCCATTACGGCTTTTATCTCATCAAGAGACTTTTTACCTAAATTTTTAAGCTCTTTTAGCTCACTCTCTTCCATAAGAGCAAGTTCGCCTATGTAGCGAATCTCAGCCTTATCAAGACAATTAAAGCTTCTAGCACTTAAATTTAGATTTTCAACGCTTTCAAAAAGTTTAGAATGTTCATTGCTTCCTACAGAACTAGACAAAGCAACGTTTACATCGATATTTAAAACGTTGTTGAAAACCGACATTTGTTTGTACATAGCTTCTATCGAGTGTTTAAATGCCTCGACAGGACCCACTTGACCATCAGTTGTTACAGTCAAAACGATCTTTTCATAGTCTGGATTATCTTCAACTAAAACGTTTTCTATCTCATAAACCGCTTTTTTTACCGGAGTAAAGAAAGCATCAAGAGCTATGTAATCAGGTTCGATATAATCTCTTATCTCTTCGCTAGGTACATAACCTATACCTTTTTCGATAATGACGCTAAATTTAAAATCAGCATCTTCATTGATAGTAGCAAGGTAAGCATCCGGATTTACTATTTCAACTATATCGTTGTTTAGATCACTTCCGGTTATCTCTTTTGGCCCTTTAAAATTATACTCGATAACTTCACGTTGTGAATTATTTTTTAATTTAAAACGTAAATTTTTTAAATTTATAATAAAAAGCGTAACGTCCTCAAGCATACCACGCATACTATCAAACTCGTGTGCTACGCCCTCTATCTTTACGCCAGTTGGAGCAAATCCAACTGTGCTTGTATAAAGTAATCGGCGTAGTGGATGAGCTAGAGTCACTGCGTAACCTGTTTCGAACGGATATGCTATAATCTTAGCTACATTCTCACTTACATTAACAACTTCAATCTCAGTTGGCATATAAGCTGATGTTGTAATTTTTCTCATAAACGCCTCCTACTATTTAGAGTAAAGCTCTACTATATATCTTTCCTCAACTGGAATAACTACTTCTTCACGTTCTGGAATTCTTGTAAAAATTCCGTATTTTTTATCTTTTTCTACATCTACCCAAGCAACTATACCTGTTTGGTTGGTAAGCTCGATCGCTCTAACGATTTGTGGGTTAGCTTTGCTTTTTTCTGCAACTTCGATCTTCTCTCCAGCAGCAACTCTGTATGAAGGGATATCAACTCTTTTACCATTTACTAAGATATGTCCGTGAGTCACAAGTTGTCTTGCAAATCTTCTAGTTGTTGCAAAGCCCATTCTATAAACAACGTTATCAAGTCTTTGCTCTAAAAGTGAAACAAGAAGTGCTCCTGTGTTTCCATCTCTTCTTGCAGCTTCAGCAAAAAGTCTTCTGAATTGTTTTTCGCTAACGCCGTACATAAATTTAGCTTTTTGTTTTTCTCTTAATTGTAAGCCATACTCGCTGATTTTTGTTTTTCTTTGTCCATGTTGACCAGGTGCGTATGGTCTTTTATCTAATGCACTTTTACCAGCAAGTCTTCTCTCGCCTTTTAGTGCAAGAGATACGCCTAGGCGTCTTTCTAATTTTTCGACTGGTCCTCTATATCTTGCCATTATAATTCTCCTAAATTCTATCTAACATTACACGCGGCGACGTTTTGGTGGTCTACAACCATTGTGAGCAAGTGGAGTTATGTCTTTTAGATATAAAACTTTTATGCCCTCAACTGCACCGATACTTTTTACTGCTGTTTCTCTACCGCTTCCTGGTCCTTGAACTTTGATACCAACTTCTTTGATACCGTGCTCTTTTGCTTTGTTTAATGCATCTTCAACTGCTTGTTGAGCTGCGTAAGGAGTAGATTTTTTGCTACCTTTAAAACCAAGACCACCAGCACTGCTCCATGCTATAGCATTTCCCATTTCATCAGTTACTGTAACCATTGTATTGTTAAATGTAGCAGAGATATAAACGATACCTTTTGCTATATTTTTTCTAACTACTTTTTTCTTAATTACTTTTCTTTTTGCCATATTCTATCCTTACTTTGTAGCCGCGCCAACAGTTTTACGTCTACCTTTTCTTGTTCTTGCGTTTGTTTTTGTTTTTTGACCGCGAACAGGAAGACCTTTTCTGTGTCTTAAGCCTCTATAGCTACCTAAATCCATAAGTGCTTTGATATCCATTGCAACGCTTTTTCTTAGATCACCTTCCACCATATAGTGCTCTTGGATCTCTTTACGAATCGCAGCAGCTTCATCTTCGCTTAGCTCATAAACTCTTTTGTCGTAAGAAATGCCTACTGCATCAAGAATTTTTCTTGAAGAAAATAAGCCTATACCATAGATATAAGTAAGGCCATACTCTACTCTTTTTTTCTTTGGTAAATCAACACCTGCTATACGAGCCATACCTTATCCTTGTCTTTGTTTATGTTTTGGATTTTCGCAAATAACATGAACTATGCCTTTGCGTTTGACAATTTTACATTTGTCACACATCTTCTTTACAGAAGGACGAACTTTCATCTGAGTCTCCTAAAAATTATTTACCACTTTTATTCAACTGCACTTAGGTTTTGACGAAATCTCAAACCAACTGTTTTCAAAATAGTGGTTCATTTTGAAAACACTTCTTCACACAGTTAGTTGCAAAAAGTTGGATTTTATCCAAATTTAGCTTTAATCTTACTTATATCTATAAGTGATCCTACCCTTATCCAAACTGTAAGGTGTAAGCTCAACTTTAACGCGATCACCCGGCATGATCTTGATATAATGCATACGCATCTTACCTGCTATATGACAAAGTATCACGTGCTTATTGTCAAGTTCAACTTTAAAAGTCGCGTTTGGCAGAGCTTCTACTACATTGCCGTCGATCTCTATGACATCATCTTTTGCCAATATTTTCTCCTTTATACTTTTATGTTCTTTTAAATTATACGAATAAATTCGTACTAAAGAACTAAATCTAAATTTATCGCTTTGTTACTCAAAGTAAATTTGATAAATACCAAATTTACTGCTTTGTAAAACAGTTCATTTTAAATTTAAAATAATTGCAAACTAGCAATACATCAAATTAAGCCAAACATAGCAAAGCATAAAGCTAAAAAACTCTAAATTTGACTTAAGATCTCCACCTTACCATCTACCATAGCCAAACAATGTTCATAATGGCTAGTTCTAAGTCCATCTTTACTTGTAACGGTCCAGTTGTCTTTTGCGATAACCGGAGTACCATCTTTTTGGCATATCATAGGCTCTATGCAAAAAACCATTCCATTTCTTATCTTTGGTCCACTTTTTGGATTGTTTCCTTCAAGATAGTTTGGAATTTCAGGTTCTTCATGCGGACGCTTACCTATGCCATGCCCACAAAATCCACGAAGCGGAACAAAGCCACGATCTATGATAAACTCTTCGACAGCAGAGCAAACTTCTTTAAAATGCATTCCGACTTTTATATAATCGATCGCAAAATAAAGAGCGTCTTTGCTACAAGATATCAAAGCCTCATCATTAGCTGAGATTTTACCGACTGGGTATGTTCTAGCACTATCGCCGAAATATCCTTTTAAATTTGAGCCGATATCGATACTTACTATATCGCCCTCTTTAAGCTTATACTCATTTGGTATGCCGTGGATCACCACTTCATTTACACTTATACAAGCAGCAGTCGGAAATCCGTAAAGTCCCTTAAACGCAGGTTTTGCACCGGCACTTCTTATCATATCTTCACAAACTTTATCGATCTCTAGTAAACTAAGACCCGGTTTTATAAACTCATGCATATGATCTAAGACTTGAGCGACAATCTTATTTGCCGCTCTTAAGCCTTCGATATCTTTTGCAGTTTTGATTGAAATAGCCATAACTACAGTCCGACCGCGCTTAATGTTTGGTATTTATTCATATAAATTTGAGCTTCGATCTTTCTCATCGTGTCAAGTGCGACCGATACGACGATAAGGACACTAGTTCCGCCAAAATAAAATGGTACACCCATAAATTTGACCAGTATCCAAGGAAGCGTAGAGATAAGTCCTAGATATATTGAACCAGTAAAAGTAAGCCTACTAGCAACCTCATTTAAGTATGTAGCCGTACTCTCGCCTGGTCTAACACCTGGGATAAATCCGCCTTGTCTTTTTAAATTCTCACTGATGTCTTTTGCATTAAATGTAATGGAGGCATAAAAATATGCAAAAAATAGAATAAACAAGAATGTTAAAAAGTTGAAAAAGTAACTATTTGGATTTAAGAAGTCATTTATAGCTAGTATAAATTCGTTCGTACTTGCTTGCAAAATGGTGCTTGGAAACATCAAAATAGCACTAGCAAAGATCGGAGGAATAACGCCACTTAAATTTACCTTTATAGGGATATAGTTCATTATTCTTTTATTTTGATTTTGCATAACCGTTTTTCTAGAATACGAGATAGGAACACGTCTTTCACCCATTTCTACAAAGATTACTATTCCAACTGTTATGAGTATAACAAGAGCTATACCGATCACAACTAAGAAGTTCATCTCTCCGGTATTTACTAAATTTATAGTTCCACCTATCGCGTTTGGAATTCCACTTACTATACCAGCAAAAATTATAAGACTTATACCATTACCGATACCGCGTTGAGTTATCTGCTCACCTATCCACATAAGAAGCATAGTTCCTGTAAGCATAGAGGCGCAACTGATCGCTATAAATAAATTTATATCTATCATGATAGCTTGCTCGCCACCACGTCCAGTTAAACTTTGTAAACCGATACTTACGCCTATGGCTTGAACAACGGTAATAATAATAGTAACATAACGAATGATCTGCATATATTTTTGCATACCGTCACGCTCTTTTTTCATCTTTCCTAAATTTGGAAACGTAGCAGCTAAAAGCTCCATAATGATCGAAGAAGTGATGTATGGCATAATACCTAATGAGATAATGCTAAGTCTCTCAGCAGCGCCGCCGCTAAACATGTTAAACATACCCAAAGCATTACTACTATTTGAAGTAAAGAATTCTTTTATAACGTCAATATTAACGCCAGGGACCGGCACGTAAGCCAGTACCCTATAAGCAAACAAAAATCCAAGCGTAATTAGTATCTTGTTGATTAATGTTTTATTCATTAGTTGATTCCAGTAACTGTTATATTCTCATCTTTTATTTTACTTGCTAAATCTTTAGCTCCAGCACCTATAAGTTTTACTTTTTGGATGCTATTTGAAAATTTATGAACAGTTTTAAGGCTATCAAGCGTGATCTCGCTCAAAGTCTTAATGCTCTCATTTTTATCTACATTGATAGCATAAGGTTTTACAAATTTAGAATCAAATCCAACTTTTGGAAGTCTTCTTTGAAGCGGTTGTTGTCCACCTTCAAAACCTCTTTTTTCGTTGTAACCTTTTCTAGCAGTTTGACCTTTGCCGCCTTTTGTAGCAGTTTTACCCCAACCGCTACCTTGACCGCGACCTATTCTTTTAGTGTTGCGAGTTGAGCCAGCAGCTTTTTGTAAATTTTCTAGTCCCATGCTCTCTCCTTAAGCTTTTAGCATACTAAGTGCTTTGATTGTAGCACGAACAACGTTTGCAGAATTGTTTGAGCCAAGTGATTTTGTAATGATATTTTTGATACCCGCAAGCTCTACAACTGGACGTGCGCCACCACCAGCGATAACTCCGGTACCTTCGCTAGCTGGTTTTAGCAGAATTCTACTTGCATTAAATTTAACTTCAATATCATGAGGAATAGTGCTGCCTTTTAGTTTTACTTCAACTATGTTTTTAAAAGCGTCATCAACTGCTTTTCTCATAGCGTCTGGAACCTCTTTAGCTTTTCCAAAACCAAAACCAACGTGACCTTTTTTATCGCCTACGACTACAAGCGCAGTAAATCTAAATCTTCTACCGCCCTTAACAACCTTTGTAACGCGACCGATGTCGACGATTACTTCTTCAAATTCTTCTCTGTTATACTTTTCCATCAACAATCCTTGCGTTATAGCTTAATGCCATTTTCTCTTAAAGCTTCAGCAAAAGCTGCAACAACGCCATGATATAGATAGCCGTTTCTATCAAATACTGCTTCGTTTATACCTTTTGCACTTAACTTACCTGCGATATCCTTAGCCAAAATTACAGCACCTTCTTTATTTGCTTTGATGCCTAATTTTCTTCCGTCACTTGCACAAAGAGTTGTTGCATTAATATCTTCAATCGCTTGAACATAGATAGTTCTATTTGATTTAAATATTGAAATTCTCGGGCAAGACGCGGTACCGTTAATTTTAGCTCTTATTCTTCTTTTTCTCTTGATTCTTAGAGATATTTTTCTTTTTAATATATTTGCTACCATTACTTACCCTTATTTCTTAGATGTTTTACCGGCTTTGCGGATTATACGCTCTTCAACGTATTTGACACCTTTGCCTTTATATGGCTCTGGCGGTCTAAATCCTCTAACCTCTGCTGCTACTTGACCAACAACTTGTTTATCGCTTCCTTTGATAGTAACAACGTTTTTCTCAACGCTTACTTCGATACCTTCAGGAAGTTCATAATTTATAGGGTGTGAAAAACCAAGCGCAAGCTCCAAAACTTTACCTTTTGCAGCCGCTTTATAACCAACTCCGTTTATCTCAAGTTGTTTTGTAAATCCAGCAGTTAAACCAATAACAATATTATTTGCTAAAGATCTATAAGTTCCCCAATAAGCTCTGCTTTGTCTGTCATCACCTTTACTTGTAAAAACTATATGACCGTCTTTTACTTCAACATTAACATTGTTTTTTGTATCTAGTTCTTTTGTTAGGTTGCCCTTTTTAAAAACTAAAACATCACCATTTAAACTAACATCTAAACCGTTTGGAATAGATATCGGTTGTTTTCCGATTCTTGACATTTTTTTCCTTTTTTATTTGTCTAGGATATTTCTACGCTAAATTTAAACGAATGGATATCCAATGCCATAAAAAAGATTTAGCCCCTTAAATTTAAAAGGCTAATTCAACTCTTACCAAACTGTGCAAAGTACTTCGCCGCCCACACCAATCTTGTGAGCTTCATCATTACTTAAAACACCTTTGCTTGTACTTACTATGATAGTTCCATAACCATTTTTAAATCTTTTTATCTCGTCTTTACCTTGATAAACTCTACGACCAGGTTTTGAAACTCTTTTTAGTTCATTTATTACGCTTCTACCACGTTCGTCATATTTTAAAACTACGTTGATGAATTTTTTGTTTCCTTCTTCAACAACGTTATAGCTCTCTATATAACCTTTATCAGCTAGGATCTTCAAAGTTGCTTCAACAACATTTGAATGAAGAAGTTTTGTTGTATCAAGTCTTCTCATACTAGCGTTTCTAATACGTGTTAATCCGTCTGAAATTAAATCATTTATCATCTTGCTTCCCTTACCAACTTGCTTTTTTAAGACCCGGTATTAGTCCTTCGTTAGCCATTTTTCTTAGGCACACACGGCAAATTCCAAAATCTTTATAAACAGAGTGTGGGCGACCACAAATTTGACATCTAGTATATCCACGTGAGCTAAATTTAGGAGCACGTGCTGCTTTTGCTATCATTGATTTTTTTGCCATATTACTTTCCTTTTGCAAATGGAACACCAAACAATTCAAGTAACTTGAATGCTTGCTTGTCATCGTTAGCTGTTGTAACTACAGTTATGTTCATACCGTGTGTTCTTAGAATTTGATCATATACAACTTCTGGGAACATTAATTGTTCATTTAAACCGAAATTATAATTTCCACGACCATCAAATCCATCTCTTGGAAGACCACGGAAGTCCTTAACTCTTGGCAATGCAACACTGATAAGCTTGTCTAAGAAAGCATACATTCGCTCTTTTCTTAGAGTAACTTTTATACCTACTGGGAAGCCTTCACGAACTTTAAATCCAGCAACTGATTTTTTAGCGTTTGTAACAACTGCTTTTTGACCAGCTATTAAAGATATTGTATCAGCCATATTTTGAAGCAACTTTTGATCTTTAGCACCCTCGCCAGCTCCAACGCTGATAACGATTTTCTCAAGTGCTGGGATAAGCATAGGATTTTTTATATCAAATTCTTTTACTAGAGCTGGTTTAATACTCTCATTATATTTTGCTTTTAATCTCATACTTAACCCTCAACTTTTGCAACATTTGAAATGTCGATAGGCATCTCTTTACTAACAAATCCACCGTTTGGATTTTTATCAGTCGGTTTTACCGCTTTTTTAGCAACTTTAACGCCTTCAACTATTACTTGACCTTTTTTTGGTAAAACAGCAAGAACTTTTGCAACTTTACCTTTGTCATCGCCTGCGATTACTTTTACTTCATCGCCTTTTTTAATTTTATATTTAATCGCCATTATAGAACCTCCGGTGCAAGAGATACAATCTTCATAAAGTTTGCATATCTTACTTCTCTACCAACTGGGCCAAATATACGAGTGCCTACTGGCTCTTTTTTACTATCAAGTATAACGGCTGCATTTTCGTCAAATCTAATAAGTGATCCATTTGCTCTTTGAACCTCTTTTTTAGTTCTAACTACTACTGCTTTAACTACTTGACCTTTTTTTATTTTACCGTTTGGTAGAGCTTTTTTTACTGAACAAACGATGATATCGCCTAGACTTGCGTATCTTCTTTTGCTACCGCCTAAAACTTTTATACACATAAGCTCTTTTGCGCCACTGTTATCAGCTACTGCTAGTCTTGTAAAACTTTGTATCATTATTCAACTCCTGTTTTCAAAACCGCTTGTAAGCGGAAGCTTTTTCTAGCACTTAGTGGTCTACATTCAACAGCAGATATAGTATCTCCTGCTTTTAGCTCATTTTTTTCATCATGAACTAGGTATTTTTTAAAGCGTTTTACAAATTTGTGATATCTTGGGTGCATAACTCTTCTTTCAACAAGAATAGTTGCTGTTTTATCACCAGCCTTTGCAACGACAACGCCTTGAATTTGTCTTTTCATTTCTACTGCCATTGTTCGCCCCTTATTTCGCAGCACTAATTGCAGTATTGATTCTAGCGATCTCTTTTTTAGTATCGCGAATCTCGTTAGGGTTAGTTAGCTGCATTGTTTTTAGCTTTTGTCTAAGTGTAAATAAAAGCACCTTTTTCTCTTTTAATAACGCTGTAAGTTCGCTTACGCTCTTTGCACTTATCTCAGTATACTTCATTTTCGCTCTCTTTAGTTACAAACTTAGTCTTAAATGGTAGCTTGTGCATTGCAAGAGTTAAAGCCTCTCTGGCTAGCTCTTCGCTGATTCCAGACATTTCAAATATTATTCTACCTGGTTTAATATTCATAACCCATTCTTCAACTCCACCTTTACCTTTACCCATACGAGTTTCAAGAGGTTTTTTAGTGATAGGTTTATCAGGGAAAACTCTTATCCAAGTTTTAGCTTGTCTTTTAACATGACGAGTATATGCTTGACGAGCTGATTCTATCTGGCGTGAATTTACACGTCCTGCTTCAACAGCTTTTAGTCCGAACTCACCAAGAGCAAGATCGACTCCTCTTGTTGCATAGCCGCGATTGCGACCTTTCATCATTTTACGATATTTAGTTCTCTTTGGTAATAACATAACTATTTACCCCTTCTAGCACGTCTTGGTTTTTTTGGTGCTGTATCTTCATTTTTCTCAGCTTGGATACCTTTTTGAAGAACTTCGCCTTTGAAAATCCAAACTTTAATACCTATGTTGCCATAAGTAGTATGAGCTTCTGCAAAACCGTAGTCTATCTTAGCTCTTAATGTATGAAGAGGAACACGACCTTCAAGATACCACTCTGTTCTTGCCATCTCAGCGCCACCTAAACGACCTGCTACTGAAACTTTGATACCTTTAGCACCTGCTTTTTGAGCGCCTTGGATAACTTTTTTCATAGCACGACGGAAAGCAACGCGTCTTTCAAGCTGCATAGCTACATTTTCTGCTGCTAATTGAGCTGAACTTCCTGCTTTTCTCTCTTCTTTGATATTTATAGTGATGTCTTTATTTACCAACTTCGCAACTTCAGCTCTTAAATTTTCAACCTCGCCACCTTTTTTACCGATGATAATGCCTGGACGAGCCGCAACTACTGTTACACGAAGTTTTTTAGCTGTTCTTTCGATAAGAATTTGACTAACACCTGCATAATAAAGCTTAGTTTTTAGGAATTTTCTTATCTTATAATCTTCACCTATATTTTCTGGTAAAGTCGCTTTTGATGGAAACCATCTAGACTCCCAGTTTCTATTGATACCTAGTCTAAGACCTATTGGATTAACTTTTTGTCCCATTTTATGCTTCCTTACTCTCTGGTTTAGATACTTCTACAAGAATGTGGCTAGTTGGTTTTCTTATTCTACTAGCGCTTCCTCTTGCACGTGGCCTAAATCTTTTAAGAACAGGACCGGCATCTACTCTACAACTTTTTACAACTACCTCTTCAGGCTCAAATCCGCCATTAGCTACAGCTGAGCTGATAGCATTTGCAATGTATTTTGCACCACGGTTAGGCATAAAACTCAAACTTGCAAGTGCAAGCTCTGCATTCATTCCTTGTACTTCATCTGCTATAAGTCTAGCTTTTGTTGGAGATAGTCTTATGAATTTAATAATAGCTTTACTCATAACTTCCCCTTATTTACCTATTTTTTTCTGAACAGAGCCTTTATGACCCTTAAATGTTCTTGTTGGTGCAAATTCGCCCAGCTTATAACCTATATGATTTTCTGTTACATATACAGGAATAAAGCTTTTGCCATTATGCACATTAAATGTCAAACCTATCATTTCAGGTATTATTGTGCTTCTTCTTGACCAAGTTTTAATTGGTTTGTTGTCATTAGCGGCTTTTGCAGCTAGAACTTTTTTCATAACATGATCATCGACAAATGGACCTTTTTTTAGTGATCTAGCCATCGTTATTTACCTTTCCTTCTTGATATTATAAGTTTATCACTAGCTTTTTTACGGCGAGTTTTAGCACCCTTAGTTGGTTTACCCCATGGAGTAACTGGATGACGGCCTGAGTTTTTCTTGCCTTCACCACCACCGTGTGGGTGATCTACTGGGTTCATTGCACTACCTCTAGTTTGAGGACGAATTCCTCTATAGCGGTTGCGACCTGCTTTGCCGATAGTTACGTTTGCCCAGTCTTCATTTCCTACAACACCGACTGTAGCCATACACTCAGCCAAAACTTGTCTCATCTCACCGCTTGGAAGTCTTAGGATAACGTATTTTTCTTCTTTACCCATAAGTTGAGCGTAACCGCCTGCACTTCTAGCCATTTGAGCACCTTTACCAGGTTTAAGCTCTATGTTATGAACTATCGTACCTACAGGTATACTTTTTAATTTCATAGCATTACCCGGTTTTATATCAAGACCTGCTTCAGCTGAGCTGATAACATCGCCGACATTTAAACCATTTGGACGAATAATATATCTTTTCTCGCCGTCACTATAGGATATAAGAGCAATACGGCAATTTCTATTTGGATCGTATTCTATAGCTTCTACTTTACCAGGAATATCAAATTTCTTTCTTTTGAAATCAATTATACGATAAAGTTTTTTCGCACCAGCTTCTTTATGGCGGCTAGTGATTCTACCATTGTGATTTCTACCTGCAGTAGCTGGAATTTTTACAAGTAAGCTTCTAACACTTGCTTTAGCTGTGATGTCTTCACTAGACAAACTTGTCATAAATCTTCTACTTGGAGTATATGGTTTAAAACTTCTTATAGCCATCTTATGCCTCCTGGTTTTCTAGGCTAACGCCATCTGGTAATTTGACATAGAATTTTTTGAAATCATTTCTTACGCCAATTCTTCCTTTAAAACGCTTAACTTTTCCGTCCATTCTAAGTGAATTTACTCTAAGTGGCGTTACACCGAAATACTCTTTAAGAACCTCTTTAAGACTATTTTTTGTCATTTTTGGTGAAGTTTGGATAACTACTACACCTTGCTCACCGAGGCCTAAAGTTTTTTCTGTATAAAGTATAGTTTTGATATCTGTTATATCTGCCATTTTTAGCCCTCTTTTACGATAGATTGTAGTGCTGCTTTTTCAGCTATGACTGCACTATAAACTGCAACTAAATATGCATTTACTTCACTAGCATCAACAACGTAGCAATTTGCTAAGTTTCTAAATGCTAAAAGTGTTTTTGCATCAAGTTCGTTTTTGATGATAAGTGCGTCTCTTACACCAAGTTTATTTATGACTGACGCTGCATCTTTTGTCTTGCCACTTGCTATTTCTATGCTATCAACCGCAAAAAATTTACCGTTTGTAACTTTATCGTTTAAAGCAAATTCAAGAGCAAGTCTTTTTTGTTTTTTATTGATTTTTTGATCATAATTTCTATTGTTCTTTGGACCAAATGCAACTGCACCGCCTACCCATACGTTAGTTCTTGTTGAACCAGCACGAGCGCCGCCGCGACCTTTTTGTCTCCAAGGCTTTTTACCGCCACCGCTTACGTCTGAGCGACCTTTAGTGTGAGCAGAGTTGGCTCTTATACCAGAAAGGTAGCTTTTGACATATAAATATAGATTATGCGAATTTACTTCAGCGTAACTTGCTGGAAGCTCCATCTCGCTTGTTTTTTCAAATTTTTCGTTTAGAACGCTTATTTTACTCATTTGACTATCCTTACTCTACCCATAGCACCGTTAAATCCCGGTACAGAACCTTTTAAAACCAAGATACCATTTGCAGCGTCAAAACTAACCACTTCGTTTTTAACAGTAGTTTTAACATTGCCATAATGTCCAGCCATTTTTCTACCTGGTTGAACACGACCTGGCCATTCGCAGTTTCCTATAGATCCCGGACGTCTGTGAAAACGTGAACCGTGACTTGCTGGACCACCTGCAAAACCGTGTCTTTTTATAACACCTTGGAAGCCTCTACCTTTGGTATTAAAGCTTACTTTTAGCACTTTTGCTTCATTTAGCGGATTTACGTCCAAATCGCCGACTTCGCTATTTGAAACGCTTAAAGTAGCAAATGAGTTAAATTCGCTGCTTAGTCCGTATTTTTTTTGTTGACCTTTTATAGCTTTGTTATCTGCTTTTGTATAAGCATAAGCTACGATAGCTTTGTTGTTATCACCAAGTTCGCAAACCTTTGCAGGTAGTAGTTTAAGTAGCGTAACAGGAGTACTTGGGTTTGAGATAGTTCTACTCATACCTATTTTTTCTACGATATATTCCATCATTTCTTCCTTTTACTCTTACTTGCCCATAGCACGAACTTCGACATTAACTTCTGGAGCTAAGTCAAGTTTTGTTAAGCTATCAACTGTATCTGGAGTAGCTGCTACGATATCTAGCATACGAGCGTGAATTCTCATCTCAAATTGCTCACGAGAATCTTTATTTACGTGTGGAGATTTTAACACTGTGTAGCGCTTGATCTTTGTAGGCATTGGTACTGGACCTCTTACGTCAGCTCCAGTTCTTTTAACAGCTTCTACGATAGCTGCAACTGTACGGTCTAGAACTCTATGGTCATAAGCTTTTAGCTTAAGCCTAATTCTTTCCATGTTTTTTCCTTTAAAAATAACTTGTCACGACACGTGACCTTTTGATATAGTAAAACTTGCATAGGCTTTAATTTGGGTTAAAATCAGCTTACAAGTAGGACTTGCCTTTTCATCAAAAGACGCGTATTATATCTAAAACTATATATGAAATCAAATTTTATGAAGATTTTTTCGGATTTTTCGGATTTTTTTTCCTTAAAAAAAGGAATAAAAAATAAATTTAAGACTAAATTCAAAAAATATAAATTTGGATAATCCACTAAATTTATATAAAATTTAGTGGATAAATTTAGCTAAATAAAGCTAAATTTAAATATCAAGCCTGACAGTGATCTCCGCAACATCCACTTCTTTTATATATCTCATCCATATAAAATCTAACGGAATTTAGTCCTTCTTTTTTTGCCCATTCATAAGCATCGCTTACAAACTTCCAATTGATATTTTCATAAAATTTTTCAAGATAAGCTGCTCTTGCATTTTTTACATCTATATAATAAGCGTGTTCCCAAACATCAACAACTAAAAGTGGAACTAAGCCGTATGTTATAGGATTTGAAGCGTTGCTAGTATTTTTTATAGATAGTTTCTCATTGCTTGGATCATAGACTAACCACGTCCAACCAGAACCAAAAAGAGTAGTGGCATTTTTGATAAATTCTGATCTAAAATCACTAAAATTTGTTTGCAGGTCTGCTTGCAGCTCACTACTTATACCGCTTTTTACGGCTATACAATCCCAGTAAAAATCGTGGTTGTAAATTTGAGCCGCATTATTGAAAATACCATCATCAGACATAGTGATAATATCAAATAGGCTCTCATTTTCAAATTTGGTATTTTTTATAAGGTTGTTTAGGTTATTTATGTAAGCTTGATGATGCTTGCCATAATGAAAGTTACAGGTTTCTTCACTGATAACACCGTTGTTTTTTGGATCAAATGGTAATTTTCTAAGCTCAAACATGACAATCTCCTTAAACGTTTGATATTTGCGATTATATCAGGAAAATATAAACAAAAAAAAGAAGTATCTATTCTCTACCACTTAAAAGTGGAACGAATTCACACTCTTCAAGTATTATCTTATCTATATTTAAAGCATTTTTGATGAATTTAGTTATCGATTGTTTTTGTCCGTTTTTTACGGGAGCTACTAAAATTCCGCCGTCTTTTAGCTGATTAAAAAGTTTACTTGGCACCTCATCGCAAGCACAACTAAGCAAAATTCTATCATAAGGAGCGTACGAGCTCCAACCGGCATTACCGTCGTCGTATCTTATATTTACATTATTTAAATTTAATTTTTTAATAGTAGCTTTTGCCGCAAGTGCCAGTTTTTCTATACGTTCAACACTAAAAATTCTATGAGCTATCTTACTCAAGATCGCAGCTTGATATCCGCTTCCACAACCGATCTCAAGTATATTATCGCAATTTTCAGCCTCCAAAGCAAGCGTCATTTTAGCTACTGTTAATGGCGAACTGATCCATTGATTGCCCCCTATTGGATGAGCATCTAGCTTAAAAGCATTTATAGAAACTGGAACGAATGTGGTGCGTGGAGTACTACAAAACGCCTTATAAACCATAGGTGTAAGTCCTATAACATCGGCTATATCATCAGCCATTTTTTGACATCTTGCTCGTTCTAAACTATCCATTTTTCCCTTTCGAAACTTTAAAATTGTCATTGTACATAAATTTTACTTATGATATCTTTTTACTTGTTTTTAAATTTTTTGATAAGTATCAAATAAACTATAATTTAATATTAAGCTAATGTATATTAATAAAATATTAATAATATACATTAATATACATTTTTAACGGATATTGAAAATATAAAATTATACAATTTCAAAAATAGTAATAATTTTACTAAATTAATATTATCAAGGAGAACTTTAATGAGTGATTCAGTATCAAGCATCAAAACATTTGCTCCGCCGCCAAATGCTAGGGGAAGCGGTGAGGAATTTGAAGGCACTTATAGAAAAGGCGAACTTCGAGGTATCATCAAAATCAACCAAAAAAATTGCGTTGGCTGTGATACTTGCTCTTCATTTTGTCCAACAGATGCGATCGACGGCTCACTAGGTGTTGCCCACGCGATCGATAACAACAAATGCGTAGCCTGTGGTCAATGCCTCGTAAATTGTCCGTTTGGCGCAATCGAACAAATGAGTTTTGTGGATGAAGTTTTAGAAAAACTCGATAATCAAGATCTGTTTGTAGTAGCGCACCCATCACCAGCTACGCGTGTTGCTTTAGCCGAAGAATTCGGTGCAGAGCCCGGAACTTTAACGATAAATAAGATGTATAACGCTCTTGTTAAAGCCGGATTTCATATGTATGATGTAAATTTTGCAGCCGATCAAACTATACTAGAAGAAGGAACCGAATTTATAAAAAAAGTCAAATACTGGCTTTTGGAAGAGAGAGCTAATGATTTAGAACATATGGCAGGACATCCGTTTCCGCATTTTACTAGCTGCTGTCCAGCGTGGATTAGAAATGCTGAAATTTTTCATCCCGAACTTTTACCGCATATCTCAGGTGCAAAGTCTCCGATTCAAATGGGCGGATCGCTAGCAAAAGCTTGGGCTTCTAAATTCGTATGGAACGTAGATCCAAGAAAAATTTATATGGTATCGGTTACTCCTTGTACTGCTAAGATTTTTGAAGCAAGCAGACCAGAGTTTAACTCAGCATGGAAATATCTAATGGATAGCGGAGAATTACCAACTGACACTGCGTCTTTTCCGGACGTAGATGCTTGTTTAACAGTTAGGGATATAGCAAATATATTTCGCAAAAAAGGTATAAATCCGCTTGAGATGAGCGATGATTACGCAAATGAAGTTGCAAACGTCTATACCGGTGCGGCAACTATTTTTGGAAGTAGCGGAGGAGTTATGGAAGCGGCACTTAGAACTGCTTATTTTATACTAAGTGGTCAAGAGTTAAAGGATCCAAATTTAACTTTGGTACGCGGATACGACAATGATATAACAGAAGCTATTATTCCCATTCCTCTTAAAGATTACGGCGGTAAGGTTATAGAAGTAAAAATCGCAGTTGTAAATGGAGCGTCTAAAAATATCGATAAAATAGCAAAAGAGTTAATAAGCGATAAAAATAGATATCATTTTGTTGAAGTGATGAATTGTCCAGGAGGATGCATCAACGGTGGCGGTCAGCCAGTAAGAACAATGGGAACTTCATGGCTACATCCAGTTTTACCTCTACCGCTTAGATCTTAAAGGATAAAAAATGGCAAAATACATAGAAAAAAATGTAGGAAAACTTCTATCAAGAAGAGACTTTCTAAAAGTTTTAGGAGTAAGCGTATCGGTTGTAGCAATTAGCGGATACGCTATCACCGATCTGGTTAAAAAACGCAAATCTTATATCTCGCTTCGTCAGCAAGGACTTTATAGAGACGACGCGAGATTACAAAAAGTAAATTTAACAGGTTCTCATCAAAATTCAAGCTGTATGCAAGTCTATAAAGACCTAAAAACAGGACCTATGGGCGAAACTGCAGAGCAGCTTTTACACACAAACGTTTATGTAGATAGAACTAATCTTGGTTTAAGGAGTCACCATGCATAGCGATACAGTTTTAAAATTCCCATTTAGCGAACGTGCTTTTCATCTGATAAATTTGGTTACATGGTTCATACTAGCTATTAGCGGTTGTTTGATTTATTTTAAATACATAAGTGAATCTCAAGTTAAATTTTTTATGAATATGCACATTGTAGTAGCGATTATTTTTAGTATAAATTTCTTAGCTTTTATATTTTTAAATACCGATAGATTTATACTTTTAATGCGAAATTTACTTATTTGGGATAGAGATACTTTTGCTTGGTTTAAAAATTTAGGCGGATATCCAAAAAAGATTTTCGGTATAAATTTTGGACCAGATGAAGTTGCACCACAAGGCAGATTTAACGCTGGACAAAAGCTTACTTATCTATTTTTTATATTTATGATTTTTGGGCTTATCATCACTGGTTGGGCTTTATATGCTTTAGCTCCGTTAATAGGCAAAGCCGCTACAAATTTTATGTTTTATTTTCATATTTGGGGCGGTATCATTGCTACTTTGATAGTTATTTTAGCTCATGTTCCTATGGCATTTTTAAACAAAGCAGATTTCAAAGCTATGTTTAGCAACGGAGAAATTCCGCTTGAAGATGCTATGCATCATTCTCCAAAATGGGTGAAAAATGACTTAACTAAAGTAGTAGATTAGGAAAGAAAATGAACTGGATAAAAGATAGATTTGATAAAATTTTAAAGTGGGAAAAAACAAATCCTTGGAAAAACTTTATCGATGAAAACACCATAGAAGAAACTTTAAAACATACTCAAAATCCTAGCAAGGATCAAGTTTTAGCAGTCATAAAGACTGCTAAAGCAAACGCATATACCGGTAAAATGTTAAGCTTGGAAGAAACGGCTATTTTATTAAATAGCACTCACAAAGAGCTTGATGATGAAATTTTCAAAGCCGCGACTTTCATCAAAGAAGAGGTTTATGGCAATAGAATAGTGCTATTTTCGCCACTTTATATATCAAGCCCTTGTGTTAATAATTGTACGTATTGTGGATTTAGATCATCAAATGATAAATTAGTCAAAAAAAATCTAGATATGGACGAGCTTAAAGATGAAGTTTTAGCTATGCTTAAAAACGGACAAAAACGTCTGATCGCCGTATATGGAGAGCATCCAAAAAGCGATTATAACTACATAGCAAAAAGCGTGAGAAATATTTATAGTGTTAAATTTGATAAAAGCGAGATTCGCAGAGTAAATATCAACGCCGCTCCGATGTTTGAAGATGAATACAAAACCATAAAAGCTGAAGGAATAGGCACTTATCAAGTTTTTCAAGAAACATACCATAGACCTACTTACTCCAAAGTACATCCAAAAGGAACTTTAAAAGGCGAGTACGACTGGAGAGTATTTTCTTTACATAGAGCACTGAACGCCGGACTTGATGATGTAGCAGTCGGCGTACTTTTTGGGCTTTATGATTATAAATTTGAACTTCTAGCTATGCTATGCCACGCTTATAGCTTAGAGGAAAATTTCGGCGTAGGTCCTCACACAATGAGTTTTCCGCGCATCAAAGCCACTTCAAACAAAGAAAAACAAGAATTTCCTTACGCGCTTAGCGATGAGGATTTTATAAGACTTGTTGCGATAGTGCGTTTGATGTGTCCATTTACAGGAACTATTTTAACTGCTAGAGAAGAACCAGAACTAAGAGACGAGATATTAAAAAAATGCGGTGTTTCGCAAACCGACGCAGGAACAAATATCGCAGTCGGCGGATACTCACATACAAAAGTTCAAAACGACCTTACAAATCAACAATTTGAAACAGGCGACACTAGAAGTATCGACGAGTTTATTTTAAGCTTAGTAAAAGAGGGAAAACTTCCTTCGTTTTGTACGAGTTGTTATAGAGAAGGACGCACGGGATGTAATTTTATGCCATTAGCCAAACATGCTAAAATCAAACATTTATGTATCCCAAACGGTATTTTAACGTTTAAAGAGTACATTAGGGATTATGCGAGCGATGAGGTTAAAGAGCTTGGAGAAAATCTCATCATACCAAAATATCTAAATATTTTAAAAGAAAACTTGCCACTAGTTGCGGAACAAGTTGAAAAAATGCTAACGGAGATAGATAATGGCGGCAAAGACTGTCACTTATAAGCTTCTTCGTAAGCTTTACGAACAGCACTATATAGAGCCTAATGAGTCTGAAGAGATTTTGCAAGATGATAGTATAAATGAAGAGCTTTTTCATTTTGCAAATCTTACTCGCATTAAGTACTCGCGTAAAGATATTCATCTAAAAGCTTTAATAGAAATATCAAACATCTGCAATGGCACCTGTTTTTATTGCGGTCTTCGCTCACAAAATAGAGAAATTTCAAGATATAAATTAAAAAAAGAAAACATAATGAAAGTAGCCAAAGAGGCTATAAATTTGGGTTATAAGACTATAGTTATGCAGTCTGGTCAAAGCAACGCTTACTGCGTTGATGAGCTTTGCGAGATTATCAAATTTATAAACGAGCTAGGGGCTAGGATTACTTTAAGCTTAGGCGAAAAAACTTACGAAGAGTACCTTGCATTTAAAAAAGCCGGAGCAAACAGATATTTATTGCGTATAGAATGCACAGATCCTCAAATTTACTCTAAACTTCACCCCAAAATGAGCCTGGAAAATCGCTTTAAATGCCTTGAATATCTACAATCTTTGCATTATGAAACAGGAAGCGGTTTGATAGTTGGATTACCTCAGCAAACTTGCAAAACTATAGCGAACGATATCGATTTTTTTAAAAAGAGTGATTTTGATATGATAGGCGTAGGTCCTTTTTTACCTTGTGAAAATACGCCTTTAAGTCAGCACGAACATGGAGATTTCTTGCTATCTTTAAAAACTATGGCATTAATCCGTCTTTTTATGCCAAATATTAATATTCCTGCAACGACCGCAATGGAAACTTTGGTTAAAAATGGTCGTTTGCAAGCTTTGCAGTGCGGTGCAAACGTCATAATGCCGGCAATCGCAGATTACGAACATCGCAAACAATACAAAATTTATCCAAACAAAGCTACGCCTGATATGAATTTAAACGAGCAAAGAGATCTCATCATTTCGCAACTTAGTACGATAAACTCAGCCATCTCAAATGAGAACGGCGACAGCGCACGTTTTGCTTTGAGATAAAGGAAAAATATGCAAAAAACACCAAATTCATCTAGACTTCATATCGGGATTTTCGGTCGTACGAACGTCGGTAAATCCACGCTTTTAAATTTACTAACAGATCAAGAAGTTTCCATAGTCTCAAACATTGCAGGTACGACCACGAATTCGGTTAAAAAAGCCGTAGAACTTCACAATATCGGCGCCGTACTTTTCACCGATACTGCAGGAGTCGACGACGCCAGTCAGATAAAAGATGAGATAATAGACAAAGTTAAGGGTGAAATCAAAAAAACAGATTTGGCGATTATGCTTTTTAAAGAGCAGATTTTAAGCAAATTTGATGAAATGCTTATAGAGCATTTTTTGCAAATGCAAACGCCTATTTTATTTATAATAAACAAATTTGACAATGATAAATTTGATATAAATTTTCAAAATATCCTTAAAAAGATTTCGCCTTTCGTGCTTTGTTTAAATTTAAAAAAAGACTCCATAGACGAGATTTTGATAAGCTTAGAGCAAATTTACAAACAAAACGCTAAAGAAAAAGAGTTATTTGAGCAGATTTTAGAGCCAAACTCCTTAGTGGTTTTAGTCACTCCCATAGACAAAGAAGCTCCAAAAGATAGACTTATCTTGCCACAAGTTCAAGCTTTAAGAAATATACTTGACAAAAACTCAAACGCACTAGTCACGCAAAAAATAGATGAGAGTCTGTTTAAAAGTTTAGCCAAAACACCAGATCTGATAGTAGCTGATTCTAGTTGCATACTAGAAAGTATAAAAAACTGTCCAGAGAGCGTAAAGATAACGACTTTTTCTATCTTGATGGCAAGACTTAAAGGGGACTTAAGAATTTTAGTAAATGGCGCAAATGCACTTGACGCTTTGAAACTAGGAGATAAAATACTAATAGCAGAAGCTTGTTCGCATAGATATATCGAAGGCGATATCGCTAGAACAAAAATCCCAAAATTATTAGAAAAATATCTCGGATTTAAACCCACTATCAGCTACGTGTGCGGTAACGACTTTGGTGATATAAGCGAATTTAGCCTGATTCTACATTGCGGAGCTTGTATGATAAATCGTAAATTTATGATTTATAGGCAAAATGAAGCGCTAAAAAATAGCGTACCGATAACGAATTACGGTGTTGCGATTTCAAAAATGCAAGGCGTTTTAGATAAAGTTTTAGAAATTTTCAGTGCAGACCTAAAGAATTCTTAAATTTAAATGCCAAATCAGGTTCAAATTTAAAACTTTTTGCAATCTCACCATTTGGCTTAAAAACTGCTCCGAATTTTAGATCTCTGTCGCTACAAGCGATCACATAACAGCGATTTTGTAGAGCCAATGCTTCGCACAAAACTTCAAAATGTCTTTTGCGTCCTTTTCCCCAAAGCGATGGCACAAGAATGATATCCGCGCCTTTTAGCTTTTCCCAAAGCTCTGTAAAACGCAATTCAAAACAGATTAAAACGCCTATCTTGACGCCGCATATTTCAAATAAATTTATATCTTCAACTTTTCCAGCTTTGAATTTGTCTTGTTCTAAATTTGGAGTAAATAAAATCGTTTTTTTCTGTTTATGGATTTCTTTATCGCCGTTTAAAAGTACAAATTCATTAAAACTGCCACTAAAATGAGTAAAACCGAGAAAAGCTCCAGTAGGTAAAACGTTCTTTAAATTTGCGATAAGTTCGTTTTCAAACTCATCGCCTAAATTTTCATATCCGCTCACGCAAAGCTCACTTGCTAGTGCTAACTCGCCTGGTTTTATATCTTTTACTAAATTTAAAAGCTCACTAGCTCTATTTATAGTTCCAGCAGAATTAAGATGTAAAAATCCTAGATCAGAAATCATCAAAAGTAAGGCTTCCTTTACTATAATTCGTAACTTTGCTTTCAAAAAAGTTGCTTTTTTGATCATTAAATTTAGCAAAATCATCGACCCATTTTATCGGATGTTTTGCATTATAAAGCTTTTTAAGCCCGATAGAAGTGAGCCTATCATCGACAAGGTAGTGGATATACTCCTCTATAATATCATCAGTAAATCCCATTATCTGATTTCCTGTGATGTATTTTCCCCACTCTATCTCAAGATCTCCAGCCTTTTGAAACATCTCATAAATTTTAGTTTCTACTTCGCTTGTAAATAGATCTGGACGCTCTTTGCGAACTGAGTTTATCATATTTTGAAACAAAAGCAAGTGAGTTATCTCATCTCTTTGAATAAAGCGTATCATCTGAGCGCTTCCTAGCATTTTTCCAGCACGTGCTAGTGCGTAAATCGCCGTAAATCCACTGTAAAAATAGACGCCCTCTAAAATTTGATTTGCCACCATAGCAAGAAGTAGTTTCTCATCGGTAACTTCGCCAGCGAGCTCTTCATACACGCTTGAGATATAATCATTTTTACGCCTTAAAACCTCATCGTGCTTTTCCATTTCATAGATTAGATCTGTATTATCACAGATCGCTTCTACCATTACGGCGTAGCTTTTTGAGTGGTTTGCCTCTTCATAAGCTTGACGAGCTAAAACCGCATTTATCTCAGGTGCTGTGATATAAGGATTTATATTATCAGCTAGGTTGTTTGTCTGAAAGCTATCCATAGAAATAAGCTGACTCCACACTAGATCATACATACGCTTTTCAGCAGTTGTGAGATTAAAGGCATAATCACGCACATCATCAGTGGTATCAACCTCTTTTGGAAACCACGTATTTGCCTCCATAAGATCCCAAAGTTTTAGCGCCCACGTGTATTTTGCTTTTGTGAAATTTAGAATTCCGTGAGGATTTCCACCAAATACTTTTCTATCATTTAAAGTCTCATTTGAGCTTGGATTATAAATTTTTTTTCTATTCATCATAGTCTTTCAAATTTTAAAGTAGATTAGATTTTATCTAAATAAGTTTTAAAATACTATGAAACTAAATTTAATTTAAAAAACTACTTTTTTTAAATTAAATTTATAATATATTTATTTTTATTTATTAAACTTTCGCTAGATAGATCAAGGAGATCTCATTATGAAAAAAGCTTTTACTATGATAGAGCTTGTCTTTGTTATCGTTATACTCGGTATTTTAGCAAGTCTTGCTGTGCCAAAACTAGCCGCTACAAAAACAGACGCTGACGTGGCAAAAATAGTGGTCGAAATGAAAAATATATTTGATAAAATCGCAGCTTCATACGTCTCAAATCCTGAATTATCAGCAGAATTAGCCAAAACATCTGGCACTACTGATAATTTTGTTGCCATAATGTCAGTAATCGTAGGCGATCCTACGCTAAAAGATATTAAAGCTCTTCAAAAGATAAACGATCAATATCCTTGGCTTAATCAGTGTTTTATCATGACGTATGAAAATGAAGCTTTAAAAATTCAAAAATCACAAGATGCATCTAATCTTTGCACCACTCTCCACGCTCATCCAACAGTAAAAGAGTGGATGACAAACGGCATAAAACTTGGCGGAAATAGACTTTTTAACGAGACGAATAACGATAAGAAATAAATTTTTATGGCTTTAATTTAGCCATAAAAATTTGCTTTTTGTATGAATTTATTTTGCAAATTTAACTTTTTAAATTTCTTTATAAATTTAAATTTTACGACAAAATTATCAGCTAAAATAATATAAATTCAAAAAATTTAAAACTTAAATCAGATAAAATCAAAAATTTCTAAGCACAATGCTTAAATTTGAGTTTATCAAATTTGGATCAAATTTAGCTTTTGGTTTTTGTAAATTTCCTAAATTTAGAGCTTCAAAAAAGTTTTGTAGATAGTAAGCTTGGCGATATCCGTTTTGCTCTAAAACTTTTGCCATATCGCTGATATCATTTTCGTTTAGTATATCTGCGTGGATAGTCGTTCTACACTCAAATTTAGCTCTGTTTTTTAGTAAAATTTGAAGTGTTTTTATAAATTTATCATATAAATTTGACGCGGTGATCGTTTCAAATTTAGCCTTTGGAGCTTTAAAATCAAGCGATATAAAATCGATCAAACTCAAATTTTCTTCTATAATCTCAGGATTGCTTCCATTCGTATCGACTTTGGTTTTATATCCAAGATCTTTAGCGAGCTTCAAAACATCACTAAAATGCAAACTTTTAGTGCATTCCCCACCGCTTAAAACTACCGCACTTAAAAGGTTTTGGCGTGAATTTAAAAACTCGCTTAGATAATGCATATCGAACTTGCCCTCGCCCAAAACTATATCTTTGTTGTAGCAATAAACGCAGCGCATATTGCACTTTGCAAACCACACCAAGCAAGCTAGCTCATCAGGATAATCAATAACGCTAAAAGGCGTGATATCGTAGATAAATTTGTCTAGCATTTAGTAGGTTCTAAAAACTTGACTCTCTCTTTATGCTCACCTTGTTTGCCAAGATTAAAACTCTCAACTGGTCTGTGATAACCCATAACTCTGGTATAAACCACGCATTTTGTACGTTTGTCTTTAAATTTTGTTAGTAGCTCTTCTTTTTTCATATCTTCTCCTTTAATCAAATTCCTTAACCCTAGCTCTGATATCATCAAAGCTTACTTTACTTAGGATCTTGCCATCTTTAAAAACTGGTTTGAGCTTATTTTCTTCTTTTTTTAGCTCATTTAATCGCACTGTTTTAAACAAATTTCCTTTTCTTACTAGTGCAAGACGTCCGGATTTTGAGCGTTTTGAAGGATCTGTTATAGGATCTTTTTTCACATCTATCCAATGCTCACCGTCTTTTGATACCGCATTTGCTTTCATAGCAAATCTAAGAGTATCACGGTTAAGGTGTTGCAAAAGCGCCCCGCCCATACCAAAAACGATATTATCCGCACTTATCTTTCTAAGTTTTAGCTCGTTTAAAATATCGACTAAACTTTGCGGGTTTATACCATCTCCATAAATCAGCCTAACGTGATTTGGAAGTACGCGATAACCCTTTTGATTTACGCTAAACCCTGCTATATCCATCATCTTTTCTAAACACTCGCTAGCCATTGTTACTGGATTTCCACTGTCTGGGCGAAGTACGACGCGACCGCCCTTAGCTTTTACTTCATCAAATAATCTTCCCCAAAGATCTATCGCATTTAACGTATCGTAGCTATCTATCACACAAGCAAAAATTCCACTACTAAATTTATCCACCATATTTTTATAAGCTTCATTTTCACGCTCTTTCCCCCAAGTAGTCATCGTACTATGCTCACTTGCTGGGATACTAAATGCCGCCATATCAGCGTCATAGTATTTTTTTGCAAATACAGCACCTGTAATTGTATCAGAACCTTTGAAATTTACCATATGAGCGCTTCCACCAATTCCAGCACTCTCAAAGCTACTCACGCCGCGCGCACCAAAATCATGCAAACAAAAGTCGATAAGCTCAGGAGTTCCAGTCTCATTTAAAAACTGCAAAATATTTTGCTTGCAGAAATAACTATTCGTAGCCACGGCAACTGGATACCAAATAGCCCTTAAAATAGCCGTCTCAAGGTAACCTACTAGCCAAGGAAGTTTTGGATCAGTATTTCGTATCTGCAATAACACATTATCAGTTTGTACTATACTGCCTTCTTTTACCGCTTCTATCTCGAGCGGAAGTGCGCCGCCGTGCTCATCTACGATGTATCGCCAACCATCTTCATTAAACGAAAGTCCGTGAGCCTTTATAAAATCCTTTGCTTCTTCTATATCTTCATATGTGATTTTTTTGATTAGATACTCCATCAAAAACATTTGTAAGCCGTAAAATAGCACCCTATTCCACCTACCGCCGCGAGATTCTATGTAAGAACTTACGTAATTCACGTCTTTTGGGTACTGAAGATAGTGCGAAATTTTGTAGCTATCCGTATTTAAGATCAAATTCATATACATTTTACCTTTAAATTTTCTGGCGATTTTATCAAAAAAGGGCTTAAATTTGATAATTTAAATTTAAAAACGCTTTTGCAACGCATTAAAAGCAGATCTAGCTCGAAAACGTATTTTAGGGTGAGTTTTACACCTAAACCCTGATCACCCAAACGCACTAAAGCGCTAGGGCAATGATTTATCTCTATAAAAAGCACCAAAAAGATAAGTCAAGCTAAACTCAAAATCTCCTCATCACATTTTGGACAATACTCATGCTCACCTGCGATATATCCGTGTTTTGGACATACACTAAATACAGGGGTTATCGTGATATATGGAAGCTTATAGTTTTCTACTATATTTTTTACAAGTTTTTTGCAAGCCGAGACGCTACTTAGTCTTTCATTCATATACAAGTGAAAAACCGTTCCGCCCGTGTAGCTGCTTTGAAGCTCATCTTGCAAATTTAAACTATGAAACGGATCGTTGCTGAAATTTGCTGGAAGCTGAGTCGAGTTCGTATAATAGACTTTTTCATCAAATCCCGCTTGGATAATGTCTGGGTAGCGTTTTTTATCTTCTTTAGCAAAGCGATAAGTCGTTCCCTCAGCCGGAGTTGCCTCAAGGTTATATAAATTTCCAGTAGCTCCTTGAAACTCTATCATCTTAGCTCTTAGATACTCTATAAGCTCTTTTGCAAACTCTATGCCAAATTTAGTAGTTATATTTTCCTTATCATTCGTAAAATTTCGTATCATCTCGTTTGCACCATTTATTCCGATAGTGCTAAAATGGTTATTGAACGTTTTAAGATACCGTGCGGTGTATGGATAAAGACCTCTTTCATACATCTCATTTATAAATTTGCGCTTCTTTTCAAGTGTGCTTTTTGCTAGTTCTAAAAGCTCATCAAGTCTTGCATAAAGAGCTTTTTTGTCATTTTTAAAAAGATATCCAAGCCTCGCTAGGTTTATCGTCACTACGCCGATGCTTCCTGTCATCTCGGCACTTCCAAAAAGCCCTCCGCCGCGCTTTAAAAGCTCACGTAAGTCAAGCTGCAGCCTACAGCACATAGAACGAACAGCGCCTGGTTTATAGGCTTTTTCATTTGGAATGCGGTTGCCAAACTCATCTTTCACGTATTGAGATCCGATGAAATTTTGAAAATAGCTAGAGCCCATTTTAGCGGTATTTTCAAAGAGCTTAGTAGCGACCTTACTATCCCAGTCAAAATCTTCGGTGATATTTACAGTCGGTATAGGAAACGTAAATGGCTGAGAACACTTATCACCCTGCGTGAGTATCTCGTAAAAAGCGATATTTATCCTATCCATTTCGGGTTTAAAATCACCGTAAGTCATATCTTTCAGATTTGAACGACCACGTTTTTTACACTCAGCTTCCAACTCTTCATCGCTTAAATTTGCAAATAAATGAATGTCGTTTTTAGTAGGAATTTGTCCTTTTAAATCACTTGGAGGAACAATATCGATGGTAACGTTCGTAAATGGACTTTGACCCCAACGAGCAGGAACGTTTAAGTTAAATATAAAGCTAGTAAGAGCTTTTTTGATCTCTTTATCGCTAAGTTTATCTTTAAAAACATAAGGTGCAAGATATGTGTCAAAACTGCTAAATGCTTGCGCTCCTGCCCATTCGCTTTGTAAAATCCCTAGAAAATTCGCCATTTGATATAAAGCTTCTCTAAAATGATTTGGCGCCCTACTCTCGACTCTTCCTCTTACACCATTAAATCCTTCATTTAGCAAAGCTCTAAGACTCCAACCAGCGCAGTATCCAGTCAAACAATCAAGGTCGTGTATGTGATAATCGCCATTTCTATGAGCTGCGCCCTCATGATCATTATAAACAGCGTCTAGCCAATAGTTTGCGATGACTTTTCCAGCTGTGTTGTTTATAAGTCCAGCATTTGAATAGCTCGTATTTGAGTTTGCCATAATACGCCAATCAGATTTTCCGATATACTCTTCTATGGTTTGAGTCGAGTTTATATAAGTTGTGCGCTCATCAAGCTCTCCGCCACGCTGCATAGTATGAGTATGTCTATAAAGCATAAAGCTTCGCATCACGCTAAAATCGCCACTATCAAAGAGTGCTTTTTCTATGATATCTTGTATTTCTTCGACGCTCATTTTATCTTTAACACAAGATGTTACACATTTTATAAGCTCTAAATTCGGCTCTTTATTTACACTTTCATAAGCTTTTGTTATCGCGCTTTCTATCTTATAGCTCTCGTAATCTTGCAAACTTCCATCACGTTTAATTATCTTCAAATTTAATCCTTTTGTGGTCTGGAATTATATCTCTTTTGAAGTTTTACAAAGCTTAAGAAATACAATTACAAAAATGTTACTAATGATATCTAATATCAATTAAAAATAAATTTGTAGTTATATTTTAAGATTTATGCTATCAAATTTAATGGTAAAATCATAATCCTAAGGATGAATTTATAAATATTATTTAATAAAAACTTAAATCATATAATTAAATTATTTATATAATTTCTACTCACATTCTCATAGCGATAGGGCTATAAAATTTAAATTATATTTTTGTTTAACATTGTTTTTGTTATACTTAAATTTAAACAAAAATTGAGGTATAGTTTTGATAGTACTTGGTAGAAAATACAAATTTACGGATGAAGAACTTAGAAAACTAGGTAAAAAATTTAAAACTATCAACATAGTAAGGTATCGCAACAGATCAGAAGATGAGGTTCTAGAAGAGCTACAAAGCATAGCAGGAGAAGAGTATTTTGACACTTTGGTTTTAAATACGACTGCAACTGTTGGTAGCAATATAATAAAATATCTAACGACTTTACAATTTCAAAAAAGAAAAAAGCCTTTAAAGATCATAACTATCGAAGATTTTATGGAGAAATATCTCTATAAATGCTACATCCCTGATGATAATAGCGATCTTGCGTTTTTAAGCAAAATCAAGCCGTTTAACAAATTTGAATATTATGTGAAACGTATAGTAGATTATGCTGGAATTTTTATACTTTTTACATTTTCTTGGCCAATAATGATATATGCTAGATATAAGATAAAAAATGAATCTCCTGGAGCTAGCATATTTAAACAACTTAGAGTTGGTTTAAATAATAAAGAATTCTTTTGTATTAAATTTAGATCAATGAGACTAGATGCCGAAGCTAATGGAGCTAAATTTGCAAGCAAAAATGATGATAGAATATTTAAATGGGGAAATATTATGAGACAAACTCGCATTGATGAATTACCCCAAATATTAAATGTATTTAAAGGAGATATGCACCTAATTGGTCCAAGACCTGAGAGAAAAGTATGGACAGATAAATTTGAACAAGTCATTCCATACTATAATGAACGCCACCTTGTACGTCCTGGCATCACAGGCTGGGCGCAAGTCATGTACCCATACGGCGCAAATACTGATGATGCAAAACAAAAACTAATGTATGATCTCTACTACATCAAACACTGGTCGATTTGGCTAGAACTTAAAGTCATCTACAAGACTATTGTCGTCGTGCTAGGAAAAAAGGGAATTTGAGCCGTCTAAAAACGACTTTTAATCTTACTTTACTAATTTTGAATCCAAAATAGGCACAGATAGGACAAATAAATTTTCTAAGATGATATTTGACTTCTCGTCCATCTCACAGCCTCTAAGTCTCATCCTTAAAAAAGACGTTCTGCTAGTACTTGGTCCTATGCTAAGGCATTCGTTTAGATCGTTACGCCTTGATCTACTGCTGAAGTTGCGGATTGTGAGGTATAATAGAAACGAACTTAAATATCTGCGAAGTGTTGTAAAAACCTTTGTATCATCAAATGGATTAGTTTGTTTGAACCATGGACTAGATCACTTTGTAGCGTTTCTAAATGTAGGCAAATTTTGCTTAAAAAATTTATTTTCATTAAGAAGAAGCGCTAGAATGCTTTGGTTAGTTGATTTTGTTGGTGTTGAGCCAAGCCTTAGTGGATCGGTGTCGGTTGAATCCTCCATATTTTGCTAATGGTTAATATATTATGTATTTCATTATTGATTCTTTTAAAGCTTATTTATAGTATTCTAATGAGAATTTATTTATGATTAATTAATAGAAAAAATTAATCTATTTTTTTATAATTTTCTAGATCAAATATACTACCCTTAATCTCATAAGCATCAGTTCCAAAAAACTTATTTAGCCTACTTAATTTTGCATAAAAAATTGCTTTAAGTACCATGGATCTATCGTTATTAGTTTTGGTTGGATCCATCTCTTTAGTAGAGCATCCTCTATCTAAAGACAAGCATACTATTGCCGAAAGATCGGCATTTGACATAAGTTTATTCAAAATTTCAAATTTATGACTTTCATCAAAATCTTTTACCATAAGCAAAGCTGACAAACCAGCCTTATCCATAGTTTTTTCTGAAAATGGTAATTGTGGTACTATATCATGAAAATTGTTATGTTTTTCAGCTATAAACCATCCATAGTCACTTACTAGAACTATTTTTGTATTATTATAAATACCACGCTTTTTAAGATTTTTTTATCGTTGATTTAACAGTATTTAGTAGATATATGCTTTCATATTTATAAGTAGCATTCTTCTAGACTGTCATCTGGTTTTGCAAGATTTGGATTATGTGGTTTAGTAAAGCGTATGTATTTAAGACGTTTATGATTTGCACTATCATTTAGCTCCCTACTAATATTTTTTATAAAAAATATTATTTTTTTATAATTATTTATGATAGCCCAACATATATTCCTATACATATATTTCTTCCAATAAATAATGATTACATTGTAATATAGATAAATTTATCAAAGCCAAAAAAATAACTTTTTTATTCATTAACTATTATTCTTGACTTTATACTTCTTAAGTATATTATTATAATATTCTAAATAAATATTTTTATCCAATTCTAGATTAAACCTACTATCAAATATTTCTTTGGATTTTTTTCCCAATAAACCTAAATTTCTAATAGATAATGCAATTGCATCTGCGATACTCTTTACGTTATTTTCTACTAAAAAACCATTATCGTCTATAAGTTCTGAACATCCGCCAACATTACTAACTATGATAGGCATCGAACAACACATAGCTTCCAAGGCCGCTAATGGAATACCTTCACTATCTGAAATCAAAGCAAAAATATCATATGAACCATAATCATCAAATGAATCTATATTTCCATGAAAAAAAACATTTTTATACTTATTTTTTTCCAAATCTTTTCTTAAAACACCATCTCCAATAATATGGAGTTCAATATTGCTTAAATTTTTAGTAGCCTCTATCAATAAATCAATTCTTTTAGGAGCAACTAATCTAGCTACCGTTACTATCCTTATAATATTATTTATTTTTATTGGCTTATTTATGAGCTTAATAGGATAAATTTTATTAGTAATTAATTGCAATTTGGACTTATCGACACCTATTATATACTGAGCATTTTCAAAATCTTTTTTTGAAATACAAAGAATTGAATCACTAATTTTTGAAAGTTGTTTTTCTATAAAAACATATAATAGTTTTAATTTGCCACCATTATAAATAGAAGACCAACCATGACTTACATATATAACTTTTATTTTTTTATTTAATAATTTAATTAGTCTTGAGTATATACCAGCATTAGCAGAGCTTGATACCACCAAGTTAATGTTGTTATCTATAATAAATTTATTTAACTTTAACAAATATATAAAAGATAGTCTTTTTAATATAAGATTATTTAAAAATTTATTTTTAACTTTTACGTTTTTAGAAAGCCATCCATTTTCATCTGTAGCTAAAAAAACATTAAAGTCTTTTGAGCATATCTCAATTTGTTCTTTTGTCCATTTCTGAGCACCACCATTTTCGGATTTTGTTACCATAAATAAAATATTTTTCATATCAAACGCATTTATTTATTCATAAGCATATTTAAAATAATTCGCCTTAAATATTTTAGCTTAGAAAACGCGTAAGCTAAAATCAGCATTATTTTGCTAGTTATTTTAATATTGCTTGATTTTAATAAATTTTTATAACCAAATTCGACGCCGCGCTGCATATTTTTTAAATTTATGCTTAAACAATTTTTATCAGATGATATATAGTCATGCTTAAAAGTATAGGTTAGTGGTAATAAAATTTTTATGCCAGGATTATCATAAGTAATTCTTTGCCATAAATTATAATCTTCAGAATATCTCATTTTTTCATTAAACAGATAGTTTTTTAAGCTATTATGTAATACGACACTAGGCGTCGCAAAAGGAGATACAAACAAAATTCCAGGCCATTTGATGCGTTTTATGGGTATATTATCTAAATTTAATATTTTTTTATCCTGATTTGCTTTTAGCATTTTTTTATCAATTACTTGATGTATCGTGCCAGATATTTTTACATTATATTTTTTCATAGATTTAATTTGTATTTCTAACTTTTGTGGATGCCAATCATCATCACTATCTAGAAATGCCATATATTCTCCAGTGGATTTTTTTATCCCAATATTTCTTGAATACGAAGGTCCCATATTTTTACCATTATGATAAAGCTCGATATTTGATATTTCTATTTGCTTAATAAAATTATATAGTATATCATACGTAGCGTCAATGCTACAATCATCTATTAAAATAACTTGTTTGCAATATTTAGCCAAATTTAATACTTTTAACTTTAATTCCTCTATAATCATAATATTATTATAAATAGGCATTATAACAGAAACATCAATCAAAAATACTCCTTAAATTTAAATAGTCGTAATATCCATTTACTTTTTTATTTAACTCATTTTCCGTATCGCTTGCAATAATTTCAATTCGTTTTAATTTTTTTTTGTCACAACCTATTTTATTTATACCTATATTACTAGTTGTAATAATTTCATATAAACTATTTGCGATTTCTCTAGTTGTGTTATTATAATCGCCGTATGGATATGAAAAATTAATTACTTGTTTTTGAATTATATCTTCTAACTTCTTCTTTGAGTCATTTAGCTCATTAAACTGTTTATTTTTAGGTAGAGTCGATAAATGGACATGATTCATTGAATGCGTTCCTAGTGTACACAAAGCGGACTTTGATATATCTATTAAATCCTGTTTTGACAGATACATACTTTTGTCAATAAATCCCGTTGCTATATAAATTGTATATGGTATTTTATATTTTTCTAAAATTTCTATTCCAATTAAATTATCTTTATAACCGTCATCTATTGTGATAGAAACACTATTTTTACTCAATTCATTATCTAACGTATTGTGATTTAAAGGCAAGACATCATAATTATTATATAAAAATATTAAATGTTTTTCAAATATTTTTGGATCAATACTTATGCCATAAGTATCATGCTTTAATTTGCTACCAAATGCATGATATATCAAAATCCGGTTACCGATTGGCTTTGTATAACGGTAATATGCATTGTAATAAGCAACTCCAATAATACTCTTTATTTTTTGTTTTATATTCATAGATATATCCTATTAATCAAAAAAGACAGTAAATTAGAATTTGAAATTTCCCATTCTCCCAAATAATAACACACATCACCACCAAAACCTAATTTAAACTTATTAACCCCAAAAGCATTCTTATCAAATGGAGTAATACCCATAAAATCAAACTCTTTTATATCTTTTAGAACTAAAAAATCAAAAATATTATATATCATAAAATATGCAGCATAATTTTTACGACCACTTTCATTTGACGCTGCTAGATAATAATAAGCTTTATTTTTATAAAATAAAATAGCCGAACCACAAATTAAATTTGAATTTCGAAAAATTCCGAAAAATTTCAAATTATCGCCAAATGCAGATTTTAATAAATTAATTTTATCTAGTGAAATTGTAATTTTAGGCATTTGTTTTGCTTGCGTCATTTCATTGTGTAATATTATAAAACTTTGTAAACCAATTTCAGAAAAAGTAAGATTATTTTTACAAGATTGTTTAAAATAATATCTATGATTTGAGCTAAATTTAGTATAAAAATCAGAACTTAAATGGTGAATAATTGAAAAATTACTATTTATATATTTTTTTGATTCAAAAAGAACTTGATTAAACTCGAAATATTTTAAATCTTCGAAATGCTCAAAAAAGCTAAATCTATTATAAAAAAAATGATATTTTGATAAATATTTTTTTAGCGTATCAATAATTAAAGATAAATTTGAAAAATTCGTATAATTTATTCCAGAATTACTCCAGCCAACAAAAACTCCAAATTTAATCTTGTAAAATAGTTGCACAATGCCTAAAAAATTGCCACTTTTAAAAAATGCTAAACGTTCAACTTTCCAATTAGTATTTTTTTTATATTCTCCCCATTCAAAAGTAGAGAAAACACTATCATTTTGTGTTTTATAAAGTAAATCGTTCCACAAATTTGGCTCATAAATTTTTCTAATTTCTACCATAAAAATGGTACCACCTTTACATTTTTATAAAATTTAGGGGATTTATCAGTTATTTCATCTGGTAAATCTGGCCAAGGCAAAACAAACAAGCCTTTTAAATATAAATACCTTTGAAATTGTCTATATCTACCATTATCAATAAATGCAAATTCAAAAGGCACAGTAAAATCATTTAATTGATAAATTGGCTCTATTTCAAATAATTTAGCATATTTACAAACTTTAAAATACAAATTTCTTCTTCTATTTATCTCAAAAATTATGTCAATATCAATATTCATATCTTTTAGTTTTGGTGTTAAATTTGATTGATTTGGCATATTTTCTTCACTCTTCAAATCTGGTAATGGTATAGCATTTCCTGATTTCAAATATCTGATAAACCGTCTTAATAAAACTATAAAAATACCAAAAGAACTCAATATAAGACATTTTTTTAGTTTGCATTTATTATTATATTTTAAATCTTCGCTACTTGTTTTACATATTGCACTTTGAAAATTTAAATCTTTAAATTTTGGATTGTTTATTAATACAGCTCCTCCATTTGGTAAAAATATTGTTTTACGAATACTTAGCAATCCTATATCCCCCCTTGTGCCAAGCAGCCGTTCATTCTCGTCCCTGCTTAAAAATCCATGAGCATTATCTTCTATTATAATAGAATTGAACACTGATTTGTATTTTTCAAATATAGACAAATTTGCCGCAAAGCCAAAATAATTAACCATTAAAATAGCATCGCATCTTATATCTTTTAAAATAGGATTTAGTTTGATATCTAAATCATAAAAATAATATTTAATACCTAAAGTATTGATAGGAGCTAACATATCTCGGCATATAAAAGATGGGATATATATACTTTTAATATTCAATGTTTTTAAGGTTTCTAAAAATGCATATCTTGCATAAGGGTAGAGATAAATTTTAAAATCTTTATAAATTTCATTTAAATTTACTCTACCTGATTTTTGCAATTTAAATATAGACATTTTACTTCTTTTTAAATAATATTATATATATCTTAGCCCAACCTTTTCTAGATTTATAGGCAATTAATGGATATAGTAAAATTTCAAGTATCTTATAGCTAATCTTTCCAAAAATAAATTTATTAAATTTCCTAAGAATAAATTCATAATATTTTTGACTAACCAAAATATCACCCTGATTTTTTATGACTTTTCTTATTAGATCATAGTTCATACAGTCTGGATAAGAAACATCACTTCCTACAAGCATAAATACCCCCCCCCGTTTAAGACTATGTACTATATTTGAAATGATATTTTTCTGATCTGTAAATGCATTTACTCTAGTTATAATATAAACTTCTCTAGAAAATATAAAATCATAACTATTTGGTTTATTAAATTTACTCATATCACCTTGAATGATATTTAAATGAGGATTGTGTTTTTTAGCCACATCAAGTGCATCATTGCTATATTCTAAGCCGGTTATATCAAAGCCGTGATTTTTGAATTCATTTGTCAAATACCCAGCACCGCACCCTAAATCTATACATTTGTTTTGAGCAGGTAGATGAAATTTATAAAAATTAAGGATTTTTTGATATCCATTCACAAAGTTTTTTGCATTATCTTTATCAATGGTATGAGAATATATATTACCACTCTTGTAACCTAAATGTTCTTTAGCGTGAGCTATTTTTGAAAAAGCGTTCAAATTATTTCCTTATGTTAAAAATTGCAAACAACAAAGATATATATTTCTTTAAACTAAAAGGATAATCTTTTATAGAATTAAACAAAAATTTTATGGCCTTTTTCCTGTTGCCTGATATCTGATATGCCCTACCTTTATAATAATCTATCCTAGCCGCATGCTTCTTTTTTAACTTTTGCTTATTTAAAATATCCAATTCATCTATGTGATTTAAAACCAACGTTTTTAAATTATTATTTATTAATTCTATATGTCCAGACATGTTATTACTAGAAATACAAAAAGCACCAAGAATTTCTTTAATGAAATAAAATTTGCCTAATTTTGAAAGTCTCATCCATAAATCATAATCTTCTACGGCAAAATAATCCATCCTTTCATCAAAACATCCAACTTCAATTAATTTATCTTTTCTGACGACCATAGCAGATGTGGAAAGATTATTTCCTTTAAACAATAATTGATAATACATATTATTATTGTCCAAATCATCGCCATGATAAAGTATTGAATTATGTTTGCCATCTATCATTTTATCTTCGTAATGACTAACTGCTATTATATCTTGATGTTTTTTAATGATATTAAAGACACTTTCTAATTTATTACCATACCAATAATCATCAGAATCCAAAAAAGCCACCCATTGCCCGATGGCATTTTTTATACCAGTATTCCTACTACCAGCTGGCGATCCGGTATTTTCTTGCCATATATATTTAACTCTTGAATCTATATTTATATATTTTTCAACAACGGATTTAGTATTGTCCGTAGAACCATTATCTACTACTATAAGTTCAAAATCATTAAAAGTTTGAGCCAAAACGGATTTAATTGAAATATCAATTTCTTTTTGTCTATTATAAGTAGGTATTATAACCGAAAATTGCATTAAATCTCCAATAAATCAAATATTTTATTGATAGTTTCATTAATCCTATCATTGGTCTGAAAGTTGATTACTTTTTTAATTTTATCATTTTTTACAGAAATATCACCATAAATAGCTTTATCATTACTGTTTTTTATAATATCTATTTTTTTACTATATCTATTTTCGTAAATAAATTTAACAATATTGGCTAATTCAATAACCGTATACACACCATTTTGTGCTGAAGATAAATTATAAATTTCATTTGTAGGATTTATTTTCAGTAGTTTCAAAACAGTATCACACACATCGCCCATATAAATAAAATCTCTTTTAACCATACCATTTGTGTTCAAAATAATTTTTTGTTCTTTAAATGCATTTAAAACTAAGTTATTAAGAACCAAATACCATTTATTGGTATTTTTATCCATAGGCACTCCGTAACTATTTGTAAGTCTTAAAATAGTATAAGGTATGCTGTGGTTATAAAAAAACTGTTTAACATAATACTCGCCAAATAAATGGGTTGCAGCATAATCATTTTTTGGTTTTGGCTCAGTTTCTTCTGTTATCACACCACTCAAACAGCCATAAACATGAAAGGTACTAAAATAAATAAAATGTTTAATATTTTTTTGAGCCAATACTTCAAGAATATTTCTAGTTCCTAGCGTATTTATTTGTAAGGCTGCTTGCGGATAATCTTCTAAAAAATGTTCATTAAAACTAGCGCAATGTATGCAATAATCAAAATTTATCAAATCTAGCTTGTCTTTTAAGCTAGATTTATCTGCAATATCACATTCAATTATTTGGTATTTGGTATTTGGTATTTGGTATTTTACATATCTTGTTAAAATATATATTTCATATCCTTGATTTGCTAAATTAGCAGTTATCCAACTACCTAAATTACCGAGTCCGCCAGTGATTAGTACTTTACCACTCATATTTTATCTTATCCAAATCTACATTTACGGCCTCATTTGGATCATGCTCTATACTCGCCAAATTAAGTAGCATATTATACTCTCCAATACCCCTAAAAGCCATCCATAAATTTGGTGATACGGTTAGTCTTTGATAGTTATTTTTAGATAGCTTTACACTAAAAAAATCTTTATTTTTCTCATTATAAATAATAAATTCGATCTCACCGATTGGTACAATCAAATTTAAAGTCATTTTTGTGTGCTTTTTCCAGCCTTTTATTTTATTTTGATCGATAGTAGAAAAATAAGCCTCACCAAACCCTAAATATCCAATATCACTGTTTTTCATAGCATGAAATATGTTGCCTTTGGGATTATAAATTTGCTTTAATGGCGTTAAAATTACTCCGTCCATTTCAAGCCCTTTACAACCGCTGATTTCTCATATTCACAAATTTGTGATAGCGTAAAATCTAGCATATTACAGTTTTTATTATAAAAATCGTAATACCATTCACTCGTAAATTTGATAGTTTCTTTATAGTCCAAATTTGCTTGCCATTTTAGATAAAATAGTGCTTTATCGCAATTCAATTTTAATAATCCAGCTTCATGAAATTTAATATTATCAGTAATCCTATATGCATCACTTGGGCTTTTAAAATGCCAATATTTGCTTAGATCTTTTAATAACTCTTCTACATTATGGTTTTGTTCTGCTCTAGGGCCAAAGTTAAAAGCTTCTCCATTCAAATAGCCATCATTGTATAGCGCTTGACCTAAATTTAAATAACCACTAAGCGGCTCCAATACATGCTGCCAAGGTCTAGTTGACCTAGGAGATCTGATCTCAACTGGCTTAGCATTACTCCAAGAAAGCATACAATCCACTACTATTCTATCCTTTGCCCAGTCTCCGCCACCTATGACATTTCCTGCTCTAGCAATAGCTAATTTGATTTTTTTATGATTTTTAAAAAATGAATTAAAATATGATTTTATAATTAGTTCGGCAGCTCCTTTTGAACCACTATAAACATCTTTTCCGCCCATTTTATCATCTTCTTTATATCCCCAAACCTGCTCTACATTATCATAGGCCTTATCGCTAGTTATTATTATAGCTGTACATATATGATCTAATAACCTTAAAGCTTCTAGTAGATTTGCAGTTCCCATAGCATTTGATGATATAGTTTCTATTGGGTTTTCATATGATAAAGACACTATAGGTTGCGCAGCTAAATGAAATATAAAATCAGGTTTTTCAAAAGACACTATTTCGATCATTTTATCTAAATTTCTAATATCTTCTTGATAAAATTTAATTTTATCTTTTAGATTTAGCCTATCAAACATAGATGGCTCAGTTGGTATATCTTTTGACAACCCAACAACCTTTGCACCGAGTTTTAAGAGCCAAATTGTAAGCCAACTTCCCTTGAATCCAGTGTTGCCTGTTATCAACACCTTTTTATCTTTATAAACATTACCAAACATTACCAAACTTTCCAAGGAGCGTTTTTATTATTCCACATTTCATTTAATTTAATTTTATCCCTAAGAGTATCCATGGGCATCCAAAATCCATTGTGTTTATATGTATATATCTCTCCATCTTTTGCCAAATTCATCAAAGGGGCTTGTTCAAACACAATATCATCTCCATCTCCTATATACTCAAAAACTCTTGGTTCGCATACGAAAAATCCTGCATTTATCCAACTACCATCACCCTTAGGCTTTTCTTTAAATTCCAGTACTTGATTATTACCAGCTAGATTCAAAGCCCCAAATCTACCATCAGGCTGAGCAGAAGTCATGGTCACAGACTTACCGTGAGATCTGTGAAACTCTATAAGTTTATTTATATCTATATCGCTCACACCATCACCATAAGTAAGCATAAATGGCTCATTCCCAATAAATTTATGTGCTTTTTTGATCCTAGCACCAGTCATAGAATTTAAGCCAGTGTCTAAAAGTGTTACTTTCCATGGTTCACTAGAATTATTTAGAATTTCCATTTTATTGTTGCATAAATCTATAGTTACGTCACTTCTATGCAAAAAATAGTTTGCAAAATACTCTTTTATATAGTATCCCTTATAGCCAAGCAATACGACAAAATCATTAAAACCATAATGAGAATATATTTTCATTATATGCCAAAGTATAGGTCTACTGCCTATTTCCACCATTGGTTTTGGTCTTATATCTGTTTCTTCACTGAGCCTTGTTCCAAATCCACCTGCTAGTAATAGCACTTTCATAGTAATTATTTCTTCCTCAATTTATTTCAAAAATTTTTATTATATTTTGCTCTATAGGTTCTACAAAAAAATTATCTTTATACCAATTTGATATCTTTTTTATCTCTTCTTTATTATTTTTTCTATAATCAAGAAGTCTATTATACAAAAAAATTATTTCATCTTTACTAAAAGCCATATCCCAAATCTTGCCTTTCCCGTATTCCACCAAAGGATTTGCTGTAAGATTATCTTGACTAGCTATTATAATCACAGATATTCCACAAGCTACAGCCTCTACACTTGTACCTGATGCAGTACCTATTACAAGTTTTGTAGTTTCAAAAAGTTGATAAATATTTTTCTCAGTGATCACTATATTTTTAGGTAATTTACCAAGATTTTTTATATTGACCGCAGGATGATTTTTAAAAATTACATTATTAAATTTATCCATATTATCTATCATATATTTTGTATCATTTTCTAAATATGAGCCAAGCAGCAAAATATTTTTTTCTTCTTTTATGCCAGAAAAACTAAATATATATTTATATCTAAAAGAAACTCCAACACTATATTTTACTTTTTTTCTATCTTGCAAATAGTATCTTCCATTTACAAGCACTCTATGTGGAGATGATAAAATTTCATAGTCTAGATCACTAACATATGAATTAAAATATATCTCATAATTGAGATAAAACTGCATTGCAATTAATTCTATTTTGTCTGTATTTTTTCTTATTCCATAGTTAAAGCTTCTTTCTATTACTTGAAATTCGCTCCAAGAATATATTTTTTTGATATTTTGAATATTTGCTAAATTTTTACCTAAGATATACCTTGTAAATCCAGCAAAATTTGCATAACTTATATCATGCAATAAACAATTATTAAATATAATATCTATATCGTTAGCTTCATTTTGTAATAATCTTAGTGCTTTAAACGGATATATAAAAATTAAAAGTAGTAGCTCTATAAAGTCTTTAAATCCCAAAAATTCATATTCAAATATAAAATCTCTATGATCTTTATTTATTATCCTAAAAAAATTTATTAATTTAAATGGGTTTTTTTCCACCAAATATGGTCTTAAAAGTATTGTATAATTAACATTATATTTTTCTAATACATCATATAGATCTTTTAAATAATTTTCTTCAAATGTTCCTCTTTTGTTAATATTGTCAATCAGTGCAAATATATCTATAATATTTGTAATATTATTTTTTCTTCGCTTGCGATAATAAATTTTAAATAAAATAAAAGCTATAAAATATGAAATAAAATAATAAAAATTCTTCAAATAATATTTAAAACTATTTTTTAAAAACAATATCTGTTTATTTTTTATAACTTTTTGATTATTAAAAAACTTTTTCGGAAATTCGCTAGCATACGGATTTGTTATTAAAGTAGGATTTACTATATTATAAATATCCCATTTGCAATTTTGTTTTATATTCTCTATATATCGATGAAATATTTTTTTTCTATCATGATATAATTGCTCTAATTGTTTTGCATTCATATTACAAATCCATTAAAGCCATGAATATACTCGCCTAATTCTTTTAATTTTGTATTATTAAATCCATAGAATTTAATTGCATTTATCTTTGCCGATTCATAATCGTTTATGCTATCGCCTATCAAAATTGTTTCCTTTGGACTGTAATTATATGTTTCTAATATTTTTTTTACTAAATAACTTTTATGGATTGGCGAACCATTTATAGTTATAAAATATTTACTCAAATCTAATTTTTTGCACAAATACTTTAACTCTTTTTCATCAGATCCTGAGACTATATGAAAATTATAGTTTTTATAGTTTTTTTCTATAAAATCAACAGTCTGAGATATAAGATATTTTTTATTTGTAAGCTCATTTTTCATAATTACTGAGAATTCATTTGCTATTTCTTGTATTTTTTCATCACTTATATCTTGATTTAAAATAGTATTATAAAAATATCTAATTTTTATATACCTACTTATTCCTCCATTTAATCTATGATAATCTAAGAATTTATCTACTAAATTTTTATTAAAATTTTCAAAAACCTTAGCAAATCCATAGTCTTTTATCGGCATGCTATCTAGTATTACACCGTCAAAATCCCATAAAATATTTTTAATCATAAATTTTACCCAAAACTGTACAAGGCAATCCATCGCATTTTGCTACCCTAAGCGGAGAGATTATTATCTCTTTAAATTTAGTGTACTCGCCAACACTTCTTAGATCCATATCTTCTAAAAGCAATATCGGCTTATTTGAGTTTAAAAAAGCCTTATGTGATTCTCTACCAAGTGCCCTATTTGAAAAACTAGATACAGATATAGAGTCAAATCCGAATACTCTTATATTTGGAAATCTATTAGATAAATAGTTATATATTTTTGGACCAAACCCATAATTTTGACTCCAAAATATATCTTTATCTCTAAGATCACATATCCCAGTTTTTACTATAAGTATATCGTACCCTATATCTTCTATATCATCTAATCTGCTTAATAATTCATTTTCTATAACCAAATTGCGTGGTTGCACATCAATAAATAAAACATTGTCAAATATCCAAAAACTAGCATCAAAATCAACTATAGTTTGCCCATTTTCATAAAAATGATATGGCATATCTATATGAGTTCCAATATGTAATGTAGTAGATATAGACGTATTATTAGCAATATCGCCATTTAAAATACTACTTCTTTTTTTTAATAAAATTTTATCTCTATTTCCATAAGTTGGTGTATTCTCATCTAAAATATAAGATAAAAATTTAGTCATTTTAAATTTCCATATCTTGATGAATTTTTTGTATACACTCTAGTAATCCTTGACCTAAATCTATATATGGATTTGCTACTAACTTTTTTGCCACTGAAGGCTGAAAAGCATAAGGAGTAATTTTATAATGCCCCATATTTGTATCACTAATTTGTTTTATAGATAACTTATTTTGCATAATTTCATTAATCATTACCAATAAATCTATACGCTTAAGTTTTTCTATCCCAGTTAGTATAATATGCTCATTTTCATACTGTGCATCATCTAGTATATCAACAGATAATTTAGCAGCATCTGCAGCATGTATATACTCACGTAAATCTTCACCATCTCCTTTATAGGTTAGCTCTCCTGAATGTATTGCTTTATATAGTAAATTATATATATAATTATTATGACTAGCCCTTTCACCATATAATGATCCATATCTTATGATAGTATATTTTAGTCCATATCTTCTATAATATTCTTCTATTAATTTCTCAGAAGAGTGCTTACTTATACCATAAAATGAACCATCTAAACTTAAAGAATATGCACTACTAGCATAAACAAATCTTTGTATATTAGAATTTTGTCTACAAGCTTCTAATATATTTAAATTTCCCATAACATTTATATTGAAAGTTTGAACTGGGCTATTTATAGCATCTTCTAAATTTGCTATAGCAACAAAATTATATACTATATCTGCATCTACTATGATGTTTTTTATATTATCAATATCTGAAATATCTGCTTTAACAAAAACTTGATTTTCTTTTAAATACATAGAACGATTTATATCTGCTATAGTAACAAAATAGCCGCGCCTAGTAAGCTCATCGCAAACATAACTACCTAAAAAACCGCTACCTCCAAAAACTACAACTTTTTTCAACTTTTATTCTCCACATTTATTTAAAAAAACTTATCAAATGATTGATAGCAGATATACCCATAGACTCTACAGCTTCTTTGGAGTTACCACCTATATGCGGAGTGCAAATTAAATTTGGTAAATTTAATAACTCAACATCCGATGGTGGTTCTTCCATATAAGTATCAATGGCAGCTCCTGCAATAATATGATTTTTAAGTGCATATTTTAAATCTTCTTCATTTATTATACCACCCCTTGCACTATTTATTATAAAACTTGTATTTTTCATCATTTTTAATGTGTTTAAATTTACCATATTTTTTGTAGTCTCATCATAAGGAGTATGGATAGTTACGATATCGCATTTTTTAAAAATATCATCTTTAGATGCATTTATTAGATTATTTTCTATATAATATTTATCTTGTTCAATAATATCATTCGCATATATTTTACAATTGAACGGTTTTAAAAGCCTTACAAGCTCTCTACCAATACAACCAACGCCTATAATGCCTATACTTTTACCGCTCAACTGAAATCCACCTGATTTATTCCAAATACCGTTTTTGAGCTCATTTGATGTAATAAATAAATTTCTACAAAGCATAAGCATATAGCCAAGCGTCATTTCTGCTACGGATAACTTATTTACGCCACCAGTCCAGCCTACTGCAATATTTCTTCTCTTGCAAGCTTCTAGATCTATATTATTTAATCCAACACCATATTTTGCTATGATTTTTAAATTTGGGCATTTAGATAAAACATAGTCATCAATGATTTCAAGACCCACAATTATGCCATCCGCATCTTTGATATAATCAATTAGATTATCTCTTTGAAATCTTATTTTATTTAAATTTAATTTTACATTTGTAAAATGCTTATAAATTTCATTTTGTAAAAAATTATTTGTTGAAAAAGATGGTGAAGTGACAGCTATTTTTGGCATTTATTTTTTCCTTTATATATAACAAGTATTAAAGTATCACATTTCCAAGATTTTTTTAAATCATCGGCATAACTTTTGATAGTTTGTTTAGAAAACTCACAAAATCTACTTTGTCCGCCTGGTTTACCATCCATAAGCCAAGTTATATGGTTAGATAAATCATATCTTTGCTCTGGGATAATCTCGTATTTAAATCCAAGCCTATCCATTAAATACGCAATTGAAATAGGGTTATAATAGTAATGATGCGCTATAGACCAATAAAATTTCTCAAATGCATGTATATTGTAAAGTGAAGTCAAAGCGTCAGTTGACGACGGAATCTCAGCAATAATTATACCATCATCTTTTAGCAAAGAATAGGTTTTGGTTAAAAATACATAAGGATCTGCTATATGTTCAAAAACAAAAAAATGTGTTATAACATCAAATTTAAGTTCCAAATTATTAGAGATTAAATCATCTAAATTTTCATAAGCATTGAAATTATTTTTATGTAGAAATTCTAAAAATTCTCCGCTAGGCTCTACACCAAAACATTTAAAACCTTTTTGTCTAAAAGCCTCTAACATAAAACCAGATGAACATCCGATTTCTAATAAATTGCCACCAATTTTAGCATCTATATAATTTTGCAGATATTTCATTCGCCTTTGGACTTGATCTTGATTTGTTGCAATATGCTTCTGCGCATTACTCCAATCTCTATGATCTCCAACTCTTGTTGCCATAAACTTTTCAAATTCCATTTTATAAAAGCGCGTTTCCTCTTCTTCAGTTAGATATGGATACAAATATATTACACCACATTTTTTGCACTCATAAAATTTATGTTCTTGTGTACCGCCAAAAACATATTTAGACCTAATTCTCTGTCCTTTATTTGTTCCACATAATCTACAAAACATCTATGCAACCCTTGCAACATAGATATTGTGTAGATTATTAGTATACCCCCCCCCCACCTATTTGCAACAATTATTTTTTTAAATTTATCAAAACTATCAAACGCATTTTGATCAATCAGCTTTTGCAATTTTTGCCTATCAAAATTCCACCACTTTACTCTAAGCATAAACTCTATATCCTCCTTCGAATATCTAAATTTTAATATTTTTGCTGGATTCCCAACAACAACTGCATAATCAGGAACGTCTTTAGTAACAACTGCACCGCCACCGATGATGGCTCCATTGCCAATGCTAACACCTTTTAATACAAGAGCGTTAGCACCAATCCAAACATCATTCGCGATATTTGTTTCTATATAGTCTTTATCATAATTTCTATATCCTTTTACAAATTCACCGCTATGCTCATAAAGATAAAATGAATGTGTACTCACCTGTGTGTTATGCTCCCATAATCCAACATAACAGCCGCTAGAAATGGAGCAAAATTTACCTATATTTGTTTTATTTATTATGCTTTGCTGAGATATATAACTATACTCACCTAAGATACTATCTCTAACTTCAGCATATGCTTTTATCCTTGTATACATTTTTAGGGTCGAATTTAACACAACGGCAGTATCTGCGATATTTACTTTATTGTCTATAAAATTCACTATTTTCTCTTTTTAATTAATTTGGCAGGAACGCCGCCTATTACGCTATATTCGTCAAAAGTTTTATTTACTACAGCCCCAGCTGCCACTACACTTCCTTTTTTTAGCACCACATATTTTAATATAACACAATTTGATGCTATCATTACATTATTTCCTATTGTTATATTACCTCTATTGCCGCACAATGCAGAATTTGTTCCCATAAAAAAATTATCACCTATTGTTACCCCCCCCACTTCATGACCATATGAGGCATATAAAAAACTATTTTTTGATATTGATACATTTTTACCTAATGAAATATGTCTAAATCCAGTGATTGTACAACCAAAACCTATGCTAAAAAATCCATCAGTTTTTTTAAATAAATATTTATAAATATGATATCTCAACTTAACACCCAATGCAGTCGGTACATATGAAATTAATTCAATGAAAATACTTGATAACGCCGATAATATTTTCATAATATTTCCTTGCATACTTTTGTATAAGCCCATTTTATCATACGATTTAATCCACCATTAACGCCTTTAAAGTCAATTAATGGATATGGATATAAAGAAATAAGTTTGGAGTTATCTGCATATATACCAAACTGATCACCAGGAGTACCATCTGATAAGATAATTTTTTTATTTATACCGGTATATTGTTTAATTAAATTTATTATATTTGCAACGGTTGTTTTTTTACCAGTACCTACATTAACAATCTGATTATTAAAATTTGGATTATCAATTGAATTTATTGTGATATCAACTACATCATCAATATAAATCAAATCCCTAAAACGTTCCAAACTACCTTTTACAATAACTTCATTAAAGCTATTGTCTATAAATTGTTTTAAATATATACTAACCATCCCTTGCTTTAAGTTATTTAAATTTTGTCCTGGTCCATACACATTAAAGTATCTTAAAGATGTATAATTTATACCAAATTGTCTATAAAAAATATCCATATACTTTTCACTAGCCAATTTACCAACGGCATAAAATGATTTTGGTGCCGGATTGTCAGATTCGCTAAACCACTCTTGAACTGTATTTTCTCCATATATAGACATTGTACTAGCATAAACAAATTTTTTACAATCTGTTTTAGCGGCATACTGTAATAATTTTATAGTTGATAATGTATTTGTATTTAAATCATATTCTGGATTTTCAAAACTTATTTCGCCAGAACTTTGTCCTCCAATATGAAATATTCCATCGAATTTTTGATTATCAAGTTTTAAAATAGTATCATCTTTACTAAAATCACCCTTAATAAAATCTGCGTTTTCTGGTATGTTTTCTATATACCCAGTACTTAAATTATCAATTATAAGAACACTATCGCCTCTATCAAGTAATTTTTTTGCGATAGCACTACCGATAAATCCAGCACCGCCAGTTACTAAATATTTCAAACTATTTCCTTTTTCTAATCAATTTTGCTGGAACTCCACCAACTATTGAGTATGGCTCAACATCTTTTGTAACTACACTTCCAGCAGCTATAATAGAACTTCTTCCTATCCTTGTATTTGCGGTTACCACACAATTAGAAGCTATCCAAACATCATCTTCAATAATTATTTCGCCGTAAGTATGACCTTGTTCTATAATCGGCAAATCAAGATTATCAAAAGTATGGTTAGATGCTCTTAGCACACAATTAGGCGCTATTGCACAGTTATTTCCTATAACTATTTTACCGCAAGAAGCCCCTAATTGGGAATTAGTATTCATAGAAAAATTATTACCGATTACCAATTCTCCGCAATCATTACTATAAATATAGCTATTTTTAGCAAAAGATATATTAGAGCCCAATGTTATATTTTCGAAACCAAGTATCGTCACACCTGTAGATATCCTAAAAAACCCGTTAGTACTTTTAAATAAAAATTTATATCCAACATATCTTATTATAACCCCAAAATCAGTTGGGATTATTGATAACAAATATATATAAGAATCGAAAAATAACCTTCTAAATATTCTAAATATTCTTTTCATAAATTTATCTACATAACAAATTTATATCAAAAAATTAAACCTATCTAGCAAATATATAATTAAACTGGGTTTTATAATTTCCATTCTCAATCATATCCGAATGGGATTTTTCAACCAGTGCAAACCCTTTCTTACTTAAAAAATTAATTACTTTTGAAGTATTTTCTTCTTTTTCATCTAGTTCGACGAATATGCTTTTTACGGCGTTACTATCCAATGTTTTATTTGCTCCATATATGATCTTATGCTCTATATTATCAACATCTATTTTAATATAGTTAGGGATATCAAAATTATATTTCCCTATCAATTCATCAATAGAATATGAAAACATACCCTGCTTAAAAACAATATCAGCTTTATAATCACTATTGCCAGTAGTTTCTAATCCTTTTATATTAAATTCGTTAAATGCCCCCCCCCAGCTAGTATTGCTCATATTTAAATAACCAAATTCATGAACATCTGAAATTGCCATCGGAAACATTGTAACATTATCTTTTAGATTATTAATTTCTATATTTTTTGAAAGCAATGCTGTATTAAGTGCAGATGGTTCAAAAGAATACACTTTTAATCCTTTTATACCGGCATACATAGAATACAAGCCTATATTTGCCCCTATATCCCAAAATACGGAATTTTTACTCATTTTATCCAGCCAAGTTATTATTTCTGGCTCTTTAGTAAAAAGTGTTTGTGATCTCCAAAGAGGTATACGTCCGATACAAAAATATTTTAAAACACCATACTTAGTAAATATTTTATCCACAACAGCCAAAGACTCTGCGCTTTCAGAACAAAACCTTTTACTCAAATATCCAGGCAGAATTTTTGGAATATTTACGTAGGTATTTTTTACAAAATCAAAAATACATTTTTTTATAGACATTTGTACTCCTTGTATAATTTATCTTTTATCATCATTTCTTTTACTTGTTCCAAATCCTCTTTTGTGTCAACGGCTTTAGTTGTATATTTCGTATTAATCATCTTAACGCTTAAACCATTTTCTAGTATTCTCATCATATCTACTGATTCTATTATTTCAAGAGGAGTTGATTTCATTTGATTATATTGCAATAAAAAATCCCTGGTGAATGGTATAACACATACTTGCTTTTTCATAGGCACATCAAGGACGCCTTTTTTTCTACTCGGTATAGGTTCTCTGCTAAAATATAAAGCGTTATTAAATTTATCCGTTACTACTTTTACTTCATTTGGATTTTCAAATGAAGCAACTGAGTCTAAATCGGCCATAAGATTGGTAATAAGTATAGACTTATCAACTACCATAGGAGCCACAGCCTCATCTATCATACCTGGGTGAGTTAGCGGCTCATCGCCTTGAACCATAACCATGATATCACATTTTTGATTGCTTTCTTGTTCTATTTTTAGCATAGCTTCTGCACATCTATCACTACATCTTTCATGGCAATTACTTGTCATTATAGCTTTTCCGCCTATAGACTCTATATAATCATATATCTCTTGATCGCAAGTAGCCACATATACTTCACTTAGAGCTCTGCTCATTTTAACTCTTTTATAAACATGACCTATCATGGGCATTCCAAGTATGTCGGCCATAGGTTTGCCTGGAAATCTACTAGATCCCATTCTTGCTGGTATAATCGAGATTATATTCAATTTAGCATTACTACTTCTCATCATTTTCCTTCTAAATTCTATCTATCATTTATAACATAGCAATTTTATCAGATATTTACTTGCAATATCTTTTATTTTGTATTTTGATTTCTTATCTTATTCATTCCATTAATTGCAGCATCTCTCATAAAAAAATAATCTATTCCATACGCTAAAAATACGCAACCCTGATCAATTTTTTGTTGCAGTTTTTTTGGATCCGTATCTACAACATGAAATCCAGATGGAATGTTATATTGTTTGCATTTATCTAAAGTTTTTTGAACAGCAGCCTTGACATCTTCTCTTTCAAATTCTCCAGGATATCCCATACTGCCAGACAAATCATATGGCCCGATAATAGTAGCATCTATTCCTTCTACCTGCAATATCTCGTCGATATTACGTACTGCATCAATATGCTCAATCTGAGCAATTATAACAAGCTCTTCGTTAACCCATTTCTTGTAAGCTTCAAAATTTACACCATACTTGCTGGCTCTATATAGACCTACTCCTCTTTTACCAACTGGTGGATATTTAGCATAATTTACTGCTTGAATCGCATCATCTCTAGAACACACCATCGGAACTATAATACCATCGGCTCCCATATCCAAAACTTTTTTTATAACCACCTCTTCATTCTTACTCACTCTAACAAGTGCTTTCATACCATTTGCTTGAATAGTCGCAATCAAAGTCTGAGCAGTATCTAGCTCTATAGAGGTATGCTCCATATCCACCACAAGCCATTCAAATCCAGCCAAAGACATAACTTCTATACTGATAGGATTACCTATCATTATCCAACTACCGATGGTTAGTTGACTATTTTTTAGTTTATTTTTTAATGACATAACGTCTTACCTTAGTTAAATTTGCTCTTATTTCATCTCTAGAAGTTGCAAAAATTTGTGGAAATATATATGTAAAAATTATAACTAATACTGTATAAAACAAACCTGATAATAAAAACTCCAGTAATGGTAATCTTAAATAAAATATATCATTAAATAAAAAACTAGATATAAAAGCTAGGCATATAAAAAATAATAGTGAATAGATTTGATGCCATATAAAATATGCGATATTAAATTTTAAAATCTTAGCATTAAAATATAATTGAACATTTACTCCTAGAAATTGTATTATAATCATTTTAGATGCCAATCCTAAAGCGCCCAAATTAAGAATATATATAAAAACAAATGTCAATATGATGCTTATAGGTGTTATAAAAAGTACAATATTTTTTAGAAGATTAGTATTTCCAGTTGCATAAAATATACTTCCGCCTAATTGCCCGTATGTTTGATGTATAGGGTAAAATGCCATTATTACAAGCACTATAAATGCACCTTGAAAATTTTCATCAACAAATATCATTAGCACATTTTCACTTTGAAAAGATATAAACACGGCGAAATAAGCAGAAATGCTATAAAGCATAGGAGTATATTTACAAAAAAGTTTTCGCATATTTTCTAAATTTCTTTGTTCGTATGATTTGCTAAATTCTCTTATAATAAGAGATGTCATAGAATTTGCAAATAGAAAGCATACGGCAACTATGCTATATGATAGTCCATAAAAACCAGTTTGTTCGCTACCTGCTTGTCTTTGCAATAACCATATATCGAAGAATCCAGATATTAGCAAAACAATACTATAGATTAGCAATGGATGACAATATAAAACAAATTCTTTTATTAAATTCATAATTGGTAGTTTAATGCTGAGAATATTCTTAAATATATCTTTTTTAATAAAAAGCCAAGACGTAATAAATAAAAAAGATACTAAGGATATATAATTAAAATAATAATAAAGCTCTATATCAAAAGTTAATTGATAAATAAAAAATAAAAGTATCAAGAGAGAAATTATCTTATGCCCTATCTTTATAAGCTCAACAGATACAGTCAAAGCATAAGCATCAGATATCTTAATAAATATCTGGGTAAACCATGTAAAAAAACTAAATACCAATCCCATATATATGTACTCAATGGGTATACCGGGAACAAAGTAGTTTATAAAACCTAAAATATGATTTACATAAACAAATCCAACTATTAAACACAAAATGAAAAATGAGTAAAGGAAATAAAAAGTTATCAATTCTTTTCTCTCATTCCTAGCACTAAGTTTAGTAAAAAAAGCCATAGAGCTGCCCATATCAAGCAGCCCTATGGCTTGCGTAAAAAACTCTTGCAAATAAATAAACTGGCCATACGCTACTGGACCTAATGCTTTTGGCACAATTGATATTAAAATCGCGTTAACGACTCCAAGTATGATATTTGTAAAAAGTTTTACTGAATAACGTTTTTTTAAGCTAGTTTCTTGCATTTTTTTCCAAAATATTATTAAATACTTTTATGTATTCTCTCGCCCAATCTTCAGATGTTCTTGCGTAATGATAGCAAAATTCACGTCTTGCTTTTTGAACCTCATCAGACAACCACCAATCATCAATATTGTCATATATAGAATTTATATGATGTGCTGCTTCTATTTCATCATAAAAAAGTATTTTTGCATCAATAAGCAATTGAATAATTTCAGGTTTTCTAAATGAATAGTAATTTTTATCTATAAAAATAACCGTTGGAAAATTCATAGCTAAAGTTTCAAGATATGTTGTATTCATATGATCTGATACAAAAAGCCTAGCATTTTTCAATCTACAATGAAATGTTTTAGAATGGTCATCTAATTTTATATTTGGAAAAGTATTTCTAATAGTCTGTTTGATCTTAAAACCGTTATCTACTGGATATGTTCTAACTAAAAATCTATCAATGCTACCTATGCTATTAAAAAATGATAATGTTTTTGGCAGATAGGCTAATTTTATAGCCGAACTTGGATAAAACAAATTCATTTGATAAAGATACTTAAGCATATCATTCATAACAAATAAAATATAACCATTTTTTTTAGATTTGATTTTTTGATTTAATTTTTCACTCGTGCATGCCTTTGTATGATAATCATCTTCCCATCCAAAAGTAATAAAATAATCCAAAATATCTCTTTCATACATTTCTGCATTGCAAAAATTGTCAACACCATACGAACCACCATGCTGAATGCCTACAAGAGAAATTTTATCTATATGTTCAGCTATAAAAAATTTATATAGATAATTATAATGTAAATAATTAGCCGTAACATATACTTTTGCTTTAGTTGATTTTTTATTTAAAGCAACTTTTCTCATATCACTAAAACCTTCCAGAAAAAGTAATGGAAAATTTTGCTCAAATAATGCAAAAAGTAATTTTATAAATTTATTATCTCCGTCATAATACTCAGATAACTCTTCTCGTAAAGCTACATTTTTATCCACACTTACAGAGAAACTATCATAAAAATGGTCAAAAAATATTTTGCCTTTTGACTTAAAAGCCAAATTTAAAGTAGAAAATTTATTTGAAAAATATCCGTTGCTAATAACTACACTTGGTTTTTTTGCAAAAAAAATATTTAGTAATCTATACGATATCTCTCTTATCTTTGAGTTTTGTTGACTATAAGTATAAGCTTGACCTATCTCATATCGCTTTGTCCTAAATTTATATCCCAAATACTCAAATATCTGTGAATACAACTGTAGATTATATGCATCACTAGAAATATTTGCTATGAAGTCTTTATATTCTACAGGTGTAATATAATTGTCTTTATGTAAAACAAAGGTATCAAATTTAGAATAAGCTTTTATAAATTCTTCAATGCATCTGTATCTATCATATACTATTTGAATAAAACTCCATAGCCAATTCCCTATTATTATCTTCCAATATCTGCTACTTTTATCAATACCATGTACGTTATTTAAATAATTGGATAAAATAGGCATTATTTCATCGTAAATATTCCAACATTCTTTAAATGCTGCTTTAACTACTTGCTCATTACTCCATAAAAATGGCATTGTTTCATATGCTTTCAAATATTTTATATCTGAGTTTGTCTTACACCATTCACCCAAAAAAATAATTTTATCTGCTTTTTTATCCCAAAACTCATCTAATGCAGTAGTTGCTAAAAATACCAAATTTATCACTCCAATTTATAAGTTGTACTCAAGCATTTAGAACAAATAGGATGATTATCCCAAGTAGAATTTAAAAATGCATTTCTTATGGATTGCATTTTATCATTATTCCAAATTTCATCTAAAGAATTATACAACAAATTTCCAACAGCTCCACCATTTCCAGCCATTAGATGCGAACAGCACGGCAAAACATCACCATTACCCCTGATAGCCAATCTTTCAAAAGGTTGATTGCAAAAAATATTGTCTTTTGAAATACCTTTTCTTAAACTATTTTGCGGTTTAAGATAATCCTTGGAATTATCTGCTACAGTTGATAGATACTCTTGGATAATGAGATAATCAACCTTATCTTTCCAAAAATCAACCCATTGTTCTATCTCATTTTCATTCATTGAAGTTTTTACAAAAGATAATCTCACTACAGGAAAGACTTTTTTACTTTCTTCTTTTAGTTTGATAAAATTTAAAATGTTATTTAATACTATTTCATACTTAGCTTTATTTCTTACACTTTCATAAGTCTCTTTAGAAAACCCATCAAAACCTATCAAAAGTCTTGTAAGACCACTAGAGAGCAATTTAGTAGCTGCTTTTTCGTCTAGTAAAGTTGCATTTGTATTCATATGTATATCAAATACACTATCTATATCAGATACTGCTTTTATTTTATCAAATATACCTTTATCTAACAAAGGCTCATTTGTTAGATTCATACATACAGACGGAATTTGCATATCTTTTATGCCTTTTAAGGCTTTTTTAAATATCTCCTCATTCATATCAGCAGTTTGCGGATATCCGTCATAATGCGAACACATAGGACACTTTAGATTGCATTTTGAAGTGCTTTCTAAAAGCAGAAATAGCAAGTTGCTACCCCCCCCCGCCACCATATTTTGATCCCACATCCTTCTGTAGTTTGCATATTGATCAGGGGACTTATGATGAACTTTGATATACTCATCTATTCCCACTGAATGTTTAGAATAATTTGTAGTTAGAATACTCATATTTTACCTTTCTTTATTTTTTTAAAACAATAAAATTATTCAATATTAAACCGTCTAGTCCACTATTTTTTAAAACATATATTGCTTGACTTGGAGTGTTGACTATTGGATAACCATGCAGATTAAAACTAGTATTTAGCAAAGCCCCTATACCTCTTATTTTTTCGAATTCTTCTAATATCATATATAGATTCTGGTTCAGATCTTTTGTTAACATTTGCGGTCTTGCACTTTTGTCTGCCGGATGACAAGCTGCTATCATAGCCTCATATCCTATACTAGTTGTATCAAAACCTATAGTCATATATGGGCTAAAAATTTTCTTTGGGTTTTGTAAATATATATCCATATATTTATCCATAACTATAGGGGCAAAAGGCATCCAAAAATCTCTGTTTTTTATCATGTCATTTATAGTATCTCTTACTCGCAAATTTGATGGATCTGCCAAAATGGATCTATTACCAAGTGCCCTTTGTCCAAATTCCATTCTACCAGCACACCTTGCTAAAATAGCACTATTAGCCAAAAGTGTAGCTATATCTTTAGCGTTAAATTTATCAATTATGGTATATGAACTATCTAAATTTTCTATAGCAACTTGTTCTTCATACAAACTTGCCTCTTGACCCAAATATAAATTTTGTATTGGATACATTTTAATGGGATTAAACTCAACATCTTTATCTTCTACTGCGCATATACCAGCACTTATAGCCATAGATTCATCGCTAGCACTACCGCCTATAAATATATCTTGAACTTCTGGCAAATAAGATATCTTACCCATTGCTTTTATATTCATAGACACCCCCCCCGCTATAATAATTTTCGAAATTTTAAATTTATTTATAGCATTTCTTATCCACTCTGTAAGCAGATCTTCTACCCACTTTTGCAATCCCCAAGCAATATTATCAAATCTGATACCTTCAAGTCTTTCTTTAAACCAAAAATAGCTATCAGTAGGCTTTTGTTTCCATTTAAACTCTATACCATCCACATATAAGGTACTAGCAAAAACCTCATAAGCTTTTTTAGCATATTTTGCTTTTCCGTAAGGTGCTAATCCCATAACTTTAAATTCATGCTCATTTGGTTTCATACCAAGTAAAAGAGTTATATATCTATATATACGCCCTATAAAGCACTGATCTGTCTCATATACTCTAGTATAATGACCATTTTTATCATAAATTCCTATAGTAGCATTTAATCCATCGCCACTACCATCTATTGTAAAAGCCAAAACTTCTTCACCTCTAAAAGGTGATACATAATATGCATAAGCAGCATGGCACCTATGATGTTCTATACATATACACTTATTAGGATTTATACCCAAATATTGTGCTAAAATTTTTGTTCTATCCATATAAAATTTAGACCTGTTGTTCTCATTAGCTTTCCAATAATCTTTAGGATATTGTTCATAGTCTTTAAGGTAATCAAAAACTTCTAAATAATCTAATTTTTTTTTGTCATAAAGCATAGGCTTCCAATAGTTAATTTGTTCTTTTAAATAATCTTCTACGCTCCATTTAGCATGTCGTGTGACTTGGTAATTAAATTCTTGAATATTGGATGCTATGACAGCAAGATCTAGCTCACTAGCACTTATACCAGCTTCGCTCAAACAATAATTAATAGCGTTCTCTGGAAAAGAGTCATCATTCTTTATTCTAGTATATCTCTCCTCATGAGTTGCCGCCACTACTTTACCATCTATAAAAATAGATGCACTTGCACATATACCCCAATATATTGATAATACCTTCATTTTATTCTCCTATTTTTTGTTTTCTATTAATATAGTTTTCTATTAAAATTCTCCTATTATTTACATATGCCTCTTCATTAACTTGCATTTTGCGCGGATAGAAACATTTTTTACACATTTCTAAATTTTTAAAACCATCTTGTTTGCTATGTAGTTTTCTTATTTTATTTAGTTTTTCTCCATGCCATATATCATAGATACTTTCTTTATAGGCATCTCCGATTGGCAATTTACCGAATTCATCACTATTGCACATATGAACCAATCCATTTGAAGCTACAAAAACTCTTTCGTAAAGTTGCGGACATGAAAAATTTTCTTCATAAATAATATCTTCATCTTTTCCTAAATAATCAATAATAGGATTAAATGATATAAGATCTGTAATGTCCTTAAATGTATTATAGTATTCTTCTGGATTATTTCTGATTGCAGGCCAAATGGTTTGTATTTTTATGGTTGGTTTTATAATACATCGCTCTCTTTTATAATTATATATATCTTTTATTTTCTGCAAAGTCTCTTCAAATTTAAGTGGTTTTCTAACACTATTGTATATCTCATTAACACCATCTATGGAAACCGTTATCCAATCTGCTTTTGCCTCAACAATCTGTTTAAAAAAATCTAAATTTAACTTTATACCACTTGTCAAAAAGGATACCTCTTTAATACCTTTATCTTTTGCATAAGCTATAGCTTCTATAAATTTTGGATGAAGAGAACTTTCACCTCTCCAACTAAGCCTTAAAGCATATACCTTTCCAGCAATCTCATCAACTATTTTTTTAAATAAATCAAAATCCATAAAACTTTTTTTAACATTTTTTTTAAATTCATCTGTTATTGTATAACACATGGGGCATCTCAATGTACAAGCAGATGAAAGTTCTAAATCGACTTGTAATGGATACTCGCGTATTATTTTTTGTTTCGGGAAATCTTCCCATTCTTTTCTATAGGTTAAGTACTCGTTTTCTTCCCATCCAACTGCCATCTTTTTGCTAAATTCTTTAACTCTATCTTCTGTATCTAAGTTAAAATGTCCTTTGTTTATTGGAATATATTTTTCACCCATAACTATCCTTTATAATTTATTTCATAATATGGCGTAATATTACCACCAAAACTTAATTTATACCAACCTCTTTGCGGAGAATTAATACCTTCTAAATCTAATTCTTTAATATCAAAAATCTGTGCTAATTTTATAAAAGCGTCCCAAAAACAAATTGCACCTTTATAAATTTCAACCGCCTGCGGATTTCCTGCACCAAAAAGATAATATGCTCTATATTTATCAAAAATAAAGATAGTAATATAAAGTATTTCTCCTTTAGAATTTCTAGTTACAAACATCACTCCTTTTTTATTATCTAATATATTTATTATAATATTTCTCATATTTTGTAATTTACTTTGCAGAACATCTTCACCTTGGGATTTTATAAGTATTTCATAATATTTTAAAAATATATCTATAGTATCATTGCTATTTTCTATCGCAGTTATAACGTTTTCTCTTCTTGCTTTTCTTATATTCCTTTGTCTTAATATCTCTAAATTTTTAAAAGCCAATGTCTCTTCTTCATCATTAAACTTAGATAATGATGAAATATCTAAAATACTTGTATATCGTAAATCAAAAGTAAATTTAAATTGGCTCTCCAAATGATAATTATGCCATAAAAATGCCCGTAAATCTTCAAATTTAGTGGATAAAGCTAAGCTAATATTTCTAAATTTATTAACTAAAAATTTAATCAAAAAATCAGTTATTTCAAATCTTTCACTTTTAGCTTTTACTTCCTTTTGCTCATATTGAGGAACAAAAAATATACCACCATAAATTACCAAATCATTTAAAACAACATCTTTTTCATCATCTGAAAGCAAGATACAAATTCCGGCTCTTGTAACAATGCCTTTATTTACAAAAAATAGCTTAAATTTGTTATTTGTATATGAGAGATATGACGAACTAGCAAATATAGTATATTGCGGTGTCTTTTCAATAATATCATCCCATAGTTTAAAATCACTAACTTCTTGTATATTAAATTTTTCCATCCACAACCTTTATAATTTGTTTATATATCAAATCCTTTATATTGGCAAATAAAATCTCGATACCGATACCTAATTTTTTACTAATTTCATAAAGGCTAGTATTTCCATCCATATAGAATAGACTATAAAGTATGATATCTAATGCAGATACATTCATACCTGGCAACTGAGCACCACCAGTTTTTGGATACAAGTTATATTTGCTAAGCATTACCTCGCAATTTGGATAAAGATTTTTATAAACTAAATTTTTATCCATTTTATTGATTAGTTGTAGATATAAATTTAATGCTGTATTTAAATTTTTGGCTTTTACAAAATCAAGATTATCGAGACTAGTATGGTATTCTTTATATTCATAATACTTATCTTTAGTTATACTAACACAATTTATCCTAAAACCTTGTGATGAGTATTGTCTCTCATCGCTTCCATGTATATCAAATGGATATGTTATAAAATTTATATTATTTTCTTTAAAAACATCTTCAACCATATCATTTATGCAATTTTCTTTTTGCCAAGACTGCTTATAGCCCCAGTCTCCGTACCCCCCCCCGCAAGTGGTAATAACGAGTGCATTTTTTATACGTTTCATTGAAGCTTCATTTTTAGCACAATAAGTAATGGCACCGATAGTTTCAGGAACAAAAATAAATCGATAGCTATGTTCTAATTTTGATTGATTTTTTAATAACTCTTTTGCTAAAAATGCAGAAACTAAAACACCACTCAAACTATCATTTGCCATTGAAGGATGGCAGATATAGCAAGAAATGAGATATTCCTGTTTAGTCTTTCCTGGTATAAGCAGCTCTCCAACAGATAAAGAGCCTTTTTTAAACTCAGTATTTATAAAAATTTCATATTCTTCATTATCATTAAAATATTTTGTAAAATCATTATAGCTTAAACAAAATCCCCAATTTTTATTATAATAACTAGTGCGATATGGAATTGCATTAGGTAGATTTTGCAAAAAATGCAAATTTGATTTGAATTCGTTTAGCTTCATATTTTTCTTATGCAATGGTATAGAATAGCCCACTAAATGCAAATTTGATTTTTTAAAATCTATAACTTTTTCACCCTTACTATTTTTAATCCAAGCTTCCCTAACATTCCATTCATCTGGTATAACCCAATCATATGCCCTTTCTCCTGATTTATATTCCAAAATGTTAAGGGGAACAATATCTTGTAAAATTTTAAGAGTTTGCCTATTTGCGTCGCCGGTTATACTTCTATTTAATGGAAATAATTTTTTAAGATAGCTATCTAACTTTTGTGTATAATCAATCATTTTAGCATACTCCACTCTAGTACAGTATCATTTTTTATATCAGCGATAGCCATCTTACCAATCACATCATCTATAAATTTAGGACTTATACCATAAGCTGGTCTTTTGAATGTCAAACAATCATAGCTTATAATATCCCCTTTCTTTATATTTCTATTTGCAACCAAACTTCTTCTTGCATTTTTCCTAGCAATATTTTCATTATCAAGAGATTTAACTTTAAATTCACCCAAAATTTCAAATGTTTTATCGAGATTGGATCTAAAATTTTGTAGATCATTCTTATCCATAGCATGATAATGGTCATTTCCAAGTAGTGTCTTATCGTGAGTAAAATGTTTTTCTATTATTACGCTACCTAATATAACTGCCATCTCGCACACTTTCATATCTTTTGGCAATGTATGATCACTGTAGCCTATGAGTTTATCTGGAAATTTATTTTTCAAGTCTATTATCATACCTAAATTAGCATCTTCATCTCTAGTTGGGTAGTTAAGTACGCAATGAAGTAAAGCAAGTGGATTTTCATGCTTCTCTATCCACCCAACAGCTTCAAATATCTCACTTATATCGCTAGCACCAGTTGACAATATTATAGGTTTTTTAAAACCACACATATATTCTATAAATGGTTTGTTTGTGATGTCACTTGAAGAAATTTTAAAAACATCCATTAATTCGTTTAAAAACTTAGCCGACTCTACATCAAAAGGTGTGCTTAAAAATTCTATTTCAGCTTTATCGCAATATTTTTTTAGCTCAACCATCTCATTTTTCCAAAATTTATCATGCTTTATAAAAAGCTCGTATTGAGTTTTTGTAGGTTCTTTTGCGGTATCCCAATATGCCGGAGAATTTTTTGAAGCAATAGTATTTGCCTTATATGTTTGGAATTTAATAGCATCTGCCCCACCAAATTTAGCTTCATCTATTAATCTTTTTGCAATGTCCATATTGCATTCATGATTAACTCCGGCTTCTGCTATTATATATGGTCTATGTATTTTTTTTTCATACGGATTTATATTTGTAAATAAATCTACCAATTTCATTTTTTATCCTTAAAAATATTAATAAGTGTTTTTGAAGTATCGAATATATCAAAATCTTTCATAGCTAATTTATAATAATCTTCAAATGTATCTATATCAAATTTAAGCTCCGGATGGTGGAGTTCTTTATCTATAGGGTCAAATGTTTTAATCGAAAATTTATCTAGATTATCCCAAATATATGATGTCAGATGCTCCTTGTGTTTATCTAAAATTACCGTATGATTTAAATTTTCCAATAAATCAAATGAAATTATTTCGGCACCAAATCCATCTGCATAAAGATTGTTTTTTGGGATATGATTGTAAGCATAATCGCAATTATTGTTTTTATAAAAATCAATCAGATTATCTATCTCTTGCCAATCAATCAAAGGATTATCGGCACAAACTCTTACTATATGGGTAATATCTTTATTTTTAGTAGCTTCATAAAAACGATTTAACACATTATTTTGATTTCCTCTAAATATTTTTACTTTTAAATTCAATTTACTAATATGTTTAAATAGCACGTCATCATTTTTACCACTTGGAATTGCAACTATAACTTCATCTATCCTTTTAGATCTGCAAACTCTTCTCATGACCCAATCAATAATTGGCATATCATGTAAAGTCAGCATCATCTTATACGGCAATCTAGTTGAACCGATTCTTGCTTGTATAACAGCCGCTACTTTCAAATTTACCCTTTATATCAATGATAGAATTTCTTTTACCACTTTTTGCTTATTATCTCTAAAATTATACTCTTTAATATTTAAAAATAATAGCTTTCTATAATCAATGTCATCAACTAATTTATCAAATTTGTCTTTAATCTTTTTTTCTATACTCTCATTAATAACCCCTAAATTTATAAAACCTCTTTCAGGTCTAGCAAAAGAATGAGTGTTTTCTCTTTCATGATGAGAAATAACAATAGACGGTATATTCATATCTGCAAGCTCATAAACTGTTCTACCGTTTGATGAAATTGCTAGTTGTGATTTTTCCATTATCTTAGATATTACTTCACTAGCATAGGTTAAATATATATTTTTATAACTAACCTTTGAAATATAATCATGTAATTCATTTTTAAATCTATATGCTTCGCCACACACAATATTAATCTTTATATTTAATTTTTTACACTTGTTTATTATTGATTTTAATGCAATTAGAGTTAAATTATTTTGATCAGCTCCACCAAATGTAATTAAAACTTCTCTAATATCTTCTAATATATCATGTGGTACAGCTTCATAAAATTCATCTCTTAATGCTAAATAGTTATAACCCCATCTAAAATTTTTATCATTAAATATCGGTTTATCATATAATTCATTAAAAACTATATCTGCAAAATGAGACCCATCTCCTAAATCTTCAAAATTTACTACTTTTATACCACAATTTTTTAAGCATCTTATATATTTATATTCTGTATTTAATATATCATTGATAACTAAATTTGGCTTTATTTGGATAATAGTATTTAAAATATTTGGTGTAGATATAACCTTATAATCAGATGAAGCTAACTTATCAACAGCTATCTTATATTTTTCATCACAAACAAAAATAATTTCATGATCTGTTATTTCGTGGGCTAAAGCAAGAGAATGGTAAATGTGACCCATACCTATTTCTATATTGCCTATAACATTGAAAATAATTTTTTTTCTTTTCAAAATTTTTTCACAAACCCACCAATCTTGATAGCTTAATATCTCTATCGATTTTTCTTGTTTTATTATAAATGGTTTACTTTTTTTTACGTCTAAATTATATTTATTGAAAATATTAAATGATTTTAATTCATTAAAATATATACCATCATCAACACTATGAAGAAAACCATTATCCAATTTTAATAATTTTTTTTCATTAATTTTCATAGATACCAGCATATAGCTAATATCTTTTTTAAATTCATTATACGCATTTAGCAATATATCACTACCAACTAATGGTGTATTTGCTCTATATAATAATATATTCGTATGGGAGAATTTTTTAGTTGTGTTTAACGTTAATTCCAATATATTTCCGGAATTTAATTTTAAGTTTGGATCCAAATAGTATTCTATGCCATTTCTTTCGGAAATTAAAGATATCTCTTGCGAATCAGTGATAATAAAAATATTTTTATTATTAACCATATCCAGAGCAGTATTTATTGCTCTTTGTATCAAAGTTATCCCATCTAGCTTTTTGATTAACTGGTCTGGAATAACTGCATTTTTTTTAATAGCTGGTATTACTATTAATAAATTATCCATTAATACATCTCTTCCATAACTTCTTTTATAGACCTAATCATATAATTAAAGTCTTCATCGCTCATCCAATGCTGAAATGGAAATGAAATCATATTATCAAAAAACTCATCGGTATTTGGGCAGTCAGCTCTACCAAAACCTAATTTTTTATAAAGAGGATATCTATTTAACGGATAATATTGAACGACGCATTTAATCTTTTTATCATAAACAAGTTTCTTCATTATCTCATCTCTTTTTGAATTCTTTACATAAGCAACCAACAAATGATAATTATGTCTTTCGTCATTTATTCTGTGAAATACTAGATCTTTGTATGATTTTAATTCATCAATAAATTTGATAGCTCTATCTCTTTTTTGTTTATTCATCTCATCAATTCTATCAAGAAGTTTAATTCCTAATGCGCATTCAACTTCGCCAAGGCAATAATTATTCGGCATTAAATTTATACCGCCCAAATTTGGCAAATCAATATCGCCCATAGCAGGTTGCCAATAATGCTCTCTTGCATATTTAAAATCACAATGTCCATTATGGCGTAACATAGGAATAATATCTGCATATTTTTTTTCTTTTACAGTCAGCATTCCACCTTCTCCAAGAGTGGAAATATTTTTATGCGAATGAAATGAAAATATACCAAAATCACCAAAACTACCGGCTTTTGCTCCATCCATTTGGGTTCCCATAGCTTGAGCCACATCTTCTATTAATAAAATATTATTCTCTCTAGCAAAATCAGAAATTCGTTTGATATCTGGGGCAATAAACCCATATAGATGGACAACAATTATGGCTTTTGTATTTTTAGTAATACATTTTTTTATATTTTCCAATGTAACAACTCTAGAATCCAAATCTATATCAGCCCAAATAACTTTGGCACCTTTTTTTAAAAATGGATACACGCTTGATGTAAATGTATGCGCAGGAGCAATAATCTCATCATTTTCTTTAAACAAGCATAATTGAGCAGCAAGCTCAAGAGCGGCCGTAGCATTACAAACACTAAATGCAAATTTGTTGCCATTATATTTACAAAACGCACTTTCAAATTCATTTCTATAGTACCCCTGAGTAAGTGGATCTGCATTTTGCATAGCTTCTACTACTGTATCAATTTCTTCTTTTGTATATCTATGTCCTGTTCCGCTAAAATTTATTTTAAATTCCATTTCTATATTTTCCTCGCAATAAATATTGATGAATTCTTAATTTCTGCTTTTGGCATTTCATAGTCATAACCATATGAATAAAATGTAAATTTATAATCATTTAATGTGTAATAATGATCGCCAAGCGGGTCATCATGACTGTAGAATTCTTTAAATAAATCAAATTTGATTTTAAAATTAAGTAGATTTTTAACAATTCTACGAAGTATTCTTTGTTTGGTTATTATATGTTCTCCAATAATCACAATAACCCCCCCCCGTTTCAAAACTCTATCGCATTCATGAAATAATTTTAGTGGATATTGGGCATGATGATAAGCTTGTGATAAAATAATCATATCATAATGTTCGTTATTTTTATGTATATTGTAAAAATTTCCAATAATTCTATTAATTTTATTTTTATTGCCATTCAACGATTCCACTACAAGTGGTGCCAACTTATCTATTCTATGTAGCGAAAAATCTATTGCATCTATTTCTTTTACAGCTTCATATTTTGACAATAAAGCAGATGTCCAACAAACGCCAGCTGCTACATCTAAAATTCTACCTGAAATTTCTACTTGTTTTAAAGCTGTTTCAAATTCTTGCTTTAATTTCATTTTTATCAAATACTGTTCAACTTTACAACTTTTTGGATCGTCTATCCAAAAAGCTTTTTTCTTTTCTTCTTCTATATTATTCCAATATTGAGAACTATATAAATTATTTCTTTCTTCATCACTAATCCAAAATTCTACTTTTTTCATTCATAAATTCCTTCCATGGGTTTATTTTTATTTTTTGCAAAAACTATGACAAAATTTGTTTTTTTCAAACTAATATATTCTATAATTTCAAAATTATTCGCAATTTCTTCTACTAACTCTTTTTCATCTTTTATAAATCCAATTGGATTTTCTGGTATATAAAGGCTTATCATAAAATATTCACTAATATTAGAAATTAATTTAAGCAATTCTTTCCAATTCGCAATATATGAAAATACTTCACTTGTAAAAACAAGATCTACTACCCCCCCCATTTTTTCAATTAAAGCAGCAAAATTTTGAATTTCATTTACATCAGTACATATAAAATCAATATCTGGAAATTTTTCTTGCGCAATATTTATAGCGGTTTTAGAAATATCAACACCCAAAACATAATTATTTTTCTTCTTTAGAATATGGGTAAGGCTACCTTTTCCACAACCTATATCTACTATTTTATCAAAACAATAATCTTCTAAAATTGCCAAATCTATTTTTCTCTGAAGTTGCCTAGTATCATCTTGATGCCACGAATCAAAGTTTTCTTTAAATTCATTTTGATACATTGTTTCAAAATCACCGATAAATTTTCTATTTTCTAAATCAAATACATATTTATGATATTTTGCCATTTTCATCCTTCCAAGTAAATTTATAAAATAAAAAAGCTAAAAACAATAGTTAATCTCAGTTACATCGCACAATATTTTAGCCGGTATTCCAGCTACAACCTTACCATCAGGCACATCATTTATAACAACGCTCCCAGGTGCTACAATGCTATGCTCTCCTATTATAACTCCACCTAAAACAATAGAATGACTAGCTATTTTTGCTCCTTGTTTAATATATGGAGCCTTACCATTCTTTGCTCCAAAAGTAACATTTCTATAAATATGCACACCTTTTTCAATGACAGTATTTGTTGTAATGCAAACCCCGGAATGATGAAAAACTACCCCCCCCCCCATTATCATACAATTAGGACTAACTTCAAAATTATTGTTTATTTGATTTTTTCTTGTAAAGTATGATTGTAATAATGCAAAAAATTTTCTAGAAATAAAAAAAGTGCTATTTTCTCTTCTTTTATAAAAATACTGCGACAGTCTCATATATACAGGCATAGAGTATCTACTACTTATCATTAGAGCATAGATTTTAGAAAATAAATTCTTAGGAGTTGGATTTAGCTCATGCTCATCCATAATAAAACAATCTTTTATTGTCCGCGGACACATCACTTCATTCATCATAATTTACTCCTCATATTTTACATTTTTTTAAAGATCTCTTTTACTTTCTCGTAGGTCAGTATATTTTTAAAATTTGCACCAAGCGCATTTGAAAGCGGTTTTTCATGAATAATAGTTGAATCATATAGTTTTTTATAAAAACTTTCATCTAGATCCATAGCTATACCTTGCGGTATTTCTATTCCTTGTTTTTTTCCCATTAATATAAATTCTTTAAATTCTTGAGGATAAAATTCTTCCATGGCATTCATTGTTATACAATTCCCTACGCAATGATGAGTACCAAAAACTACGCTAAGTCCAGCAGAAAACGGATGAACTATACCTACAAAACTATTTGCTATCGCGCAACCACCAAGATATGATGCAACCATAAGCTTCTCTCTATTTTTATCACTCATCATATCATCATCGCTTAAAAAAACTTCTCGACAAAGCGAGATAGCTTGATGAGAAAATGCATCTCCTATAGAATTTCTATAACTACCATTTAATGATTCTATACAATGCAGATAGGTATCCATTCCTGTATAAAAATACTGATTTCTAGGAACGCTTTTTGTCAAATTCGGATCTAGTATAAGCTGATCATATATCGTAAAATCGCTATTCATACCTAATTTTAAACCATTTTTTGGATTAATCATAACACAAGTTCTACTGGCTTCCGCACCAGTTCCTGAAATAGTAGGAATACCAATCTTATAAATTCCAGGATTTTTAACTAAATCCCATCCTTGATAATCTTCGGCATTTCCACTATTTGTTAATAAATTTGCTATAGCTTTACCCGTATCCAATGTACAACCACCGCCGATGGCAATAATTGCTTTAGGCTTATTTTTATTTTTACTTATTAAAATATCTCTAAAATGATCTATATTTGATGTCTCTGGCTCACTTTGGGTTTGTACAAAAAATATCTCATCAATATTTTTAATAGGTAAAAAATCTAATACGCTACTATTTTTAAAATATTCATCTATATAATAGATTACATACTCTGAATCTGACTCAATATTATTTAATATGGTTGATAAATTTGAAATTGCACCGCTTCCAAACATATATCGCAACACATTTTTTGAATTATTCATTTTTAACCTTTTAAATTTATATTTTCCTATTTACAAAAATCAATAAAAATACAAAGATATTAATAACGCAAATTTACTCTAAATAGACAATCATAGTAATAATATATTTGTTTAGAATCGATTATATTTATTGCTTTCAGAATAAATTAATTTACTTATTGAATTAGATAAAATTTGTATTAAACTACTTAATTTACTAATCCTAAATTTGGACAATATTGTATCAAATACAAAGTTAAATAAACTTTACACTATAAATACAAGCGAATTCCTGATAAGCTTATCAAATTTAACATACAAAAATAATCCAAAATTATAATCTCACACCAAGCTAAATTTGAAATTATCATTAACGTTCAAAGTAGAACTCACAAATGTATGAAATTCAATCCCCATAAAATCAAGCTCTAAACGATAATTTGCACCCAGAAACTGTGAGTTTGTCACCTTTGCTTCAAACTCATCGCCACCTACAATCTCTTCTGGGCGAAACATAAAGTTTTTCGTCTCTAGCCAGCTTTGAAATTTAGTCGGCAAAACTTTAGCTAACGACCTATCTATAACGTTTATATCGCCTAAAAATCTAGCGATCTTCTCGGTTTTTGGTTTAAAATACAGCTCCTTTGGCGTCCCAAAAGCCACTATCTTTCCGCCGTCGATGAGAGCTATCTTGTCGCTGAGCAAAAATGCGTCAAATTTATCGTGAGTTACCATTATAGCAGTTATGCCGTTTTGCTTTATCATCATTTTTAGCTCATTTCTAAGCACGTTTTTTAAGTGCGAGTCTAAATTTGCAAAAGGCTCATCAAGAAGTAAAAGATTTTCTTTGTTTGCAACAGCCCTTGCAAAAGCCACCCTTTGAGCCTGTCCCCCGCTGATCTCATCTATCATTTTATCTTTTAGCTCTGCGATATGAAATTTATTTAGTAGCTGAGTAACTCTTTTTTGTCGCTCATTTTTTGGGAGTTGATGCAATGCAAATGCGATATTTTGAGAAACGTTTAGATGAGGAAATAAAGCGTAGTTTTGGAACATCATTCCGACTTTTTGACCCTTGATACAAGCTCCGTTTTTACAAACGATATCCCCAGATATCTCTATATCGCCGCAAGTCGGCGTTTCTATGTTCGCTATTATCCTAAGCAAAGTGGATTTTCCACAGCCGCTTTGTCCTAAAACAGTCAGAATTTCTCCAGCATTTAAAGATAAATTCAGATCATCTAGCACGGTCAAATTTCCAAATTTTTTACTTAGATGCGTGATTTTAAGCAGTTCTTTCATATAACCTCTATAAAAATTTGCCGTATTATACATTTATTTAATTAATGATATTAAATATCATCTTTTTAGGCTTGATTTGAAATAATTGTCCACTAGAATCGACTAATTAAAAAATATTATTTCTTCATATAATTTAATGCTTTTTTCTACTCTAAAATCATTTGCTCTTTGTCTTGCTTTTTCTTTATAGCTTTGTCTCAACACATCATCATTCATTATTGATTTTATGGCTTCTTTCATTTTTTCTATATTTTTTATAGGGATTAAAATACCATACTGTGCTAACTCTATTTTATCTTTTAGGTAAAAATTTACATCGCTACTTGGTGACAAAAGTTCCCTTGGGCCACTTTGACAATCAGTAGAAATAATAGGCAAACCACAAGCCAAAGCTTCAACTAAAACATTTGGAAAGCCTTCATAATTTGAGCCAAATATAAAGCAATCTGCTTTTGATAAAAAACTAAAAGGGTTTTCTTTACTGCCAAGTAGATGGACTTTGTCATTTAAATCGCAACTTTTGATAAAACTTTGAAGCTCTTGTTTTAAACGGCCATCTCCTATTATCCACAGATCGGCATTAAAGTCTCTTATGGCTTCAATGATCAATTTGTGATTTTTACTTTCGATCAGTCTACCAACCGTAACAAACGTAAATCTTGTTTTATGAATTTGGATACTATTTTTTGATAATTTTTCAATCATGCCTATGTTGAGTGGATTATAGATATATCCTATTTTATTTACATCAAAATTATTTTTTAAATCCATCATATTTACATAAGAATTTGATAAACACCAATCCGCTTTCGGATATAGCATTTTAATCAAAAATTTGTTTATCATACCGTTCAGTCTTCCTCCGTTTTTACATCTCATAGATGGCATAGAGCATTCGTTTATAATAGTTTTATGTTTAACAAACAAATTTGATAATACATTTATATAATTTGCTCTATATAAAAAACTAACTATATGTTCAAATTTATATTTTTTAATAATCCTTGCTAACTTATAAGCCAAAATTGGCAATTTTAGAAATTTAAACAATCCTAAACTATTTTCCGATTTATCCAAATATATGATATTTATTCTTTTATCCAGCTCATAAAATATGCCGCTTTGCATCAATATCAAATAGCATTCATATTTTTCTACAAAATTATTTAAAATCGTGCTTACTACTCGCTCGGCTCCACCGCCCTCTAAAGAATTTATTAAAAAAGCTGCTTTTTTCATTTTATAATTTTCCAAATTGTAATTTTGTATATTTTTTATATGGAGCAAATACTTATAAATTATAAATTTTTCATCATATTTTTGTATGATTTTTTCTCGTCCTATCCCCCCCCATAACCTTTGTTGTTCAGTAGATGAATTTAGCATTTTTTCCATTTTACCCGCTAGGTCTTTTGCATTTGCAACTTCACATAAGAGTCCATTTATACCATCGCTCACTACATCTCTACAGCCTACAGTATTTGTAGTTATGATCGGTTTTGCCATAGCAGCAGCTTCTAGCAAACTTCTTGGCGTACCCTCCCTATATGATGGCAAAACAACGCAATCGCTCTTAGCTATTATATCAGCAACGTTATCAGTGGTACCCAAATACTCTATAAAATCGTTTTTTAGCCACCCGTTTAACTCATCTTGTGAGATTGCCGTATTGTTTTGCACTCCAAGCTCGCCTAGCAACCAAATTTTAAAATTATCATACTTCGCACCAAGCATAATACTAGCTTCTATAAGCTCAGATATTCCTTTGTCTCTTATGAGCCGTCCGATAAATAAAAAGATAAATTTATCATTATCTACTTTTGGGCTTGGCTTAAATTTATCAAGATCCACTCCACTTCCAGGAAGAACATCTATGTTATTTTTCTGACTTATCAAATTATATTTTAGAAATAGTTTTTTATCATCATCATTTTGAAAAAATATTGATTTGTTTTTATTCAAGGCTATTTTATATAAAAACTTTGCAATTTTCGTAATGAAATTTTGTTTTATAAAAATCGTTCCTAGTCCGGTGATATTTGATATACAAGGAATTTTTAGATATCTACAAATCAAGGAGCTATAAATATTTGGCTTGATTGTAAAGTTAAGAACAATATCTGGTTTTAGCTGTTTATATAATTTATATAATTCAAAAATAGTTTTAATATCTTTTATCGGATTGATACCATTAGAATCAATATCTACATTATATACATTAAACTTTTGATTTAATTTACTTGTGTATCTATCTTTTGGTGCGACTATTGCGACTTCATAGCCATTATCTATAAGAGCCGTAGCCAAATTGAAACGAAAGTTATATATACTCCAAGAAGTATTTGAGATGATAATTATTTTACTCAAAATATATACTCCAGGATCAAATTTGAACCAGTACGCCAAAAATACAATGCATAATACGAATAAAAATACCATATACCAAACAATAAAATAGTATATCCACTCAGCAAAAACAGAATAATTTTCTGTTTAAATCCACCGTTCAAACGAAGCAAACAATCCAAAATCACTATATCATAGATATAAAAATAATACATAATCCTATCCACCGGCGTAGAAAGATAAAACGATAAAATAAACAAAACAGCAATACAAATACTCATCGCATCTAATAGCGCAAAATTCAAATCAAATTTAATAATCCGTTTTCTATAAAACATATAAATAAAAACAGGCAATAAATGCAAACCGGCTCTAAAAATAGCCCCTTTAGAATGATAATCGTTGTGTGTAATATAATATATAAATTTATCAAACAATCCGTAAAAATATAAAGAGATAAATGCGAGACCAATTACAACGTACGAAAGCATGGTATATTTAAGCTTAAGTCTAAATCCAAAAATAGCAAAAGGTAACATCAGCAAAACTGATGAGTGAAATAAACCACCAAGCAAAACACAGGCTAAAAAAGCCAACTGTTTTTTCTCATATACAAAAAGCACAAAGCCAAAAAGTAAGATAGATAAAGCCACTCCTTGCCTAGTAAATCCCATGATGATCACTACTATGGCAAATGGAAACAGATACAACAAACTTGCAAATGGATAATTTAGTTTTCTTAGTGAAAGATACAAAAACAAACAGACTATAAAGGCGCATATAACATTAACAAAAACTATACCAAAGCCAAATTTGGCTGCTAAAATATTTAGAATATAATATCCAAAATCTCTATTTAACATAAAAGGATTGGAATTTATTTGATTATAGATATCTATATATCCCGCCCAGTCTCCGCCGACTTCATATCTAAAACCGATAAATAAAAAGAGTAAAAACAGAGCGAAAATAAGAGTAAATCTTTGATAAGTGCCGTTTTTAAATCTGACAAAACATAACAAAATAAGAAAAATAAAAAATGTCCAAAACATCATATAAGTGCCGCCCCCCCCCCAACTCAAAAAATATACTATTACTTTATATTGTCAAATTTATAAATAGTTCTAAATATCAAAAATAGACATAACCCGTATAATAAATATTCATGGATCGCAAATAATACCAAAAATATTTTTAAATTTACTTTTAAAATCAAACAAATTCCAAAAAAAATACTACTAGTTCCAAAATACAAATATTGCCAAAATGCTAGCTTCTTAAGCTCCATATAGGTTATCAAAGTAACTTTCAAAGAATCTACGCAAAATTTGACTACAAATATAATAAAAATATACTGTGCAATCACTCCAGATACGACCCAATCCTTACCAAAAATAAAAGGGAAAATATAAGGAGAAACAAAATATCCAACCACGCCGATAAACAAAGCAAATACAAACAGTTTTTTTAATGTACTTTTAAAAATGCCTAAATTTCCTATACGGTTATTTTTATTTTCAGATATTTTTTGTAAGTAGACTTGAGATACCGAGTTTGATATCAAAGCAGAAGTTAGCTCTATCATTTTATGTGGCAAAAAGAAAAATCCACTAAAAGTCAAACTAAAAATCTTTGGTATCATTATAAAAACCAATTGTTTACAAAAAGTATCAAAAAGACTAGATAATGCATAGACTTTAGCAAAGTCTTTGTATCTTTTAGCTATGGCTAACATTTTTGGTTTTGATATGCTAGACATAAGCGTTTTATCTGTATAAATATTTTTTGCAAGTCTTAAATTTGCCGACATTTTTGATACCAAATCACCTAAAATAAGTCCCAATGCTCCTGGCTTTAGTAATCCTACTGCGAGCTGAACTATGCAAAATATAATTGATTTTATTATATTGGCATTTTTTAAAGTCGTGTAGTTTTTCTTTCTGACATTGAAGTAGCTAAGAAGATTAAAAATACCAAGGAAAAAAACTGTTAATGGAATAAAATATAGCCAAAGATATATCTCTTCATTGCCTAACAATTTTGTAAAATATCTACCAAAAATAATAACACCACATAAAATAAATAAGGAGATAAAACAAGTTATCACAAATCCTAAAGCAAGTATATTGATAGCGTCTTCATCTTTTTTTGGTAGCGCTATAGCTAATTCATATTTGGCAGTAGAGATAGATCCAAACACGGAAGAAATAGCTAAAAATAGAGCAAATACTCCAAAATCATCAGGCGTATAAATTCTAGTAAGTATAGGGCTTATAGCTATAGGTATGGCTTGAGCTATTATAGTTCCACTTAGAAGAGTGAAAATGTTTTTATTGAACTCTGATTTTGGCTTTAATCTATTAAACAATTTTAACCTTAAAAATATAAAAATATTTTATTTTATCGCGTATAGATTGAATTATATCTAATTTTATATTTATTTAATAAATTTACTCCACCCATCAACTTATCAAAACTTCAAAACTATGTTATAATAACCGCATTTTGGAGAGCTTATGAAATACTTTTATTCATCATTTATCGTTACTTTGATAGGACTTGGGATAGCATATCAAATAGGCGGTTTTTTGGCGGTTTATATCTGCTTTTTACTAGGTATTTTAGAGGTCAGTCTTAGCTTTGATAATGCTGTTGTCAATGCAAAAGTTTTATCTAAAATGAGTAAAATTTGGCAAGATAGATTTATACTTTATGGCATACCTATCGCTGTTTTTGGTATGAGATTTTTATTTCCAGTGCTTATAGTTTCAGTGGCCACAAGCCTTGGTATGTGGGAAACTTTCTTACTAGCCTTAAATGATCCTGACGCCTATAATACTGCTTTAGCAGCAAATAAAAATCAAATTTATATCTTTGGTGGAGCATTTTTGCTTATGGTGTTTTTATCATTTTTCTTCGAGGAAAAAGATATAAAGTGGATAAAACTAGTAGAGGATAATTATCTTATCCATATCCTCACTAAAACAGATAATATGCCGCTATTCATAGCTATTTGCGTAGGTATGATCATGGCATATCTCACACAAAATATTAGCTACGCATTATCATATTTTGGTGCTATTTTACTCTATATGGCATTATCGCTTTTTGATGAGATATTTAGTGCTAATGGCGTTAAAAGCGGGATAATGGGATTTTTATATCTTGAAGTTTTGGATGCTAGCTTTAGCTTTGATGGAGTTATAGGAGCGTTTGCGATGAGTGAAAATATCTTTATCATTATGATAGGTCTTGGCATAGGAGCTATGTTTGTTAGAAGCCTTACTTTATTTATGGTGCATAAAAAGACGCTTGAGAGCTTTATCTATCTTGAACACGGCGCACATTACGCTATTTTGGCGTTAGCTATCATTATGTTTATAAATATTTTTCACGAGATCAGCGAAGCAGTGACTGGAACTATCGGCTTTGGCTTTATTTTAGTTGCGTTTTTAAGCTCGATCTATCAAAAACGAAAATTGCAAAAGTAAAAAAATGGTTAAAATTTGCGGTATAGATGAAGCTGGACGAGGTGCATTAGCTGGCGAATTAGTTGTTGTAGGATGTGTTTTTAAACCTGAATTTATAGATGAGCTCTTAACTATTGGGCTAAATGACTCAAAAAAGCTGAGCGAAAAAGGGCGCGAAAAAATCTTTTTAAAACTAGAAAAAATGAGTGATTATCTAGTAGTTTATTTTAGAAATACAATAATTGACGAAATCGGGCTTAGCCAATGTCTAAGACGTGCTTTAAAGGTTATCAAAAATCATTTTAAAGAGTGCGATTTTATCTATGATGGAAACTGCGATTATGGTGTCAAAAATATAAAAACCATTATAAAAGCCGATGCTAGCGTACTTCAAGTAAGCGCGGCAAGTATCATCGCAAAAGTCAGCCGTGATAGACAGATGAGAAGCTTTGATAAGATTTACCCAAGCTTTGGCTACGCTAAACACAAAGGATACGGAGTGAAGGCTCACGTTGAAGCTTTAGCTAAATACGGCGCAAATGATTTGACAAGAAAGAGTTTTTGCGTGAAAAATTTGGAGAAAAATTTATTTGATTTTACTTAAATTTAGGCTAGATTTGGAGCAAATTTTATTTGGAGTTTGTCTATGAATATTTTAGAATACTTTTACGAAAACCCGCCTAAAAACGGTAAATTTATAGATAGAAAACTAAAACCAAGCGGAAGCAAGATCCTTTTAAAAGGTGGCTTAAATAGCGGTAAAACTACGATTTTAACAGAGTATCTGCGAAACTTCAAAGATAGAGAGTTTTTATATATAAACTTAGATGATGCAAGAATAAACGAACCAAATTTCTTACTAAATTTAAATGATTTTATAAAAACAAAAGGTATAAAAGCGCTTGGAATAGATGGAGTAAAAAACGACTTTAAATTACAATTTAAATGTGAAAATATCATTATTTCAACTTGCTCTAACTCTTTAAAGCTTGAGGGGTTTAGCGATTTTTTTATTAATGGATTTGATTATGAAGAGTTTATCGCGAATTATGGTAAAAACTACGAAGCAAGGACACTTTTTAGCCATTTTTTAGCACGCGGAAACAGTGTAAAAACAGCATTTTTGCAAGATTTTGAAATAACCGAGTTTTTGCAAACAAAACTCAGATCCGTTTTTAAACCGCTTCAAGTGACTATGCTTTCGAAGCTAGCTTCACAGATCCATCAAAGCTTTAATGCCTACAAAATTTACAAAGAGTTAAAAACGCATACTAAAATTTCCAAAGACAAAATTTATGAAGCTACCCACGAATTTGAAGATATAAATTTGATATGCTTTGTACCACATCTTGATAAAAAAAGCAGTTTTAAAAGAGTGTATTTTTATGATTTTGGCTTAAAAAATGCATTAAGTTACGAAAAAGATCCAAAAATAACAGTTGCAAACATGGTCTTTTGTGAACTTTTAAAGCTACAAAGCGAGATCTATTTTGATGATAAAATAGACTTTTATTTGCCTCAAAAAAACATAGCCATAAAAATAGAACCATTTTTACCACCAGAACTCATCTTTCTTAAATTTAAAAAGCAAATAGATCATTTTAAAAATTTAGGTATTAAAAAAATTTACATCATCAGTAATGCAAATGAAGCAGACAGCGCATTTGAAGGCGTAAGATGCGTGATCGTACCGTTTTGGAAATGGGCAGTTACACTTTGATCAAAACATAAAAATCTATAGCCATTTTTAAACCAGTTTTAACGATGAACTATACATAAAATTTGTTTTATAACCTTTTAAATAACTCTAAAATCGCATTTATCTCTTTTTTAAATTTAGTGATATCAAGTCCAGTTTCATCTAACGGAGTTTTTAAATTTAGAGCTAAGCTATCATGGCCTTGATTTATATATACTAAAACTTTATCGTCTGATATTTTGACTGTGACATCAAAACCGAAGGTCTCTTTTAAATTTGATATATCGAGTTCGTTTTGGATATGTTTTTTAAATTTAGAACTAACAAAAAGTCCGTAAAATAGCCTATTTTTAGTGATCTTATCTTCTAAGCAAACATCATAAAACAGAGCTTCAAACTCATCAAATTTGGCCGCAAAAAGTGGATAATAGTTTATAATGGCGTTTTCGTCATTTTCATTTTGTAAAAACTCTACTTTATCAAGCGGTAATGTTAGCTTATCAAAGTCAAATAATTCTGCTAAAACTCTCTCTTTTAGTCCTGCTTCAAAGTCGCTTGTGATCTTAAATTTATAGTGATAATAAATATATAAAGTAGTAAAAACTCCAGCTATCAAAGCTAAAAAAACATCAAAAGCAAATAGCAAAACAGCAAGAATAAAACCTGCAAATGCAGAAGTGAAAATCAAGGCCAAAAGCTTAGCTTTCAACCTTTTTCTAGTGAGTTCTAGCTCTTTTAGGCTCATTATTCTTTAGATTTTGCCATTCTTTTTCTCATAGTTGGATCAAGGTAGCGTTTGCGAATACGAATATTTATAGGAGTTACTTCTACAAGCTCGTCTTCTTCTATCCATTCAAGAGCGCGCTCCAAGCTATGTTTGCGTGGCGGAACTAGTTTTATAGCGTCATCACTTCCACTTGCACGTACGTTTGTCAAATTTTTACCTTTTATAGGATTTACGTCAAGATCGTTTGGACGGCTATGTTCTCCAATAATCATACCGACATAAACTTTAGTTTGCGGATCGCAAAAAAGGACACCACGATCTTGTAAGTTAAATAGTGAGTATGCCAAAGCCACGCCACTTTCCATACTGACTAAAGCGCCATTACTTCTATGCTCGACTGAACCGCTTAATGGACGAAATTCCAAAAAGCTATGGTTCATAACGCCCTCGCCTTTGGTATCAGTTAAAAACTGACTTCTAAAGCCGATAAGTCCGCGCGCTGGTATCTCAAACTCGATTCTAGTTTGTCCATCACCTGTTGGATTCATACTTACCATTTCGGCTTTTCTTTTGCCTAGTTTTTCGATAACAGTTCCGGTACAATCATCTGGAGAGTCGATAACAAGAAGCTCATAAGGCTCACATCTTACGCCGTCTATAACTTTTATGATAACTTCAGGTCTGCCAAGACAGAACTCAAAGCCCTCTCTACGCATATTTTCAGCTAAAATAGTGATCTGTAATTCGCCACGACCGCTTACTTTAAATTTACCCTCACCTATATTTTCATATTTCATAGCAATGTTTGTCTTCATTTCGCTCTCTAAGCGTTCATCTATCTTATTTGAAGTGACAAATTTACCCTCTGTTCCTGCAAGTGGTGAGTCATTTACACTAAATACGACGCTAAGTGTCGGCTCTTCAATATGGAGTGGGTCAAGTGGCATAGGATTATTTGGATCAACAACACTATCGCCAACATCAAGCGTCTCAAATCCTGCGATAGCCACGATATCACCGGTTCCAGCTTCGTTTATATCCATTCTATCAAGTCCGAAAAATCCGATAAGTTTGCTTATACGTCCGGTGGTTTTTGTACCATCAGCTTTAGCTAGCATAACGTTTTGATTTTTACTGATTTTACCGTTAAATATACGAGCTATACCGATCTTGCCAACGTAATTATCATAATCTAGAGTGAAAACTTGGAGTTGAAGAGGATTGTCGTCTTTTCCGCTCGGCTCTGGAACGTGAGCTAAAATAGTCTCAAAAAGCGGTTTCATATCTACGTTTTCATCATCAAGCTTAAGCTTTGCATAACCATTTTTAGCAGCGGCATAAACTACAGGAAATTCCAGCTGCTCATCAGTAGCGTCAAGTGCGACGAATAGATCGAAAATTTCATTTATAACCCTATCTGGATCTGCTGCTAGTTTATCGATTTTGTTTATAACGACTATCGGACGAAGACCTAAGCTAAGAGCTTTTTTTACGACGAATTTAGTTTGTGGCATAACGCCTTCTTGTGCATCTACAAGAAGCAAAACACCATCTACCATCTTTAAAACACGCTCAACTTCACCACCAAAATCGGCGTGCCCTGGAGTATCTATAATGTTTATTTTATGATCTTTATAACGAATCGCTGTATTTTTACTAAGGATAGTGATTCCACGCTCACGCTCAATATCATTGCTATCCATCACCCTTTCACCTACTGCTTGATGTTCGGTAAAAGTTCCTGATTGTTTTAGGAGCTCATCGACCATAGTGGTTTTACCGTGGTCAACGTGGGCGATAACTGCAATATTTCTTATCTTTTCCAAATGTTTTCCTCATGCGTTTTAAATTTTAGTGGCTGATTATATCCAAATTTTACTTAATCTAAATATTTACAATAAAAAATATCTGAAAAACTTAACTTAATAAATTTAAAAACCACTTAATAAATTTAAAAATATAGATTTTGGAATGCTTTTTGCATATATATCTCAAAAATATTTTTAGGATACTTTATGGAAGGTCTAAATTCATTATTAAATAACGTATCTCAGCCTACGACACAAGTTAAAAAAACAGATACTCTAAGTGGAGGAAGCGACGAAGGTGGAGATTTTCTATCATTTGTTTTAGATAGCGTAAATAAAAATAAAAACATCAGCGAAAAAGACGCAAAAGAGATAATCCAAAAAGCAAGCCAAAAAACATCTGATACAAATAGCACAAAGCTAGACGTAGGCGACACTGGAACTCTTTTAGAAAATGCCGATTTTATCCAACTTTTAGGGCTTTTAGAGTCTTTGAATGGTGGCGAAAAATTGGGTAGTTTTCCAACACTTTCAAATAACCTAGCCAAACTTTTATCAACAGAAAAAAACGTAAATGAGATAAAAAGTGCAAAAAATTTACAAGACCTTATAAATTTAAGTAAAAAATTTGGCCTAAATCTTAGCAATATAAAAATCACAAAAGAAGACATAGCAACACTAAAAGAACAGTTTAAAGGACTTGCACAAAACGGTTTTTTTGACTTTAAAGAAGTTGTTTTAGACCAGGTAACAAAGAAAAAAGTACAAAACGTTTTGGAACAAACTACAAAAAAAGATGAAACTATAAATTTAAATAAACTGCTTCAAAGCGTTACCCCTAAAGAAACTGTTTTAAAAGATGAAAAATCTTTAAATTTAAAACAAACAAACAAACAAAGCGATGTAACGTTAGCAAAAATAGAGGGTGATAAAACACTTTCAAAAGCCGTATCTACCGCTATAGATAAAGATAACAAGCTAACTAACAAAATAGCTGAATCTAATAACGATATAAAAAATGAGGTAAAAATACAAACTACAAATGCAACTAATATAAAAGAGCTTACTACAAAACATAAAACCGATCCTAGCATAGATGAGTACCTTGCAAATTTAACAAAAAGAGCCATAAAAGAGCAAGTAAATGAGACGCAAAATAGTAAATTTGATAATAAAAATAGCATCTCTTTGCAAGATTTGCTAAAAGACAAGAGCTTAGAAACCAGCGCAAATGAGAGCAATTCAGGTGAGTCAAATACGAATTCCAACCAAAATAGCCTTGTCAAAGACATCATCGCAAATGCAAAAATACAAGCTAAAAATACTCAGATAAAACAGACTTTTGAGACATTTGCTAGTGATTTGCAAGAAAAGATCAATGAATACAAGCCGCCAGTTACAAGATTTCATATGACTTTAAACCCCGGAAATCTTGGCGAAGTCGAAGTCACTATGATAAACCGCGGAAACAACCTTCATATAAATTTCAACTCAAACAACCAAACTATGCAGCTTTTTATACAAAACCAAGCAGAGTTTAAAAATAGCCTTGTAAATATGGGTTTTACCGAACTTTCTATGAATTTTAGCGACCAAAGACAAAGCGGAAATCAAAACGATCGTGGCAAATTTAAAAATTACAAACAAAACTTTGATGAGCAAGATAGCGATGAACAAAAAGTCGTTTTAGAGCTTGTCTTACCACGTTATATTTAAGTGGAATAAAATTTGCTTAAATAAAATCAATAAAGCATTAAAAGGATTTCAAATGGCAATCAGTTCAGTAAATAACACTACAACTCCGACATTTACGACAGATCGGTGGGCAGCAGCCGAAACTGCTGAAAAAGAAAAAAACGTAGCAGGTACAGGAACAAACCCAAAAGCAACCCTTAATAAAGATGCCTTTATGAAACTTCTTCTTACAGAACTTCAATATCAAGATCCAACCGAGCCTATGGATAGTGCAAAGATGCTTGAACAAACCAGTCAGTTAGCAACTCTTGAAATGCAAGAAAATACAAATAAAGTTATGAAACAACTCACCAACCAGATGCAAGGTAGTCTTTCAATGACTGCTATGAGTGCACTTGGAAAGATAGCAAATTTCTCAAATGCTATCTCAAAAGATACGGCTACTAGTAGCGTGGATTTTAAATTGTATTTTGATAATAGCGCTAAATTTGGTAACGTTGAGATCTATGATTCTACTGGAAAAGTAGTAAAAACCATACCATTTAAAGAGCTAAATAAAGGTATAAATAAATTTACTTGGGACGGTACGGATAATAATGGCTTACAAACACTACCAGGTGAATATCTCATAAAAGCAAACTATACAGATACTTCAGACCAAAAACAAGAGTCAGTCATAGGCTCATATCCGGTTGAAGCAGTTAAATTCGTAAATGGCGTAGCTCAAGTAAAAATAGCAGGTGAGTACGTTGCTATAGACAAAGTAACTGAATTTACCGAACCTGTTAAAAAAACTACAGTATCAAATAGTGGCGAAAGTAGTAGCGAGGGTACAAACTCATGATGATAGGTTTTTACAACGGTATCAGTGGAGTAAAATCTCAAGGATTTGGTATCGATGTAGTTGCAAATAACATATCAAACGTAAATAATGTCGGCTTTAAGTCAAGCACACCTGAGTTTAAAAGCATATTTTATCAGACTCTTGCGCAAGGCTCTACTCCAGTAACCTCTCAAATAGGACTTGGCTCGACTAGTATGGCGACTTCTTTGAAATTCTCTCAAGGTAGCATAACTAGCACCGATAAAGTGTTTGATATGGCTATCGAAGGAGATGGATTTTTCGGCGTAAGTGTAGGCAATGAGCTGTATTTTACTAGAAACGGCGATTTCATAAGAGACGCAAATGGAGATATGGTAGATGCTAGCGGTAGATACTTGCAAGGTACAATGGCAAATTTATCTCCCATAGGTCTTAGTCAAAACGCACAAGATAAACTAGGAGCAGGAACAAACGGCGAAGCATTTACGGTTGAGACTGGAAACTCTATCAAGCTTGGAGCAGTCGATGCACAGACAAAAATACATCTACCAAACATACTTTTTATACCAGCTACTGCTACAACAGAGGTTAAATTTAAAGGAAATTTAGACTCTAGCTTGATCCAAGACAACGTAAAATTAAATTTAAACATAAATCCAGCGACCAAAGAAGAGTTAAATTTAACCAACGATCAGATAAATCAAACTTTAGATAAAGTAGCTAAAAAACTAAACATAAACGGGGATCTAAACGTAGCTGAACACAAACTAGACATCGGTGAAAATCAAACCGTAAATTTAAAGATCACAGATAAAGACGGCAAGACTTTAGAAGTGAGCGCTAAGACAGATTTTGATGGCAAATTTAGTTTAAATAATATCGATGTAAAAGACCTAAATTTAGACGGAGATCTAAGCATAAGTGCGAGTTCTACAACAGACCAGTTAAATAAAGATGCAAAAACTATCTCACTTAAAGGCGATCTAAAAGATACTCCAGAAGTGTTAAGCATAAATGAAAATCAAGAAGTTTATATAAAGATAACAGACATTGATGGGAAACAAGTCACAGCAAAAGCTACAGCCGACAAAGACGGTAAATTTGAGATAAAAAACTATGACGTCAGTAAGCTGAATTTAGACGGAGAGTTAACTATCACTGCAGAAGCTACAGTAAAACAAGAAGCCGCAAATACATTTAGCTCGACTACAGACGTATATAACGCAGATGGCACAAAAAATACTATAAAACTAGAGTATAAAAAACAAGTTCCACAAACCGGCGATCAAACTATCTGGAACGTAACTGCTACAATGACATCACCTACAAACGAAGTTTTAAGTACATCTGCAGGCGCACTTACGTACAATAGCAAAGGCGCTCTAGTTTCAAGTACCATTACCGAAGTAGGCGGTGTCAAATTAAACTTCGGTAGTTTTTATACTGAAGGTACGCCAAACTCTGGTTATGATGGTATAGTAACGAGTGCAAATACGTCTGTGATGACAAATATCACAAAAGACGGCTCTGCTGAAGGACTCCTAAAAGAATATAGTATGAATGATAACGGCGAAATAGTGGCTATATTTGACAACGGAAAGATGAGTTCCGTAGCTAAAGTGGCGCTTTATCATTTCCAAAATGACCAAGGACTAAGCAAAGTCAGCGAAAATGCTTACTCTGCGACTTCAAATTCTGGTAGACCGATATTTTATACGGATGCAAACGGTGAAGTGATATACGGAGCAAAGATACAAAATAGCTCACTTGAGATGTCAAACGTCGATCTAGGCACGTCTTTGACTGATCTTATCATTATGCAAAAAGCGTACGATGCAAGCGCGAAGTCTATCACGACAAGTGATCAGATGATACAAAAAGCGATAAATATGAAAAAATAAATTGTTATGTTAGTATGGATTAATACTAACATAACAAATAGAGTAAATAGTCTTTTAAAAATTTAAAAAAGCTTAACCCCCCCCCTTTTTTTTTTCCGATATATTTATGAGTATTCATAGTAGATCCTTGATGCAAATATGTTTTAGTATAGGATAATTTTTACGAAATGTCTATTTAAATATACAAAATAACTAAATTTATACTATTTTATAAGATATAGTTGGTAGTTTGGTAATAAATTTGATCTGCATATAAAAGTGTAAAATAAAAACATAAAGCTAAATTTTATCAACTATATCTTTTAACTTCTTCTAAAAAATACTCATAAACTCTTTGTTGGATGAGTGCGTCTTCTTCGTCACTATCAACCATAAGACGTCTAAGATGAGCAAAATCTATCTTTTTAGCGTAGCGTTTTATGTTTTTTAGTTCATCGTCTATGTCGAGTAAAAGGTTGTCTAAATTTAAAAAGTTAAGAACTTTTACTTTATTTACATACTCTTTTACAGTTTGTATCAAGACGCCTATCCTTTTAACATCATTTGGATAAATTTCGTCCGCGATATCTTTTATGTCTTCAAAATCGCTATCAGATATATTTTTTTTGGCACATATCATCGCGGCAAATATCTTCGCGCGAAACTCTAAAGATCTATGATGTGGGATAAAAAGTTCCCTAAAAACCGATAGCAAATGAAATTTAACGTTCATAAAATAATCCTAATTTAAGTATGATTTAGATATAATTTTTTTCGCCTTTCCTTAGACCTGTGCAATGCTTTTAAAAAGAACCGCTTCAGGATGGGAACATAGCAGAGCACTTTTTCTTAGTGTGTGCCGCAGTCATCTGGGGAAGGGTTTCTAAAGTTTTATATCAAAATACTCTATGATCTCAGCACAAATTTTACTAAAATCGACGCCTTCTATCTTTGGGTTTTTATCAAATTTAGCTTGTATGTTGCTAAATCCGCTGACTAAATCCTTGCTTTTTACACCATAACTTATGGAAATTCCCGCTTCTACGTAAGCGGCTAGATTGTCGCAGCATTTTAGAGCTTTACCGTCTATAGCGTTGAACTCATTATCATTTACGCTACTCATACTGCCTTCAAAATGTACTGGAATTGTTTTTTTTATACGATTTTCAAACTCATCTTTTTTTAAAATGCCCTCTTCTTTTCTAACACCTAAAATGTAGCTAAACTCGTCTCTAAAACTCTCAGGAACAAAAGGTAAAATTCGCTCATCTATAAGCCTCATCTCATATTCGCTTATTATCTCATTTAGTCCGCTTATACCATATTTTACGGGACTTATGATGTCACGCGTAAGGCTTTCTGGTAAGTCGTGAAACAAAGCGCAATAAAAGTTATTTTCAAGTCGTTTTGGGCAAGCCCCTACTTTTAAGCTATAAAAATAAGCAAATATCGCCACGACTAGCATATGTCCTAATACCGCAGTCTCTGGTATTCGTTGAGTTTGTGCCCAACGCTTTTGGAAGCGAAGACGTCCACTTAGATCTATGATGCGAGCTAGTTTTTGATTCATAGCGATCTTACGAACTCCTATAAGTTCATAGTAATCTTCTAGTTCCTCATCTACTTTTTGTTTTAACTCTTCTATATCACTTAAAAACTTGCTAGTTTGATAAACTATGCTAAACTCCCATTTTGTCGCTATATAGCTAGCCGCTTTTAAGATAAGACGCTCTTTTTTATGAGTTTTATCGTCTTGATAAGCTTTAAACCTTTCAAAAAAATTACCATCGTCGATGTCTTCAACCATATTTTCAAGTTTGCCCAGTATCCAGCTCTGTATTTCTTGATTTTTGGATTTTTGGATCTGATGAAACACATCAGGGCGTATGTCAGTCACTACTACACGACTTAAAAACTCAAAAACACCGCCTTCTATGATATAGTTCATATCCACGTCAAATTCTTGCTTTGCGATAAAATAAGCTATTATAAATTTATGTGCTTGTTTGTCAAGCTCGACTAAATTTACCATTTTTGGATAGTCATTCCAACGTGAAATCGAAGCAGCTTTAAAGATGTGATCGATGAGTTTAGCGTTTATCATTTTTGAGCCTTAAAATTTGCGAGTAGTTTCTAAAGTGATAGAACTCACGTCAAATTTTTCTTTACGAACTAAATTTGAGTCTAGTTCTATAACCGTATGCACGTTTCCGCGTGGGTTGAAGTCACCCACAACGCGTAAATACTTTGGATTTAACTTTTTATCTAAAGTATCATAGATCTCGTTTATACTTGCTTCGTGACTTATATGGCGGTTTAAAAAGCTATTTATATAGAGTTTTATCGCTTTTAGTTCGACTACAAAGTCACGCGGCACGTAAGTTAAGTATATAGTCGCAAAATCAGGATATCCTGAGCGCGGACAAAAGCACGCGAACTCAGGTAAAGTTATGCGTATAGCATAGTCGTTTTTACTAGAGTTTGACCAAATTTCAAGATCTTTTTCTATATCAAATTTATTTATTATTTTTTCACCATATTTCACTGAATTTCTCCTAAAGTATTTTTTGGTTTATCTATACAAAATCCTTGTAAAAAATCTATACCGCTCTTTTTTACTTTATCGTAAATTTCATCTTTATCGATAAATCTTATTATAGTTTTTATACCAAGATTTTTTGATAATATTTCTATGCTTTGTAATATCTTTTCAAATTTAGAATCATTTAGATTTTTACTAAATTCCATATCGTAGATTATATAATCAACTTCTAAATATTTTAGATATTCTAAGCTGGAATTTTGACCACCAAAATGAGATAAAGCAAAGCAAAAGCCCTGTTTTTTGTATTCGTTCATTATCTCTTTAAATTTATTTATCTGCTTAAAATAACTCTCTTCAAAAAACTCAAATACAATCTTTTTTGGATCTATATTTTTATCTCTTACTAATTTAAAGAATTTAGTCATAAACTCGTGATTTCTTATACTAACGGGCGAAATTTCTATAAAAAGTTTATGCTTTATCTTATTGAAATTTAGATCTTCAAACAATAATTTTATAATTTCAAGATCATATTTTATCTCATAACCCATTTGATTTATAATTTTTGTGAGTTTGTATTTTGGTATATTTTGAGAATTAAATTTAAGTTTTTGTATGAGATATATCATATCTTTATCAAATTTGTTATCTTTTATAGTTTGAAACTTTAAAATGAAATTTCTGTTTTGTATGGCATCATAAATCATCTTTTCATAATCATTTATATCAATTTTTTTGCTATTTTCATCATCTAATATCTTATAAAAAAGTGCTGAAATCGTACTGTTTAAATTTACGTCATAACTATTTGGCAACATACTAAAAACAGTGTTTATCTCTATATTGTTTATGCCTCTTTTAGATATATAAAGCTCAAATTCTTTTAATATATGACTAAGAGCGCTCTCTTTAGAATCTAAAAGCATCAAAAAATAACCATCAAAATACTTTCCTATAGGAATATTATATAGATTTTTTTTCTTTAAAAAATACTCTAATTCAATGACAAAAAGCCTTAAAATTTGATCTAAATTCTCAAAACCATATCTTTGATTTATCTCATTTAAATTTTTTATGCCTATCATCACGATATTTCTGTTTTCTTGTTTTTTTATACTTTTTTTAATGATATCGCTTATCTTTTCTTTTGTGAATGTTTTAGTGTTTTGGTCTATAAAACTTGAGTTAAAACCGTGATATATCATAAAAAAAGTGTAATAAACATAAGCTAAAGTAAGTGCTAAAAACAGTACAAGATCTTGTTTGGCAAATAGATCAATCTTTAAAAAAGTATAACCCCAAAAAAACAATACGAAAATAAATGGAATAGCTATACGAAGTGCAAGAGCAAAGCGGTTGCTTCGCTCCTTTGTTTGGCTATAAAGCATCAAACGTCCAGATGTTTTACATCTTTTGCGTGTGCTTGGATATATTCGCGTCTAGGTTCGACTTCATCACCCATAAATAGTTCAAAAACTCCACTTGCAGCTTCCATATCTTTTACGTCGATTTTTAACAAACGTCTATTTTCTGGATTCATAGTCGTATCCCAAAGTTGGCTTGGATTCATCTCTCCAAGACCTTTATAGCGTTGTATATAAGCACCTTTTTTAGCATTTTTTTCTATCTCTTCAAGCACTTCTACTGGATCTCTTTTTAGATCTATCTCACGCTCTTTCATTTTTGTAAAGATATGAACGGCTTCTTCATAAAGAGGATTTGCAAAAAGATTATCATTTATAACAAGTTCTTCAAGTCCGTTTTCAGTCTGTACATAAACCCTTATCTCATCTTCATTGACGTATGAATTTAAGATATTAAATCCTTCATCTTCAAGCTTTTTCTTGATAACTCCAAAAAGTTCGTTGTAATCTCTTGCTATAATATCTGGATTTTCTATCATATATCTTATAGCAACTAAGATATTAAAACGTTTTTTAAGTTCAATAAGTATGCTTCTATAAGCCGCTATTATCTTTAGATAATCGATCAAATCTTTATTTCCGACACCTTCAAAACTCTCTCCCTCGATACCTGTTTCTATAAGGAATTCATTTAAAGCTTTTTCATCTTTTAAATAAATTTCTTTTTTACCTTTTTTATATCTATAAAGTGGTGGTTGAGCTAGATAAACATATCCATTTTCGATAATTGGCGTAAGAAATCTAAAGAAAAACGTAAGAAGCAGAGTCTGGATATGGCTTCCATCGACATCAGCATCGGTCATAATGATGATCTTATGATATCTAAGTCTAGCCAGATCAAATTCTTCTCCTATACCACAACCAAACGCGGTTATCATATTTTTTATCTCTTCTGATTTAAGAATTTTATCAAGCCTACTTTTTTCTACATTTAAAATCTTACCGCGAAGTGGAAGTATCGCTTGAAATGCTCTATCACGACCTTGTTTTGCAGAACCTCCAGCAGAATCTCCCTCTACAAGGTAAATTTCACTCTCGCTTGGATCTTTACTTTGACAGTCTGCTAACTTGCCAGGAAGCGTTCCGACGCTATTTAAACTATCTTTTTTACGTGTTAAATCTCTTGCTTTTTTAGCTGCTTCCCTGCCACGAGCTGCCATTAGAGCTTTATTCATAATGGCTTTTGCTTCGTTTGGATTTTCTTCAAAATATTTGCAAAGTACTTCAAAAGTCATCTTTTGAACGATAGGTTTTACATAACTTGAGCCTAGTTTTCCTTTAGTTTGTCCTTCAAACTGAGGTTCTGGAACTTTTACGCTGATTACTGCTATAAGACCTTCTCTTATATCATCTCCAGTGATTTTGGTATCTTTTTCACGAGCAGCGGCGTTTGCTGCTATGTAATTTGTGATAGCTCTAGTAAGTCCAGCTCTAAATCCAGCTTCGTGAGTTCCACCATCGGGGGTTTTAATATTATTTACAAAGCTTAATAAATTTTCGCTATATGTATCATTATATAAAAGAGCAAAATCAACTATAACATCATCTTCCCCACCGCTAAAGCTCACAGCTTTGCTTACTGGATTGCTCTTATTCATATCAGTGACAAAGCTCTCAAGTCCGCCATCAAAGTGATAACTCTCTTTAAATCCATCTCTTTGGTCTTTGAAATTTATAGTAATTTTTGGATTTAAATATGCTAATTCTTTAAATCTTTTGGCTAAAATTTCTCTATCAAATTTAGTTATTTCAAAGATAGTATCATCAGGCCAAAACTCCACGCTAGTTCCAGTTCTATTTGTGGTTTTGATAACTTCTAAATCGCTTTGAGGTATGCCTTCGGCGAATTCTTGGCGATGAAGTTTCCCATCTCTTTTTATGTTTAAAACTAATTTTTTAGATAGAGCATTGACAACTGATACACCAACTCCATGAAGTCCGCCTGATACTTTATATGTATCTTTATCAAATTTACCCCCAGCGTGAAGAACGGTTAAAACCACAGTCGCAGCTGAGATTTTCTCAGTTGGATGAATATCTACTGGAATTCCCCTACCATTATCTGTGATTATAGCTGAGCCTTCATTTGTAAGCTCAATATCGATAGTATCGCAATATCCAGCCATTGCTTCATCTATGGAGTTATCTACTACTTCATAGATCATATGATGAAGGCCATTTATATTAGTATCGCCTATATACATTCCAGGGCGTTTTCTAACAGCTTCAAGACCTTTTAAAACCTTGATATTTCCAGCGCCATAATCTTTTTTTTCTAAATTTTCCATTTTGTTCCTTATATATTTACCGGCATTATCACAGTTTTTAAATCACCTGAGCTTAGTATAAAAGGTAGTGCTGAATCATTGTATCCAAGAGAAAATTCGCTATCTTCTATACTTGTTAAAAAGTCTAATATAAATTTATTTTTCATACCAATTACTATCTCTTCAGATATATTGTTTTTGTATTCTATCAGAGTTTTTGCTTCACTATTGTCTTCATTTATACTTTCAAAGCTTATATTTTCAGCGTTAAAAGTTATTTTTATGTATTCTGATAGCATAGATATAGTTTTTATACCTTCTATCATTTTTTCTCTATTTAGGACTAAATTTTGTTTTGTTTCATTAGGAATAACTCTGTTATAGTCAGGATATTTTCCATTTATGAGTTTTGTGAAAAACTCAAAGTTTTGTGAAACGGCTATAAGAATATTTTCATCATAGTAAATTTCTATATTTTCAAAAAATAGTTTTTGAATTTCAGTTATAGCTTTTTTTGGTATTATTATATTTGAGTTTTCATTATCAGAGTTTGTTTCTAGCTTATATATACTAAGTCTTTTAGTATCTGTTCCGACTAAATTTATATATTCTTTTTTTACATCTATTAAAGCTCCAGTTAGTTCTATTTTTGAATTTACTGCTTCAATTGAATTTGATATTTTTCTTAAGCTTTTACTTAAGAGTCCTGCGTTTATATCAAATTTCTTTTTATTTTCTAAATTTGGAAATGATGGAAAATCTTCTGCTTTTTGCATAGGTAGTCTATATTTTGAATTATTTTGTTTTATATAAAGGTGATTTTGTATAGTTTCTAGCATTATATCACCGTCTTTTAGGCTTTTGATTATATCAAGAAGTTTTTTTCCGTTTGCAGTAGCTTTTCCTTCATCATTTATTACAGCATTTTTTACGTTGTATGCTAGACCTATTTCATGATCTGTTGCTTTTATACTTAAAATTCCATCTTTTGCAGATATAAAAATATGTGAAGTTATGGAACTAAGGTCTTTTTTTTCTAGGTAAGGATTTGTGTTTGTTACTATTGATTCAAGGACATTTTTTTTGATTAGAACTTTCATTTTTTTGCCTTTTAAATTTAAATTATATTTTTTTATTTAGTTGGTATGTTGATTTTGTGAAAACCAACATCAAACGCCTTTAAATTTGATATTTTACGGTTGAAAAACTTTTTTGATATTTTCACAGATTTTCACATTATTCCTTTGATGTTATCTTATTTTTTAGCTCTTCGACTCTTGCTTTAAAATATTCATCGTTATTGATTATCTCATTTATTTTTTTTATGTTATGACTAACTGCACTATGATCTTTTAATCCAAAATGTGTTGCTAGTTGAGGCATTGAGTTTGGAGTAAGAGATTTTGCTAAATATATACAAATTCTTCTAGCTTCTACTATGCCTTTTGTACGACTTTTACTTTTTATATCGCTTGGTTTTATATTCATTTCTTTGCTTACACAATCTATGATATTTTCAAGGCTTATATTTTCTTTTTTCTCTTTTATCTGATCTTTAATAACGTTTTTAGCAAATTCAAGAGTTATTTCTTGACGCATAATATTTGCAAATGCGTTTATGTTTATGATAGCGCTTTCTATCTCGCGGATATTGTCACCCATATTTGTAGCTATGTATTCTGTTATATCACTGCTTAAATTTATACCATCAAACTCACATTTTGCTTTTATAATGCGTATTTTAGTATCAAGCTCAGGCGGTGTGATATCAGCCATAAGTCCCCATTCAAAACGACTTTTTAATCTTTCTTCAAAACCTTTTAGCATTTTTGGTGGTTTATCTGAAGTCATAACGATCTGACCGTTTTTGGCGTGAATTTCGTTGAAAGTATGAAAAAACTCTTCTTGTGTTTTTTCTGATTTATGAAAAAATTGGATATCGTCTATAAGTAAAACATCACAACTACGATATTTTTCTTTAAATTTATTCATAGTTCTATTTTCAACGTTTCTCATAAAATCGCTCATAAATTGTTCGCTAGTTACACATATAACTGTTTTTCCGTGTTCTAAACAGTAATTTCCGATGGATTGTAAAAGGTGAGTTTTGCCAAGTCCAGTTGAGCCATATATAAAAAGTGGATTATAAACAAGGCCTGGATTTGCTGCTACTTGTTTTGAACTAATATATGCGAATTGATTTGAGTCGCCTACGACGAAGCTTTCAAAAGTATAGCTTGGATTTAAAAGCGAACTTTGAGTTCTGATCTGTTTTACATCTACGTCTTTTGTTTTGATAGATAGTTTATTTTTTTGAGTAGTGATGCTTATATTTGGTTTATTTCCTGTTTTTATCTCAAAAAGATGAGCGATCTTAGAAGCATATCTAGTTTGTATAAATTTAGCCATAAGTTCGTTTGGTGCTGTAAAAATAGCAGTTTCGTTATTTGATAGTTTTTCATTGAATTTGATTTGAGATATATAGTTTTCCATCTCATTTTTTGAAATTTCTTGACTTAAAAGTTCTAAGACTTCATTTGCTAACAA